>NZ_JMLV01000009.1 GCF_000686045.1 Fodinicurvata fenggangensis DSM 21160
AAAGTCCAAAGGCTGCCCAAACACTGCGGGATGTCGGTGCCTGGTTCCTGTTCCTGCCGCCCTACAGCCCCGATCTCAATCCCATCGAGATGGCGTTCTCAAAGTTGAAAACCCTGATCCGCAAGACCGCCGCCCGCTCATACGACGAACTCTGGCAGGCCGTCGGCCATGTCTGCGACCTCTTCACCGAGGAGGAATGCACCAACTTCTTCAGGGCTGCCGGATATGAAATCAATTAAACGCGACAGGCTTTAAGGTCGGCAGCAGGATGATTCTTATAACGGTCTTGTTGAGAAACAAGCTTCTGCATTTCTTTCTCAAAAAGCTCGGGGTCCACTCTAAATGCTCGAGTATCGTCATTAATATACCGCCATTGCTTTGTCTGACGGGCAACCAAGAGACTCATAGTGGCAGAAAAGACATCCTTACGATAAAGCACCACCTTTCCAGAAAAAGCTGAATGCTTAAGTATATAGTCATTAAGATCATTCGGTAAATGAGACCAAAGATGTTTCACACATCCATCACTCATGTGCGCTATACGAGCATCAACTTCTTTGCAAGTTCTAGGACGTAAGGCCTGCGAGCGATTCTTGAAGGGTTCCCATTCAATATTTACTTTAAAAGATCTAATTGCTCTAAGAAGTTCACTTGTTCCACTTCGTCCATGAGAAAAAATTAGATACATTTGATCTTTCCTACTAGTTCGAACTACCTGTGATGAGGAATTTTAGCTTTTGGACCTAAAATAGGCATACCTGCTCGGCGGCAATTGCCACCTCCATTGAGGGCTTGCCCAAGAAGGATGCTACCGGACTTAAGTGTAATCCTGGTGCCATGCCTCACATGTCCGTTGTGCAACCGCATAACTCAACACCAATAGCCATTCAGGCATTCCCTCTAACTCAGCTTTTCCGATAACGAATTGAACCTCGGTTTGCTAGTGGATAGCACGGAACAAAAGAGTCCGAACGGGGGATTCCCATTTTTCTTTTGCAGTGCGAGTCTGGGGGATGCGCGATGGTATTAGATTCACATTGTCCGCCGCCGACCGTCAGCGATTGTGCGACATTGTTGCGGCCCCGCAGAGCCCTCAGAAACACGTCTGGAGGGCCCGTATTGTGCTGCTGAGTGACGATGGTCTGGGCACCTCGGCGATCATATGGCCGAGACCGGCAAATCCAAGACCTGTGTCTGGCGTTGGCAGGAGCGTTTCATGCACGCGGGTGTCGCGGGCTTGCTGCGCGATAGATCCCGGCCGCCCGGCAAGGCACCGATCCCGGCGGCGCGGGTTGCCGAGATCATTCGGCTGACGCAGGAACCGCCGCCGCACGAGGCGACTCACTGGACGTTGCGCGCCATGGCACAGACGAGCGGTGTTGCCGCCTCGACGGTGCAGACGATCTGGAAAGCCCACGGGCTCAGTCCTCACCGCTGGCGCCGCTTCAAATTGTCGAACGACCCGGCGTTTGCCGATAAACTCACCGAGATTGTCGGCCTTTATGTTGATCCGCCGGCGCACGCGGTGGTGCTGTCCGTCGATGAGAAGTCGCAAATCCAGGCACTGGATCGCACACAGCCCGGACTGCCGATGAAGAAAGGCCATGCCGGCACCATGACCCATGACGACAAGCGCCATGGCACGACCACCCTGTTCGCCGCCCTCAATGTGCTGGACGGATCGGTCATTGCTCAGAATATGCAGCGCCACCGCCATCAGGAGTTCATCCGTTTCCTCAACCGTATCGAGCACGAGGTTCCAGCGGGCAAGGTCATCCACGTCATTCTCGACAACTAAGCGGCACACAAGAAGGACAAGGTCCAGGAATGGCTCGCGCGCCATCCGCGCTGGACCTTCCACTTCACGCCAACCTCGTGCTCCTGGCTCAATGCCGTCGAGGGCTTCTTCGCAAAGCTTTCCAGGCGGCGGCTCAAGAATGGTGTCTTCCGGTCCCTCGTTGACCTCCAGGCCGCCATCAACCGTTTCATACGCGAATACAATGCCGACAATCCAAAACCTTTCATATGGAAGGCCAATCCCGACGACATTATCGCCGCTCGTAACAGAGGGTTCCAAACGTTGGAATCAATCCACTAGTATTTCTGGCCTAGTTTCAAAAGCTTCACTATTCATTAGAGTTTAAGCTCCTCTTTACCAATTTATTTTATTTGCGTTTCTCAAAAATTTTTTAAAAGAAATAACTATATTACTTAATATTATAAATGTGTAATATATTTTATGTCATTATTTATAATATTAAGTAATTCTACTCTTTTTTCCAAAGTATTTTCACTTATTTTCCAATCTTTATGTGTATTATTATTGTGATAATGATTTATAATAGATTCTTCAAGTTCATAATGCTCTATCAATTCTCTGTCTAATGCTCCATTTATTTCTTTTATTATTTTTAGTATGCATTCAATGCTTTCTCTATAATTCCATAATCTATTTCTCCTCAGATAATACGAATGATGCGTTATCTGATTTTTATACTCTTCCCATAGTCCTTCATGACCTAAAAAATTAATCCAGTAAGGAGGCCTTTTAATACTAACAAGTGGGATTTTTTGTTCGTATGCTTGTTGTGATATTTTCAAATCAACCATTGGTTCCTTGGGAAAATCCAAAAAAGATAATTTAAATTTGTCATTTCTATATGCAAAAGTCCCAGAACCAATTAATGATACCAACTTATGAGTCTCCAGGCCCTTCTTCCATCCATATCCTGTAGTTCTATCATAATACCAGTAGGGATTAGGACTAGTAATAGAACCATGTACTGTAACCCCAATTTTACCATGGAACTTATTAATTAAATGTACTATATTATTTGTATAGTCTGATGGATAAATAAAATCATCATCCAATAGAAATATATACGATTTTTTTATTATATTATCTAATGGGAATATCTTACCGTTTGCGCTTATGTCACCATAATTTTCTTTCCCTAATATTGGTATTACATTGTTGTATTTACTTATCATATTAGGAACTTTAGGTGATTCGTTTATATATAAATATATAATATCAAATTGATGATGTAAGCTGTTTAAGACTTTATCAAGAGTCTCGAATCTTTTGGGAAAAGTTGCTAACGATCCTACGATTTGATATCCATTCATTTATTTACTCCAATATATTTATACTTATATCTTCGAATGATATATTAGATTTCTGGATTATTGATTGATCACTTTCTTTCCACGTATGACCTGATTTATTTTTAGCTCTATGAACCACAAAATTTAAAAAATCTGAAAAATAAATATTATACCCTAGATTGTACAGGTTTCTAACCCATTCACTATCATTTCCATTTCGAGTTCGATGAGAAAACTCTGGTAAATTAGACTGCTTTCGACCTGAGAGTGTAGCTCCACAAAGGTATTCCCCTTCGTTTAAGAATTTTCGGTATTTTTGTCCTGCGTTTCTACCTATTATTATATCTGTATCTTCTAAATAGGTTAGATATTGAGGTTTACCTATCGCATCAGCGCCTGAATAAATATAAGCCATAACCATATCACTTATATAGTACTTTCCATAATAATCATCATCATCAACTTTAAACCAATATTCCCCTTTAGATTTTCTAATAGCATAGTTTAAACAATAGCCAATATTAAATTCTTTTTGTATGTTGTATATTATTATTGATTCATCGTAGAATGTATTATCTATATAAGTATTTGTATTATTAATTATTATTAATTCTTTATTTAAGTATAACTGTTTTCTGTAATTATTAATTATATAGTTTATATTTTTAGGTCTTTTAGTTACAGCTATCATACTAACAAGAGGGCTATTTTTATTAGTTTTACCCCCTAGTTTTTCAATTAGATTGTCAAATTTATTGTTATTAAAAAATATTCTGTATCTTTTTAGCCATTCTTTTTCGACAAACCAATTATTTCTAAATTGAAGTATATATCCAGGTAAGTGTGAAAATTCTGGTATACAAAATACTAACTGAGAAAACTCTCTTATGTATTCCTCATTGCCTATATATATAGGCAATGATCCAGCTGCAATAGAATCTATTACTATTTCAATAATACTTCCTTTGCTCTTTAGTGTATATTCTGTTATAATTACAAACTGTGCTTTTTTAAGCAAAGTTTTATAGTGCTCATACCCATCGCAATCTACTATTATTTGGTTGCTTGATATATACTTATGAAAAGCACTCTCAGAAAAACGATATTTATTGTCAGTTATTATTAAATTATCTTTTGGGATGCAATCCAATAACTCAATGTTTTCATTAAATTCAAATAAATCTGATGCATTTGGATATAAGAATACTTCTTCATAATCGCTTTCTCTTACCGGAGTGATTTTTTTATAATTACATATATAGTCAAGGCTTTTATAATTAAAATCAAAATATTTTGTATTATTATCATTACCATTGATGGATTTTATTAATATTGTATTTACACCATGTTCTTTTAGTATATTAATTATTTCTTCATAATATACATTTTCAGTATTATCTATATAGTCCTCTACAAATAAATTTCTCCCGGCATGATTTATATAATTTAGTTCAATTATTATATTCTTTATTGAGCAAAATTTCAGATATTCTATATCTATTTTACTAATTGGTTTAACTCTAATTGAATCTTTCAAGTGGTAGTATAACCTGTCTGAGCCTAGAAATAATGCATCGATATTTTCTTCAATCATACTGTAATTAAAATCGAGCACTCTGTAGTATGTTGTATTTATGTTTCTTTTTTTCAAATAAAAATTTTGCAATAGTTTATTTGTATTGCTCTTTATATCATTATATATATATTTCATATTAGATTTTTGCTTTTTGTAATATTCTTTTTTATAATGTAATTTAATTAATTTTCTTACTAGATTATATTGTAAATCAATAATTCTATTATACTTTTTCTTTATGTATGCTGTATTATTAAATATATTTAAATTTATTTCTTCTAGAGAGTATCTTTTTAAGAATACTGAATTATCAAAGTGTATAACTGCCATATTTGCATATGGAGGGGGGCTTATTATAAACAAGCTGGAGATTATTTCATATGGGCAATGCTCTAATATATCTTCTGGTAAAAGCACTGCTCCTATTTTTTTATAGTAATCTTTTCCAACTACATGAGCAGAATTTGGAATTTTGTTCCCTTCATTGTCGTAAAACTTTATTCGAAGGGGCGCTTTCTGAATATTAGGATATTTTACGTTATGTTGGGTTATAAACAAAGATAATTCAAATAGCTCTCCCTTACCACAATGAAATGTTATTGTATTATTCTGTGTATTATACATCGTTATTTCTTTTAAGCTCCCCACTTTACTCCCCGAAAGATGACCTCTTTCCTGATATTGTCGCTATAGCGGTCGACAACTCGGAACATGCCCTCCATCACCTCGTCGGTGAGATAATGGGGTTCCACGCCAATGCCGGTCAAGCCCTGGTACGTCGGGTTATAATAATGCTCCTCCGCTTCCTTGCGGGGGTTCTCCAGATGCTCGATGGTTACATCATAGCCCAGCTTCGCGCCCACACGCCGGGTCATCTCGGCCAGTTCCATCACGCTGAAGGTCTCCATGATCTGGTTGAAGATCCGTAGCTCGCCGCTCTTGGCCGGGGTTTCCACCGACTTGTCCACACACTGCAGCGTGTCGTTGATGTTCAGGTATCCCCGCGTCTGGCCGCCGCGGCCATAGACCGTCAGGGGATAGCCCACCACCGCCTGGGTGATGAAGCGGTTCACGATGGTGCCGAAGATCTCGTCGTAATTGAAGATGGGATAGAGGCGCTCGTCACCCTCGGTCTCGTTCGTTTCCAAACCATAGACCGGCCCCTGCATCAGGTCGGTGATGCGCAGGCCCCAGGTGCGCACGGCGAACCACATCAGGTCGGTGTCCATAATCTTGGTGGTGTGATAGAGCGAGCTGGCCTGCCGCGGGAAAAGGAAGGTGTCCTTGCGACCCTTGTGCTCAACCTCAAGCCAGCCTTCCTCGATATCGATGTTCGGGGTGCCGTATTCCCCCATGGTGCCGATGTGCACCACATGGGTGTCGCGCGCGAAGTCCTTAAGCGCGAACATCAGGTTGTTGGTGACCAACAGGTTGTTGGAAACCGTCAGGTTGGCCGCCTTGTGGTTCAACAGGGAATAGGGGGCCGACGGCTGTTCGGCATAGTGGATCACCGTCTCGGGGATGCCGGTGAAAGAGGGGTCGACCGCCCTGTCATAAGTGACGCGCCCGTCGAACAGGCTGCGCATGACTTCAGGATCCGAAAGGTCGCCAATCACCACCTTGATCTCGCGGCCCGTCTTCTCGTGCCACAGCCGCGCGCGCTGCTGCAGGCTGGGCACCGTATAGAGCATGCCGACGTCCAGTTCGGTACAGGCATTTCGGCGCAGGTAGTTGTCGACCACCGTCACCTGGTGCCCCTGTCGCGAGAAGTACATGGCCGTGGGCCAGCCCAGGTAACCGTCACCGCCGAGTATCAGAATATGCAAACCTTGCTCCTCTTAGTTGTTGGCTTTGCCTTATGCGGCCTCGGACTCGGATTCGAACATCAGGTCATTGTCGAACAGGAAGCGGCGCAGCGCATCCTGGTCCAGCGGTGCCTCATTGGCGGAATTGTAAGGATTGTCGATCTCCCAGGAAACAACGTCGGGATAGTCATAAGCGATGTCCTGATAGATGGAGCGGAAGGCCGGCAGGACCGAGAAGTAATTGGACAGCTCCACCGTCCGACGCATCTCTTCGGAATTCATCAGCTCTTCGTACAGCTTCTCGCCCGACTTGGCGCCGATGACCTGGATCTTGATGGCATCGGGGGGGTGGCCATAGCGCGGCGCCAGTTCGCGGATCATGACCTCGGCCAGGTCCTGGATGCGGATGACCGGCATCTTGGTCACGAAAACCTCGCCCCCCTGTGCCAGGACGGCGGAATCAATCACCAGGCGCGTGGCCTCGTCGATGCTCATGATGAAGCGGGTCATGTCCGGGTCGGTCAGGGTGATGGGGCCGCCCTTGCGGATCTGCTCGCGGAATATGGGAATGACCGATCCGCGCGAGCCCAGGACATTGCCGAAACGCGTGGAGGCAAAGACCGGCTTGTGATTGCGCCGTGTGCTGTTGGCTGCGGTGATCAGCCGCTCGCCCATCAGCTTGGACGACCCCATGACGTTGGTGGGGTTAACAGCCTTGTCAGAGGAGGTGAAGATCACCGTTTGGACGTCGCAATCCTTGGCCGCCTCGATCACGTTCTGGATGCCCAGGATATTCGTCTGCACGGCATCGAAGGGGGAATGCTCGCACAGGATCACGTGCTTCAGCGCGGCGGCATGGAAGACGATATCCGCTTCGGCGAACTTGGTCCGCAACTTGGCCGCATCGCGCATGTCGGCCAGGAAGAAATGAACGTTGGGGTGATCGCTATAGTCCTGGTCACAGAAGAACAGCTCTGATTCGTTGTTGTCGAGGCCGATGAGCGAGCCTACGGCATAGTCCTCCACCAGGTGCTGGATCAGTTTCTTGCCCACGGTGCCACTGGCGCCGGTAACCACAACGCGCTTGTCGCTGAAAAAGGCCTGGTTCACGCTATCCCCACTTCGATTTTCTGCGTCCGAATGGATCGTGAAGCTGAAAATGGTTTCGATATATCCACAATATTTTTTCTCAACCCGTTTATCCCAAAATTCGACAGTCGCCCCAACTGTGCGGGCCAATCCGCAACAGGTGCAAAGCGATTCAATTTTCTTCAGTTACAGGAATGTGCCCCCAAACCATATGCGAAGAATAAAGGACTACACCAATGAAGGGCAAGCGACTTTCCGCTGCCATCTTCAGGCGTTGTATATTTCTGCTTCCTCATCAACTCACAGGCACTGGCGCTCATATCAAGTCCCGCTCCCCAATCGGCTTTTTGCGGGGCGCGCCTGCGGGACGGGAGTGGTTAGCGTCTCGCCTTCTTCTTCGAAAACCGGCGTTGCTTCTGGCTGGCGGATTGGCTGGGGCTGCTCTTCGCGCTCGGCCAGATGCTTGAGAAAACGTGAGCAGAGCCGTTGTACCTTGGACAGGAGCCAGTTGCATTGACGGTTCTGTGCGGCGCTCAAGCCCAGGATTTTCGAACGATTCAGAAGCCGGGCACGTCTGTCCATCAAGGGCCGGTACTTGCGATAGAAAAGCCGTGTGCCCTCCAGCATTGCTGGGCTTTTGCTCAGGTGATCGTTGCGTCCGCGATGCAGCGTGACGACGGCGTGCGGGACGGGCAACAAGCGCTTGCCCTGCTGCAAGAAATCGATGGCCAGGGCACGATCTTCGGAAACCTGCAACGCCGGATCGAAACCGCCCACAGCCAGGAAGGCGGCGCGGCGCACGACGATGTTCTGGCCCCCGATACCGGGATTGTGGACCAACAGCTCGGACAACAGATCCTCGGTGCTGTAAAGACAGGATTCCGTGGTATGTACGCCTTCACCTTCTGTTATGGCATCCTTGCGCCCGATCAGCAGGTCGGATGGGGCCTCTGCTGCCTGAAAGGCCAAGGCCATCTGTGCCAGGTAATTCGGTGCCCACTCGTCGTCGTCGTCCAGGAATGCAACAAATTCGCCAGTGGCCCGATCCGCCCCGGCATTGCGTGCGGAACTCACGCCGACGCGCGGTGCCAGGCGCAGCAACGTGACGCCCTGGGGCAAGGTCTCGGGTGGAACCGGCGTTATGCCATTGTCCACCACGATGATTTCGCGCGGCACATGCGTTTGCGCCCGCACGGATCTCAACGCACGTTGTACCCACAAGGGCCGGTCACAGGTGGGGATGACCACCGAGATATCCCAAATATTCTCTGTCATACCCTGCACGATTCACTTGCATTCTGTTTCAAGAGTTAACCTCATGGCGCCGTGGTTCACAAGCTTGTTTCAATCACAAGCTGTTACGATTTGTTACTGTTGGGGAAGTTTAACAAAGCCGGCGCATCATCGCCGGCGATATTGCTGTGTTATATTTCTGACGCAAGCCCGGGTATTCATGTAAAATCTGTTGGGTTGAGTGCGTGCTTTCATCTCAATAACCCCTTTACAGGGTGACTCTGGTCCTCCATAGGCTTACATAGCTGCGAAAACAGTTTGTCTATTTTCAAATGTGAGGCTTTCTGGGGCACACCGGTTGTTAGATTGCATCGCCGAAGCCTTTCCTATACCTAGCAATTGATGAAAACAGTCTGGCGCATCTTCTTTTCGGCCGAGGGGCACAAGAAATGGATGGTCCTGGCTTGCCTGTTGCTGGGCAACATCGTCCAGGGCATCGGCATCGCCGGCCTGGTGCCCCTGATCGCCGTGGTCAGCGACTCTGCGAACGAGGAACCCTCGGCGGCAAGCCAGTACATCCTTGAGGCCATTCGCGCCCTGGGGGTCGAGCCGAACCTGGAAATCCTGCTGCTGATCGTCGTAACAGGGATTTCTTCCAAGTCGCTGATCAACCTGCTGGCCATGCGCTACGTCGGCTATGTGGTGGCCGACATCACCACGAGCCTTCGCCGCCGCCTTTTGTCCAACCTGTTGAATGCACGCTGGGCCTTCCTGGCGGACCAATCCCTGGGCAAGCTGGCCCAGACCATCAGCATGATCTGCCTGCGCGCTGGCAGTGCCTTCCAGCTTTCGGCCAACATGCTGTCGAATGTCCTGCAGACGGCCGTCTATCTGATCGTGGCTTTCTTCGTGTCCTGGAAACTGGCGATCATCTCCCTGGTCATTGGCGCCATCATCACCGTGGCTCTACATCGCTTCGTGAAGGAGGCTAAGAACGTCGGCCGCGACGATGCCGGTCAGACCAATGCCCTTTCCGCTATCCTGTCCGATGCCTTCCTGGGCATGAAGCCCCTGAAGGCCATGGAGCGGCAGGAGCCTTACGCCAACCTGATCAACGCCTCGATCTCGAAGATGCGCAGAGTCATGCGGAAAAAGGTGATGGTGAAGGAGAAGCTGTCCAACTCGCAGGAGCCATTGCTGGTGGTCTGCCTGGCCGGCGGTTTTTATATCCTGATCGAGATTTTCGCCACACCCATCGCCCAGTTGCTGGTTATGGGCGTGATCCTGCAGCGCACGGTCAAGACCATCAACAAGCTGCAGGAGCAGATGCAGCAGGTGGTCATTTTGCAGGGGGCCTATGAGACCCTGCACCAGATGCTGGATGAATCGGCGGAACAGGCCGAGAACCGCGGCGGTGAAATTTCGCCCAGGCTGGAGCAGGGCGTTCGTTTCGATGGTGTTTTCTTCAACTACGCGGATAACGTCGGCGCTAAGAGCAAGAAGCGGCTCAAACGCCAGGGCAAGGCCAGGCCCGTGCTGCGCAACCTGTCCCTCGAGTTCCCGGCGCGCCAACTCTCCGTCCTGACAGGGCCGTCAGGCGCCGGAAAATCCACGGTGCTGGACCTGCTGCTGGGCTTCTACTATCCCCGCAAGGGACAGATCCTGATCGACGAGACGCCACTGGAGGAAGTGGATCTGGTCGCCTGGCGCCGCATGATCGGCTATGTGCCCCAGGATCTGGGACTGTTCACCGAGAGCATCCTGGCCAACATCACCCTGATGGAACCCGATCTGACCGAGGAGATGGCCGTCGAGGCGCTGAAGGCCGCCGGGGCGTGGGAGTTTGTCTCGGAAATGCCCCAGGGCATTCACACCGAGGTGGGCGAGCGAGGTGGCAAGTTGTCGGGCGGCCAGCGCCAGCGCATCGCCATCGCCCGCGCTCTGGTGCACAAGCCCAGGCTGCTGATCCTCGACGAGGTCACCAGCGCACTCGATGAAAAGACCGAGGCGGAAATCTGCCAGACCATGAAGGACCTCAGCGGCGAAGTCACCATCATCGCCATCTCCCACCGCCCCAGCTGGACCAACGTCGCCGACGTCGTCCACCACCTGGACGGCGGCAAGCTGGTGAAGCCGGCCGCCGCAGCGAAGACGGAAGCGGCGGCGGGGTAGGGCCCTTCGAGGCTCCGCTTCGCTCCGCACCTCAGGCTGAGGTTTTTCTTTTATTTTAGTTAGTTACATACCAGCCTCATGCTGAGTCGCGCGACCGTCAGGTCGTGCCTCGAAGCACGTTGGCACAGGCGGTTGGGGCTGGGGGAAGGCCAGCGGAACTGTCTGGCCCAGATCCTTCTAGGCTCGCTCACGCTCGCGCCTCAGGATGAGGTCATTTATATTAACCAATTGAAATAAAAGGAAAATGGTGCCGACGGAGTGATTCGAACACTCGACCTACTGATTACGAATCAGTTGCTCTACCCCTGAGCTACGTCGGCTGCATCGGGAAGGCGGCTATACCTAGTGCAGGTAGGGGGTCTTCGTCAATGTTCCAGAAGGCGGGTCAGGCATGTATCATGGCCCTCCACAAGAGCTGAGGGAATCGGGGTGTCGATGAGCGGGTCCGCGGACAATCAGGGCTCGGGTGCAGGACCGGGCGCAGGGTCGGGCCAGGAGGCGGCAGTCCAGGAGGACGGCGGCACTGGCTATGATGGCGGGGTCGCTTATGATGGCGGAGCGGGCCGCGACTGGGGCCTGGAGGAGGAGAGCTATCGCGCCATCTTCGAAACGGCGCAGGTCGGCCTCTACCGCAGCTCGCGCGACGGGCGCTTCCTGATGGTGAACCAGGCCCTGGCCGATATCCTGGGCTATGACTCGCCCGAACAGCTCTGCGCCGAATGCCGCTTCACCACCGGACAGCTTTACCTGGACCCGAACTGGCGCGAGATGATGGTGAAAACCCTGGAAAGCCGGGGAAAGATGGACTCCACGGTCTGTCAGGTGCGCCGGCGCGACGGTGCCGTGAGATGGGTGCGCCAGGCCGCGCGCATGATGCCGGGCAAGGACGGGGATGCAGACTATTTCGTCGGATCCTTCGAGGACGTCACACAGCAGATCGAAGCCATGCAGCGCCTGCGCGTGGCCGAGGCCAGCTATCGCAGCCTGTTCGAGCATGCGCGCGAGGGCATCTATCGCAGCTCGCTGGAGGGGCAGCAGCTGCGCGCCAACCCGGCGCTGGTGCGGCTGAACGGCTATGACAGCGAGGAGGAGCTGCTGGCCGCCGTCGGCGACATCGCCGAGGAGTGGTATGTGGAGCCGGGCCGACGCGACGAGTTCAAGCGCCTGATGGAGGAGAACGACGAGGTCGTCAACTTTGTCTCCGAGGTCTATCGCCACCGGACCCGCGAGCGCATCTGGGTGAGCGAGAACGCCCACCTGGTGCGCGCGGCTGACGGCGCGCCGCTCTACTACGAAGGCTCGGTCCGCGAGATAACCGACGAGCGCGCCGCCGAGGCCGCCCTGATGGAGGCGCGGCGCAGCGCCGAGGAGGCCAACCGCGCCAAGAGCCGTTTCCTGGCCGGGATGAGCCACGAGCTGCGCACGCCGCTGAACGCCATCATCGGCTTTGCCGAACTGATCCTCAGCGAGCTGTACGGCTCGCTGGGCAATGCGCGCTATCGCGCCTACCTGGAGGATATCCGCGGCAGCGGGCGCCTGTTGCTGAACCTGTTGAACGACATCCTGGACCTGTCGAAGGTCGAGGCCGGGATGATGGAACTGGTGGAGCGCAAGGTGGTCCTGCCCGAGCTGCTGCAGGATTGCCTGCGCCTGCTGGAGGCCCGGGCCCGAACGGCTCAGGTCGATCTGCGCCTGGAGGTGCCGGCGGGCCTGCCGCTGCTGCGCTGTGACGAGCGGCGGGTGCGGCAGGTGGCGATCAACCTGCTGTCCAATGCCGTTAAGTACAACCATCCGGGCGGCGAAGCCGTGCTGAAGGCGCGGCTGCGGGACGACGGCGGGCTGGACCTGGTGGTGTCCGACAACGGCATCGGCCTGTCGGAAGCGGACGCGGCCCGGGTCTTCCAGCCCTTCGTCCAGGTGCAGCGAGAGATCGACGGCGGCCCCAGCGAAGGCGTGGGGCTGGGCCTGCCGCTCTGTCGCGAGTTGATGGAGATGCACGGCGGCAAGGTGGCGCTGGACAGCCGGCTGGGCGAAGGCACCAAGGTCACGGCCAGCTTCCCGCCCGAACGCAGCGTGCCGGCCGAGGACACGTCAGCTTGAGGGGCCTCGGTTTTCAGGAGCCCCAGTCTTCCGGTGGCTGCGCCAGGACCTGGCCGTCTTCGCGCAGCTCAAGGGGCACCGGCGGCAGGTGGTCGCCCTTGCAGGGGCCGGCCACGCAGGCGCCCCGGTCCAGGGTGAAGAGTGCGCCGTGGGTGTGGCAGAGCAGGTGCCGCCCGTCGCGCGTCAGGAACTTGTCGGGGAAGATCTCGAGCGGCGTGCCCAGGTGCGGGCAGGAATTGACATAGCCATGCAGTTGCCGGCCCTGGCGGACGACGATGACGGACAGGCCGTCCGTCCGGCCGGGCAGCTCGAAACCGCGCGCGCCGCCGTCGGGCAGCTCGTCCAGATGGCAGAGGGGGATAGAGGGGGGAAGATGCCCCGGCGCCATGGCGGCTGGGCTCAGGCCTCGGTCTCGGCCAGGCCGCAGATGACCTTCCAGTGCTCCTCGGACACCGGCACCACCGACAGGCGCGACTGCCGGATCAGGGCCAGGCCGTCCAGGCGCGGGTCTTCCTTCATCTGCTGCAGGGTGACCGGGGTTTCCACAGGCTTCACCGCCTCGACATCCACCATGCCGAAGCGTCCGCTTTCGTCGGTGTGGTCGGGGTAGTATTCCTTGACCACGCGCACGATGCCGACAATGCGCTTCTCGTTGACCGAGTGATAGAAGAAGGCCAGGTCGCCCACCTTCATGGCCTTCATGTTGTTCGAGGCCTGGTAGTTGCGCACGCCGTCCCAGTGGGTGCGCTTCTCGCGGACCTGGTCGTCCCAGGACCAGGTGTTGGGTTCGCTCTTCAACAGCCAGTAAGCCATCGCGCTCAGGATCTCCTGTCAATTCTGCCCATGGGCGCCGCCGGCCCTCTTGTGCAGGCCGCTCCCTCTTGTGCGCGTCGAGGGGCGCGCTGTAAAGCGAAGGCCGGCCGCAATCGGGGCGGGGGCGGTCAGTTGTGGGGAAAGACCCGCTTGGTGGCGCGGATCTCGACGTTCTCGAACAGGCCGGCGCGCGCATAGGGATCGCCGGCGGCAAAGGACTCGGCCGCGTTGCGGTCGGGCACGTCCAGGACGATCAGGCTGCCGGCCGGGGTCTGCCCGTCCTCGCCCATCAGGGGGCCGGCATAGACCAGCTGGTCGCCGTGGCCTTCCAGATAGGACAGGTGCGCCGGCCGCTTTTCCTTGCGCAGGGCAAGGCCGTTGGCTTTGTCGTGACAGATCAGGGCGAACAGCATGCGCCAGTCTCCGCTTAGTATCTCTTATCTTTTGTCGGCAAGCCTACAGCAGCACTGCGGCAGGGGGAAGACTCCAGGTGCGTTCGGCAGTGGGATTCAGGCCGTTTCCTTCTTCAGCGGGCGGGCCAGCATGGCCTGGATCGTCTGGTCCAGGTCGGCGCCGCCGTTGACCACGGCGTCCACGGCGCCGGCAATGGGCAGGTCCACGCCCAGGCGGCGCGAGAGCAGGCTGGCCGCCTGGGCGGTGTAGACACCCTCGGTTACGCCCCGCCTGCTGGCCAGGGCGTGCTCCAGGCTGTCGCCGCGGCCCAAGGCATAGCCCAGGGAATAGTTGCGCGAGGCGCGGCTGGTGCAGGTGAGCGTCAGGTCGCCCAGGCCCGACAGCCCCATGAAGGTGTCGCGCCGGGCCTCCAGGTGCGTGCCCAGGCGCGCCATCTCGGCCAGGCCCCGGGTGATCAGGGCGGCGCGCGCGTTCTGCCCCAGGTCTCGGCCCTCGACGATGCCGCAGGCGATGGCCACCACGTTCTTGAAGGCGCCGCCGATCTCGGCCCCGCGGGGATCGTCGGACAGGTAGGGGCGGAAGGCGCCGCCCGCCAGGGCACCGGCCAGGCGGCTGCCGGCCAGGCGGTCGCGGCAGGCCAGGGTGACGGCGGTGGGCAGGCCGCGCGCGGTCTCCTCCGCGAAACTGGGGCCCGACAGCACGGCCAGGGGCTGGCCGGGCAGGGTCTCTTCCACCACCTGGCTGGGCAGCTTGCCGCTGTCGCGCTCGATCCCCTTGGCGCAGATCACCAGCGGGCAGTCGGCGGGCAGCCGGCCGGCCAGCGCGGTGCAGAGATCGCGCAGGCCCTGGGCGGGAATGGCCAGCAGGACGGCCTGCGCCGAGTCCAGGCAAGCGTCCAGGTCGCTGCTGGCGCGCACGGCCGCGTTCAGCGCGATGCCGGGCAGGTGGCGCGGGTTCTCCTGGCGGCTGTTGATCGTTTCGGCCAGCTCGGCGTCGCGGGCCCAGAGCGTGACCTGTCCGCCGGCAAGTGCGGCGATCTGGGCCAGGGCGGTGCCCCAGGCGCCGGCGCCCAGAACGGCGATGTTGTGCAGCATGGTGGGTCTCCTCCTATGCGCCTCGATTTATGCGTCCTGGCTATGCATCCTGCCGCTCCGGGACAGGGGGCGCTCCGGGATAGGGGCGCGCGCCGGGGGGCTGCAGCTCCACCAGCGGCCAGCGCGGCCGGGCGGGAAAGTCCAGCGGTGCGGAGTCTCCAAGTCGCAGGCGCTCCAGGCCGGCCCAGGCGATCATGGCGGCATTGTCGGTGCAGAGCTTGAGCGGCGGCGCCACCAGCCGTGTGTCCACTTCGCCGGCCAGGCGGTCCAGGCGGGCGCGCAGGGCCGCGTTGGCGGCGACCCCGCCGGCGACCACCAGCGGGCCGGGCTGTCCGCGTTCGGCCCGGAAGCGCGCCAGTGCATTGCGGCAGCGGTCCTCCAGGATGTCGGCCACGGCGGCCTGGAAGCTGGCGGCCAGGTCCCGGCGGTCCTGCAGGCTTGGCACCTCGATCTCGGACAGCGCCTGTCGCACCGCGGTCTTCAGGCCGGAAAAGGAAAAGTCGCAGCCGGGACGGCCCTTCATGGGCCGGGGCAGGGCGAAGCGGCCGGCGTCCCCCTGCTTTGCCGCCTGCTCCAGGGCCGGCCCGCCCGGATAGCCCAGGTCAAGCAGCTTGGCCGACTTGTCGAAGGCCTCGCCGGCGGCGTCGTCCACCGTGCCGCCATAGCGCTGGTAGCGGCCCACGCCGTCCACGGCCAGCAGCTGGCAGTGCCCGCCCGAGACCAGCAGCAGCAGGTAGGGGAAATCCACATCGTCGCTCAGCCGCACCGTCAGGGCGTGGCCCTCCAGGTGGTTGACGGCCAGGAAGGGCAGGTCGTTGACCGCCGCCAGAGCCTTGGCCGTCATGACGCCCACCAGGACGCCGCCGATCAGGCCGGGGCCGGAAGTGGCGGCCACGCCGTCCAGATCGCGGAATGTCAGCTCTGCCTCGTCCATGGTGGCGGCGATCAGGCGGTCGAGATGCTCCAGGTGGCTGCGCGCCGCAATCTCGGGCACCACGCCGCCGAAGGCCTGGTGCTCGGTGATCTGGGACAGCACCTTGTGGGCCACGATGGTCCGGTCGTCGCGGACCACGGCGGCCGCCGTCTCGTCACAGGAGGTTTCGATGCCCAGTACCAGCATGCGTCTCGTCTCATCAAATTGCGCGTGCGCGCGAGGGCCTACAGGCCTTTATCCCCCAAGGTCTTTATCCCCGTGCTCAGCTATGCCTATAACTGGCAATGCCCCGGGGCAAGCGAAAGCCCATCCCGGATATTATTTGCAGAATTTGCGGGGAAAGACACAACGGCATGCCTCTTCTGAAACTGGGAACACGCGGCAGCCCCCTGGCGTTGGCACAGGCCGAGGAGGCCCGGCGCCTGCTGGCTGCGGCCCATCCCGACCTGCGGGCCGAGGACGCCATCGAGATCGTGATCATCAAGACCACCGGCGACCGGGTGCTGGACCGGCCGCTGGCGGAGATCGGCGGCAAGGGCCTGTTCGTCAAGGAAATCGAGGAGGCTCTGGGCGACGGCCGGATCGATGCGGCGGTGCACTCCATGAAGGATGTACCCACCTGGCTGCCGGACGATTATACCATCGCAGCCGTCCTGGAGCGCGAGGATCCGCGCGATGCCTTCTTCTCGCCGCATGGCGCCTCGCTGGCCGACCTGCCCCACGGCGCCCGGGTGGGCTCGGCCTCGCTGCGCCGCCAGTCCCAGATTCGCCATGCGCGCCCGGACCTGGAGGTGGTCAACTTCCGCGGCAACGTGCAGTCGCGCCTGCGCAAGCTGGGCGAGGGGCAGGTTGATGCCACCCTGCTGGCGCTGGCCGGGCTGAAGCGCCTGGGGCGCGAGGACCTGCTGCAGGCGGTGCTGCCCGTCGAGGAGATGCTGCCGGCGGCCGGCCAGGGCGCCATCGGCCTGGAATGCCGACGCGAAGATGCGCGTACGTTGGAGTACGTACGAGCGATCGACCACGGGGAAACCTCCCTCCGCGTGGGCGCGGAACGGGCCTGCCTGGACGTCCTGGAGGGCTCCTGCCGTACGCCGATCGCAGCCCTGGCCGAGCTGACGGCAGGGGGTGAGCTGCACCTGCGCGCCCTGGTGGCCGAGCCCGACGGCAGCGCCCTGAACCGGGCCGAGCGCCGGGGACCGGCCGACCAGGCCGAGGAGATCGGCCGCGCGGTGGGCCAGGAACTGCGCACGGCGGCGGGCGAGGCCTTCTTCGAGGCCCTGAAGGACCTGTTCTGACATGCATCTTCTCCTGACCCGGCCGCGCGCGGACGCAGAGGAAACCCTGGCGGCGCTCGAGGCTCGGGGGCACCAGGTCTGGCTGGAGCCGCTGCTGGAGATCCAGCCGCGCGAAAGGGCCGCCCTCGACCTGGAGGGGGTGCAGGGGCTGGTGATCACCAGCCGCAACGGCCTGCGCGCCTATCTGGAGGCCTGCCCGCGCCGGGACCTGCCGGTCTATGCGGTGGGCCCGGCCAGTGCCGAGGCCGCGCGCCAGGCCGGTTTTGCCGAGGTGCAATCGGCTGACGGCGATGCGGTCAAGCTGGCCGCCCTGATTCAGCGCCAGGTCGATCCCGCGGCTGGCGCCCTGCTGCATCCCTCGGGCCGTGACGTGGCCGGTGCCCTGGGCGCACGGCTGGAAGCGGCGGGATACGACCTGCGCCGCGTGGTGCTGTACGAGGCGCGCGCCGCCCGTGCGCTTTCGCCCGCGACATCAGGGCTCTTGCGGGGCGGTACTCTGAATGCTGTACTTCTTTTCTCTCCCCGTACGGCGGAGACCTTTGCTAGACTGGTTAAGCAGGAGGAGTTGGCCTCCGCCTGCGCGGGCCTGCAGGCCTTCTGTCTCAGTCCGGCAGTGGCGGCTGCGGCCGGCAGCTTCTGGCAGGCCGTGCATACGGCGGAGAAGCCGAATCAGGCGGCCATGCTGGCCCTGATCGATGGGATGGACCCCGGAACGGGTGAACAGGAAAGCGGGAAAGGAAGCAGATGACCGAGGATAACGGCGAGGGCGAGACACCGCGCAACCCCGAGGACACCAGCAATTCGGCCGAGGCCGTCATCGCACGTTTCGGCGGGCTGCGGCCGATGGCCTCGAAGATGGGGCTGGCCGTCTCCACCGTTCAGGGCTGGAAGAACCGCGCCCATATTCCCCTGTCGCGCCACGACGAGATCCGTGCGGCGGCCGAGAAGCACGAAATCGAGCTGGACGAGGCCGAACTGACCCGCGCCAGCGGAGAGGACCGGCCCCAGGCAGCCGCTGCCGGCGAAGCCGGCGCTGACTCTGCAGCGAGTGCCAAGGGGGACGAAAAGACCACGAGCGCCACGGAAGCCCCGCGCACCACCGAGGATGTCTGGCGCACGCGTGAACCCGCCGCCCCCCGCAGCGAGAGCGCTGAGTCCGCACAGTCACAGGCTGCGCCGCGCCGCAGCGCGGCCCCGGCGCTGGTGGCCGGCGCCGTCCTGCTTGTCATCGGGGCCGGGGGTGCGGTTCTGACGCGCGACGCCTGGTTGCCGCTGGTGGATTCCGATGCGGCCAGCTCGGGCCAGCAGACGGCCGAACGCCTGCAGGCCATCGATGGCAAACTGGAGCAGCTGCAAGGCAACAATAGCGGGCTGACCCAGGATGACCTGAAGCCCCTGCAGACGCAGCTTGAAGGCCTGGACGAGCGGATGGCGGAGCTGGCCAGTCAGGTCGAGCAGGTCGGCCGCACGGCTGGGCAGGAGCAGGACAGCCTGGACAGCCTCAACGACCAGGTCGGCCAGCTTTCGGGCCGGCTTGACGAGATTTCCGGCAACCTGCCGGGCGGCGAGGTCTGGCAGGAGCAGATGGGCAAGCTGGAGGATCAGCTGAGCCAGATGTCGGACGCAGCCTCGCAGATTCGCACCCGCGCGGAATCCCGGACGGCCGCCGCCTTCGCCGTCGGCCAGCTGCGCGATGCCGTGCTGCAGGCCCGGCCCTACGCGAACGAGCTGGCGTCGGTGCGGCGCCAGGAAGGCGCGGACTCCCGGATTGCCGAACCGCTGGAGCAGCTTGCCGACAGCGCCGAACAGGGCGTGCCTTCACTGGCGGAGCTGAAACGAAGCTTTCCCGCAACCGCACGCGAGATCGTGCAGCAGGCGCGCGAGAGCCGGGCCGACAGCTGGGCCGAAGAGATATGGAACCGTGCCTCCGCCCTGGTGACGGTGCGTCCGGTCGGTGAGCGCAGTGGCGACGACGCTGAAGCCATCGTGGCGCGCGCTGAGCGGCGCCTGGAGGAAGATCAGCTGGCGGCTGCTGTCCAGGAGCTGGAGGCGCTGCAAGGGCCGCCGGCCGAGGCGGCGTCCAACTGGTTGGCCCAGGCCAGGAAGCGCCTGCAGGCCGAGCAGGCCCTGAAGGCGCTGGGACAGAGCGTCTATGAGTCTTCTGAGCCACCGGCTGGAGAGGACTCGGGTACGCAGGAATCAGGCTCTCAAGATACGGGCTCTCAAGGCACGGGCTCCCAGGACGCGGGCGCCCAGGACGGGAGTGACAGCTGATGTGGCGCGGCATCTTCTTCTTCATCAAGCTGGCGATCCTGGTCGCCATCGCCGTCTGGCTGGCGGAGCGGCCCGGCGCCGTCTCCATCGAATGGATTGGCTATCGCGTGGACACCACGGTTGGCCTGTTGCTGGCCGCGATCTTCATCCTGGTCGTGGTTGGTGCGCTTGCCTATCGTTTCTGGCGGGCCCTGCGTGGGGCGCCCCGGTCCCTGGGACGCGCGCGTCAGCGCAGTCGCCGTCGCAAGGGCTACGAGGCGCTTACCAACGGGCTGGTGGCGGTTGCCGCCGGCGATGCGCCCCAGGCCAACAAGTGGGCCGGCCGGGCCAGCAACTTGCTGGACGAGCCGCCGCTGGTGCGCCTGCTTGAGGCCCAGGCGGCCCAACTGGACAACGACGAACCCACGGCCAAGGAACGCTTCACGGAAATGCTGGAGTATCGCGAGACGCGCTTCCTGGGTTTGCGCGGCCTGTTCCTGCAGGCCATGCGCGACGGCGACGAGGAAGCCGCCCGCAGGTACCTGGAGCGGGCGCGCAACCTGCGCCCCCAGACCCCCTGGGTCCTGAACGGCCTGTTCGAGCTGAGCGAGCGCACCGGCGACCTGGATCGCGCCGAGGAAACCATGCGCGAAATCGAGAAGCAGCACCTGCTGCCCCGGCCCGAGGCCAACCGCAAGCGTGCCGTGGTGCTGGTGGAGGCCGCCGAGGCGGACGAGGCCGCGGGCGATACGGCTAGGGCGCGCGGGCACCTGGCCAGCGCCCTGAAGCTGGAACGCGGCTTCGTGCCGGCCATCCTGATGGCCGCGCGCCTGGACCAGCAGAAGGGCCGCATGCGGCGGGCGCGCAAGCTGCTGGAGCAGGGCTGGCGGGAGCAGCCGCATCCGGGCATGGTCGAGGTCTACCTTGAGGAGCCGGGCCTGGCCGACAAGCCCTATGAGCGGATCAAGCGCATCGAGCGCCTGACACACAGCCATCCGGACCATCCGGAAAGCCGGATTGCGCTGGCTCAGGTGAACCTGGACGCCGAGCTCTGGGGCGAGGCGCGCTATCATCTGAAGAAGCTGCTCGAAAGCACGCCGGAACAGCGGGTCTTCCGCATGATGGCCACGCTGGAGGAGCACGAAAACGGGGATTCCGAGAAGGCCGCGGAGTGGCTGCGCAGGGCCGAGGATGCCAATCCCGATCCCGCATGGATCTGTGGCAACTGCGGTGCGATCTCGGGCAAGTGGAACGCGCACTGCGGGGTCTGCAATGCCTTCGACACGCTGCTCTGGCGTTCGCCGCGTCACAGTTCGATGAACCTGATCGGCACACCGCCTGTGGAGATCGAGCAGATCCAGGAGGGCGAGTTCAGCGAGGACACGCCGGAGGATACGCCGGGGGAAACGCCCCAAGAGACCGACACGCAGGCCGCTTCGGACGACTCAGAGGAAACAGCCGAAGGGCGTGAATCCGAGGGGCGTGAAAAGGCTCAGTCGGCCTGAAGCTCTTCCAGGAAGCGATCCAGCCGGCGCGAAACCTCGGCGCGGTCCCGTTCGGCCAGGATGTCCTCTGCCAGTTTTTCTGTCGCCGAGAGGTGTAGCGAGCGCGTGCGTGCCTTCACGCGCGGCAGGGCCTTGGGGCCCATGGAAAGCTCGCGCACGCCCAGCCCCAGGAAAAGACCGGTATAGCGCGGATCGGCGGCCATCTCGCCGCAAACCGAGACCGGCCGGCCCCACTTGCCGGCCGCGGTGATGGCCTGGTGGATCAGGCGCAGCACGCCGGCATGCAGCGGGTCGTAGAGGTTGGCCACGCGTTCCTCGCCCCGGTCGATGGCCAGGGTGTAGGAGATCAGGTCGTTGGTGCCGATGGCAAAGAAGTCCGATACCTCGGCCAGCGCGTCGGCGGCCAGTGCGGCGCCCGGCACCTCGATCATTACGCCCAACGGTGGCAGCGGGTCGGGCAGATTCACGCCCTCTGCGCGCAGGTCGGCCGCCACCTCCTGCAGGATGCCGCGCGCCTCGACCACCTGGTCCGTCGAGGAGATCATGGGCAGCAGTATGCGTACGGGTCCGCTGACAGAGGCCCTGAGAATGGCCGAGAACTGGGTGCGCAGCAGCTCGGGCATCTTCAGGGACAGGCGGATGGCACGCAGGCCCATGGCAGGGTTGGGCGAGGTGCCGATATGCTGCCCCAGCGAGGGGGCCAGCTTCTCGCCGCCCACGTCCAGGGTGCGGATCGTCACCGGCAGGGGCGTCATGTCTGAGACAATCTGCTGCAGCAGGCGGGTCTGTTCCGCCTCGCCCGGCAGGTCCTCGCGGTTCATGAAGAGGAATTCCGTGCGCAGAAGGCCGATACCCTCGGCCCCCACATCGCGGGCCTGGGGAATCTCGGACGGCAGCTCCAGGTTGGCCTGCAGGGTCAACTGTGTCCCGTCCAGCGTTTCCGCCGGCAGGTTGCGTATGCCGGACAGGGCGCGGACGGCGGCAGCCTGCTCCTTGCGCCGTTCCTGATAGAAAGCCAGGCGCTCGGGACTGGGGTTCAGGAAGATCCGCCCTTCCTCGCCGTCAAGAATGGCCGGGGTGCCTGGTGCGATTCCGGTCAAGAGGTCCGAGACGCCCAGCACGGCAGGCAGGCCCAGTGCGCGCGCCATGATGGCGGTGTGTCCCTCGGCCCCGCCCAGGACGGCGGCGAAACCGCCGATGCGGGCCGGGTTCATCAGGGCCGTGTCGGCGGGCGTGATCTCTTCGGCCACGATGATGGAGTTGCGTGGCAGGCTGTCATAACTCTGGAAATAGCGGTCGGTCAGGTTGCGCAGGATGCGCTGGCCCACGTGCTGCACCTCACTGCCGCGGCTGCGCAGGTAGGGATCCTCCATGGCATTGAAGGTCCCGGCAATCTCCTCGATCTCGGTGGCCACGGCGGCTTCGGCATTGACCTGCTCCTGCTCGATGCGCCGGGCCACGCCGCTGTGCAGGTGGCCGGACTGCAGCATCTGGTCGTGGGCCTCCAGCAGATAGCCCAGCTCTTCGGCCGAGGAGCCGTGGAAACTGGTGGCGCGCTGGCGCAGTTTGCGCAACTGGCGGCGCGCCTTCTCCACCGCCTTCTCGAAGCGTGCCAGTTCACCGGACACCTCTTCGGGGGCCAGTTTCTTTTCGCTGACAGGCACATCGCCGGGCTCGCGAAAGAAGATGTGTCCGATCGCAACGCCGGCCGAGACGCCAAGTCCCTGCAGGACACGCTCTTCCGTGGCGTTTGCGGTGTCCTTGTCGTTGTCGGCGTCAGTGTCAGTCTTCATCGAATTTGCGCCTGATCAGCTCTTCCAGGGCATCCAGAACCTCGGTGGCATCCGGGCCCTGGGCCTGCAGTTCAATTTCACAGCCCGGCCCCGCTGCCAGCATCATCAGGCCCATGATGGAGGAGCCGGTAACCTGCTGGTCCCGGCGGATCACCAGGACTTCGGATTGGTAGGTCGCCACCAGCTTGACGAACTTGGCCGCGGCGCGCGCATGAAGGCCCTTGCGGTTGCAGATCGTGACCTGGCGGACCGCCGTCTCCTCCGAGGATATGTCGCCGCTGTCCAAGGCCTGTCTCCTAGCAGGAGGTTTCGTCTTTCAAGAGCTGCGAGGCGACGTGGATGTACTTGCGCCCGGCTTCCTGCGCCTGCCGGACGGCGCCGGGAAGCTGCTCGCGGTCGCGCACACTGGCCAACTTGATCAGCATGGGCAGGTTGATGCCGGCGATCACCTCCACGTTCTTCTGCTCCAGGACGGAAATGGCCAGGTTCGAGGGGGTGCCCCCGAACATGTCCGTCAGGATGACGACGCCGTCGCCTTCATCCACCTGCGAAACCGACTCGAGGATCTCCTGGCGTCGCTGTTCCATGTCGTCCTCGGGGCCGATGCAGATCGCCAGGGTGTTGGGCTGTGCGCCCACGACGTGCTCCATGGCCGCCACGAATTCGCGGGCCAGGTTGCCGTGAGTCACCAGGACGAGACCGATCATTCTACCTCCTTGCCGGCACCGGACGGCTGTTCTAGCGCAAATAAGGGGGTTGTGCAGCCTGAAATGGCAAGCCTGCCTACGATTTCCTGCGGCCGCGCGCCGGTTGCCGGCCGCGCTCCAGTTCCCGATGCGAGAGGTGAAGCGGGTGTTTGCCCTTGTCCAGCCAGCGAAACACCTCTTCTGCAGCGGCCACGGAGCGATGCCGCCCGCCCGTACAGCCGAAAGCCAGCGTCAGGTAGCTCTTGCCGTTCGCCTCATAGCCTTCCAGCAGGGAGTCCAGCAGCGCCGTCAAGTGATCGAAAAAGAGCTGGAAGGCAGGGTCGGCCGTGACGAAGGCCTGCACCGCGCTGTCCTGTCCTGTCAGGGGACGCAAATCCTCCTGGTAATGGGGGTTCTCCAGGAAGCGCATGTCGAACACTAGATCGGCCTCGCGCGGCAGGCCGAAGCGATAGGAGAACGAGGTTACGAAGACCTGCATACGTGCGTCCGCGCGCGAGGCGAAACGGGCTGACAGCAGGCGGTGCAGTTCGGGTGGGGCCAGGTCGCTGGTATCGATGACCTGATCCGCCCGGGCGCGCAGTGGCATCAGCAGGCTGCGTTCGGCTGCAATGCCTTCGGCCAGCGGTCGATTGAGCGCCAGGGGATGCCGCCGCCGCGTTTCGGTGAAGCGTTGCTGCAGGACCTGGTCGTCGCATTCGAAGAACAACAGCGAGAACGCCAGCTCCCGATTGCGTTCCAGGCGGTCGATCTGCTCCAGGAAAAGCTCGACGGAAAAATCCAGGGTGCGGCTGTCGATGCCGACGGCCAGGGGCTGGCGCTGGGCATTGGCACCGACGATGCCGTCGATCAGGCCCAGGGGCAGGTTGTCGATCGCCTCGTACCCGATGTCTTCCAGGACCTTCAGGCCAAGGGTGCGCCCTGCACCCGAGAGACCGGTGATCAGGAGCAATTCGGGCGGGCCATCCTGCTGCCTATCGGACTGGCTGGCGGAGACTGCGCCCTGCAGCAGGTCCGACAGGCTGCGCGCCCGGCTGCGCAGGGCCATGCGGATGAAGGCCCCGGCCGAGGGGGTGGCCGGGTCCAGGGCCAGGCGCGGCACCTCGGTCTCCAGCAGGCTTTCTCCCTGTTCGTCGGGCAGCCGGTTGTCGCTCTGGCCAGGGGCCAGGTCGACGATCAGACCCAGTGGCGCATCCTCGATACAGGGCACTTCGACAATCCCGAATCCGCGGACCTCCAGCAGACCCGAGAGACGTTCGGGAGGGCGCAGGTGCAGCAGCTTGCCGCGCCGCTGTAGCTGGATGCGATCGTCGCCGACCAGACTGCCGCCCTCATCGATCAGGCGCAGGGCCAGGGCCGACTTGCCTGAACCTGAAGGCCCGCGGAGCAGGACCGCAAGCGGGCCGAACTGGGTCTCCACGGCCACAGCCGTGGCGTGCAGGTCAAGAGTGGGCGGGGTTCGGGACTCTTCTGGATCGCTCATTGCGGGTGCCTCTATTCCTCTGCCGGCAGGCGCACGATAAAGCAGGCGCCGCCTTCCGGCCGGTTCTCGGCGACAAGACTGCCCTTGTGGGCTTCAATGATCTGCAATGAGATGCTGAGCCCCAGGCCCGAGTGGGTGCCGAACTTCTCTTCGCGCGGACGTTCGCTGTAGAAACGGTCGAAGATGGCCTGCTGCTTGCCTTCCGGAATGCCAGGGCCCGCGTCGCTGATGGTGGCAACCACCACGGGACCCAGGTTGCGGTCTTCTTCGCGCCAAGCCTTGAGTTCGATGGTACCGCCTTCGGGCGAGAAGGAAATGGCATTCGAGAGCAGGTTGCGGAAGACCTGGCCAAGGCGTCCCTCCAAGCCCGTCACGACCAGGGACTTTTCTGTTGCCACATCCACCTTGAAGGTCAGGCCCTTATCCTCGCAGAGCGGCTTGTGGAGTTCGCCCATGGCATCCAGCAGCCGCCCCAGGTCGATACGCTCGTTCTCGGCGCGGGCCAGCTCGGCATCCAGGCGGGAGGCATCCGAAATTTCGCTGATCAGACGGTCGAGACGCTGCACATCGTCCAGGATGATGCCCATCAGACGCCGGCGCTGATCCTCATCCTCGATACGGTTGGCGGTTTCTACCGCAGAGCGCAGCGAGGTCAGGGGGTTCTTGATTTCGTGCGCCACATCGGCGGCGAAGTTCTCGATGGCTTCCATGCGGGCGCGCAGGGCCTCGGTCATGTCGATCAAGGCCTCGGAAAGATCGCCGATCTCGTCGTGACGCGCGCGCAGGTCGGGAATGAGATTGGCCTTGTTCTTGCTGCCGCGAATGCGTTCGGCGCCACGGGCGAGCCGCCGTATCGGTGCGGCGATGGTATGGGAGAGATAGAACGACAGCAGGACCGTCACAGCCAGAGCGACGGCGAAGACCAGCAGAATGTCGCTGCGCCGGTCGCGCACGGCGCGTTCCACGCTTTCACCGCCCTTTGTCACCATCAAGCCGCCAACAACCTGGCGATAGCGCTGGACCGGCACGGAAACCGAGAGGATCAGCTGATCGCCGGAATCGCGCCGCGCCATCGTGCCTTCCTCGCCGCGCAAGGCCTGCAGGACCTCTTTGTAGTCTTCGGCCTGTTGCTGCTGAGGGCTTTCTCTGTAGAGCGGCAGGTCCTGGTTGCCGGAGAAGAGCCGCATGATGCGATCATAGAGGGTTCCGAAGCTGCGTACGGCCGATGAGCCCGGGTCAGCCGGCGGTGGCAACTCCTCGACCTTGACCTGGCTGTCCGAGCCACCGAGCAGGAAGGAATCGGCGATCAGGTTGCCATCCTGGCTGAACAGGCGCGCCCGCAATTGGGAATCGTCCAGCAGGACACGGATCAATTGGCGCGCTGCCTCGTGCATCAGTTGCTGTTCGCCGTTGCTGCCGTCGCGCACCGCGGCGGAGCCCAGCGCCAATGCCACGGTGGTGCCTTGGGTGCGCATGGCCTCCAGTTCGGAATCGATCAGGCTCTGGCGATACTGGTCCAGATGCAGCAGGCCCAGGATGGGGATCAGCAGGACCAGGACATTGAGCAGAAGGATGCGCCGGGTCAGCGGCGAGCGCCAGGCCGGCCGGCGCCAGGTCCTGCTTTCGCCGTCAGGCTCTTCGCTACGGGCCGATCCATAATCGGCCTGCCCCTCGCGCACACGCCGCTTGTGCGTGCTCCGCCGGGCGGCAGAGCGCTGCGCGTCTTCCGACGGGCTTCCGCTGGTTTCGTTATGCCTGTCGGCGCCTTTTCTGCTCAGCAGGTTGAAACCGGCCATGGGCAAGTGCTGCCTTTCCTCGCTCCCTGCACCGGCGAGGCCGGGTCAGGCTTCGCGATAGCGGTAACCTACCCCGTAGAGGGTTTCAATCTGGGCAAAGTCGTCATCGACCTGCTTGAACTTCTTGCGCAGGCGCTTGATGTGGCTGTCGATGGTTCGGTCATCCACATAGATGTGTTCGCCATAGGCCGCATCCATCAGCTGGTCCCGGTTCTTCACGTGGCCCGGGCGCTGGGCCAGGGCCTTCAGGATCAGGAATTCGGTGACCGTCAGGTTGACCGGCTCGTTTTTCCAGTGACAGAGGTGGCGGGCCGGATCCAGCAGCAGTTCCCCGCGCCGGATCGAGGCCTCGCCAGCGGGATCGACCTCGTCCTTGCTTACCTTTTCCCGACGCAGGAGGGCGCGAATACGCTCAATCAGGAGGCGCTGCGAGAAAGGTTTTGTGATGTAGTCGTCTGCCCCCATGCGCAGGCCGATGACTTCATCAACCTCCTCGTCCTTCGAGGTCAGGAAGATGACCGGAACGTTGGAGGATTCGCGTATGCGGCCAAGCAGCTCCATGCCGTCCATGCGCGGCATCTTGATGTCCAGGACCAGCAGATCGGCGGGCGTGGTCGAGAGGCTGCGCAGGGCCTCGGAGCCATCCGCATAGCTGCGAACCCGAAAGCCCTCGGCCTCGAGTGCTATGGACACCGAGGTCAGGATGTTGCGATCGTCATCCACAAGCGCGATGCTGTAGCGATCGGCTTGGAGACCGTCCCCGGCAGATTTTCCGGAATGCTGTTCGGCGGTTGTCGTCATCATGAATAGCGCCTTATCGCGTGTCTGTGGCGAATTTACGGCAACTGCACTTGCCTGTCACACCGGGAAAACTACATCAGGGCATGTTGAGCCAACCCTGGAATGTCTCCTGAGCATCCAGCTATATCAACCCAATATTAACCATTATACTTTCACAATCGCAAAAACTAGCGGTCCAGGTTTGATCGCTGTCCTGGACTTGGTTCCGGGCATACGCAAAGGAACCAAGGATTCGGATGACCGATACCCTAATTCAAGGCGACTATAGCCCGCTGCTGGTAACGCTCTCGCTGCTGGTCGCCAGCCTGGCCTCGTTTGTCGCCATCGACACGGCGCCGCGAATCTGGGCCGCCAGTGGCCTGCGGCGCCACGTGTGGCTGCTTTTGGCGGCCCTGGCCATGGGCGGCGGCATCTGGTCGATGCATTTCATCGGCATGCTGGCCTTCATGCTGCCGGTGGACGTGACCTATGACCTGGGCCTGACCTTTGGTTCCGTCGTGTTGGCCGTGGGTGGAGCTGCGGCCGGCTTTATAATCATCGGCCGCCAGGGGTCTCCTCTCGCTGTCCTGACGGCCGGGATTTTCCTGGGCCTGGGCGTGGTGAGCATGCACTACACCGGCATGGAAGCCATGAACATGCAGGCCATGGTTTCCTATGATCCTCTGCTGGTGGGGCTATCGGTCCTCTTTGCCGTTGCGGCCGCCACCACGGCAGTCTGGATCACCATCCGGGTATCCGGCTTCTGGTGGCGCATCCTGTCGGCCCTGATCATGGGCCTGGCCGTCTATGGCATGCACTACATCGGCATGGAAGCGGCCATGTTCCATGCCCAGCCTGCACTTGCGCCGGCCCATGGCGGCTATCAGGTCGACCCCTATGTCCTGGCCTTCGTCATCGCGTTCGGGACCATAGCGATCCTGATGCTGCAGCTGGTGACCACGGCTGTAGATCGCCGCTTTACCGCCTATCGCGAACGCGAGGCCGTGATCCTGCGCCAGAGCGAGGCGCGTTTCCGACGCCTGGTGGAAAATGCCAGCGACTTCATCTTCGTTGTGGACGCCCAGGGGACGATCCAATTCGCCTCCTGCCCCAACAGCGGTTTGAGCGAGAAGGCTGAGGGGTCCGAACTGTATGAACTGCTGCAGGGGCCGGCCGTTGAGGATCTGGTTGCGCGTCTGGCTCAGTCGACTTCGGGCGAAACCTGGGCCCATGCCGAGGGCACCTACCTGACTCTGCCGGGCCGGGGACGTCGCGAGTTCGAGGTGACGGCCCGCAACCTGATGGACGACCCGGCCGTCATGGGCACGGTGCTGACCCTGCACGACATCACCCATCGCCAGCGCGCGGCGGCGGAACTCCAGTATGCCAAGAATCTCTCCGACGAGGCCAACCGGGTGAAGTCTGAGTTCATTGCCAACATGAGCCACGAGCTGCGCACCCCATTGACAGCTATTCTGGGCTTTTCTGACCTGATCCGGAGCCAGGCTTTCGGTCCCCTGCCTAACGAACGCTATCTGGAATATGCCGACGATATCTACAACAGTGGCAGCCAGCTTTTGGCGATCATCAACGACATTCTTGACATCTCCCGGATCGAGGCCGGGCAGCTGGACCTGAACGAGGAAACACTGCAGGCCCAGGAACTGGTTCAGGACAGCCTGCGGATCCTGGAGCAGAAGGCCCAGAAGAAGGGGGTCGCACTGATCGATTCCTGTAAGGCGGAGTTGCCGGAATTCAGCGGCGACGGGCGCCGCTTGCGGCAGGTGCTGATCAACCTGGTGGGCAATGCCGTCAAGTTCACACCCTCCGGCGGGCAGATTCGCGTGATTGTGCAACAGGACAGCGACGGTGGAATGGTTTTTTCCGTCCAGGATACCGGCATCGGCATTCCGGAGGACAAGCTCGCACAGGTGACCAAGCCCTTCTTCCAGGTTGATGGTACCCTGGCGCGTCAGCATGAAGGTGTCGGCCTTGGCCTGGCGATCTCACGTTCCCTGATCGAAATGCACGGAGGCACGCTGGTTGCGGAAAGCACGCCTGGCCAGGGCACGACCTTCCACTTCACGCTTCCGGTGCGTCGGGTCCAAGCCTGGGCCGCGGCCTGAAGAGTCCCCAGCCTGTGACAGCCATGGCGCAAAAGCGGCACGTGAGCTGAGAACAGCGATATAAATCAACCGCTTGCGGGGTTGTATCCGCAGGCGGTGTCCGTGTGACCCCCGGTACGCTCCTTGAATCCCGTGCGCCCTTGGCTTAATGAACGGGAAGCACAATAATTTAGGAGGTGCCACCGTGGAAGATATAGGCCCTGTTATCAGCACGCATGGGTTGCAGGAACTCGGCTTGCGGAACTATACCCGCGCCAACTGGAATCTTTCTGTGCCGGCGCTGTATGAAGCAGCAGTACGCCGTCAGGAAGCGCGCCTGGCCCAGGGCGGGCCGATCGTGGCGCGTACGGGGCAGCACACCGGCCGCTCCCCGAAGGACAAGTTCATTGTGCGCGAGCCGGGCAGTGAGAACGATATCTGGTGGGGCGATGTCAATGTCGCCATGGCACCGGAGCAGTTCGACAACCTGTTGAACAAGGCGCGCGCCTATCTGCAGGGCCGCGAGATCTTCGTTCAGGACCTCTACGCCGGGGCCGATCCCCAATACCGCCTTCCGGTGCGCATCATCACAGAGAATGCCTGGCACAACCTGTTCGCCCGCAACATGTTCATCCGGCCCTCGTCTCAGGAGCGCGGCAGCTTCAAGCCGGAATTCACCGTGTTGCAGGTGCCGGGGCTGCAGGCGGACCCGGATACCGACGGAACCAACAGCGAATGCTTCGTGCTGGTCAACTTCGCGCAGCGTCTGGTCCTGATCGGAGGCACCTCCTATGCCGGGGAGATCAAGAAATCGGTCTTCTCGATCCTCAATTTCCTGCTGCCCACAGAGGACGTTTTGCCGATGCACTGCTCGGCCAACATCGGCCCTGCCGGCGACACCTCGATCTTCTTCGGCCTGTCGGGTACCGGCAAGACCACCCTGTCGGCCGATGGCAGCCGCACCCTGATCGGCGATGACGAACACGGCTGGTCGGAGCGCGGCGTCTTCAACTTCGAGGGCGGCTGCTATGCCAAGGTGATCCGCCTGTCCGAAAAGGCGGAACCCGAAATCTATGCCACCACGCGGCGTTTCGGAACGGTGCTCGAGAATGTGGTCATGGATCCCGATAGCGGTGTCCTGGACCTGGACTCGGCCGAATTGACCGAAAACACCCGCGCATCCTATCCGCTGGACTTCATTCCCAACGTCGCCGACAGCGGTATGGGTGACCAGCCGCAGAACATCGTCATGCTGACGGCCGATGCCTTCGGTGTGCTACCCCCGATCAGTCAATTGACGCCCGAACAGGCTATGTACCATTTCCTGTCGGGCTACACCGCGCGTGTGGCCGGAACGGAAAAGGGCGTGGGCAGCGAGCCCATGGCCACCTTCTCCACCTGCTTCGGGGCTCCCTTCATGCCGCGCCATCCCAGCGTCTATGCCAAGATGCTGGGTGAGAAGATGGCCCGGACGGGTGCGCGTTGCTGGCTGGTTAACACCGGCTGGACCGGTGGTCAGTACGGCGTTGGCGAGCGCATGTCGATCCAGCATACGCGGGCGATGGTGCGCGCCGCGCTGGATGGGCGTTTGGCCGAGGCGGACGGCTTCATTCACCCGGATTTCGGGATGTTGGTGCCCCGGCGCTGCCCCGAGGTGCCGGAAGAGGTGCTGGATCCCAAGAACACCTGGTCGGACAAGGCGGCCTATGACCGTGTGGCGCGCGATCTGACCCAGCGCTTCGAAAAGAACTTCAAGCAGTTCGAAGGCTACGTGGATGACAATGTAAAGGCGGCGGGAATCTACCAAGCTGCCTGACGACCGCGCAGATCCCGAATCTTCCGACAAGACCGGCTGGACCCTAGGGAGTCCAGCCGGTTTTTCTATCCGGATTACATTCATGATAGAGCGGGCCTGTGCCTCATTCTTGCGATTTCGGGCCTGAGAGCTATCTTGGCCCTCCCGCCGGGGTCAGGTTGGAGAGGACAGGAAGGAAGGCGCGTCGTGAGAGATACAGGCCACGAAGGCAATTCCGCAGCCATCAAGGCAGAGGATTTCCACGGCTCAGGCCAGCAGAGCCCGCCCCGCAAGCCCGCAGGACCCGCCAAGTTGTCCCGCAAGTTGCGAGCTATCCTGTCACTGGATGACCTGGAGCCAGCCGCCCGCCGACATCTGCCGCGCCCGCTGTTCGGTTACATTGTCGGAGGCTCCGAGGACAACGCGTCGCGTACGGACAATCGGGCGGTTTTCAAGGAATATGGCTTCGTTCCGCGCGTCCTGACCGACGTTTCCAAGCGCTCCCAGGCCGCTACGCTGTTCGGTAAGACCTACGCCGCGCCCTTTGGCATAGCCCCCATGGGGATTTCTGCCCTGATGGCCTATCGTGGCGACTTGGTGCTGGCCCGGGCCGCGGCCGAGGCCAGTATTCCGATGATCATGAGCGGCTCGTCCCTGACCCGTTTGGAGGAGGTGGCCGAGGCCGCGCCGGAGACTTGGTTCCAGGCCTACCTTCCTGGTGAACCACCCCGGATCGAGGCCCTGGTCGACCGAGTCGCTCGCGCCGGTTTCGAGACCCTGCTGCTGACCGTTGATACGGCTGTCCTGGCCAGCCGCGAGAACAATGTGCGCACAGGCTTTTCCACGCCGCTCCGGCCCAGCCTGCGCCTGGCCTATGACGGCGCGATCCGGCCCAACTGGCTGGTGAACACCTTTGCTCGTACCCTGCTGCGTCACGGCATGCCGCATTTCGAGAATTCCTATGCCGAGCGCGGCGCGCCCATCGTGGCCCAGAACATTACCCGCGACCTTGGCCTGCGGGACCACCTGAACTGGGAGCACCTGAAGCAGATTCGCGCGCAGTGGAAGGGCAAGCTGATCGTGAAGGGCATCCTGGCGCCCGAGGATGCACGCATCGCCCGGGAGCAGGGCGTGGACGGCATCATCGTGTCCAACCACGGTGGGCGGCAGCTGGACGGGGCGATATCGGGATTGCGGCAACTGCCCGGAATCGTTGCCGAGTCGGGCGGCATCCCGGTCATGTTCGACGGCGGTATCCGGCGTGGCACGGATGTGTTGAAGGCCGTCGCGCTGGGGGCGGATTTTGTTTTTGTCGGCCGGCCTTTCCTCTATGCCGCGGCCATCGGCGGGCAGGACGGTGTACAGCACGCCATAAACCTCCTGGCGACCGAAATCGACCAGGACATGGGCCTGATGGGGATCAACAGCCTGAAGGAAATGGGGCCCGACAAGCTCTATCGCCGGTCTCCTGCGAGCTGACCGGCAGCGTGAGGGGCGCTACAGCGGGGCGCCGCCGGCGCGGAACTTCGAGGCCGGATAGACGCCCAGGATACGGACCTCGCGGCTGAAGAAACTGAGTTCCTCCAGAGCCAGGCGGACCGGCTTGTCCTGGGGGTGTCCTTCGATGTCGGCATAGAACTGGGCGACGGTGAAGCTGCCGTCCAGTATGTAGCTCTCCAGCTTGGTCAGATTGACGCCGTTGGTGGCAAAGCCGCCCATCGCCTTGTAGAGTGCGGCCGGCACAGAGCGCACCCGGAAAACCAGGGAGGTCATGATCGCACCGCTGTCGGGCTCGACATCCGAGGGCTCGCGCGCCAACACGATGAAGCGCGTCGTGTTGTGACTGGCGTCGTGGATGTCGCGCGCCAGGGTGTCCAGGCCGTAGATCTCGGCGGCCAGCGACGAGGAGATGGCGGCCTGGCCGGGATCGTTGCGCTCGGCCACCTCGGCGGCGGCGCCGGCGGTGTCGGCGTGGACAACCGGTTTCAGGTTGTTGTCGCGCAGGAAATTCCGGCATTGCGAGAGGGCGTGGACATGGCTGTGTACGGCTTCCAGCCTGTCCAGGCTGGCCCCCTTGGGGGCCACCAACTGATGTTCCACCTTCTGGAAATGTTCGGCAATGATGTGCAGGCCCGAACTGGGCAAGAGGTGATGGATGTCGGCCACCCGCCCGGCGCTGGAATTGTCGATGGGAATCATCGCCAGTTCCGCCTGGCCATCGCGCACGGCGGCGAAGGTGTCCTCGAAGGTTTCGCAAGGCAGGGTGGTGCGGTCCGGGTAGACATGCCGGCTGGCCATTTCCGAAAAGGCCCCATGGGCGCCCTGGAAGGCGATTGCGCTGTTGCTGTCTGTCATGGCTCCGGACCCGCCCTGGTTCATTTCCTGTTTTTCGGGGAAAGCAGGCGGCGTGCCCGCTCCAGATCGTCGGGAGTATCGACACCCAGTGGAAGCGTGTCAACGCGTGCCACGTCGATGCGCATGCCATGTTCGAGCGCCCGCAACTGCTCAAGTTTCTCGCGTTGCTCCAGCAGACCGGGGGGCAGCTTGACGAAACGCTCCAGGGCCTGACGGCGATAGGCGTAGAGCCCAATGTGGTGGTAGAGGGGCTGGCTGGCCTCTTCCTGGTCCCACGGCACCGGACAGCGGCTGAAGTAAAGGGCACGGGCCTGCCGGCTGCCTTCGGGAAACAGGCAGGCGGCCTTCACCACGTTGGGATTGCCGCGTTCGGAAGGCTCCTCGATCTCGGCGGCCAGGGTGGCGATGTCCACCTCGGGGGTGGCCAGCGGAGCGAAGACGGCACGAATGGCTTCCGGCTCCAGGGTCGGCAGGTCCCCCTGCACATTGACCACGGCGTCGTGATGGCCTTCGGGATCGATCTGCCCCAGGGCCTCGTGAATGCGATCCGAGCCTGAAGGGTGGTCAGGACGCGTCTGCACGGCCTGTCCACCGGCCTGCTGGATCGCCTGCACGATGTCCGGCTCTGCGGCGGCCACGACCACAGGGCCGATACCGGCTTCGCAGGCCCGGCGCCAGACGTGGACAATCATCGGCTCGCCGTGGATATCGGCCAAGGGCTTGCCCGGCAGACGGGTGGAGGCCATGCGGGCCGGGACAAGAACGACGGGATTGCTGGGTAAGGACATCTGTCTCGACTTCTTGCTTGGAACGCTCTAACAGAAGAAATCCGCCAAGGGGTCAGGCAATAAAAACCGGCAGTTCTTGTGCGACAAGAGCTTTTTGTCGCAGTGGACGTTTGATATTTCCGCATTTCAGGATATTGAACCGTCCGCCCGGGCCGGCTATTGTCCCGCCTCACCTTCCGCAGCCGATAGTCAACAGGGTAGCGATACGCAATGTCACTGGAATTCAACAAGGTAGCGGCGGCTGTATTGACGGCCGGCATCGTGGCCATGTCGGCCGGATTTGTCTCCCAGCTTCTTGTTTCGCCAAAGGATCTCTATGAGGACGCCTATCCTGTGGAGGTGACGGATGGTGATCCCTCCGATGCGCCCGAGGCCGAGGAGGAAACCCTCGAGTCGGTCCTGGCCCTGTTGGGGGATGCCGATCCCGAGAATGGGGAATCCCTGACGCGAGCCTGCCAGGCCTGTCACACCTTCGAGGAGGGTGGTGCCCATCGTGTCGGACCGAACCTCTGGAACATTGTCGGGGCCAACCATGCCCATGCGGAAGACTTCGATTATTCAGACGCCCTGGCGGAAAAATCCGACGAGCCCTGGGCCTATGAAACCCTGAATGCCTTCCTGGCCGATCCCTCCGGTTATGCGCCGGGCACGCGCATGAGCTATAACGGCATGAGCGACGTCGAGGATCGTGCCGACCTGATCGCCTACCTGCGCAGCCTGAGCGATGAGCCCGCCGACCTGCCGAGCGAAGAAGAGATCGCCGCTGCTCAGGAGGAAGAAGGCGGCGATGGTGAAGGTGAAGGCGAATCTGCCGAAGGCGATTCCGGGGGAGAAGGCGACTCCGGGGAGGCCGAAGGAGCAGAGGACGAGGGCGGCGCTTCCGAAGGTGAGGGCTCCGAAGAGGGTGAAGGCGACAAGGCCGAATCCGGAGACGACGTCCAGGAGAGTGAAGAGGCCGGCGACGAAGGCGAAGCCGCCGAAAGCGGCGAGGGCGAAGAGTCCGCTGCCGCCGATGCGGATAGTGATCTGCGCCAAATGATCGCCGATGCCGATCCCGCCGAAGGCGAAGGCAAGACTCGCCAATGTGCTGCGTGCCATACTTTTGATGAGGGGGGCGCCAATCGTGTTGGCCCGAATCTCTGGAATGTGATCGGTCAGCCGCTCGCGCACCTTGACGACTATAACTATTCTTCGGCATTTACGGAGGCCAGTGAAGAGGGCAAGGAGTGGACCTACGAGAACCTTGCCGCCTATCTTCAGGATCCGCGCGGCTGGCTGCCGGGGACCAAGATGACTTTCGCCGGCGTGCGAAGCGAAGAAGACCTGGCCGCGATCATCGCCTACATGCGCGAACAGGGTGATAACCCGCCGCCGCTCGACTGATCCGGACGGGATCGTGTCGGATAGGCTCACGTCCTGCCCGCAGGACCTGGTCGATTTCGCGGAAGAGCTGGCGGGATTGGCAGCGGACGTGGCCCGGGGGCATTTCCGGACGTCGGTTTCCGTGGACTTAAAGGCAGACGAATCGCCCGTCACAATCGCGGACCGCACGGCGGAAGAAAAGATGCGCGCGGCCATTGCTCGCCACTTTCCTGAGCATGGCGTTTTCGGCGAGGAGTTCGGTATCGAGAAGCCGGATGCCGAATACCTCTGGGTCCTGGACCCCATTGATGGCACGAAGGCCTTCATTACCGGCAATCCCCTGTTCGGCACATTGGTCTCCCTTCTGCACTGGGGGCAGCCCATCCTGGGCATCATCGAGATGCCGGCCCTGGGCGAGCGCTGGATTGGAGCAAGTGGGCAGCCAACACGCCGCCGCGATGTCTCCGGGGTGCAGGAGACACGAACACGCGCCTGTTCCAATCTGGACCGTGCGATCATGCGCACCACTTCGCCCGACATGTTCCCGAAAGAGCAGGCCGAAGCCTATGACCGGCTGTCCCGCGCCTGCGGACTGACCCTCTATGGCGGGGACTGCTTCTGTTACGGACAGTTGGCCAGCGGTTTCGTCGACCTGGTGGTCGAGGCAGACCTGAAACCCTATGACTTCATGGCTCTTTTGCCCGTGGTCATCGGCGCCGGTGGCGTGGTCACGGATTGGCAGGGCATGCCCCTGTCCCTGGACTCGCAAGGGGATATCGTGGTTGCGGGCGATCCAGAGGTTCATGCACAGGCTCTGACGCTACTTTCCGGTAAAATCTGAACAAATTGTAATCTCCCCGTTTGAGGATCACAGTTGCGAAGCGCCAATCATCGGCTACCCTAGGAAAGCACTGGAAAATCCGGCCCAAACCGGACAGAACCGGAATGGCAAGAGCGGGAGGCAGGTCACGAATATGGCGGGGGGCATGAGTTCGATCGTGAAGGCGGCGAGCCTTTGTCTCCTGCTTGGGAGTTCTCCGGCACTCGCCGAGGAGGGTCCGGAGGACGAAGCCCCGCGACCGCGCCATGGCATCGCCATGCACGGCGAACCGAAGTATCCGGCCGATTTCACCCATTTCGACTATGTCAATCCCGATGCCCCCAAGAGGGGCGCGGTGCGGCTGGCGGCGCGCGGGACCTATGACAGCTTCAACCCCTTTGTCGTCCGTGGTGTCGCGGCCAGCGGCGCCAGCTACCTGAACGAAACACTGATGGTGTCCTCTGCCGACGAACCCTTCAGCATGTATGGGCTTGTTGCCGAGAGCATCTCTGTGCCGGACGACCGCTCCTGGGTGGAATTCACGTTGCGTGAGGAGGCCCGCTGGCATGACGGAGAGCCCATTTCGGTCGAGGATGTCATCTTTTCGCTCAATCTCCTGCGCGAGGAAGGCCATCCCATCTATCGGCAGTATTATGCCGATGTGACAGCCGCCGAGAAGACGGGGCCGCGCAAGGTGCGGTTCACCTTTTCCGAGGGCGAGAATCTGGAACTTCCCCTGATTATCGGCCAGTTGCCCATCCTGCCCAAGCATTACTGGGAGGAGCGGGATTTCACGCGTTCGGACCTGGAGCCGCCGCTGGGCAGCGGTCCCTACCGCGTGGCCGATTTCGAGCCGGGCCGTCATGTGACCTATGAACGGGTGGAGGACTATTGGGGCAAGGACCTGCCGGTCAACACGGGGCGCTATAACTTCGACAGGATCCGTTACGATTATTATCGCGACGAAACGGTCATTCGCCAGGCCGTGAAAGCCGGTGAGGTGGATTTCCGGCAGGAAAACCAGGCCAAGGCCTGGGCCCTGGATTACGACACACCCGCCGTGGAGCAGGGCCGGCTGGTCATGGAGGAGATTCCACACGAGCGCCCGACAGGGATGCAGGGTTTCGTCATGAACACACGGCGCCCTGTCTTCAGCGACCCCAAGGTTCGGCGCGCCATGGCCTACGCCTTTGATTTCGAATGGTCGAACCGCAATCTCTTCTTCGGGCTTTACGATCGTACGGAAAGCTATTTCTCGAATTCCGAACTGGCATCGAGCGGCCTGCCCGAGGGGCGCGAGCTGGAGTTGTTGGAGCCCTATCGCGAGGAGTTGCCGGAAGAGGTGTTCGAAGAGGCGTACTTTGCCCCCTCCACCGACGGCAGTGGCTGGCCGCGCCAGAATCTCAAGAAGGCCTTCGAGCTGCTCGAAGAGGCCGGTTGGGTGGTGCGGGACATGAAGCTCGTGCACGAGGACACGGGCGAGCAGATGACCTTCCAGATCATGATCTACGACACCGCTTTCGAACGGGTCGTCCTGCCCTACGTTCGCAATCTCAGGCGGCTTGGTATCGAGCCGACGGTCCGGCTGGTGGATACCTCGCAATTCGTCAATCGCCTGCGCGATTTCAATTTCGACATGACCATTTCCTCATGGGGACAGTCGGATTCTCCGGGCAACGAACAACGCAACTACTGGAGTTCGTCGGCCGCAGAAATGCCGGGCAGCCGCAATTTGGCGGGCATCCAGGATCCGGTGGTCGATGAGCTGATCAACGAGGTCATCCGGGCCGGCAGCCGCGAAGAACTGGTGGCGGCAACGCGCGCCCTGGATCGCGTTCTCTTGTGGGGTCACTATGTCGTTCCGCATTGGCATTCCCGGGTGGATCGCCTGGTCTACTGGAACAAGTTCGGCCATCCCGAGGATCCGCCCTTGCACGGCTTTGAATTCGACAACTGGTGGATTGACGAGGACAGGGCCCGGCGCCTGCGTGAAGGCGACGAGATGGTGGACTCGCCGACGGACGAGCAGGAGGGCTAGGACGTGACTGCCTATATCATCCGACGGCTTTTCCTGATGGTGCCGACGCTGCTCGGCATCATGCTGATCAACTTCCTGGTCCTGCAGTTCGTGCCGGGTGGTCCCATCGAACAGGTGATTTCCCAGGTCACGGGAGCCGGCGGCGGCACCGAGGCCGCCATCGAGCGGGCCTCGCGCAGCGGCGGTGAGGATGTCATCTCGTCGGCGCGCAGTGAACGCTATGGCGCCCAGGGGCTGGATCCGGAGTTCATCAAGGAGCTTGAGCAGCAGTTCGGCTTCGACAAGCCGGCGCATGAGCGCTTCATCATGATGATCGGGAATTACCTGGTCTTCGATTTCGGCGAGAGCTTCTTCCGCAATGCGGATGTGGCCGAACTGGTCATCGACAAGATGCCGGTCTCGATCTCGCTGGGGATCTGGACGATGTTGATCACTTATTTCGTTTCGATCCCCCTGGGTATTGCCAAGGCCGTGCGCGACGGCGAGTCCTTCGATATCTGGACCAGCGGCATCGTGATCGTGGGATTTGCCATTCCCAACTTCCTCTTCGCAATCCTGCTGCTGGTCCTTTTTGCCGGCGGCAGCTACCTGGACTGGTTTCCCCTGCGCGGCCTGGTTTCCGACAACTGGGAGGAACTGTCATGGCCCATGCAGATCGTGGATTATTTCTGGCACCTGGCCCTGCCGATCCTGGCCATGGTGATCAGCGGCTTTGCCGGTCTGACCATGCTGACCAAGAATTCCTTCCTGGAGAACATCCACCAGCAGTACGTACTGACGGCACGTGCGAAGGGCCTGACCGAACGGCGCGTGCTTTACGGCCACGTTTTCCGCAATGCCATGTTGATCGTCATTGCGGGCTTTCCGGCGGCCTTCATCAGCGTCTTCTTCACGGGCGTGCTGTTGATCGAGGTGATTTTCTCGCTGGATGGCCTGGGCCTGCTTGGCTTCGAGGCCGTGATCAACCGCGACTACCCCATTGTTTTCGGCACGCTCTATTTCTTTACCCTGGTGGGCCTTGTCCTCAATCTTGTGGGAGACGTCATGTACACCGTGATCGACCCGCGCATCGACTTCGAGAGTCGTGAGACATGACGCAGGACTCCGCGGACAGCAGGGCCAGGTCAGGCCTGTTCAGTCATCCCATTACGCGCCGCCGGTTGCAGAACTTTCGCAACAACCGACGCGGCTACTGGTCGCTGTGGATTTTCCTGGTGCTCTTCGGGATCAGCCTGTTCGCCGAATTCATTGCCAATGATCGGCCGATTCTGGTGTTCCATGACGGCAGCTTCTACATGCCGATCTTCCAGGACTATCCGGAAACAACCTTCGGCGGCGATTTCGAGACCCAGGCCGATTTTCGCGATCCCTACCTACAGCAGTTGATCAATGCCCAGGGCTGGATGGTCTGGCCCCTGATTCCCTATAACCACCAGACTGTGGCCTGGGACCTGGCCGAGCCCGCGCCCGCTCCGCCGGATGGTGTACACTGGCTGGGCACCGACGACCAGGCGCGCGACGTCCTGGCCCGCCTGATCTATGGCTTTCGCGTCTCGGTTCTGTTCGGCCTGGTGCTGACCTTCTCGAGTTCGCTGATTGGGGTCGCCGTGGGGGCGGTCCAGGGTTATTTCGGGGGTTTGACGGACTTGTTGGGCCAGCGATTCATCGAGATCTGGTCGGGCCTGCCGGTGCTTTATATCCTGATCATCCTGTCCAGTATCGTGCAGCCGAACTTCTGGTGGCTTCTGCTGATCATGCTGCTGTTCAGTTGGATGTCCCTGGTGGGTCTGGTCCGTGCCGAGTTCCTGAAGGTCCGAAACTACGATTATGTTCGGGCGGCCCGGGCGCTGGGTGTCTCCAACGGCGTGATCATGTACCGCCATGTCCTGCCCAATGCCATGGTGGCGACCCTGACCTTCCTGCCCTTCATCCTGACCGGTGCGATCACGACGCTGACGGCCCTGGACTTCCTGGGCTTCGGCCTGCCACCCGGCTCGGCCTCGCTGGGCGATCTGGTGGCCCAGGGCAAGGCCAACTTGCAGGCCCCCTGGCTGGGGCTGACCGCCTTTTTCGTGCTGGCCGTGATGTTGAGCCTGCTGGTCTTCATAGGCGAGGCGGTGCGTGATGCCTTCGATCCGCGCAAGCTCTTCGCCTCGGCCGCGCCGCCACCTGAAATGGCGGCCAGCACGCAACCCGCCACCGCTCCCGGGAGGGCCTGATGACGCAGTCGACTGCGGGCGCCGACAACATACTGACCCTGCGCAACCTGGGTGTGACCTTCCAGAGCCCCGGGGGAACGGTTGAGGCCCTGCGCGGCATCGACCTGGACCTGAAGAAAGGGGAAACACTGGCCCTGGTGGGCGAAAGCGGCTCGGGCAAGTCGGTCTGCGCACTGTCTGTGTTGCAGTTGCTGCCCTATCCCCTGGCGGCGCATCCCGGCGGCAGTTCCATCGTCTTCAAGGGCGAGGAGTTGATCGGCGCATCGCAGAAGCGCCTGCGCCAATTGCGCGGCAACGAGATCTCGATGATCTTCCAGGAGCCGATGACCTCGCTCAACCCGCTGCACACCGTGGAGAAGCAGGTGCGCGAGGTCCTGTTCCTGCACAAGGGCTATACCAAACAGGCGGCACGCCAGCGTACCCTGGAGCTGCTGGAGATGGTGGGCCTGCAGAATCCGGTCCGCAGGCTGAACGCCTATCCCCACGAACTGTCGGGCGGCCAGCGCCAGCGCGTGATGATCGCCATGGCGCTGGCCAACGAGCCCGACCTGCTGATCGCCGACGAACCGACCACGGCCCTGGACGTGACGATCCAGGCACAGATCCTGAAGCTTCTGCGCGATCTGCAGAGCGAGCTGCACATGTCGCTTCTGATGATCACCCATGACCTGAACGTGGTGCGCAAGAACGCGCAGAACGTCTGTGTCATGACCCATGGACAGATCGTGGAGCGTGGCCCCGTCGCCCAGGTCTTCGACAACCCGCAACATTCCTATACCCAACGCCTGCTGGCTGCGGAGCCCAAGGGGCATCCGCTGGAGACGCGCGCCGATGCACCGGTGGTCATGCAGGGCGACGACATCAAGGTTCACTTCCCCATTCGCAAGGGCCTGATGAAGCGGACCGTGGATCATGTGAAGGCTGTCGACGGTATCGACGTCACGGTGCGCGAGGGCCATACCGTGGGCGTGGTGGGCGAGTCCGGTTCCGGCAAGACCACTCTGGGCCTGGCGCTGCTGCGCCTGATCTCAAGCCAGGGCGACATCCTGTTCGAAGCACGCAACATCCAGGGCTGGAAGAGCGCCCAACTCAGGCCTCTGCGCCGAGAGATGCAGGTGGTTTTCCAGGATCCTTACGGTTCGCTCAGTCCGCGCATGTCCGTGGGCGAGATCGTCGGCGAGGGCCTCAAGGTCCATGACCTGAAGGGCAGCGAGACGCCGGAAGCGCGTATTATCCGGGCCCTGGAGGAGGTGGGCCTGGACCCGGAAAGCCGTCACCGCTATCCGCACGAGTTCTCGGGCGGTCAGCGCCAGCGCATCGCCATTGCGCGCGCCATCGTGCTGCAACCCCGCTTCATCGTGCTGGACGAGCCGACCTCGGCCCTGGACATGTCGGTGCAGGCCCAGATCGTCGACCTGTTGCGTGACCTGCAGGCGCGGCACAAGCTGGCCTATCTCTTCATCTCCCACGACCTGAAAGTTGTCCGCGCCCTGGCCGACGAGGTGATCGTGATGAAGGATGGCGTCGTTGTGGAACAGGGGTCATCGGGGGATATTTTCGACTCGCCCCGAGAGCCTTATACTCAGGCCCTGCTCAAGGCAGCCTTCGACCTGGAGGCGGTGGAGAGTGGTGTTGTAAGTCTTTAACCCTTCCGTTTCGCAATCCTTCAGTCGAGTATTCTCATGGCCCTGCTTTTCTATTCCACGGCAGACAGCGCGAAAGTCTGGATTCCCGAACTCGAGCGTCAATTGTCCCATCATGACATCCGGCAGTGGCCGGACATTGGCGATCCCTCCGAGATCGATTACGCCCTGCTCTGGAAGCCGGAGCCCGGGATCATGGCCGCGCTGCCGAATTTGAAGGTGATCTTCTCCATTGGTGCGGGCATAGATCACCTGGTGAAGGATCCGGACATGCCGCGCCACCTGCCGCTGGTGCGCATGGTGGAAGAGGGGCTGACCGCGGGCATGACCGAGTACGTGGTCATGCAGACCCTCTATCACCATCGCCGCATGCTGGACTATCGCGAGCTGCAGGCCGAACAGCACTGGGAACCGCTGCCGCTCACCCCCTGCTGGGACCGCAAGGTGGGCATCCTGGGACTGGGCGTGCTGGGTCGGGATTCCGCGGAGAAACTGGCCATGCTGGGCTTGGACGTGGCCGGCTGGAGCCGCTCCGAGAAGCAGATCGATGGCGTCAAATGCTATCACGGAGAGGAGGGTCTGCAGGAGGTTGTCGCGCGCAGCGAGATCCTGATCTGCCTGCTGCCCCTGACCGACGAGACACGCGGCATCCTGAATGCCGATCTTTTCAATCGCATGCCCAGGGGCGGCATGATCATCAACGCGGCGCGCGGCGAGCATCTGGTGGACCAGGACCTGCTGGATGCCCTGGCCAGCGGCCAGATCGATTCCGCCACCCTGGATGTCTTCCACGAGGAGCCGCTGCCCGCGAACCATCCCTTCTGGAACCATCGGCGCATCATCCTGACCCCGCACATGGCCAGCATCACCGTGCCCCGCACGGCGGTCGCTTCGCTGGTGGACAACGTGAAGCGCTTCGAGGCCGGCCAGCCCATGAAGAACCTGGTGGACCTGGACCGGGGGTATTGAGCCCCGGTGCTGTTTGAGCCAGGGGCGAGCCCTTACAGCGTCGCCGTCCAGCCCTTCAGCCGTTCGCAGGCCTCGACGATGTCCTCGTGTGCGCCGGCGAAGGAGAAGCGGATGTAGTGGTGGCCGCGCTCGGGGTCGAAGTCGTTGCCCGGTGTGGCGGCGACGTTGATCTCGTCCAGCATGCGCTTGCAGAGCGCCTGGCTGTCATCGCCCAGATGGCCGCTGTAGGCATAGATGTAGAAGGCGCCGTCGGCCGGCGCCAGGTCCGGAAATCCTGAGTTCGGCAGGTGTTCCAGCAGGTGGGCGCGGTTGTCGGCATAGACCTGGACGATCCCGTCCAGTTCGTTGCCGGCGTCGAAGGCGGCCACTGCGGCTTCCTGCGACAGGGCGGCCGGCGAGATGAAGAGGTTCTGGGCCAGACACTCGATGGGGCGCACCAGTTCGGGCGGCAGGACCAGCCAGCCCAGGCGCCAGCCGGTCATGGAATAGTACTTGGAGAAGCTGTTGACGATGATGGCCTCGTCGTCCAGCTCGTTGGCGCTGACGGCGCGACGCGTGAACTCGATGCCGTGGTAGATCTCATCCGAAACCAGACGGATGCCGCGCTCCCGGCAGCAGTTGACGATGCGGCCCAGCGTCTCCTTGTCCACCATGGTCCCGGTGGGGTTGGAGGGGCTGGCCAGGATCAGGCCGTCCAGCTCGCCGGCCTGTTCGATCAGCTCCGGCGTCGGCTGGAAGCGCTCCTCTGGGCCGGCGGGCAGCAGCACGGCCTCCAGTCCCAGGGCCTTCAGGATGTTGCGATAGGCGGGATAGCCGGGTGCGGCCAGGGCCACGCGGTCGCCCGGCTCGAAGGCGGCCAGGAAGGACAGCAGGAAACCGGCCGAGGAGCCGGCGGTCACCGCGATGCGGTCGGGATCGACCTCGGTGCCATAGGTCTCCATGTAGTGCCGCGCGATACGCTTGCGCAGGCGCGGGATGCCGAGCGCATCGGTATAGCCCAGGCGCAGGGAGTCGAGGGCGTTGTGAGCGGCCTTTCGTACGGCCTCGGGCGCAGGCGTGCCTGGCTGGCCGACCTCCAGATGCAGGACATGCTCGCCGGCCGCCATCTTCTCGTTGGCCGCACGCAGCACGTCCATGACGATAAAGGATGGAATGCGCCCGCGCTCCGCGACTTTCAGTGCCATGAAGGTCTCCCTGCCTGCTGGTTCTTGTAGCGGTTGCCAGCCATAACCTGCTGCGAGACCGAGGACAAGGCGAGGTGAGTGCTGAAATGAAAAAGCCCCAAGGTTTCGGCCACATTCAGGATCACGAGGAACGTGGCGTACTTCCAAGGGGCGGATGTCTTGATTTTATAGCAACAACCATTAATGGGTGCAATGTGATATTCACCATTCCCCGCGAAAGCGGTCCAGTTTGCGGCGTTCGCGTTTGGTTGGGCGGCCGCTGCCGGGTTCCCGGGCGGGACCGTCGCCGCGGGTGTTGCGGGGCAGGGGCTTCTGCTCGCTGATGGGGTTCAGGTCCTCGTAGCTTTCCTGGGCCTCGCTGGCGGGGCCGCGTCGGGCCGGCAAGGCGTGCACCTTGATCACGCGCACATAGGGGCCTTGGGAAAAGGTCAGGACGTCACCGATGCGCAGCCTGTGATTGGCTTTGCGCACCACCGCGCCGCCGATGCGGATGTCGCCGGCCTCACAGGCGCGCGTGGCCAGTGCACGGCTCTTGTAGAAGCGCGCGAAGAACAGCCACTTGTCCAGGCGCAGGAAACCCTCGTCCGCCCCTTGTGCCTCCTTATCCACAGGCATCGCTCAGCCGCGTTTCATGCTCTTCAGGACAGCAAAGGGGGAATGCGCCGCCGCCTCGGGTGGTGTGTTGGCCTGGGGCCGGGAGGTCTCGGTTTTCTTGCGCCTGTCGCGGGCCGGCTTGCGTTTGCCGTTGCGCTGGCGGCGATAGACGGTTTCGCCCTCCTCCTCGTGGGCTTGATAGCCGTTGCTGCCCAGGACCAGGCGCAGGGTTTCCGACTCACCGTCCAGCAGGTCACGGAGCTTCTGGTCGGGTTTCAGCACGCCCTCCCGGGTCTGCTGCCGGGCGCGGGCCATGACCTGCTCCAGACTGTCCACCCGCACGGCCAGCTTGCGCTTGCCCCGCCCCAGACTACGATAGCCGATGGCCTGGCAGAAGGCGGGGTCGTCGGCGCGTTCGTCGTGCAGCAGGCGTGTGCTGCTGTCGGGAACGGGCGTGAAGGCATGTTCGTGGAACACGCACCAGAGCAGGGCGCGCAGGCGTTGGCTGCGCGGCTTCAGCAGGGCCGGCAGGAAGAGCGACTGCACCCCCAGGCGCAGGTTCAGTCCGGCGAGTGCCTTGCGGTCCGCCTTGTCCAGTTGCCGGACCTGTTCGGCGGCGGCGCTGCGCGGCAGGCTGCCCATGGCTTCCGCCACCTGGAAGGCCAGGCCGCGGGCTGCTCCCTTCAAGGGCGCTTCCTCAAGCTGGTAGAGCGGGGCCAGTCCGTTGCGCAGGTGCCGGTTCAGCCAGTCGGCCAGGCGCCGGCGGATGCGCTCGCGCGAGGGGCCGTCCAGGAACTCGCTGTCGAAGGTCTGGATGCGCGGGGTCAGAGGGCTGTCCCCCGGCGCCAGGCGGGCGATGGCGGTGCCGCGCCAGAGCAGCTGGGCCTGGTCGTCCAGCTGGAAGGCGCCGTCGTTGTCCTCCTCGAGTTTCGACAGGCGCTGCGGCATGACGCCTTGCAGGGCCTTGCGCGTGGCCGAGAGGATGGCCTGGCTGTCGTCGCGGTCCACCGAGGCGTCCAGGCGGAATCGAAAGCCCTCCAGGTGGCCGACCTCTTCGCCCTCAACCAGGACTTCGCCGTTCTTGCGCACCGAGGCCAACAGGTCCTCGCCACTCCTCAAGCGGCGCAGCAGGGTGGCCGTGCGCTTGTCGACAAAGCGGTTGGTGAGCCGTGCATGCAGGGCGTCGGACAGCTGGTCCTCGATGGCGCGGGTGCGCTCCTGCCAGCCCTTGGCGTCGGCCAGCCAGTCACCGCGATGGGTGATGAAGGTCCAGGTCCGCACATGGGCTATGCGGGCGATCAGCGCGTCGATGTCCCCGTCTGTCCGCGCGATTCGGTTGATCTGCCGGGCGACCCAGTCCTCGGGCAGGCGGCGGTCGTTCTGGCGCAGATGCCGGAAGATCTGGCTCAGCAGCCGCACATGGTTGTCGCTGAAGGTCTTGCGAAAGTCCGGGACCTGGCAGACGTCCCACAGCAGCTCGACGCTGGCGCGGTCCTGGGCCAGATCCATCAGCGAGCCGTCCCGCAGCAGGGAGGAAAGCGCCGCCTGGTCGTCCGGTGGGCGCACGCGCATCAGCTCCCGGCGCTCCGGCCGGCGTTCCAGGCTGCGCAGCAGGGCCTTGGGATGGGTGAAGTCCAGCTCGCGGTTGCGCCAGTAGAGGGCGTTCAGCGCCGGAAACTGGTGTTCCTCCACGGCCTCGATCAGCTCTTCCTCCATGGGCGGCTGGTCGGCTGTGGTGCCGAAAGTGCCGTCGTTCATGTGGCGCCCGGCGCGGCCCGCGATCTGTCCCACCTCGGGGGCGCTGAGCCGACGCGGGCGGTGGCCGTCGAACTTTGACAGCCGGGCGAAGGCCACGTGGTCGAGGCCCAGGTTCAGGCCCATGCCAATGGCGTCGGTGGCGACCAGGTAATCCACCTCGCCGGATTCGAACATCTCTACCTGGGCATTGCGGGTGCGTGGCGAGAGAGCGCCAAGGACAACGGCCGTGCCTCCCCGCTGCCGGCGCATCATCTCGGCCAGGGCATAGACCTCGGACACCGAGAAGGTGACCACCGCCGATCGCGGTGGCAGGCGGTTCAGCTTCTTCTGCCCGGCATAGGTCAATTTCGAGAAACGGGGGCGCGAGACAATCTCCAGGTTGCGGATCAGGCCGTGCAGCAGCGGCCGGATGGTCTCGCTGCCCAGCAGCAGGGTTTCCTGGGTGCCGCGGGCATGCAGCAGACGGTCGGTGAAGATGTGGCCGCGCTCGGGATCGGCGGCCAGCTGGATCTCGTCCACCGCCAGGAAGTCCACCGGTTTGGTCACCGGCATGGATTCCACCGTGCAGATAAAATAGCGGGCGGTTTCGGGGATGATCTTCTCTTCGCCGGTGATCAGTGCCACCTGGCGCTCGCCCCGGGCCTTAACCACGCGGTCGTAGTTCTCGCGCGCCAGCAGGCGCAGCGGAAAGCCGATCATGCCGCTGGAATGCGCCAGCATGCGCTCGATGGCAAAGAAGGTCTTGCCCGTGTTGGTCGGCCCCAGGACCGCGACGACCCGATCTGAACTCATGAGCACCATCCTACAGACGTCGGGCGGTGTGGGCCAAGGTGCAAGACAAGGGACGGGAGAAGATTGAACTTTTTAGTACAATCTTTATGGGCAATTTCGCAATATATGCTATTATAGATAAATATTGTATTATATCTAGAAAGATATAAATTGATATGTCTGAATGGCGTGTTGAGTTGACAGAGGCGGCAGAAAAGGAAATTCGTGCCTTGCCGCATGAGCTGCAAGCGCGATTTCTGCATGTTGCCGAACTTCTGGAAGAGTTGGGGCCGCAGCGGGTCCGAGAGCCCTATGTCAAGAAGCTCGAAGGAAAGCTGTGGGAGATGCGTTTCAAGGGGAGAGACAGGATTGCGCGTGCAATCTATTTCCATGCATTAGGTAAGCGCCTTCTTGTTTTGCGAGCGTTTGTCAAGAAGACGCAAAAAACGCCGCGTCGAGAGATTGAGCTTTCCTTGAACAGACTGAAAGATATCTGGACATGTCCAAGACGCTGACTGACTTCAAGGCTGAACTCCTGGAAACCCCTGAGGTGAGACTGGCTTATGAAGCTCAGGCCCCAGAATATGCCATAGCACGCGCTATCATAGAGGCGCGAACTCGTTGTGGCCTGACCCAGGCTCAACTGGCAGAACGGATGAAAACGTCGCAATCCTACATAGCAAGGCTGGAGAGCGCTCAGGTCATTCCCACCATGAAAACCTTTCTGCGGGTCGCTGAGGCTACGGAATCCAAAGCACATTTCTCGCTGGAGCAGCAATAGGAAAGCTGTCGGGACGGTCCCCTCTGCTCTTGCACCGAAGTGGTTCGCTACTCATATCTTGCCGCAGATTGCACACGGCCGTGCTCGATCCTGAGCGACGGTCTGGATACCACCTGAGACAAAGTGAAGAATTCGGCCAAGATCATGAGTGAGACCACCCAGGAAACTCTATCCTTTCAGGCGGAAGTCAGCCGCCTGCTCGACATCGTCGCCAACGCGCTCTATTCGAACCGAGAAATCTTCCTGCGCGAGTTGATTTCCAATGCTTCGGACGCCTGCGACAAGCTGCGCTACGCCGCACTGACGGAACCGGCGCTTCTGGAAAACGATTCCGAACTGCGCGTCGAGCTGTCGCTGGACAAGGACAAGGGGCAGTTGACCATCGCCGACAACGGTATCGGCATGAACCGGGAAGACCTGGTGGAAAACCTGGGCACCATCGCCAAGTCCGGCACCTCGGCCTTCCTGGACAAGCTGGGGGAAAAGCGCGGCGAGGTGGACCTGATCGGCCAGTTCGGCGTCGGCTTCTACTCCGCCTTCATGGTGGCCCAGCATGTTTCCGTCGAGACCCGCAGGGCCGGGGAAGGAACCGGCTGGCACTGGGAGTCCGACGGTCACGGCAGCTTTACCATTGGCGAGAGCGAGACAGCACCTCCCCGGGGGACGCGCATCACCATCACGCTGAAGGAGGATGCGCAGGAATTCCTGGAAGAGGCCAACCTGCGCCGTATCGTGCAGACCTACTCCGATCACATCGCCTTCCCGGTCGAATTGAAGCATGAGGGCGATGAGGAGGACGAACGTCTCAACAGTGCCGGCGCGCTCTGGCTGCGCCCGAAGAGCGAGATTTCGGACGAGCAGTACAAGGAATTCTACAAGCACGTCGCCCACGCGCTGGACGAACCCTGGAGCTGGCTGCACTTCCGGGTCGAGGGCATGATGGAATATACGGGCCTGCTGTTCATTCCGACACAGCGGCCCTATGACCTGTTCGATCCGCAGCGCAAGCACGGGGTGAAGCTCTATGTGAAGCGCGTCTTCATCACCGACGACTGCGAGACCCTGCTACCGGCGTACCTGCGTTTCCTGCGCGGCATCATCGATTCCGAGGACCTGCCGCTGAACATCAGCCGCGAGATGCTTCAGCACAATCCCATGATCGCGAAGATCAAGTCCGCGCTGGTCAAGCGCGTCCTGGGCGATCTGGAGAACAAGGCCGAGAAGGAGCCCGAGAATTACACGAACTTCTGGGAAACCTTCGGCCCCGTGCTGAAGGAAGGCCTCTACGAGGACCGCGACCAGAGCGAGCCGCTGCTGAAGCTGGCGCGCTTCCGCTCCACCCGGCGCGAGGGCTGGGTCTCGCTGGAAGAGTACCTGGCCGGCATGAAACCGGGACAGAACGAGATCTATTTCATGACCGGCGAGGACCTGGAGGTCCTGAAGAAAAGCCCACAGCTCGAGGGCTTCTATGACAAGGATGTCGAAGTTCTGCTTCTGACCGATCCCATCGACGAGTTCTGGGTGCCGGCCGTCGGCAGCTTCCAGGACACGGAGTTCAAGTCGGTGACCCGGGCGGGTGCCGATCTGGACAACATCGGGAAGGAATCCGGCGAGGAGGCAAAGGACGACGAGGAGAAACCCGAGGAAAGCGATGCCGATGCGCTGGTGACCTTCCTGAAGGAGAACCTATCCGGAAAGGTCAAGGATGTACGCACCTCCAAGCGCCTGACCAGCAGTCCCGTCTGCCTGTCGGCCGACAGCGGCGACCTGGACCTGCATCTGGCCCGCATGCTGAAGCAGCATGGTCAGTTGAACCAGGAGGCCTCGCGCATCCTTGAGGTCAACCCCAATCATCCGCTGGTGCGCAAGCTGTCCGAAAAGCTCAGCAACGGGGCCGAGGCCAGTGAGATGGAGGGCATGGGCGATCTGCTGCTGGATCAGGCGCGCATTCTGGACGGCGACCTGCCGCTCGATCCTTCGAACTTCTCCAAGCGCCTATCCGAACTGGTCCAGCGCAGTCTCGGCTGAGACAACAGCGGGTTGCTATCCCAGAGCGCTGGCCAGGCGTGGTACAGTCGTCTGGCCGGCGCTCTGGTCCAGGCGTGAGAGAATTCGATCCGCTGGCAGCCGTAGTTCTACAGTCGTGCCTGTGCCGGGTACTGAGTTTATCGCAAGAGATCCATTGTGCAGGTCAATGAGGGCCTCGGAAATATTGAGGCCCAGACCGGTGCCCTTGCTTGTGTTGCTCAGGTAGGCCTCCTTGGCCTGGCCAAAAGGCTCCAACGCTTTCCTGATATCTTCGTCGCTCATGCCAATGCCCTGATCGGTGATCAGGAGAGAAAGGCTGCCGTCCTCATTCTCCCTCGACTCGATTTGAATGGAGGTTTCAGGTTTCGAGAACTTGATGGCGTTGGACAGGATATTGACGATAACCTGGGTCAAGGCCCGAATGTCGACATGTATCACGTAATCCCGTTCGGGCATATTTATGGTGATCGACTTTTGCTGGGCCAAGCGCTTCACGAGAACCAGGCTTTGCTCGAGAAGATCCGAGAGGGTTATTTTACTTTCGTGCAATTCATAGCGCTGGGCTTCGATCTTGGACATGTCCAGGATGTCATTGATCAGTGCAAGCAGGTAGTTTCCGCTTGAGTGAATGTCTCCTGCATATCCTTGAATCTTTTCAATAGGCAGCGTCTTCGAGTATTCTTGGCGTATCATATCCGAAAAGCCGATGATGGCGTTCAAGGGCGTGCGTAACTCATGGCTCATCATGGCCAGGAATTCGGATTTACTCTTGCTCAGAGCTTCCGCTGAATTTCGTGCCTCCTTCAACTCTTCCGTCTGGTTCTCAAGCCAGTTGTGATAGTCATGGAACAGCTGAGCGCGCTTGTAGGCACGCTGGGCAATGATCCCAAAGATCATGAGCATGATCAGCGCTTCGAGCAGTAGAGGCGTGATCAACTCCTCGAGCATGGCGCTGGCGGGTTTCGCGGAATTCCAGTTGAGTGCGCCCAGTATCTTCCCGTCAATCGACTTCAAGGGTAAATGAGATCCGCTTGCCGGGGGCGTATCGGAGGAAAGATGCAGGTTCTCCAAAAGGAACGGGAAATCGATGGTAGACAGGAACTCCTGATCGATGGTCCGAAAGAAAACAAGGACCACAGGCACCCCATCATCTAGGGGCAGCGGGCGTTCACCCTCCCACGCAAGCGAAGCTGCGGCAGCCAGGTGGAGGCCTTCCTCGTTTCGGAAAAAGCCGGTTGCCGCTTTGGACCCTTTGCCCTCTCCGCCTGCCTGTGCTTGGGCAGAAATAACCAGTTCCCTCACTGCTTCCGGAAGCTGTTCAGGTGCGGTGGCGGCAGCAGAGCCAAAGTGGTAGATGATACGGTTACCGGCTCCCACAACAAGGGATCCGTCCATGTCCAGCCCATCAGCCGCCCACTCACCTACATTGTCGCTTGCCCATTTGGGATCATAGTTGACCAGAAGGTTTTCAACTGCCGTATTCCAATAGGAATAGTCTTCAACAAACCCGGTAAGATTTTCGCGTTGTCCGGAGATCGTGGTCGAGACAATCTGCAGGGCCGACTGTTCGGCAATCCTGTTCTGTTCCTGGACAGTGTTGTAAACCAGTGCGGCGGCCACCACGAGGAAGACGGCGACGAGTACAACAATCGGAAACAGCTGTTCACGTACAGTGATTAGCCGAAAATTGTCGGCCCTTCTTCTCGCTTGTGTAGTGTCTACCATCTCAATTGCCTGAACTCAGCTGTGCAACGACCGACCTGCTTGTTCAGGAATTATAATTCTGCCTGAGGTGGTTCCATTCCTGATGAAATATGCAGTGCGGCACGGCTCAGAGAGTGGCAGCAATATGTTGAGGAAGCGTAAAGAGAAACCCGGAATATTTGCTGTCTGAACTTCAGGTGTCGGGGTTCATAGACCTGGAGAACGCCCAGGTTAAGTATACTGTGCAGATACTCTACTTAGAGGGGAGGGCTTTGGTCTCTGCTCTGTATCTCGAGCGAATGAAAGAGGACTGCGACATCCGCTGAGGGTAAGGTCAGATGTCTCTGCACTGGCTGGCCGTGAGGATCCGTTCCGCCGGAACCTGCAGGATGACTGAGGTGCCCTGCCCCGGGGCTGATTCGATGTCCAGGGTCCCTTCGTGCAACTGCATGATGGATTGGCAGATGTTCAGACCCAAACCCGTACCCTGGATTCCCTGGATATAGGCATCCTCGGTTCGGCCAAAGGCCTCGAGGGCCTTGGCAATGTCCTCCGCGCTCATTCCTTGCCCCTGATCGCGAACGCGCAGTGTCATCTTCCCGTCGTTCGCAAACGCATTGTCGATCCAGACATTGGTTTCAGGCTCTGAATACTTCAGCGCATTGGACAGCAGGTTGACGAGGACCTGCTTCAAGGCGCGGGGATCTGCCTGGAGCGTGCAGTCCGTAACCTGATTGTGGAGCGTGATAGTGTTGTGTTCGGCCATGCTCTGGACCATGGACAGGCTTTCTTCCACCAGTTCGGACAGTTGGACTTTCTCTTCATGGAGTTCGTAGCGCTCTGCCTCGATCTTGGAGAGATCGAGGATGTCGTTGATCAGGGAGAGCAGGTAATTGCCGCTGGCGTGGATGTCCCGGGCGTAGTCCTGGATACGTTCGATGGGTAGTGACTTCACGAAGTCCTGACGCAGCAGGTCGGAAAAGCCCAGGATGGCGTTCAGCGGCGTGCGCAACTCGTGACTCATGGTGGCCAGGAAGCGGGATTTGCTGCGACTGAGCGCTTCCGCATGTTCCTTGGACTGCTTCAATTCCTCGGTTCGTTCCTCCAGAAGGCCATGATAATACTCGAACAACCGGGCGCGCCGATAGGCGTGACGCACGAAAAAGGCGGAAAGCACCAGCATCGCCAGTCCAGCTATCGCCAGGGGCAGGACCATTTCGCGCAGCATGCCCAGGTCGGGCGAGGTGCTGGCCCAAGTCAGGGACGCAAGGGTCTGTCCATCCGCAGTCCTCAGTGGAAGGTGCGAACGACTGTCTGCGGGCGCGTCCGAAGTCAGGCGCAGGCCGTTCAGTTCCAAGTCCGAGGCCAGGTCCGTCAGGAAGGCCTGATCGAAGGTCATGAAGATAATCAGCACGGCATGCTCGCCGCCCTCGAGCGCATGGCCGCGCGTGTCTTCCCAGGTCAGCGGCGCAGCTGCGACCAGGTGCAGGCCCTTCTCGTCCCTGAAGAAGCTGGTGGCGGCTTCGGGCCGTTCACCGGGCGGGCCGGCATTGTTGCGGGCCGTTTCGATGAGGCCTTTGATTTCGCGTGGGAAGGCCGCGGGATCTGCCAGGTGGGAAGAGGCGTGCTGGTTGACGTGATGCAGGATGCGGTTGCCGCCCCAGGTCACCAGGGCACCGTCCATCTGCAGCCCGTCCAGCGCCCATTCGCTTATGTATTCCTCGGCCCAGTCCGGATCGTAGTCCAGCAAGAGGTTCTCGATGCTGTCATCGTCATGGGCGCCACTGACAGTGTGGTTGGCGATGGTCTTTTGATGCAGCGACAGCCCTTTTTCGACAATGCGCCGCTCGGATTCCAAAGCCAGTTCGTACTGGTGCCAAGCTGTGTCATAGACAAGTGCCGCCGCGAGGCCCAGGAAGCCCATCACCAGGATCGCGACGGGCCACAGCTGGCGCCAAACGGACCGGGGCTTTTTCTTTTCGCCGGAATACTTGCGGGGAAAGGTCACGGACAATTCGCGGTTCGTAGTGTTGCGAGACGGGTGCCGGCACGCACTGAAGGCCCTCCTGTATCCTGCGACTCGGGCATGCGAACCACAGCTTCAGTGAACAACAGCGGCAGGTTTAATCGCAATTGACTCGAAAAATCAACGAAATGCTTCCGTCGATCCCGTGAAGGGACAGCTGCTGACGGGCTCCGGCTTCATGTCCTGGAGGCCTTGCTGCAGTTTATCCCAGCGCTTCCGGACGCGGGCCGCCGGTGGCCCAGTCGAGCAGTTCCACCGTATGGACCACCGGCAGGTCGGCGCCGCCAGCAATCTGGGTGATGCAGCCGATGTTGCCGCTGGCCACGATCTCGGCGCCCGTGCGCTGCAGGTGGTTGACCTTGCGCTCCTTCAATTGGTTGGCAAGAACCGGCTGGGTCAGGTTGTAGGTGCCGGCCGACCCGCAGCAGATGTGGCTTTCGGCCGGCTCCACCACCTCGAAGCCGGCGGCCTGAAGCAGGTCCTTCGGCGGCTGGCGCACCTGCTGGCCATGCTGCAGCGAGCAGGCCGAGTGATAGGCCACGCGCTGGCCAGTGGACCGCACCGGCTGCGGCAGGTCCAGCTCGGCAAGCAGTTCGGAGATGTCCCTTGTCATCTTCGAGATCTCGTCGGCCGCCTCGGCGTAGTCCGGATCCTCGCGCAGCATGAAGCCGTAGTCCTTGACGGTGGTGCCGCAGCCCGAGGCGTTGACGACCACCGCGTCCAGGCCGCCTTCGCTGTCCTTCAGGCGGCGCCAGGCGTCGATGTTGGCCCTGGCCGAGGCCAGGGCCGGGTCCTCCTGGCCCATATGATGGACCAGGGCCCCGCAACAGCCGGCCCCTTCGGCCACCACCACCTCGACCCCCATGCGGGTCAGCAGGCGCACCGTGGCCTCGTTGATGGTCGGGGACAGGACCTGCTGGGCACAGCCGTTCAACAGGGCGACCCGGGCACGGCGCGTGCCTTCGGCCGGGAAGATCTGTGGACGGTCCACGGGCGAGGGTGCAGGCAGCTTGCGCGGGGCCATGTCGATCATGGTTTTCAGTCGGCCCGGCAGCAGTTGCGCCAGGGGACGGGCGATCTGTGCGCCGATCAGGGCCAGCCGGAAACGGCCCGGATGGGGCAGGACTGCGGCCAGGAGAGTGCGCAGGCTGCGGTCGGGCAGGGGGCGCGTGTAGGTTTCGGCGATATGCTTGCGGGCATGATCGACCAGATGCATGTAGTGCACGCCGGACGGGCAGGTAGTCATGCAGGACAGGCAGGACAGGCAGCGGTCGATGTGGGTCACCACCTTCTCGCTGGCCGGCTTGTCGTTCTCCAGCATGTCCTTGATCAGGTAGATGCGCCCGCGCGGGCTGTCGAGCTCGTCGCCCAGCAGGACATAGGTCGGACAGGTGGCGGTACAGAAGCCGCAGTGTACGCAGTTCCGCAGGATCTGTTCGGACTCCCGGGTGTCGGGATCAGCCAGCTGGGCGAGGGTAAAATTCGTCTGCATAAGTTTAATTGTCCGCGTAGATGCGTCCGGGGTTCAGGACACCGCTTGGGTCGAAGGCATTCTTGAGCCGGGACGAGAGGGCGGCCTTGCCGGCTTCCTGTGGCTGGAAGACGGGAACAGCCGCACGCAAGGCATCGGGCGCCCGCATCAGGGTGGCATGTCCGCCGGCTTCGCCGAGGGCCTCGCGGACGATGGCCGCACCGCCGTCATCGTCGATGCCGGCCGGATCGAAGCCGATCCAGAGCAGGCCACCGCCCCAATCGTAGTAATGCTGTCCCTTTCGCTGAGCCAGGATACGGGCGGCAACGCCCGGACCGGCCGTGGGGGCTGTCGAGACTTTCCAGACGATCTGGTCGCTGGCCTGAATGAAGGGCTGCAGGTTTGCAACCTTGCTCCAGAAATCCTGCGAATTCTTGCCGTGGAGCTCCTCGGTTTCACCAAGGGCCGACAGTTCCTTGCGCAGCGCCTCGCACCGGAAGACGGCCGAGGGTTCCGGGCCCTCGACACGCACGGCGGTGACGGCCCGACCTGCATCGGAAACACGGGGGAGCGCGAAGCCGGCCGCCGCAGCGGCCGGCAGGTGGGCAGCGGCCGAAAGCTCGTGTGGTGAGCCGAGGGTCTTGGACAGCGTGGAGACGGCCTGTGCATCCTCGAGGCCATAGACCAGCACGGTGCGCAGCTTCTCGGCGACGGGCAGCACCTTCAGCGTGACTTCGGTCATGATGCCGAGCGTCCCGTAGGAGCCGGCCAGCAGTTTACTGAGATCGTAACCGGTCACGTTCTTCACCACGCGGCCACCGGATTTCACAAGTTCCCCCCGGCCAGTTACGGCGGAGAAGCCCAGGAAGTGATCCCGCGCCGCACCGATCTTGATGCGTCGAGGGCCGGCCAGGTTGCAGGCCAGCAGCCCGCCCAAGGTGCCCTCGCCATTGCCCTGACCATAGAATACGGACAGGTCCGGCGGTTCAAAGGCCATTTCCTGTCCCTTCTCCTGCAAGGCGGCGCGAATGACGGATAGTGGCGTGCCGGCACCGGCAGAGAGCACCAGTTCCTCAGGCTCGTAGAGGCGGATGCCGTTGAAGGCCGACAGCGAGAGCGTGTGTTGTGCCTGCACGGGGCGGCCCAGCCCGTCCTTGCTGTCGCTGCCTGTTACCTTGAGGGGCTGTTTCTCGGACACCGCCCAGTTCACCAGCTCGACCAGCTGGTCCGGGTTCTCCGGGCGCAGAATCTCGCTCATGAATGGACCTCAGAAGCGGGGAATGTCGGGGAAGGGCAGTTGCCCTTGGTGAATGTGCATGCGCCCCAGTTCGGCACAGCGGTGCAGCTGCGGAAAAACCTTACCGGGATTGAGCAGGCTGTGAGGGTCGAAGGCGCACTTTACCCGCTGCTGCTGGTTCAGGTCGACTTCGGAGAACATGGAGCCCATAAGGTCGCGCTTCTCGACCCCGACTCCGTGTTCGCCTGTCAGCACGCCGCCCACTTCGACGCAGAGCTTCAGGATGTCGCCGCCGAAGTCCTCGGCCTTCTCCAGGTCGCCGGGCTTGTTGGCGTCATACATGATCAGCGGATGCAGGTTGCCATCACCGGCATGGAAGACATTGACCACGCCCAGGCCATAATGCTCGCTCATCTCGCGCATGCGGGTGAGGACATGGGGCAGCTTGTTGCGCGGGATGGTGCCGTCCATGCAGTAGTAGTCGGGCGAGAGACGACCGACGGCCGGGAAGGCGGCCTTGCGTCCGGCCCAGAAGCGTGCGCGTTCCTCGTCGCTTTCGGAGACGCGGTTGTAGACGGCCCCGTGCGTCTTGGCGATCTCGTTCACACGCTCGATCAGGTGGTCGACCTCAACGGGCGGGCCGTCCAGTTCCACGATCAGCAGGGCATCCACGTCCAGCGGATATCCGGCCTTGACGAAATCCTCGGCGGCGTGGATGGCCGGCCGGTCCATCATCTCCATGCCGCCAGGAATGATGCCGCCGGCAATCACGGCGGCGACGCAGTCACCGGCCGCTTCACTGGTCTCGAAGCCCAGCAGCAGGGCGCGCGCCGAAGCGGGTTTCTGCAGGATGCGCACCGTGACCTCGGTCACCACGCCCAGCAGGCCCTCGGAGCCGGTCATCAGGCCCAGGAGGTCATAGCCTTCGCTGTCCAGGTGCTTGCCTCCGATCTCGATGATGCTGCCGTCGATCAGGACCACCTTGAGGCCCAGCAGGTTGTTGGTGGTCAGCCCGTACTTCAGGCAATGTACGCCGCCGGAGTTCTCCGCCACGTTGCCGCCGATGGAGCAGGCGATCTGGCTGGAAGGGTCCGGCGCATAGTAGAAGCCGGCGTGCTCCACAGCGTTGGTGATGCCCAGGTTGGTGACGCCGGGCTGCGTCACCACACAGCGGTTCTCGAAATCGGTCTCCAGGATCTTGTTGAACTTACCCAGGCCCAGGACGATGCCGTCCTCCAGCGGTAGGGCGCCGCCGGACAGCGAGGTGCCGGCCCCGCGGGGGACCACCTTGATGCTGTTCTTGTCACAGTACTGCAGCACCTGGGAGACCTGATCCGTGGTCTCGGGCAGCACGACGATCAGCGGAATCTGCCGATAGGCGGTCAGCCCATCGTTCTCATAGGCGCGCAGTTCGTCCTCGTCATAGATCACGCTTTCCTGCGGCAGGATCTCCTGCAGGGCGGCGATGATCTCGCGCTTGCGGCTGATTACGCCGCGGTCCGGCTCCGGCATCTGCATGCCTGCGTCTCTCCCTTGAGTTTCCGCCTGCAGGGCGGAAAGTGGTATTACCAATTTTGGGAGAGTATGAGAAAGCGCGCCGCTGCGGTCAATGGGCAGAGCGATTCCTGGGAGAAGTGCGATTCCTGAATGCAGGGAATGGGCAACACGAAAAGGCCGCATCGAGAACGATGCGGCCTTCCGCGTCAAACTTCAGGCAGCCTCTGGTCCACTCTAGGGCGGACCGGGCGCCGGCTTTAGCCCTGGCGGGCCTTGAAGCGGGGATTCTTCTTGTTGATGACGTAGACACGTCCACGGCGACGCACGACGCGGCAGCCCTTTTCGCGCAGCTTCGCCGTCTTCAGGGAGTTGATGACTTTCATTCTTCTATCCTCGCGACTGTAGGTCCCGGCGGCCCACGGCCAAACGGGTCCCTTCCGAATTCGAGGCGCGGAACATAAGCTGCGCCCACAGGACTGTCAACGGCACACGCGCGGAAAACGGTCACATGGCTGGCATTATGAAGGCGCATCGGGGTTGGTCGTTTACAGTTCTATGTCGCCTTGATATTTTCCGCGCGCGCTCGGGGGCAGAAGGCGCTTCCGATAATCCGTTTATTGTGGCTGTGCAGGCCTGTACAGCATGCCAAGGCTGGACCCAAGTTCATGAAAATTCTCACCGGAAACTCGAACCGGTCGCTGTCGGAGGCGATTTCCGCCTATCTGAATCTGCCGCTGACCAAGGCCTCGATGCGCCGCTTTTCGGACATGGAGGTCTTTGTCGAGATCCACGAGAACGTTCGGGGAGAAGATGTCTTCCTGGTACAGTCCACCTCCTACCCGGCGAACGACAACCTGATGGAGCTGCTGGTGGCGATCGATGCGCTGAAGCGCGGATCTGCACGGCGCATCACGGCGGTCCTGCCCTATTACGGCTACGCGCGCCAGGACCGGAAGTCAGGTCCGCGCACACCAATTTCTGCCAAGCTGGTGGCCAACCTGATCACGGGGGCCGGCGCGGACCGCGTGCTGACCATGGACCTGCACGCCGGTCAGATTCAGGGCTTCTTCGACATTCCCACCGACAATCTTTTTGCCGCACCGGTCTTCATCAAGGACATCCTTGAACGCTTCAATGGCGAGCAGCTGACCATTGTGTCCCCGGACGTCGGCGGTGTCGTGCGCGCGCGCGCCATAGCCAAGCGCCTGGACGCCGACCTGGCGATCATCGACAAGCGCCGCGAGCGCGCCGGTGTTTCGGAAGTCATGCACATTATCGGTGATGTGCGCGGGCGCCGCTGCATCCTGGTGGACGACATCGTGGATTCCGCCGGCACGCTGTGCAACGCAGCCGGTGCGCTGAAGGATTCCGGGGCGACGGCGGTGTCCGCCTATGTCACCCACGGTGTTTTGTCCGGTGGTGCCGTGGCACGTGTCTCCTCTTCGCCGATCGAGGAGTTGGTCACAACGGATTCCATTCTGGCAACCGAGGCCGTGCGCGTCGCGCACAATATCCGGCAGATCTCGATCGCGCCCCTGTTGGGCGAGGCGATTCGCCGGATCAGTGACGAGCATTCGGTCTCGAGCCTTTTCGACATGCCGGCCTGAGGGCACGGCAGAAGGAACACGGCCGCGACACCCCTGGAGGTTGCGGCGTGTCGCAGCGGTGGGCGTGTTGTCCGCCGCAAATCGCTTTGGTCAAGGAGTATGAAACATGAGCGAAACGCGTACGCTGAATGCGGAAAAGCGTGAGCGGGCTGGCAAGGGGGGAGCCCGTGCCGCCCGCCGCGCCGGATTGGTTCCGGCCGTCATCTATGGCGCCAAGAAAGACCCCGTCACGATCACCCTGGAAGAGCGTGACATTGTTCGCGAACTCTTCACGCCGGGGTTCTTCACGCACCTGTTCGACATCAAGATCGGCAACAAGAAGGAACAGGTCCTGGCCCGTGATGTGCAGCTGCATCCGGTCAAGGAGCTGCCGCTGCACGTGGACTTCCTGCGGGTGTCGGCCAAGAGTCGCGTGAGTGTCGAGGTGCCAGTCCACTTCATCAATGATGAGGAATGCAAGGGCATCAAGGTCGGCGGCGTGCTGAACGTCGTGCGTCACACGGTCGAACTGGACTGCAGTGCCGCCAACATTCCCGAGCACATCGAGATCGACCTGACCGGCTATGATGTGGGCGATTCCATCCACATCAGCGAGGTCTCTTTGCCGGACGACGTGGCACCGACCATCTCCGACCGCGACTTCACCATCGCCACCATCGCCGCGCCGAGCGCCCTGAAGGGCGAAGACGAGGAGGAAGAAGGCGAAGAGGACGAAGCCGAGGAAGGCGAAGGCGCCGAGGAGGCCTCCGAGGAGGAGGGCTCCGAAGAGGCCGAGGAGTCTTCCAAGGAGTAAGCAGGTCGCCTGGCCCGCCGGGACTTTGCGGCCTTGCCGCTGTCCCGGCGGGCCGGCCGGTTTCCTGACCGGAAGGAGTGAGTGCCATGCGGCTTTTCGTAGGGCTGGGAAACCCTGGTCCGAACTATGCGCGCAACCGGCACAACATTGGCTTCATGGCCCTGGACGCCCTGGCCGAGCATCATGGCTTCCCGGCCTGGCGGCAACGCTTCCAGGGCTTCTGTTCGGAAGGTGTTCTGGACGGCGAAAAGGTCCTGGTGCTCAAGCCCATGACCTACATGAACAAGTCCGGCCAGTCGGTGGGCGAGGCGGCGCGCTTCTACAAGCTGTCCCCGGAAGATGTCCTGGTTTTCCATGACGAGCTGGACCTGGCCTGCGGCAAGGTGAAGCTGAAAACCGGCGGCGGTCATGCCGGACACAACGGCCTTCGCTCGATCATTGCTCATATGGGGGCCGATTTCCGCCGGGCGCGGCTGGGCATCGGACATCCCGGAGACAAGGCAAAGGTGCACGGCCATGTGCTGGGAGACTTTTCCAAGCCTGAGCAGGAGGTTGTGGACCGTCTGCTCGAGGTGATGGCACGTGAAGCGCCGCTGCTGCTGGCCGGCGATGCGAAATCCGATGGCGCCTTCATGTCGAAGGTTAGCCAGGCTGTTCAGCCACCTCGGGAGAAGCCATCCTCTAAAGGTGAAGCGGCGAAGGCCCCGCCGGCTGGGCAGCACAAGGCGCCTGCATCCGCACCGCAAGAGGCGGAGGCTGGTCCCAGCGGCCAGAACGATAACGCGACAACTCTGGGCCAGGCACTGAAGAACGCGATGAAGCGCCTGGGCGGAAACAATACGGAAAGCTGATCCATGGGATTCAAATGCGGAATCGTGGGGCTGCCCAATGTGGGCAAGTCCACCCTGTTCAATGCGTTGACGGAAACGGCGGCGGCTGAAGCGGCGAACTATCCCTTCTGCACCATCGAGCCCAATGTGGGCCGCGTGGCTGTTCCGGACCCGCGCCTGGAGAAGCTGGGCGCGATCGCCAAATCGGCCAAGGTTATTCCCACCCAGCTGGAGTTCGTGGACATTGCCGGCTTGGTGCGCGGCGCGTCCAAGGGCGAGGGCCTGGGCAACCAGTTTCTGGCCAACATCCGCGAGGTGGATGCCATCGCTCACGTCCTTCGTTGCTTCGAGGGCGAGACCACCCATGTGGACGGCTCCGTCGATCCCATCCGCGATGCCGAGACGGTGGAGACCGAGTTGCTGCTGGCCGATCTGGAAAGCGTGGAAAAGCAGCTGGACTCCAGTGCCAAGCGGGCCAAGGGCGGCGACAAGGAGTCGAAACAGCGCGTGGCGGTGTTGGAGCCTGTGGCCGCGGCCCTGCGCGAAGGACAGCCGGCGCGCACCGTCGAGGTGTCCGCCGAGTTGCTGCCCACTTTCCGCAGCCTGAATCTGCTGACCGCCAAGCCGGTGCTCTATGTGGCCAATGTCGAGGAGGCTGCGGCGAAGGATGGCAACGCACTTTCCGAGACGGTGCGCGCGCGTGCTGAGGAGACCGGGGCCGGTTTTGTCGTGATCTCAGCCGCCATCGAAGCCGAGGTGGCTTCACTGGGCGACGACGAGGAAAAGGCGGCCTTCCTTGAGGAGCTGGGCCTGGAGGAATCGGGGCTCGCGCGTCTGATCCGCGCCGGCTACGGCCTGCTGAATCTCATCACCTTCTTTACCGTGGGGCCCAAGGAAGCGCGTGCCTGGACGGTGGGGGTCGGCGCCACTGCGCCACAGGCCGCCGGTGTCATCCACAGTGACTTCGAGCGCGGCTTCATCCGTGCCGAGACGATCACCTACGACGACTACGTTGCGCTGGGGGGCGAGCAGCCCTGCAAGGATGCGGGCAAGATGCGCGCGGAAGGCAAGGAGTACGTCGCGCGCGACGGCGACGTCTTCCACTTCCGTTTCAACGTGTGAGGTTCGTCAACTCACGACATAGGTCATGAGCGCACAGCCGATCAGGAACTTGATCAGGCCGCCCAGGATGATGCGCTGGAAAAGATCGCGCAGGCCCGCGTAGATCAGATAGAGCCCGAAAGCCAGCAGTAGCCAGGCCAGCCAGTCGGCGTTCTGCAGGCCGACGCCGCGCGCCAGGCCGTCGAAGAAGCCGTCCAGGGCACCGGACACGCCGTTCCAGATCGCAGACGCCAACCGTCCGATCGCGGCAATGATGCTGCCCAGCGCCTCGCCCAGCCATTCGAACATCTGCTGCTATCCCTTAGTAATTTCTATCGCGGTTTAAATGTCTTGGCAGGCAAGAGGCAAGGAAGTTGTGTGCGCCTGTTGCGATGGCAAGGCTCAATATCCCTCAGTCATGCAGAAGGTCGACATCGTAACGCGACATGATGCTGTCGGCAGAGATGAGCGTCAGTTCCTCTGCCAGCGCCTGGGCAATCAACATTCGGTCAAAAGGGTCCCGATGCAGCATAGGAAGACGCTGAACGGCCAACGCGTGTGACGCAGTGACCGGGAGTTCTTCCATGCCTTGGCTCTCCATGCCTTCAAGCAGAGTCTCTGGGAGGTCGAGGCGACCTAGAGCCGCCTTTATAGAAGCCTCCCATAGGGAGGCTGCGCTTACAAAGAGCGGATTCCCGGGATCCGCGATCACTTCATGGGCTTTGGAGGGGAGACGTTGAGGTTCCGCAAGCCACCACAGAAGAATATGCGTGTCGAGCAGGAAGCCTTTCACCTATCAGAGCCTTTAACGTCACTGTCATTTGCTCCGGTAGATTCGCAGCCAAAAGCCTCCGCAATATCCGCTGGCAAGGGCGCATCGAAGTCAGGCCCAATACGAAGCTTTCCCCGGAATACGCCAGCTTCGCGCTTGACCTTCGGAGTCTCATAGCGAAGCAGTCGCGCAACAGGCTTACCGGCGCGGCTGATGATGATTTCTTCTCCCTTTACAGCCTGATTGATCAGTCGGGAGAAGTGGGTTTTGGCCTCATGGATGTTTACGGTCTTCATGGAACGGCCACACTTTGCAGTCACTATGCATATGGACTAACTTAGTCCACTTCTTGCAAACTTACAAACTTATTCCGCGAAATCCGGCTCCAGCTTCGCCAGCTGGCGCTTGATGCTTTCCAGGTGAGCCAGGGCGCTTTCGGCGTCACCGTCCTGCATCTGGGCGGCGGTGCGTTCGGCGGTCTCTTGCGGCACGGGCTTGAGTGGCCGGCCTGTACTCATGGCCTTGACCTGGGCCTCGGCAGCGCGTTCCAGGTAGTAGAGGTCATCCCAGGCCTGGGCGATGGTTTCGGCCGCCACCAGGACACCGTGGTTCTTGAGGAACAGGATATCGGCATCGCCCAGGGCGGCCGCCATGCGCTCGCCCTCGCTGTCGTCCAGGGCCAGGCCGCTGTAGTTTTCGTCCACCGCCGTGCGCCCATAGAACTTGAGCGCCGTCTGGCCGGCCCAGGCCAGCGGCTCGCCCTCCAGCATCGACAGCGCGGTGGCATAGGGCATGTGGGTATGGAAGGCGACCTTCACACGCGGTACCACGCGGTGCAGGCAGGCATGGATATAGAAGGCCGTGGCTTCGGGCACGCCTTCGCCCTCGACAACGTTGCCATGCAGGTCACAGACCAGCAGGCGCGAGGCCGTGATCTCGTCGAAGGAATGGCCATAGGGATTGACCAGGAACAGGTCGTCACGCCCCGGCACCATGGCCGAGAAGTGGTTGCACACCCCTTCCTGCAGGCCCAGGCGGGCGGCCATGCGGAAGGTGGCGGCGAGATCCACACGCGCGGCCTGCAGGGCCTCGCGGTCGATGGAATTGCTGCCTATGGCCGTTGTAGAAGCCGGGACAGGCGTTTGCCGGGATTTCAATTCGTGCGCCATCGGGACTCCTTCATCTTCAGGGTATCAGGCTGTAGAATGCGCAATCCAGCCGAACTGTGCAAACAGCTCGGGTAGGCCGTTCAGGTCCGGCAGTGTGGCATCCGGGGTGTAGTCTGGGGGAGGCTTGCGCCCTGAGCCGCGGTCAACCCAGATGCACCTAAGTCCAAGGTCTCGGGCAGCGGCCAAGTCGAGATGTGGGCTGGCACAGATGTGAACCGTCTCGTTACTGTCCACACCAAGTTCGCGATAGGCATGCTCGAAAAGCGCGAGGGAAGGCTTGTAAGCGCCTGCCTGTTCGGCAGTGATGATACGGTCAATTGTGTTGCCCAACTGCCCGACATTCCCAGCTATGATCGAATCATCGGTGTTGGAGATAATACAGAGCCGGAAGCCAGCTGCCTTGAGCCGCCTCAGTACATCCGGCACTTCTGGAAAGGCCGGCATGCCTGAGATTGCAGCTGTCAGGATTTCGCCGTCAACCTGCTCAACTGGAAGCCCAAGCTCGTCCATCGTCTGCTCCAGGGCCATCTGTGCGATCTCTCTGAAAGAGCGGTATGGGGGCGTCTGTTCGAGCCTGAATTCATGACGTTCATAAACCTCCAGGAGGGTCCGGGGGTCAAGGTCTTCGACTTTCTTGTTATGCAGGAGCTGCCGAGCGACTTCATAGAGCCCCTCGTCCCACTGAATCAGGGTTCCGTAACAGTCGAAAGTCAGCCAGTTTGGCGCAGGTTTGTGGGTGGGCATGTCCTGTGGTCTTTCATGTGATCTTGCCGATACCGGACAATCTAGATCTCGATAGACGAATTAGAAAATTAAATGTATGTATGCATTTCAGTGGAAATACAAATGATACAATGTTTGATGTCGAACTCCTGAGAACGCTTCTGGCCGTGGCCGACACCGGCAGCTTCACGCTGGCGGCCAACAGGGTGCATCGAACGCAGTCAACGGTGAGCCAACAGATACGCAAGCTGGAGGAAGCGGCGGGCCATCGCCTGCTTCGACGAGAACGCGCAGGCGGTGTGATTCTGCCGACCCAGGAGGGGGAAGTACTGCTCGGCTATGCGCGCCGCATCGTGGACATATCCAGGGAGGCCGAAACCATGATGCGTGCCGCCAAACCTCTGGAGACGATCCGTCTGGGCGTTCCCGAGGATTTTGCGGGGCATCGCCTGACGGAACTGCTGTCCGGCCTTGCGCGTTCCTTTCCCAGAGTGCGGCTTGACGTGACCAGTGGGCTCAATATCGAGCTTTCCCGTCAACTCGCTGCACGGGAACTCGATCTGGCGATCGTCAAGCGACACCCCGAGAGCGGGCCCTGCATCGCCCGTTGGCCGGAGCGCCTTGTGTGGGTGGCTGGACGCAAGGTGAAAGAAGTCGCTGAACCGGTGCCTTTGGCGGTTTTTCCCTCTGGGTGTGTCTATCGCGGCTATGCGATCGAAATGCTGGAAACTGCCGGGCGTCGCTGGCGCATTGCCTATACGAGCCAGAGCCTGATCGGAATCCAGGCTGCCATCTCCTCTGGATTGGGGATAAGTATTCTCTCCCAAGGAGCTATTCTGCCTGGGCATCGCCGTCTGGAACCGGCAGAAGGCTTTCCGGAGCCACCGCAATCGGAAATCGCCTTGCTTGCGAAGTCCGGCCGCCTGGAAGTGGTGGTCGAGGATGTGGCATCCTATCTGGAAGACCAGATGAGCACTGGAATATTGAAGGGCCTGATGAGTGTGGATGGTGGGGAAAATGCCTTCGAGGCAAGTGCTTCCGGGAACACTTAGGACGAAGGTTCAGAAACAGGAAAACTGCCCCTTGCTCTTGCCCCCCGTGATGCTGATATAGTGTGCACGGGAGGTTGGCCGCGGACGGATCGCTCGCCAACCCGGTCAGGTCCGGAAGGAAGCAGCCGTAACGAGTTTCTGCATCCGGGTCGCTGGTTCAGCCTCCCACCCTTCACGCGCCGCGCCGAGTGAGACGTCGGCGATCGCTTCCGCCAGGCTTCGAGCGAGGACATGACGGACCGGCCCGCGACCCCGACGCCGCAAGACGCGGCAACATCCGACAGCAAATCCCCCTATCTGGTTCTGGCCCGCAAGTACCGGCCGCAATCCTTTGCCGACATGATCGGCCAGGACGCGCTGGTGCGTACGCTCAAGAACGCCATCGAGACCGACCGCCTGCCGCATGCCGTGGTGCTGACCGGCGTGCGCGGGGTCGGCAAGACCACCACCGCCCGCATCATTGCCAAGGCCATCAACTACACCGGCCCGGACGGTTCGGCCGAACCCACGGTGGGCAGCACCGACGACTGCGAGACCTGCCGCGCCATCGCCGAGGACCGCCACCCCGACGTCATGGAAATGGACGCGGCCAGCCGCACCGGCGTGGACGACATTCGCGAGCTGATCGAGGGCGTGCGCTACCGCCCCGTCTCGGCACGCTACAAGGTCTACATCATCGACGAAGTGCACATGCTCTCCAAGAACGCCTTCAACGCGCTTTTGAAGACGCTGGAAGAGCCGCCGCCACACGTCATGTTCATCTTCGCCACGACCGAGATTCGCAAGGTTCCGGTTACCGTGCTGTCGCGCTGCATGCGCTTTGATCTGCGCCGTGTCGAGCAGCCCGTGCTGGCCGAGCATTTCGCGAAGCTTTGCGAGCGCGAGGGCGTGGACGCCGACGAGGAGGCGTTGCAGATGATCGCCCGTGCCGCCGATGGTTCGGTGCGCGATGGACTCTCACTTCTGGACCAGGCCATTGCCCTGGGGGAGACGCGGGTGGAGACGGCCACGGTCAAGCAGATGCTGGGCCTGACCGACCGGGCGCAGATCTATGACCTTTTCGAAGCCACCATGACGGGGGACGTCGCCACGGCCCTGGAGCAGCTTGGCATGCTCTACAGGGCGGGCGGGGACCCCGTGGTGGTCCTGCAGGACATGCTGGAACTGACCCATACCTTGACGCGGGTCAAGGTGGTGCCCGATACGGCGGATGCCGGCCTGACCGAGAACGAGCGCCTGCGCGGACGGGAAATGGCGGGGAAACTGAACGTACCGGTGCTGACTCGCGTCTGGCAGATGCTTCTGAAGGGTATCTCCGAAACGCAGCAGGCGGCGTCGCCCCTGCAGGCGGCCGAGATGGTCCTGATCCGCCTGGCCTATGCGGCCGACCTGCCGGCGCCGGCCGACCTTGTGCGGCGTCTATCGCAGGAAAATGCAGGCGGGGACGCGCCCACCGCCGCACCAGGGGCTTCGGGTGCACCCGCAGGCGCGCATGCTGTGTCGTCCAATGCAGGGAAGGGCAATGCGGGGGAGGGGGGCGCGACGGCCTCTGTTCCGGAAGCTGGTCCAACCGCCCTTCGTTCCCTGGGTGGCAGCGCGGCCTCGCAGCCGGCAGTGGCACAGTTTCCGCCGGAACGCGAAGAGGATCCAGTGCCGGACGCGGTGCCGGAGACAGCCTCGGAGCAGCCACCCTCGAAGCCGTGCCCCGGCAGCTTCGAAGAGGTGGTAAGCCTGGCCCAGGATCGACGCGAAGCCCGGCTGGCCACGCAGTTGAAGAAGGACGTACATCTTGTGCGCTTCGAGCCGGGGCGCATTGAATTTCGCCCAGGCCCGCATGCTCCCAAGGACCTGGCCGGGCAGCTGGGGCGCCTGCTTGGCGAGTGGACGGGGCAGCGTTGGGTCGTCAGTGTTTCCGACGAGGACGGCCAGGACACCCTGGAGCAGCAGGAGGCTGCCCGCCAATCGCGTCTGCAGGCCGAGGTTCTGGCTGATCCGCGCGTCCAGGCGGTGATGCAGGTCTTTCCCGGTGCCGAGATTTCGCGCATAAACCTGCCCGAGGAAGAAACGCCTGATATGGGCGGCGACGATACACAGGAGTCCGGACTGGAAAGTGTGGCCGACCCGGCTGCAGGGACCGCGGACGAAGAGGAGATGGAGTAGCCCGATGAAGAATCTTGGCCAGATCATGAAGCAGGCCCAGGAAATGCAGGGCCGTATGAACGAACTGCAGGAAAAGCTGCAAGAGATGGAGATTACAGGCCAGTCCGGCGGTGGCCTGGTCCAGGTGACGCTGACCGGCAAGGGCGAGGCGAAGAAGGTGAAGATCGATCCCTCGCTGATCGATCCGAACGATTCGGAAGTGCTGGAAGATCTGCTCCTGGCAGCCATCAACGACGCTCGCGGCAAGGTCGATGCCGAGGCACAGGAACAGATGAAAGAACTGACCGGTGGCATGAACCTGCCGCCGGGCATGAACCTGCCGTTCTGAGGTCTGGCGGAGCCTGGCCGGCGTGAGCCTTTCCGACATCGACCGCATGATCCAGCTGCTCGCGCGCCTGCCGGGGCTCGGGCCGCGTTCGGCACGCCGCGCGACGCTCAGCCTGCTGCAACGGCGCGAGGACCTGCTGCGTCCGCTGGCAGATGCGTTGGTACGTGCAGCCGACAATATCCAACAGTGCGAGATCTGTGGAAACCTGGATGACAGCGACCCCTGTCGGCTGTGCCGGGATGGTCGGCGCGATCCCGCCCTGATCTGTGTGGTGGAGGAGATCGGCGATCTCTGGGCCCTGGAGCGCAGCGGTGTTTTCAAGGGGCGCTACCATGTGCTGGGGGGAACACTGTCGGCTCTGGACGGTCGTGGCCCCGAACAGCTCAATCTTTCCGGGCTTTGGAAGCGTGCGGAACACCCTGATGTCAAGGAAGTGGTCCTGGCGCTCTCGGCCACTGTGGATGGCCAGACCACGGCCCATTACATCACCGAGCGTCTGGCCGAGCTGCCGGTCGAGGTGACGCGGCTGGGCCAGGGCGTCCCCGTGGGCGGTGCGCTTGATTACCTGGACGATGGCACCCTGATGGCGGCTTTCCGGGCACGGCGACCGGCCGGCGGCTGACGGCACGCCGCAGCCAGATTTGGTCAAACTGCGGCCGTAATTGTGCGCCAGCCTGCCCGCACAATCACAAGATCGGGAGAAGGTCGATGTTTCTGCAAAGGTCCCTGTTCGTGATGACGCTTTCGCTGTCTGCCCTGACGGCCTTACCCCTCTTGGCTCAGGAGCGGGTGATCGGCCTCGAAGCACGACAGGAACTGGGCCTGACCGTTTATCAGAACGGTTTGACCCAGGTGGACGAGGTGCGCTGGCTGCCTCTGGTCGAAGGCGAGAACCGCATCTCGCTTACGGGTGTCAGCAACCAGCTTGTGCTGGACAGTGTGACGCTGGGCGCGGCTGATGACCTGGATCTTGTGTCCCAGAGCTACCTTCCGGCCAACCTGACAAGAAGCGAATTGCTGAAGCAGGCCGTCGGGCAGCGCGTCCTGCTTATTCGCGAGATCCCCGAAACCGGAGAAAGCGAACAGCTGGATGCCGAATTGCTGTCCATGGCCGGCGGAACGCCGGTCCTGGACCTGGGCGATCGCATCGAGATCGATCCGCCGGGGCGCATCGCCCTCATGACCCTACCCAGGGACGTCCCCGGTGGCTTGCGGGCCGAACCGGCGCTGAACCTGACAGTGGACAGTCGGCGCAGTGGTTCGGGGGAATTGCCGCTGACCTATCTGACCGAGGGATTGGGCTGGCAGGCCAGTTATGTGGCAAGGCTTTCAGAGGATGACAGACTTGCGCTGACCGCCAGTGTCACGCTGAACAACCAGACAGACGTTGCCTTTCATGATGCCGGCCTGCGGCTTGTGGCAGGCGAAGTGGCCCGCAACCAGATGCCGCGTCCGACCATGCTGCGCGCATCCGAGAGCATGGCTGCCGATTCCATGGAACAGCAGGAGATGGGTGCTCCGGTCTCGCGCGCCGATCGCTATGTCTACGAGTTGGAGGGGACGGTCAGCCTGCAGCCCGGTGAGCAGCAACAGCGCCGCCTTTTCGCCTTGGAAGACATTGCAGCCGAGCGCATCTATCGCTTTGACGGGCTCGCCACGGCCGGCGGTGGCCAACCGGACAGGCCGGTCTCAGCAGGTCTGCACCTGGCTTTCGTGAATGACGGCGAGACCGGCCAGCCCCTGCCAGCAGGCACGGTACGTGTCTATGACAGGGGTGAGGCTAAGGAAGCTCCGCTTTTTGCCGGTGAGGCGCCGATGGACCACACACCGGAGGATGGCGAGGTGACGCTGAGGCTGGGCGAGGCCTTCGATGTCACCGCCACGGCGCGCCAGACCGACTTCGAGCGTCTGTCCGAGGAGAGTTTCGAGGCCGCACATGAGATTGTGGTCAAGAACGCGCGGGAAATGGCCGTGGAAGTCGAGGTCGTTGGGCGGATGCCCCAGGGCGCACGCATCCGGGAAGAAAGCGCCGAAAGCGAGATGGAAGGGGCCGGGCGCCCGGTCTGGACCCTGGAGGTGCCTGCCAAGGGTGAGACAACCCTGACCTACCGGGTGCGCGTGGAACGGTGAGAGGCTGGCCATGTCTGACAGCGATATCCAGGTGAAACTGAGCGATGCGGCCGCACTGGTGTCAGCCGATCATCCCGCCCGAATCGTGTTCGAGCAGGGCAGCGAGGTGACTGTCGAACTCTATGCCCCGGTCGGTGAGGATCGCCAGACGCCGCATGATCGCGACGAGCTCTATATCGTTGCAACGGGCGAGGGGACGTTCCGGCGGGGTGAGGAAGTGGTGTCCTTCACACCCGGCGACATGCTCTACGTGCCGGCCCATGTGCCGCACCGCTTTGAGACTTTCAGCCAGGACTTCAAGGCCTGGGTGATCTTCTATGGCCCCAAGCGGCTTGCCCCCACTGGTGCCACCTGACCTATCCAAATGAGGGGATGGATGTCCTGTCCGTACCGAGAAGGAGTCAGGCGTGATATTCTGATTCTTCTAAGAATTCCACTGAAATAGTTCAATAAAATTGGAAAATAATATTCCAAATTATTTTGGAGTATTAGAATTTGCCATTTAAAAGCCACAATTAAATGACTTCATGGTTGCAGTATATATATTTGCATACTCGCATAATTATATAGAAATATTTATAATTGAGGGAAGTTCAGCCATGACCATGAAAGAAAGATTCGAAATCGCCAAACCCATGATCGGTGGTGCCGTCGTCGGCGCCGTGGCCATCACGATCGTTGCCTTTTCGGCAAACTGGGTCGTCATGGCGGACACCATGGAAGAGAACGTGAAGGCAAGTCGTGTCAATACCTTGGCGGCGGTCTGCGAGGAAATGGCACGCGATCACTGGCTTGTTCAGGGCAACACCCTTGAAGGATTGAGCGGTTATCGCAACGAAGAACGTGCCGATTTGGCGCTACGCTTCGTTCCGGCCAGTACGGGCGAAGAGTCCGAAATGAAAAGCGAGGTTGCCGAGGCCTGCAGCAAGCTGCTGCGCTCGTAAACGCACGCCTTCTTTTTTTACATCCAGGAAGCCCGGCAGGTCAGCTTGCCGGGCTTTTTGCATGCCTGCAGGGGATCTTCGAGCTCGACAACATCACCAATGACCGCCTCCGGGCCGAAGCGGATCTGTTGCCGGGAATCGGCCGTGACGAACTGGTCTTCGGTGTTTCCTATGCCGGTATTGTCAATGCGGCTTTCACCCATACCCATCCGCTTGGCAGCCGCTTCAACGGTCCGGACAGGGGCGTCTGGTATGCCGGCTTCGAGCTTGAGACATCCCAGGCCGAGATCGCCTGGCACAAGTCGGTGGAGTTGGCGGAAATCGACTGGTTCGAGGAAAGCGTCACCTACGACGACTACCTGGCGGACTTTGGTGGAGACTACCATGACCTGGGGAGACGCCGGAAATTGCCGGCTGCCTGGCGCCTGAGAGCTATCGAACTTCGCAAGCCCTGTCCGAGCAGCTTCTGGAAGCCGGCGCCAACGGTGTCGTCCATCCCTCGGTCCGGCGCTCCGGCGGGACCTGTCTTGCCTGTTTCCGTCCCGCACTGGTCGGCAACCTCCGCCGGGCGGCCCGCTATCGTTTTAGCTGGCCAGGCACGCCGCAGCCGGAGATCCAGTTGGAAGAAAGTTTCCTCTAGGTTTGGACCTGCTTTCCTGCACTTGGCAAATGCCTTTTTCTCCAGGAACAGTTTACTTGATGGTCCTGGCGCGCGAGAGTGAGCGGGAGGAAGAACGTCATGACCCAACGCCGCTTCATTCAGTGCGATGTTTTCACCGCCGTGCCCACCAAGGGCAACGGACTGGCCGTGGTGCTCGATGCTGACGGCCTGTCGGACAGGACGATGCAGGATTTCGCCGCCTGGACCAATCTGGCTGAGACCAGCTTCCTGCTGCCGCCCGAGGACGCGGCAGCCGACTATCGCCTGCGCATCTTCACGCCGGAACGCGAACTGCCCTTTGCCGGTCACCCCACGCTGGGCAGCTGTGCGGCCTGGTTGCACGGCGGCGGTGTGCCGATCGAGGCGGGCCTGGTTCGGCAGGAATGCGGCGTGGGCCTGGTGGAGATCGACCTGACGGGAGCAACGCCGGCCTTCGCGGCCCCGCCTACGCAGATCGGACCGTTGCCGGAAGGCCATCAGGCGGCTTTGGTGCGCGCCCTGGAACTGCTCTCCGAACGGGTGGTGCGCTCGGCCTGGCTGAACAATGGACCCGACTGGAATGTCCTGGAACTGGAAAGCGCGGACGATGTGCTGGCAGTGGAGCCGGCAGGTCTGCGTGCGGCCGGGCTGCATGACGTGGGTCTGATCGGTCCCCAGCCGGCCGGCAGCGACAGCGATTACGAGGTGCGCCTGCTGGCGCCGCCAACGGCCATGTCGGAGGACCCCATCACCGGATCGCTGAATGCGGCCATCGCCCAGTGGATGGCGGCAGAGGGGCGGCTGTCCGGTCCCGTCACCGTGCGCCAGGGGACGCGCCTGGGCCGCGAGGGGCGCGTGACCATCACGCCCTCGACGAAGGATCCTGGACGCATCCTGATCGGCGGCGAGACGCAGATCCTGATCAAGGGCACGCTGGAACTCTAGCGGAGCGTCCCTGACTCACCGAAACAACGCAACAGAATAGAGAAGAGAGTTATTCGCGCATGATTCGCCACATGGTCTTTTTTACTGTGAAGAACCCGACTGACCTGGAAGCCGCCGAGGCCGGCCTGAAGCGACTGGAACAGGTGCCCGATGCCGATATCCTGCAGGTGCGCCGCAACCTTCAGCGCGACCAGCTTGGCAACGAGGTGGACCTGGTGGTCTATGGCGAATTTGCAGGCGCGGACAAACTGGCCGCCTTCAAGGACCACCCCCTCTACCAGGAAGCCATCGCCCTTGTGCGTCCCTTGCGGGATCTGCGGATCGCGGCGGATGTCGAGGTTTGACGGGACGTCTGTTGTTGCCGTGATCCCTATTCCTCACCCCGCACCGGTGGGGTGATCTGCGCCTCGCTGTCTTCCTTGTCCTCCAGTTGAAGATCCTCGATGCGCTCACCGCGCTTGGAAACCTTCTCGGTGGAGATGCGGATCTGGCGGATGTCTTCGGTGGCCTGGTCGAAGTGGCGCTGCAGCTTGCCGACGCGGTCGTCCAGGCGTCCGACATCGGCCAGGAGGTGATGGACCTCGGTCTGGATGACACCGGCCTGTTCGCGCATGCGCACGTCCTTGAGCACGGCGCGCACGGTGTTGAGAGTCGCCATCAGGGTGGTGGGGGAGACGATCCAGACGCGGGCGCGATAGGATTCCTCCACCAGAGACGTGAAGTTGGCGTGCAGTTCGGCATAGACCGCCTCGCTGGGCAGGAACATGAGCGCCGATTCCGCCGTTTCTCCGGCGATGATGTACTTGTCGCGAATGTCCTTGATGTGCTTGCGCACATCGTTGGTGAAGGCGCGCATGGCCGCCGTACGGCTGGCTTCGTCCTCGGCCGCGCGCAGATTGCGAAAGGCCTCCAGCGGGAACTTGGAATCGATGGCGATCGAACCCGGCGGGTTGGGCAGCAGCAGCAGGCAGTCCGCGCGCGTTCCGGTCGAAAGCGAAGCCTGGAAACTGTAAGCCGAAGGCGGCAGGACGTTTTCCACGATGTCGTGCAGCTGGACCTCGCCAAAGGCCCCACGCGCCTGTTTGTTGGAGAGGATGTCCTGCAGGCCCACCACCTGGCCGGACAGCTCGGTGATGTTCTGCTGCGCCTTGTCGATCACCGCCAGGCGCTCGCGCAGATCGGTCAGGCTCTTGGACTGCTGTGTCTGGGATTCGTTGAGGCGGTCCCCGATCTTCTTCGAGAAGTCAGACAGCCGCTCCTCCATGCTGCGCGCCAGTGCCCGTTCCTGCGCGCGCAGGCTCTCGGACATCTGGGCCTGTACGGCCGCCTGGCTCTCCGACAGCTGGCGCAGGCGCTGGTCAACCTCCTGATTGCCCCGGTCCTGGCCCCGGCGCAGCAGAAGCGCCACCACCACACCGACCATCAGGCCGACCAAGCCCGTCAAGGCCAGCAGAAGCGGGTCAACTCCGTCCATAGTCTCCATCCATTCCGTAGCGTCCGGGGCCTGCATAGCACAAGCAGTCAGAGTCGCGGGAGCATGGGGCGTGCCTGGCCCACGGCTTCAAATCTTGACGCCTGCTGGTGAACGGCATACCTATCCAGATTAGAAGGATTTCAAGGAACGGATACCTCGCAAAATGGCATTGCTTCCCATCGTGACCGCACCGGATCCCGTGCTCAAGACCAAGGCAAAGCCGGTCGAGCGCGTGGATGACGCTATCCGGAAGCTGATGGACGACATGCTCGAGACCATGTATGCCGCGCCGGGCATTGGCCTGGCTGCGCCGCAGGTGGGGGTGTCCAAGCGCGTGATCGTGGTGGATGTCACCTCCGAGGACGAGGAACGCAAGCCCCTGCTCATGGCCAACCCGGAGCTGATTCAGGTATCCGACCACGATGCCTCTTACGAGGAAGGCTGCCTGTCGGTTCCGGAATATTTCGGCGAGGTGGCGCGCCCCGCGGAAATTCGCGTCCGCTACATCGATCGCGAGAACGAAATCCGCGAACTGGAGGCCGATGGCCTGCTGGCCACCTGTATCCAGCACGAGATCGACCATCTGGATGGGATCCTGTTCCTGGATCACCTGTCTTCCCTGAAGCGCAACATGGTGCTGCGCAAGCTGCTGAAAGCCAAGAAGACGCACAGCCTGCCGAGCTACGCGGCCGCTTCTTAAAGGTTTTACCTTCGGCTGGCATTGGCGTTTGCGCATGCTATAAGCGAGCCCATGTCGGACAGCACCATCCCATTCAGCACGAAGCCCTTGCGCCTGGCCTTCATGGGAACGCCGGATTTCGCCGTGCCAACCCTGGAAGCCTTGATTGCTGCCGGCCACGAGATCGTGGCCGTCTATACCCAGCCGCCGCGGCCCGCCGGACGCGGTCATCGCGAAAGGCGCTCGCCGGTGCACGAAACGGCACTGGCTCATGACCTGCCGGTCTCTACGCCGCAGAACCTGAAGAATCCGCAAGCGCAAGCCGATTTCGCGGCCCTGAACCTGGATGCTGCCGTGGTGGTGGCCTATGGACAGATCCTGCCTCAGGCGGTTCTGGATGCGCCGCGCCATGGCTGCGTCAATGTCCATGCCTCGTTGCTGCCGCGCTGGCGCGGTGCGGCGCCGATCCAGCGTGCGCTCCTGGCCGGGGATGCCGAAAGTGGGGTGACCCTAATGCGCATGGAGGCCGGCCTGGACACCGGGCCTATGCTGGCGCGCCTGCCTTTGCAGATTGCGCCCGATGAAACCGGGCAGAGCCTGCATGACCGTCTGGCGCTTCTGGGTGCCGACGCCATAGCCGAGGTCCTGGCTGACTATGTGGAGGGCCGCATAACGCCGGAAGCGCAGCCGGAAGAGGGCGTGACCTACGCCGCCAAGCTCACTCGCGAGGAAAGTGCGCTGGATTGGCGCCGGCCGGCGGTGGAACTGGAGCGCAAGGTCCGTGCCTTTACCCCCTGGCCAGGCGCTTTCTGCGAGCTTGATGGCGCGCGCATCAAGGTGGTGCAGGCGTCCCTGCAGGACGGCCAGGCAGGCGCCGCGCCCGGGACCGTTCTGGATGACCGCTTGACGGTGGCGTGTGGCGTCGGCGCCTTGCGTCTGGAGAAACTGCAGCGCCCGGGGCGCTCCATCCTGAAGGCCGGGGATTTCCTGCGTGGCTTCGCCGTGCCGGCCGGCACAACCCTGAGCCTGCCGGAGCCGGAATGAGCCAACGTTTCAAGCTGACCTTGGAGTACGACGGTGGACCCTTCGTCGGCTGGCAACGCCAGGACAACGGACATTCGGTGCAGGCGGCCGTAGAGGATGCGGTTCATGCCTTTTCCGGCGAGCGCGTGGTTGTTCACTGTGCGGGGCGCACCGATGCCGGGGTACATGCCGTGGCCCAGGTGGCGCATTTCGACCTGGAACGTTCGACCCGGCCAGACACCGTGCGTGATGCCGTGAATCATCACCTGAAGCCGCAGCCGGTGGCCGTGATCGCGGCCGAGGAGGTGGACTCTGACTTCCATGCGCGTTTCTCGGCCAGGGAACGAAGCTATCTCTATCGCATCGTCAATCGGCGTGCGCCGCTGGTGCTGGATGCCGGACGTGCCTGGTGGGTGCCCAAGCAGCTGGACGCAGAGGCAATGGCCGCTGCGGCGCAGCGCCTGCTGGGCAGACACGACTTTACCTCTTTCCGTGCCTCGGAATGCCAGGCGGATTCGCCGGTGAAGACGCTGGATCGCCTGGAGGTGGTGCGCGAGGGAGAGACGATCGAGATCTACGCCGCCGCCCGTTCCTTCCTGCATCACCAGGTGCGCAATATCGCCGGTACCCTGAAACAAATCGGCCACGGCCGCTGGGCGCCGGAAGAGATCAGTGCCATCCTTGAAACACGCGATCGCTCCGCCGCCGGCGAAACTGCGCCACCGGAAGGCCTGTACCTGATCGGTGTGAGTTACGAATAGTCATCCCCCAACGAGGGACTGTCGGCATCACCCGCCATGGGCCTCGCGGCTGTCCTGGGGCGCTTGGGCACGGTCATTCATGCCGTAGTCACGAATGACGCCGGCGATGCGCAGGCGGTAGTCGTTGAAGACGCCGACGCGGCCCTCGGCCTGGGTGGCGCGGTGGTTCGGGCGATTGCGCCAGTTGCGCACCGCCTCCTCGTCGCGCCAGAAGGACAGTGACAGCAGCTTGCCGGAGTCGGTCAGGCTCTGGAAGCGTTCAACGGAAATGAAACCGTCGATCTCTTCCAGCTCGGGTTTCAGTTCAGCAGCCAGGTCCAGGTAGTGATCGAATTTGCCCTCGGCTGGCCAGACTTCGAAAATGACGGCGATCATTTGGCGTCCCTCCCGTGCGGTGTTGATTCCAGGCGCAGAAATATCCTGTCTTCCCGGTGAATGAACCTCTCTTTCTGCGCAAAGGCGAAATTCTCACGTGCACCGGGGTCTTCGCGCAATCACTGTCGATAGCTCTCGTAGGCAGCCAGGGAGTCGATGTTGTAGAGACCGTAGGCCGTGGTGCTGGAGCCTTCATGGGGTGCATAGTAGCCGATCAGGTCAGCCCCACAGCGCGGGATAATCTGTCCCCAGTTGCGGGCATAGGCCTCGAAATCTTGCTGCTTGCAGGGATCGATTTCATAACGGATGAAGCAGGTGATCATTTGATCGACCTCAAGATGTTGATGATGCCGGCAGCTTAGCGGATTGAATGTCACCTATGCTTCGGCTAACGTCGAAGTATGAACGAAGGACCGAAGATCGCATCCGTGGCCGCGTTGCTGGGGGATCCGGCGCGCGCCAACATCCTGACGGCCCTGATGGATGGGCGGGCGCTCACCGCCAGCGAACTGGCGGAAGCTGCGGGCGTGACCCTGCAGACCGCCAGCGGGCATCTCGCGAAACTGGAATCCTCCAATCTCCTGAAAGCCGAAAAGCAGGGACGTCATCGCTATTTCCGGCTTTCGGATCCGGACGTTGCAGAGGTGCTGGAAGGTTTGATGGGGCTGGCCCAGCGCACCGGCGCGGTGCGCGTGCGCAGCGGGCCGCGCGACCCGCAACTGCGCCAGGCCCGCCTCTGTTACGATCACCTTGCCGGCGAGCGCGGGGTCGAGCTGTTTGAAGGACTGCTACGGCACGGACTGATCCATGACGCCGAGCGCCCCGCCCTGACCGAAGACGGGCGCGGGTTCTTCATGGACTTCGGCCTCGAGATCGAATCTCTGGAGAGAAAACGCCGGCCGCTCTGCCGGCGCTGCCTGGATTGGAGTGAACGGCGCGGTCATCTGGCGGGTGCCCTGGGGGCGGCCCTGTTGCAGCAGTTCCTGGAGCGCCGCTGGCTGCGGCAGGGAACCGGGCGTGTCGTGACCTTCACCCCCGAAGGCGAGCAGGCCTTCCGGAGCCTCGTCAGTTCCGGCCGGGTTTCATGAGGCCGCGGGTGATGACCTGGGCCTGGATCTCGGCCGCACCTTCGAAGATGTTGAGGATGCGGGCGTCGCAGAGCACGCGCGAGATCTTGTACTCCAGGGCATAGCCGTTGCCGCCGTGGATCTGCAGCGCGTTGTCGGCGTTGGCCCAGGCGACGCGCGCGGCCAGCAGCTTGGCCATGCCGGCCTCGATGTCGCAGCGTCGTCCGGAATCCTTCTCGCGTGCGGCGGCAAGTGTCAGCTGTCGCGCCACCATGGTCTCCACCGCCATCCAGGTGAGTTTTCCGGAGACACGCGGAAATTCCAGGATCGCCTTGCCGAACTGCTTGCGCTCCCGGGCATAGGACAGCCCCAGTTCCATGGCGTTCTGGGCAACGCCCACGGCCCGGGCGGCGGTCTGGATGCGCGCGGATTCGAAGGTGGCCATTAACTGCTTGAAGCCTTCGCCCTCGACCTCGCCCAGCAGATTGGCGGCCGGCACCTCGAAGCCGTCGAAGGCGATCTCGTATTCCTTCATGCCGCGATAGCCCAGCACCTCGATCTCGCCGCCGCTCATGCCTTCGGCAGGAAATGGCTCTGCATCGGTTCCCCGCGGTTTCTCGGCCAGGAACATGGACAGGCCGCGATAGCCCGGCTCATCCGGGTTGGTGCGCGCCAGCAGGGTCATGACGTCGGTTCGCGCGGCATGGGTGATCCAGGTCTTGTTACCGGTGAAGCGGTAGACCTCGCCGTCCTTCTGTGCGCGTGTGCGCAGGCTGCCCAGGTCCGAGCCGGTGTTGGGCTCGGTAAAGACGGCGGTGGGCAGGATCTCGCCCGAAGCGATGCGCGGCAGCCAGTGGTCCTTCTGTGCCTGTGTGCCGCCCAGGGTGATCAGCTCGGCGGCGATTTCGGAGCGTGTGCCCAGAGAGCCCAGGCCGATGTAGCCGCGGCTCAATTCTTCGGTGACGACGCACATGGCGGTTTTGCCCATTCCGGTGCCGCCATAGGCCTCGGAAACCGTCAGGCCGAAGACGCCCAGGTCGGCCAACTGCTGCACCACCTCCAGCGGGATCAGATCGTCCTTCAGGTGCCATTCATGGGCGGCCTCGGAATGGGCGTCGGCGAACTTGCGGAACTCGTCGGCGATCATGGCTTCGGTCTCGTCCAGGCCGGGCGCGCCAAAATGCCCATCGTGCAGGAAATCGCCGATGCGGGCCCGCACGGCAGCGGTATGGCCGGACGCGCAGAGCTTCTTCACGGCGGGCGTCAGGAAGGCATAGGTCTCGGCCTCGGACAGCCCCAGGTCGACAGGGCGCAGGATTTCCACCTGGCTGAGCGCGATGCCGCCGTACAGCTGGTTCAGGTACTCACCGAAGGCGGCCTGCAGCATGAGCGCTTCCAACTCGCCAAAGCGCCCCTCGCTTTCCAGCCGATCGGCCCAGTTCAGCATCTCGCGCAAGGCAGCAACATAGGTGGCAAACCAGGCATAGCCGTGGGCGGCGAACTGCTCGCGCTCCAGCAGCGCCGCGTCAGGCTTGCCCTCCGGGGCGACGCTGGCCGCCAGGGCCGCCTTGGCGGCTTCCGAGAAGCTTTCGGCTGCCGACAAGGCCTCACGGCAGAGTGCCGTCAGATCGTCGAGGAGAAGTCCCTCGCTGCCTGCGCCTGAAGCGGTGGTTCGTGCCTGGCTCAAGGTTGCGTCCCCTTTTCCTGCCTGAAAGCGATGCGTAAGTTATGGCCGCTCGGGCCGGGCCAGGCAAGGCCTGGCCCGGGAAGGGATCAAGCCTCGATGGCGTCCTCGATGGTGCGCAGGCCGGGGCGTTTGGCCTGGACCAGGACGGCCATGTTGCCGGGCTTGTGCTGATTGTTCATCATCTTGGTGTGGGCCAGCGGAATGTCCTTCCAACCGAAGACTTCGCTCATGCAGGGATCGATGCGCCGTTCGATCACCAGCCGATTGGCCTGGCTGGCCTGCTTCAGGTTGGCGAAGTGACTGCCCTGGATGCGCTTCTGGCGCATCCAGACGAAGCGGGCGTCCATGGTCAGATTGTAGCCGGTGGTGCCGGCGCAGAAGACCACCATGCCGCCGCGTTTCACCACGAAGCAGGAGACCGGGAAGGTCTGCTCGCCCGGGTGTTCGAACACGAAGTCCACGTCGTTGCCCTTGCCGGTGTGTTCCCAGATCGCCTTGCCGAACTTGCGCACCTCCTTCATGTAGTCGCCGAAGTCGTCGCCGTTGACGTCGGGCAGGCGGCCCCAGCAGTTGAAGTCCTTGCGGTTGATGACACCGCGTGCGCCCAGGCCCATGACGAAGTCGTGCTTGGTCTCGTCGGAGATCACGCCCAGGGGATTAGCCCCGCCCGTGGCGATGAGCTGGATGGCCATGGAGCCCAGTCCACCCGAGGCGCCCCAGACAAGGACGTTGTGACCGGGCCGCAGGATGTGCGGACGATGGCCGTACAGCATGCGATAGGCGGTGGCCAGGGTCAGCGTATAGCAGCCGCACTCCTCCCAGGTCAGGTGTTTCGGCCGCGGCATCAGCTGGCGGTCCTGGACGCGGCAGAACTGGGCGAAGGAACCGTCCGGGGTCTCGTAGCCCCAGATGCGCTGGGAGGGCGAGAACATGGGGTCGCCGCCGTTACACTCCTCGTCGTCGCCATCGTCCTGGTTGCAGTGGATCACGACTTCGTCGCCCACCTTCCAGCGCTTGACGGCCGAACCCACGGCCCAGACCACGCCCGAGGCATCGGAGCCGGCCACGTGGTAGTCGTCGCCGTGCACATCGAAGACGGAGACCGGCTGGCCCAGGGCCGCCCAGACACCGTTGTAGTTGACCCCGGCCGCCATCACCATGACCAGAACGTCGTGGCTGTCCAGCTCGGGAATGTCCACGACCTCCTGCTGCATGGCGCTTTCCGGCTCACCGTGACGTTCCCGGCGGATCGCCCAGGCGTACATCTTCTTCGGTACATGCCCCAGAGGCGGGATTTCCCCCACTTCGTAGAGATCCTTGATTTCCTGTCCGGGATGGGTCTGCACCACTTCGGCAGCGCTGTTCATGACGGCCTCCTTGTTCCTGTCCAATTCTGCGGGACCGGCTTGTTGTGCCGGTTGTTTTTGCGCAAGCTAACTACAACGATATATTTTTTGCAATGCAAAAAGATAGTATGTTACGAATGTGCTAGTTTATGGGTAATTTCATAACGTATTATGAGATATATCAGAAATAACAGGGAAAAATTGAAGGGAGATGGGGCGTGACTTACTCAGAGGCGAGTGCAGCGCAGCATGAGCAGCCTGGGCGCGATCGACCCTGGCTGTTCCGGACCTATGCCGGTCATTCCTCGGCGCGCGCCTCCAACGCGCTCTACCGCAACAACCTGGCCAAGGGGCAAACCGGCCTGTCGGTTGCCTTCGACCTGCCGACCCAGACGGGCTATGACAGCGATCACGCGCTGGCCCTGGGCGAAGTGGGCAAGGTGGGCGTGCCGATCTCTCACCTGGGGGACATGGAGGCGCTGTTCGACGGCATTCCCCTGGAACAGATGAACACCTCCATGACCATCAATGCGACCGCGCCCTGGCTGTTGGCACTCTACATCGCGGCTGCCGAGCGGCAGGGGGTGGCGCGGGAGTCCCTGACCGGCACCGTCCAGAATGACGTCATCAAGGAGTATCTCTCGCGCGGGACCTACATGCTGCCGCCCGCGCCCTCGCTGAAACTGACCACGGACGTCATTGCCTTTACCTATCGTGAGCTGCCGCGTTGGAACCCCATGAACGTCTGCAGCTACCATCTGCAGGAAGCCGGGGCCACGCCGGTTCAGGAACTTGCCTATGCGCTGACTACGGCAACCGCGGTCCTGGACAGCCTGCGTGATGGTGGGCAGGTGCCGGAAGCGGACTTCCCGCGCGTGGTCGGGCGCCTGTCCTTCTTCGTGAATGCCGGAATCCGTTTCATCACCGAGCTGTGCAAGATGCGCGCCTTCGTGGAGTTGTGGGACGAAATCTGTCGTGAACGCTACGGCATCGAGGAAGAGAAGTACCGGCGCTTTCGCTATGGCGTGCAGGTGAATTCGCTTGGCCTGACCGAGCAGCAGCCCGAGAACAATGTCTATCGCATCCTCCTGGAAACACTGGCCGTTGTGCTATCGAAGGATGCACGGGCGCGTGCCGTGCAGCTGCCGGCCTGGAACGAGGCCCTGGGCCTGCCGCGGCCCTGGGACCAGCAATGGAGCTTGCGCCTGCAACAGGTCCTGGCGTGCGAGACCGACCTGCTGGAGCATGAGGATATCTTCACGGGCAATCCCGTGATCGAGCAGAAGGTGGCGGGCCTCATGGAGGAGGCCAGAGCCGAGATGGCGCGCGTGGCCGAGCGCGGCGGTGCCGTGGCGGCGGTGGAAAGCGGCTATATCAAGGAACGTCTGGTGGACAGCGCTTCCCGGCGTTTCGCCGCGATCGAAAGCGGCGATCTGCCGGTGGTCGGCGTCAACTGCTATCAGGAAAGCGAACCCTCGCCACTGACCGCTGGCGAGGGTGGTGGCTACCTGCAGTCGGACCCCCAGGCCGAGACGGAACAGGTGGCGGCGCTGGAGGCCTGGCGACAGCAACGCGACGGGCAGAAGGCCGCACAGGCCCTGGCCGAACTGGAAGCTGCGGCGCGGGAAGGCCGCAATGTCATGGAGCCCTCCATCGCCTGTGCTCATGCAGGCGTGACCACCGGCGAATGGGGAGAGGCCCTGCGCTGTGTCTTCGGCGAATACCGTGCCCCGACGGGCCTTGGGCGTGGACGCGAAGTCTCGACAGCGGAGCAGGACCGCCTGGCGGAGCTGTGCCGCCGCGTCGAGGCCCTGTCCGAGAAACTGGGATGCCGGCCCAAGATGCTGGTCGGCAAGCCGGGGCTGGATGGGCATTCCAATGGCGCTGAGCAGATTGCCGTACGAGCGCGGGATGCCGGCTTCGAGGTGGTCTATGAAGGCATCCGCCTGACGCCGGCCCAGATTGCCAATGCGGCCCTGGAGGAGGGCGTGCATGTCATCGGCCTGTCGATCCTCTCGGGCAGTCACCTGGCCCTGGTTTCGGCGGTGCGCGAACGCCTGCAGGTCGATGGCCTGGCGGACTTGCCCCTGGTGGTGGGCGGCATCATTCCCGAAGCCGACGCAAAGGCTTTGGAAGAAGCGGGCGCCGCTGCAGTCTTTACACCCAAGGATTACGAATTGACCCCCATACTTGCCCGGATTGTTGACCTGGTGGAACAGGACCTTGCATAGCCTGTAAGGCATTTGCCTCTGGCAAAACGCTGAGGAAGGACTACCTTCAGGGCAGGAAGGGTGCCATGACCGAAGATGTCCAATTCCAGCGCTACCATCCTGTCCAGCGCGCTCTGCACTGGCTGCTGGCCTTCGCCCTGATCGGGCAGGGTATATTTGGCCTGTACATGGTTTCCATGGCCAACTCTCCGCAGAAGATCGAATTCTACAATCTTCACAAGTCCATTGGCCTGACGATCCTGGTCCTGGTGATCCTGCGCCTGGTCTGGCGCTGGCGCCACCCGCCTCCGCCCCTTCCGGCCGGCATGCCGGCCTGGGAAAGGCTGGCCGCGCGCGCCAGCCACGTCCTGCTCTATTGCCTGATGCTTGCCATGCCGGCGAGCGGCCTGGTGATCGGCTTCGCCTCCGGTTTCCCCACGGTCGTCTATGGCCTGTTCAACCTGCCCAGCCCCATTGAGGCCAACGAGGAATTGATGCACTTCATGTCCAGTTTGCATTTCTATCTGGCGACCGCCCTGCTGCTCCTTGTGCTGGTGCATGCCGCCGCCGCATTGCGCCATCACTTCCTGCTGAAGGATACGGTCCTGCGCCGCATGCTGCCGGCCCTGGCCGGAGGCTTGCTGTCCATCGGGGTGCTGCTTCCGGGAACTGTACAGGCCACCGAGTGGCAGACGGACTATGAGCAGAGCCGCCTGGCCTTTATCGGCAGCCAGTCGGGCGACGAATTCGAGGGAGTGTTCGAGGAATTTGACGCTGCTATCATCTTTGACCTGGAAGACCTGGACAATGCCAGCGTCGAGGTAACGATCGAAACGGCCTCGGTGAACAGCGGATCAGGGCAACGGGACAGTTCCATACGTGATGAAGGCCTGTTGCATGTCGAGCGTTATCCGCAAGCCCGCTTCGTGGCCGAGTCCTTTCGTGAGATCGGCGAAGGCCAGTACGAGGCCGAGGGCGCTTTGACCCTGCGCGATACGACGCGTGACGTGGTCCTGCCCTTCAGCCTGGAAATCGAGGGTGAAGGCAAGGACCGGCAGGCGCGCGCCGAGGGTGAACTGGCCATCAACCGCCTGGACTATGGCGTGGGGCAGGGCCAGTGGGAGGACACCTCCCAGGTTGGCGCCGAGATCGTCATCCATTTCGTCCTGCACGCCGAAGCCACCGGTTCCTGACCCTGCGAACCGCCTTGAACCCGGGTGTCACCTGAAACCGGGGGCTTGGCTTTGCAGTCACGTCTACATGTGGTAGCGTCCGGCACCTTCCTGAGGAACAGCGGAACATGTCGCGCGAAACTATAGCACTAGCCTCCGACCATGCCGGTTACGGGCTCAAAAGCCTGTTGGCGGAAGAACTTGCTAAGCTTGGCCACAACGTCCTGGATCTGGGGGCTGACTCGGAAGAGTCGGTCGACTATCCGGACTATGGACGGGCCATGGGCGAAGCCATCGCCGAAGGGCGTGTGACACGTGGCGTCATTGTTTGTGGCAGCGGCATTGGCATATCCATCGCCGCCAATCGCAATCCGGCCGTTCGGGCGGCGCTGTGTTCCGATGAAACCTCTGCGCGGCTGGCGCGTCAGCATAACGATGCCAACGTCCTGGCACTGGGGGCACGCCTGGTCGGCGAAGAGGTTGCCAAGGCCTGCCTCAAGGTCTTTCTTGAGACGGAGTTCGAGGGAGGCAGGCATCAACGGCGCGTCGACAAACTGGGGCAGGCCTAGGCTGTCCGCGCCTTTCACCTTATTCCGACAACAACGTCGAGGACCCTGAGAACATGACTGCACAAGCTGCGAAGTCCGCCATGACCGAAGACAATTTCTTCACCGCTGGACTGGAGGAGAGCGATTCCGATCTGGCGCATGCCATCCAGGACGAACTGGACCGCCAGCAGAATCAGATCGAATTGATCGCATCCGAGAACATCGTCTCGCGCGCCGTGCTGGAGGCCCAGGGCACAGTCCTGACCAACAAGTACGCCGAGGGCTATCCCGGACGCCGCTATTATGGCGGCTGCGAGCATGTGGACGTGGTGGAGAAGCTGGCCATCGAGCGGGCGAAGAAGCTCTTCGGCTGCAGCTTCGCCAATGTCCAGCCGCATTCCGGTGCCCAGGCCAACCAGGCGGTCTTCCTGGCCCTGCTGAAGCCGGGGGACACCTTCATGGGCCTATCGCTTTCGGCCGGCGGCCACCTGACCCACGGGGCGGCGCCGAACCTGTCGGGCAAGTGGTTCGATCCGGTGCAGTACGGCGTGCGCCGCGAGGATGGCCTGATGGACTTCGATGAAATCGCGCGCCTGGCCCGTGAGCACAAGCCGAAGATGATCATCACCGGCGGCTCCGCCTATCCGCGCCATATCGACTTTGAACGCTTCCGTGAGATCGCGGACGAGGTCGGAGCGCTGTTCATGGTGGACATGGCGCACTTCGCCGGCCTCGTTGCCGCTGGGGTGCACCCCAGTCCGCTGCCTCATGCCGATGTGGTGACCACCACCACGCACAAGACACTGCGCGGCGCGCGCGGCGGCATGGTGCTCTCGAACAGTGAGGAGATCGGCAAGAAGATCAACTCGGCCGTCTTCCCGGGCCTGCAGGGCGGCCCACTGATGCATGCCATCGCCGGCAAGGCCGTAGCCTTCGGCGAAGCGCTACAGCCCTCGTTCAAAACCTATGCGGCGCAGGTCGTGGAGAACGCCCAGGTCCTGGCCGAGACCCTGAAGGACGGCGGTCTGGATATCGTCACGGGTGGCACCGATACCCATGTGGTCCTGGTGGACCTGCGTCCGAAGGGTCTGACCGGCAACATTGCCGAAGTGACCCTGGATAAGGCAGGCATCACCTGCAACAAGAACGGTGTGCCCTTCGATCCGGAGAAGCCGGCCGTGACGTCCGGCATCCGCCTGGGGACACCGGCAGGCACGACGCGCGGTTTCGGTGCGGAGGAATTCCGTCAGGTCGGCCAGATGATCGTCGAGGTCCTTGACGCATTGGCCGACAATCGAGAGGACAACAGCAAGGCCGAAAAAGCGGTCTATGAAAAGGTCCGGGCGCTGTGCCAGCGCTTTCCCATCTATCCGGACCTGATCGACTAGAGGAACCGCGGGACCTGGCAGGGGTAGAAGACAATGCGCTGTCCGTTTTGCAGTCATGAAGACACACAGGTAAAGGACTCCCGTCCGACGGAGGACAGTTCCGCAATCCGGCGGCGTCGTCTCTGCCCCAACTGTGGGGCCCGTTTCACCACCTTCGAGCGGGTCCAGCTGCGCGAGCTGACGGTCGTGAAGTCGGACGGCAAGCGCCAGCCCTTCGACCGGGACAAGCTGATGCGGTCCATGCAGATCGCCCTGCAGAAACGCCCTGTGGATGCCGAGCGGCTGGAGCGGGTCGTCAATGGGATCGTGCGGCGCCTTGAAAGCTCGGGTGAGAGCGAAATTCCCAGCAAGGTCGTGGGCGAAATGGTCATGGATGCCCTTGCTTCGCTGGACGGTGTGGCCTACGTGCGCTTTGCCTCGGTTTACAGGAATTTCCGCGAGGCCAGTGATTTCGGCGAATTCGTAGGCAAGATCGGTGGCGACGGCGACATCTGAAGACAGGCTGTGGATGACGGCGGCCCTGGCGCTGGCACGGCGCGGGCTTGGGCGGGTTTCGCCCAATCCCGCGGTTGGCTGCGTCGTCGTGGCCGCGGGCCGGGCCATCGGGCGCGGCTGGACTCAGCCGGGCGGCCGGCCCCACGCCGAGACGGAAGCCCTGCGCCGGGCCGGGCCTGCGGCCCGCGGGGCGACCGCCTATATCAGTCTGGAGCCCTGTTCCCATCACGGAAAGACGCCGCCCTGTACCGACGCCCTGATCGAAAGCGGCATCAAGCGCTGTGTCATTTCCTGCGAAGACCCGGATCCGCGCGTGTCCGGGCGGGGAATTGCGGCCTTGCAGCAGGCCGGCATCGATGTGGAAGTAGGTCTTTGCGCTGATACGGCGCGCGAGCTGAACCGCGGCTTTTTCCTCAACAAGCTGACGGGACGCCCGCTGGTCAGTCTGAAACTGGCGACCTCTCTGGATGGGCGAATTGCGCTGGCTTCGGGCGAGAGCAAGTGGATCACGGGCGAGGCCGCCCGGGCTCGCGCCCATCTGCTGCGGGCCAGTCACGATGCCATCCTGGTCGGGGGCGGTACGGCGCTCGCCGACAATCCCCGGCTGGATGTGCGCCTGCCCGGACTGGATGCGCGTTCACCGGTTCGAGTGGTGATGGACCGGCGCTTGCAGTTGCCCGTTGAACATGACCTTGTGGCCCAGGCGCGGATACGGCCGACATTGCTGTTCACCGCTAAGCAGCATGATGAAGCGGTTCTTGCGGGCTATCGCGAGTCCGGCGTCGAGGTGGTGGCCTGCGAGGGCGCCGATGACGACAGTCGCTTTCCGGAGGTTGTCCTGAAAGCGCTGGCGGAACGTGGCCTGACGCGTCTTCTTCTTGAAGGCGGTGCCGGAACGGCAACCTCCTTTCTGAGGGCCGGGCTGGTGGATCGGCTGGAATGGTTTCGCGCCCCCATGCTGATCGGTGCGGATGGCCTTCCGGGAACGGGAAGGCTGGAACTGGAAAGCCTGGTGCAGGCCCCCGTCTTTCGCCGCGAGGCCCTGGAACCTTTGGGTGAGGATCTGCTGGAGCGTTATCGGCGCGAGGCGGCCTGACTCCCTGTGCTGGACGGCATTATACTTTAATCCATTGGACAGCCATCATGTTTACGGGACTAGTGAGTGATCTGGGACAGTTGCGCGAAAGCACCGGCGATGAAGACCGGCGCTTTCGCATTGCCACGTCCTATCCCCTGGACGAGGTGGCCATCGGTGCCTCCATCGCCTGCAACGGCTGTTGCCTGAGTGTCGTGGAGAAAGGGGCGGACTGGTTTGCCGTGGACGTGTCCGCCGAAACTCTGTCGAAGACGACTCTGGGCAGCTGGCAGCCGGGACAGCCGGTGAATCTGGAGCGGGCCCTGCGTCTCGGCGATGAACTGGGCGGCCATCTTGTCTCGGGCCATGTGGATGGCTTGGCGGAGATTCTGGAGATTCGGCCTGAGGGCGAATCCTTGCGTTTTTCCTTCCGCGCACCGGAGAAATTGGCGCGCTATATCGCGCCCAAGGGCTCCATAACACTGGATGGTGTCTCCCTGACAGTGAATGAGGTGGAAGGCGCCGCGTTCGGCGTGAACATCATACCCCATACGGCACAGGTCACCACTTTCGGCCGCTACGAAGCCGGGGACCGGGTTAATCTGGAAATCGACCTTCTGGCGCGCTACGTTGCCCGCCTCATGGCCCAGCAGGACTGAAGAAAGCATGTCGGAATCAAACGTCGAGCCCTGGCGCGTGACCTTTCGCGAACTGGTCTCGCCGATCGAGGAAATCATCGAGGAAGCGCGCAACGGGCGCATGTTCATCCTGGTGGATGACGAGGATCGCGAAAACGAGGGCGATCTGGTCATCCCAGCCCAGATGGCAGGACCCGAGGCCATTAATTTCATGGCCAAGTACGGGCGCGGCCTGATCTGCCTGACCATGACGCGCGAGCGGATCGAGTCCCTGGGCCTGCCGATGATGTCGCGCAAGAACGAGTCCCGGCACGAAACAGCTTTCACCGTCTCCATCGAGGCCAAGGAGGGCGTAACCACCGGAATATCGGCGCCGGACCGTGCGCGCACGATAGCCGTGGCCATTGATCCTTCCAGCACGGCCGAGGATATCGCCACGCCCGGCCATGTCTTTCCCTTGCTGGCCCGCGACGGCGGTGTACTGGAACGTACGGGGCATACGGAAGCGGCCGTGGACATTGCGCGGTTGGCCGGTCTCAATCCTTCGGGCGTGATCTGCGAGATCATGAACGATGACGGTACCATGGCACGACGCGACGACCTGATCGCCTTTGCCCAGACCCATGGCCTGAAGCTTGCCACCATTGCCGACCTGATCGCCTACCGCCGCCGCAACGACCGCCTTGTCGAGAAGGTCCTGACCCAGGACTTCGACAGCCGCCATGGCGGGCGCTTCCGCTTGTCAGTCTATCGCAACACCATCACCCAGGCCGAACATGTGGCGTTGGTGAAGGGAACGATTGACGATGGCGCGCCGGTCCCCGTGCGTGTCCATGCGCTCTCGGTCCTGGATGACGTCCTTTCCGACCGCGCGCAGGGGCGTGGCGGGGAATTGCAGGAAGCCATGGACATGGTTGGTCAGGAAGGCCGCGGCGTGGTTGTCCTGATCCGCGATCCCTCACCCATCTCAATCTCGGAGCGCCTGAAGCATCGTGGCGAGCAGGAAGGCGCGCCCAGCACGGAGTTGCGCGATTACGGCGAGGGGGCGCAGATCCTGCTGGATCTGGGCGTGCGAGAAATGGTGCTCCTGCACAACACGCGCCACACCATCGTGGGCCTGGAAGGCTATGGCTTGAAGGTTGTCGGCCAGAAAGCCGTGCGCCCGGCGCAATAGGGGCTTGCCTCAAGGGCGTGTATCCCCGATAGCGAGAGCTGGTGAATGCCGGGATCCCGAAGGGATCACGCCTGACAGAAAACGAAAAATGGATCGTTCATGAGTGACTCCCCACGCATCCTCGTCGTAGAGGCACGTTTTTACGAAGATATTGCCGATGAACTCTATTCCGGTGCGCAGGAGGCCCTGGAGGCCGCTGGCGCCGAGGTCGAGCGGATGACGGTTCCCGGCGCCTTCGAGATTCCCTCGGCCATCGCCATGGCTGTCGAGGCGGGCCGGCGGGACGCCACACGCATCTATGACGGCTATGTGGCACTGGGATGCGTGATCCGTGGAGAGACCAGCCATTACGACTATGTCTGCGAGGAAAGTGCAGGCGGACTGCGCGACTTGGGTTGCCGGCTGTGTGTACCGCTCGGCTATGGCATACTGACGGTAGAGACTGCGGAACAGGCCTGGGCGCGGGCCGATCGCAAGCGCAAGAACAAGGGGGCCGATGCGGCCCAGGCCTGCCTGCGCATGATCGAGATTTCGCGCAGTTTTGGCCTGACGGTACGATGAGCGACAGATTTTCAGGAAAGAGTGAAAACAACGTGAGCGACCCAGAAACCGAAGGAGACGACAGCCGCAAACCGCAAGTGTACAAAAGTGTGCGCAAGCGTCGTGCCGCGCGTCTGGCGGCTGTCCAGGCGCTCTACCAGATAGAGATGAACAAGGCTTCGCCGGAAGCGGTGATCTTGGAGTTCCTGAAGTACCGCACGGACGAGGAGATCGAGGGTTATTCCCTGGGCGAAGTGGACCAGCAGCTCTTCACGGAACTGGTGCGTGGCGTGCTTCGCGAGGCCAGCGACCTGGACGACATGCTTGCGGCCGTCATCTCGGAAGGATGGCAGGTGGAAAGGCTGGAGTTCCTGTTGCGTCTGATCCTGAGGGCGGGAACCTTCGAAATCGGACACAGGACGGACTTCCCGGCCAAGGCGGCAATCAACGAGTATGTCGATCTGGCCCATGACTTCTTCAACGACCGGGAGCCCTCCATGGTCAATGGCATGCTGGACCAGATTGCCCGCAGCCTGAGACCCGAGGAGTTCGAGGCCGGCTGACCCACCGCGCAGGTTACGAAAGGGCGGGGCCATGGTTGCGGAATTCGACCTGATCGCACGTTACTTCGCGCCCTTGGCAGAAGGCGAGCCGGGCGCCTTCGGACTGCAGAACGATGCGGCTGTGCTGGATGTTGCCAGCGGCCACAGTCTGGTGACGACCCTGGACAGCATGGTGGCGGGTGTTCACTACCTGCCGGATGATCCGCCCGACCAGGTGGCGAAGAAGCTGCTGCGCGTCAATCTTTCGGACCTGGCGGCCATGGGCGCGCGCCCGCGCGGCTACCTGCTCTCGCTGGCCCTGACGGGCGCGGAGGACGAAGACTGGCTTGCGGCATTTGCCAGGGGCCTGGAGCAGGACCAGCAGAAATACGGCGTGATCCTGCTGGGCGGAGATACCCTGCGCACGCCCGGGCCGCAGACGTTGAGCCTGACGGCGCTGGGCGAGGTCTCCAGGGGACAGGCCTTGCAACGAACCACGGCACGCAGCGGTGATGACATCTATCTGACCGGCACGCTGGGTCAGGCCGCCCTGGGGCTGTTCGTACGGCTGGGTCAGGCGGCCGAGAAACTGCCGGGCCTGGGCGATGAACAGCTGGCCAGGTTGGAGGCGGCCTATCGCCTTCCCGACCCGCCCGTGGCCCTGGGCGCACAGTTGCCGGGCCTGGTCTCCGCCTGCCTGGATGTCTCGGATGGCCTCCTGGCGGACCTGGGCCATATTGCGGAGGGGTCCGCACTGGGCGCCGAGGTCGAGCAAGCGCTGCTTCCCCTGTCGGAGGAGGTGAAACAGCTCCTGCAGCAGGCACCGGAGCGTTTGCAGGATGTTGTCGGTGGCGGGGACGATTATCAGCTGCTCTTCACCAGCGATCCGGGGCAGTGTTCGGCGCTGGAGGCGCTGTCCGCATCCAGCGGTGTTGCAATGACACGGATTGGCCGCATGACGGAGGGCGAAGCTGTGCGGTTGCTGGACAGCCAGGGCCGGGAAACCGCCGTGGCCCACGCCGGCTGGACTCATTTCTGACGCCTGGCTCTGCCCTCCGAACTCCCGTTCTCGGAGTATGAATCGCTGTCATGGCTTCGGCCTGGATAGAGCGCCTGCATCACCAGGCGCCGGGCCGAGGGGCGCCCGGACTGCCAGTCCATCGGGCGGCAGGCCTCGACGGCGGCCAGTCCCAGACGTGCGGTGAAGAGGCCGTTCACCAGGGCCGCGCCCGCCTTGCCCGACAGGCGGGCCGTGATACTGGCGCCCACCAGATCGCCCAGGGTTTCGTCCGCCGCTTCAAGTGTTCCGGCGGCGATCACGTCCAGGAAGGCGATTCGCAGCAGGCGCAGGCTGGCCAGTCCCCCGGGGCGTCCTCCATAGAGCCGGGCAAGGCGGGCCACCATGCGCAGGTCGATGACGGCGGTTGCCAGCATGTCGAAGATGGCGAAGGGACTCAGCACATTGATGAAGCCGCTGCGTCGGGTGGCGGAGGTAATGATGGCGGTGGCACGCTGGTCCAACTGGCCCAGGACATCACGCTCGAAGGCTTCCAGTTTTTCCCGGTCGTCCGTCAGGTCACTCTCCCGCTCACGCCAGGACGCCACGGCCCATTCGCTGACCGGCCGTTTTCCATAAAGCTGCAGAAGGGACTCCAGCAGGCTGCGCGCTTCCGCTGCATCCTCGCGGGCCGTGTGGCTGCGGGCCTGCAGGTGAGTCAGGCGCTTGAGCCGGAGCAGGGCGCCGAGTTCGCGCAGCCCCAGTAACAGGGCCCCCAGCAGCAACAGGCCGCAGGCCCCCAGCAGGGCCCAGTGGTACCAGGATTCGCTTCCCAGGATGGCGGTAACGAGGCTGTCCAGGGCCATGCCGAAGCCCGTGGCCGCCAGCAGCCCAAGGCCGGCGAGGAACAAACGTCCAGCCAGGGACCGGCGCCCCAGGGGATAGCTGAAGCTTTCCGCCATGCCCTCGCCTTCCGGCGCAGACTGCATGTCGGTCAGGTCGCGGGTGTCCGGGTGTCTCTCCGGCTCAGGAATGCCGGATGGTGCCGTCTCGCTCAGGGGGCGTGTTTCCGGTCTGCGGGACTCGCTCATGCCAGGCGGTCCCCGATCAGGTATTGCAGGGCCCGGTCCAGACGGATGTGGGGCCAAGCCTGAGCGCTAGAGAGCCCGACCGGAGGCTGGAAGGCGAGGATCTCGAAGGCGTCTGAGGGAATACCTTCAAGCGAAAGCTGACCCGGATAGTGGGCGACCTCCTGCTGCCCGCCCAGGGGAATGCCGGCTACATAGCGCCGGTTCGGGCGTTCGGGTTGCGTGACTTCGCGTGTCGCACGCAGGGCGGCAAGCGTCATGGTCTCGGTCTCGGCCCCCCGAAAGCGTGTCTGCCTCAGGCTGCCCGCCAGGCTGCGGGCAAGCAGGCCCTCCAGTATCTCGTGCTGGTCGCCCGGCAGGTGGTCTGCCTTGCTGCAGGCGAAAAGCACGCGGTCGACCCCGGCACGCAGCCTGCGCGGCAACCAGCTGCGGCCGATGCGCAAGGCTTCCTGCAGGCTCTGCATCTCGTGGTCCAGGGCCTTCAGGCCCTCGCTGCCACGGGACAGGTGGGCCAGCAGGTCGACCAGAACGAGCTGGCGGTCCAGGCGCATGAAGTGCCGACGGTGAAAGGGGCGCACGATGCCGTCGCGATAGCTTGCGAAGCGTTGCTCCATCAGTTCGCGCAGGCTGTGATCCTGGTTCCGTGCACGCCGGCGCCAGGCGGTATCGTGATTGGCTGGTGGCAGGGGTGCGAAGGTCAGGACCGGAGCGCCCTCAAGTTCCCCAGGCAGGAGGAAACGGCCCGGGTGCAGCAGCAGAGCCCGGGATTCCTGTTCCTGGCGCTGGCGAAGGTAGGACCGGAAGGCCTCGGCCGCCTGCATTGCCTTCTGCTCGGCCTCCGGGTCCGGGCGGTCGGGATCAAGATCGGCCAGGATTTGCCGGAATTCCCGCGCCGCGGCTTCGTGTCGGGGCTGCTGCATCTCCTCGAGCACAGCGCTGGACCAGCTGGCATGATCGTGGCCCAGCAGGGCCAGGTCCATCAGCCACTCTCCGGGATAGTCAAAGAGATCCAGGTGCAGGACGCCATCGCTCAGGCGCCCCTGGAGTCCCGTCGGGCGGTAGCGGATCGACAGGCGCAACTCGGACTGCCGACGTGTGCCCGGAGGCCAGTTCGTGGCCTGAGTCAGTTGGGCCAGGTTGTCCTCGAAGGGAAAGCGCGGCAGGTGCTGGTTGGGCTGCGGACGCAGCACGGCAGCGTGATAGCGTCCTTCCTGAACGGCCGTCAGGCCCTGGAGACGCTCCGGATGCAGCAGCGCCTGGACCAGGGCGGTCAGAAGGACTGTCTTGCCCGAGGACGAGAGGCCCGTGATGCCCAGGCGCAGGCGCCGTTCCAGCAAGCCGCGGCCCGCATCCGTGACGGTATCGATCCAGTCATGCACCACGTTCGTGTTCAGTCCTGTCACTTGCCCTTCGGGATGGCACGGCGCAAGGGGGGTGTGGAGATTTGGACAAGCTTGAAGAAAGCCGCATGCAACTTCAAGCGCTGGGCGATGGGGGTGCTTCAATCCCGGGAGTGGGCATGTGGGCTGAAGACGCGGCGGAGCAGTTGTCCCACCTCGGCGTTCGACTGGGCGCGAACGGAATCGTCACGTCCCATCAGGTAGCCTTTGCTGTCGCTGCAGAGCCCCAGAATGGCCTTGCGCATGAAGGGACTGTCCATGGCCAGTCCGAGGAAGCCTTCACGGGCATTGCCTTCCTCGTCCACGCGGAATTCACAGGGCGCCAGATTGCGGCCGATGCGCCGTGGTCCGGGACGGGAGCCATCCCACTGATGGTAGGCGCCCTCGTACACCACGACTTCGCTCGGAGCGCCCCCTTCTTCCAGGTCCCGGGCAATTTCGCGACACCGCTGTGGGTCGGTGATCTCGTCCTCGGCGCCCAGCAGCATCAGGACCGGCGCGCCAGTGGCTTCCTTGCGGTCGAAGCGCGCAATGCAGGGGCCGTAGAAGGCCACATGGGCGGCAAAGCGTTGCCCTTCGGGCGCCAGCGTTTCCGCCACCTGCTCATAGGCGGCAAAGACTGCCGCCATGCCGCCGTAGGAAAAACCCATCAGTGCCACTTTGCGTCCATCCACCTCGGGCCGGTCCTCGAGGTGCTTCAAGGTGGCATAGGCATCGGCCAGCATCATGGACTCCGTGATGTTAAGAAGCCTGTCGATGAATCCGGTGGCCATATCGCGCCGGGGCGCGAAGACATCCACGACGGCGGCCGCGATTCCCATATCGGCAAACTGCTGCGCGTAGAGGCGTTCACGCGAACCGATGACTCCGGCTGCGCCGTGCAGAAGGACCACGGCCGGCACGGGCGTGTCGGCCGAAGCTTCGTCCGGAAGGTAAAGGTCAACCGTGATCTCGGTTTCAGGGTCGGCTTCCGGGCCCCTGCCCACATCCGACAGCATGAAGGGACTGCTGGAGGACAGAGTCACCTCTTCGTAGCTGGTATCGACGCCATCATTCCGGCCAGCTCTGTTCCAGCTGCTCGAAATGCATGGCTGAGGCAACGGCCGGAAGCAGTAGGCCGGTCAGTACAGCCGGAAGCACATGCCACAAACATCGCCTCATCGTGTATTCTGTTCCTTGTCACACAAGTTTTGTCTGGGTCATGCCAGTTGTCAGGAACAGAGTTAAGCCGGATTCTGGTCGTGTCATGGCATAGGGCCGAGAAAAGTTCTCCTGTATCAGACGAGGGTGTGACTCAGCGTGCTTTCCGTAGGGCGGCGTTTACGTTCATAGAGCAACTGGTCGGCCTTGGCGAACAGGCTGGTTACGTCCGTCGTGCCGTCAAAGGTCTCGTATCCGAAACTGGCGCGAATGGAGATGGAGGTTCCGTTCCACTCCAGTTTCTGGCGATTGATCAGGTTCTCCAGCTTCTCGGTCAGGCTGTGGGCGAAAACCGGTGGCGTGCGGGGCATGAGGATCGCAAATTCGTCGCCGCCGATACGGCAGACGCAGTCATTCCGGCGGGTGTGCTGTTCCAGGGCATGGCCCACGTGACGCAGGATGATGTCACCGGCAATGTGACCGTGGGTGTCATTGATCAGCTTGAAGTTGTCCAGATCGCAGAGCACGAGGATGCCCTTGTCCGCATGCCGTGAGGCGGCCGCCAGAATACGGTCCATGTTCTCGCGAAAGCCCCGCCGGTTGAGCAGGCCCGTCAATTCGTCGGTGACGGCCAGGCTTTCCAGGACCCGGATACGCTCGGCCTGGGCGGCGATCTGTCGCTTCTGGTCGGCCAGGCGAATGCGCAGGCGTTCAAGCAGGCTTTCTTCGTCCTCCTGAGTCAGGGCGGATTCTTCGGGGGATGGGTCGTGGATACCGCGCTGGCCAATCCGGTTCAGCAGGGTGGTATCTATTTCCTGTTCGTCATAAACGGCCAATGAACGCAAAACCATCGATTTTCCCTTTCTTGATACGAGGGCGTTTGGAACGTCATAAGCAAGAAGCGGGCCAACAAGCGAGCGCTGGCTTCTGGGGCAAGCGAAGAAGCCTGCCAGGAGCTTTTCAGGGTTGTTCATGGCAGGAACTGCCGAGCTGCGCGCTGAGGCGGGAAAATCCTGCCGGGTTTCGGCTTGTTTTTCGTGTTGCACAAGCCTGTCCGTGATAGACTTCTGAGGCGTGATGCAAGGGCAGGGCCCGTGAATTGAATGGGGAGCGGCAGTGACGAGTCCGAATGGACAAGCCATGAAGGTTTCGGCTGTATGCATGTTTGCAGGAGGGGGGCTTCTTTACGGCAGCGTCTTGCTGCTGGTTACAGTGCTGTCGAGCGCAGAGGCTGCAACCCCCTTTCCCAACTCGGTCGCCGACTTCCAGCCGCATCGCGCCACTTATGACCTGACACTTGAGCGTGCGCAGAGCGGTCCCGATATAGCGGCGGCCACAGGGCGCCTGCAGTTCGAATGGGCCGATGGCTGTTCCGGGTGGACGGTCAACCAGAGTTCACGCATCTTCCTGGAACGCAGCGAAGGACCGATTGTGGATTTCGGTTGGGCCATCTCGTCCTGGGAATCCAAGAAAGGTGATCATTACCGCTTCTCGATCCGTCACTTTGCCAATGGGCAGAAGATGGATGAAAGCCAGGGAGAGGCCCATTTGACGGCTCCGGGCCAGAAGGGCGAGGCCGTGTTCAACACGCCAATCCGGCGCGAAGTCGCGTTGCCCGCCAATACGGTTCTGCCCAGTTGGCACAGCTTTGAACTTCTGGACCGCCTTCAGCGCGACGACTTGCCACTGTGGCGCATGGTCTTCGATGGATCTGGCGAGAGTGACGGATATGCAGGCATATCGGTCTACAAGCTGCGAAGTTATTCGGCCGAGGAAGCCTTCAGTGAGTTCGAGCCCTTGCGCGAACAGCCGTCCTGGCGTTTGCAGATGGCCTATTTCGAGCCCGAGCCTGATGCTGTGCTGCCGATCAATGAGCAGACGTTACGTCTCTACCGTAACGGTATCGCCGACGAACTGCGCTTCGACTACGGAGACTTCACGTTGGAAGGGCACCTGGCCAAGCTTGAGGCGCTTCCCGACGCCGGTTGTTGAGGCGTGTGCCGGCCAACTCATGAGGTGAAGCTGCGGCCCTTCCGCACTGCCGGCGTGCCCAGTTTGCGGTTCAGGCCATCGACTGCCTTCTCGACGGCAATTCGCCGCGTACGTTGCGGGTCCAGGAAGTCTGGTGGATCCGCCAGTTCGCCGGGGACCAGATCGGCGGCACCTATGCCGATCAGACGATAGCCTCCGGCTTTCCAGTTCTCATCCAGCAGCCTGCCGCCTGTCTCATAGAGGGTTTCGGCCGACTGCGTGGGTGCAAAGAGCTGTCGGCTGCGTGTCTGCAGGCGAAAGTCGGCCAGCCGAAGTTTCAGTGTGACGGTCTTACCGGCTACCTCCTTGTCCCTGAGGCGGCGGGCGACCTTTTCGCAAAGTAGCCAGAGATGGCGGCGCAAGCTGTCCAGATCCTGGATGTCCTGTTCGAAAGTGGTTTCCGATGACAGGCTCTTGGCCGGGGCATCGGCTTCCACCGGACGTGGGTCCTGGCCACGGGCAAAGAGATAGAGGCGACGGCCCATGGCGCCATAACGCGCCATCAGCTCACTTTCCTCATAGGGCAGAAGGTCCTGAACAAAGCGTATGCCGTCCGAGAGCAGCTTCTTCTGAAGGGCCCCGCCTACCCCCCAGAGGATCGAGACCGGCTTGTCCGCCAGGAAATCTGCCGCCTCGGCTGTGCCTATGACAGCGAAGCCGCGTGGCTTGTCCAGGTCCGATGCAATCTTAGCCAGCAGCTTGCAGTTGGAGAGTCCGATGGAGACTGAAACCCCCAGGTCGCGTTCGATCTCGTTCGCCAGGCGGGCCAGGCTCTGGGCCGGTGCAGCGTGGTGCAGGCGGCTGGTCCCGGCAAGATCCAGGAAAGCCTCGTCCAGGGATAGCGGTTCGATTTGCGGCGTGAGTGCCGACATGCGGTCTCGGATGCCCCGGGAAACCTCGCGGTACTTGTTCATGTCCGGTTTCAGGACCACGGCATCCGGGCAGAGGGAGAGCGCCTTGAACATGGGCATGGCACTGCGCACGCCGTAGAGGCGTGCGACATAGCAAGCGGCCGAGACGACTCCGCGTTGGCCACCCCCGACAATCACAGGCTTCTCGCGCAGCTCAGGTCGGTCACGCTTCTCGACGCTGGCATAGAAGGCATCGCAGTCAAGATGTGCAAAGCTCAGGCTGCCCAGTTCGCGATGGCGCACGAGACGGCGTGCGCCACAGGAGGGGCAGCGTCGGACGGAGGTTGTCGGTGTCGTCAAGGCTGTGCAGTCGCGACAGAGGACCTGCACCGCTTCGGCTTCCTGCACCGTGAAGGGCTCCTGAATCGGGCAAAAACGGCATTGCTACGGGTTATATGGTTTTCAATCCGTAAGCTTAACGTTAAGCATATGCCATGTAGTATATCTATGTGATGGCTCTTAATCGAATGTTACCAATTTAGGGCGTCTTTATAGAGGGCGAGGAAGCCACGCCGTTTGGATTCGGCCATCCAGCAGCATGCGGGCGTCAGGACGGGTGGCTTTTGGCAAAGACGAGGAATGAGGTTAGGATGGACAACGTCGAGACGATGCCGGTGGCCAGCGACGCCAAGACAGTGCTCGTGGTTGAGGACAATGAACTCAACATGAAGCTGTTTCACGATCTGCTGGAAGCGCATGGCTACAACATCCTTCAGACCAAGGACGGCATGGAGGCGTTGCGCATGGCGCGCAAGCACGTTCCGGACCTGATCCTGATGGACATTCAGCTCCCCGAGGTCTCGGGACTGGAAGTGACCAAGTGGATCAAGGAGGATGACGATTTGAGCGCCATTCCCGTGATCGCGGTGACCGCTTTCGCCATGAAGGGCGACGAGGAGAAGATTCGGGAAGGCGGCTGCGAAGCCTATATTGCCAAGCCGATCTCTGTGGCGGACTTCCTGGAGACCATCAAGCGGTACCTGGATTGAAAGCAAACCGGAAAGCGGATCCGCGGGTCAGATGAGCGCACGAATCCTTGTTGTGGATGACACGCCGGTCAATGTCCGGCTTCTGGAAGCAAAGTTGACGGCCGAGTACTTTGACGTGCTGACGGCGCATGACGGCCCAAGTGCGCTGGAGGTTGCCGAGCGCGAGGTGCCGGACGTCATCCTGCTGGACGTCATGATGCCGGGCATGGACGGCTTCGAGGTCTGCAGGCGCCTGCGCGAGAATCCCGCCCTGGGTCATATCCCTGTCGTGATGATCACGGCGCTGACGGATGTTTCGGACCGTGTCCGGGGTCTTGAAGCCGGGGCCGATGATTTCCTGTCAAAACCGGTCAACGACATTGCCCTCTTTGCCCGTGTGCGCTCTCTGGTGCGGCTGAAGACGCTGATGGATGAGTTGCGCGCCCGCCAGGCGGCGGCCGGAGTCAGCGTTGACGATCGCATCCAGATGGGGGCGATGGACGATCTGGAGGGGGCGCGTGTCCTGCTTGTCGATGGACAGAAGCAGCACGGGCAGCGGGTCAGCGACAAGCTGCGTGCAGCAGGCTATGACGTAACGCTCAGCCAGACGCTGCCGGAAGCCCAGCAACAAAGTTTCGTGGCGCCTTATTTCGACCTGATTATCGCCGGCATAGAGGTGGCGGGCGAGGATGGCCTGCGTTTCTGCAGCCAGTTGCGCAGTCATGAGGAAACGCGACACATCCCCATCCTGCTGGTGCTGGACGACATGGATTTGCCGCGCCTGGCCAAGGGTCTGGATCTTGGGGTCACGGATTACCTGTTCAAGCCGGTCGACAACAATGAACTGCTGGCGCGTGTACGCACCCAGGTCCGGCGCACGCATTATCACAACCGTCTGCGCAGCATGCTGGATCAGGGCATGTCCATGGCCTATACGGATTCCCTGACCGGTACCTACAACAGGCGCTACATGAATAGCTACCTCGAGCGCAAGCTGCCGGAGATCAAAGAGACCGGAAAGCCATTGGCCTTGCTGATCTTCGACATAGATCACTTCAAGGAGGTCAACGACACCCACGGCCACGGTGTGGGGGACAAGATTCTTCGCGAGGTGTGCCGGCGCGTATCGGACAATGTGCGTGATTTCGACCTGCTCTCCCGTTTTGGAGGGGAGGAGTTTGTCCTGATCATGCCGAACACGACGACAGAGCAGGCCATGAGCATTGCCGAGCGCCTGCGCGAGCAGATTGGCTGTTTTGCAGTCGAGATCGATGAGGAGGTCGGTGAGCAGACTGTCACGGTCTCGATTGGCGTATCGGTCACGATCGATCCCAATACCAAGCCATCCACACTTCTGGAAGAAGCGGATCACGCGCTGTATGAAGCCAAGCGCGGAGGGCGCAATCGTGTGGTGATGTCGGAGACTGTGGCCGGTTAGGCTGCCCTCGACTCGCTGCTCGTGATTGATACTGTCTGGCTGGTCATGGTTTGCCGTGAACCAACTCCGCTCTGATGTTAGGCAGGTGACGTGATGTGTGATCGACGTCTTGGACGCAAGGGGTCGGGCAATATACGATTGTTTCGGGGTGTTGGCTGTTTGGCGACAATGTCGCAGGCGATAGAGTGCTGACGCTGCCCTTACGCCAGAAGCAATGGCATCAGGGCAAGATTTCTCGTCTGACGATCAAGATTTTGTAAAGTACACGGTATGGTCCAGCAACAGCCCACCAAGAAGATCGATCTGGCGCTTCAGGGTGGCGGATCCCACGGGGCGCTGACCTGGGGAGTGCTCGACCGGATCCTGGAAGACGAACGCCTGGAGATCTCAGGCATCAGCGGGACCAGTGCGGGGGCAATGAATGCCGTCGTGCTGGCGCAAGGATTTCACCAGGGGGGGCGGAAAGGAGCGCGTGAGGCGCTCGCCACCTTCTGGGAGGCGGTGAGCGAGGCCGCACGCTTTTCGCCCGTGCAGAACAACTGGTGGAACCGCCTCACCGGCGACTTCAACCTCAATAGTTCGCCTGTCTATCTGTTCTTCGATAACCTGACGCGGCTGTTCTCGCCCTATGAACTTAATCCGTTTGACATCAACCCGCTGCGCGAGCTCGTTTCCAGCACCGTCGACTTTGACCAGGTCAATTCCTGCGAGACGCCGAAGATCTTTGTCACAGCTACCAACGTGCGCAGCGGCCAGGCGCAGATCTTTAGCCAGCCGCACCTGACGGTCGAGACGATCATGGCTTCGGCCTGCCTGCCGACGGTGTACCAGGCGGTGGAGATCGATGGCGAAGCCTATTGGGACGGCGGCTATATCGGCAATCCGGCGCTTCACCCCCTCGTCGACCAGACCGACTGCCGCGACATGGTCATTGTCCAGATCAATCCCATGATCCGAGAGGAATTGCCGCGCACTGGACACGAGATCCTCAACCGGGTGAACGAGATCAACTTCAATTCCAGCCTCATCAAGGACCTGAGGACGATCCATCTGCTGCACAGACTCATCGAGGCCGAGGGGCTCGAGGCGGAGCGTTACCGCGATATGCGGATCCATCTCATCCATGCCGATGAGGCGCTGAAGGATCTGGATTCCTCCAGCAAGCTCAACGCCGAATGGGAATTTCTCAGCTACCTGCACGAGAGTGGTCGAGCTTTGGCGAACGGCTGGCTCGAGGAAAATTTTGACGGGCTCGGTGTGCGTTCCACCTTTGATCTCGACGCGCTGTTCGCCGATTCGCTGCGGCCGGCAAGCGGGTCCGAACCATCGAAAACTCCAGAACAGTCGAGCACCAACTACTCAGCGGAGTAGTACGGCTGATACTGGGCACCATTGCACTTGGTGCCTTAACCTTCCCTATCACAGCGCTGCCGTCCGGCCCGTATGCGCCCGGGTTTCCTGCACCCTACGGCGCAGAGTATGGCCACATCAGGTGGCCTGTCACCAATCCGAGCGGCCTGACCAAGAAGGCGAATTTCCGGCGAATGAGACTTGCGAGGGCAAAAAAGCTGAACCGCCTTCTCCCCGGGGAAAAGGCGGTTCCACACGACCGCATGAAAAACTCTGTGGCAGCTGGGCGCTTGCCCGGCCGCAGAGCCTCACTTCATCTTGGATTCCTTGAACTCCACGTGCTTGCGCACGACGGGATCATACTTGCGGAAGCTCATCTTCTCGGTCTGGTTCCGCGGGTTCTTCTTCTTGACATAGAAGTAACCGGTATCCGCGGTGCTGACGAGCTTGATCCACTGGGTGACGGGCTTCGCCATCTTGATTTCCTTCCGGGGTCGAATCTGTAACTTTGGCGGCGGACATTAGCGGGCAAGACGCACAAGTCAAGGAAAGATCGTGGTTATTTTCCTCAAGGCTGCCCGCCTGGATTTCCACGGGACTCGTCGACGATCCGTTGGGCGGTGTTCGGGGCACCGCGGCGTGCATGCGAGAGTATGCCCGGATCTTCCAGCAGCTTGAGGGCGATCTCGATATCGGTTTCGTCCAGGCTGTCGCTGGTGGGGCAGATGGAGCGGAACTCGGCGAGCGCCAGGTCGTTCTCCCGGTCGATATCGCGCTTGCGCTGGTGGGGATTCGATATCAGGCCTTCCAGCGGAAGCTCGCTGACGGCTTGTTCCCCATCGCTTGAATCCGTGCTGGTACAGACATTGGGAAGCACGCCACGGCGGTCAAGCGAATAACCGGCGGGCGCATGAAAGGTGGCCCAGGTCAGGGTCAGTTCGCCCTCGTTGGGCAGGCGCAGGACCGTCTGGACCGTTCCCTTGCCATAGGAGTTGCTGCCGACCACGATTCCCCGCTCCGTATCCTGGAGGGCCGCCGCGACAATCTCGGCGGCCGAAGCGGAATTGCCATTGATCAGAACCAGAACGGGAACCTCGGGAATCTGGGCATCCCGTTTGGCCTCGAAGTACTGGTGGCTGTCGGGATGGCGGCCATGCGTCGAAACAATACGGCCTTCACCCACGAATAGGTCTGAGACAAAGACGGCCTGATCCAGAAGGCCACCCGGGTTGCTGCGCAGGTCCAGGATAAAACCGCGCAGGCGGCTGCCCATTTCGCGCTCTGCCTGCTTGAGCTTCGTCCTGAGTGTTTCGGTCGTATCGTGGTTGAAGCCGCTGATGCGGAAATAGGCGACATCGTCCAGGGGCTCGTACTCGACAGTCTGGGGCACGATGTGTGCGCGCTCGACGACCAGCTCAAGCTCGCGCCAGGTGTCCTCGACATCACCCGGCCGATGGATGCCCAGGGTGACCCGGCTTCCAAGCGGTCCGCGCAGGCGCTTGACCACCTCTTCCTGGGAAAGCTTCGGCGCGGGTATGCCATCGATAGTGACGATCACGTCCCAGTCGTCCATACCGGCCCTTTCGGCGGGACTGCCATCCATCACGTTTACGACTTCCACGCCCTTGTCGATCAACTGGATGCGCACGCCGATACCACCGAACCCATCCCGGTTGGCGCGGTTTTCGCGCGCTTCTTCAGGCGTGGCGTAGCGGGAGTAGCCGTCAAGCGGCTCAATCATGCCCTCGAACACCGTTTCGTAGAGGGCTTCGCTTTTGGCCTCGGCGATTTTCGGGGAAATCTCACGGGTATCTTCAATGATCGTGGCGGTCAGCTTGCCCCAGAGGTCGACCCGATTGTCCTGTGGCAGTCCATAGCTTTGTACCGTCTCGCTGCGCTGCTTCAGAAGGAATTTGTCCGCCTCGCGGACAACCGAGATCTCCCCATCCATGTCTTGAAGCTTCTGGAGTCCGGAGAAGGCCAGGGTTTCGATGGGGATGTCCTGGATATAAACAGCATTGATATCCTGGTAGCCGGTGGCAAACATATAGCGTGCCGCCGTCTGGTCATAGCCTTCCTGGCCTTGCGTGACCGGTCCGGACGCACAGGATGCCAGGACGAGGGCCATCAAGACCGCCAGGAAGGCCAGTCGCGCATATCCCGTCGAACCGAAACGCATTGTCGTCATATCCATTCATGCCACGCAACACCTGCAAGTGTTGCTCATACTGCTTCACTTTTACAAGAAAGCAAGGATTGGGCCAGTCTTTTGTGCGGCGCAGCGGATTTCACGCTTTTTTCGCGGCGGATTTGCCACGCTTGCGGTCCTTGGTCCTGGAGCCGGCTTTGCGCGCGGCAGAGCGTTTGCCCGGTTTCGGCCGCACAGGTTTCTTCGTGGCGGGCAGGTTTTCCTGGCTTTCCTCGCCTTCCAGGATCTGCAGGATCAGGCCGCCGGTCAGGGGCTCAGCCTCACTGAGCAAGGCCTGGACATCATCTCCCTGGCGATAGACGCGTCCATGCTGGCGTCCGGTCAGGCAGTGGTGCGTTTCGTCATGGAAATAATAGTCGCTGGGCAGGGACGAGATCGGGACCAGCCCGTCTGCACCACTGTCGCGCAGCTTCACGAAGAGCCCAAAGCGGGTCACGCCGCTGATGCGCCCTTCAAAGACCTCGCCCACACGGTCCTTCAGGAAGGAAGCCGTCAGACGGTCGGCTGCGTCGCGCTCTGCCGCGGCGGCACGTCGTTCAGTGCCACTGATATGCTCTGCAATTTCGGAAAAGCGGGCCTCGTCTTCCTTTGGCAGACCGTCATCACCCAGTTTCAGACCGCGGATCAGGGCCCGGTGCACCAGCAGGTCGGCATAACGTCTGATGGGCGAAGTGAAGTGGGCATAGCGCGGCAGGGCCAGGCCGAAGTGGCCGATGTTTTCCGGGCTGTACATGGCCTGGGACTGGGAGCGCAGGATCAATTCGCTGACCAGGGCGCTTTCCGGCGTTCCGGACACCTTGTCCAGGATGCGCGTGAAGATCTTGGGTTCCAGGACCTGGCCTGGGGCCAGCTTGAGCCCCATGGTCGAAAGGACTTCGGAAAGGTCCTCCACCTTGGCCTTGTCCGGTTCATCGTGCACACGGTACATGCAGGGCTGGTTGCGTTTCTCGAGTTCCTGAGCCGCGGCCACGTTGGCCGCAATCATGAACTCCTCGATCAGTTTGTGGCTTTCCAGGCGCTGGCGCGGCAGGATCGCCTCGACGTGCCCCTTGTCGTCCATGACGATCTGGCGCTCGGGCATGTCCAGATCCAGCGTGCCGCGGCGCGCCCGATCCTTCAGCAGGCTGTTGTAGGCACCGTAGAGCGGCCGGATCACCTCCTCGACCAGCGGTGCCGTGGTCTCGTCGGGTTCGCCGCTGTAGGCAGCCTCTACCTGCTCGTAGGTCAAACGGGCGGCCGAGCGCATGATACCGCGCATGAAGCGGTGTTTCTGCAAGCGTCCCTCGGCGTCGATGCGCATTTCCACGGCCAGGCAGCCGCGCTCTTCATGCGGGCGCAGCGAACACCAGCCATTGGAGAGGGCTTCGGGCAGCATGGGCACGACGCGGTCCGGAAAGTATGCCGAGTTCCCGCGTTCACGCGCCGTCCGGTCCAGCGCAGAGTCGGGACGGACATAGTGTGCCACGTCGGCGATGGCGACGATGATGCGCCAACCCTCCGGCGCTTTTGGATCGCCTTCGGCCTGGGCGAAGACAGCATCATCGAAATCGCGGGCATCGCTGCCGTCAATGGTGATAAGCGGGATGTCGCGCAGATCGGTGCGCTGGCCGACGTCCACGGCGCCCGCGCGTTCGGCTTCCTCCAGCGCATCGCTGGAGAACTCCGTGGGAATGCCGTGTTCGTGGATGGCGATCAGGCTCAGCGCCTTGGGGTTTTCCAGGCTGCCGAGCCGTTCGGTGACCACCGCTTCCTTTTCGCGGCCAGAGCGCTGGTGATGGGCCCGTATGCTGGCCATGACCAGTTCACCGGACTCGGCCCCCTTGCTGTCGGCCTTCGCGATGCGGAAATCGTTCTTGATGCGCTTGTCCGTGGGGCGCAGGCGGCCCCCCTTGGTTCCGACCTCGTAGATACCGAGCACTTCGCGCGGGCCTTCGTGCAGGCGGCGGATCACGCGTGCTTCATAATCGCCGTCCGTACCGCGATCCAAGCGGGCCAGCAGGCGTTCGCCGATGGCATGGCCGCGTCGGGTGGCCTTGCCCGGGGCAATGTAGATTCGGGGCGGGGGGGTGTCGCTGTCCCAGCGCACGGGACGGGCCAGAAGCTCGCCATCCTCGTCCGTGTCCGAGACCTCGATCACCGTGACCGAGGGCAGGGCGCCCGGAGCGGCCACCTTGCGACTTTCGGGGGAGCCGAGGGCACCTTCCTCCTTCAGTTCGTTCAGCAGCTCGCGCAGGCGACGGCGGTCTTCGCCCTTGATGTTGAAGGCGCGCGCCAACTCACGCCGTGGAATGGGTGTCTCGCTGCTGCGAATGAAGTCCAGGACTTCTTCGCGGGTCGGGAAGTGTGTCTGTTTCCTGGTCACGTATTATGCCTGGTCGGCCTTCTTCTTGGCTGCCGACTTGCCGGAGGACGTCTTCTTCCCGCTGCTCGCTTTCGCCGATCGTCCGCCTTTCGTCCCCTTCTTCTCGGCCTGCTTGCGCAAAAGCTCCAGGCCTTCCTCAAGGTTCAGGGCATCGGGGTCGGCATTCTTCGGCAGGGAAGCGTTGAGTTTGCCATGCTTCACATAGGGACCGTAGCGTCCACTGTGAAGTGTCACCGGCTCGCCATCGTCCGGGTGCTGACCCAGAGTCCGCAACGGGGCCGCCTTGGCAGCAGCCTTCGACAGCAGGTCCACGGCCCGGTTCAGGCCAATGGTCAGGACATCCTCGTCTGCCGGAATCGACTTGTAGGTACGACCTTTGCGAACATAGGGGCCATAGCGTCCGATTCCGGCCGTGACTTCCTCGCCCTCGTGAGTGCCCAGACTGCGCGGCAGGGACAGGAGTGCCAGCGCACGTTCCAGGTCCACCGCATCGGGATCGAGCCCCTTGGGCAGCGAGGTGCGCTTGGGTTTCTCACCCTTTTCGACGGCTTCTCCAAGCTGGACATACAGGCCATAGGGTCCCTTGCGCAGCGTGACCTGCTGGCTGCTTTCCGGGTCCTCCCCCAGAACGCGGGGCTGGCTGGCCAGGTCGGCACCTTCTTCACCATCGCGGTTCGCTGCCGCGGCAAGTGTGCGCGTGAAGCGGCATTCGGGATAGTTGGAACAGCCGATGAAGCCGCCGGTCTTGCCGATACGCAGGCCCAGGCGGCCCGTGCCGCAGGAGGGGCATTGTCGAGGGTCCTTGTCCGGATTGTCCGGGTCCCCCGGGAAGAAGTGCGGGCCCAGGTCTGCATCCAGGGCGTCGATCACCTCTGCAATGCGCAGGCCCTTGGTTTCCTCGATGGTCTGGTGGAAGGCCTGCCAGAAGCGCCGCAGGACCTCTTTCCAGTCGATGCGGCCGTCGGAGATCTCGTCCAGTTCCTCCTCCAGGCGCGCCGTGAAATCATACTCCACGTAGCGCTGGAAGAAGCTGCTGAGAAAGGCGGCCACCATGCGGCCACGGTCTTCCGGTATGAAGCGCCGCTTCTCCAGGCGGACATAGTCACGGTCCTGCAGGACCTGCAGGATCGAGGCATAGGTGGAGGGCCGGCCGATGCCCAGTTCCTCCAGCTTCTTGACCAGGCTTGCCTCGCTGTAGCGCGGCGGGGGCTGGGTGAAGTGCTGGGCGGGTTCCACATCGCGCAGGTGCAGGTCCTGCCCTTCTTCCAGCTTGGGAAGGCGTGACTCCTGCTCGTCCTCGTCCTGCGGTTCGTCGCGCCCTTCCTGGTAGAGCCTCAGGAAGCCGTCGAACTTCACGATGGATCCTGTGGCGCGGAGCACGGCACGCTGGCCGGCCTCGATATCCACGGACACCTGCTCTACGTCGGCAGAGGCCATCTGGCTGGCGAGCGCCCGGACATAGATCAGGTCGTAAAGCCGGGCCTCATCCTCTCCCAGGCGTCCGCGCAGGTCGTCGGGCAGGCGGCGGAAGTCGGTGGGCCGAATGGGCTCGTGCGCTTCCTGGGCATTCTTGGCCTTGGTCTTGTAGATACGGGGGGAAGCGGGCAGGTAGTTGTCCCCGTGACGAGCGGCAATGCTCTCCCGGGCCCCCGAAATGGCCTCGCCGGACATGGCGACGCCATCGGTTCGCATGTAGGTGATCAGGCCGACGTTCTCGCCGCCCAGTTCGATACCCTCATAGAGGCGCTGGGCCGTGCGCATGGTCCGCGTGGCACCGAAGCCCAGTTTGCGCGAGGCTTCCTGCTGCAGGGTCGAGGTGGTGAACGGCGGCTGCGGGTTGCGCTTGACCTGCTTGCGGTCGACCTTGGAAACCCTGTAGCTGCCGGCCTCGCGGATGGCAGCCTCGGCCTTCCGGGCCGCGCCCTCGTCCCCCAGGGAAAGGCGCTCCAGCTTTTCGCCGTCCAGCCGGCTCAGGCGAGCCTTGAACTGGCCCTGGCCCACGGCCTCCATCAGCGCCGTAATGCTCCAGTATTCCTGGGGCCGGAAGGCCTCGATCTCGGATTCCCGTTCGCAGATCAGGCGCAGGGCGACCGATTGGACGCGGCCGGCAGACTTGCTTCCCGGCAGCTTGCGCCAGAGGACCGGCGAGAGGTTGAAGCCCACCAGATAGTCCAGTGCGCGCCGCGCCAGATAGGCATCGATCAGTTCCTGGTTCAGCTCGCGCGGGTTCTTGAAGGCGTCGGTGACGGCGGATTTGGTGATCTCGCTGAAAACCACGCGCTTGATCGGGATGCCGTTCAGCACCTTGCGGCGGTCCAGTTCCTCCACGATGTGCCAGGAGATGGCTTCGCCCTCACGATCCGGGTCCGTGGCGAGATAGAGCTGGTCGGCATTCTTCACGGCCTGGGCAATTTCCTTCAGCCGCTTCTCGCCGCGCTCGTCGACCTGCCAGGACATGGAGAAGTCATCGTCGGGGGCTACGGAGCCATCCTTTGAGGGCAGGTCCCGGACATGGCCGTAGCTAGCCAGAACCTGGAAGTCGTTTCCCAGGTACTTGTTGATGGTCTTGGCCTTGGCGGGCGATTCGACGACGACGACATGCATGGAGAAAACAGGGCTTCCTGTAGGCTTGCCGCGCTTCTCTCGCAGGACGGCAGCAGGCCGGCCAGCGGAAGCGGCGGAGGTGGAATACGCGGAGAGAATTGGCATCCGCCTGCGAATTCGTCAACCTCGCCGGGCTAAGGGCCTGAAAATGACGCGCCTCGGGAATCTGAAGTCATCCGGGGTGTCCCCCGTTTCTAAGAAGCAAGGGGATGAAGGGATCAGGCTGCGTCTTCATCGGGGATGAAGCGAATCTGAAGACGCGTTCTCGTCGCTTCTGCCAAACGCTGCAGAGTTCTGGTGGAGGGTCGGACACGCCCGCTTTCAAGGCGCGCAATCACGGACTGTGTGGTCTTCATTCGCTCCGCCAGCTGAGACTGGGACAGTTCTGCCCGGCTGCGTGCTTCGATCATGGCGTGTGCCAATGCGTACTCTGAATCCAGCGCCTGCCAAGCGTCTCTGTAGTCAGAGTCCCCTAGCCACTTTTCGTGGAGGTCATCAATTTTGCTCATCACGAAGGCTCCTTGCGCGCTCCAGTGCCAGTTTGATCTCGCGTGGCGGTGTCTTCTGCGTTTTCTTCACGAAAGCTCTGAGAACCACCACTTTCTTATCTTGCGCTGTGACATAAAGTGCGCGTGAGATCCCGGCTTTGCCTTTCATGCGGATTTCCCAGAGGGGGCCTGTCAGGTGTCTGACATGCGGGTCTCTGACATTTTCCAGTCCAAACTCGGTGATCAAATAACACATCCGGACGAAGCGGGCCCGCATATCCGGAGGCAGGGCTTCAAGCTCCTGGTCAACTCTAGAATCAAGTGTTTCAACAACCCAATGCATCAGAGTATATAGCTATTTTGCTATTTTGCAATATAAGTTAATTCAACCTATGCCACGAAGGCGACCTTGCGTCCGGGATGGCGCTCCAGACGGCCGGCCAGTTCAAGTTCCAGCAGGACCAGGCTGACCGTCCCCGATGGCAGGCCGCTTTCGCGCAGCAATTCGTCCTGGTGGACCGGGACCGGGGAGAGCAGTTCCTCCAGCCGCTGCCTTGCCTCGTCCAGGTCCGCTTCGCTTTCTGACAGGGGTGCGGATTGGAAGGTCTCGTCGCCGGCCGGTTCTGCCAGTCCTGTGCCCTGGCCCAGGCCATCCAGTACGTCCTGTGCGCTTTCTGTGAGTATGGCGCCCTGGCGGATCAGGTCATTCGTCCCCTTTGCCCGTGGATCCAGGGGCGAGCCGGGAATGGCAAAGATCTCGCGCCCCTGTTCCAGGGCCAGGCGCGCCGTGATCAGGGAGCCGGAGCGCAGGGCAGCTTCCACGACCAGAACGCCCTGAGAAAGGCCCGCGACGATGCGGTTGCGGCGCGGGAAATGGCCGGCTTTCGGCTGTGTGCCGGGCGGGGATTCCGCCAGAAGCAGACCCTGTTCGGCAATCTGTTCCTGGAGTTGTCTGTTCTCGGGTGGGAAGACGCTGTCGATGCCACCGGCAAGAACAGCAATGGTGCCGCTCTCCAGAGCGCCCTCGTGAGCTGCGGCATCGATGCCGCGTGCCAGGCCGGAGGTCACGACCAGACCGGTATCCCCCAGCTCTGCAGCCAGGCGCCGGGCCAGTTTTCGGGCGTTGAGCGAGGCATTGCGTGCGCCCACGATGGCGATCGAGGGGCGTTGCAGTAGCTTCAGGTCGCCCTTGCAGGTCAGGACAGGCGGGGCTGTGTCGGTGGCCTTCAGGACGTCCGGATATGCGGGATCGCAGAGACGCAGGAAGTATGCGCCCTGGCGCTCGAGTTGCTCCAGTTCATGGTCCGCGCTTTCGGGGCTGCACAGCCGGATGCCGCTCTTTCGCCCGCCCCGGCGTGCCAGTTCGGGCACCGCCTCCAGGGCCTTGGTAGCCGTGCCGAAGCGCTCCAGCAATGCGCGAAAGGTTGCCGGGCCGATCTTGTCACTGCGGGCCAGGCGCAACCAGTCGCGTTGGTCCTCACGGGAAGACACGGCAGGGATTTGGGTCGACATTCCTGACCATCGCGTGTTTCCGGCGACTGGTCAATATCATGGGTTGCGCGCGTCAGTCTTTCTTGCGTCGAAAGGAGATGCGCGATTCCTCGCCTTTCAACAGGCGCTTGATGTTCGACAGATGGCGCAGCCACAAAAGAACGGCCACCAGGGCGCAAAATTCCACCAGCTGCAGGTCGCCGACCAGCCACCAGGCGAAGAGCGGCGAGAGGGCCAGCGAGAGCAGGGAGGCCAGGGAGGAAAAGCGGAAGAGGCCGGCAACGAGCAGCCAGGCGGCACAGGTGGCGAGGCCCACGGGCCAGGCTATGGCCAGCAGCGTACCCAGCGTTGTGGCAACGCCCTTGCCACCCTGAAACATAAGCCAGACCGGAAAGAGATGCCCGAGAACAGCGCCGAAGCCGGCTGTGAGCGCAATGTCCGGCCCCCAGTTCGATCCGATCAGGACGGCCGCGCCGCCCTTGCCGATATCGAAGATCAGAGTCAGGGCCGCCAGGTCCTTGCGGCCTGTGCGCAGCACGTTGGTGGCCCCGATGTTGCCGGAGCCGATCTTGCGGATATCCCCCAGGCCGGCCAGCCGCGTCACCAGCAGCCCGAAGGGCAGCGAGCCCAACAGGTAGCCGCAGGCAAGTGCGGTCAGCAGGTAGGGCCACGCAAAGGCCCAGGAGATGGGGTCCGGCATGTCAGCTTTCCTCGGCGGCAGAATACACGGTTCGCCCGTCCACGACGGTCTGCAGAACCTCTCCCTGCACGGCGTAGTTCTCGAACGGTGAATTCTTCGACTTGCTGCGGAAACGATCCGGCTCGATCATCCTGGGTCGGTCCGGGTCAAAGATCACGAAATCCGCGGCCCGGCCCTTTCCGAGGCCACTTTGGCCCTTCAGGATGGCCGCTGGCGCGGTCGCCAGGCGGGTTATCAGCTCCTTGAGGGACAGCGCATCCTTGTGCACCAGGGCGAGCGAGAGCGGCAGCAGCGTTTCCAGCCCGACGATGCCGGGTTCGGCCAACGCGAAGGGCAGGCGCTTGGAGTCCTGGTCGTGCGGGCTGTGATCGCTGCAGATGGCATCGATGGTGCCGTCAGCAACGGCTTCGGCGATGGCCTGGCGGTCTTCTTCCGAACGCAGGGGCGGCATGGTGCGGGCAAAGGTTCGATAGTCCCCCACCTCGCTTTCGTTCAGGGTGAAGTACTGAGGAGCCGTATCGCAGGTAACGGGCAGACCACGCTGGCGCGCGCGGCGCATGACCTCCACCGAGGCCGCCGTGGAGATCAGGCTGGCGTGATAGCGCCCCCCGGTCATTTCGACCAGGCGCAGGTCGCGTTCCAGCATGATGACCTCGGCCAGGGGAGAGATGCCGGACAGCCCCAGGCGCATGGCCACCTCGCCGGAGTTCATGACGCCGGTGCTGAGGCTGGGTTCCTGCGGCATCTGCAGGATCACCGTGTCGAATGCGCTGGAATAGCTGAGTGCACGGCGCATCACGTTGGCGTTGGCCACGGGCTGCAGGCCATCGGTAAAGCCACGGGCGCCATACTCGCTCAGTAGGCCGATCTCGGTGAGTTCCTGGCCTTCCAGGCCACGTGTGATAGAGGCATAGGTATAGACCTTGGCCAGCTTCTCCTCGCGGGCCCGGCGGGCCACGAATTCCACGCCGGCCACGTCGTCAACGATGGGGTCGGTGTTGGGTAGGGCCACCAGGGAGGTAATACCCCCGGCCACAGCCGCACGCCCGGCGCTGGCGATGGTTTCCTTGTGCTCTTCGCCCGGCTCGCGCAGCTGGGTGCGCAGATCGACCGCGCCGGGAGCCAGCACGGCGCCGGCGCAATCGATGACCGCGATACCCTCCGGCGCGCCGTCGGTAAAAAGCCCGGCACCCACGTCCAGGATCTCCTCGCCCTCGGTCAGCAGGCCGCCTGGTGAATCGAGGTCGCTGTCCGGATCGATCAGCCGGGCGTTGATGTAGGCGGTGCGTTCAGGAGCTTTCACGGACATGCCCTCAGGCCTCCTGTTCCTGGCCTCGGGTCAGGATGTCGAGGCAGGCCATGCGTACGGCCACGCCCATTTCCACCTGCTGGCGAATGACGGAGCGGTCGATATCGTCGGCCACCTCGGTGTCGATCTCCACGCCCCGGTTCATCGGACCCGGATGCATGATCAGCGCATCCGGCTTGGCATGGGACAGTTTCTCCCGGTCCAGGCCATAGAAGCGGAAGTACTCGCGCACGGAGGGGACGTAGCTGCCCTGCATGCGCTCGGTCTGCAGGCGCAGCATCATGACGATGTCCACATCCTGCAGGCCCTTCTTCATGTCATGGAAGGCGGTGACACCAAGGCGCTCGATTTTTGAGGGCATCAGGGTCGGTGGGGCAATCACCCGTACCTGGGCACCCATGATGTTGAGCAGGTGGATGTTCGACCTGGCCACGCGACTGTGCAGGATGTCGCCGCAGATGGCGACTGTCAGGCCCTGCAGGGTTCCCTTGCGCTGGCGAATCGTCAATGCGTCCAGCAGCGCCTGGGTTGGATGTTCATGGCTGCCGTCACCACCGTTGATGACGGCACAATCAACCTTTTCACTCAATAGCTTGACCGCCCCCGAGTCCGGATGCCGTACGACCAGGACATCCGGACGCATCGCGGTCAAGGTCATGGCGGTGTCGATCAGGGTCTCGCCCTTCTTGATCGAGGACCAGGCCACCGACATGTTGATGACCTGTGCACCCAGACGCTTGGCGGCAAGTTCGAAGGAAGTGCGGGTACGGGTCGAATTCTCGAAGAAGAGGTTGATTACCGTATAGCCCGAAAGCAAAGTGTTGGGGCGGTGGGCTCGGGGGTCCTGACGGGCATAGTCATCTGCCAGATCGAGGAGCGCGGCAATTTCCGAACGCTGCAGCCCCTCGATCCCGAGGAGATGTCTGTGCGCGTAACCCGTTTTGCTGTCGTCGAGGGGGCGATCTGAACACATGACGCGGGTCTTATGGCACTCCGCGCCACAGCGTGCAAGACGCTAGCAGCCGTGGCGCGGAAGTCATCGAAGAAGGCGGCGAAGCCGTCCAAGTCCGGCAGCCGGGCGGGGGTTGGCTGGCGAAAACTGTTCCGGACACGCTGGGCCCAGCGTGTTGCCGTGGTGGGGCTTGTGATCCTGGTCGGGATGCCCTTGACCTTCACGCTGCTCTATAGCGTGCTGCCCGTTCCGGCGACGCCGCTGATGGTGGCGCGGCTGGTCGAGGGCGAAGGCTGGTCGCACGACTGGGTGCCGCTTGAGGAAATTTCGCCGTCCCTGCGCTTCGCCGTCATTGCCGGTGAAGACAACCTGTACTGTGCCCACAACGGGTTCGATTTCGAATCGCTGCAGGCGGCCTGGCAGGAATGGCAGGCAGGGCAGGGCACACGTGGTGCAAGCACGATTTCCATGCAGACGGCGAAGAATCTTTACCTGCTGCCCATGCGCAGTCTCTTGCGCAAGGGGATCGAGGCCTACCTGACGGTCTACCTGGAAATCCTGCTCTCCAAGCCGCGCATCCTGGAAATCTACCTGAACATTGCCGAAATGGCGCCTGGCGTCTATGGAGCCGAAGCTGCCGCCCAGCACCATTTCGGCAAGACCGCGGCCCAATTGAGCGAGCGCGAGGCCGCCCTGATTGCCGCTGTCCTGCCCAATCCCAGGCGCTGGTCCGCCGGTCAGCCCACCAACTATATTGCAGGCCGTGCTTCCACCCTGCAGCGACGCATCCATCAACTTGGCCCGCTGCTCGACTGTGCCCGTTAGGGGGGGCAGTCGGCAAACAGCCGGACCAGGGCCCCCGGTGGCTCGTAATCCGATGGCGCGATCAAGACCAGCCTGGAGTTCGTGGAACTGGCTTCCGGCATGCTTTCCGTCAGATCGAGGCGCCGCCCCACCAACTGCAGAACCTCCAGGTTCTGCGGACGATCTGCGAAGCGGAGCAGTCCCTTGGCGCGCAGGACGCGGCCTTGGACCTGGGTGAAGGCCTTTTCAAAGGCGGTGCGGTCCAGGGGCTGGCTTGCGCTGAGACTCCAGCTTCTCAGGCCTTCGGCATGAGAGCTGTGCCAGGACCGAGCCTCTGCTGCCGCATCGAAGGAAAAGTCCCTGTCGGATGCTTCCTGCGGTGAGAGCAGCAGTGACAGTGGTACCTGTCCCTGTGTCGTTTCCATCACAGGAGCCTTTATGCCCCAGGAAATGAGCTGTTGGCGCACCGTCTGGCGTTCGGTTTCCGTAACCAGGTCGCACTTGTTGAGGGCCAGAAAGTCAGCTCGGCGCAACTGGTGGATCACACTGTCGCCGACATAACGGTCTTGTGCATGCTCAAGCAGGTTTGCGGCATCGGCCAGGACGCAGACGGCCTGCAGGCGATAGGCGCCGCCAGCCAGGCCAATCTGGGCGATGCGGCCAGGGTCGGAAACGCCGCTTGCCTCGATCACCAGGTGATCGGGCGGCTCTTCCAGCGCCGCCATGTCCATCAGGCTGCGGGTCAGAGAATCGCCGATTGTACAGCAGATGCAGCCGTTGCTGAGCTGCAGGGTCTGGCCGTCGTGCGCGGAAATGAGTTCGGCGTCGATGTTGATGTCGCCAAAATCGTTGACCAGGACGGCCAGGCGGCGCCCTTCGTTCTGCTGCAGCAGGCTGTTGATCAGGGTTGTCTTGCCCGAACCCAGGAAGCCCCCGATCACGCTGAGCGGGATGGCGGAGCTTCGCGCGGTCATGGGCGGGGCTTCCCAGTCACTTTTCCGCCTTGAAGATGCGGCCGCCCTGCATGGTCCCGTGGATGCGCAAGTCCTTCAGCTGCTCGCGCGACACCTCCAGGGGGTCGTCCTCCAGGATGGCCACGTCGGCGCGCTTGCCGGCCTCCAGGCTGCCGATCTCGTGATCCAGTTTCAGGGTATAGGCCGCACCCATGGTGATGGCATAGAGCGCCTCGGGCACGGTGATGCGTTCACCTTCGCCCAGGATGCGCCCGCCCGAGGTCAGTCGATTGACGGCACACCAGGCGGTGAACAGCGGCCCCAGCGGGGTCACAGGGGCATCGGAGTGAATGGCGAAGTTGATGCCCAGTTTGGCGGCCGTGGCCGCGGCATTCATGCGCTCGGCACGCTCGGGACCCAGGGTCAGGCGATGGTGAATGTCGCCCCAGTAGTAGATGTGGTTGCTGAAGAGGTTCGCGCACATGCCCAGCGCACCGATACGGCGGAACTGGGCGGTCGAGAGCATCTGCCCATGTTGGATGGTATGGCGGTGGTCGGGCCGTGGGTGTTCGGCCAGGACCTGCCCGATGGTGTCGAGCGCCAGGTCCGAGGCCTGGTCCCCGTTGGTGTGCATGTGGATCAGGTGCCCGGCCTTGTGAAAGGCGCGTGCCGATTCCAGGAACTGCTGCGGCGTCAGGTTCCAGATTCCCTGGGCGTCGCTGCCGTAATAGCCCGGCCAGTTGAGGCGTGCCGTGAAGGACTGCAGTGTGCCGTCGGTCATCACCTTGATGAGTCCGAAGCGCAGGCGGTCCGTGTTGAGGCGCACCAGGTCGTTGACCTTCTCCACGCCGCGTTCAGGTGTATCGGCGGTGGCCGTATAGGCCGAGACGAGACGCAGGGGATAGTCCGCTTCGGCCGTGACGCTGCGGAAGTTGTCCACCACGTTCTGGGGCAACTCGTTGTAGAGGTCGGTGGCGGTGGTGGTGCCCGTCAGCACGGCCATGCGGCCGAAGTCACGCAGGGCGTCGGCCTGCGAGATGCGGGCGAAGTAGTCCACATTGAAGGGCTGCTGGGCCAGGAACATGGCGGCGAATTCCTGCAACTCGCCATTGGGTTTGCCGTCGGGACCGGTCATGATGCCCTCGACGGCGCTGTCAGCCGTGATGCCCGCTTTCTCCAGCACGATCGAGTTGACGTTCAGGACATGGACGTTTGCATGCAGGATGAAGATCGGCCGTGTCGTGGAAACGCGGTCCAGGTCCTCGGCCGTCATGCGTCGCCCGTCGAAGAAGACCGGGTCCAGGCCCCAGGCCGTCAAGGGCGTATCGGGGTCTTCCATGGCCCGGTCGGCTTCCTGCAGGCGCTCAACCACCTCGTCGATGGACTTCAGGCCCGGCCAGACCTTTCCGTTCGGATCCATGCGGTCGTAGAAGCCGGTGTAGACATGCGCCCACATGCCACCTTCCAGGGCATGACAGTGGCCCTCCACGAAGCCGGGCAGCAGGACCTTGTCGCGCAGGCTGTCGTCGATGCGGTGTTCGCCCCAGGCTTTCAATTCCTCCACCGAGCCGACGCCCAGCAGGCGGCCTTCCGAGACGGCAATGGCCTCGGCAAAGGGGCGGTGGCGGCTCATGGTAATGATCTTGCGGGCCGGGTAGATCGTGGCAGGTTCTCTCATGGCGGACCTTCTTGGCGTGCGGGAGATATAAGGCGGGAAATGGCGCGGTGGCGCGGCTAGATCACCTCGTCACCGCGCAGGCGTTCGATCTCCGCCTCGTCCAGCCCGAATTCTTTCAACACGGTTTCTGTATGCTCACCCACATGCGGCGGTGCAACGCGGTATTCCACGGGGGTGGCGCTCATCTTCACGGGATTGCCGATCAGGTCCACCTCGCCCTTCTCGCTGCCCGGATAGGGCATGGAGATCTTCATCTCGCGATGCTGGATCTGCGGATCCTCGAAAACGCGATCCAGGGTGTTGACCGGTCCGCAGGGCACACCCAGTTCGCTCAAGCCCTCGACCCATTCATCAATGGACTTCTGCTTTGTGTACTCCGGCAGGATCTCGTAGAGCGCTTCGCGGTTGGCGATGCGCAGCGAATTGGTGACAAAGCGCGGATCGCTTGCCAACTCGGGGGCGCCGGCGAATTCGCAGAAGCGCTGGAACTGCCGGTCGTTGCCCACGGCCAGGATGAAATAGCCGTCCTGGCAGGGCATCACCTTGTAGGGAACGATGTTGGCGTGTTCGTTGCCCAGGCGTTTCGGCACCTTGCCGGAAACCAGGTAGTTCAGGCCCTCGTTCACCAGCCAGGCGACCTGCGTGTCCAGCAGCGCCAGGTCGATATGCTGGCCTTCGCCGCTCTTCGTGCGGTGGTGAAGGGCCGCCAAGATGGCAGACGAGGCGTACATGCCGCACATGATGTCCGAGATGCCCACGCCCACCTTCATGGGCTCGCCCTCCGGGTCGCCGGTCAGGCTCATCATGCCGCCCATGCCCTGGGCCAGATAGTCATAGCCGGCGCGTGAAGAATAGGGGCCGCTCTGGCCGAAACCCGTGATCGAGCAGTAGATGATGTCGGGGCGGACCTGCTTCACGCTGTCGTAGTCCAGGCCGTACTTCTTCAGGCCGCCCGCCTTGAAGTTCTCCACCAGGATATCGCAGTCGGCGATCAGGCGCTTGGCCAGTTCCTGTCCCTCAGGCTTGGCGATATCGATGGTCAGCGAGCGCTTGTTGCGGTTCGAGGACAGGTAGTAGGCGCTGGCATCACTGTCGCTGCCGTCCGCGTTGCGCACGTAGGGCGGGCCCCAGCGGCGGGTGTCGTCGCCCTCGCCGGGGCGCTCGATCTTGATGACATCGGCGCCCAGGTCGCCCAGCAGCTGGGTGCAGGTGGGTCCGGCAAGGATTCGGGTCAGGTCGAAAACGCGCAGTCCGGCAAGTGGTCCAGTCATGATCCCGTTCGTTCTTGGTTCATCCATCAACTGCCCGGCATGACGCCCGCCCGGACCCCGATCGTCAAGACCCTACAGGCGTCTTTTCAGGCCAGAAGGCTCAGTATGATGGGCACGGTGGCCATCGACAGCAGGGTGTGAAGCGTGATCAGGCCCGCCATCAGCTCGGCATTCCCGCCCAGGTGACGGGCCATGATATAGGAAACCGGCGCGGCCGGCAGGGCATTGAACAGGATGGGGATGGCGGCGGTGATGCCGGTGACGCCCCAGGCCTGCAGGATGCCGAAGGTGATCAGTGGCAAGAGGAACAGCTTCAGGCCGGCCGCTGCCAGGGGCAGGCTGCCGGCTGATTTCAGGGCACGCAGCTGCAGGCTGGCGCCCACGGCCAGCAGGCCGATGGGCAGAGAGGCCTGGCCCATGATCTCCAGGAATGGCCCGATCACGGGTGGCAGGCCCAGACCCGTCAGGTTCAGCGCCAGGCCGATTAGACAGCCCAGAATCAGCGGGTTGGAGAGCACCTGTTTCGTGATGCGCAGCAGGCCAGGGCGCCCAGCCTTGCCGTAGCGGGCCAGGGCCACGACGGTCAGGATGTTCACCAGCGGGGCCAGGAAGGCAACGACCAGGGCGGCGGCGGTCATTCCGGGCGCGCCGTAATAGGCCGCCGCCACCGAAAAGCCGATGTAGGTGTTGAAGCGGATCACACTCTGGTAGAGGCTGCTGAAACTGGGCCCGTCGATGCTCAGCAGGCGCTTCAGGCCCAGGGCCAGCAGGCTCATGAGCCCGATCGAAAGCGCCAGCACACCGATCATCGGCGCGGCCTCCACTTCGGTGAAGTCGGCCTGGGCCAGCGAGCTGATCAACAGCGCCGGGAAGAAGACGTAATAGGTCAGGCGTTCCGCCGGTTCCCAGAAACCGTCACCGGGAAACTGCTTCTTGCGCAGGACGTGGCCCAGGAAGATCAGCAGAAAGATCGGGATGATGACCAGGATGATATCGAGCATAGGGAGAATGGAATACCTGGCGGCATCCGCAAGTGCATGACGGGGAAGGTCAGGAGGGGCTGTCCCCTCCGGTGGGCGAAGCGCGCAGGGCATCCAGCGCGCCCTGCAGGATATAGCCTGCGGCCATCTTGTCCACGACCTTGCCGCGTTTCGCCCGGCTCATGTCGGCCTCGTCGACCAGGAAGCGCTCCACCGCGGCGGTGGACAGGCGCTCGTCCCAGAAGGCCGTGGGCAGGTCCAGCCCGGCAATTTCCGAGAGGTTGCGCGCGAATTGACGTGTCGAACGTGCCCGTGTGCCCTCGCTGCCGTCCATGTGCACCGGCAGGCCGAAGACCAGCCCGCCCACCTCGCGTTCATGGCAGATAGCCTTCAGGGTCTCGGCATCCTTCGTGAACTTCTTCCGTGCAATGGTCTCCAGCGGCGAGGCGAGACTGAAGGCCGAGTCCGAGATCGCCAGGCCGATGGTCTTCTCCCCCAGGTCCAGGCCCAGCAGGCGTGTGCGCGGAGGCAGGTGAGTCGGCAGGTCGTGGAGGTCGACGAAGTTCATGGATGAATCCGGCCGTTGACGTTGTGGGAAGACTCTCTATGTAGTAACGTAACTACGTTAAACGCTTTTGGAGGGCCGCATGTCAATCAAGACCTTTTCCAGCCGGGAGCTGAACCAGGACATTGGTCGTGCGAAGAAGGCGGCCAAGCAAGGACCTGTGTTTATCACGGATCGTGGAAAACCTGCTCATGTCCTGATGAGTTACGAAGAGTATCAGAAACTTACAGGAAAACGACGCAACATTGCGGATGCGCTTGCGATGCCGGGCATTTCCGATATCGAGATCGAGTTTCCTCGGTCGCGCGAACTTCCGCGTGCAGCCGATCTTGAATGATGCTTTTGCTGGATACCAACGTCGTTTCCGAATTGCGCAAGGTGCGCGCCGGGAAGGCCAATCCCAAGGTTGCGGCCTGGGCGGAATCTGTGGATGCCTCCGAGCTTTATCTGTCGGTCATTACGCTGAAGGAGCTCGAGCTGGGGATTCTGCAACTTGAAAGGAAGGATGCCGGGCAGGGCGCGCTCCTGCGGTCCTGGATGCAATTTCATGTTCTGCCTGAGTTTGCGGAACGAACCTTGCCGCTCGATACTGCTGTCGCACTGCGCTGTGCCAAACTGCATGTGCCTGATCCTTGCCCGGACCGGGACGCCTACATCGCGGCAACGGCCATTGTTCACGGTATGACCGTGGTCACACGGAACGTGGCTGATTTCGAATCGACAGGTGTTTCGCTCCTGAATCCCTGGACTTGATTTTTGTGGGCTATGGCTACGCTTCAAGCTTATGACTTGAAGTAGGGTTATTCAAAGGTTCCTCTTCGCATCCATGGCTTGGTGCAGGATGCGGACAATTTCCAGACAATCCGATTGGGTGCGAAAATACAGCATATGCGAACCTGCTGCTGCCTTGCGATAGCCGGGTCGAATGTCTTCGGCCGAGCGACTGATCTGGGTGCCGCTGGCGAGTGCCTCACAGGTTGCCTGGATACCGCGTATGTAGCGTTCAGCCTGAACTGTGCCCCAGTGTCGCTGTGTGTAATCCCAGATACCTTCAAGGTCGGCTCGGGCGGCCGGTAGCAGCTTGTAAGTTGTCATCCGATCAGGCGGATTTCCTGTCTGTAATGAAGGCCTCGAAATCGAACTCTTCGGCCGGACCGGATTGCTCGCCTTGAATCAATGCCTTTCGGAGGGCCTCTGCTTTGACTTCTTGTTCCTCAAGCAGGCGAAGTCCTGCCCGCACGACGTCACTTGCCGAGCTGTAACGCCCGGAATCGACCCGTTCACTGATGAAGTGGTCAAAATGGTCTCCAAGCGAGATTGAAGTGTTGCGTGACATGGCCAGTCTCCTCTTGAAAACAATATACCAATTTTCGGTATAGGGTCCAAGGCTGTCGAATATTCTCGCATGCTGGGTGCAAACTCCCGGCTTTTGCACCTCTCACGCATCTTGCCGCCTTGGGGGGCCGGTGCTAGGGTCCGCGCGCATTTCTCAGAGCAACAAACCAGTCGGATGAAGCATGTCGGTTGACAAGGATACCGTGGCGCATATCGCCAAGCTGGCACGGCTGCGCATGGACCCCGAGAAGACGGAGGCCATGGCCGGTGAGCTGAGCCAGATTCTCGGATGGATCGAACAGCTGCAGGAGGTCGACACGGAAGGTGTCGCGCCCATGACTTCGGTGGCTCAGATGAAGCTGCCGCTGCGCGAGGACGAGGTGACCGACGGAGGCTATCCCGAGGACGTCCTGCGCAACGCGCCCGAGAGCCTGCAGGGCTTCTATGTCGTGCCGAAGGTGGTGGAATGACCAGCGAACTGACCCGACTGACCCTGGCCGAGGCGCGCGACGCACTGGCCAAAGGGGACTTCAGCGCACGCGAGCTGACCGAGGCCCATGTCTCGGCCATGGAGGCGGCGCGCGATCTCAACAGCTTCATCGTGGAGACGCCCGAGAAGGCTCTTGAGGGTGCGGACGAGGCTGACAAACGCCGTGCCAAGGGTGAGGCGCGAACGCTCGAGGGGCTGCCCTTGGCGATCAAGGACCTGTTCTGCACGCGCGATGTCCAGACCACGGCCGGCAGCCGTATCCTGGAAGGCTTCGCGCCGCCCTATGAATCCACAGTGACGCAAAAGCTTTGGGACGATGGCGCGCTGATGCTGGGCAAGACCAACCTGGACGAGTTCGCCATGGGTTCGTCCAACATGACCAGCTATTACGGCGGCGTCGAAAATCCCTGGAAGCGCGAGGGCGACAACCACAAGCTGGTGCCCGGCGGTTCCTCCGGCGGCTCGGCGACGGCGGTGGCCGGGCGCCTGGCACTGGGCGCCACCGGCACCGACACCGGCGGTTCGATCCGCCAACCGGCAGCCTTCACCGGCATCACAGGCATGAAGCCCACCTATGGGCGCTGTTCACGCTGGGGCATCGTTGCCTTTGCCTCGTCCCTGGACCAGGCCGGCCCCATGGCGCGCTCGGTACGTGACTGCGCCCTGTTGCTCAGGTCCATGTGCGGGCACGATCCCAAGGACTCCACCTCGGTGGACATGCCTGTGCCGGATTTTGAGGCGGCCCTGACGGGCGACGTGCGCGGCCTCAGGGTCGGCATCCCCAAGGAATACCGTGTCGACGGCATGTCGGAGGAAATCGACAGCCTCTGGCAGCAGGGCATCGACTGGCTGAAGGCCGCGGGTGCCGAAGTCCACGACATCTCGCTGCCACACACGCAGTATGCCCTGCCGACCTATTACATCATCGCTCCGGCCGAGGCCTCCTCGAACCTGGCGCGCTATGACGGTGTGCGCTACGGCCAGCGCGGTGAAGGCTACGACAATCTGGAACAGATGTACGAGGCCACGCGCGGCACCGGCTTCGGCGACGAGGTGAAGCGCCGCCTGTTGATCGGCACCTACGTGCTGTCAGCCGGTTACTATGACGCCTACTACAACAAGGCCCGCCAGGTGCGCAGCCTGATCGCCCAGGACTTCACGAAGGCCTATGAAGCGGTGGATGTGATCCTGACGCCCACGGCACCCTCGGCGGCTTTTGCCATGGGCGACAAGATGGATGATCCGGTGGCTATGTATCTCAATGACGTCTTCACCGTGCCGGCCAGCCTGGCCGGCCTGCCGGGGGTCTCGCTGCCGGCGGGACTGTCGTCGGACGGCCTGCCGCTGGGCCTGCAGCTGCTGGGCAGGCCCTTTGACGAGGAAACGGTGCTGCGCAGCGCCGGGGTTCTGGAAGAAGCCGCCGCCTTCACGGCCGAGCCGGCCAGCCTGTCGTAATAGGAATACAGCATGAGTTTGATTCAGGGTGAAACAGGCGACTGGGAAGTCATCATCGGGCTGGAAATCCATGCCCAGATCATCTCACGCTCCAAGCTCTTCTCCGGCGCCTCCACAGCATTCGGCTCCGCGCCGAATAGCCAGGTGTCCCTGGTGGATGCCGCCATGCCCGGTATGCTGCCGGTGCTCAATCGGGAATGCGTGGCCCAGGCCGTACGTACGGGCTTGGGACTGAAGGCGCACATCAATCTGGTTTCGGTCTTCGAGCGCAAGAACTACTTCTATCCCGATCTGCCCCAGGGCTATCAGATCAGCCAGTACCAGACTCCGGTGGTCGGCGAGGGCGTGATCACCATCGACCTGCCCGATGGCTCTTCACGCGACATCGGCATCGAGCGCCTGCACATGGAACAGGACGCCGGCAAGTCCCTGCACGACCAGGATCCGAACAAGACCTTCGTCGACCTTAACCGCTCGGGCGTCGCGCTGATGGAGATTGTCTCCAAGCCCGACATGCGTTCGGCCGAGGAGGCAGGCGCCTATATCCGCAAGCTGCGCTCCATCCTGCGCTACCTGGGAACCTGTGACGGCAACATGGACGAGGGGTCCATGCGCTGTGACGTCAACCTCTCGGTGCGCCGGCCCGGTGAAGAACTGGGTACGCGTACGGAAACAAAGAACGTGAACTCCGTACGCTTCGTGCAGCAGGCCATCGACTACGAGGCCCGCCGACAGGTGGAGCTGCTGGAGAGCGGCGGCCGCGTGATCCTGGAAACCCGCCTGTTCGATGCGCGCAAGGGCGAAAGCCGGTCCATGCGCAGCAAGGAAGAGGCGCACGACTATCGCTATTTCCCCGATCCCGACCTGCTGCCCCTGGAGATCGAGCAGGCCTGGGTGGACGAGTTGGGCGCCAACCTGCCGGAACTGCCCGACGAGAAGAAGGCACGCTTCATCAAGGACTATGGCCTGACGCCCTATGACGCCAGCGTGCTGGTGGCCGAGCAGGCCAATGCGGCCTTCTTCGAGACGGTATTGGGCGATGGCGGAAAGCGTGATCCCAAGCTCGTCTCCAACTGGGTGACGGTGAACTTCTTCGGCGCGCTCAATGCCTCGGGCCTGGACCTTGGGGACGCTCCGGTCAGCGCAGAGCAGCTGGGCGGCCTGATCGACCTGATCGCCGACGGCACGATCTCTGGACGTATTGCCAAGGAGGTCTTCGAGGAGATGTGGGCCACCGGCAAGGACGCCGCCACGATCGTCGAGGAAAAGGGCCTGAAGCAGATCACCGACACCGGCGAGATCGAGGCCATTGTCGACAAGGTGATCGCCGAGAATCCCGACCAGGCCGAGCAGTTCCGCAGCGGTGACAACCCCAAGGTCATCGGCTGGTTCGTCGGCCAGGTCATGAAGGCCAGTCAGGGCAAGGCCAATCCCGGCATGGTCAATCAGCTGCTCAAGGACAAACTAGGCGGCTGATCCGCTTGGTCTGGCAGGGCATGGAGTTCATGTCGAGCCTGCGGAGGCTGCCGGTTTCTGGGACATGCCTGCATGCATAGGAGCCCTGCCCGCAGGGGACTACCTGACGGCCTGTCGCTCTGTTAGGGCTTGGGTCTCGCTTGCGGGGACCTGAATAACGTCAGAACAAGAGCTTCATGTCATCTTCCTCCCTCTTCGTGCGGCTGATGCCCGGGCTGTTCGTGGTGCTCTGGGCCACGGGTTTCATCGGGGCCAAGCTGGGCCTGCCCTATGCCGAATCACAGACCTTCCTGGCGCTGCGCTTTGCGCTGGTTACCCTGTTGGTGGTGCCGCTGGCCTTTGTCATGAAGGCGCAGTGGCCGCGCGATCCGCGGCAGGTGGCGCATGCCGCCGTGGTTGGCGTCGTGGTGCACTCCCTCTACCTGGGCGCCGTCTTCGCTTCCATCGAGCAGGGACTGCCGGCTGGACTGTCGGCCCTGATCGTCTGCCTGCAGCCGATTCTGACGGCCACGGTCGTCGGGCCGCTGCTGGGCGAGACGGTGCGCCCGCGGCAGATTGTCGGCCTGGTGCTGGGCCTCCTGGGCGTTGTCATGGTGCTCTCGGGACGCATGGACCTGGCCGTCGGCGCCGCCCCCTTCGAAGGTTTCGGCACCCCGGCGGTGCTGCTCAGCGTTCTGGCCCTTCTGGCCATCACCTTCGGTGTCGTCTATCAGAAGCGCTTCTGCACCGACCTGGATCTCTGGGCCGGAGCTGCCATCCAGTACACGGCCGCGACCTTTGCAACCGGGGTCGTCGCGCTGGCCTTCGAGGACAATCACATCACCTGGAGCGGCGAGTTCCTCTTTGCCCTGGGGTGGTTGGTCCTGGTTCTCTCTATCGGTGCGGTCAGCCTGCTGATGCTGCTGATCCGTCTGGGCGAGGCCGGCCGTACGGCCAGCCTGTTCTACCTGGTTCCGCCGGTCACCGGCACGATCGCCTGGATTCTGTTCGACGAGACGCTGGGACCGGTGGCCCTGGCAGGAATGCTGGTGGCTGCCCTGGGCGTGGCACTGGTGGTGGTGCGTCCGCGCAGGGGCTGATACCCGGCCAGGCTTGGCGGTCTGCCTGTGTTCTCTGCCGACGGTCTTGTCGTGGCGGCCTGGGGGCGCCACCTTTGAAAGAGATTTTCCATCAGGCCGCCCCTATTCTTGCGGCGGCCGTCATCCGAAAGCCAGGGAAAGGACACTTTCGACCCATGACGATCGAACTCTACAGCTGGGCGACGCCCAATGGTCACAAGGTACACATCCTGCTGGAAGAGCTGGGCCTGGACTACAATGTTCATGCCGTGAATATCGGTGCCGGCGATCAGTTTGACCCGGCGTTCCTGAAGATCAGTCCCAACAACAAGATTCCCGCCATCCTGGATCCCGACGGACCGGACGGGCAGCCGCTGCCGCTGTTTGAATCGGGTGCCATTCTATTCTACCTGGCGGAAAAGCACGGGAAGTTCCTGCCGACCAAGGGCAAGGCACGCTATGAGGTCATGCAGTGGGTGATGTGGCAGATGGGTGGCCTGGGTCCCATGCTGGGGCAGGCGCACCACTTCCTGAGATACGCCCCTGAAGAGGTGCCCTATGCCAAGAAGCGCTACAGCAACGAGGCCAATCGCCTGTACAATGTAATGGACAAGCGCCTGGCAGAGAGCCGCTACCTGGCCGGGGATGACTACACCATCGCGGATATTGCCGCCTGGCCCTGGACGCGCAATCCTGATGGACAGAACGTGACTCGTGAGGAATACCCGAATTTCGTGCGCTGGCATGACGAGATTGCTCAGCGTCCGGCCGTTCAGCGGGGTGTCGAGGTGCTGGCCAGTGAGCGTTTGCCGGAATTCGACGACAAGGCCAAGGATCTGCTGTTCGGTGAGGGCCAGTTTAAGAGGCGCTGACAGGTAATCCTGGGAAAGAGGAGGTTGGGCCAATGCGGGATCGGCGCAATTCAGGGGTGACGCCCGAGAGCCTGGCCGCCCAGGGCGGCTATGAGGGCGACCTCGAGACGGGGGCCGTCGTGCCGCCGGTTCATGCGGCCACCACCTTCCGGCGGGGCGATGACTACGGTCCGCCGCCCCAGGGGGACTATCTGCGCAACGCCAGCCCCACGGGGCGCCATGTGGAAGATTTGCTTGTGCGCCTTGAGGGGGCGGAGGCCGGCCTGGTCTTTGCTTCGGGCATGGCGGCGGCCACGGCGGTGGTGATGGCCCTGAGGCCTGGCGACCATCTGTTGCTGCAGGACCCGCTCTACTGGGGCTTTCGTGGCTGGGCGCTGGATTTCTGCCGCGACTGGGGGATCGAGCTTGAGACCATAGACGCCACCGATCCCGACGCTGTGGCAGCGAAGATCCGGCCGGGCAGGACGAAGCTGGTCTGGATCGAGACGCCGGGCAATCCGGTCATGCAGGTGGTGGACATTGCTGGTCTGGCCCGGATTGCGCACGAGGCCGGCGCCCGGCTGGCCGTGGACAGCACCATGGCGACCCCTGTTCTGCAGCGGCCCCTCGAGCATGGGGCCGATATCGTCATGCATTCCGCCACCAAGTACCTGAACGGACACAGCGACGTGCTGGCTGGCGCGCTACTGACCCGGCAGGCGGATGATTTCTGGCAGCGCATCGAGCGCCACCGCAGCCAGGCGGGTGCCACGCTGGGCCCCTTCGAGGCCTGGCTGCTGCATCGTGGTTTGCGCACCCTGTTCGTGCGCGTGCGCCAGGCCACGGCCACCGCCGGCTGGCTGGCCAACCAGCTGTCCAAGCATGCCGGGGTCGAGGCGGTTCTCTATCCGGGACGGCCCGATCACCCACAGCACGACTTGGCGCGCCGGCAGATGCCGGATGGTTTCGGCGCCATGCTGAGCCTGTTGGTCAAGGGCAGCGAGAAACAGGCCGTGGACGTGGTGCGCGCCTGCCGCGTCTTCGTGCCGGCAACCTCGCTTGGCAGTACCGAAAGCCTGATCGAGCATCGCCCGACCATCGAGGGCGGCGACAGCCCGATTCCGCGCAATCTGATCCGCCTGTCCATCGGGCTGGAGGATCGCCGCGACCTGTTCGTGGATCTGGATCAGGCCTTGCGTCAGGCCCTGAAGTGACACGCCGGCCTGTTTGCCAAATTCTCCGCTGTCCTGTCATTGACAAGCGGGGGAGCGACTGACTAGAAAGCACAGCCTGCAGACAGAGCAATGCCCCGACCTGGGGCCTGCGGAGGGGTGGCCGAGCGGCTGAAGGCGACGGTTTGCTAAACCGTTATAGGGTTAATAGCCCTATCGGGGGTTCGAATCCCCCTCCCTCCGCCATTTTCCGGGCTCTTCTCCATGAACGGGGGATGGGCATTCATCAGACCCGGTTTATTACACCGTTCCATCCGCAGAGGGCCAGGACCCTCATACGGTAATTCTCGAAATTCCTGAAGCCAAACGCGCGGCGCGAGATCATCTCCATCTTGGTATGGAAGCCCTCTGTGATGCCGTTGGATTTGGAAAAGCGCCACATCCGGACAATTGGCTCGAGCCAGGCGCGTAGCGTAGTGGCCAGGGCTTGGGCCGGGCTATTGGCAAACTGCTCGAGGAGCGCCAGGAAACGCGGCAGGACTTTTCTGGCACGTTTGGCATTCAGGGTCTTCATCAGCAGGAACCTCATCAGGCGCTGCTTGGCCGCGTAGAGGGCCTTGAGTACCGGAAAGGCTTCGAGATACTGCGCCAGACGCTGCTTCTGGTCTGTCTTCAGCGTCCACTGATGGCGCCGCATCAAGCTGAGCAGTCCGCGGTTCTTTCGGCCCTCGGGATCCTGTTGCTGCCACAGTTTCAGGAAGTGCTGGTTGACCAGGCGGACGACATGGAAGCGATCGGCCACGATGCGGGCGTTGGGGAAGTAGCGGCGCACGAGTGCGCGGTAGGTCTCCGAGAGATCCATCACCACCAGCTTGACCTGCGCGCGCCCCGGCAGGCGGCTGAGATAGCGCTTCAAGCTGGGCTCGGAGCGGCCCAGCACCACATCGAACACCTTGTGGTTCTTGAGATCCACCAGGCTCGTGGCGTAGCCCTGTTTGCGGCTGAAGCTTTGGGGTCACGTCGATTGACAGCGAGATTGATCGATGTATATTGCATATGCGCTAAAGCGCATATGCGCAAAAGAGAGAGGATGAGTTGATGGATATCCCTCGGATTTTGGTGGCCTTAGCTGAGCCAACCCGGCTTGCGGCGATGCAAATCATCTGGGACGGAGGTGAGCACTGTGTCTGCGAATTGATGGACCGCCTGAACACGAGCCAGTCGCGAATGTCGCGGCATATGAAGGCACTTCGGGATGCCGGTCTGGTGCTTGACCGGCGCGATGCCCAGTGGGTGCGCTATCGGCGCAATCCCGATCTGCCGCGAAGCGTCGAGTGCATTATCGACGCCGTCATCGTCGCAGCAGCAGCAAATCAGAAGGTGGCAGCATGAGTGCCGAAACCATTGCGGCGGGTCACCGCCAGAAAAACCGTAACCGAATCCTGAAATGGGGAACGGGCCTTCTCGTGACGCTCGTTGCGTGGGGAATCGCCTACAGCCAACTCGTTCCCTTTTCCGAATGGGTGACATCGCTGTTGCCAGTCGCCCGGGACAGCCACACGGGGGAGGCTATCGCCTTTTTCGTTTACGATGTTCCCAAGGTCCTGCTCCTGCTCGCACTTATCGTGTTCGTGACAGGGGTCTTGAGAAGCTGGTTTAGCCCAGAGAAAACACGCGCCATCCTCGCCGGCAATCGCGAGATTATAGGGTATCCTCTGGCGGCGCTGCTTGGGGTTTTGACACCCTTTTGCTCCTGCTCTTCCGTGCCACTCTTCATCGGGTTTGTTTCGGCGGGTATCCCGCTGGGTGTGACCTTTGCTTTTCTGATCGCGGGGCCTTTGGTCGGTCCGGTGGGGCTTGGTCTTCTGTTCGGCCTCGTGGGTTGGCAAGTTGCCCTGATCTACCTTGTTTTTGGCTTCACCATTGCGACGGTCGCGGGCTGGGTGATGGGGCGCATGGGGCTTGAGAGATATCTGCAGGACTGGGTGCGAGAGCTTAATGCCGGTCCCGTCGGCGATGTCTCGGATGAGACATTCGATATCGTTGATCGCTTGCAAGTTGGCGTTGATCAGGTACGCGATATCGTCGGCAAGGTCTGGATTTGGGTGGTCATTGGAATTGCGATCGGAGCGCTGATCCACGGCTACGTCCCCGAAGCGATGATGTTGCGGATCATGGGCGGCGACGCATGGTGGTCTGTCCCGGCTGCCGTGGTCGTCGGCATTCCGATGTACACCAACGCAGCAGGTGCTATCCCGGTCGTTGAGGCGCTGCTCGGCAAGGGGGCCGCCCTTGGGACGACACTCGCTTTCATGATGTCAGTAATCGCATTGTCGCTGCCGGAAATGATCATTCTCAAGCAGGTATTGACCTATCGCTTGATCGCGATTTTCGTCGCCGTCGTTGCGAGCGGTATCCTTGCCACCGGCTTTCTGTTCAACGCAATTCTCTGAGGGAGACTGATATGAAAACTGTCAAGGTTTACGGACCAGGCTGCAAACGCTGCGAAACGACCGAGGCCATGGTCAAGGATGCTGCTGCGAAGCTCGGTGTCGATGTCGAAATCGAGAAGGTTACCGACCCGAAATCCATAGCCGTGGCAGGTGTGATCTCCACGCCTGGTATCTCGATCGACGGCAAGCTCGTCCACACGGGCGGGTTGCCGAAGGAGGACGCGCTCCAGAAGTGGCTGCAGGCATGATGTTCGAATACTTTGTTCAGGCCCGCCGAATTGTTCCTGGCTTCTGTAGCGGCCTGCATGATCGAGTGCATCGAGCGCGTGATTCCGATGTTGAAGTTCGAGCTATGCGGGGCCGAGCTGAAGCTCCATGGCAATCGGCAGGATTGCCTGCCGATAATGGTCTCGATCAATTACGAAATCACCGTCGATACGGATGAAGATGACCGGCCGCCTCGATATTCTGCACAAGAATGTCCGTCAGTTCGGAATGATCTCGAACACTGTTGCCGACGCGGTCCAATTGGGGGGGGCGATTATGGGACATCGGCCCCCGCGATTGGCACATAGGTCATAATTTGGCACATAATACTGCGCAACCGAACACGCTCCAACGAATACGCTTGAATACAGCTCGGATTATTTTCGCAAACCTTTAAGGCTGTAGCAAAACCCACAGAAGGGTTTCGTGATCTGTTTGCTTCAGCGCTCTTAGCCGTCACCTTTGCGAACAGCGTAGGGCTGCGTATATGGCGAAATGCGAAGAAATGGGCGGGAGTTGTTGGGGATTCTCCTGCGCATATCAGAGACTAAGTGGAAGAGTCCCTTGACTCCGCCATTTTTTGTTAGAATCAATAATTTGGGCTCTTCTCCATGAACGGGCGGCCGTGGAAGGCACTCGACCTCTAATAACCGCTCAGGCGACGCGGTTCTTTTGGGTTCTGGCAGCGCCGGTTTCGATCAGTGCGGCGTGCAGCGCCTTGACCGCCTCAGTCATTTCGCCGGTGCCGACGATGAACTGAACGTCTACATGCCGGCCGGTGTCCTGCACCGCGATCGGGTCGACCCCGGCTCTGGCCAATGCATTCAGGCCGTGGCGGGCGACCTGGAGTCCGGCCATGTTGCTGCCCACCGCGCTGACCAGGGCGACCTTGCGCACCTGTATTACAGCGGCCGGATAGGCGGAGAGGATTTCCTTCTCCACCGCCTGCATTGCCTTGAGTGTGCCTATGACGTAGTGGGTGATCGTGTTGGCGTTCGAGGTCTTGGAGACGATCCAGACATCATGGCGCGTCAGCGCCTTGAGGATCGTAGCGTCATACCCCTTGACGCCCACCATGTCCTGCTCGAACACCTGCAGCGCGACCAGCGGCAGCCCGGTGACCATCTCGACCCGCGCCGCGCCGCTGGTGTCGGAGTCGATCAGCGTGCCGGAATCGCCGGGGTCGAAGGCATTGGCCACCCGCAGCGGGATTTCGGCCTGCCGAAGGATCTTGGCCGCCGCGGGATGGATTGCCTCCATGCCGAGGTTCGAGAGCTGGTCGGCCATGTCGTAGTTGGTGTGGCCGATCTTGATGACCCGGTCCTCGCCCACCAGGCGGGGATCGGCACTGGACAGGTGGAATTCCTTGTGGATCACCGCCTCACGGGCGCCGGTGCGTGCGGCCAGATGGGCGAAGGTGACTTCGGAATAACCGCGGTCGAATTCCTTCATCAGTCCCTCGCTGCACTGGGCATATCCAGTTACGATGGGCATTTCGCGCGCCAAGTCGACATCGGCGAAGGCGTTGTCGAGCCGCGTGGCCAGTGACGGCTGGCTTTCGTCGCGCCAGCCGGTCAGGTCGATCAGGCGGGAGTTGACGCCGCACCGGGCCAGCAGCAGCACCGTGACGTAGGCTGAATGTGCCTCGCCAAGCCCCGAAAGCAGTTCGCGGATCGTTATCATCTGCTGGTCGAGCCGGAAATGCCCGTAGGAGCACAATCGCTGCAGGTCCAACAGGCAGGTGCGCGCACCTTCAATCCGTTCGCGGACGAACTTATCGGCTGAACTGCGGTCGCCAGGATGCTCAAGCAGCCGGCCATGTACTTCATCCATCGCCTCGGCGACCCGGTCGAGCGCGTCGCTCCAGCCCATACTGCTGTCCTCGGATGCGAATTGTCCGTAGACGCCCGGCGTGCCGGTCTTCTTGTTTTCCAAAAGCAGATCGGTGATGCCGCCATAGGCCGAAACGACGAAAACACGCTGATACAAAGCCTCTCCCTCGCGCCCACGGATGAAGAGCGACTCTACCAACTCGTCCGAACGGCTCATTGTCGTGCCACCGATCTTCTCGATCGTGTGCGTGCCCATTATGGACTCCTTCTCGCTTGGGTGGGCTCGCTTGAGCTGGACCACCCTTCGGGGCAGGGTGAGTACAAGACAGTCAACTGCGCACGGTTCCCGCCGCCGTGTCGAGGATGTCGAGTCCGGCCTCGAGTTGCTCGGTCGGAATGGTCAGCGGGGCCAGAACCTTGACCACCTCGCCATAGGCGCCCGAGGTCTCGATGACCAGGCCGCGTTCGAAGCAGGCCGCGCAGATGCTGTCGGCCCGTTCGCCAGAACCCACGTCGATACCGCGCATCATGCCGCGGCCCTTGGTACGCGCGCCTGGCAGTTTCGCTGCGATCGCCTCCAGCCCCTGTTTCAGAATGTTGCCCTTGCGCCGGGTCTCGGATGCGAAGCTGTCGTCGACCCAGAACTTCTCGAGCGCGACGCGCCCGGTGACGAAGGCATGAGTGTTGCCGCGGAAGGTGCCGTTGTGCTCGGCCGGCTTCCAGATGTCGTACTCGGGCTTGATAAGCAGTGCCGCGAAGGGCAGCCCGAAGCCCGAGAACGACTTGGCCTGGGTAATCAGGTCGGGCATGATGCCCATCTCCTCGAACGAGAAGTAGCGCCCGGTCCGCCCGCAGCCAGCCTGGATGTCGTCGACGATCAGCAGCGCGCCATGGGCGCGCGCCAGCCGTTCGACCCCCTGCAGCCACTCGGCCGAGCAGGCGTTCAAGCCGCCTTCGCCCTGTACCGTCTCGACGATGAAGGCAGCGGGGACGTCCAGGCCCGAGGAGGGATTGTCGAGCATCGCCTGCAGGATTGCGAGTGTATCCACGCCTTCGCCCAGGGAACCCTCGAAGGGCATGTGCGTGACGTCGTTCAGTGAAACGCCGCCGCCCGCGCGCTTGTCGGCGCTGCCGGTCGCAGCCAGCGCCCCCAGCGTCATGCCATGAAAACTGTTGGTGAAGGCGATGACGTTCCTGCGCCCCGTCACCTTGCGCGCGAGCTTCAACGCCGCTTCCACGGCGTTGGTGCCGGTGGGACCGGTCATCATCACCTTGTGGCCCATCTTCCGTGGCTTGAGAATCAAACGCTCGAAGGCCTCCAGGAACTCGCCCTTCATGCTGGTATACATGTCGAGCCCGTGGGCAATGCCATCCGCGGTGATGTGGTCGATCAGCGCCGCCTTCATGTCTGGGTCGTTGTGACCGTAGTTGAGCACCGAGCAGCCGGCGAGAAAATCGATATACTCGCGCCCCTCACTGTCGCGCAGGATTGCATTCTGCGCGCTGGTGAAGACAACCGGAAAGCTGCGGCAATAGCTGCGCACGATGGATTCGCGGCGCTCGAAAATGTCGATCTTGGCAAGGTTCATTCTGGGCCTCCTGAAGGCTGTGGGCTCATGTGTCGGATCAAGGGGCGACCTTGGCCTTGCCATCCTCCGTGGCGGTTTTGCGGGCTTCGTTGGCCTCGATCTCGCTGATCGTGACCATGTATTCAGTGGCGTGTCGGCCCTCGAAATGCGTGTCGCGCTTGTAGTGAGGTTCGCGCTCAAGTGTGGCGTCCATATGGTCGGCGAAGGAGTTGAACAGCGCCCAGCTCGCCTCGTTGTCGGCGGTGATCGTTGTCTGCAGCCGCTTGATGTCGGCGCAGACGTCGCGCGCCAGCAGATGCTCCAGCATCCGTCGCGCCACGCCCATGCCGCGGGCCTTGGAATCGACGGCGACCTGCCAGATGAACAGCGTTTCGGGATCGCTAGGCAAGATGAAGGCGGAAACCCAGCCTACGATCTGGCCGTCAAGTTCAGCGATCACACAGGTTTCACCGAAATGGTCGCATTGCAGTGTGTTGCAGTACATCGAATTCTCGTCGAGCGGCCCGCTCTCGCGGATCAACTGCCACACATCCGAGCCGTCCTCCGACGTTGCCGCCCGAAGCGTCAGCCCATCGCTTGCCCCGTCTTTCGTCTTGTCACGCTCGGCCATGATTCCATCCTTGTCTAAAGCATCCATATCTTTGTGGACATCCTACTCCTTTCTGCACCCCACGTCGTGGGTTATCGCCGGGATGCGGCATTGACGCGCGGAGTCGGGCGGGAATAATCAACGAGATATTAAGGCGAAGACATATTATAGAATGTCAATTTCTGGTTGCTACCATACGCCGCATTCTCTACTGTTCAATTTTGTATTTTGATGCTGTGTACCTGCGCTGCGATTCTTTTCACAGGCGGCTTTGGCTTTTCGGCGCTTCCGTTAGACCGGGTCAGCTGATTGCGTTCAAGGAGATCCACAATGAGCGACCAGAAGCCCGCTTCGCCAGGACAGACTCCTCCTGACGATTCGTCCCAGGAATTGGCGTCGCGCTTTCCGACCGCCTATACGATCCTGTTTCTTCTGATTGTGCTGGTGGCGGCGCTGACCTGGATCATTCCCGCCGGTGAATATGAGCGGGAGATGAACGAGGAGGTCGGCCGGGAAGTTGCCGTGGCCGATACCTATAGCGAAGTGGAGTCGAACCCGCAGGGGCCCTTCGATGTTCTGCTGGCGCCCATTGGCGGCTTCTATGATCCAGACAGCTATGCCGCCAACGCCATCGACGTTGCTCTGTTCGTGCTGATGCTGGGTGGGTTCCTGGGGGTCGTGAATGCCACGGGGTCCATTGATACCGGAATCCGATCGGCCATGCTGGCCATGAAGGGGCGGGAGGTCTGGATGATTCCGATCCTGATGTGCCTCTTCGCGGCCGGCGGGACGACCTATGGCATGGCCGAGGAGACGCTGGCCTTCTACATTATCCTGCTTCCGGTCGTGCTGCGCGCCGGATTCGATGCGGTGACAGGGGTGGCCATCATCCTGGTCGGAGCGGGGATCGGCGTGCTCGGTTCCACGATCAATCCCTTCGCTACGATTATCGCATCCAATGCCGCCGGAATTCCCTTTACCGATGGGATCGTCCTGCGCTTCATCATTCTGCTGGGTGGCCTGGCAATCTGCATCGCCTATGTCATGCGCTATGCCACCAGGGTCAAGGCGGACCGCAGCCGGTCGGTGGTTTCCCGGCAGTGGTCGGCGCACGAGAAGATCTTTCTGGGGGGCCAAGCCGACACCAACACGATAGACAGACTTAGCGGCACGCAGAAGGTGATCCTGGTGATCTTTGCCGCGACTTTCGCCGTGATGATCTGGGGCGTTTCCTCGCAGGGCTGGTGGATGGCGCGGATGGGGGCGCTGTTCCTTGGTTCCGCTATTCTTGTGGGATTGATCGCCAGGCTGGGCGAGAAGAAGCTCACAGGATCGTTCATAGACGGGGCGCGCGAGCTTCTTGGAGTGGCCCTGATTATCGGGCTGGCGCGCGGCATCGTCGTGATCATGGAACAGGGCCGTATTGCCGACACCATCCTCCATGCCTCGGCCGAGGCTCTGTCCGATCTCTCCAGCGTGGTCTTCATCAACACCATGTTCGCGATCGAACTGGGAATGAGTTTCTTCGTTCCCTCGTCGTCCGGTCTGGCTGTCCTGTCGATGCCCATCCTGGCACCACTGGCCGATTTTGCGGGCGTGGGACGGGATCTGGTCGTAACGGCCTACCAGTCGGCGAACGGCCTGGTGAACCTGATCAATCCGACATTTGCGGTGGTGGTCGGTGGCCTTGCCATTGGCCGAGTGCCCTATGATCGCTGGATTGCCTTCATCTGGCCGCTTTTGCTGATCCTATTGGTCTTCATAGCCGCCGTGCTCAGTCTTGGCACAGTGGTATAGCTCCCGGGAGCAAGCGATATCATGTCCGAGTCTTCTCTTGGCGTTCATTCCGAAACCGGTCGACTGCGGCAGGTGGTCGTCTGCCGACCGGGACTGGCGCACCGCCGCCTGACGCCCTCGAATTGCGCGGACCTGCTTTTCGATGATGTCTTCTGGGTCAAGCAGGCGCAGAAGGACCATGATGTCTTCGCCGACATCATGCGCCGGGAGGGGGTCGAGGTCCTGGATGTCAACAGACTGCTGGGCGAGACCCTCGATATTTCGGATGCCCGCAAGATGGTGCTGGACCACAGGATCACCCCGAACTTCATCGGTGTCGGGATGCTGGAGGAGTTGCGCGCCTGGGCGGCCGAACTCTCGGGACCAGCTCTGGCGGAATACCTGATCGGCGGCCTGTCCGTCGCCGATCTGCCTTTTCATCCCACCGGCATGTTCGGAAGCTATCTCGGCCATCACGGATTCATTCTGCCGCCCTTGCCGAACTTCCTCTTCACCCGGGACAACTCGGCCTGGATCTATTCAGGCGTAACCCTCAACCCGATGTACTGGCAGGCCCGCCGCCACGAGACCCTACTGACGGCGGCAATCTATCGCTTCCACCCGAAATTCGCCGGCAAGGTCGATGTTCTCTGGGGTGATCCCGAAAAGGACCACGGCCTGGCCACGCTGGAGGGCGGGGACATCATGCCCGTGGGCAATGGCCTGGTCCTGATCGGCATGGGCGAGCGCACATCGCCCCAGGGTGTTGGCCTGCTGGCCGAGGCGCTTTTTGCTCGGGGCGCGGCCGAGCGCGTCCTGGCCTGCCAGATACCGAAATCCCGTGCTGCCATGCATCTCGACACGGTCTTTACCTTTTGCGGGGAGGATGTCGTGACGAGCTTCAAGGAAGTGGCGGACGAGATGACCTGCTTTGACCTGCGGCCGGGCGAGGGCAGCGCCCCGCTGTCCATCCGGCATGACAAGCGCCCCATGTTCGAGGTCGTGGCCGAGGCAATGGGCTACAAGGCGCTGAGGGTGATTCCAACGGGCGGCAATGATCCCTTCGAGCGCGAGCGCGAGCAGTGGAATGACGGCAACAATGTCCTGTCCCTGCGCCCTGGTGTTGTCGTCGGCTATGACCGCAATGACGATACCAACGCGGCGCTGCGCGCCGAAGGTATCGAGGTGCTGGAGGTGCCTGGTGCCGAATTGGGGCGCGGGCGTGGTGGAGGGCGCTGCATGAGCTGTCCGACCATGCGAGATCCTGCATAAACCCTGGAGGGAACAAAGCCATGGCCTTCAATCTCAGAAATCGCCACTTCCTGACCCTGCGGGATTTCACGCCGCAGGAGATCGCTTTCCTCCTGAAGCTGTCGACGGATCTCAAGGCTGCGAAATATGCGGGCACCGAGGTCCCACAACTCCGGGGCAAGGAGATTGCGCTGATTTTCGAGAAGGATTCCACCCGCACGCGGGTGGGCTTCGAAGTCGCCGCCCATGACCAGGGAGCGCTGGTCACCTATCTGGGACCATCCGGAACCCATTTGGGGCGCAAGGAAACCGTGAAGGACACGGCCCGGGTCCTTGGCCGGGTCTATGATGCCATCGAATACAGAGGCTTCGGGCAGAAGGTTGTCGAGGAACTGGCCCAGTATGCGGGTGTTCCGGTCTATAACGGCCTGACCGATGAATTCCATCCGACCCAGATCCTGGCCGATTTCCTGACCATGCAGGAGCACTCCGAGAAACCTTTGCGCCGCGTCGCATTCGCATTCCTGGGAGATGTCGCCAACAACATGGGCGACAGCCTGATGATCGGGGCGGCAAAGATGGGCATGGATATACGACTTTGCGGTCCGCAAAGCTGCTGGCCGCACAAGGAAATCGAAGAAGAGGCCAGGGCCATTGCAAAGGAGACCGATGCTCGGATCACGGTGACAGACGACTTGGACAAGGCCGTCGATGGCGTCGATTTCATCTATACCGATGTCTGGGTATCGATGGGGGAGGCAAAGGAGAAGTGGGCGGAACGCATCAAGCTTCTCATGCCCTATCAGGTCAATGCCGAAGTCATGGCGAAAAGCGGCAATCCACGCGTGAAGTTCATGCACTGCCTGCCGGCATTCCATAACACGGAGACCGGCGTGGGAGAGGAAATTGCCGAGAGCTTCGGGATCGAGGCCATGGAGGTGACGGAAGAGGTCTTCGAAGGTCCAGCCTCGATCGTTTTCGAACAGGCGGAGAACCGGCTGCACACGATCAAGGCGGTCCTTGTGGCCACACTTGGGAGCTGAAGGGGCGATGCTGGTCGTTGCAGCACTTGGCGGAAATGCCCTTTTGAAGCGCGGGGAGCCGCTTACAGCGGAGAATCAGCGCCGGAACGTACAGGAAGCAGCGCGCTCCCTGGCGGAAATCGTACGCGCAGGGCATGCGCTGGTCGTCACGCACGGCAATGGCCCCCAGGTCGGGCTCCTTGCCCTGCAGGGCGCGGCCTACAAGCCGGACGAGCTCTATCCGCTGGACGTACTGGGTGCCGAAACGGAAGGCATGATCGGCTATCTGATCGAGCAGGAACTCGAGAACGAACTGGGTCATGACCGTCCGGTAGCGACCCTCTTGACGCAGGTTCTGGTCGATCCGGCAGACCCGGCCTTCAAGAAGCCGACGAAATTCGTGGGCCCCGTCTATTCGGAGGAAGAAGCAAAGCAGCTTGCCGACCAGCGGGATTGGGATATCGCGAAGGACGGGACTTACTGGCGGCGCGTCGTGCCCTCTCCTAAACCCAAGGACATTCCGGACCTGAGGGTATTGCAGCTGCTGCTGGACCAGGGCGTGGTGATCATCTGCACGGGCGGCGGCGGCATTCCCGTGATTGAAAGGGCCGACGGCGCCATGATCGGCATCGAGGCCGTAATCGACAAAGATGCAGCCAGCGCGCTGCTGGCCGAGCGGCTGAAGGCCGATGCCCTCCTGATGCTGACGGACGTGGATGCAGTGTACCGTGATTTCGGAAGCGAGACGGCTGAAGCGATCCGTCATCTATCGGCTGACGAAGCGGAGGCGCTGGTTTTGCCGGATGGGTCCATGGGGCCCAAGGTGGAATCAGCCGTGGCCTTTAGCCGTGCCGGAGATGGCTTTGCAGGCATTGGCCGCTTGAGCGATGCCCTTGCCATCCTTGAGCAACGTGCCGGGACCGTGGTGTCCACGCAAGGCTGAGGCCCGCCCTGTGGAACCGTGGAAAAGTTCCCTGGCAGAAGGGGGTGGGGCTGGTAAAGCAGGATCGGCTCCGCACTGGGCTGTATGCCCTGCAGGCTTTTACTACATGAAACCAGGACGGATGGACCCATGAGTGATCAACAGAACAAGACACCGGCCAGCCTCATGGTCTGGCTTGTGCTGGGTCTCGTCATACTGGCCGGCTTGAGCCTTTATTTTCAAACCGAAAGCGAACCGCTTCCGGCGGACCTGTCCTACTCGAGTTTCAGATCTCACCTTGAAGCCGGCGATGTTGAATCGGTCGTGATCGGAGAGCAAACGATCTCGGGGGACTTCCGGAGTCCACAGGAAATGCCGTCCGGTGACATGGCCCGCGCTTTCCGGACACGCATTCCCGCTGTCGAGGACCCAAACCTCATGGCCCTTCTGGATGAACAGGATGTTGAGGTTTCCGCCGACAGGGGGAGTGCCATCCCGAACTGGCTGTTGGCGCTGCTGCCGTGGGTGCTGATCCTCGGGTTCTGGTACGTCTTCGTGATCCGTCGCATGTCAGGTGGTTTGCCTGGTGGCATGGGCAAGGATGGTCCCGGCGGATTCCTGAAAGGGCGCACCCGCAAGGTGGAACCGGCGACTGCGCCCAAGGTGCGCTTTGCCAATGTGGCCGGGCAGGACAACGCCAAGGCCGAGGTGTCGGAGCTGCTGCAATTCCTGCGCAACCCGGAGCGTTACCAGAGCCTGGGTGCGGAAGTTCCGCACGGTATTCTTCTGGAGGGCCCGCCGGGCACGGGGAAAACCTTGCTGGCGCGCGCGCTTGCGGGCGAAGCCCAGGTCCCCTTCTTCCATACCTCCGCTTCCGAATTCATCGAGATGTTCGTCGGTGTGGGGGCCTCACGGGTTCGCAAGCTTTTCGAGGAGGCCAAGAAGCATGCGCCCAGCATCATCTTCATAGATGAGCTGGACAGCGTCGGTCGCGTACGTGGCACCGGGATGGGCGGTGGCAATGATGAACGGGAACAGACGCTCAATCAGATTCTTGCCGAAATGGATGGCTTCGAGGGGCATGAAGCCGTGGTGGTGCTTGCGGCGACCAACCGGCCGGACGTCCTGGACCCGGCCTTGCTGCGCCCCGGCCGCTTCGACCGCCATATCACCTTGGAACTGCCCGACCAGAAGGCGCGGGTCGCGATCCTGGAGGTGCATTGCAGCCGGGTGCCCCTGGCCGATGACGTGGACCTGGAGCAGGTCGCCGCCGGAACACCGGGGTTTTCCGGAGCGGACCTGAAGAACCTGGTCAATGAGGCCGCCATGGCGGCCGCGCGCGAGAACCGCAAGGAGGTGAAGGCGCGCCATTTCGAGGAAATGCGCGATCGCATCATGATGGGGGCACTGCGGACACTTGCCATTCATCCGGAGGAACGCCACCGGCTTGCGGTTCATGAATCCGGCCACACGGCGGTTGCCTATTATCTGCCGCACGCCGATCCCATACACAAGGTGACGATCATACCGCGCGGCCGCTCCCTCGGCTTGACGCATCAATTGCCGGAAGTGGAGCGGCATACCCTACCGGAGGAGTACCTGAAGGAGCGTTTGGCTGTAATGCTTGCCGGACGTGCGTCCGAGAAGGTGTTCCTGGAGAGCCTCAGTTCCGGTGCGGACGAGGATATCCGCATGGCCTCCCGGCTTGCGCGGGCCATGGTGGGGCGCTGGGGCATGTCGGACGAGTTGGGCCCGGTCGATGTTCGTGAAAGCGATGAGCATCCCTTCCTGGGCCGCGAGATGGCACAGCCTCGCAGCTTTTCGGAGGCCACGGCCGCAATTGCCGACAAGGCGGTCCAGCAGATTTTGACCCAAGCGGAAGCCTTGGCCGTGGAGATTCTCCAGGCGCACCGCCCGAAGGTGGAGCGCCTGGTTGCGGCACTGGAAGAGCAGGAAACGCTGGACCGCAGTGCTGTTGCAGCCTGCCTGGGACCCAAGGAAGTCACTTCAGGCTATGCGAAACAGTCTGGAAAGGCGCTTGAAGCAGACCGCTCCACACACTGACGAGAGCGCTAAGCACCCTTGCGAACTATTTCAGGAATTCCCTGAAGCGTCGCAAGGAAAGCATGAACAGCACCCCCCCTATCGCCAGGAGAGCAGCAAGCTGGGGCCAAACGGCATCCAGCCCCGCCCCTCTGAAGAGAACGGACTGGGCCAGGATAACGAAATGAGTGTTCGGTGCCGCCAGCATGATTGCCTGGATCATCTCCGGCATACTCTCGCGCGGTGTCATGCCCCCGGAAAGTACCTGGAGAGGCAAGAGAACGAGCATCAGCAGCAAGCCGAACTGAGGCATTGAGCCGGCCACCGTGGCAAGGAAGATACCCATGCAGGTGGTAGCAAAAAGATGCAGAGCCGTGGCGAAAAGGAAAAGGGGGATAGAGCCCTCAATCGGAACCGAGAGCAGGCCCTGCACGATCAGTATCAGAGAAATACTGGCGGCAAAGAGGACAACGAGCCCCATCGACCAGATCTTGCTCAGCATGATCTCGGTTGGCGTAACCGGCATGACCAGCAAGTGCTCAAGCGTACCATGCTCGCGCTCGCGGATCAGGGCTGCCCCAGTCAGGATGATCGACAGCATGGTAATGGTGGAGATCACTTCGTTGATGGATCCGAACCATCCCTTATCGAGCTGCGGGTTGAAGCGCGCGCGCAATGCGAGATCGACCGGCACGTCCGGTGTGTGTCGATAGCCGGACAGATACTCCCGGACCTCACTGGTGACAATGGATTGAATATAGCCGCCACCGGTGAAGGCCTGGGTCATGCGGGTTGCATCGATGTTGAGCTGGATTGCCGGTGACTTGCCAGCCAGCAGGTCACGTTGGAAGTTTGGAGGTATATCGAGCGCGAAGCTGTCGATACCAGCATCCATTCGGCTGTCCATTTCCCCTTGGGAGATCAGCTGCGGTATCGTGAAATAGGGGGGATAGAAGGCTGTGATTATGCGCGAAGACACAGGTGAGTGATCTTCATCGACTATGGCAATCGGCGCCCGGTTGAGGGTCTCCGGCATGGCGTTGGCCGCAGTATAGATCGAGGCCGTGAAGGCGTAGAAGATCAGTATCAGCAGGATAGGATCCCGGGCCAGACCGCGAAGCTCCTTCATGCCGAGATGCAGGATATTGGATGTCTTCATGGCTCAGCGCGCCTGCTTTCTGAGAAGAAGCGTGCCCAGGGCCAGCAGGATGGGAATGGCGAGCAACAGGGGCAGGAAAGAACTCCAGAGATCACCGAAACCCAGTGCCTTGGAGAAGGTTCCGCGTGAAATCGTCACGAAATGGCTGGTTGGATAGATTTGGCCGATGAGAGCCCCCGCTCCCTCGAGAGAGGAGACAGGATCGAGCATGCCCGAGAACTGCACGGCCGGTATCAGCGTGATCAGGGCCGTCCCGAAAATAGCCGCGATCTGACTGCGCATGAAGGTCGAAATGACCAGGCCCATCGCCGTGGCCACAATCACATAGAGAAAAGCGGCTGTTGCATAAGTCAACAGGCTTCCCGTGAAAGGGACGCCGAAGACGAAGACGGCAAAAGCCGTCAGCAGGGCGACATTCAGCATTGCCAGGATGACGTAGGGAAGCTGCTTGCCGAGCAGGAATTCCAGGCGTGTGACAGGGGTCACATAGAAGTTGGTGATCGAGCCGAGTTCCTTCTCGCGCACCACGCTGAGGACAGTCAACATGGCAGGGATCAGCATGAGCAGCAGGGGGATGACAGCCGGCACCATGGCGACAAGGCTCTGAACGTCGGGATTGTAGCGATAGCGGACCTCCAGTTCGAAATCAGTCAGGCCAACCTGATCCCCATAAATTTCGCGTGCCTTTCGCGTTAGCCAGTCGGCATGCATGCCTTCGACATAACCGCGAATCGTCTCTGCGCGGGTCGGCATGGCTCCGTCGATCCACGCGCCGATCGCGACGCTGCGCCCCCGGGCCACATCGCGGGCAAAGCCGGGTGGTATCTCGATTGCCAGACTGATGTCCCCATTGCGCATCCGTTGGTCCAGGTTCGCGTAGTCGGAGATCGCCGCCTTTTCAGTAAAATAGCGCGAGCCTGAGATTTGCAGGACATAGTCCCGACTTATGGTTGTGTCATCGCGGTCGAGCACGGCAAAGGACAGGTTCTCGACATCCAGATTGATCCCATAACCCATGACGAACATCAGGATCATGCTGCCCAGCAGGGCAAGGGTGGCGCGAATAGGATCTCGACGCAGTTCAAGTGCCTCGCGTCCCGTATAGGCAAGCATGCGTCGAAAATCGAGGACGGTCCCGTTGCGCCGGGGAGGACGCGATTTTTCTGTGGGAGTCTCGGCCATCTCTGATAGCTGGATTGTTGGGCTTTCCTCTTGTTTTGGTCCGCCTTGTTCGCCTATGGCATCTTCCAGATAGGCAATGAAGGCCTCTTCCAGGGTTTCGGCAGAGCACTTGTCCTTGATGCTGTCAGGCGTGTCGCTGATCAGGACCTTGCCGGCATGCATGAGCGAGATGCGATCGCAGAACTCGGCCTCGTTCATGAAATGGGTGGAAACGAAGATCGTGACTTCGTCCTCTCGGGAGAGGTCGGAGAGGATCTGCCAGAAATCGTCGCGCGCCACGGGGTCAACACCTGAGGTTGGTTCGTCCAGGATCAGGATGTCCGGGGCGTGGATCATCGCCACTGCGAGTGACAGACGCTGGCGCATGCCAAGGGGAAGGGCGTTCGGCAGTGTATCCAGAATTTCGGCCAGTTCGAAGCGGTTTGCCATCTCCTGAATGCGTGCGGGGATAATATCGGCCGGCAGGCTGAACAAGCGGGCATGGAGGTCAAGGTTCTGCCTGACCGTCAATTCGCCATAGAGTGAGAAGGACTGGGACATGTAGCCGACACGCTGTCGTGTCTCCAGATCATCGGCATCAACCTCATGTCCGAAGAGACGCGCCGTGCCTTCACTGGCAGGCAGCAGTCCCGTCAGCATCTTCATCGTCGTGGTCTTGCCGCAGCCATTGGAGCCCAGAAAGCCAAAAATCTCCCCTTTCGGAATGCGAAAGCTCACATCGTCGACAGCCGTGAAGTCGCCGAAGCGCATCGTCAGGTGCTCGGCCTCGATGGCAATCTGCTCATCTCCGTGCTCGCTCAGGGGAGGGATATTCACGGCGCTATGACCTGCCCGCTTGTCTTCGGGCAGCAGGGAAATGAAAGCAGCGTCCAGACTGGAAGTTCCGGTCCGCTCGAGAATATCTTCCGGCCGTCCCGTGGCCAGCACCTTTCCGGCGTCCATTGCGATCAGCCAGTCGAAGTCTGCCGCTTCCTCCATATAAGCCGTGGCGACAATAACGCTCATTCCTGGACGATTCGCACGAATGGAGGCGATAAGTTGCCAGAATTGCCTTCGGGACAGGGGGTCCACACCTGTTGTCGGCTCGTCGAGGATGAGCAGGTCAGGGTCGTGGATCAGGGCGCAGCAGAGCCCCAGCTTCTGCTTCATGCCGCCGGACAGCTTGCCGGCCGGCCGCGCCGCGAAGTCTGCCAGGCCGGTTCCCTGGAGTAGCTGGGCGATCCGCCTTTCTCGCTCTTGCCTGTCATGTCCGAAGAGGCGGCCAAAGAAATCAACGTTCTCGTATACCGAAAGCGTAGGATAAAGATTCTTGCCAAGACCTTGCGGCATATAGGCGATACGTGGATAGGTCTTCCGACGGTGTGTTGCCTTGCTGATGTCGCCGCCGAGGACGTGGACGGTGCCCTGCTGGATCGTGCGTGCTCCTGAGACCAAGGAAAGCAGACTGGACTTGCCGACACCGTCCGGACCGATCAATCCAACCATGCAGCCTGATGGCAGATCCAGGGTGATTCCATCGAGAGCTCGTGTCTTGCGATAAGAGAGCGCGACTGCTTCCAGACGAGCCACAGAGTCGGAGGCAAAGTGTGATATGCCTGCTGTCTGTGTGGTCATTCTACCAGTGTGCCCTGCAGGCTGTCCGGCCATTCGGCCTCTGGGTCAAGGCGGACATAGGCCATGCCGGGCAGACCGGTCTTTACCTGTTCTATGTGCTTGCGGAGGAGTTCGGGTGGAATCCGAGCTTTGACCCGGAACATCAACTTTTGCCGCTCTTCCTGCGTTTCGACGGTTCTGGGGGTGAACTGTGCGGTATCGGCAACGAAGGAAACCTCTGCAGGAATGATGTACTGGGGCGCAGCATCCAGGACCAGGCGCACATCCGCTCCAATGGCCACGCGCCCGGCCTGCGCTGTGGGCAGGAAGAAACTCATGTGCACATCTTCCAGGTCCACCAGGTTGAGGACGCGACCGCCTGCTGAAAGAACTTCCCCGGGCTGCGCAATCCTGTACTGGACACGTCCGTTCCGTGGAGAGGTCAGGGTGCTGTCGTCGATCTCGGTTTTGATGCTGTCGATGGTGGCCTGGGCCGCTTCAACGGCAGCTTCGGCATCCACCACTTGCGCCCGTGATGCCGTTATGGCCGCTTGTGATGCAGCAACCTGTGCCACCGCTGCGCTAACGGTTGCTCTTGCGGCCTGCGCAGTTGCCCGGGCATCGTCCAGGACTTGCTGAGAGACGGCATTGGATTGTGACAGACGTTCGGCGCGCTCAAGTCGTTTCTGAGCAGCTTCCAGTTCAGCCTGGCGCTGGGCAACTACAGCTTGGGCCGCTTCCTGTTCGGCCTGGCGTTGGGCGACAAGGCTGTTGGCCGTGTCGATGCTGATGGTCGCCCGGCGCAACTGGGCTTCCGCTTCGCGCTGCCGGGCTTCCAATTGCCTGGTGTCCATGCGCGCCAATTCCTGACCGGCTTCGACGAAGTCGCCCTCCTGGGCGAATATCTCGCTGATCCGTCCGGCCGTTTTTGTGGAGATGTCGATCTCGACTGCCTCGATGCGTCCATTGCCACTGGCGATGCCGTCGGGAAGCCCGTCGCCTTGCAAGTGATCCCAAGTGTAATAGCTGCCGGTCGCCACAACCAGGAGGAGGGCCACCAGGTACCAGGGTCTCTTTCCGGGCAAGGGCATGTCCACTTCCAGTCTGTTCTATGTCGCTAGGAAAGCGATTTGCTGAATTCAAACAGGATACAGGAGTTTCTGTCCCTCATCATGCGTTCAATCGCCACGCCTGTGCCACCTATGATGATGTCCGGATGACGTGCCAGTGTCAGGTCTGCGACCATTCTTCCAATAGGTAATTGGCCGTCAATGCTGTATTCTTGTTGCCGTACCCCCCGCGTTCAAACACGTAGAATGATTATGTGTTTGCGCTCCTCTTGAGTGGCGGTGGGACGATATGAAAGGAAGAATCTCATGACTGCTCCAGAGGACTCCAGAAAGCCCGATCTGGACCGCGCTCTTCAGGATCCTCAAGCGATTTTTGGTACACCGGAGGCGCTTCTTGATCACGATATGCTGACGCAGCAGGAGAAAATCGAAATTCTGCGTCGCTGGGAGTATGACGCGAGTGAAAATTACGTCGCAGTGGAAGAGGGCATGCCTGACGGTGAGGATGGGTTGCTTCAGCGGATTTTGCAGGCGCTTGACAAGCTGACCAAGGGTTTCGATGCAGAGCAGGTCAGCCCCAGCAAACAGCACGGACTGACACGGTCGAGCATCACCAAATCCGAATAGCATTCGGATTTGGTGACCTTTGCATTTCTTGGAGCCAGCATTGGAGACAATGTGGCGGGATCGTTCTCCACATTGCTTATGGTGAGAGAATTTCTATTTAACCATGCATGGCAAGCTTCAAGGTCCAAGACTTGGAAGGTGGGAATGGCAGATCGAAGCCGCTTATCAGCCGCGGATACAGCGGGAACAACGCCGGACGACTTGCTTCTGTCATGGAAAAAGGCTGCTTTTGGTGTTTGGCGGCGAGCCTAGACAACAAGTCTTGCGAAAGCTGACATGACAAAGACCTATGCTGACACAGGCTCGACTGAGGCCGCTCTGTCTGGCAGCCGACTGCCCGCAGCACTCCAGGCTGTGGCTGCCTTGCTATGGCTGCCCCAGGCAGCCGCGATTGCCTACGCCATCGATCATTTGGCCCGCGAGGGCACGCTGGAGCCCGTCATTGTCCCTGCACTTGTTCTCCTGGCTTTGGGTTTCGCGAAGGCGGCTCTCAATGCCCTGGGACGGCGCTTGGCCTTCCGCAATGCGCGCCGGGCTCTGTCCGAGATGCGGGTACGCGCAACGTCGGTTCTGGCGGCGCGCTCGCCGGTCGATATCAACCGTCCGGATTCCGGTTCTGCTGCCAGCGTTCTGGGCGAGCAGGCCGAGGCCCTGGTACCCTATCTGGCGCGCTATCATCCAACCCGTCTGCGAGTTGTGGTGATCCCTTTGGCGATTCTTGCCTGTGTCCTGCCATTCTCCTGGATTTCTGCCGTTATCCTGTTGGTGGCGGCGCCGTTGATCCCGCTGTTCATGGCCCTGATCGGCTGGCGTGCCCGGGCGGCCAGTCGGGAACAGTTGGACGAGATGGGCAGCATGAATGCCTTCCTGCTGGATCGACTGCGCGGCCTCGCGACCATTCGTGCCTTGGATGCAGTCGATCAGACTGCTGATAGGTTTCAGGCCGACGCGAAGACCCTGCGCCGAAAGACCATGGCCGTACTCCGCATCGCCTTCCTGTCGTCGGCCGTGCTCGAACTTTTTGCTGCGCTCGGTGTTGCGATGGTTGCCGTCTACGTTGGGTTTCATCTGTTGGGGCACCTGAATTTTGGTGCCTGGGGAACACAGTTGAGCCTGGGGGAAGGTCTTTTCATCCTTTTGCTTGCACCGGCCTTCTTTGAACCGCTGCGGGATCTTTCCGCGACCTGGCACGACAGGGCGGCGGGGCAGGCAGCCGAAGAGGCGCTTGCGGACCTGGCAACGCAGGGGCGCACTTTTCCGGCGTCCCGCCAGGAAGGGGGGGGCGGGGAGGTCGATACGAGCGACATGCCGCCCGGTATAGCCATCGAAGGCCTGGATTTCAGTCATGCGGCTGGTGTTCGTGTCTTCGAAAACTTGGATCTTCGAGTTTCCCCCGGCGAACACCTGGCCCTGTTTGGGCCCAGCGGGAGCGGGAAATCCACCCTGCTTGCCCTGATGGCCGGTCTTGTTGCTCCGGATCATGGCCGTATCTTGATTGGCGGCGTGCCGCTTGAGGATGGCACTGCGGATGATTTGCGTCGCCGGATGGCCTGGGTGGGTCAGCGCCCGCACATCTTTCAAGGGACCATGGCCCGAAATGTCAGTCTCGATCGTCCCGGTGTGGGCGAGGCAGAGATCGACAGAGCCTTTCGGCACGTCAGCCTCGAGGACGTTGTACGCAGCCATGCCGGAAGTCTTGGGGAAGCCGGGGTCGGCCTGTCGGGTGGCGAGGTTCTGCGGCTGGCGCTGGCACGCGCTGTCGCATCACCGGAGTTTGGGATTGTTCTTGCGGACGAACCGACCGCGCATCTGGATGCGGCGACGGCCGCGGATATCGGTGACGGACTGATGGCGCTTGCGAAAGGCAGAACAATGATCGTTGCAACCCATGACCCACGGCTGGCACATCGCATGGACCGTATTGTAGACTTGACTTCTCTGCTGGTCGCAAGGGAGGCCGCCGAATGAGCTCGGGGGTGCAGGATCTCAAGACTGTATTGAGCATCTTTCGCAAGGAGCGGCCGGCCGCGCTTTTGGGCGGCGCCCTCCTGGCGGCGGCAACGGTTCTCTTCGGCATTGCCCTGCTTGGGCTTTCGGGCTGGTTCATAACCGCGACCGCAATCGCCGGCCTGTCGATGGCCACGGCTCTGGCCTTTGATGTCTTTGCGCCCTCGGCGGGGATTCGGTTCTTTGCGCTGGGTCGGACCTTTGCGCGCTATGGCGAACGCGTAGTCACCCATGACGCAACCTTGCGCGTTCTCGCGGCCATGCGGACGCGGCTGTTTCGCGGCTGGGCGGCTCCCGGCGCGGCCCGCCTGTTGCTGAAACATCCCGCCAAGCTGCTGTTCCGGTTGACATCCGACGTCGATGCGCTCGACAGCCTTTATCTGCGACTTCTCGTTCCCGCGGCTGTCGCCGTTATCGCTGCGCTGGCCACGGCTGTCACACTGGGGTTGATGGCGCCGTGGTTGGGGATTGCTGTTGGACTCCTGTTGCTGACCGCAGGCCTGGGCCTTCCGGCACTGACGGCGGGACGTGCGCTCAGGCCGGCCCAGCGCAGGGCCCAGGCTCTTGAAAGCCTTCGCGGACGTGTCGTGGACCTGCTTTCGGGACAGACGGAGCTGCTCATGACGGGACAGCTTGCGGCGCAAACCGCAAGAGTGCAGCGTGCGGAGCAGCACGCAGCTCTGGCCGATGACCGCCTGGATCGCCTCGAGACGTCAGTTGATGCCGGTCTTGGCGCTGTCTCAGCCCTGCTGCTTGCAGGAACGCTGCTGGGCGTTGCCTGGCTTGTGGAGGCCGGAACCATTTCCGCCCCGCTGGCCGCCTTGGGCATGCTGGTTGTCCTTGCCGCCATGGAACCATTTGCGGCTTTGCGTCGCGGTGCGGTGGAGCTTGGTCGGACCCTGCTTGCTGCGCGTCGTTTGGCACCCAGACTGTCGGAAACAGATCAGAGCAATGATACTCCGCTTGCCGCTCCCGGCGATGGTTCGGCGATACGTCTCGAGGGTGTGACGCTGTGCCATCCGGGCAGCAGTGCACCTGTCCTGGAGGAGGTTTCCCTGGCGGTTCGGCCGGGCGAGCATGTGGCCCTGGTGGGTGCAAGCGGTTCCGGTAAATCGACTCTGCTGGCAGCGATAGCCGGCGAACTCCAACCGAGCGACGGACAGCTTGAAACGCGCGATACCTGTTTACTGCCCCAGCGAACCGAGTTGTTTCGCGGCAGTTTGCGCGACAATCTGCACCTTGCCAAATCGGATGCCAGCGACAATTGTCTGGAAAAGGTTCTCATGAAGTCCGGGTTGGGCGCAGATGATAAGCTTTTCGGGCGTGGGTTGGATACGGTTCTGGGCGAAGGAGGGGCCGGTCTTTCAGGCGGACAGGCACGCCGGCTGGCGCTGGCACGGGTCCTGCTTCGCGAAACGTCGGTCTGGCTCTTCGATGAACCGACCCAGGGTCTTGATGGCGAAACTGCGCGGGATGTCTTGGGGCGGATCCGAACAGCTGCGGAAGGTCGAACCCTTGTCATCGCGACGCACATCAAGCGCGAGGCCGATCTGGCGGACCGTCTCGTTGTGCTGGAGGCGGGCCGTATTGTTGCCACGGCTGAGCGTGGAACGGCGGCCTTTGCGGGAATACTGGATGGCTTGCGGCCCGATTGAGGCTGCTTGCTGAGATTGTCCATGTAGGCTGTTCCCTTTCGGGAGCAAAACTGAAGGAGGCCTGAAAGGGCCGGGGTAGAATAATGGAACTCGATATCGTTTCGCTGTCTCGCCTGCAATTCGCGATAACAGCTCTGTATCACTTCCTGTTTGTTCCGCTGACGCTGGGCCTGTCCATGCTGCTGGCCATCATGGAAACAGTCTATGTCATGACCGGCAGGCAGGTCTGGCGACAGATGACCAAGTTCTGGGGCGTGCTGTTCGGCATCAACTTCGTGCTCGGGGTGGCCACTGGCATAGTGATGGAGTTCCAGTTCGGCATGAACTGGAGCTATTACAGCCACTATGTCGGCGACATCTTCGGGGCGCCGCTGGCGATTGAAGGCCTGATGGCTTTTTTCCTGGAGGCGACCTTTGTCGGTCTTTTCTTCTTCGGGTGGGATAAGCTGTCGAAGGTAGGGCACCTCGCCACGACCTGGGCCGTTGCGCTCGGTTCGAACTTCTCGGCGCTGTGGATTCTCATTGCCAACGGCTGGATGCAGAACCCGATTGGCTCGACCTTCAACCCGGAAACCATGCGCATGGAGGTCACGAACTTCTTTGAGGTGCTCTTCAATCCCGTGGCGCAGGCGAAGTTTGTGCATACCGTCTCCGCGGGCTATGTCACGGCCGCGGTCTTCGTGCTTGGTGTTTCGGCCTGGTACCTTCTGAAAGGGCGTCATATCGCCCTGGCCAAGCGCTCGATGACCGTGGCTGCTTCGTTCGGCCTTGCAGCCTCTCTTTCGGTCGTGGTGCTGGGCGATGAAAGCGGCTACCTCTCGACCGAGCACCAGAAGATGAAGCTCGCGGCCATGGAGGGCATGTGGGAAACCGAGCCGGCCCCGGCCCCCTTCACCGTCATCGGCTTTCCCGACCAGGAGGCGCGCGAGACACACTTCGCCGTCAAGATTCCCTGGGTCATGGGCCTGATCGGGACCCGCTCGCTGACCACCGATATTCCGGGCATCGAGAACCTGGTCGAGAATGCCAAGGAACGCATTCGCAGCGGCATTCGCGGCTATGAGGCGTTGCTGGAAATTCGTGGTGCCGGCAGCATGGAGAACGTGCCCCAGGATGTGCGCCAGACCTTTGAGGAGGATGGCGCCAACATGGGCTATGCCCTGCTGCTGCAGCGCTACATCGACGATCCGCGCGAGGCCACGGACTCGCAGATCGAGACTGCAGCGTGGGATACCGTTCCCCACGTCCCGACGCTTTTCTGGTCGTTCCGGATCATGGTGGGGCTGGGCTTCTTCTTCATCCTGCTGACAGGCACCTTCTTCGTGCTTTCGGCGCGGCGCGCACTGGATAGGTATCCCTTCCTGCTGCGTGTAGCCGTCTTCGCAATTCCACTGCCCTGGATTGCGGCCGAGCTGGGCTGGATCGTGGCCGAATTCGGTCGGCAGCCCTGGATCATCGAGGGCATCCTTCCGACGGCCGCGGCAGTGTCCAGCCTGGGGGCTTCGACCGTGCTGATGACGATCATCGGTTTCGTGCTGATCTACACCGTCCTGATTGTCATCGAGATGGGACTGATGCTTCGGGCGATCCGCAAGGGGCCGGATCCGGACGACGCGCCTGAAGCCGAACTGATTTCCTCCCGTATCGTACCGGCGGAGTAAGAGCCATGATCCTGCATGAATTGATCGATTACGAGACCTTGCGCGTGATCTGGTGGCTGCTGCTGGGGGTGCTGCTGATCGCTTTCGCTGTCACCGACGGTTTCGACCTTGGCGTCGGTGCGCTGCTTCCCTTTGTGGCGCGCAGCGACGTGGAACGGCGTGTTGCCATCAACACCATCGGTCCCGTTTGGGAGGGCAACCAAGTCTGGCTGATACTGGGAGGCGGGGCGATCTTTGCCGCCTGGCCACAGCTATACGCGGTTTCCTTCTCGGGCTTCTATCTTGCGATGTTCGCCATCCTGGCCGCCCTGATCCTGCGTCCGGTCGGCTTCAAGTATCGCTCGAAACTGGAAGATCCGAGCTGGCGCAGCAGTTGGGACTGGGCCCTGTTCATCGGTGGGTTCGTGCCGGCGCTGATCTTCGGCGTGGCGGTCGGAAACGTGTTGCAGGGCGTGCCCTTCCGGCTGGATGATGACCTGCGCATTTTCTACGAGGGCAGTTTCCTTGCGCTGCTCAATCCCTTTGCACTGCTCTGTGGCCTATTGTCGGTCGCCATGCTGGTGATGCACGGGGCCGCCTGGCTTGTCCTCAAGACGAGTGGCCCGGTGGCGGCGCGTGCCCAGCGGTTCGGCAGTATCGCGGCCGTCCTGACGCTCCTGCTGTTTGCATTGGGCGGTTTGGCACTCTGGCTGGGCGTCGATGGCTATCGCTTCGTGTCCGTGCCCGAAACTACGGGGCCGTCCAATCCATTGATGTCAGAGGTGGTGCGTGACGGGAGTGCCTGGTTTGCAAACTATGGTGCACATCCCTGGATGATGCTTGCGCCGCTGTTCGGCTTTCTCGGGGCCTTTGGGGCCCTGCTGGCCATGCGTGCAGGGCGCGAGGTTCTGACCCTGCTGCTCAGCAAGCTGTCGATCTTCGGCGTCATCTCGACGGTCGGCCTGTCGATGTTTCCCTTCATCCTGCCGTCCTCGATTCAGCCAAACGCCAGTCTGACGGTGTGGGATTCCTCCTCCAGTCATTTGACCCTGTTCATCATGCTGATCTCGACGGCCATCTTCCTGCCCCTCATCGCGCTCTACACCAGCTGGGTCTACAAGGTCCTGTGGGGCAAGGTCGACGAAGAGGAAATTCGTAACGAAAGCAGTCATTCCTACTGACTGCGCGTGAAGGAGCCTATCATGTGGTATTTCGCCTGGTTGTTGGGACTTCCGCTGGCCGCGGCTTTTGCCATCCTCAATGCGATGTGGTTCGAATTGATGGAAGATGCGGCCGAAAAGCGGGCCGAGGAAAAACGGCAATAGGGTATTGTTGCAGGAAACTCCGGCTACAGCATAGCCGGGTTCCCCGCCTCGGTCCGTGGCCATTTCAGAGTGCCCTTGAATCGCGACATTTCGCGCAGGTTCATCTGCTTATCCCCAGGATACAGTAAGTTACACTGGGTGGCTGTGAAATGCGGACCTTGGAAAGGATGAGGCTGCCATGAATCGACGGACATTCCTGCTGGGCGGGACATCAGCGCTCGCAGCGCTTTCGCTGGGGGTGTCGGGAACGACGGCGCAGACCTCCGATGCTCCGGTCAACATCGTGATTGCTGGTGCCGGGGCGGCCGGTCTCTCGCTGGCCTCCAGATTGCGCCGCAGGATGAGCAAGGCGCGCATCACGATCGTCGATGCCAAGCGTGAACATTACTTTCAACCGGGTTTCACCCTGATCATGGCCGGTCTCTGGCAGCCCGATGACGTGACCGAAAGCAACGCGGACTTCATGCCGCGGGATGTGGATTGGGTGGAAGAGGCTGTCGCCGAGTTCGATCCCGAGTCCAACAGCATCACCACCAGTGGCGGTCAGCGGCTGGGCTATGATTACCTCTTCGTCACGACGGGCCTGAATCTGGACTATGCCGCGATCGAGGGGATGGAAACCTCTTTGATCGGCCAGGAGGGCATTGCCAGTGTCTACGCCGGGCCAGAGGCCGCGGCGGCTTCATCGAGAGCAATGGATCGCTTCCTCGAGGCCGGCGGCACAGGCCTCTTCGGACGCCCGGCTACGGAGATCAAGTGTGCCGGCGCACCGTTGAAGATGACCTTCATCACCGAGGACAGGGCGCGGCGTCAGGGGCGCAGGGAGAATGTGGAGTTGGTCTATAACGCCCACAATGACACTGTCTTCGCGATCCCGCCCGTCAACGACAAGGTGGAAACGCTTTTCGCAGAACGTGGCGTGAAGGTGAACCATGGACATGTCCTGAAAGCTCTGGAACCGGGCAGCCGGCAGGCCGTCTATGAGACCGCGGACGGCGAGGTCACGATGGACTATGACTTCATTCATGTGGTCCCACCGATGCGGGCACCCGACCCGGTGCGAAACAGCCCCTTGCCCTGGCAGGAAGGGCCGCTTGCGGCCGACGGCTGGATCGAGGCGGAACGGGAAACTCTGCGCCATCCCCGCTATCCGAATGTCTTTGCCTTAGGGGACGTGGCCGGCGTGCCACGCGGCAAGACGGCGGCCAGCGTGAAATGGCAGGTGCCGGTGGTGGCCGACAACTTCGTGGCGGAAACACGGGGCGAGGAGCCGGTGGCGGCTTACAACGGCTATACCTCCTGCCCGATGGTGACGGCCTATGGCACGGCCATGCTGATCGAGTTCGATTACGAAGGCAACCTGATCCAGTCCTTCCCCTTCATTGAACCGCTGGAGGAACGCTGGGTCTCCTGGCTGATCGAGGAAAAGGGCCTGAAGGGCGCCTATCTGGCCATGCTGCGCGGGCGCGCCTGAAGGAAGGATGGAACAATGAGCGAATTCGACCCCCTTAGCCTCTTCGCCATTCTCTATGAAAGCTTCGGCGTCTGGTTCTGGCCAGCCGTCATTCTGGCGTGCCTGCTCCTGGTGAGTATTATCGCCAGCGTCGTCCTGATACGTCGCAAGGACCTGGCTTTTGGTCGGCCTGTCCTGATCGCCCTCGCAGTCGGGGCGACAACGACCTTCATCGCAACCCTGCTGGCTCCGGCCTGGACCCATGCCGACTTGGGGGCGCTGGGCTCCATCGTCGATGTCGTGGCAGCCGTCGCATTGGCGCTTGTGCCAGGAGCGGCTGCCGCTGCTCTGGCCTTTCTGCTCGTGGCCGTCATCTCGACCGGAAGGCGCCGCCTTTAATGAAACTCGGCCGGAGCCGAGGGTTCATCTGACTGTGCAGGCAGCTATCGTAAGGGCTGCCGGCTGTGATGAGACATTTTCACGCTAAAGCGCAGAAGAACGCCAAAACGCGCCGACCGGAAAGGCGAAAAAAGCAGGAAAATCAATGGTGGCGCGACTGGCATTGAACCAGAGACCCCTATGATATCGACTTGAGGTACAAAGCCGGTTTCTCAGGGAAAAACTGAATCTTAAGCTGCCACGCGCTTATTACATGGCGGACTCTCACTGCAGCGAAGAAGCGTTCGGAATGAGCAAATCCCCCCTAATTGTTTGTCTCTTCCTTGTGACCTGCGTCCCGAAAACCGGACCGTTTGGAATGAGAGAATTCTCGATTTTTGACCCTGCTCGCAAGTTTGAGGGCAAGGTCAAATCAACCAACGATCCCAGTCGTACCTGACTGAAGTCTTGGGGTAACGTGCAGCTGCCCAAGAAAGCACGGTTTGGACAGTTGCGGCGCGATCAGTGTCCATTCGGCATTTGATGTCATCACTTGCATACCGCAGGACACTGCGTTCATATTTCAGCCGAGCGGTTTAGTCTACATATTGCGGCACCATCGGTTGCTTAGCACAACGTAGGAATTACAAGGGACTGAAATCACTCAACTCTTTTGGGGGCAGGCACTTTGAACAAACGGCACGCCCATATACTCAGTTGCTCTTGTTTGCAGCCCCAACTTTAGATTCTGAGCAGCAACTAGAGGAGATTGAAATCATTGGTGAGGTTCCAAGCCCGTTGAATACTCCAAGCGGGTGTTCATTTTATCCACGCTGCCCCTAAACGTTTTTCGCCGCGTAACACCGTATGACCGCAGCGTCTGTGTCTGTCTGATGGAGGGGAGGAGCTTGTCATAAGCATGATACGGAACATGCCGGATAGCCCTTTATTTGGCTTCCCCCTTACTAAGTACGCAGCTAATAATAAGTGGTAATAAAAATGACTAAAACAGTAGTAGTTACGGGTGCCGGAGGTTTGATAGGGAGACCGTTAATATGGACACTTGTTGATCGTGGTTTTAGGGTAATTGCCCTCGATCGTGATGAAATAAAATTTAATCATGGTAACGTCCAAAGTTATGCTGCCGAGCTAACTGATATACCGCGAGCACATGCAATACTTAAGTCCAGTAACGCTGATGCATTGATACATTGCGGCGCAATATCCGGTCCGATGGTATCGAATGAAAATCCATTCTGGATCTGTGAAACTAATATTACTGGAACTGCAAATCTTTTGGAAGCGGCACGTATTCATGAAGTGCGGCGCTTTATATACTGTTCCTCAATCGCTGCTTATGGTCCAACCTCCGAGGGGCCAATAACAGAAGAATACCCGCTCTTTCCCACATCTGTTTATGGTGGCAGCAAGGCAGCTGGTGAACATCTGCTTGCGGGTTATCGCTATCAGCATGGGCTCGAAGGCCTGGCTTTGCGCATAGGTTGGGTCTATGGCCCTGGACGCCGGACTGCATGCATGATCCGTGAAAGCCTCAAGAGTGGATTGAGGGGCGAGCAAATCGTAATTCCTGGGCCGGCTAACTTTCCTTGCCATTACGTGTATGTTGACGATGTTGTTAGGGGCATTATCGCCGCTCTTGATGTGAAGTCCGCGCCGTCGCTGGTTTATAACTTGAGCAATGATTGCGCTTTGCAGCTCAGGGATGTCTGCAAAACTCTCCAAAGGGCTTTGCCTGACAGTGAAGTCGTGCTCGATGAGAGGGTGGATACCGGCGATGAGTACCAGGGCCAACTGGCCCCCTCGCGGATCAAGAATGAGCTCGAGTTCAAGCCGCAAGTATCAATGTATGAAGGGGTCATACGATATCGCGATTGGCTCAAAGAGCATGTCTACTGAAAATTTCTGATTTTCTCATCTGTGGGGCCACTCAAGATGAGCATCAAGTGATGTGACCCAAAGCTTCATCCAGATGCTGCTGGAATCGTTGGTTGATAACCGCGCTTGTGCGCAGACGTGCAAGGGTCATCACCGCGGAGCCTTCGGCTATACGCAGCGGAGATGACCCTTGCCGGTTCCAGGTGCGTGGCATCGCAGGTCAGTGATATCTGTTATTCGTTGCCTCCGACATCCGGACGCGGGTCTTCAACGAAGCCATCTGCGTTTGGCATCTTGATCTCGGCCATGGAGTCCGCGTCGAGCGTGGTATCTGGATCATCCGAAATAATGCCAGCCCGCCCCAGGATATAGGCGCTGATCGCGTAGACTTCGTCCGGTGACAGGGAACCAGGGGATTGTAGCGGCATGGCGCGGTGCACATAGTCGTAAAGCGTGCTGGCATAAGGCCAGTAGCTTTCAACCGTCTTGACGGGGCTGTCATCTGCCAAAGTTCCGCGGCCACCCAGGAGCGCAGGGGCGCCGAGCTCGCTGACGCCCTCCATGTCCGACCCATGGCAGGCGGCGCAGGCCTGGTCATAGGCCGTTTTGCCATCCGCAAAGGTCCCGCTCCCTTCTGGTAAGCCTTGGCCGTCCGGCATCACATCAATATCAATTGCCGAAATCTGCTCTTCCGTGGCCGGTTGGCCAACACCGAAAGCGTTGGACGAGACGTCTATTTCTCCTACCTCTTCAGCACTTGATCTTGGTGGTTCCATGGGCGCGCGTTCGCCTGTCTCCTCCAGCCTCTCCGGCAGTGTTGCTGAAGTGCGCTCAGTTGCTTTCTCTTCACCTGAGTCCTCGGCAAGCAGAGGGCTTGTCGCCAGTGCAATGGCACAGACAACAGTCAAATTACGCATGAACATTGGTTACCTCCCCGTCCTCTGAAATGTGCCAGCTTTGAATGGCATTCAGGTGATACACGGAGTTCAGGCCCCGCACGTCCACGAGTTCCGACAAGGCGGGTTGTACGTACCCGGTGTCATCAGTTGCACGGCTTTGCAGGACCGCCTGCTCACCCGTCCATTTCCACGGAAGACGGAAGCGCGTATGACATATGGGCAGAACGGGCCCTTCCAGTGATGCCTCCTCCCAGGTCTTGCCGCCATCGGCCGACACTTCGACCTTGGTTATCTTGCCTCGCCCGGACCAGGCGACACCTGTGACCTCGTAGAAACCCGGACGCGGCAGCTTCATCGCGCCTGAGGGGAAGGTGATGACAGATTTTGCCTCCATCTCGAGGCTGAATTGACGCGCCGAGCCGTCCGGCATGAGGTCAGTGTATTTGGACGTCTCCTCGCGCGTCATGAAGGGTTTGTCGCTTACCTCCAGCCGCCGGAGCCACTTGATATGGGTATTGCCCTCGTAACCCGGGAGTAGCAGGCGGAGTGGATAGCCCTGTTCCGGCCGGATCGCTTCACCGTTTTGGGCATAAGCGAGAATGGCGTCATCCATTGCCTTGTCGATCGGGACCGAACGGGTCATGACTGCGGCATCCGCGCCTTCGGCCAGAATCCAGGCCGCACCATCCGAAACACCCGCCATCTCCAATAGCGTGGAAAGCCGAACACCTGTCCATTCCGAAGTTGAGGTCAGGCCATGGGTGCCCTGTACGGTCTTGAGCGTCGGCTCATCCCATTCGGTCAGGCCATTGCCGGAGCATTCAATGAAATGGATCTTGCTGACGGCCGGCAAACGTTTCAGATCGTCCATGGTGAATCGCATCGGTGTATCGACCATCCCGTGCAGGATGAGTTCGTGGGTGCGCGGGTCGATCGTCGGGATTCCGGCATGGTGGCGTTCGAAATGAAGGCCCGATGGCGTAATGATGCCGTGCCCCGAGGCAAGCGGCGTCATGGACCAGCTCGACTCAATGCTCGCTGTCGGATAACGCCAGCGCACCTCGCTTTCGAACTGCGAACGGGAGCCGTAGCCATCGTCTTGGAGGATTAGGCGCCCCTGCTCTTTGGTGGGGTCGGGTTGCACGTAGTATTCGACCGCGCCCGGAGGTGCCTCGGCCGCTGCGCGACCGCTCATCAGGGCTCCACCGCCAAGGGCGAGGCCGCCGGCCAGCAATCCGCGCCGGGTCAGGCCATTGAACATCCCCTCTTTGCAGTCGCAGTCTTCTTGCTGGGGGTCAGCCAACATCTGGCGTTCGATTTCGACCAGGCTCTCGGCCATGTGGCGTTCGGCGGGTCCATACCTCGATGCAGGAAATTTTTCATCATTGGGCATTCTTCCCTCCCTAGTTGCTTGCATCATTACGGCAAGCTTTCTCATACAACGAGAACCATGCTCCCTTGTTCGTTGACTTGTAAATAGATGACCCAAATTTGCTTCTTCTCTGGGGGGAAGCATCTTTGACGTTGAGGCCTAGATGTTTGATCCCAGGTTTTGATGGTGTGATTCTGTCCGAGGACTGGAAGGAGGCACTATGGGCCAAGTTCTACACAGCTGCGCCACGACCACGCACGCCATCAGAGCTGCAATACAGCGATCGGAAGCTTCGGCCACGGAGTTGAGCCAGACCTATGGGATCAATCCGAAGACGGTTCTCAAATGGCGCAAGCGGGCGACGGTCACCGACAGGCAGACTGGTCCCAAGGAACCAGCATCAAGCGTTCTCAGCCTCGAGGAAGAGGCCGTGATCATTGCCTTTCGGCGGCACACCCTGTTGCCATTGGATGACTGCCTTTATG
>NZ_JMLV01000010.1 GCF_000686045.1 Fodinicurvata fenggangensis DSM 21160
ATGGCGAAGGCGAAATACGAGCGGACGAAGCCGCACTGCAACATTGGGACGGTTGGTCACGTTGACCATGGTAAGACGACGTTGACGGCGGCGATCACGAAGGTGATGGCGGAGTCTGGATCTGGCGAGGTGATGGCGTATGACGCCATTGACAAGGCGCCTGAGGAGAAGGCGCGCGGGATCACGATTTCGACGGCGCACGTTGAGTACGAGACGGCGAACCGTCACTATGCGCACGTGGACTGCCCGGGACACGCGGACTATGTGAAGAACATGATCACGGGTGCGGCGCAGATGGACGGGGCCATTCTGGTTGTGTCCGCAGCGGACGGGCCGATGCCGCAGACGCGCGAGCACATTCTGCTGGCGCGCCAGGTTGGCGTTCCGGCGCTTGTTGTCTACCTGAACAAGTGTGATCAGGTTGACGACGAGGAGCTTCTTGAGCTGGTTGAGCTTGAGGTGCGCGAGCTTCTGTCGAGCTATGACTTTCCGGGCGACGACATTCCGATCATCAAGGGGTCTGCCCTGGCGGCGATCGAGGACACGGACCAGAAGCTGGGCCATGATTCGATTATCGAGCTGATGCAGGCGATTGACGACTACATTCCGACGCCGGAGCGTCCGAAGGACCAGCCGTTCCTGATGCCGATCGAGGACGTGTTCTCGATTTCGGGTCGCGGGACTGTTGTGACGGGGCGTGTTGAGCGCGGTGTGGTGAAGGTTGGCGAGGAAGTCGAGATCGTTGGCCTGCATGACACGCGGAAGACGACGGTGACCGGCGTGGAGATGTTCCGCAAGCTTCTGGACCAGGGCGAGGCCGGTGACAACATCGGTGCGCTTCTGCGCGGTGTTGGCCGTGACGACGTTGAGCGTGGCCAGGTTCTGGCGAAGCCGGGGACGATCACGCCGCACACGAAGTTCAAGGCCGAGGCCTACATTCTGAACAAGGACGAGGGCGGTCGTCATACGCCGTTCTTCACGAACTACCGTCCGCAGTTCTATTTCCGTACGACGGACGTGACGGGTGTTGTCACGCTTCCTGAGGGCACGGAGATGGTGATGCCGGGCGACAACGTCTCGATGGACGTGGAGTTGATTGCGCCGATTGCCATGGACGAGGGCCTGCGCTTCGCCATCCGCGAAGGTGGACGGACCGTCGGCGCTGGCGTCGTCGCCTCCATCGTCGAGTGAGTCAGGTTTTTTGTGTGTACCGGCCGGCCCGTTGCCTAGACATCGGGCCGGCCTCTTTGGACGAGCGCTGAACAATGGATCATCAAAATATCCGTATTCGCCTGAAGGCGTTCGATCACCGGGTCCTGGACCAGTCGACCGGGGAGATCGTGAACACGGCCAAGAGGACGGGGGCGCAGGTGCGCGGTCCGATTCCGCTGCCGACCCGAATCGAGCGTTTCACGGTGTTGCGCTCGCCGCACATCGACAAGAAAAGCCGCGAGCAGTTCGAAATGCGGACGCACAAGCGGCTTCTGGACATAGTTGACCCGACCCCGCAGACAGTCGATGCGCTGATGAAGCTCGATCTGGCCGCTGGTGTCGACGTCGAGATCAAACTGAAGGGATGATCCGATGCGCACGGGTATTATTGCGCAGAAATTGGGCATGACCCGGATTTTCCGGGAAGACGGAACGCATGTTCCGGTGACCGTTCTGCAGATGGAAGATTGCCAAGTTGTGGCCGTCCGTACCAAGGACAAGGACGGCTATACGGCCCTTCAGCTGGGCGCCGGCAAGGCGAAGCCGAATCGCGTGTCCAAGCCGGAGCGCGAGCGTTTCGCCAAGGCCAAGGTGACGCCGAAGAAGAAGTTGGCCGAGTTCCACGTGTCCGAGGATGCAGTCCTCGATGTGGGGACAGAGCTGTCCGCCGGACATTTTGTCGCCGGACAGAAGGTCGATGTGGTCGGCACCAGCATTGGTAAGGGCTTTGCAGGTGCCATGAAGCGCCACGGATTTTCTGGCCTGCGTGCGAGCCACGGCGTTTCCGCTTCGCACCGCAGCCACGGGTCGACCGGCCAGATGCAGGATCCGGGAAAGGTCTTTAAGGGTAAGAAGATGGCCGGGCAGATGGGCAATCGTCGCGTGACGACCCAGAACCTGGAAGTGGTGGCGACCGATGAGGCGCGCGGCTTGGTCATGGTTCGTGGTGCCGTACCAGGATCCGACGGCGGTTGGCTCCTGGTTTCGGACGCGACCAAGGCAACCCTGCCCGAAGGCATCCCCTTCCCGGCAGGCCTGAAGCAGGCTGCCGATGCCAAGGCGAATGGCGGAGCCGAAGCGGCACCGACCGAAGACGCGCCGGCCGCTGAAACGGAAGCGCCTGTTGAGGCAGACACTGCCTCTGAAGGCAATGAAGAGCAGAAGGAGCAGTGACCATGAAGTTGAAGGTCACGACTCTCGACAATAAAGAGAACGGCGAGATCGAGCTTAGCGATTCCGTCTTCGGGGTGCCCGTGCGCCGCGACGTCCTGGCACGTGCCGTGAACTGGCAGCTGGCTCAACGCCGGGCTGGCACGCACAAGACCCTGACGCGTGGTGAAGTCGCGGGTCGCGCTCAGAAGGCCTATCGCCAGAAGGGCACAGGTCGTGCCCGGCGCGGTGACATGAAGACCAACATCATGCGTGGTGGGGGAACCGTTCACGGTCCGTCTCCGCGTGATCATGGCCATGACCTGTCGCGTAAGTTCCGCCAATTGGCCCTGAAGACAGCACTTTCGGCAAAAGCTGCCGACGGCAAGCTTTCTGTGCTGGACAGCGCCAAGCTGGACAGTCATAAGACAGGGGAGCTTGCCAAGCGCTTCGCAGGGCTTGGCTGGTCCAACACTCTCATCATCGACGGTGCGGAAATCGACGAGATGTTCGCGCGCGCTTCGCGCAACATCCCGATGGTCGACGTTCTGCCGCAGCAGGGCGCCAACGTTCACGACATCCTGCGCCGCGACAGGCTGGTTCTGACCCGCACGGCGGTGGAAGCGCTGGAGGCGCGACTGAAATGAGCAAGGGACGTGCCCGCACGACTGCAGCTGGGAAGCTGTCCGGCGAACGGATGCATGAAGTCATCCGCAAGCCGGTTATCACGGAAAAGGCCACCCTGGCCGGTGAACACAACCAGGTTACCTTCCAGGTGTCCCTCGACGCCACCAAGCCGGAGATCCGGACGGCGGTTGAGACCCTGTTCAAGGTGAAGGTTAAGGCGGTCAACACTCTGCGTCAGCAGGGCAAGACCAAGCGTTTCCGGGGACGTCCCGGACAGCGTTCTGATTACAAGAAAGCGATGGTCACGCTTGAGGAAGGTCATTCCATCGACGTGACCACGGGGATCTGATCCATGGCGTTGAAGACATACAATCCCGTCACGCCGGGGCGCCGCCAGCTGGTGCAGGTCAACCGGTCCGGCCTTTGGAAGGGCGAGCCCGTCAAGAAGCTGACCGAAGGGCTGGGCAAATCCGGTGGGCGCAACAACCTTGGGCGCATCACGGCACGCCGTATCGGTGGTGGGCACAAGCGCACCTATCGCGTGATCGATTTCAAGCGGCGTAAGTTCGATGTGCCTGCGAAAGTCGAGCGACTGGAGTATGATCCGAATCGCACGGCGTTCATTGCGCTGTTGACCTATGAGGATGGCGAGCAGGCCTATATCATTGCACCTCAGCGCTTGAGCGAAGGCGACCAGGTGATCGCATCCGACAAGGCAGATGTGAAGCCAGGCAATGCCATGCCGCTGCGCTCCGTGCCGATCGGAACGATTATCCACAACGTCGAGCTGAAGCCCGGCAAGGGTGCCCAACTTGCGCGTTCCGCCGGAACCTATGTCCAGTTGGTTGGTCGTGATGCGGGGTACGCCCTGTTGCGCCTGGCATCCGGTGAAGTTCGGATGGTGCGCTCGGACTGCATGGCCAGTGTCGGTGCGGTCTCCAATCCGGACCAGGCCAACACCAATCTAGGCAAGGCCGGGCGCAAGCGCTGGACCGGCAAGCGCCCTGCGGTGCGTGGTGTCGCGATGAACCCCATTGATCACCCGCATGGTGGTGGTGAGGGTCGGACCTCTGGCGGACGTCATCCGGTGACGCCCTGGGGTAAGCCCACCAAGGGTCACAAGACCCGGCACAACAAGACGACCGACGGCCTGATCGTACGCCGCCGGAAAACGCGGAAGAAGAAGTAAGGAGCCGATAGAATGGCGCGTTCAGTTTGGAAAGGCCCTTTCGTCGACGGCTACCTGCTCAAGAAAGCCGAGACAGTACGTAACGCGGGCCGCAACGAGATTATCAAGACCTGGTCGCGACGCTCGACCATCATGCCGCAATTCGTCGGCCTGACCTTCGGCGTCCACAACGGTCACAAGTTCCTCCCGGTTCTCGTCAACGAGAACATGATCGGGCACAAGTTTGGCGAGTTTGCTCCGTCCCGCACCTTTACAGGGCATGTGGCGGACAAGAAGGCGAAGAGAGGTTAAGGGCGATGGGTAAGCTCAAGAGCGAACGCAGCCTGTCTGAGAACGAGGCCCTGGCCAGCGCCAGCCTGCTGCGGACCAGTCCGCGCAAGTTGAACCTGGTTGCCGGGATGATCCGCGGTAAGTCTGCGGAGCGTGCGCTTTCGGACCTGACTTTCAGCAAGCGCCGGATCTCCCAGGAGGTCAAGAAGGTGCTACAGGCCGCGATCGCCAATGCGGAAAACAACCATCATCTGGATGTTGACCGCCTTTATGTGGCGGAGGCCTCTGTCGGCAAGGCCTTCATGATGAAACGATTCCGTCCGCGCGCACGTGGTCGTGCGGGCAAACTCTTGAAGCCCTGGAGCCGCTTGCGTGTTGTAGTGCGTGAGCGCGAGGAGAGCGCCTGATATGGGTCAGAAAATCAATCCGATCGGCCTGCGGGTCGGAATCAACCGTACCTGGGATTCCCGCTGGTTCGCCGGCAAGGAATACGGCAACTACCTCCATGAGGATCTCAAGCTTCGTGAGTTCCTCTACAAGCGCCTGCGTCAGGCGGGTGTGGCACGCGTGATCATCGAGCGTCCGGCGAAGCGGGCACGTATCACGATCCATACGGCGCGCCCGGGTGTTGTTATCGGCAAGAAGGGCGCAGACATCGAAAAGCTGCGCCAGGAATTGCAGAAAATGACGGGTGGTGAGGTCAGCCTCAACATCGTCGAAATCCGCAAGCCGGAACTGGATGCCAAGCTGGTGGCCGACAACATTGCGCAGCAGCTCGAACGCCGTGTCGCCTTCCGGCGCGCGATGAAGCGAGCGGTCCAGAACGCCATGCGCCTAGGCGCCCAGGGCATTCGGATCAACTGCGCCGGTCGCCTCGGCGGTGCCGAGATCGCGCGCACCGAATGGTACCGTGAAGGCCGCGTGCCGTTGCACACGCTGCGTGCGGACATCGATTACGGCGAAGGCCGCGCAAACACGACCTATGGCACCTGCGGTGTAAAGGTCTGGATTTTCAAGGGCGAGATCATAGCTCACGACCCCATGGCGCAGGAAAAGCGTCTGAGCGAGAGCCAGAGTGCAGCCCCCGCCCGCCAGTAAGGCGGCCGGTCAAGAGTTAGGGAACGGGAAAGATGCTGTCTCCAAAGCGGACGAAGTATCGCAAGCAGTTCAAAGGGCGCATCCACGGGATGGCCAAGGGTGGAACCGAGTTGAACTTCGGGACGTATGGCCTGAAGGCAACGACTCCGGGCCGCGTTTCGGCCCGTCAGATAGAGGCTGCGCGTCGGGCGATTACACGCCATATGCGTCGTGTCGGTAAGCTCTGGATCCGTGTTTTCCCGGATGTTCCGGTATCTTCCAAGCCCGCCGAAGTCCGTATGGGGTCCGGCAAGGGGTCGCCTGAATGGTGGGCAGCACGTGTGAAGCCCGGCCGAGTAATGTTCGAACTCGAAGGGGTCAACAAGGAAATGGCGCGTGAAGCCTTCCGTTTGGCCTCGACGAAACTGCCGGTGCAGACGCGTTTCGTGACGCGCATCGGTGAGGAGGATTAAAGCGATGAAAGCGGAAGATATTCGGGCCAAGAGCCAGGATGAGCTGAAGGAGCAGCTGGTGACGCTGCGCAAGGAAGCTTTCAACCTGCGCTTCCAGCAGGCCAGCGGCCAGCTCGAGAACACCGCGCGGGTGCGGCAGGTGCGCCGTGACATCGCTCGTATCAAGACCGTTCTGCGCGACCACCAGGTTGCGCAGGCCGCTCAGTAGGAGTTTGTGATCCATGCCGCGTCGTATGCTGCAAGGTGTCGTCGTCAGTACCAAAACGGACAAGACGGTGACGGTCCTGGTTGAACGGCGGGTGATGCACCCGCTGTACAAGAAATTTATTAAGTCCTCCAAGCGGTACCGTGCTCACGACGAGCAGAATCGCTGTGAGGAAGGTGAGCGTGTTCGAATCGTCGAATGCCGACCGATGTCGAAGTCGAAGCGCTGGGCTGTCCTTGATGACGGCGCAGGCGCAACCCAGAGCTAGGAGTTGACGTCATGATTCAGATGCAGAGCAATCTCGATGTGGCCGACAACTCCGGTGCGCGCCGCGTCATGTGTGTCAAGGTGCTGGGTGGTTCCAAGCGCAAGTCCGCCGGCGTGGGTGACGTCATCGTCGTGTCTGTCAAGGAGGCCATTCCCCGTGGTCGCGTCAAGAAGGGCGATGTCGTGCGTGCCGTAATTGTGCGGACTGCGAACGATATTCGCCGTCAGGACGGTTCGGTGATCCGGTTCGACAACAATGCGGCGGTTCTGCTGAACAAACAGAACGAGCCCATCGGAACGCGTATCTTCGGGCCGGTCACACGTGAGCTTCGTGCCAAGAAGTTCATGAAGATCGTATCTCTTGCGCCAGAGGTGTTGTGATGGCGAACAAGATGAAAATCCGCAAGGGCGACAAGGTCGTGGTCACCACGGGCAAGAGCAAGAAGCACGTTGGCGAAGTCCTGCGTGTCATGCCCAAGGATGAACGCGTGCTTGTCCAGGGTGCCAATATCGTGAAGCGGCACGAACGCCAGTCGGCACAGAGCCAGGGCGGGATCGTCGAGAAGGAGGCACCCATTCACATTTCCAACGTGGCGTTGCTGGATCCGCGCGATGACCGCGCGACCCGCGTCGGCTGGAAAACTGTCGAAGGGGGGCGCAAACTCCGTGTTGCGCGCCGCTCCGGCGAAACAATCGATAGCTAAGTAAAGGCGAGTGCGATGACAGCCCGCTTGAAAGAGCACTACTCGAAAGTCGTCAAGCCGCAGCTCAAGGAAGAGTTCGGCTACAAGAACGACATGGAAATACCACGCCTCGACAAGATCGTGATCAATATGGGCGTTGGCGAAGCCGTGGCCGACAGCAAGAAGCTGAAGACGGCCATGGAAGAGCTGGCCCGTATTTCCGGTCAGAGGCCGGTCAGCACCAAGGCGAAGAAGTCGATTGCCGGCTTCAAGGTTCGCGAAGGTATGGACATCGGCTGCAAGGTCACACTACGTGCAGATCGCATGTATGAATTCCTGGATCGCCTGGTGACCATTGCCCTGCCACGTGTGCGCGATTTCCGCGGGCTGAACGGCAAGAGTTTCGATGGGCATGGCAACTATGCCATGGGCCTGAAGGAACAGATCGTGTTTCCGGAAATCGACTATGACGCCGTCGACGAGATCCGGGGCATGGATATCATCATTTGCACCACGGCCAAGACGAATGCCGAAGCGCATGCTCTGCTGAAGCACTTCGACATGCCGTTCCGAAACTGAACGGCGGAAGGATAAGGACCTATGGCAAAGAAAAGTGCTGTTGAACGTAACAAGAACCGTGCTCGTCAGGCACGCCGCTATGCCGCCAAGCGCGCGGCTTTGAAGGCGATCGTGCATGATGGCAATAGCGCACCCGAGGAACGCTTTCAGGCGTCCCTTAAACTGGCAGAATTGCCCCGCAATTCCGCCAAGGTGCGCATCCGCAACCGCTGCGAGGTTACCGGGCGTCCGCGCGCGTATTACCGCAAGCTGCGTGTTTCGCGTATCGCGCTGCGTGATCTGGCCAGTAACGGACAGATCCCGGGCATGGTGAAGTCGAGCTGGTAGGAGGAACGACGCTATGGCGATGAGCGATCCCTTAGGGGATTTGCTGACCCGCATTCGAAACGGGCAGCGCTCCAACAAGTCTGTAATTTCGGCGCCGGCCTCCAAGCTGCGAGCCAATGTCCTTGAGGTTCTCAAGCGTGAGGGGTACATCCGTGAGTACCGTGGCTCGGTGGATGATGAGGGCTTTGATGTCCTCGAGATCGAGCTGAAGTACTTCGAGGGTGAGCCGGTCATTCGCGAGATCTCGCGTATTTCCAGGCCGGGCCGTCGGGTCTATTCCAAGATCCGTGAACTGCCCCGCTACTACAACGGCTTGGGCATCGCGATTCTCTCGACCCCACGCGGGGTGATGTCGGATCACGAGGCCCGTGCTGCCAATGTTGGCGGCGAGCTGCTTTGCCGCGTGTTCTAAGGAGTCCTGTTTCATGTCGCGTGTAGGCAAGAATGCGGTGAGTGTACCGAGCGGTGTCGATCTGAAGATCGAAGGCCGGACCGTCACTGCGAAGGGCAAACTGGGTGAGCTCTCGTACGAAACCACCGAGGAAGTCGAGTTGGTTCACGAGGACGATCAGGTTACGGTCAAGCCCGCCAATGACACCAAGAAGGCGCGCGCGCTTTGGGGTACGACACGTGCCCGGATCCAGAACCTGGTCCAGGGTGTATCGGAAGGCTTCACCAAGTCGCTTGAGATCACCGGTGTTGGTTACCGTGCCGCGGTCCAGGGAAGCACCCTGAACCTGCAGCTCGGCTACAGCCACGACATCAACTTTCCAATTCCGGAGGGGTTGAAGGTGGTCTGTGAGCGTCCGACGGCCGTTGCCGTCAGTGGTGCAGACAAGCAGTTGGTCGGTCAGTTTGCTTCGGAGATACGCAGCGCGCGTGGTCCTGAGCCCTACAAGGGCAAGGGTGTGCGCTATGCGGACGAAACGATCCTGCGCAAGGAAGGCAAGAAGAAGTAATGGTGAACGCGAAGCAAAAGCTGGTTAAGCGCTCGCAGCGTGTGCGTGCGAGCCTGCGGCGCAAGTCGAGCGACCGCCCGCGTCTGTCGGTGTTTCGCTCGAGCAAGCATATCTATGCACAGGTGATTGACGACAAGCAGGGCCGGACCCTGGCTGCAGCCTCGACCATCGACACGGATCTGAAGGGCAAGCTCAAGTCCGGTTCCGATACCTCGGCCGCGAGTGAGGTTGGCAAGCTGGTTGCCGAGCGAGCCAAGAAGGCTGGCGTCGAGAATGTCGTTTTCGATCGCAGTGGGTATCTCTATCACGGCCGCGTCAAGACGCTGGCCGATGCCGCCCGTGAGGGCGGTCTCTCGTTCTAAGTCAGGGAATAGCGTAGCAATGGCACGTCCGCAGAAAGATGACCGCAGCGCCCGTGGAGAGCGCGAGGATACGGAGATTGTCGACAAGCTGGTCGGCATCAACCGCGTTGCCAAGGTGGTAAAGGGCGGTCGGCGCTTCGGCTTTGCCGCACTTGTGGTGGTCGGCGACCAACGTGGTCGCGTCGGCTTTGGCCACGGCAAGGCCCGTGAGGTTCCCGAGGCGATCCGCAAGGCGACCGAGTCGGCCAAGCGCGGGATGAAGCGCATTCCGCTGCGAGAGGGCCGTACCCTGCATCACGACATCGAGGGCAACTTCGGTGCCGGACACGTTATCCTGCGTGCGGCACCGGCGGGTACCGGCATCATTGCCGGTGGACCGATGCGTGCTGTCTTCGAATGCCTGGGTATCCAGGACATCGTTGCCAAATCGGCAGGCACGCAGAACCCCTATAACATGATCCGTGCAACCTTCGACGGCCTGCAGCGCATCAACAGCCCCCGCATGGTGGCTCAGCGTCGCGGCAAAAAGGTTAGCGAGGTTATTGGCAAGCGCGAAGACACAGCGGCTTCAGCGCCAGCTCAGGAGTAACCCCTTATGGCAGCCAAGACGACAACCAAGAAGACGGCGAAGACCGCCACAGGCCGCGTTGTGGTCCAGCAGACACGCAGTGCCATTGGCCGAACCGAAGACCAGCTTGCGACCCTGCGTGGGCTCGGGCTTGGCCGGGTCAACCGCAGGCGCGAACTGGAAGACACTCCGGCCGTACGCGGGATGATCGGCAAGGTGCGCCATCTGGTGCGCGTGGTCGAATAAGAGGCGGCCTGGGCGCTCTCGTGCCCGGCACAAGTTTCTGTCAAGAGGTCGGCGCCACTGCGCCGGAAAGTTAAGGAACGTAGAGATGAAGCTGAATGAACTGAGCGACAATCCGGGCGCGCGCCAAGCACGCAAGCGCGTCGGACGTGGAATGGGCTCGGGTCTGGGCAAGACTTCCGGTAAGGGCCACAAGGGTCAGAAGGCACGCAGCGGCGTTTCCATCAAGGGCTTCGAGGGTGGCCAGATGCCGCTCTATCGCCGCCTGCCGAAGCGCGGCTTCAAGAATATCTTTGCGCGTGAGTATGCGGAAGTGACGCTGGCGCGCCTGCAGGCAGCCGTCGACTCCAAGCGTCTGGATCCCAAGAAAACCGTTGATGCTGAAGCCATGCGCGCGGCTGGCCTGTTCAAGAAGCCGGGACGGGATGGCGTGCGCCTGCTGGGCAATGGCGAACTGACAGCGAAGCTCGATCTCAAGGTGGCCGGAGCAACCAAGTCCGCCGAGGCCGCAGTCGAGAAGGCGGGCGGCACCCTGACGGTTGATGCGCCCGCAGAGAAGAGCGAAAAGCAGGATCAGGGCTAAGATCAGGTCCGCGCAGACAGGATAGTAGGCACTCATGGCTTCAGCCGCCGAACAACTTGCCGCAAACGTCAATTTCGGTGCCTTTGCAAAGGCAACTGAGCTCAAGAGGCGCATCTGGTTCACGCTGGGTGCGCTGATTGTCTATCGTCTGGGCACCTATATCCCCGTTCCTGGTATCGACCCGGCGATCCTTGCCGATATCTTCGAGCAGCAGGCCGGGGGGATCATAGGCGTTTTCGACATGTTCTCCGGCGGGTCGCTGGGCCGCATGACGATCTTTGCACTCAGCATCATGCCGTACATTTCGGCGTCGATTATCGTGCAGCTGATGACCGCCGTCTCGCCGACCCTTTCCCAGTTGAAGAAGGAAGGTGAAACGGGCCGCAAGAAGATCAACCAGTATACGCGCTACTTCACGGTGGTGCTGGCGGCCTTCCAGGCCTATGGCATGGCTGTGGGACTGGAGACGATGAATGTCGGTTCCGGGTCTGCGGTGATCGATCCGGGCATGATATTCCGCATCAGCACCGTGATCACCTTGACCGGCGGCACGATCTTCCTGATGTGGCTGGGTGAACAGATCACGCAGCGCGGTGTCGGTAACGGCATTTCCCTGATCATTTTCTCGGGCATCGTCGCAAACCTGCCGGGTGCGATAGCTCAGTTGCTTGAGCTGGGACGCACTGGCGCCATGTCCACGGCGTTCATCCTGTTCCTGATTGTCATGGCCGTGGCTGTGATCACCTTCATCGTCTTCATGGAGCGTGCTCAGCGCCGCCTGCTGGTCCAATACCCCAAGCGCCAGGTTGGCAACCGGATGTTTGGTGGAGAGACCTCGCATCTGCCGCTCAAGCTGAACCCATCGGGTGTCATTCCGGCGATCTTTGCGTCCTCCTTGCTGCTGATGCCGATGACCGTAGCCGGGTTCTCAGGTGGTGGCGGGGTCGCAGGTCCAGCCTGGCTGGACTGGATCACCACGAACATCTCCCATGGTCAGCCGCTCTACATGGTTCTCTATGCAGGCCTGATCATCTTCTTTGCCTTCTTCTACACCGCCATTGTCTTCAATCCGGAGGACACGGCAGATAATCTGAAGAAAAACGGTGGGTTCATTCCGGGCATACGTCCAGGCAAGAATACCGCGCGCTATATCGACTATGTGACGACCAGGCTGGTTACCGTTGGCTCGATCTATGTGGCCCTGGTCTGCCTGTTGCCGGAAGTGCTTATCTCACAGTATGCCGTGCCGTTCTATTTCGGGGGCACCAGCCTGCTGATCGTGGTTTCGGTCACCATGGATACAGTGGCCCAGGTCCATGCGCACTTGTTGGCGCATCAGTATGAGGGACTCATCAAGAAATCGAAATTGAAGGGCAGGCGGGGATGAATATCATTCTTCTCGGTCCTCCGGGGGCCGGAAAGGGAACGCAGGCGCAACTTCTGACGGAGCGTCACGGAATTGCGCACCTGTCGACGGGGGATATGTTGCGCAGCGCGGTTGCTTCGGGAAGCGAGCTGGGACAGCGCGCCAAGAAGATCATGGATGAAGGGCAGTTGATGCCCGATGAACTGATGATCAAGATGATCTCCGAGCGCATAGAGCAACCGGATTGCGCCAAGGGCTTCATCCTGGATGGGTTCCCGCGGACCGTCCCGCAGGCTGAGGCCCTGGACACTCTTCTGGAAGGCAAGGGGCTGCCTTTGGGGGCAGTCATCGAGATCAAGGTGGACGAGGCTGAACTGGTCAGCCGGATCGAAAGCCGAATCAATGAATCGGAACAGGCGCGTTCCGATGACACGGTAGATACCCTTAAGCGCCGGCTGGAAGTCTATCATGAGCAGACAGCTCCGATACTTCCCTATTACCGGGAAAAGGGCATACTGAAGACGGTCGATGGCATGAAGCCAATCGATGAAGTGACGGAGCAGATCGAAGGTATCCTGAAGGCCGCATAAAAGGGTCTGAAGGAGTAAAGGCAAGACTTGACCCAGCGGAGGCCGTTCCTATAATCGCGGCTTCCTGGCGCGGGTGCGACCGGGCTGTTTTGCCTGTTCGATTTGTCCTGTTGTTGGTTTGAACTTGATACAGGTTTTAAGGAGACTGCGGCGTGGCACGTATCGCTGGCGTCAATATTCCTACAGGCAAGCGCGTTCCCATTGCGCTTACCTACATTCACGGGATCGGCCCTGCCAAGGCTAAGGAGATCTGTGAGAAGGTGTCCGTGCCCGAGAGTCGGCGCGTTCATGAAATGACCGACGACGAAGTCGTGCGGGTGCGTGAGACCATTGACCGGGAATACCTGGTCGAAGGTGATCTGCGCCGTGAGGTCGCGATGAACATCAAACGCTTGATGGATCTCGGCTGCTATCGTGGCCTGAGGCATCGCAAGAACCTGCCGCTTCGCGGTCAGCGTACGCATACCAACGCACGTACCCGCAAGGGTCCTGCGAAGCCGATTGCCGGCAAAAAGAAAGCGACGAGATAAGGGCGCACAGATATTATGGCCAAACAGCAAACTTCCCGCCTGCGCCGCCGCGAAAAGAAGAATATCACTTCCGGCATCGCGCATGTGAACGCTTCCTTCAACAACACCGTGATCAGCATCACGGATGTCCAGGGCAATGCCATCGCCTGGTCGACGGCCGGTGCGCAGGGGTTCAAGGGCTCTCGCAAGTCCACGCCTTATGCCGCACAGATCGCTGCCGAGAATGCCGGGCGCAAGGCCCAGGAACACGGCATGCGCACCCTGGAAGTCAATGTGAAGGGCCCGGGTTCGGGCCGCGAATCGGCTTTGCGTGCGCTGCAATCCGTGGGCTTCCAGATCACGGCCATTCGGGACGTCACGCCGATCCCGCATAATGGCTGTCGCCCGCGCAAGCGCCGCCGCGTCTGACACTGCTATCTGCGCATCCCTCAACGGATGGCCGTCGACGGTGTATCGAGCCGCCGCCGACTGCGAGATAGAGGGACAGCGTTTGAGACACCGCCGTCTCGGAAGAGACGGTGGGTGTGTTTCAAGAACCTAGCTCGACTCAAGAGGCATATGAATGCTGGAAAAGAATTGGACCGACCTGATCAAGCCGAACAAGCTGGATGTCCAGCCCGGGAGTTCGGCTGAACGTACTGCCAAGATTGTTGCAGAACCACTGGAGCGCGGGTTTGGACTGACGCTGGGCAACGCCCTGCGCCGCGTCCTGCTCTCCTCGCTACAGGGGGCTGCCGTCACCGCAATCCAGATTGACGGAGTTCTGCATGAATTCTCGTCCATCCCGGGTGTGCGCGAAGACGTGACCGACATTGTCCTGAACGTGAAGGCTCTGGCACTGCGGATGCATGCCGAGGGACCGAAGCGCATGCGCCTGCGTGCCGAGGGGCCGGGCGAAGTCACCGCCGCACAGATCGAACTCAGTGCCGACATCGAGGTCATGAACCCCGACCTGGTCATCTGCACCCTGGACGATGGGGCGCGCTTCGACATGGAACTGACCGTCGAGCAGGGCAAGGGCTATGTTCCCGGCTCGCAGAATCGACCGGAGGATGCGCCGATCGGTCTGATCCCGGTGGATTCCATTTTCTCTCCCGTGCGCAGAGCCGCCTACAAGGTCGAGAACACGCGTGTGGGCCAGGTCACCGACTACGACAAGCTGACCATGGAAATCGACACCAATGGAGCTCTGTCACCCGAGGATACCTTGGCCTACGCCGCGCGTATCCTTCAGGACCAACTGCAGCTCTTCATCAACTTCGACGAGCCTCAGGCGCATGATGCCAAGGAAGACGAGGGTGAGCCGCCGTTCAATCGCAATCTGCTTCGCAAGGTGGACGAGCTTGAGTTGTCTGTTCGTTCGGCCAATTGCCTGAAGAACGACAACATCGTCTACATCGGTGATCTGGTACAGAAGTCCGAAGGTGAAATGTTGCGTACGCCGAACTTCGGCCGAAAGTCGCTGAACGAGATCAAGGAAGTGCTGGCACAGATGGGTCTGCATCTCGGTATGGAGATCCCAAACTGGCCGCCAGAGAACATCGAGGAGCTTTCCAAGCGCCTTGAAGAGCCGTACTAAATTCGGCTGGCTTAAGTTACAGGGCCGTACGGGCCCGCCCCATTGTTCCGGATGAAGGGCAGTGGGCAGTGTAATCGATCTCGTGCGCGAGATCCGGATGATCAGGAGGAATGGCAATGCGTCACGGCATGGCACAGCGCAAGCTGAACAGGAAATCACAGCATCGCAAGGCGATGTTCTCCAACATGGCGACCTCGCTCATCAAGCATGAGCAGATCGTTACCACGCTTCCCAAGGCCAAGGAGCTCCGTCGTATTGCGGATCGCCTGATCACTCTGGGCAAGCGCAACAACCTGCATGCTCGTCGCCAGGCGGCGATTACCGTGCGTGACAACAAGCAGCTCCAGAAGCTGTTCGGAGAACTGGCCGAGCGCTACCAGAGCCGCAATGGCGGTTATACGCGCGTACTCAAGGCCGGTTTCCGGTACGGCGACATGGCCCCGCTGGCTGTCATCGAACTGGTTGACCGCAACCCCGATGCGAAGGGCCAGGATTCGGGTCCGACGCAGTTCGCGGATGACGACGAGGATGACGAGGAAAGCTGATTTTTCCTGCAGTCTTTACGATAATCCCCGCTGGAAAGTCTTCCTGCGGGGATTTTTTTGCCCGGTGACAGTGAGGGTGAACTCGAGGGGAGATACATGATGGCCCACACACCAAGAATGGAACCAACCCTGGCGCATGTGCTTTGGCCGGCATCAGGCGGTTTTGCGGCCTGGCCGCGCACGGTTGTTCTCATGTTGGCCGGCACTCTTGTCCTGGCGATTTCTGCCAAGGTCCAGGTGCCTTTCTGGCCGGTTCCGATCACCATGCAGAGCCTTGCCGTTCTGGTCATTGGCATGAGCTTTGGCTTCCGCCTGGGCGTGGCCACCCTGGCGCTCTATCTGGTCGAGGGGGCTGTCGGGCTGCCCGTCTTTGCATCGGGAGCAGGCCTGGCCTACCTGGCAGGGCCCACGTCCGGTTACCTGTTCGGTTTCGTGGCGGCGGCCGCCGCCGCTGGCTGGCTGGCAGAACGGGGATGGGATCGAAACATCTGGCTCAGCATGGTGGCGATGACCTTGGGGACGTTGATCCTGATGGGCTGTGGCGTCGCCTGGCTTGCCACCCTGATCGGGTTTGAACAGGCGCTTGCCAGCGGGTTCACACCCTTCATCGCGGGCGGTGTCCTGAAGATCGTCCTGGGCGCGTTGATGCTGCCGTCTGTCTGGAAGCTGGTCGAGCGCCGGTAAGTGCAGCGTTATGCAAGCAAGAAGAAAGGGGCTGTGCAGCCCCTTTCCTTCAACCGGTGATCAATCGGGAAACCCTGGGAGGCAGGGCAAAGGCGCCCTTGTGGATATCCGGTGTGTAGTAGCTGGTTTGCAAAGCGCGTTCGGCGTATCGCGCCTGCAGCGTCTCCAGGGGCGTGTTGCGGGGGTCCGGCGAAGTGCTGGCCCAGCCGAAGGCCATGGGGCCGCCGCTGTAGGTCGGTACGGTCGCCAGATAGAAGGTCACATCCTCGAAAAGCCCGGAGAGAATACGGTGCCCATTCTTCAATTCATCACTTTGAAGATAAGGTACACCGTTCTGGGTGATCAGGATGCCATCGGGATTCAGGCAGCGCCGGCAGTTGCGATAGAACTCTTCCGAGAAAAGCACTGCACTCGGCCCGACCGGGTCGCTTGAATCCACGATAATCACGTCGAAGCGTTGGTCCGTCTGTTCCACGAAGGCAAAGCCGTCCGCGACGATGACCTCGGATCTTGGATGATCGAACGCGCCATCTGAAAGTTCGGGCAGGTGTTCCTTCGACAGCTCGATGACATGGCTGTCGATCTCGACCATCGTTGCCCTGTCCAGAGGGTGCTTCACGGCTTCACGCAGGGTTCCGCCGTCACCGCCGCCTACGATCAGGATATTGCGGGCATTGCCATGGGCGAGCAGGGGGACATGCACCAGCATCTCATGGTAGATGTGGTTGTCCCCCGTGGTCGTCTGGATAATGCCATCGAGGGCCAGAACCTTGCCAAACGCCGCATTCTCGAAGATCACCAGATCCTGGTGCTCCGTTTTCTCTCTGTAGAGTTCATGCGATATGGTGAAGAACTGGCCGTAATCCTGATGCAGGGTCTCTTGATAGACCTGCTTCATGGGATCACTCCTCCCTTATCCGATCACGCCCCGACGATGCTCGCCAACTTCGATGGACCCCGGACTGAAGGAGGTTTCCAGTACGCCGATCGCCTTGCTCGGCTCGGCATCTCCGCACATGAAGATGTCGATGGCGGCATAGCCGCACTCGGGCCAGGTGTGGATCGAGATGTGGCTTTCCGCCAGGACCGCGACGCCCGAGACGCCTCCATTGGGAGTGAAGTAATGGAGGTCGATGTTCAGCAGTGTCGCGCCGGCCGCTTCCGTGGCCTGTCGCAGGCTTTCCTCGACGTGGCCTAGCTCGTCCAGGCGGCTGGCATCCCACAGGTCTATGATCAGATGGGTTCCCGCAAAGCGTTGGCCATCCTTTTCGATGAAATGGTCCAATCGGTTCGCATCAAACAGCGAACCAATGCGCGAGCCGTCGGCATGGTGGTCATTTGCCACGCCGGTATGCGGAATTTCCTGTTCGGTTTCGGGGTCTGGGGTCCGCAGATCCAAGTCCATCACCGATTCGGAAAGGGCAGTCAGTGTCTTCAAGGCAAGTCCCCTTCGTAACAGCGGATGAACCCAGCCAGCGCTTGCGCTTTCGGGTGGAACGCAGGGAAATGGGCTATTATGACTTTGAGTTCAAGAGTTTTTTACAGCTTGCGCCTGATGGATCCGTTTTTGTCTGTGCAGCTCGTGAATCAGACGGATGAAAGGCTTGGCAGCAAAGAGAATGCTGCCGATCAGGAACAGCCAAGTCCCGTCATAAAGCAGGCTTTGGTAAAAGAAGAAGACGCTGCCGATAACAAAGCAGATACCGCAGCCCATGTCCGCCGCCAAGTGGATCCAGAAGTAGTACTTACGCAGTTGTTCCAGCTGGTCGTCCAGTTCGCGCTGGAATCCGTTCAGTCGTTCGGTCATGGCATGCCTTCCCTGTCTTTTGGGTCCTGCCCGGAGGTGTCACAGGTCCATGCGAAAGCGCCCCCTCATGCACCCTGCACTTCAGGAGCGACAGTCCGCAGAATGTTCGTGGACTCGGTCATCACGACGCCCTTGTCCTCCATCTGCCAAAGGGCGGCCTCCCTGGAGCCGTTCAGGTCGATGGCCGCCGTGGCATCGTTGATCAGGACGACCTCGAAGCCTTCGCGGCGTCCGTCCAGGGCAGAGTAGAAAACACAGAAGTCGAGGGCCAGGCCGGTCATGAACAGGCGGGTGATTCCTCGTTCTCTCAGATATCCGCTCAGGCCCGTGGTCGTCTCTCCGTCGTTCTCGTAAAAGGCGGAGTAGGAATCTATCGTCTTGCGGAAGCCTTTGCGGACGATGAACTGGCAGGCGTCCAGCTGGAAATCGTCATGGAAGGCAGCGCCTCTGCTTCCCTGCACGCAGTGGTCCGGCCAGAGCACTTGGGTGCCATAAGGCATTTCAGTGGTCTCGAACGGCGCCTTGCCTTCATGCTGGCTGGCGAAGGAACTGTGCCCCACCGGGTGCCAGTCCTGGGTCGCTCCAACATTGGCGAAGGCGGGGATCAGGCGGTTGATCACGGGAACCACGCGCTCGCCTTCCGGGACTTCGAGGGCGCCGCCGGAACAGAAATCGTTTTGCAGGTCAACGACCAGAAGCAGGTCCCGATTTTGATCCAGTGTGATGTCAGTCATAGAAAATCCCACTTTCCATCCGTGCGTGACTTGTCAGCCATCGTTGCGCATGATCCGGCCAAACAACAGCCATCAGCATAGAGATAACCATGAAATCCAATGAACTGAAGACCGGTGGGGAAATCCTTGTCAATTGTTTGCGCCAGCATGGCGGCGAACATGTCTTCTGTGTGCCTGGTGAAAGCTATCTGGCAGTCCTCGATGCGCTGCACGATGTCCCGGACATGAAGGTGACGGTTTGCCGTCAGGAAGGCGGTGCGGCCATGATGGCGGACGCCTACGGCAAGCTGACGGGGGAGCCGGGTCTTTGTTTCGTAACCCGCGGGCCAGGCGCGGCCAATGCGACGGCTGGTTTGCATATCGCCCAACAGGATTCAACGCCGATGATCCTGTTTATCGGTCAGGTCGCGCGCGGAGACATGGAGCGCGAAGCCTTCCAGGAAATCGATTATCGCCGCATGTATGGCGAGATGGCGAAATGGGTGGCGCAGATCGATGACGCCGAGCGCATCCCCGAGTTCATCAGCCGCGCCTACTACACGGCCACCAGCGGCCGCCCCGGTCCCGTTGTCCTGGCCCTGCCGGAGGATATGCTTTGCGATACGGTGCGCCAGCTTGACAGCACAACCTACCAGAAGGTCGAGGCGCATCCGGGCGACAGCGAGATGGAGCGCTTGCAAGGCTTGTTGGGCGAGGCCGAACGCCCTCTGGTCCTGGTGGGTGATGGCAAGGATCCGCAGACACGGGCTGATCTGGAAAGCTTTGTCGAAAGCTGGGATCTGCCCGTGGGCGCGGTTTTCCGGCGCCAGGACTGCTTTGACAACATGCACGACAACTATGTCGGTGACGTCGGCATCGGCATCAACCCGGCTCTGGCCGCGCGTGTGCGTGAAGCGGACCTGCTGCTGGTGCTGGGCGCACGCCTTGGCGAGATGACCACCAGTGGGTACAGCCTGGTCGACATTCCCCAACCGCAGCAGAAGCTGGTCCACGTCTATCCCGGAGCCGAGGAACTGGGACGTGTCTACCAGCCGGAGCTGGCGATCCTCGCGTCCATGCGTCCGTTTGCCCGTGCCCTGGCCAAGTTGAAGCCGGCCAGCACGCCAAGCTGGCAGGATCGAACACGGCAGGCGCGGCAGGAGTACCTGGCCTGGTCGGAACCGCCGCAGGTGCAGGGACCGCTCCAGATGGGCGAGATCATGGACTGGCTGCGCACGCGCCTGCCACGTGAGACCGTAGTGTGCAATGGCGCGGGAAACTATGCCGGCTGGGTGCATCGTTTCCACCGCTACAGCGGCTGCTACACGCAGCTTGCCCCGACCTCGGGCTCCATGGGCTATGGGACGCCGGCTGCAGTGGCGGCAAAGCGGGCCTTCCCGGTGCGTCCTGTGGTGGCCTTTGCCGGAGACGGGTGCTTCATGATGCATGGGCAGGAGTTGGCCACGGCCATGCAGTACGAGCTGCCGATCATCGTGATCGTGGTGAACAACGAGATGTACGGGACGATCCGGATGCATCAGGAGCGCGAATACCCGGGGCGTGTCTCTGCAACGGCGTTGAAGAATCCGCAGTTTGCCGACCTGGCCAGGGCCTATGGGGCGCATGGCGAGTTGGTGGAACGGACCGAAGAGTTCAAGCCTGCATTCGAGCGCGCCTGGGCGGCAGGTCGTCCGGCCCTGATCGAGCTGCGCCTGGATTCGGAAGTCATCAATCCGGCCAAGACACTGAGTCAAATTCGCGCGGAGGCCCTGGAGCGCATGAAGGCCGGAACCTGAGGGGCAAATCCATAGGAGGAGGCTATGCGGAGCTTTCTTGGACCCACTTCGACAGGCGGTACATCACGCTCACGCCGCAGATTCCTGGACGGGCTGCTAAGCCAGGTTCCCGTTGTCCTGGGCGGAGCGTTCCTGGCGGGCTGTGCGCGTACAAGCGGAGCGGCAGGCGCCCGGGAGGAAGGGGAAGGCGGTCCCTCTGAGGCCTGCGTTTCCGGACTCGAGGGCTTGCACCTTCGTGCCGTGCAGGAAGGCCAGCCGGTGACCCAGGATTATCGCAGGGACCGTCTGACCCTTGTCCTGGACGAACAGGGGCGAATCAGCCGTTCCTATATCGGTTAGACGGCCTGTCCTTGGCGCGCAGGAGCCAGGATCCAGAGTCAGTTGGCCTTGGCGAACGCCTTTACCAGCTTCACGATCTGGGAGCGTACGTTCTCGTCCTCTATTGAGCTCACGGCGCGTGCCAGTTCCAGGGTCTGGCGGTCCAGCGGAGGCTCGTCGGCACCAAGTCCCTCATCCTCCAGACCTTCGAAGAAGTAGCTGACCGGTGTTTCCAGGGCTGTGCTGATGTCCCAGAGGCGGCTACCGCTGATGCGGTTGGCGCCGCTTTCATACTTCTGGACCTGCTGGAAGCTGACCCCCAGCTTTTCTGCAAGCTCGCTTTGGCTGAGCCCCAGAGCCACACGGCGTTCGCGTAGACGATGGCCGATGTGTATGTCCGTCTTGTGATACATCTTCCTGTGAGCCTTTCCTGTTATGCAAAGGTGACCGTGTCAGTCCCTTCATTCTGCTTGGTAGCCTTGTCGATACTACGCGCCCGCAGCGCGCGGCGTCCAGATTGACAATGCAACCATCGGGCCAAAAAACTGCAGACTCCCCTTTTTTCCAGAAACCCGTCTCGCTATGCGGCTTCCCGCCCCATCTCTCGTTTAAGGCGATTGATCCAGGGGGGCTTCAGTGAGCCGTCTCGGGCCTTGTCCCGAAATATTTGCAAAATACGTCGTATTTTGCATTGCAGTATGCAATAGCCGGCTTGTCTTGCCTCTTAGTTCATGAGGTTACAATGCCGGAGCTTTGCTCTATGGTTGGCACCCGGCAGGCTATGCCGTAGATGGCAGCCAGCGCGAGAACGTTTCGTGTGCAGGCAGGGGAGCAACAGGTGTCTCAGAAGCTGATTTCCTTGCAGGGGCTTCGCAAGACCTTTGGCGACAAGACGGTACTGGACCATGTCGACCTGGATATTTCGGCGGAGCGGGCGAGTGTCCTGATCGGGCCGTCCTCTTCGGGGAAATCGGTTCTTATGAAATGCATGCTGGGCCTGATGGAGACAGATTCCGGCGAGGTCCTGCTGGAAGGGCAGTCCTTGAACCGCATGTCCCGTGAGGATCTGGAGCGCATGCATGACAGAATCGGGGTCGTCTTTCAGCAGAATGCCCTGTTTGACAGCCTTCCCGTCTGGGAGAACGTGGCTTTCAGGTTGCTGAGCCGCGGGCGTGTAACGCGCAAGCAGGCGCGTGAAATCGCCCAGGAAAAGCTGGGGCTTTTTGGCTTGAAACCCTGGGTGGGTGAACGCTACCCCGCCGAACTGTCAGGGGGCATGCAGAAACGGGCTGGCCTGGCGCGGGCATTTGCCATGGATCCGGAAATCCTTGTCCTGGACGCGCCTACGGACGGGCTGGATCCAATCATGACCCGACACACCAATCTTCTGATCCGCAGGGTCGTACAACAGCACAAGGTAACCGTTTTCAGCATTACCACCGATATGCCCTCGGCCTTGGAATTTTACGACGATCTCGCCATGCTGTATGAGGGGCGCATCATCTGGAAGGGGACGACCGAAGCAGCACGAGAGGAAACCGAGCCACGCTTGAGACAGCTACTGGAAGGACGTTCCGAAGGCCCCATCAGCATGGCGGTGCGCGCCTGAGATAACAGTCAGGACCGATGGCAAGATAGATAATAGATGAATTCGCACTGATACAGGGAGGCAGAACATGACAGTGAACAGGTTTGCAGCAGCAGTTGTCTCGGGGGTCATGGCCGCTGGGCTGGCCGTCTCCGCCGCCGCACAGGATGAGTCGGATGCGGCGGCCATGGATGACAGGGTCACCCTGGAGCTGAACAAGCTGGAACAGGTGGACCAGACCTGCCGCGCCTACATGCTGTTCGAGAACGACAGCGGCAGCGATTTTGACCAGTTTCGGCTGGATCTTGTGCTTTTCGACGCCGAGGGGGTTATCAGCCGGCGTATCGCCATAGAAGCGGCCCCCCTGGAAACAGGGCGGTCCACCGTCAAGTTCTTCGACTTTACGGAGCAGCAGTGTGACAGCATCGACCGTATGCTGGTCAACGGAGTGTCTCCCTGCGCCGATGCATCGGGTGATCGCGAGGACTGCAACGATATCCTGAACCTGGCAAATCGAACGGACGTGGATTTCTATCAGTAAGTCGTTGACTTCCCTTAGGCAGGCTTCCTAAGCTCGCCTGCGATCATCGGGAAAGGGAACGCGGTGCGGCCAGTATGATTGGCCAATGCCGCGGCTGCCCCCGCAACTGTAAACGGCGAGCCCGGCGCAAGGTAAATGCAGGCCACTGATCTCGTGATCGGGAAGGCCTACTGCGCCGAGTTTGGACCCGTGAGCCAGGAAACCTGCCCGTGGATCCACTCTTGAACACCGGGCGGGGTGTACCGGTGGCGCCAAAGTCCAGCCTGATCGTCTTGCTGTGCCGCGTCGCCTCTCCCGCCAGAAGCAAACGGGAGACAGTCGAAGGCATGTCCGCCTTGTCCCACACTACGCCGCAGCTACCCGGTATGACACTGGTGCTGGGGGGCGCGCGTTCGGGCAAGAGCAGCTATGCCGAGCAGCTGTTCCAGTGCCAGGAGGGGGCCATCTGCTATGTGGCAACGGCCCAGGCCTTCGATGCCGAAATGGAGGCACGCATAGCCGCGCATCGGGCGCGCCGCGATTCCAGATGGCAGACTTTGGAGGCGCCCCTTGACCTGGAAGCGGCCCTGCACTCGGCGGCCGCATTGAAGCAGCCGATTCTGGTGGACTGCCTGACGCTGTGGCTCAGCAATCTGATGCTTGCCGAAATGGATGTAGACGCGCGGGTTCGAGAACTGCTCGAAAGCCTGACGCAGCTTGACGTTCCACTGGTCATGGTGTCCAACGAAGTCGGCCTTGGCATTGTGCCCGAGAATGCGCTGGCGCGCGCCTTTCGCGACCATGCCGGATATCTCAATCAAAGACTGGCTGCTGCCGCCGACCAAGTGGTCTTCCTGGCAGCCGGCTTGCCGCTTACCCTGAAAGCCCCGGAAGGTGACACTCCATGAAAGATCTAGCAAAGATACCCGCCACCGTAATCACGGGATTCCTCGGCTCCGGAAAGACGACCCTGATCCGTTCATTGCTGGAGAATGCCGGTGGGCGACGCCTGGCGCTGGTCATCAATGAATTCGGTGATGTGGGCGTGGACGGAGAAATCCTGAAGGGTTGCGGCGTCGAGGGCTGTAGCGAGGATGACGTGCTGGAGCTTGCCAATGGCTGCATCTGCTGCACGGTGGCCGATGACTTTCTGCCGACCATCCAGAAGCTGATCGACCGCCCGGACCCGCCCGATCATATCATCATAGAAACCTCGGGCCTGGCCTTGCCGAAACCCCTGGTCAAGGCCTTCGGCTGGCCGGACGTACGCAACCGCGTGACGGTGGATGGTGTCGTCGCCGTGGTGGATGGGCCTGCTGTCGAGTCAGGCATTTTCACCAGTGCGCCCGCGGCCGTGCAGGCCCAGCGCCAGGCCGATCCTGCACTGGACCACGAAAGCCCCCTGGAGGAGCTCTTCGAGGAGCAGCTCGGCTGTGCCGACCTGGTTGTGATCAACAAGCGTGACCTGCTGGACGAGGATGGTTACCGCCAGGTCCTGGAGACCACGCATGGCTACCTGCGCGCGGGCGTTCCCGCAGTCGCCGCCACCCAGGGACAACTGGACCCCCGTGTTCTGCTGGGCCTGGGTGCCGAGGCCGAAGACGATCTGGACAGCCGTCCCTCGCACCATGACGGCGATGACGACCACGACCATGACGACTTCGAATCCTTCGTGGTGGAGCTGGGCGAGTGCGATTCACCCCAGGGGCTGCTGGACCTACTGACCCCGCTATCGGCACGCTTCGGCGTGCTGAGGGTGAAGGGTTTTGCAGTCGTGAGCGGCAAGGACATGCGCCTGGTGGTGCAGGGGGTCGGACCACGATTCCAGCACTACTACGACCGAGACTGGCGCGCGGAGGAAAGCCGCCGCACGCGGCTGGTGGTCATCGGCGAGAAGGGCCTGGACGAGCCGGCAATCCGTGCCGCCCTGGCACAGGAACAGGCTGCGGCCTGACCCGCCAAGACACTGGACCGAAAGCATGCATCTACTCGCCGCACAGCCAGGCAGGGTCTCCGATGGCAGCGAAGCCGTCGATCTGGAGCAGACGCCGGGCGACATCGTCTTTCTTTCGGCGGCAGACACTGAGTTGGCCAGCCTGTCCACCGCCTGGGCCGACCTGAACGAGGAGGGGCTGAGTCTGCGCCTGGCAAACCTGATGCAGCTCAGTCACCCCATGTCGGTGGACCTCTACCTGGAACAGGTATTGGAGCAAGCGCGCCTGGTGGTCGTGCGTGTACTGGGCGGGCGCGGCTACTGGTCCTACGGGGTCGAGCAGCTTGAAGCCCTGGCGCGCGAGCGGGGGATTCCCGTGGCCTTCCTGCCCGGCGACGACAAGCCGGATCCGGACCTGGCAGCAAGCAGCTCCCTGGAGGAAAGCGCGCGCAATCGGCTATGGCAGTATTGCATTCACGGCGGTCCCGAGAACGCGCGCAACCTGCTGGCCTATGCCTGCACTCTGCTGGGCGCAGAACGGGATTGGCGGGAGCCTGCCCCGCTGTTGCGTGCGGGCCCCTATTGGCCAGGACTGGAGCAGCCGGACCTGACGCAGCTGCGAGCGCACTGGACGGACGGGGCGCCCGTGGCGGCCGTTGTCTTTTACCGGGCATTGCTTCAGGCCGGCAACCTGGCACCTGTGAATGCCTTGATCGAGAAGCTGCAGGCAGAAGGCATCAATCCCCTGCCGATCTATTGTGCCAGCCTCAAGGAAGAGGTTTCCGCAAGCACGCTGCAGGCCTTGCTGGAGGAAGCCGGGACCGGACTGGTCCTGAATGCGACAGGCTTTGCGGTTTCCAGCCCTTCAGCCGAGCGCAGCGCAACGCCTTACGACAGCATCGATGCGCCGGTGCTCCAGGTGGTGTTCGCCGGTTCCGATCGGGAAAGCTGGGAAGAGGGCAGCCAGGGACTGGCCGCGCGCGACATTGCCATGAACGTGGCCCTTCCCGAGGTGGATGGCCGCCTGCTGACGCGTGCGATCTCCTTCAAGGGCGAGGCGCTTTATGACCCGGCAACCCAGACATCGCTGGTGCGCTACGAACCGGTGGCCGATCGCGTTGCCTTCGTGGCGCGCCTGGCAGCACGCTGGTTGAAGCTGAGGGAAAAGCCAGTGGCCGCGCGCCGCATCGCGCTGGTGCTGGCCAACTATCCGAACCGGGACGGGCGTATGGGCAACGGTGTTGGCCTGGACACACCCGCCGGGACCATCACGCTTCTGCAGTCCATGGCGGCAGCTGGCTACGATGTCCGGGATCAGCCCGAAGACGGCGATGCTTTGATCACCCAGATGGCCGAAGGGCCGACCAATGCCGGTCTGGCGGGGCGCGAGATCCGCGAGACCCTGCCGCGGCCTGAGTACGAGTTCTTTTTCGGCAACTTGCCGCAGGTGGTGCAGGAGGCCGTGCTCGAACGCTGGGGGCCGCCCGAGGCCGATCCCTTCTATCTGCACGGTGAACTGGACTGCGGCGCCTTCGCCTTGCCGGCCTTTCGGCTGGGCAAGGTGCTGGTCGGGCTGCAGCCGGCGCGTGGCTACAACATCGACCCCGAGCGCAGCTACCACGATCCCGACCTGGTGCCGCCGCACGCCTACCTGGCCTTCTATGCCTGGCTGCAGCAGGAAGCCGATGCCGTGGTGCACATGGGCAAGCACGGGAACCTGGAATGGCTGCCGGGCAAGGCACTGGCCCTGTCCGAGGGCTGTTTTCCCGAGGCAGCCTTGGGCCCCATGCCGCACATCTATCCCTTCATCGTGAACGATCCGGGCGAGGGGACACAGGCCAAGCGCCGGGCCCAGGCGGTCATCATCGACCACCTGACGCCGCCGCTGACCCGGGCCGAGACCTATGGGCCGCTGAAGGACCTGGAACTGCTGGTGGACGAGTACTACGAGGCCGCCGGCGTGGATCCGCGCCGGATCGAGGTGCTGCGCCAGGACATCCTGGACGTTACCCGCCGCCTGGGCCTGGACAGCGACTGCGGCATCTCCGAGGCCGACGACGAGGACCAGGCGCTGGCCAAGCTGGACAATCATCTCTGCGAGTTGAAGGAGATGCAGATCCGCGACGGGCTGCACATATTCGGCCAGTCGCCCGATGGCGATCAATTGACGGACCTGCTGGTGGCGCTGGTGCGCATCCCGCGGGGCAAGGGCGAAGGCGGGGACGCCTCGCTGCTGCGAGCTCTGGTGGCCGACCTGGAGCTTGGCTTCGATCCGCTGGACTGTGATTTTGCCACGCCCTGGGAGGGGCCGTATCCCGACGCGCTGCAGGCGGAAGGACGCTGGCGCACCGCGGGCGACACGGTGGAACGCCTCGAGGGGCTTGCACGCGAACTGGTGGCCGGCGCGCGTACGCCACCCGAGAACTGGACGCGAACCCGGGCTGTTCTGGACAGCGTGGCTCAATCCATGCGCCCGGCCGTCGAGGCCTGCGGGGCGGCCGAGATCCAAGGCATCCTCAAGGCATTCGAGGGGCGCTTCGTCCTGCCCGGTCCTTCGGGTGCGCCGACGCGCGGGCGACCGGATGTTCTGCCCACCGGGCGCAACTTCTATTCCGTGGACAGCCGCGTGGTGCCGACCCCGGCCGCCTGGACGCTGGGCTGGAAATCGGCCACGCGCCTGCTGGAGCGGCACAGGCAGGAACACGGCGGCTGGCCGAAGACCCTGGCGCTGTCGGCCTGGGGCACGGCGAACATGCGCACCGGCGGCGACGACATCGCCCAGGCGCTGGCGTTGCTGGGCGTGCAGCCGACCTGGGAGACGGCCTCGCGGCGCGTGACCGGCTTCGAAATCCTGCCGCTGTCGGTGCTGGACCGGCCGCGCGTGGACGTGACCCTGCGCATTTCGGGCTTCTTCCGGGATGCCTTTCCCAACCAGATCGACCTGTTCGATTCCGCCGTGCGGGCCGTGGCGGAGCTGGATGAGCCCGAGGCCCAGAACCCGCTTGCCGCGCGCGTGAAAGCCGATGCCGAGGCGCTGGTGGGCGAAGGCGTTGAGGAAGCGGTGGCAAGGCAGCGTGCCGGCTATCGCATCTTCGGCTCCAAGCCCGGCGCTTATGGGGCTGGGCTGCAGGCGCTGATCGACGAGAAGGGCTGGGACAGCGGGGCCGACCTGGCGCGCGCCTATGTGGCCTGGGGCGGCTATGCCTATGGCCAGGGCGCGGAAGGGGCGGCCGAGCATGGGCTGTTCGAGGAGCGGCTGGGTGCCGTCGAGGCCGTGGTGCACAACCAGGACAACCGCGAGCACGACCTGCTGGACTCGGACGACTATTATCAGTTCGAGGGCGGGCTTTCGGTCTCCATCGAATCCCTGTCGGGCAAGGCGCCCACGGTCTATCACAACGACCATTCGCGCCCTGAGCGCCCCGTCATTCGCACCCTGCAGGAAGAGATCGGCCGCGTTGTCCGGGCCCGGGTGGTGAATCCCAAGTGGATCGCGGGGGTCATGCGCCATGGCTACAAGGGCGCCTTCGAGATGGCGGCCACCGTGGACTACCTCTTTGCCTTTGCGGCGACAACCCATGCCGTGCGCGACCATCACTTCGACGCGGTTTTCGATGCCTATCTGGACAATGCCGAGGTTCTGGATTTCCTGGAGGCGCACAATCCGGAAGCGCTGAAGGAAATGGCGGAACGCATGGACGAGGCGCTGGAACGCGGGCTCTGGAAACCCAGGGCCAATACGGCCTATGCTCGCCTGAACGAGATTACCGGGAAGGATATGTGACCCATGAAGACCGACGGAATGACCGAAGAGGAAATCAACGCGCGGCACGCCGAGAAGATGGCCAAGAAAAAGGCGGCACGGGAGAAGATCCTGGCCACCAAGACCATCGAGAAGGGTCTGCTGATGGTCCATACCGGCAAGGGAAAGGGCAAGTCCACGGCAGCCTTCGGCCTGGTGATGCGGGCCATGGGCAACGGCTTCAAGGTGGGGGTCGTCCAGTTCGTGAAGGGCAAGTGGGAGACCGGCGAACGCCAGATCCTGGAGCACTTCCCCGAACAGGTGACCATAAAGACCATGGGCCAGGGCTTCACCTGGGACACCCAGGACCGCCAGCGCGACATTGACGCCGCGCGCTCCGCCTGGGAACAGGCCAAGGAGATGATCCGCGACACCAACTACCGCATGATCCTGTTGGACGAGCTCAACATCGTGCTGCGTTACGACTACCTGCCCATCGACGAGGTGGTGACCTTCCTGCAGGAGGAAAAGCCGAAGGACACCCACGTTCTGATCACCGGCCGCAATGCCAAGGACGAGCTGATCGAGATCGCCGACCTGGTGACCGAGATGACCATGGTGAAGCACCCCTTCCGCGATGGCGTGAAGGCCCAGGCCGGCATCGAGTTCTGAACCAGCCGTGCGGCCGTCTCCATGACAGCCTCCCTGATGTTCCAGGGCACCGGGTCCGATGTGGGCAAGTCGGTGCTGGTGGCGGGGCTCTGCCGCCTGTTTGCGCGTCGGGGCCTGTCCGTGCGGCCCTTCAAGCCCCAGAACATGTCGAACAACGCTGCCGTGACCGCCGACGGTGGAGAGATCGGCCGGGCCCAGGCGCTGCAGGCGCGGGCCTGTGGCGTTGCGCCGGCCATCGACATGAATCCCGTCCTGCTGAAGCCGGAAAGCGATCTGGGAGCACAGGTGATCGTTCAGGGGCGGCGCTGGGCCACTTTGAAGGCGCGGGACTATTCGGCCCGCAAGCCGGATCTGCTGCAGGCGGTCCTGGACAGCTATCACCGGTTGGGCGAGGGGGCTGACCTGGTCCTGGTGGAAGGGGCCGGCAGTCCAGCCGAGGTCAATCTTCGCGCCGGCGATATTGCCAACATGGGCTTTGCCGAGGCCGCCGACTGCCCTGTCATCCTGATCGGAGATATCGACCGCGGCGGCGTGATCGCCAGCCTGGTGGGAACCCATGCCGTCATACGGCCCGAGGAACGGGCACGCATTCGCGGGTTCCTGATCAACAAGTTCCGGGGAGACACCAGCCTGTTCAACGATGGCCTGGACTTGATCGCCCGGCAAACCGGCTGGCCGGCACTTGGGGTGGTGCCTTTCCTGCCTCAGGCCGGGTACCTGCCGGCAGAGGATGCGGTTTCGCTTTCACAAAGCGACCCTGAGGGCGCCACGGATCGGATTCACATCGTGGTCCCGCGCTTTTCGCGCATTGCCAACTTCGACGATTTCGACCCCCTGGCGCAGGAGCCGGACGTCCAGCTGGAATTCATAGAACCGGGACGAGCACTGGCCGGGACGGCCGATCTCGTAATCCTGCCGGGCTCGAAATCCACGCTGGGGGACCTGGCCTTCTTCCGGGAGCAGGGCTGGGATATCGACCTACAGGCGCATCTGCGCCGTGGCGGTTGGGTGCTGGGCATCTGCGGCGGCTACCAGATGCTGGGGCAGCGCCTGCACGATCCGGAAGGACTGGAAAGCCCGGGCGGTACCCATGAGGGGCTGGGCTTCCTGGAGGTCGAGACGACCATGAAGCCAGACAAGACGCTGGTGGAGATGCGCGGCCGTCATCTGGCCAGCGGTTTTCCGGTGCAGGGCTACGAGATGCACTTGGGGCACACGGACGGTCCGGGTATTAAAGCGCCCTTCCTTCAGCTCGATCCCGCACGCGCCGATGGCGCCATTTCCCCGGATGGCCGGGTCATGGGCTGTTACCTCCACGGCCTCTTCCAGGCCGATGCCTTCCGCAATGCCTTCCTGGGCAGCCTGCGCCAGCGCGCGAACTCCGGCCTGGCCTATGAAGTCCAGGTGGATACGGCGCTGGACGTTCTGGCCGATCACCTGGAAACTCATGTCGATGCCGATCGCCTTCTCGAGATCGCGGGCGCAGGGTGATCAGGCGAGCAATGCTCCGGCAGCGATCAGCGCAAGGGCGAGCAGAAGCATGAAAAAGCTGCGCCAGCAGAGGGCAACGGCTCTTTGGATATCTTGTGAGTTGGCGGCCTGTCGCCCCGTGGCGTTCATCCAGGCATCCTCGACCTGCTCGCTGCCATAGCTGCGCGGACCCGCGAGCGCCAGGCCAAGGCTTGCGCCCATGGCAGCTTCCGGCCAGCCCGCGTTGGGGGAGCGATGCTTCGGGGCGTCATGCCACAGGCTGCGAAGGATCCCGTGCCAGCTTGGCGGGGCACTCGCCAGCAGGATCAGGAGCGCGCTGAGCCGCGCTGCCGGCAGGTTGGCCAGGTCGTCCAGGCGCGCCGTTGCCCAGCCGAAGGCAGCGTGGCGTTCATTGCGGTGGCCGATCATGGAATCGGCGGTGTTGAGCAGCTTGTAGGCCAGCAATCCCGGCAGACCTGCCAACAGGTACCAGAAGGCCGGCGCCATGACTCCATCCGAGAAGTTTTCGGCCAGGGATTCGATGGCGGCCCGGCAGACTCCCGCTTCATCGAGTTGCTCGGGATCACGACCGACGATCATCCCCACAGCCTGGCGGGCGCCCGACAGGCCATCGTCGCGAAAGCCCTTGGCAACGCTCAGAACATGCTGGCAAAGGCTGCGCTGGGCCAGGAACACGGCGACCAGGAGCGTTTCGGGAATCCAGCCGAAGGGCAGGATCTTGAAGAGAAATGCCAACGCCATCCCGCAGACAGCGGCCGCGGCTAGCAGCAGCAGGATGACCATGACCCCCAGGCGTCGGCGTGTGCCGAAGGCCGCGTTCGGCAGATTGAACTGGTGGTCGATGTGACCGATCAAACGTCCGATCAGGGTGATCGGGTGAGGCAGGCGACGCCAGAGCCAGTCGGGATCGCCGACCAGGGCATCCAGAACCAGAGCGGCCAAAAGGATCAGGGCCACATCAGCCATGCGGCAGGGCCCGCGTCAGTCGGTCCAGGGCCCCCTCATCGGGCGGCAGGCCAAAGCGAAGCCAGTGGGGTTCCTCGGGAAAGCTGCGCACCAGGATGCCCTGGGCCGCGAGGTCCTCGGCAATTCTGCTTGCCGAATCATGCGCGCTGAGTCGAAAAAGTGACGTGCCGCCCAGGATTTCCAGACCGGCCCTTTGCAGGACCTCGTCCAGGTGCTGGGACTGCCTCTGCAGGGCCTGACGCGTTTCAGCCGACCACTGCAGGTCGGCAAGAGCGGCCCTGCCGATGGCCAGGGCAGGACCGGCCACGGCCCAGGGTCCCAGTGCGACGGTCAGTCTTTCCTGGAGGGCGGGAGCCCCCAGGGCGAAACCGAGCCTGAGCCCGGCGAGACCAAAGAATTTTCCGAAAGAACGCAGGATGCACAGCCCCGGATGGTTGGCCTCCGGGGCAAGACTGCACTCCGGGATCACATCTGCAAAAGCCTCGTCCACGACCAGGAGGCCGTCCCGTTCGGCAAGCCGGTCCGCCCAGTCCATCAGGGTTTCGCGAGGAAGGATGCGTCCATCCGGATTGTTGGGACGGGTTACGATGCGGATGCGGGCCGCCTCGCTGAGAGGGGCCTCTGGAGCGCGGATTGCAACCTTGTGGCCGGCAAGTGCCCAGCAGCGCTGGTGTTCACCATAGGTGAAGCCCGTGATCTCCACATTTGTCGGCTCAAACAGGCGGGGCAGCAACTGGATCAGAAGCTGGGTCCCAGGTGCGGCCGTAAGGCCGGCTTCCGGGGCCAGGTCATAGGCAAGGCGCGCCGCCTGGAGCAATTCATCCTGGGCCTGACGCCCGGGCAGGCGTTGCCAGGCGTCATCTGGCATGGCGGGAATGGGATAGGGCCAGGGATTGATACCTGTGGACAGGTCAAGCCAGCTGTTGCCCGCCTCAGGGTGGCGCTTCCGGGCAGAGTCGAGATCGCCGCCATGGACCAGTTCTGTTGGTGAGTCCGACATGTCGTGTGCCGTCAGGTGCTTTCCTGTCCGTTCGCACCGGCCTCTTGCGTGTCCTCATCACCAGCCTCGTCGCTTTCGGCCTGGCGGAAGGCTTCCGCTTCAGCTTCCTCGGCTTCCTGCTGCTCGGCTTCCTGCAGCACTTCCAGCCATTCGACGCCGGCCACGAAGCCATAGGCTACGGCCACCGCTGCGGTTTCGGAACCGGTTCCGGTGGCATAGACGATCCGGGCATTGGCCGTGCCGGGTTCGGCCTCGATGCACCATTCTGGCTGTTCGCCATCCACCTCGACCAGGCGCAGCCGGAAGGGACGGTCGTTCATCGCGCACCAGAGATTGAATTCCTCGGTCTCGAGGACCGTGGCGGCCTGGGTCAATTCCCGCCTGGGGTCCTTGCGGATGTGTGAGCGAAAGAAGGAAAGCGGTCCAGCAGTCATTGGTTCAGCCTATAGGCACCCACAAGCATTTTCTCGACGCGTCCTTTAGGGGTGAAGAATGGCAGTACCAGACGCTCCCAGCTCTGTTCCTCACCGTCGAACAGGGCCGTGTAGATGCGCGAGGTGGGCAGGCGTTCCTCTTGGACCTGCCTGTATTCGGCCTCCAGCAGGCGCCGCTGCTCCTCGGGCAGGGATTCCAGAGATTGTCCGACCCTGTCGCCATCGAATATCTCGGCATAGTTCGGATTATAATAACCGTATACGAAGCGGCCGTCTGCAGCGATGCGTATGACAACCAAGTGGTCGAGCCAGGGACGCAGGCTGCGCGGATCCAGGTCGGCCGCCATGGGAAAGGTTCCCTCTCCACAGAGTTTCACCCATTCCTTGTAGAGGGATTTCAGTTGTGTGTGGCGCAGGCTAAGGCCGGAATCCGGGTTGGTCATAATCGCCCCCAAGCTATGACCCCCTAGGTGAATCACAAAAACGGGGCAAAGGCCAAGAGACTTTCGCTCATGGCAGTCATTTTACTGCTGCTGAAAGCCGATCGTGGGCAGTACCATGAAGAAGAGTTAACAGTGGCTTTACCACTTGCCGTTAGGTTGAAGGTCTGGCGAGTGTCGTCATCACAGGAGTGGTTTGCTTCTTGTCCAAGCACGCAACAGCTGGGAATGGTCCATGACCAGAAAGATCCCGATCAGCATGCGGCTGAAGGCCTGGTGGCAGGGGTATGACCTGCGCTTGAAGGAGCGCCCTCTCGAGGTGCCTGACGAGGAACCGCCCGCTCACAACATTACCTACGAACGCGCGAAGATGCCCTGGGAAACGGCCCGCATCGAGTTGGCCCAGGCCCTTTGGGGCGCGGGCATGATTTCGCCCGGGGATCCTGAATTCGTTCAGGACATGGTAAAGCCCCTGGGCCTCAACAACGAGATGAGCGTGCTCGATATGGGCGCGGGGCTGGGCGGTTGTGCCCGGGTCATGGCGGAGTCCTTCGGTGCCTGGGTGACGGCGCTGGAGGAGGATGCCGCTCTGGCCGAAGCTGGTGAGGGCCTGTCGGAGGCTGCCGGCATGGGGCGGCGCGCGCCTGTTGCGCAGGCAAACCTGTCAGAGGCGGAATTGAAACAGCGCGGTTACGATGCGATTTTCTCGAAGGACGCCTTCTTTCGCATCATCGACAAGCAGCACCTACTGGATCACATGGTGAAGGCGTTGAAGCCACGCGGGCAGCTATTGTTCACTGACTATGTCGTGGACAGCCCGGAGTCCCTGGACGGCAGTCTGAGCGACTGGCTGGAAAGAGAGCCGATGGCGCCGCATCCCTGGACGGCTGCCGAGTACCAGAAGAATCTGGTTTCCCGGAATATCGAGATCCGCGTCCAGGAGGACATAACCGATCGTTTCGTCCATATGATCCGTTCGGCCTGGGCAGAGTATCTGGATCATACCCATAACCAGCGGCCCGAAGAAGAACTCGCCAAGACCATGATGTCCGAAGCGGAACTCTGGACGGGTCGCGCTTCGGCCATGGAAAGCGGGCACCTTCGCGTCTATCGCTTCCACGGCATCTTTCATGGCGGAAAGCAGGTCCGCAACTGAAGCAAACTGAAATCACTGGCCAGCCGAACGCGCCAGTCCTGCCTCACGCAGCAACTCGACCAATCCATCTGCCGCTGCCCGGCTGATGGCATAGGCCGTTTCGCCCCATTCGCCGTCCAGGCTGCCAGCCGGGATCTGGTTGTCCTGGGTCAGGGTGCCGATTTCCGAGAAGTCGCGCGCGGACAGGAGGGTCCAGACGATCTGGATGCGTTGCATCCCTTCGCGCGGTGCCCCCAGTTCGACATCGACTTCCAGAAGGAAGTCCTGGATTTCCGGCACACGACGCACCGGAACACCAGCATCCCGGAGGACCTGCATCATGGCGATCTCCAGGCTCTCGCGACCGTCGCCTGGTGCTTCCTCGATGGGCAGGACGATGACCTCGCCGCTGCGTTGTTCGTTGCGCTGGGGGGCCGGATCGGCTGGATCTTCACTCGTTGTTACCGCTGTCGTCTGTTCGGGGCGGCTTTCCGGGGGCGTGCCTGATTCATTCGAACTGTTCGCGAGCTCCTCGGGCGCCAGCGCCGGCGGGCGGTAGGTATATCCGAAGCTTTCGCTGATTTCGGTTACAAGTTCGTCGCTCAGCGAAGCCAGGAGTTCGCTGTCCCCGTTTGTCCAGGACCCCGGAGAAATCTGCCTTTCCTGCACCGGCTTGAGCAGCAGTTCGTCATCCATCGAGAAGAGTCGCCAGGAGAGTTGCAGGTTGGTCTGGCTGCTGTCTCCCGGCGCGACCACGCTGTCCGCCAGAAGTCTTGCATATCCGGGGCGAGGCGCCGCCGAGCGGCGCGCCGACAGTCCATTCTCGCGCAGCCCCTCGACGATCATCTGCTCGAAATCGGCCTTGCGCCGATCCGGCAGGCTCTGAGGCCCCTGGACCTGGATCGTGTTGCGTTCTCGTGCCACGCGCAGGTCAAAGGCCTGCTGGTCCGCCTGTTTGAAAGGGCGTGGCAGTTCTCCACAGCCGCCGAGAAGGAGAAGTGCCAGAATGAGAGGTCCGGCGAGGCGCATCACATCATCACGCAGGTTGCCAGCAGTCCCAGTATCATGAAGCAGACAAAGAGAATGAGATGTGGCACGGATCGATGTCCTATTTCACGATCAGTTCAAGTGGCGCCTTCGAAAGGCTTTCTGATTCCGACTCCCCGACCAGGGAAGAGCGCCCCAGCGTCATGGCAAGTCCCTTGTCGCTGTTGAAGATGATGATGTGGACGAAGAAGGCCATGCCGGGTTCGATGAGAACCGGATTGCCGTGATAGAGCATCGGCCAGTCCATCCAGTTGGGCGCAAAGGTGGTGCCCATGGAATAACCGCAGGCATTCATCCGATGTGCACCAAGACCGGCCTGGTCCAGGACACGGGCATGGGCATCGAAGGCAGAGCCAACGGTGTTGCCGGGCGCCAGGGCATCCTCCACGGCCAGGAGTGAATCGCGCGCGGCCTTGAACATCTCCTCCTGCTCGGGCGGGCAGGTGCCAACCGGAACGGTGCGCATCATGGCGGCGTGGTAGTGGCGATAGGTGCCGGCCCACTCGAGCGTCAACTGGTCCTGTGCATCCAGATGCCGGCGACCGCTGTGATAGCGGCAAAGCAGGGCCTGGGGTCCGGAGCCGATAATGAACTCGTTTGCCGGATCATCTCCGCCACCACGGAAGATGCAGGCATGCATGTCTGCCAGGATATCTCCCTCATAGGTACCGGGGCCGGTTCGCTCCAGGGCAGCTTCCCCGGCCGCATCGGCCAGTTCGGCCGCCTTTCGCAGATATTCGATTTCCCTCGGGCTCTTCACGACCCGCAGGTGACTGACCAACCAGGAGGCGTCTTCCAGTTGGCAGAAGCCTTCCAGCGCCGCTTCCAGGCGCTTGCAGTTGTAGCCTGTCAGCCCGTAGGCCTCGTATTCCACCCCCAGGCGGCAGCCTTCAAGCCCCTGCTCACGAAGCAGGCCGCGAAGCTCTTCGGCCGGATTGGTGCCGGGATCATCCACCCAGATGCGTATGTCCTTGACGGTCGAGGTCTGCTGGGCCTGGCGCAGGTCGGGCGCCCGGGTCAGCAGGACCGTGCTGCCGTCAGCCTTCAGCACGAGGCATTGGAAATAGACGTAGCCAAAGGTGTCGCATCCGGTCAGGTAGTACATGGACTCCTGACGGAAGATCAGCAGGCCGTCCAGGCCGTCGCGAGACATGGCGGCGCAGCAGCGCTGGCGCCGCTCCTGCAATTCGAGTTCACTGAAATGTAAGGGCACGCTTTCTCCTCCGCGTTATAAGCCAGGCCTCACTCGGCAAGACAGATGGCTGAAAGGCAGCGTCCGTAGTCCGGCTCTCCGCGATGGGTGGCGCGGCGATAGCTGAAGAAGTGATCCGTTTCGCTGCAGGTGTCCTGGGGCAGGCTGTCCACCTTCTGGACGCCGGCGGCATGGAGTCGTTCCCGGGCAAAGCCCTTGAGGTCGAAATACGGCCGTCCCGTCGAGCCAGTGGTGAAATAGCTGTCATGATCAGGGTCCTGCTGCAGGAAACGGTCGCGAAATTCCGGACCCACTTCGTAGGATTCGACGCTTATGGCAGGACCGGTGGCCGCTGTAATCCGCTCCAACTGGGCCCCCAGCTCCTGCATCGCCGTCAGAGTTGCTTCCAGAATGCCCGTCAGTGCGCCCTTCCAGCCTGCATGTGCAGCCCCGATCACGCCTGCCTGACCATCGGCCAGCAGGACAGGAAGGCAATCGGCCGTCAGGATCCCTATGGCCAGTCCGGGCCGGTCCGTAACCAGAGCATCGGCGCGCTGCGGCCCCTCTGGTCCCCAGGGGCGCGAGACCCGGGCCACCTCCGTCGAGTGATACTGATAACAGGTCAGAAGGCAATCGGAGGATATGCCCAATTGCTCGGCTGCCAGACGCCTGTTCTCGGCCACGGCTTCGGGATTGTCCTGGCTGCCCAGGCCGCAGTTGAGCGATGCGTAGATGCCTTCACTGACACCGCCTTGCCGTGTGAAAAAGCCATGCCTCACTTCGGCCCTCTCGGTCAGGGTGGGGGATGTCAGCTTCATCCAGAGGCCCTTCCCTCAGTGCAGTCAGCTTCGGTAACCGGGAACCCGGCAGGTGTCGGTGCTTGGGCAGCCGTTATGGCCATGACACGGAAGAGTGTACCCATCTGTTCAGACTCTGTCAGGCGTTGCAGCGCGGCTGCGATGGCCGCGCGCTGATCCGGGGTTGCGGATTCGCCCAGCAGGGCGGCGCGGGTCTCGATGCCCAACGCCTTGAGGAATGCGCCCTGGCCCACGGGACCATGTGTTTGTGCGCCCGCCGATTTTGCGGCGTTGCACAAGGCGGCGAAGTCGACATGAGCCGTCAGGTCGGCATCGCCCGGATCCTGGAGAACGGGATGGTATTTGTGCTGCTTCACGGCCTGAAGGGTGTCGCCCGCAGCTGTGTGGTCATGACCGTAATCGATGCAGAGGGCCGCGCCTCCATACTGGGATATATGCTTTGCCATGATGGCAGCATAGCTGCGTGCTGCCGGGCATACTGTCACTACGTCGCCCGGGCTGCATTCGGGAAGATCGTTGCACAGGGAGTCCGGCAGGGCGCCCGACAGGCCGAATGCAAGGTTCTGTCCGTCATCCGACAGGCCCACAAGGCGTTCATGCCATCCGGTTTCGCTGCGCTGGTATTGATGAACCGGCAAGGCATCGAAGAATTCGTTGGCCAGAAAGAACGTCGGGCGCTGAGGCAGGTTCTCGAGATCCTCGTGCCAGGTTGGCTCCGTCCTGCCGGCCAGGTTTTCCTGCTGCAGGCGGCGCAAGGCCGGGCTTGTCTCGACCAGGTGCACCTCCAGGGTCTGCTCGAATCCGGGCAGGGTTCGGGCGGCGCGCAGGATGTCGGACATAAGGGTGCCGCGCCCCGGCCCCAATTCCACCAGGGCGCAGGAGGGGGGGCTTCCCTGAGCCTGCCAGGTGTCGGCACACCACAATCCGATGAGTTCGCCGAACATCTGGCTTATCTCGGGCGCCGTGATGAAATCGCCGGCACGGCCGAAGGGGTCCTGCGTCTGATAGTAGCCGTGCTGTGGATGGGACAAAGCTTCGCTCATGTAGTCGGCCACCGTGATCGGGCCTTGCGAGCGTATGCGCCGGACGAGGCTGTCCAGGAGCGCTTTGCTCATGAGGCGTGATTCCCTGCACAGTTGCGTCGTGCCCAGAATACCAGGGCCAGTCCGGCCAGCAGCATGGGAAGGGAAAGCAACTGTCCCATGGTGAGCCCCCCTGTCAGGTAACCCAGGTGTGCATCAGGGGCCCGGAAGAACTCTCCGATAAAGCGGGCCAGGCCATAGCCGGCAAGGAAGGTACCGGAGAGCAGCCCTCGGCATTTGAGGGCGCCAAAGCGCATCAGGACGAACAGCAGGATGAACAGCAGCAGGCCCTCCAGGCCGGCCTGGTAAAGCTGGCTTGGATGCCGTGGCTCAGGCCCTCCACCCGGAAAAGCCATGGCCCAGGGGACATCGCTTGCGCGGCCGAAGAGTTCGCCGTTAATGAAATTCGCGATGCGTCCGAGAAATAGTCCTATGGGCGCTGCGCAAGCGACGATGTCGGTCAGGGACATGAAGGCGACGCCACGTTTGCGCTCGAACAGGAGTATGGCGACGATCACGCCAAGCAAGCCGCCGTGAAAGGCCATTCCGCCTTGCCAGAGGTAGAGGATTTCCTGTGGATTGTGGGCATAATAGCCCGGCTGGTAGAAGAGTACATATCCCAGCCGTCCGCCCAGGATCACGCCCAGGGTGGCCCAGAGAAGGAAGTCATCGATGGCTTCGCGTGTCAGGCCGCAAGGGGAGACGGTGACCAGATAGCGACAATAGAACCAGGCACCGAGCAGGCCGACGATGTAGGAAAGCGCGTACCAGCGGATGGCAAGCGGGCCGATCTCCAGGGCCACGGGGTCGAATTGCGGAAAGGTAAGGGCGCCCCAGAGCAGAAGATCTTGCATTTCGGTCCATTGATCCTTGTTCAGAATATGCCTGCGCCTTTTGTTATAGGCGGCGCCATGACCCAAGAAAAGGGCAGTGGCAAGATCGCGGTCCTGCGTTACCCTGAGCCTTGTCACGGGAGCAATAAGGAGTGCGGTTGATGCAATCCCAGAATCGTCTGTTCGATGACCTGGCACGGGTATTTGGGGGCGCCGCCGGTGTCGCCAGTGATGTTCGCGCTGAGGCCGAAGGGCGGCTGCGTGCTCACCTGGAAAAGATGCTGGCCGGCATGGATCTGGTGACGCGCGAGGAATATGAAGTCGTCGAGGCCATGGCGGCAAAGGCCCGCGCGGAACAGGAAAACCTGGCCGAGCGTGTATCTGCCTTGGAGGCACGACTGGCTGAACTCGAGAAGCCGGCCGCTGCCAGCAAGGGGCGCAAGAAGGCGACCACCGGCACAGCATCAGGAAAGAGCAGCTCAGCCGCGTCCGGCGCTTCCGCGTCCAGGAGCCGCAGCAAGACCGGCACGAAGAAAGATACAAGCTGAGCGTTATCCTGTGTTGCGTCGCTTCAGGGAATTTGGCACGCTACATTTGGTGGGGTGATCCCTCGGGTTGACGATATCTAGGGCTAACCCCGGGCAAGGCCCTGAATCAGCTGATCGCTTCCGGATCAGCGTCTGGGCGCAAAGTGGAGGCCCTCCATGAGTCTGCTTGTCGAACCTTCCCGAATCTCCGCCAATCCACTCGATCTCTTCGAGGAACTGGTTGCCGCCAATGACTGGGTCCATGACCGGTCCAGCGACTCGGAACTGATCGTCCAGGTGGCCGGCCAGTGGTGCGACTACAATGTTTGCGCGCTCTGGCAGGCAGATGTCGGAGCGATGTATCTCTCGTGCCATGTCGAGGCGCGGGTGGCCGCGACCCGGCGCAGTGCCGTATTCGAACTGCTGGCCGCTGCCAACGAGCGTCTCTGGTTGGGGCATTTCGATTATGCGCCTGACGACGGCGCAATCCTGTTCCGCCATACCATTCCCTTGCGGGGCACAAGTGGCATATCGGTGGAGCAGCTTGAAGACCTGCTCGACACGGCCCTGCTTGAATGCGAACGTCTCTATCCCGCGCTGCAGATAATGGTGTGGGGCGGCCGCCCAGTCGATGAAGCCCTGACGGCCGCCATGATGGACACGGTTGGAGAGGCATAAGACAAGATGAAGGTTACGGGTCCGCTGCTGCTTATCGGCTGTGGCAAGATGGGAGGTGCGCTGCTGTCAGGTTGGCTGGAGCGTGGTGTCGACGCGAAGGATGTCTACATTCTTGATCCCAATCCTGCCGCGCTTGAGCCATTCGGCTCTGCCCCCCTCAATCACGTAGAGGCATTTGCCGACTTGCCGGGGGATTTCCGGCCGGCGCTGGTCATGCTGGCGGTCAAGCCGCAGCAGATGGACGAGGCCCTGCCACAACTGCGCAGCTTCGTGACTCCTGAGACGGTGTTTCTCTCAATCGCTGCCGGCAAGACCCTGGACTATTTCAAGGGCCAATTAGGCGATGAGGCAGCCATCGTGCGGGCCATGCCCAATACGCCGGCGGCTGTCGGACGCGGGGTCAGTGTTATGGTCGCGAACGCAGCCGTAAGTGAGCCGCAGCGCCAGTTCTGCCAGGAACTCATGTCGGCTGTCGGACTGGCCGACTGGGTGGAGGACGAAGACCAGATGAATGCCGTGACCGCTGTTTCGGGGGGCGGACCGGCCTATGTTTTCTACATGATCGAATGCCTGGCCAAGGCCGGAGAAGAAGCCGGTCTGCTCAAGGAAGTCGCCGAGCGTATTGCCCGCGCCACAGTGACGGGCGCAGGCGAGCTTGTTCACCAGTCCTCGGAGGCCCCGGCGCAGCTGCGCAAGAATGTCAGCAGTCCCGGCGGGACGACCGTGGAGGCGCTGGCCGTGCTGATGGCCGAGGATGGGCTGGAGCCGCTGATGGTCAAGGCCATTGCCGAAGCGACGCGACGCAGCCGCGAGCTTGCGTCCTGATGTCCACGCTGACGGGGGCAGCGGCCCGTGTTCAACAAGCCTTGGCGGGCCAGGGACTGGACTGTGACATACGCAGCTTTCCCGAAGGCACACGCACAGCGCAGGACGCAGCGGCTGCAATCGGCTGCAGTGTGGACCAGATTGCCAAGTCCCTGATCTTTCGATTGCCCGAGAGCGATGAGGCACTGTTGGTCGTGGCCAGTGGAGTCAATCGTGTCGACGAGGGAAAGTTGGAGCGGTTGCTCGGGCAGGCGGTGGCAAAGGCCGATGCCGCTTTCGTGCGCGAGAGGACCGGCTACGCCATTGGAGGGGTGCCACCGGTAGGGCATAGCCAACCACCAAGGATTCTTCTGGACCGGGACCTGAAGAATCACACGGAGATCTGGGCCGCGGCCGGCACGCCGAACGCGGTTTTTCGCCTTTCGCCCGATGTATTGGCAAAGCTGACTGAAGCGGATTACAGCGACATTCGGCGCGACTGACTTGGATTCCGGCCTTGTGGCGCCTACCTGTTAGGGAGAACAAGGAGGCGTGACGCTATGGCGACCCGCAAACAGGATTCCAATCGAAAGATCATCGATGCCACCCTCAAGCTGGCGGCACAGCGTGACTGGCTTGACATAAGCCTCTCCGAGATTGCGAGTGAAGCGGGCGTGACGCTGGCAGCGATCCATGAACGTTTCAGCAACAAGCAGGCCATCATTTCGGCTTATGTGCGCGAGGTGGATGCAGCGGTCCTGGCCGACAGTGATGCCGTCGATATGGAAGGCTCTGCCAGGGATCGGCTTTTCGATGTGATGATGCGCCGGTTTGACGAGTTGTCCCGGCACAAGGCAGCAATCGGCAATATTCTTGATTCCTATCGCTGTCAGCCGGTAAGCGCACTCTGTGCCTTGCCCGGGATGGGACGATCCATGGCCTGGATGCTGGAAGCGGCCGGATTGTCAGCCGGTGGCTGGCGCGGTGTGGTGCGTGTGAAGGGGCTTTCGGCAATCTACCTTTCAGTCCTGAGAGTCTGGCTGAAAGACGAAAGCGAGGACATGGCCAAGACCATGGCAGCACTGGATCGCACGCTGGCGCGTGCGGACAGTATCCTGGGGCGTTTGCGAACGCGACGGCGGACCCGAAGCGCAGAGGAACAGGCTGCCGGCAAGGACGGCAGCGTTGGCGTCCCTGGTTGACAGTTATGTTGCAGTGCACAATATTTACTATTGTGCAGCGCAGCATAAACAGATAGTGTCTGCAGCAGAACGTCACCCACGGCTTGAGGAGAACGATCATGGCCAAGTCAGACAAGACCTATAGCAATCCCTTTCTGGATACCGATTTCCAGAAGATGATGGATTTTTCCCGCATGGCCGAGAACTGGCAGGTTCCCGGGTTTGACCCCCAGCAGGTTCTGGAAGCCCAGCGCAAGAACATCGAGGCCATCACGAACGCCAATCGCGTGGCTTACGAAGGCGCCCAGGCCATGGCCCAGCGTCAGGCCGAGATCTTCCAGACCACCATGGAGGAAGCCAGCAAGGTCATGAACGACATGGCGGCTTCAGGTGCACCCGAGGAGCGCATGGCAAAGCAGGCCGAACTCTGCCGCCAGGCCTTCGAGAAGGCCATCGCCAACATGCGTGAGCTGGCCGAGATGGGTGCCAAGTCCAACAGCGAAGCTCAGGACCTGATCAACCAGCGCGTTTCGGAAAGCATCGAGGAAGTGCGTGGCACGATCCAGAAGATGTCCGAAGAGGCCAAGACCCAGCGCGGCGAACAGAAGAAGTAAAGGCCAGCCCCTGTCTGCCCCGGGCGCCTTTATAGCCAGGGTCAGGCCTGCTAGGTTTCAGCCGATTCAGGTCAGTGGTGTATGGAAAACCCGGGTGCGCTCAAAGTGCCCGGGACCATACCGGCCTGTTCTTCGGTAAACTGGCAGGGGCCCGACAGATGGCAGACAAAAAAGCAGAAGACATCTCTTTCGACGACTTTCTGAAAGTCGACATACGCGCTGGCACGGTGGTGCGTTGCGAACCCTATCCCGAGGCACGTCGTCCCGCCTACAAGCTCTGGGTGGATTTTGGCCCTGAGGTGGGCGAGAAGAAGACGTCCGCACAGATCACCGAGCATTACACCCCCGAACAGCTGGTGGGGCGCCAGGTGACGGGAGTGGTGAATTTCCCGCCCAAGCAGATCGGCAAGTTTGTCTCAGAAGTCCTGGTTCTGGGCTTCGCCGACGAAGATGGGGCTGTTGTCCTGTCTGAACCCAACAAGAAGGTTCCCAACGGTTCACGCATGCATTGAACCGCAGGTTTCCAACCAGACACTGTGGTGCCGGGCGAACTAGCCCGGCAACCAGATGTTCGCGCGCAGTCCGCCGCCGGGCGCGTCCTCCAGCTTCAGGTCGCCGCCCTGGCTGCGGATCATGTCGCGTGCAATGGTCAAACCCAATCCTGTGCCTCCGGTTTCCGGATTGCGCGAACTGTCGAGCCTGTAGAAGGGACGGAATACGTCATCGCGCCTGTCCGGCGGGATTCCGGGGCCGTCGTCATCGATCAGGATCTGGACCCCCTTGCGATACCACTGGCCGGTAATCGAGATGTCTCCCCCATAGCGGCGGGCATTGCTGATCAAATTGGCCAGGCAGCGGCGCAGGGCTTCCTTGCGGGCAACGGTGGGCATCGAATGTTCGATGTGTAGGTCCACCTGCGCCCCGTCGCGACGTGCTTCATCGACCACCTGACGCAGGATCTCGCTGATATCGCATTCCTGCGGATTCTCCGTTCCCTCGCCACGCGCGAAAGCCAGATAGCCCTCGATCATGCGCTCCATCTGCTGGATGTCTGCGCGCATGCTTTCCGTGGCGGCCTCGTCGCCCAGCATCGCGAGTTCCAGTTTCATGCGAGTCAGCGGTGTGCGGAGATCGTGACTGACGCCGGCCAGCATGTCCGTGCGCTGCTGGATCTGGCGCTTGATGCGATCCTGCATCTGCAGGAAGGCCGTTCCGGCCAGGCGCACCTCGGTGGCCCCCTCAGGGCGGAACCCGGTAACGTCCACACCACGCCCGAAATTGTCCGCGGCCTTGGCCAGACGCCGTATCGGGCGAACCTCGTGGCGCATGAAGAGTGTTGCCGCGACGGAAAGCACCAGGGAACTGCCAAACATCCATATCAGGAAGATATAGATCGTCGAACTGAAAAGCCGGCGGCGCGGAACCAGCACCTGCAGGACGGAATCGCCCAGGTCCACCTGAATTTCCACATAGTGCGTCAGGCTTTGACTGTCGACAACATAGGGATGCCAGAGCTGCTCGCGCAATGCATGGGTCAGCCGGCTATCCAGGACGGACGGCCAGATGGTGTCGTCCACCTGTTTCAGTTCCTGGTCCGGCAGCAGGCGCATGTTGAGCCACATGTGCGCATCGGCCAGGGCAAACATCTGGACGTTGGTCATGGTCCGCGATTCGCGCTCCAGCACGTCGATGACCGAGGCAATTTCACCGGCCACCGCCTGGCTGAGGCGCCGGGTGATGGATTGATAGTGCCGATCATAGAAAGCCCAGGTGGAAATGCCCTGCAGCAGGATCAGGGGCATGATGATGATCAACAGCGAGCGCGCCAGCAGGCTGCGCGGGATCAGGCGTTTCAGCTTGAAACGTGTGCGTCGGCGCCCGGCCTGTCCGCCCCCCAGGGCGCGTGGGCGGCGTATGTTCTTGGGGTCGTCGGTCATACTATCCGGCGGGCCGGAGTGCTCGTGGCCTGGAGGCGTTCCATGAGGCTTCCTTTCTGCACGGCGCGCTGGGTCAATCGGGCATCAGAACGTAACCCGTTCCACGGACAGTTTGAAGGTATCGAGGAATTTTCTTGTCGGGCTCGATCTTGCGGCGCAGTCGGGTCATCTGGACGTCGATACTGCGTTGGTTGCCGATTTCCGGGCTGGCCTGGGCCAGGCGATCGCGACTGACCGGCACACCCGGCGTTTCAGCCAGGGCTTTCAGCAGACAGCTTTCCGCAGACGTCAGGTGTATGTAGGCTTCCCCGCGGCGCAGTTCGCCACGCGCCAGGTCAAAGGAGAAGCCGCCGAAGAATACCTTGTCGCCGCCACTGTCGGACTGGCCCTGGCCGGACCGCCGCAGGATCGCATTGATGCGCAGGATCAACTCACGCGGCTCGAAGGGCTTCGAAAGGTAGTCGTCGGCGCCGGATTCCAGGCCCGTGATACGGCTTTCGACTTCCTCCATAGCGGTCAGCATCAGGATAGGAATCTGGCGCTCCTGCTGGCGCAGCCAACGGGTCAGTTCGTATCCGCTTTCCCCCGGCATCATGACATCCAGCACGATCAGATCGAAGTCCAGGCCGGCTAGCTTGCCGCGCGCCTCTTCGGCATCTGCGGCGGTACTGACACGCAATTCCTGGTCGCTCAGGTAGCGATGGAGCAGTTCGCGTAACCGCTTGTCATCATCGACGACAAGGATATGAGGCTGGTTCTCGTGCATTGGCATGAACTTGAAGACTATCGCTCAGTGTTCGCCGGGCAGGCGCTGGGAATCACGGTCGGCCAGGAAGCGTTCCCGGTCTTCCTCGTTGATCAGGCCGAGCAGGACCGTTCGGAAGCCGACGACGGATTCCGCGCCCGCCGCGCGATAGGCATGCGCGAAACGCGCCAGCTGGGCTTCGCTGAGTTGCTGTTCGAGGTTGCGTCCCTTGTCCGTCAGGCACAGCAACCGCTGGCGCCGGTCATGGTGGCCCGGTTTCTGTTCGATGAAACCCTCCTCCACCAGTTGGCTGAGGACGCGCGAAAGACTCTGTTTGGTAATCTTGAGAATACGCAGCAATTCGCTGACCGGCAGATCGGGGTTGCGCCCGACGAAATAGATGACGCGGTGATGCGCCCGGCCGAAGTTGTACTTGGCAAGGATACGGTCGGGTTCGGCTGTGGAATCGCGATAGGCGAAGAACAGCAGCTCTATGGCCTGGCGCAGTTCTTCCTCACGCAGGAAAAGCGGATTGATTGCGGTTTTTACGTCAGTCATGTTGACTTATTTGGCTAAAGTTGTTACCTGTTCAAGGTCAGTAGTGACATAATCTAACAAATTCTCCATGTAGCAGGAAATTCCTTGGTCCGCTGCGCTTGACTTCATCGCTGGAACATCCTGTAACAGAGGAGATAGCTGGTTTACCCCCGCCAAGAGGGGAGCCCATGTCTGCTTGTCTTTTATAGGGCCTAAGGACCCCGGTTTTCCATGCTTCCTTTCGATGATCGTGACGGTGTTATCTGGTACGACGGCGCGCTGGTGCCCTGGCGCAACGCCAATCTCCACGTTCTGACGCATGGCCTGCATTATGCAAGCTGTATCTTCGAGGGCGAGAGAGCCTATGGAGGCGAGATCTTCAAGGCGACGGAACATCACCAGCGCCTGCACAAGTCCGCCGAGATCATGGGGTTCGAGATTCCCTACAGTGTCGCCGATATCGATGTGGCCGCTGCAGAGGTCCTGAAAGCCAACGGCATCTCTGATGGCTATATCCGTCCGGTCGCCTGGAGAGGCAGCGAGATGATGGGTGTATCCGCCCAGAAGACGCGCATCCACCTGGCGATTGCCGCCTGGGAATGGCCGACCTACTTTACGCCGGAAGCGCGCCTGGAAGGCATCCGCATGACCGAAGGGAAGTATCGACGCCCCGATCCGCGTACGGCGCCCGTGCATTCCAAGGCGGCCGGGCTCTACATGATCTGCACGCTGTCCAAGCACGAAGCCGAACAGCAGGGCTTCAACGATGCCCTGATGCTGGACTGGCGCGGGCAGGTGGCCGAAGCGACCGGAGCGAACATCTTCCTGGTCCAGGACGGCAAGCTGCACACGCCGACACCGGATTGTTTCCTGAACGGCATAACACGGCAGACCGTCATCGATCTGGCGCGGCAGCGTGGTTACGAAGTGATCGAACGCGCGATCATGCCTGAAGAGTTTGCCAAGACACAGGAAGTCTTTATCTGCGGCACCGCCGTCGAAGTGACCCCGGTCAGGGAAATCGACCAGTACAGCTTCACGCCAGGCGAGATTACGCTGAACCTGATGAAGGACTACGACGCCCTGGTCAACCGGACCCACGACATGGCGGCGCAGACTTCCACCAGCGCAGCCTGAGCAGGCTCACAGCAAGCTGAAAACAGGGCGGCGGATCCTTCGGGGTCCGCCGTTTCCTGTTTCAGCGGTTCCAGCGTTCGCTGGCCTCTTCATCGCTTTCACGTGCTTCCACCCAGAGCTCCTGACCTTCGGACGTTCGCTCGGCCTTCCAGAAGGGAGCTTTGGTTTTCAGCCAGTCGATCAGAAAGTGGCAGGATTCAAAGGCGGCCTGGCGATGGGCACTTGCCGTGGCCACCATGACAATGCGGTCGCCGGCCTCGAGTGGGCCAACCCTGTGAATGATGAGGCTGGCATCCAGGGGCCAGCGCTCGTGTGCCTCGGCTTCAATGCGTTCCAGCATCTTCTCCGTCATGCCGGGATAGTGCTCCAGAGTCATGCCGCTGACCGGTTGATCGCCAGCCATGTCGCGCACCAGCCCGATGAACGAGGTCACACCGCCAATGCCGGTATTTTCCCGCGTCAGCCTGTCGAGTTCACGTCCCGGATCGAAATCCACTTCCTGGACTCGCACCGACATGGACGCTAGCCCCCGGTGACAGGCGGAAAAAGCGCGACTTCGTCGCCTTGGGACAGCGGCGTGTCAGGGCGTGCATATTCCTGGTTCACGGCAACGCGAATGCGCCGACGGTCTCCCAGGGCCTCGGCATAGGCAGGGCCCTGGTTATGCAGCCACTCCAGCAGGCTGGCCACGTCGACCACCTCTTCCGGAGGCGCGACTTCTTCGCTGTCGGCCCCGAGCTTGTTCTTCAGCCAAGCAAAGTATAGCAGTTTCACTCCGAGACCCCTTGTGCTGTTCAGCCGTGGAAGAGCGCACTGTAAGGTGTATAGAACAGCGTGGTCCCGGGCTCCATATTGGTCAAGTCTTCCGGCAGTTCGGCCAAGCCATCGGTTTCGGAAAGCGAACTGAGGATGCCGGCCCCATCGCGTGCGAATTTTTCGGCCAGGGGAAAGCCGTTCTGGTCATGGGTGATGTGCACGCGCAGCCATTCCCGCCTGTCCTTCTTCTTGCGGTGGGTGAAGTTGGCGGTGACTGGGAACTGCGGCGGGCGCTGGGGCGTGCCCCCCATGAGTTGCAGGATCAGGGGGCGCGCAAGCTGCAGGAAAGTGACCACCACCGCTGCCGGATTTCCGGGCAGGCCGATCACGGGCACGCGTGCGATCTGCCCGAGGGCAACCGGCCGGCCTGGCTTGATGGCGAGGCGCCAGAAGTGCAGCTGGCCGCCCGCCTGCTCGACGGCCTGCTTCACATGGTCCTCTTCACCGCCGGAAACGCCACCCGAGGTCACAATCAGGTCATGGTGCGCAGCGGTGCTTTCCAGGGTTTCGGCCAGCGATGTACGCTCGTCCTTCAGTATGCCGAGATCCGTGAGCGCACAGCCAAGAGTCTGTAACAGGCCGAACAGGACCCGCCGGTTCGAGTCATAGATCTGTCCTTGTGTGAGGGTCTCGCCAGGCTCGCAAAGTTCGTCGCCTGTCGAAAGAAGAGCGACGCGCAAGGGGCGGGACACGACCAGCTCGGTTTGTCCAATGGCCGCGGCCTGGCCCAGGTCGACGGCTCTCAGCCTGCGCCCGGCCGGCAAGACCTTCGTCCCTGCACTGATGTCCTCTCCGCTCAAACGGCGGTTGGCCCCCGGCTTGATGCCCGGGCGGATCTCAACCCAGCCGTCCGCCTCCCTGCAGTCCTCCTGCATCATCACGGTATCAGCCCCCGGCGGCATGGGAGCGCCGGTGAATATCCGCACGGCTGTACCGGGCTGGACCTCCTGCTGCCAGGGATGGCCGGCCGCAGCACGTCCGGCCAGGCGCAAGCGGGTGTCCTGATCGGGGTCCAGATCCTCATGGCGCAGGGCATAACCGTCGACCGCCGAATTGTCGCCGGGCGGCACGTCCAGGGCTGACACAAGGTCCTGGCGCAGGATGCACCCCAGGGCCTGTTGCAGCGGGAGGGATTCCGTTTCGGTGACGGCCGTCAGCCGCTGGGCAAGCAGTTCCAGCGCGCTGTCGAAGCGCATAAGCGGGCCGCCATGGGCAAAGCAGTCGTCACTCAGTTGGGCCATGAAGGCTTTCCTGTTTCCATTTCTGCTCCAGGCCGCAATGCAGCTCGATGAAATCCGCTATCGCAGGAATGTCATTCAGGTCGAGGCATGGGAGGGCTGCGGAGGTCCTCTCTGTTTCGAGCGTTCTGTCGGTCAGCAGGGCAACGACATCCGGGTCTTCCTCAGCCAGCATGGGCTTGCCGATATCCGGACGGTATACTTCCAGCTTGGCGTGGGGTTCACGCTTGAAGCCCTCGACGATCACCAGGTCGACCGGTGAGAGGCGGGTCAGCAGATAGTCCAGCGTGGCTTCGGGCTCGTCTCTCAATTCATGCATCAGGGCCCAGCGCTGGTTCGAGGAGACCAGCACTTCGCTGGCGCCGGACTGGCGGTGGACCCAGGAATCCTTGCCCGGCCTATCCACGTCGAACTTGTGATGGGCATGCTTGATCGTGGACACCCTGTGGCCACGTTTTGTCAGTTCAGGCAGTAGCTTCGAGAGCAGCGTTGTCTTGCCACTGCCGCTCCAGCCGGCCAGCCCGATTACCTTCTTCTCACCCGACATCCGGTGCGTCTTGCCTCAATGCGTTTTCATGTGAGCGATTCCTCGCATGAGGTAATCATATCCCGTTATCAAGGTGAGGGCAGCTGCAATCCACAGCAAGAGGTCGCCTAAGACCGGTAGCATCAGAAGAGGTGGTCCTGCCGGCCCCAGCACCAGAACACCCAGTGCCGTCATCTGGACCATGGTTTTCCATTTGGCCAGCCGGCTGACCGGCATGGGCACGCGCAGCTCGGCGAGGTATTCGCGCAAGCCGGAGACCAGGATTTCCCGGCAGAGGATGATGATTGCGGCAAGAAGAGACAGATCGCTAATGTCGCCAAGCGCGACCAGCATGATGATGATGGCTGCAATCAGCAGCTTGTCCGCAATGGGGTCGAGAAAGCGGCCTAGCGGTGACACTTCGCCCATGGAGCGCGCCAGTTTGCCGTCCAGCCAATCGGTCACGCAGGCAAGGATGTACAGCAGAAGCGCAGCCCAGCGCGTGCCTGGCTCGTTGATATAGAGCAGGATGATGAGAGCGGGGATGGCCAGGATTCGTCCCAGTGTCAGGAGGTTGGGCAGGCTGGTCAGCATGAAGTCTCCGCTCTGCTTGGGAACCGGGGCGCTGCGTGGCGTTCCTCTGTCTTAATACGCAATATGACGGCTGCGGTCATGCATGAAAATGCTCATGGATCTTTCGCGCAACCGCATGACTGATTCCATCCACCGCTTCAAGGTCGCTCAGGGCAGCCTGTTCCACGGCCCTGGCCGAGCCGAAGTGGAGCAGCAGGGCCTTCTTGCGCTTGGCCCCGATACCCGGAACATCGTCCAGGCTGGAGGTCAGCCGGCTCTTGCTCCTGCCGGCACGATGGGTGCCGATGGCAAAGCGGTGGGCCTCGTCGCGCAGGCGCTGGATATAGTGCAGGAGCGGGGTGTCCGGTGTCAGCAGGAAGGGGGTGCGGCCCGGCAGGAAGATACGTTCACGCCCGGCATCGCGGTCCGGCCCCTTGGCCACGCCGGCCATCGGAAGATCCTCAATGCCAAGCTCGGCGAAGACCTCTTCAGCCACGCCCAGCTGGCCGCGTCCGCCGTCGAGGAGCACCAGATCGGGCCATTGGCCGCCCTCGCGGTCGGGGTCCTCCTTGATCGCGCGCGAAAAGCGTCGTGTCAGGACCTCGCGCATCATGGCGTAGTCATCGCCGGCACTGTCCGAGTCCTTCAGCGAGCGGATGGAGAACTTCCGGTAGGCATTCTTGCGAAAGCCTTCGGGGCCGGCCACGATCATCACGCCATAGGGATTGCTGCCCTGGATATGGCTGTTGTCATAGACCTCGATGCGCTCGGGCGACGCGTCCAGGTCAAGCAACCTGGCCAGTTCTTCCATGCGCTGGCTCTGGGCGGTGATGTCGGCTTGGCGGCGCGAAAGGGCCTCGCGCGCATTCAGAAGGGCGGTGTCTATCAATTTGCGCTTCTCGCCGCGTCGCGGAACCTGCATGCGAATGCGATGACCGGCGCGCAGTTCGAGGGCTTCCAGCAGCAGGTCCTTCTCCGAAGGTTCGTGGCTCAGGAGGACCAGGCCGGGCACGGGCTTGTTGTCATAGAACTGGGCCAGGAACGCGCCCAATACCTCCGCCGGGTCCAGGTTGCTGTCATGACCTGGAAAATACGAGCGATTGCCGTAGTTGCGTCCCGCGCGGAAGAAGAAGACCTGCAGGCAGCTTTGCCCGCCTTCCTGGTGCAGGGCGATGACATCGGCGTCATTCACGCCTTCCACATTCACATCCTGGTTGGACTGGATATGCGCCAGGGCCCGGATCCTGTCGCGATAGCGGGCTGCTGTCTCGAAATCCAGGTCCTCTGAGGCCTGCTGCATCAGCCGGGCAAACTCTCCCTGGATGGCGCTGTCCTTGCCGGAAAGGAAATCCTGGGCGGCCTGGACCAGCTGTTGGTAGTCCTCCGGGCTTATGCGGCCGACACAGGGGGCCGAGCAGCGCTTGATCTGGTAGAGCAGGCAGGGGCGTGTCCGATTGGCAAAGACATGGTCGGAGCAGGAACGCAGCAGGAAGGCCTTTTCCAGTGCGGTCAGAGTCCGGTTGACAGCCCCGGCAGAGGCAAAGGGGCCATAATAGTTGCCCTCGTGTTCGTGGGCGCCGCGATGCTTGGTCAGGCGTGGATAGTCATGATTGCTGCCGAGATAGATATAGGGGAAGGATTTGTCATCGCGCAGCAGCACGTTGTAGCGCGGCATGAAGCGCTTGATCAGATTGCTTTCCAGCAGCAGGGCCTCAACCTCGCTGTTGGTTCGCACGATCTCCAGGCCACAGGTTTCGGCGATCATGCGCTGTAGCCGACGGGGCTGCTTGGCGATCTGGGTGTAGTTGTAAACCCGTTTGCGCAGGTTCTTGGCCTTGCCGACATAGAGCACGTCATTGCGGCGGCTGAGCATGCGATAGACGCCTGGACTGTCCGGAAGGGTCTTCACCGCCTTGTCCAGCACGGCAACCCCCTGGGTCAGCGAGGCCTCGCCCTCGACCTGGGCCTGGCCTTCGAATGCCGCGCCCGCTTCGGCCAGTCCAGGAGTCGCCCCAGGCATATCCAGCGAGTCGGGAGCGTCGTCATGGAACTGCGGTGCCCGCTTGCCGCCTGCCGAAGGGTCCTTGATGCGTCGGTTGCCTTTTGCCTTTGCCATGGATGATCGAATCCGGTCCCAGTATGCCTTTCGGTCCGTTCTAATTGGGGCCGATGGCCGGAGTCCTGCAAGCCTTCTCAGGCGCCGCTTAATGGAATCGCGCGGAATCTCTGGACTTGCGAATGCTATCCACCAATTCTGTGGATAACTCTGTGATTATCTTTGTCTTGTCAAAGCTGAGGCCCAAGAGAATCAAGCTTTTCTAGAGATTGCCCAATTTTTAATCACAATATTAACTCATTGATTTAAAGTATTTTTTTCTTTGTCAATCGTCATGAAACTGTCACTTGGGAAGAAAATTCAGCTCAAGCGGGGTACCACCTGGTTTCCTTGGGCGATGTGCAAAACTTTCGGAGAGTCAAGCGGCAAAGTCAGTTCACTTGCCCCCAACCGAGGTGCTGCCCGCCATCAAGTGCGATCATCTGTCCGGTTACCGAACCGGCGCCCAGCAGGAAAGTCAGCGTGTTCCTGATTTCGTCCATGTCTGGACCGCGGCGAAGCGGAACTTTTCTGACCTGAGCATTGAATTGCTCCTGGGTCTGGTTGGGGCTGGGCAAGGTGGGGCCGGGGCCAATCGCGTTGACCCGAATGCGTGGCGCCAATGACAGGGCCAGCGTTCGGGTCAGGGTCCAGAGTCCGCTCTTGCTCACAGTATAGCTGATGAAATGCGGGGTCAGGTTCCAGACCCGCTGGTCCAGCAGGTTGATGACCAGGCCACCTCGCTCCTCCGGCAGGTTGCGCGCCATGGCCTGGGCCAGGACGAAGGGAGCCCTCAGATTGGGCTCCATGTGCAGGTCCCAGCTGTCCCGAGTCGTGTCGTTCCATTCATCGCGTACGAAGGTGGCCGCATTGTTGATCAGTACGCCCAGGGGCCCGAGCTCGCGATTCACATCCTCGGCCAGTCTACTTGTCTCGGTTTCGCTGGACAGGTCGGCCTGGAACAGCACGGCCTGACCGCCGCCCTTGCGGATTTCCTCGGCGGTTCCTTCGGCGTCCTGGCGGGACCTGTTGTAGTGCAGGGCTACGCGATAACCCTGCGCGGCCAGTTCCAGGGCCATGGCCTGTCCGAGGCGCTGGCCGGCGCCCGTGACCAGGGCAGATTCCGGGTAGTGGTCAAGGTGCCTTTCGGCGCCGCTCATGAGCCTAGTCCTCCTGCGTTTCAGGCGTGAAGTCCAGGGCGGCGGAGTTGATGCAGTAGCGAAGCCCGGTGGGCTCGGGGCCATCCGGAAAGACATGGCCCTGATGGGCGCCGCAGTTTGCGCAGTGAGCCTCTGTACGGCTCATCCAGAGCTTGCGGTCCTGCTTGGTGCCGACGGCATCTTCGTTGACGGGCTGCCAGAACGACGGCCAGCCCGTCCCGCTTTCGAACTTGTGCTGTGAGGAGAACAGCGGTGTTCCACAGACAACACAGTTATAGGTTCCGGGACGCTTTTCGTTGTAGAGCGCGCCCGTGAAGGCACGTTCGGTGCCCTCGTTCTGGGTCACCTCGCGCTGCTCGGGGGTCAGGTGCGAAAGGTCGAAGCGATCGCTCTGCTTCTCGGCTGTCATGACACTCCATCCTTGCTGATCGGTTGCTCTCGACTCCGGATATTGGGGCGGAAGGGGGCAACTTCCAACGTCAAAGAAAAAGGGCCGGCAGGTTGCCCCGCCGGCCCAAGACAGCTTACTCGACTTAGGGATCTGCTCAGAAGTCCATGTCGCCCATTCCGGCACCGGCACCAGCCGCAGCTTTCTTGGTGTCGGGCTTCTCGGCCACCATGGCCTCGGTCATGATCAGCAGGCCAGCGATGGAGGCTGCGTCCTGCAGGGCCGTGCGCACGACCTTGGTCGGGTCGATAATGCCGGCCTTCACCATATCGGTATACTCACCCTTGTAGGCATCGAAGCCGAAGTTGTAGTCCTTCGATTCGGCCAGCTTGCCAGCTACGACCGCTCCATCCAGCCCGGCGTTCTGTGCGATCTGGCGCACCGGTGACTGGAGGGCACGACGAATGATGTCGACGCCCACCTTCTGGTCGTTGTTGAGCGGCTTCACCTTGTCCAGTGCGGACAGCGAGTGCAGCAAAGCGACACCGCCACCGGGCAGGATGCCTTCCTCGACGGCTGCGCGCGTCGCGTGCAGGGCGTCGTCGACACGGTCCTTCTTCTCCTTCACCTCGGTTTCCGTGGAGCCGCCGACGCGGATCACGGCGACACCGCCAGCCAGCTTCGCCAGGCGTTCCTGAAGCTTCTCGCGGTCGTAGTCCGAGGAGGTCTCCTCGATCTGCGCCTTGATCTGGTTGACGCGGGCTTCGATCTGCTTCTTCTTGCCCGCACCATCCACGATGGTGGTTTCGTCCTTCGTGATGGTGACCTTCTTGGCGCGGCCCAGCATGTCGAGGGTCACGTTCTCCAGCTTGATGCCCAGGTCCTCGGAGACAACCTGGCCGTCGGTCAGGACGGCGATGTCCTCGAGCATGGCCTTGCGGCGATCGCCGAAACCAGGGGCCTTGACGGCCGCGACCTTCAGGCCGCCGCGCAGCTTGTTGACCACCAGGGTTGCCAGGGCTTCGCCCTCGACATCCTCGGCAATGATCAGCAGGGGGTTGCTCGACTGGACAACCGATTCGAGTACCGGCAGCAGCGCCTGCAGGTTGGACAGCTTCTTCTCGAAGATCAGGACATAGGGGTCCTCAAGCTCGACACGCATCTTCTCGCCGTCGGTGACGAAATAGGGCGAGAGATAGCCGCGGTCGAACTGCATGCCTTCGACGACCTCGAGTTCGGTCTCGAGAGACTTGGCTTCCTCGACCGTGATGACACCCTCGTTGCCGACCTTCTGCATGGCCTTGGCCAGCATCTCGCCGATTTCCTTGTCACCATTGGCCGAGATCGTGCCGACCTGGGCAATCTCGGAATTCTGACTGATGTCGCGTGCCCGCTTGCGCAGGTCGGCGATCACGGCGTCAACAGCCAGGTCGATGCCGCGCTTCAGGTCCATGGGGTTCAGGCCCGCGGCCACGGCCTTGCCGCCCTCACGCACGATGGATTGTGCCAGAACGGTGGCTGTGGTGGTGCCGTCACCGGCCATGTCGTTGGTCTTGGTGGCGACTTCGCGCACCATCTGCGCGCCCATGTTCTCGAACTTGTCAGAAAGCTCGATTTCCTTGGCGACCGTCACACCGTCCTTGGTGATGCGCGGCGCGCCGAAGGACTTGTCGAGGACCACGTTGCGGCCCTTGGGGCCGAGCGTCACCTTGACCGCATCGGCAAGAATGTCGACGCCGCGCAGCAGGCGCTGGCGTGCATCCTGTGAAAATTTGACTTCCTTGGCAGACATTTCCTGTCGTCCTTCGTGTTAAGCGGCTTTCTTCGAGGCGGCTTTGCCCTCGAGAACGCCCATGATGTCGGATTCCTTCATGATCAGCAGGTCTTCACCGTCGATCTTGACCTCAGTGCCTGACCATTTGCCGAAGATGATCCGGTCGCCTTCCTTGAGATCCAGAGCGACAAGCTCGCCCTTGTCGTTGCGCGCACCGGGGCCGACGGCGACGACTTCGCCCTGCATCGGCTTTTCCTTGGCCGTGTCCGGAATGATGATGCCGCCGGCGGTACGCTCGTTTTCCTCGATGCGCCGAACCACCACGCGGTCGTGAAGCGGTCTGAACTTCATTGCTCGTCCTCCCAATAGAGACTGACGTGTTTAAGAGAAGGTTTGCTAGCACTCCCTTTCGGCGAGTGCTAAGGCAGGCTTTATTTACGGCCGCCCCAATGCATTTTCAAGAGCCTTTGAGCGAAAAAGAATTCAGTACAGTCAGGAAGTTATTGGGAAGCAGCCTGCTTCTTCTGTTCGCGATAGAAAACATAGAGCCCACTGGCAATCAGGATCGCAGCCCCCAGCACGGTAAAGCCGTCGGGCAGGTCGCCAAACAGCAGGAAGCCGTAGAAAGTGGCCCAGAGGATGTTCGAATAGTTGAACGGGGCAACCACGGCTGCGGCCGCGGCCTGGTAGGCCTTGATGATGCAGAAGTGGCTGGCCCCGCCGATCGCTCCGATGGAGATCAGGCCGACCCATCCCCAGAAATCCGGCGTGGTCCAGAAGAAGGGCACCACGAAGAACATCACGATCATGCCCACCAAGGCGCTGTAGGTCAGGGTCGTCATGGGCGACTCGCTCTGGCTCAGCTGGCGGGTGTTGATGTGATAGAGGCCGTTGGTGCAGGCGGCGGCCAGGACATAGAGTGTGGCCGGGTCGAAGATGTCGCTGCCTGGGCGGATGATGATCAGGGCCCCGGCAAAGCCCAGGAAGACGCCGGTCCAGCGACGGATGCCAACGGGCTCGCCCAGCAAGGGCATGGACAGGGCCGTGACGATCAGGGGGACTGCCAGCATGACCGCAGCCGCTTCCGCCAGGGGGATATGCGAAATGCCCAGGAAGAAGAGGCTGGTGGTCACCAGCAACATCAACGAGCGGAACAACTGCAAGGGCAGGCGGCGCGTGTGCAGTAAGGCCGGCAGGCGCAGGTTCAGCAACGCCACCATGATCAGGACGTGGAAGGTGTAACGCGCCCAGACGATCTGAGCGACATCGTAGCTCTGTGACAGGGTCTTTGCGATGCCGTCCATGCTGACGAACAGGAAGACCGCGAACAGCATCCAGAAGATGCCACGCCGGTTGGCCGCCGCGACGGACAGCGCGTTGACTGGTTGCAGATGCGTTGACATGGAGCCCCCGAAGGCGAATGGATTGTTTTGTCGTCTTCCTGTCCTGGAGTTGTAGCCTCGTTCCGCCGGACGGGGTAAGTGCCAATCCTGCAGGGGTGAACTGCATGGCGAACAGGGCAGGCAGGAAAACCGCAATCGCATCGAAATGTACCAAAGAACAACGGGCAAGGGGCATCAGTCGTGGAAGCAGAAGACAGAGAAACTACGCAGGAAGAGGTTGTTGAATTCCTGAAGGCGCCGGCAAACCATACGGACGGCTCAGACACAGTCCGGCATGTGACGACTCATGTGGCCCACGTCTTCCTGACCGAGAGCCGCGCCTGGAAGATGAAGCGGGCGGTGGCCTATTCCTTCCTGGACTTCACCGATATAGAGGCCCGTGAGGAGGTTTGCCGGCGCGAGATCGAACTCAACCGCCGGACTGCGCCGGAGATCTACCTCGATGTGCATTCCATCACGCGCAGGGCGGACGGTGGCCTCGAGTTCGACGGAGACGGCCCCGTGATGGAATGGGTCATCGAGATGCGTCGTTTCGACGAAGACCAGATGTTCGACCACCTGATCGAAAAGGGCCAGTTGACGCGGGAACATGTCGTCGAACTGGTCGACCGGGTCTACGATCTGCATGAAAAGGCCGAACGCTTGTCCGAACCTTTCGGTGGCGCCGCGGGCCTTGGCAGCGTGATCGAGGAGAATGCCCAGGACATGCAAGCCCTGTCCGGAACGTTCAGCCCCGAGGCCGTGGCCGATTTGACGTCCCGCAGCCGTGAGGGCCTGGCAGGGGTCGCGGGCCTGCTGGACCGGAGGCGCGCGGATGGCTGGGTCAGGCAATGCCACGGGGATCTGCACCTGGGCAACGTGGTCCTCTGGCAAGGGCAGGCGACGCCTTTCGATTGTATCGAGTTCAGCCAGCGCATTGCCGGCATCGATGTCGTCTATGACCTGGCCTACCTGCTGATGGATCTGGTCAACCGTGGGCGGCCCGACCTCGCCAACCTGGCGATGAACCGTTACTTCGGCCGCATGGGGCAACCGCAGGTCCTGGAGGCCCTGCCCCTGATGCTCAGCGTGCGCGCGGCCATCCGGGCCAAGGTGACGGCCGCCGCAGTTGAAGGCCAGGACGACCCGGCAGAAGCCGAGAAGTTGGCAGCAGACGCCCAGGGCTTTTTTGCTCTGGCACTGGAATTCCTGCGCCCGGCCGAGATGCCCAGGCTGATCGCCGTCGGCGGCTTCTCGGGCACTGGAAAGTCGACGCTGGCGGCCCGCTTGGCACCGGACCTGGGCCGCGCACCCGGGGCGTTGCAACTGCGCAGCGACGTGATCCGAAAGCGCCTGAACGGTGTGGCACCGGAAACAAGGCTGTCTGCCGACGCCTACAGCGCCGGCATGAACGAGCAGGTCTATGAAACGCTGTTCTCGGAAGCGGAGACGGCTTTGAAGGCTGGTCACAGCGTGATCGCCGATGCGGTCTGGGCACGGCCGGAGGAACGCAGCCGCCTGCAGGCGGTGGCCGATGCAGCCGGAGCGACCTTCCAGGGGGCCTGGCTGGAGGCGTCCCGTGAAACCCTGGAAGCCAGGGTGCAAGCCAGGCGCAACGACAGCTCGGATGCCGACGTTGCCGTGCTGGAGAAACAACTGACCTACGATCCCGGCACGATCGACTGGTTGCGCCTGGAGGCCGATGCCGGAGCCGAGGCCGTCCTGGAGGCTGCCCGCGATCAGTTGGATATACCGGTCGGGGGCACCTGAGGCCTTCCACGCGCGGACAAATCCCCGCAAGGGGCTTTTCCTGTCGGGCGCAAGGCTTATGCTGGCGGCTACCCGCCCAGCACGATCTTCTCAACAGCACGGCAAGCACCCATGGAGCCCCTGACAGCCGATACTCTTGTCCTCTATATCGCCGGATTCTGCGGGTTGTTCCTGGCCGGCTTCGTGAAGGGCGTGATCGGCATGGGCCTGCCGCTGGTGGCCTTGCCGGTGCTGGCCTATATGATGCCTGTGCCGGAAGCCATTACCGTACTGTCGCTGCCGGTGATATTCAGCAATCTGGTCCAGGCCTTCCAGGGCGGCTATTTCCTGGGTGTGATCAAGCGTTTCTGGCCTGTGATGCTGTCGCTCGTCGTGGGTGTGCTGCTGGGCGTGCAGCTCCTGGTCTCACTGGATCCCCAGCTGCTCTACCTGCTGCTGGGCATTGCCATTACCGGCATGGCATTGCTGACGCTGTCCAGTCCGCGTTTTACCTTGAAGCCCTCCCAGGAGCGGCCGGTCGGCCTTGCGGTCTGTTTCGGGGCCGGGGTCCTGGGGGGTGTTTCCAACCTGCCTGGCCCACCGCTTGCGCTCTATCTTGTCGCCCTGCGTTTGGAGAAGACCTTCTTCATCAGCGCGATTTCGATCTTCTTCCTGATCAATTCTGCGCCCCTCTATGCGTCGCTGGCGCTGCACGGCATCCTGGGCTGGTACGAGCTCCTGCTGTCTGCCTTCGCGGTGCTTCCGGTCTTTGGCGGCGTCTTCCTGGGTCAATGGGTGCGCAGGTTCGTCTCGCAAGCCCGCTTTCAGACCGTGGTGCTGCTGGTGCTGGTGGTCATCGGCCTGTCCTTCGTCTGGCGCGCCTACAGCGGCTAGTCGACAACGTGGAAGCGCGATTTCTGCTGTCTGTCCAGGTGACGTTTCAGCAGCCAGGGATAGAGGAACAGTCCGGCAAAGAAGCCACCGGCATGCGCTTCCCAGGCAATGGCGGGCGCGCCTGGCCCACCCATGCCGCCCAGCATGGCATAGGCGATGTTCAGGGCCATCATTACGGCCGTGAAGGCGGCCAGTTTGCGCCAGCGGGTGGCGCGCTCTTCCCAGGGACGCGCAACGCCAATATGCCCGAAGGCCCCCAGCAGCCCGAACACGCCGCCGGACGCGCCCACGGCTATGGCGGTGACGCCCCAGTTCAGTGCGATGAAGAGAATGCCGCCGGCCACGGCGCTGGTCATGAAGAGAAGCAGGAAATCCCGTCCGTTCAGCGTTCTCTGAACCAGGGTGCCAATAGTGGCGATCCAGAAGCCGTTGAACAGGAGGTGCAGCAGACCTTCGTGAATGAAGACGCTGGTAACCAGGCTGTAGAGGCGTTCCCAGACGAACTGCCCGTTCACGAAGAGATAGAGCGCAAACCAGACGATGAACTGGTAATCCAGGTTTGCCGGCAGGATGGCACGCAGCAGGCTGACCCCGGCCATGACAAGCAGCAGGACCATGACGGTCCGCGGCATGTTCAGGGCCGGCTGGCGAGGCGGCGGAGGCGGCGGAGGCGGCGGAGACGTACTCTGCTCGGGATCTGCGGGCATGCGGTACCTGATCTTTTCATGTCTGGGTCAATTGCGACCCATCGCATGTAGAATGAAACAGGGCCGGAGTCCACGGCCACCGTCCAGCCTTTTGATGCTGCACTGCAAAACTTTCCTTGACGTGACCAGGGCTCGATGTTCCTTGTGACGCCATTTGGAATTCCAAGCGATCAATCGCGGAGAAGAAGATGGACATCAACAAAATTCCCGTTGGCGAGAACCCGCCGGAAGACTGCAACGTTCTGATCGAGGTTCCGATCGGAAGCTCGCCGGTGAAGTACGAACTGGACAAGGACTCCGGGGCGCTCTTCGTCGATCGCTTCCTGCACACGGCAATGCACTATCCCTGCAACTACGGTTTCATCCCGCACACGCTGTCGGACGATGGAGATCCCATCGACGTGATGATCGTCTCCCGCCGACCGATCCTGCCGGGTGCCGTGGTTTCGGCCCGTCCCATCGGCGTGCTCATCATGGAGGACGAAAAGGGCGAGGACGAGAAGATCCTGGCGGTGCCCTCCGACCGGCTGCATCCCTATTACAGCGGCATCCGGACCTACACCGAACTGCCGGAAATCCTGCTGGATCAAATCACGCACTTCTTCGAGCATTACAAGGATCTGGAGAAGGAGAAGTGGGTGAAGGTGAAGCGCTGGGGCGATGACGCCGAAGCCCGCAAGATGATCGAAGAGTCCATGAAGCGCGCCGACGAGAAATCGTCCGCAGCCTGAGGGACAGCTCTTCCCGGACAAGGGCCCGGTGCCCGCCCCGGCTTGGGGCGCGCCGGGCCTTTTTCGTTTCGGACGGTCTTGGCCGAGATTTACTGGAAGGCGACTTCCGTGATGCTGCGCAGCTTGCGGGAATGCAGGCGTTCACGTTCCTGACTCTGCAGGCTTTCCAAGGCTTTCAGGCCGATTTCAAGGTGCTGGTCCACGCGTTGGCGATAGAACTGCCCGGCCATGCCGGCCAGCTTGATCTCCCCGTGCAGCGGCTTGTCGGAAACACAGAGCAGCGTGCCGTAGGGGACGCGGCAGCGGAAACCGTTGGCGGCAATGGCAGCAGACTCCATGTCCAGCGCAATGGCGCGTGACTGCGAGAGTCGGCGCATGACGGCCTTGTGCTCGCTCAGTTCCCAATTGCGATTGTCCACGCTGGCCACGGTGCCGGTGCGCATGATTTTCTTCAGGTCATAGTCGGACAGTCCGGTCACTTCGGCCACGGCTTTCTCGAGCGCAACCTGGACCTCTGCCAGGGCTGGAACCGGCACCCAGGTCGGCAGGTCCTCGTCCAGCACATGATCTTCGCGCACATAGCCATGCGCCAGGACATAGTCGCCCATCTTCTGGGTGTTCCTGAGCCCTGCGCAGTGACCCAGCATCAGCCAGGCGTGGGGACGCAGGACGGCCACGTGATCCGTCATGGTCCGGGCATTGGAGGGGCCGGCCCCGATGTTGATGATGGTGATCCCTGCATTGTTCTCGCCGACCAGGTGATAGGCCGGCATCTGCGGCATGCGTTCGGGCGGCTGACCCGTGGTCTCGAGCTGCCCGTCTTCATTGATTCGGGTCACCACGTTGCCCGGTTCGACAAAGGCCAGGCAGCCGGCGTCGCCGCGCTCGACCCGGCCGCGCCCGATGCGCACGAAGGAATCGAGGTAGAACTGGTAGTTGGTGAAGATCACGAAGTTCTGGAACCAGGAGGGGCTGGTGCCGGTGTAGTGGAGCAGGCGGTGCAGCGAATAGTCGATCCGGCCCGCCCGGAAGAGCGCCAGGGGCTGGGGGGTATCGTGATCGGCGTCCAGCGTGCCGTTGATGATGGAGTCATCCATGCCCGCCAGGTCCGGAACATCGAACAGGTCCCGCAAGGGCCGGGTTATGGCATCCGGGTCCTGCTGCAGGGGGCCGGTTTCCAGGTTGATGTCCCGCTTGTAGGCGAAGTGCACCGGGATCGGTTCGGCTGACTCGCCGATCTGGACCTCTACCTCGTGGTTCTCCAACAGCAGGGCGATCTGTTCACGCAGATAGTTCCCGAAGACATCGGGCCGGGTCACCGTCGTTTCGTGAATACCGGGCCGTGAAACGAAGCCATAGGCATAGCGAGAATCGACCAATGCGTGGGAGGTGGTGGCCACACGCACGAAGGGATAGGTGGCGCGGCTGGCCTGCAGCTGTGAATCACCCCCCAGATAGGCTTCAAAGCGTTCTCTCAGGAAGGCGGTATTGCGTTCGTAGATTTTGCGGATGTGGGCTTCGGCAGCCGTGGCATCCGTGAAGGATTCGGTCGGGATGGTGGGGGGGGTGACAACGTCCGGCATGGTACCTTTCACACTGACTTCTTGATGCCTGCTTCAAGCCCTGAGTCCTGATCTGAATAAGTCTACCGGTTCGCCGGGTACGCGCAAAGCTGTAAACGCTGCGCCCTTGGCTTGCTTGCATGGCCCCTGCGAAACCCCTGATCATGATTGGATTGTTCGCGCTGGCATTGTAGAAATCGCTGGTATATCTTGGACTGCAAGAAAAAGGGTGATCGGCAAGTAGCCAGTTCGACCAGAGGACCGGAGGCAATCAGGAGCAGGCAGGGCTCCCGTTTCCCGGAATATGGGGCAGCGGAAATGGCACGAAAGAGGGCCAGAGGCGTCGGGCGTCCGTGGAAGTCGAGGTTTCGCATTCCCCTGCGAATCAACATCATACTGCTATTTCTCCTCCTCTTCGCCATCCTGGGTCTGGTTCTGGGAGCGGTTGCGAGTCGCAGCAGCCAGCAGCTTGTGGACGAGACGGTCTCCACTTCCTTTCACAAAAGTGCAAGCCTGGCACTCCTGGAGTTGCATCAGCTCCAGGATACGGCCCGCTCGGCAGCTGACTCGCTGGCCTCGAACCCGATTATCGAGACCCGGAACGAAGAGGAGCGCAGCCAGCAGTTTCATGCCTTGGCCACGGTGTTGAGGGCCGTCCCCGGTGTCTCGGCCGCCTATGTGGGCTGGCCGGATGGCGATTTCCTTTTGTTGCGCCCGGTAGGGCGACTCGAGGAACAGCTTGATGCTCCCGATCAGGCCCGGTGGCTGGCACAGTGGGCAGACAGCGGTGGTGCGCGCTTCGAATTCCTGAACGAGAGGCTGGAGGTTGTCGAGATCCGCAATGACGTGGAGTACGACTTCGATCCGCGCGAGCGGCCCTGGTACAAGGGTGCACAGCAGAGCGACGAAACCATCGTCACCAGTCCTTATGTCTTCTTCACAACCCGCGAGCCTGGCATCACTGCGGCACGGCGCTCCCAATCGGGTGCCGTAGCGGGCGTGGACCTCTCCCTGTGGGAGCTGTCGGACAGGCTGCAAAGTGATCGTGATGCACTGACAACAGAGGCGGCCATCCTGGATTCACAGGGCAGTGTCCTGGCCTATAGCGATATAGGCCGTCTGCAGGAGGTGGTGCGCAGCGGGGTCAGTGAGGACATGAGCACACTCGAGGCCCTGCCGAAAGCGGACAAGGTCGGTCCCCCCGTCCTGGCCACCCTGTCTGAGCAGAGTAAGGGACTGCAGGAGGATTTTACCGGAACGCTCTCCGTCGAGGGACGAGACTGGCTTTCGACCCTCGTGCCCTTGAACGGGCAGGGGACCACCTTTGTCATGGCTGCGCCCATGCAGGAGCTGGCAGCCGGATCGCGTCAACTGCGCACGCGGTTGTTACAGACCTTCGGAATCGTGATGCTGTTTGTCATCCCGGTTGTCTGGCTTGCCGGCAGGACCCTGGCGCGGCCCGTCGAGCGCCTGGCCAGCGATGTCGGCCGCATAGCCGAACTCGATTTCAGCGCACCGCAAAGGCGCCAGACCTGGGTCAAGGAGCTGGAGGAACTCAACGATTCCGTCGAGCACTTGCGCTTGTCCCTGCGCGAGCGCGTGACCGAGCTGCGGTGTCTCTATGATGTACTGGAGCTGACATCAGATCGTTCCAGGTCGTCGACGCAGGTATGCCGGGACATCGCACAGGTGCTTGAAAACAGTCTGATCCAATTGCGCACGCCGGCCGTGCGCATCAATGTGGAAGGAGAGGACTGTCTCTCCCGGAACTGGTCTGCGCCGGTAGCCAGCTACAAAGCGCCCATAAAGAGCGTCTACGGTCATGTCGGTGTCATCGAGGCCGGACCGCGCGATTCTGTAGAGGCACAGGAACGTGGAGAAGAGGTCCTGATGAAGGAGGAGCGCGATCTGATTGACGGCGTAGCGGATCATGTGGGGCGCATGCTGCGCAGCCGGCAGATGGCGGAAGAATTGATCCAGTCCGAGCGCCTGCGCGCCCTGGGGCAGCTGACTGGCGGTGTGGCGCACGACTTCAACAATCTTTTGACCATCGTCCTTGGCAATACAGAGGTTCTGGGCAGCCGCCTGGAGGATCCCTATCTGCACGAGCTGGCGGAGACGGCGGCCAGTGCTGCCGAGCGTGGCGCTGAGCTGACCCGGCGCCTGCTGGCATTTGCCGGCCGGCAAACCCTGGAACCACGGTTGTTGAACCCCAACGACCTGGTTGTAGGGCTCGATGCTCTTTTCCAGCGCACACTGCGCGAGGATATCCAGATCACGACCGATTTGGCCGAGGAGGCCTGGTCGACCTTCGTGGACCCGGTTTTACTCGAGGTGGCCCTGTTGAACTTGGTTATCAACGCACGTGATGCCATTGCATCCGGCGGTCATGTTCGCCTTGAGACCTCGAATGTGACCTTCGATGCCGAAACCGCGAAGTCCTTGCAGATAGCTGCCGGCGACTATGTCATGATTGCCGTGGCCGACAATGGAACGGGCATGCCGCCCGAGGTCGAGGCGCGCGCCTTCGAACCCTTCTTCACCACCAAGGACATCGGCCAGGGCAGTGGCCTGGGCCTCAGCATGGTTTATGGTTTCGTGCGCCAGTCGCAAGGACATGTGCATATCGAGTCCCGACCGGGTGTGGGGACCACGCTTCGCATGTACCTGCCGCGCTCGACAGAGGCGGCACCGCCCAGATCGACCACTTCCCCGGCAAAGCGCAGCCTGCCGAAAACATGCGGCAAGCTGTTGATTGTGGAGGACGATGAGCTGCTCCGTGGCTATGCCGAGAGCCAACTGGAGAATCTGGGGCACCAAGTCGTTGCGGTGAGCAATGGAGATTCGGCCCTGGCGGAGCTGGAAGCGGCAAAGGATTTCGACCTTCTGTTCACGGATATCGTCATGCCCGGAAACATGGATGGACGGCAACTGGCAGCGAGGGCCCGCGAATTGGAGCCTGGCCTGAAAGTTCTCTTCACCTCGGGATATGCTGAAGAAAAGATTGCGCAGGAGGAGGAAAACCTGCCCCCAGGGACAGGGATCCTGCACAAGCCCTATCGCCGCTCGGAACTGGCGCAGAAGATCGGGAAGCTGCTGGCAGCAGGGAGCTGATTTCCCATTTGCGCGGTCTCCTGGCAAGCTGTACGAAGCTTGGCACGCGTGCAGTGTTTTAGCCGAGCGTTGGACAAATCAGAATTGTCTGACATAGTGAAGCTCTGTTTCACATTTATGACAGTCGCATGAAAGCTGCGGCTGACAGGTCTGTGTCTCTCCACTGGAATTGCCCTGATCGCCTCTGAACATGTCGGAAGATTTCTGGCTCATACACCTATTGGGAAGCGTCGCCCTGCTGCTTTGGGCGACAAAGATGGTCTCGCACGATGTCCGCGAGTCCTTCGGTGCCAACTTCCGGCGTTATCTCTCGCGAGCGACGCAGAACCGTTGGCTTGCCTGCGCGACCGGAGCCGGCGTTGCCACCGCGTTGCAAAGCTCGACGGCCACGGCGCTGCTGCTGGTGACCTTCCTGCAGCAGGGACTGGTGATGCTGGCGCCCGCCCTGGCCATCATGCTGGGTGCCGACATTGGCACCACCGTCGTGGTCCAGGTTCTGTCCTTCGATATCTCCTTCCTGGCACCGGGCCTTCTGATCGCCGGTTTCCTGGCCTTTTCCGCGGGCCAGTTTGCCTGGCTGCGCAGTCTGGGTCGTATCATCCTGGCGCTCGGCCTGATCGTCCTTTCGCTCAACATGATCGTCGATGCGACCGAACCCATGCGCGAAAGCCAGTTGGTCGAGACGGTTCTGGACGCCCTCGCCGGACAACCTGTGCTTGCGCTGATCATCGCCGCCCTGCTGACCTGGCTGTCGCATTCCAGCGCCGCCATCGTGCTGTTGATCATGTCCATGTCCGGCGTCTTTCCGGGAACCCTGGGACTGGCGCTGGTGCTGGGTGCCAATGTGGGTTCGGGCCTGGTGATGATCGGCCTCACTGCCCAAGGGGATGCAGTGACCAAGCGCCTTCCCATCGGGAACCTGCTGTTCCGCGTGAGCGGCGCCTTGATCGCCCTGCCGTTACTGGAACCCATATCGGCCGGCCTCGGGATGCTGGAGGACAATCCGGCGCGTGATCTGGCCAATTTCCACACCCTGTTCAATATTGCGCTGGCCCTGCTTTTCGTGCCGCTTGTCGGACCCATGGCACGCTTCCTGGAAAAGGCGGTTCCGGAAGAGAAATCGCTGAGTGAGGAGCGCGTGGCGCCGAGGTTCCTGGACGAGGCGGTGATCGACCAGCCCTCTATGGCTTTGGCCTGTGCCTCGCGCGAAATGATGCGCATGGCCGATCTGGTGGAAACCATGCTGCGGCAGACCATGGATGGCTTCAAGGCGAACGAGCAGGAAACCATCAACGCGATCAGTCGGCGCGACAACGACGTGGATCGCCTGCACGAGGCCATCAAGCTCTATGTCGCCAAGGTCATGCGCAACCAGCTGTCGGAAGACGAGATGAAGCGCTGTTTCGACATCATGGCGATGACGACAGACCTGGAGCATATTGGCGACGTCATCGACAAGAACCTGCTGCGTATCGCCAGCAAACGCCTGCGCAATCGCCTGCAGTTTTCCGAGGAGGGCTGGCAGGAGATCAAGGAGTTCCACGGCCTGGTGGTCTCCCAGATGCAGTTGGCCATGACGGTCTTCTTCAGCCGGGATATCGAGATGGCACGGCAATTGGTGCGCGAGAAGGACAAGATCCGCGACTGGGAGCAGGAGGCCTCGGAACGTCACATGGAGCGTCTGCGGCACGGCCAGACGGAGAGCATCGAGACCAGCGCCCTGCACCTGGATATCCTGCGCGATTTCAAGCGCATCACGGCGCACCTGACATCCTTTGCGCATCCCATCCTGAAAAGTCACGGGGAACTGCTGGATACTCGCCTGAAGGCCTTCGAGGAGAAGGAGGCGCAGGTTCAGGGGAATTCAGGCGCGGCGGAGCAGTCCACCGAGGCCAAGGCTGGTGAGAAACAGCACAAGCGCACAGACGACGATGCTGGGTCCTGAAGGGGTGTCATAGATCAGTGACCCCCACAGGCCGCCGGCTACGGAGAGGATGCCGGCAACGGCCGCCATCACGGCCATCTGTTCCGGTGTGGTGGCAAAGCGGCGCGCGGTGGCCGCAGGGATGATCAGCAGCGCGGTGATCAGCAGCACGCCAACGATCTTCATTGCCGCGGCGATGGTGACGGCCATGGTGAGCATCAGCAGGAGACGCAGCGGCAGGACGCGCACGCCTTCGGCACGTGCCAGATCCTCGTGCAGGGTGGCGAGCAGCAGTTGGCGCCAGACCAGGATCAGCAAAGCCAGCACCAAGGCGGCGCCGGCATAGATCCAGGCCAGGTCTGTCGTGGAAACCGCCAGGATGTCCCCAAACAGATAACCCATCAGGTCGACCCGCAGGCGGTCCAGGAAGGCAATGGCCACCAGTCCCAGGGCCAGGCCCGAATGCGCCAGGATGCCCAACAGGGTGTCGGTGGGCAGGCGATTCTGTTGCTGCAGGCCGACGACCAGAATGGCCATGGCAATGCAGCTTGCCATCACGCCCAGCTCCAGATCGATGCCCAACAGGAAACCCAGCGCAATGCCCAGAAGGGCGGTGTGCGACAGGCTGTCCCCGAAATAGGCCATGCGCCGCCAGATCACGAAACAGCCCAGCGGACCGGCGACCAGGGCGACACCGGCGCCAGCCAGGAAGGCGCGGACGAGAAAGTCATCCAGCATGGCTGTTTTCTTTCTGCTGTTCGGTCTGCCGGGCGGTGCTGTCGGCCTCTTCGACCGGCGTTCCGTCCAGGTCGTGATGATGGTCATGGTGGTGGTGATAGACGGCCAGAGCCTGGGCCGCGCGCGGGCCGAACATGGAGAGGTACTCGGGATGCTGGCTGACGGTTTCGGGTTCCCCGGAACAGCAGATGTGCCGGTTCAGGCAGATAACCCGGTCCGTGGCGGCCATCACCAGATGCAGGTCGTGCGAGACCAGCAGCACACCGCAGCCGCGTTCGCGTCGCACCCGGTCGATCAGGCGATAAAGCTCGGTCTGTCCGATGAAGTCGATGGCCTGCGCCGGCTCGTCCAGGACCAGAAGATCCGGATCGCGCAGCAGAGTGCGGGCCAGCAGCACGCGCTGGAATTCACCGCCCGAGAGACTGTACAGCTGTGCCTCGGCCAGGTGGCCAATGCCCAGTTCATTCAGTGCCTCCAGGCGCTTCTGGCGTGGCTGGCGATCCGGCAGGGACAGGAAGTGCAGCACCGACAGGGGCAGGGTGGGCCCGACGGACATGCTCTGGGGCACGTAGCCCATGCGCAGGCCGGACCGGCGACGCACCTTTCCGCGGCCGGGTTTCTGCAGGCCCAGGATGATGCGCAGCAGGCTGGTCTTGCCCGCACCGTTCGGTCCGATGACCGTGACGATCTCGCCGGGCGCAATGACCAGGTCGATGGACTCCAGAATCTGACGGCTGCCCAAGGTCAGGCCGACCCCCGAGGTTTCGATCAGTGTGGCAGAGCTGTTTGTCATATTGCATGCTTCAATCCGTACAGCAGCCTGCACAGCGGCCCCTGAGTTCGACGATCTTCTGTTCAACCTGAAAACCTTGCGCTTTCGCACTGCGCTCCAGGGCCTGGGTGATGCCCCGGTCCTGCGCCTCGAGGGTGGTGCCGCAGCCATCGCAGATGAAGAACTGGACGCTGTGGCTGCGATCGGGCAGAGGACAGCCGATGAAGGCATTCAGGCTTTCGACCCGATGGATGAAGCCCTGATCCAGCAGGAAGTCCAGCGCCCTGTAGACCGTTGGCGGGTCCACGCGCCCGCGCTCGGCACGCAACATATCCAGCAGGTCATAGGCCCCGTAGGCGCGGTGGCTTGTCCAGATCAATTCCAGGATGCGTCGGCGTACCTCGGTCAGCTTCACGCCGCGTTCATGGCAGACGGCCTGGATCCGATCCAGCGCTTCGCGCAGGCAGAGATCGTGGTCATGATCGTGCAGTTGCATGGCCTTAACTCCCTTGCAGCGGCAAGGAATAGGACAGCAGCGGGTCCTTGTCGAGAGGAAAATGTTATAATATAACCTTTGCGAGCCATGCGCCTGCAGTCAACGCAAATCCCGCTTTTCTCGGTAGTCAGGAGACCCTTTCCATGAAGACAACACGACATGCTGCTATGGCCGCATTGCTAGCCGCGAGTGTCCTGGCGCTTGGAGCCAGAGCGACAGAGGCGGCCCCGAACGTGGTGGCCAGCATACAGCCGGTGCACAGCCTGGTGTCTGCCGTCATGGAAGGCGTTGGCAAGCCGTCACTGTTGGTCGAGGGTGGCGGCTCGCCGCACAGTTACAGCCTGCGACCCTCGCAGGCGCGCGCTCTGGAAACCGCCGATGCGATTTTCTGGGTTGGCCCGGAATTGGAGAGCTTCCTGGAGCGCGCCCTGCAGAATCTGGGTGACGAAGCCCAGATCGTGCCCCTGTCGGAGTTGGCGGGACTGCATTTGCTGGAAACCCGCAGCAGTGGAGACTGGGAGCGCCATGAGCAGTCTGATTCTGCAGACGGTCACGGCCATCACGATGATGATGACTATGCTCATCACGGGGAGGGGGACCGCAACCATGAACACGGGTCTTACCACGAGGAAGAGCACCCTCATGAAGACGCGGACAGCGACGGGCACGACCATGCCCACGCGGAACATTCTCATGGGCTCCTGGACATGCACATCTGGCTGTCGCCCGACAACGCCCGGATCCTGCTGGAACAGATTCGCGACCGTCTTGTGAAGCTGGATGCGGAAAACGCCGAGGCCTATCGCGCCAATGCGGACGAAGCACTGGACCGCCTGGACAGGCTCGAGGCGGAACTGAACGAGACGCTGTCTCCCGTGGCCGATCGTCCCTATATCGTTTTCCATGATGCCTATGGCTATTTCGAGCAGGCCTTCGACCTGAATGCCGTGGGCTCCGTGACCCTGAACCCTGGCCGCCAGCCGGGGGCTGGCCGCATTGCGAGCCTGCGCGACAAGATCGAACAGCTCGAGGCCGTCTGCGTTTTCACTGAGCCGCAGTTCGAGCCACGGCTGGTGTCCAGCCTGGTGCGGGGGACATCGGTGCGCACAGGGGAACTGGACCCCTTGGGGGCCGATCTGGAGCCCGGGCCTGACGCCTATTTTCAGCTGATGCGCCGCTTGGGCGAGCAGATCGCGGCCTGTCTTTCGAAGCCCGAGTGATTTTCCACGGCTTTTCGGCAGCCTCTTTTACAGGGGCCCCCTTTCGCATTATATTCGGTAAAGAGATTGAGGCCGTGCGTGAAACGGTCGTGTTCGGCTGGCTATCGCCGGGCATGCAACCCTACTGGCCCACTGGTGGGCCAGGTTGAGGAAAGGCAGCAGGGAAAAAGCCATGACCCTTGTCAGAAGTTTCTTGATGAGAGCGGCCCGCCGCGCTGCGTCCGATCCTCGGGTGCGCGCCAAAGCGAAGGACGTCTATCAGACACAGGTCCAGCCAAAGATGGTGGAAACCAGCCAGACCCTGCGCAAGGACTGGGAGGAGCAGGTCTCCCAGACCCGCCCCTCGGACAATCCCATGCGCTTTGCCGGTCGCATGACCGGGCGCGTGAAGAAGCGGCTACAGGGTCGAGACTGACCTGACCCTTCATTAAGAAGCGATCCAGACAGCCCCTGGCTGCGTAAAGAACCTTCGGTAAGCCGGTCGATCATGACCGCGCTGATCGAGGCCGTCTCCGCACGCCGGAAGGTGGCCTCCGATCTTTCCGAAATGGGGATGAAGACGCTGTGTCTGGATATGGATTGAAACAGGCCGCCTCGGGCGTACGCCGCTGGGGCGGGCTGGCCTTGATGCTGACCCTGGTCGTGGCGCCCGTGTTTGCCGCCATTCCCCAGGACAAGGCCCTGGACTTCCAGGTCCTGCGCGGTGGTGACGAGATCGGAACCCACAGCCTGCGGTTCGAGGAACGGGGCGAAGAACTGCATGTCTTCGTCGAGATCGAACTGGAGGTCCGTCTGGCCTTCATTCCCGTTTACAGCTACAGCCACCGAAACCATGAGATCTGGCGGGGTGGCAAGCTGGTTTCGCTGTCCAGCGAAACCGATGATGACGGCACGCAATACCAGGTGGAAGCCCAGGCCAGCGACGACGGGTTGCAGGTAACCTCCAGCCAGGAGGGAGCGTTCACCGCGCCGGCCGACATGCTGACGACCAGCTATTGGAACCCCGATGCCATGGCGCGAGAGCGCCTGTTGGATACGCAGTTCGGGCGCATTGTCGAGCTGCAGGTGGACGAGCAAGGCCGTGAAGGCCTGGAAACGCGGGACGGCTCTGTCGAAGCAACCCATTACAGCGTCAGCGGAGATCTCAACCTGGACATCTGGTACGACCAAGCCGGTCAATGGAGCGGTTTGGAATTCGAGGCCCGGGGCAAGCCGGTCCGCTACCTGCGCGCACCGCTGAGCGCGGACGCTGCTGCCGGTGGCAATGGCGCTTGACCCGCCCATCACGTGTTTCGAGAAAGGTAGAGAGGATATGAGCGAGGCAACGAAATGCGCCTGGATCACCGGCGCCAGCAGCGGCCTGGGCCGGGAACTGGCGCTGCAGATGGCGCGTGATGGCTGGAGCGTCGCCGTCTCGGCCCGCTCGGCCGAGAAACTGGACAGCCTGGTGGCCGAGGCCGCGGGCGCCGGGGGCCGCGTGGCGGCCTATCCACTGGATGTCACCGACGCGGACGCCGTGGGCCGAACGGTGGCGCGGATCGAGAGCGAGCTGGGGTCCATCGACCAGGCGGTTCTGAATGCCGGCACGCATCAGCCGACACCGGTTCACGAATTCAAGGCTTCGGATTTCCGCAAGCTGGTGGACCTGAACCTGATGGGCACCATCAACTGCCTGGAAAGGCTGATCGGACGTTTCCGCGAACGACGGGCCGGGCGCATAGCGGTGGTGGCTTCGGTGGCCGGATATACCGGCCTGCCCCAGGCCTCGGCCTATGGCCTGACCAAGGCCGGGCTGATCAATCTCTGTGAGGCCCTGCGTGTGGAACTGAAGCCCGACGGCGTCACGCTGCAGCTGGTCAATCCGGGCTTCGTGCGCACACCGCTGACCGACCGCAACGACTTTCCCATGCCCTTCCTGATGGAAGTCGAGGATGCCGCGCGTGCGCTCTACAGGGGCCTGTCGCGGAACAGCTTCGAGATTACCTTCCCGCGGCGCTTCACCTGGATGATGAAGCTGCTGCGCATTCTGCCCTATTCCCTGAAATTGGCCGTGACCGCCCGCATGCTGCGCCGTCCGGAAGGGCAGGCGACATGAACAGTCAGGATCGCCTGGCCGCGGCCCGGCGCTATGCCGCCTTCTTCGAGTCGCTCTCACCCGAGACGCTGACCGACCTGGACCAGTACGTAACGAAGGAGGTGCATTTCCGCGACCCCTTCAACGACTTCATCGGACGGCCGCGCATGGAGCGGGCCTTCCGGCACATGTTCGACCTGCTGGACGAAGTGCGTTTCGAGGTGCATGACCTGGCCTGCAGCGACAGGGCGGCCTACCTGCGCTGGAGCATGATCTACCGACGCAAACAGGGTTCCGAGCAGTGCATCGAGGGCATGAGCGAGATCCTCCTGGCCGACGATGGGCGTGTGCAGGTGCATATCGATCACTGGGACGCCGCCGGGCAGCTCTATGAACGCCTGCCTGTCCTTGGCGGGTTGCTGCGCCTGGTTCGCCGCCGGCTTCAGGTGAGTTGAGCCTAGTCCCCGCGTAGATCCGAATTCACTTGCCTGCCGCCGCGGTCCGCGGCAACGCGATGCCGTAGGAGTCTGCCAGGCGGGCGAAGGCCGAGCTCGTCGCCGGATCCAGGGGAATGCCGTCTTGTGTCCGGCGTTCGGCTTCGGCCCATTCGCGGTCTCCCGGCGCCATGACGCTGGCTCCGCTGCGCGGCGAAGAGCTGCGCAGGGCATCCAGGTAGCGTGTCATGCCCGCCTCGAAGGTCTCCCTGTCGACGAAGGCATCGGGCTTGAGCGCCAGGACGAATGCGCCAAGTCCGCGCGGCGTGCTGAAATCCGGTCCACCCATGGGGGCAATGTCGAAGCTGAGCCGCATGCCCGTCAGGACGGCGCTGAGGATCTCGGCCAGGCCCGCCAGGCCAGCGCCCTTGAAGCCCTGCATGCCGCCGAGAGGCGCCAGCATGGACATGGCTTCGGGATCGCGGGTGTCCTGGCCCTCGGCATCCGAGGCCGTGTGCTCCGGCAGCGCCTGGCCAAGACTCTTGTACAGCTCGACGCGATTGCCCGGGATCGCACTCGTTGCCATGTCGAGCAGCCAGGGCTGGTTGCCGCCCGCTGGAACGGCGCAGGCGATTGGGTTGGTGCCGTGGAAGGGCGTCGCCCCGTCGTGCAGCCGCACGAGGCTGTCGGAATTGCAGGTGGCAACGCCGATCAGGCCGGCCTCGGCGGCGGCAAGCGCGTAGGCCCCGGCCGGCCCGAAGTGGGAGCTGTTGCGTATGGCGACCGCCCCGATCCCGCTTTGCCCGGCCAGGCGAATCGCCTGCTCCATCCCGTAGTAGGCCGCACGCGCGCCGTGCCCGTTGTCCGCGTCGAGCGTGGCGACCGCGCCGCTCTCCTGCAGGATTTCCAGATGGGGGCGGGGATTGACCCGGCCGCCCGTCATGGCCGTCACGTAGTGGTCGAGCAGGCGCACGCCATGACTGTCGACCCCCAGCCGCGTGCCGTGCATCATGGCCCGCGCGGCGGCATCCACGGTCGCCTCATCGGCACCGGCTGCTGCCAGAACCTCGCGACAGAAGCGCTCCAGGTCGTTCACCGAAACGGGATCGAGAGCTTCATTTGAAGTCTGCTCACCATCGGTCACGGCGTCTGCCCTCCGTTGCCGACGAAGTCTGGGCCAAGTACCGCAGGTGCCTTTTGCAACTCTATATCGAAGGTGTGGGTGTCTTTCAGGCGCTTCGTCATCGAACCTCCCTGTTGTCGTATGTTCCTGTCTGCACGATACATTTGTGCGGGTCGGGTGCAATGGGGAAGGCCAGCGCTCGGGTGATGGTGGAAGACGACAAGGAGACAAGAATGGCTCACGAGCCGATGGAGGCCGATGCTGGAGTGGTGCGATTCTCCGAGTTGCAGGAGGCGGACCTGCACCAGGCACGGCAGCTGTCCGCCGCCGAGGGCTGGCCGCACCGTGAGGAAGACTGGCGCTTCATGCTGCAGTTGGGCGAGGGGCTGGCTGCCTTCGACGGCGAGAAGCTGATCGGCACGGCCATGGCCTGGCCGTTCGGCGAGGCTGTCTCCACGGTGGGAATGGTGCTGGTGCATCCGCGGCGCCGCGGCAGCGGCATGGGTAAGGCGCTGTTCAAGCGTCTGATGGACCGCATTGCCGCTCCGTCCATCCAGTTGCATGCCACGGAGCAGGCCGCGCCGCTCTATCGCGCCTTCGAGTTCATGCCCGTGGGCCAGGTGCGGCAATGCCAGGGCGAGGCGCCGTCGCAGGGCTTCGCCCTGTCCGAGGACAGGACCGGCGTGAGGGTCCTGAAGCCGTCCGCCCTGGACGAGATCCTGGCGCTCGACGCCCGGGCCACCGGCGCGGACCGCAGCGACCTGCTAACCGGGATCGCCCGGATGGGCCGCTGTTATGGCCTGCCGGACGAGAGCGGATTGCACGGCTATGCCATCAGCCGGCCCTTCGGGCGTGGCATCCAGGTCGGCCCCGTCGTGGCCGACAGCGATGCCGGCGCCGTCGCGCTGGCCGCCGCCTGCCTGTCGGAAGTGCCGGGCGGTTGTCATGTGCGTTTCGACGTGCCGGTCGACAGCCCCCTGGCCGACTGGGTCCAGCGACAGGGCCTGCCGGCCGTGGGCCTGGTCACCCGCATGCAGCGCGGCCCCGATCCGCGGCAGGACAATGGCAGCGCCATGACGGTGCATGGTCTGGCCAGCCAGGCTCTCGGCTAATCGGCCCCCTGTCGCTGTGAGTCGGGTGGCCGCCGGTCCGGTGCCCTGCTATGCGTCCAGCAGGATCGAGACGGTCGTGGCGACCAGCAGCAGGGCCACCGTGACGTTGAAGATCCGGGCATAGCGCGGCTGGAAGAGGAAGCGCCTGAGGACCGTGCCGCCGGCCGCCCAGACCGACACGCAGGGCACCGAGACCAGCACCATGACGAGCGCGGCGATTGCGATGTTCAGCCGGAAGTCGGCGGCCGGCACATAGGCCGCCACGGCGCTGGTGGTGATCGCCCAGGCCTTGGGATTGATCCACTGGAACACCGCACCGCCCAGGAAGCCCAGCGGCGGACGTTCGCCGCCATCGCTACGCAGCGGGCCGCTGCGTGCGATCTTCCAGGCCAGCCACAATAGGTAGGCCGCGCCGGCCACGCGCAACAGGTCGTGGAGCAGCGGGACAGCCTCGAAGGCGGCGCCCAGACCCAGGCCGATCATGACAAGCTGCACGGCAACGCCCACCGCGATACCGGCGACCAGGGGCATGGAGCGCCAGAATCCCACCTTGACGCCGGCAGCCAGCGCCATCGCGTTGTTGGGACCGGGGGTGCCGGTCATCACGATGCAGAAGACGATATAGGGCAGGAGCACGGCCAGGTCAGTCATGCCCACAAGAATAGCGGGAGGTTCATTGCAGATGGTTGCTTTCTCACGAAGAATGAGAGAAATTTTGCAATGAATGACGAATATAGATGAGATAGACGAGCAAATATTGCAGGAATTGAGGCGCGACGCGCGCCAGCCCAATGTGCGGCTGGCCGAACGGGTCGGCCTGTCGCCCTCGGCCTGCCTCCGCCGTGTCCAGGAGCTGGAGCGGGCCGGGGTGATCCAGGGCTATCGCGCCGTCATCGATCGCTCCCAGCTCGGCGCCGGTTTCCTCGCCTATATCGCCGTCGGGCTGTCGGCGCACTCCAAGGCCAGCCAGGAGGCCTTCGAACGTGCTGTCGCCCACACCCCCGAGGTGGTGGAATGCCACAACATCACCGGTACGGTGGAATACCTGCTGCGCATCGAGGTGGCCGACATCAAGGCCTACAAGCGCTTCCACACCGAAGTCCTGGGTGCTCTGCCGCAGGTCACCTCGATGACCAGCTATGTCGTGCTGGACACCTCGAAGGACGAGCGGGGGTGAGGGGCATCACAGTGTGGTTTCTGTCCGCTTCAGGCGCAAATCGTTACAAGGAGCATGTCATGAGACCCCTGTCACCCGCAGCGCGGACAAGGCAATGCCCGCTGCCATCTCATGAACCGAAGCACGGTTGATACCGCTCTGGTCTTGGCAGAGTGCGGGCTCATTGTCCTTGCTCGCCTCGGTGCATTCACACAGGAAGGTGTAGTGACCGACATCGCGACCGAGCAGATGCAGGCTGCTTCGAGGGAGCTGCTCATGCATCCAGACTGAAAATAGATCGGCCGGAGCTTCGGTATCTCCTTCGCCCACGATGATGGTTACCGGGGCGTGGATACCCTGGAGGCTTTGCAAGGTGAGTGCTCGGGTAGGAGCCGGTGCGAGCGCAATGAAACTTTTGATTCGGGCATCGTAATTGGAGGCGGATTGGCTCTCCCAAGACGCTCTGAAAACCGGGTTCTGATCCAAGAGAGTCTCGATATGGTCGACTACGTCAGGGAATTCTCTAGGGCCTCGAGCAAATCGAGATTCTCCTGCCCATTCCAGATAAAGATCTACATCGGTAATGGCGCCCGCGAGTGACATGGCTGTGTAGCCACCGAGGGAAAAGCCGGCAGCAGACACACGCTCCAGATCCATTCTGCCGGCGAAGGGACCTGTTTGCATGAGTTGATCCAGAATCACAGACAGATCCCGTGGCCTTTCCCACCAGCAGAGGAAACCTTCCGGCCGATAAGGCTCTGAGGCCGTGTTTCCATGATGATCGACGCCAATAACGATGAAACCGGCTGATGCGAGATGCTGTGCCAACCACCCCAGGCTCGATGCCGTGCCGCCGGTGCCATGTGACAGCAAGACGACGGGGAAACGCTCATGGTCGGTACTAAGAGGAGCCTCACGCGCGACCGAACCCATGACGAAGAGTGGGGGCGCTGTGGGAATTGTGACCACTTGCTCAACAGCGTCGTTCCAGGCTGGATACCAGGCGGACCATCGAATGGGCCGAGGGCCGTCACCGGACCAGTTGCGTCGCTGAGGATCGCTGGCCTCACCTTCCCGGAACCCAACCTTGAAGCACCGCATGATCGGCCCGCCTGGTTGATGGGATACTATGAGTCTGAGTTGAAGAATTTATATGATAGTCAAATGAACCGCATTCTGAGATTGTGGGGACGGGAGATTTAGCTTCGCAGTCGTTGTGTGGCAGAAAACGTGCCGAATCAGTTGTATGTAGCGGTTTTCCTCAGGAAATGGGGAATGTGCTCCCATTGATCATACTTCCAAGGAAACATAGCATCCGGCAGCGCGATATTGCGATCCACATAGTTATGGAAGTGAACAACACACTCCTCTTCATCATGCAAAATGACCGCAAATTGCGCCGGCCCTTCATATGATGTCTGCTGGCCCGTCATGCCGGGCAGGAAAGGGGACACGCGGTGCTGGTTTCCGCTGATCGTTGCGACGGAATAGCCATACCAGTTTCCCGCCGTGGGAATATGGCAATGCCCCGCCAGGATCAGGTCTATCCGTGCGCCGGACGCGTCCAGGACTTCCCGCAAGGTTTCGGGCGCGGTCAGCTTGTAGCGGTCTACCGGCATGTGCAGCCGTTGCGGATGGTGGTGGGTTATTATCAGGACAGGTTTCGACTCGGCCTTGGCCGTCGCCAATTCATCTCTTAGCCACTCCAAGCGCGCCTGGTCGAGTACGCCCTCCACCCGGCCGGGTTCGGAACTGTCGAGCAGAAGCAAGCGAACATCACCGATATCACGGCGGCCCTGGACGTGATGAGTGCCGTTGGTCATTGGCTCCTGCGCCACTCGCAGATAGGTCTCCCGGTCGTCATGATTGCCCAGCAGGACGGCCTGGGGGATCTTGAATTCTGAGCGCATCTCGTCAAAGCGTTGATAGGCTTCCGCTTCCCCTTTGTCCGCAATATCTCCGGCAAAGACGCAGAGGTCTGCATCCCCGTAAAGCCGTGCGGCATCTTCGAGTGCACTGGAGAAACGCTGGGCCGTATCGAGACCATACTTTACGCGTCCCTCCGGTCCCAGGTGCAAGTCGCTCATTACGAGAACTTTGATCATGCCTTGATCCTTTCATTTATTGGGAGGTCAGGTTTCTTCTAACTGGTCGCGCAACCAGTCACCGATCAGCGACATGGAAAGCGTTGCAACCAAGATTACGGCACCCGGCACCAGGGCCATCCAGGGGGCGTTGTAGATATGGTTGCGCCCCTGCCCCATCAGGACACCCAGACTCGTGTCAGGTGGCTGTATGCCGATTCCGAGAAAATTCAGGGATGTTTCTGCCAGTATGGTGGCCGGGAAGTTCAGGGACATGTTCACGATGAGAACGCCCAGGGCATTGGGCAGAATATGGGCCAGGTAAATTCGATATGTCGGTGCCCCTATCACGCCGAGCGCCTGAATGTAGGTTGCTTCCTTTGCGGAAAGGGCCACGGAACGTGCCAGCCGTGCATAGCGTTCCCACCCATAGATACACATGATCAGGATGAACAGCATCATGTCCGCATCGGGCAGCACGGCCAGTAACGCGAGGGCCAGCACCAGAAAGGGCAGGGTAGCCTGAAAATCCACGAGTATGCCGACCAGATCCTCTGTAACCCCGCCGGCCCAGGCGGCCAGCAGACCGAGAAGCGTGCCGGCGATCGCTCCGCCCAAGGTGCCGAGGACAGCGATTGTAAAGCTGATCTGGATTCCCCGCAGGACCATGGACAGCATGTCGTGGCCAAGATTGTCGGTGCCGAGGGGATGTGCCCAGCTTCCCCCTAGGAAGACAGGAAGGGCAAAGCGGTTGAGCAGATCCGTTTGGGCAATATCGTAAGGCATCAGCCACTGGGCGAAGATCGCACAGAAGGTCAGAAAACCCATCACAGCAATGGCGGCCTTGACCATCAGCGGGATGGGGGCGCACCGCTTCCGAGGTAGTTCCAGAGCGGGTGGAACGGACTCCATCATCGCCTTGCCACCTGCCTTGCGTCCCTCAGGCGCGGGTCGATCCAGAGGTAGGAGAGATCAACAGCCAGATTCGCCAGGATCATCGTGCTTCCGATCAGCAAGACCGTTGTTTGCACGACCGTGAAATCACGTGCGCCGACGCTCTCCACCAGAAGGCGCCCAGTCCCAGGCCAGGAAAAGACGTTCTCCGTTATCACGGCCCCGCCAATCAGACTGCCCATGAACAGGCCGGCGACTGTCAGTAGCGGCAATGCAGCATTCGGCAGGACATGGACAAAAAGGACCTTCCAGCGAGAAAATCCGCTCGCCATTCCCGTCTCCACCATGGGGTGCTGTAGGAGTTCAATCATGGCCGACCGCGTGAAGCGTGCGAAAATGCCGGCTTCTGCGGTCGCCATTGTCAGGATGGGCATGATGAACGAACTCCAGCCCACAATGCCGCTTGGCGTCAGCCAGCCCAGTCTGACCGAGAAGAAGTACATCAACAGGATGCCGACCAGGAAATTGGGGATCGCCAGGCCCACGACCGATAGCAGCATGGTTACGCGATCGGCTGTGGTCCTGTGCATATATGCCGCGTAGATTCCGGCCGGCACCCCAATCAACAAGGATACAATAGCTGTCGGGATCATCAGCGCCAGTGTGGCCGGCAATCGGTCCAGGACCATATGGATTGCCGGTTCTCCTGTGCGATAGGACAGTCCAAGGTCCAGGTGCAACACACCGTTCAGATAGGTGAGGTAGCGATACCAGAGTGGTTTGTCGAGATTCCATTTTTCCCTAAATGCAGCTATGGCTTCGGGTCCTGCATCGGGCCCAAGAATCTGTAGAGCTGGATCCGCACTGATCATCAGGGCGAAGAAGGTAAAGCTAATCAGGAGCAACAGGGTGAATCCGGCCCGTCCCAGGCGTGCCGCAATCCAGCGTGTCATGCCGGAACCTTCTCGCCATGTGCATCCACGGGCAATTGAGGCAGGGCCGCCAGAAGATTGCGCGTATAGGACTGGCGGGGCGCTTTCCAGACGGCCGTCGTTTCGCCTTGTTCGAGTATCTGTCCTTGCCGCATCACCGCGACACGATCGCAGAGGTGATGGATGACGGAGAGATCGTGGCTGATGAAGAGGATCGTCAGGTCGCTTTCAGCGCGCAGGCGTAGCAGTGTATTCAGTATTCTTGCCTGAACCGATACGTCGAGAGCGGATACGCTCTCGTCACAGATCAGGACACGGGGTTTCAAAGCCAAGGCCCGGGCGATCGTCACGCGCTGGCGCTGCCCTCCGGAAAGCCGTGCAGGCCTGCGCTCGTGCAAGTCTTCTTCGAGACCTGCGCGCAAGAGTTCCTGGCGTGCAAGGGCGGTGCGCGCACATCGATCTCCAATTGCATGCAGATCCAAAACTTCACGCACCTGATCGACGGCCCTGCGCAAGGGATCTAGCGCGCCACGAGGGTCCTGGAAGATATATTGGATGAATCGCCGGTCTCGGCGCGGCCGCCTCTGCCAATCAAGCTTCCTGCCATCAAGATCCACATAGCCTTTGCTGGGGGGCACCAATCCTACAGCGGTCTTGGCAAGCGTGCTCTTCCCACTGCCGCTTTCGCCAACGATTCCCACAATTTCTCGCGGGTAGACTTCCAGGGAAACGTCCTTTACAGCGGCAAAGCGCGTTCCGTCAGGGCGGGGGTATGTCACGTTGACGGCATGAAAGCTCAGCACCGGTCCGGCCGCTGTATCGATGACAGGCGGTGGGGGCAGAGGCGCAGTGGACATACCCTGCCCGGACTCGTTTACGGTTATCAGTCTTTTTCCTTTTCCCTCGGTTCGCGGGATAGCACCGAGTAGTCCGCGCGTATAGGTCGCTTGCGGTGCCCGGAGCACATCCTGGACATTCCCACGTTCAATCAATCTGCCCTGATGCATGACCAGCATGCGGTCACAGACTTCTGCAACAACGCCTATGTCGTGCGTGACCAGAACAATGCTCATACCTGACTCGCGGGCCAGTTTGCGCAACTCCCGGAGGAGGCTTGCCTGCACCGTTACGTCGAGGGCGGTGGTGGGTTCATCCGCGAACAGGACTTTCGGCCGGCGGGCCAGCGCACAGGCAATTGCCACACGCTGGCACTGGCCGCCCGACATGCGATGAGGGTAGCTGTCCAGTATCTGCCCAGGGTCAGAGAGACCGCTACGCAGGAGCAGTTCTTCTGTCCCAGATCCATCTATCCCGCGCAGCGCAAACTGCCGGCGAACGGACATCAGAGGATCCAGGGCACTCATCGGATCCTGGAAGATCATGGCCATATCCTGGCCGCGCAGTCGAGCCAGTTCATCCGACTGGGAAGCCGGTAGTTGCCCCCCATTGAAACCCACAATCCCTTGGATATGCGCAGTCTTGGGCAACAAACCCATCACAGCACGGCACGTGACGCTTTTCCCGCTGCCACTTTCTCCGACAATTCCCAGGATTTCGCCCTGCAGCAGATCGAAGTCGATTCCATGGAGCACATTGTCGCTGCTTCCGAAACCGACCCGAAGGCCCTGCACCGAGAGCAGGGCCTTCGACGTCATGCAGCCAGCAGAATGCTCAAAAACTGACTGTTGCAGGTTCATTTTTGGTCCTGGTAACGCACGCCAGAGGTGGTCAGGTCCAGATAGAGCGTCGGCATGGGATCAAGCTCTATCCGGTCCGTATTGACACCAAAAAACTGGGTCAAAAGATGGAGCGCAGCCCCGTCGGGATCAGCCTGGAAGATATCCAGCATCTCACTGAAGACACGGCGTCGCTCTTCAAGGTCCGGGCTGGTGGAAAGCGTGTCCCCCAACCGCAGCATTTCGGGTTCAACCTCGAAGACATCTTCCTGAGCCCAGCCGCCGTTCGGACCGAATCGCCGCCAGAACTGCCCCATCGGGTCCGGATAGTAAGCCGTGAAGGACCCGTTGAAGATATGCCGATCTTCCGTATCCTCCATGACCTGTGCCCAGGTTTCCTTGACATCCAATTTGACGTTTAAGCCTACCTCGGTCCACATGGACTGCAGGATCTGCGCTGTCTCGATCTCATTGGTGTAGTAGGCATTCTGCGTGCGATAGACGATTTCCTCTCCGTCATAGCCCGCTTCATCCAGTAGCGACCGGGCGCGTTCGGGGTCGTATTCCGGCGTACTACGGTCGGCAAGGAACATGTCGCCGAATATGTCGAGTTGCCATCCGTGCGGAACCTCGGTGCGGCCATGATAGAGAGAGTCGACAATTGCTTGGCGGTCGATAGCCAGGTTCATGGCCTGTCGAATGCTTGGATCGTCCAGGATGTCGTTGGTGCTGTCATAGATCAGGCCGCGGATATTTTCGACCGGCCCGCCGGCGCTCTGCGTGTTGGGAGCTTTATTGATCTGCTCGAGGCTGTCCGGGCCGACCTCCGTAATGATATCGAACTGCCCGGAGCGTAGGCCGGCAATCCTAGTTGAAACTTCAGGGACAACCGTGAAGGTAACCTTTTCTGCGGCCGCTTTCTCTTCGCCCCAATAATTCCCGAATGCCTCCAGGGTGACATGCTCACCCAGTTCGTAGTCGACCAAGCGATAGGGGCCGGTGCCGATCGGGTGTTTGCTGTAGTCCTCTTGGCTGTCGGCTTCTTTAAGGCCTTCCTTGGACAGAATCTGTGAAGGATAATTCGCAAAACGCTGAACGATGATCGCATCGGGTTCCTTCATGGTGATGCGAACCGTCATGGGGTCCATGACCTCTACGTTTTCGATGCCGCCCAGGAAGGGTTTTGTGACAACAGTGGTTCCACTGCTGCCGCCTTCTCGTTGCAGCCGTTCTGGGGAAAAGGTATAGGCCACATCCTCTGCATCGAAGCTGTCCCCGTTATGAAAGGTTACGCCTTCGCGCAGCTTGAACTCGACTGTTCTCGGGCTGATGACGTCCCAGTCCGTGGCGAGTCCCGGGACCATTTTGCCGCCATCCCTATAATCTACGGTGACCAGGGTATTGAACAGCGACCACATGATCCGTTGGTTAACATTGGAGTTCTCAAGGGCCGGATCCAGGCTGTCCGGAACCTTCTGAACGGCTATGGAGAGCTCATTGGCATTGGCAGCGAATGCTATCCCCACCGACATGAGGGCGGGCAGGATATACGCAGGCAGGCTATACTGTGGTCGCAACATATAGGGCTCCAGATTCAAGAGGCGCATAGCGCCGGTAATGGAATGAGCCCTTCCTATTAAGTTAGCTGAATTGCATAGTATTGTCGTTCGGGTGACACTTCAGTGAAGTGTGTATTCTGGAATGGTTATGAAAGATGGGTCCGTCGCGTTATTGCAAACATTATCAAGACCTTAAAGTGTCTGTTTCCGTTTCAGTCTTTCTTCCTTCGCCGATAATGCCGCTCAGCCTTCGCTCTGTTCCCGCAGATGGCCATGGAGCACCAGCGGCGGGGTTTGCCGCGTGAGCGGTCGATGTAGAGCCAGGAGCAGCGTTCGCAGCTGCGGATGCGGGTGACCTCTTCGCCGGTGAGCAGATCCTGGGCGGCGAGTGCCGCACGCAGGCAAGGGGTGTCCGGGCCGGCGCCCTTCACCGGAATCAGCCATTGCAGGCGTGGGCCGTCGGGCCAGAGGATGGCCTTGCCGTGGGCCTTCCGCAGTGTGTCCTGCACGGCCTTCCAGGGCGCCGGTTCGGGTACGCGCTGTTCGACCATGCCGGTCAGCACCGTATAGAGGCTGTCGCGAAAGCGCCTTAGGCGCGTGAGCGCGGCGCGCTGTTGCGTCTCGGAACTCCGTGCTAGCTCTGTGGCTTCGCCGGCCGTGATCAGGCCCGCCGTCTGGGCCCAGGCGAGCGCAACGGCATAATCGCTCAGGCGATCCAGATCGCGTTCCTTGGTGGGTCCGCCGCGCGTGTTCACCAGATCCAGGCAGGGATGACCGCCGACCAGGCTGTTCGCGCTCCAGGGTTCGAAACTCTCCGCCATGCCATTGTTATTCCCGTAGAAATCGGTGTCTCTTGAGAAAGAGGTTGCAGGTGAAATATAACCTATATAATAAAAAATAACAGTTAGAAATTTGAATGGGAGCGGAGCTATGAACAGATGGGATCTGCCTCTGACTTTCACGTTCGATGGTCAGGAGGTCCGCTACGGCATTCTGGGGGACGAGGAGGCGCCGCCGCTGGTACTGCTGCACGGCACGCCCTTTTCCTCCTACGTATGGCGGCGGATCGCGCCGCTGCTGGCGCAGCGTTATCGGGTGCACTTCCATGACATGCCCGGCTATGGCCGCTCGACGATGGAGGCCGGCCGGGATGTCTCGCTTGGCATCCAAAACCGCGTCTTCGCGGCCCTGCTTAAGCACTGGGGGATCGCCCAGGAGGAATCGAACCTGCCGCATGTGGTGGCGCACGACTTCGGCGGCGCCACGGCCCTGCGCGCGCACCTGCTGGACGGTTGCGTCTATCGCTCGCTGACCCTGATCGATCCCGTGGCGACCCGCCCCTGGGGCTCGCCGCTGGTGCAGCACGTGAACCAGCACGAAGCGGCCTTTGCCGGCATGCCGGCCTATATGCACCAGGCGATCCTGCCGCCCTATATCCGCTCGTCCCTGCACCGGCCTGTGGCCGACGCAACGCTGGAGGGCTATATCGCCCCCTGGATGGGCGAGCGGGGCCAGGCGGCCTTCTATCGCCAGATCGCCCAGATGGACATGGCTTATACCGACGAGGTCCAGGGCCGCTATGGCGAGATCGAGGGGCCGGTCCAGATCCTCTGGGGCGAGGAGGGCCAGTGGATCCCCATCGAACGCGGCCGCGACCTGGCGGCCATGATTCCTCAGGCCCGCTTCGTCCTCGTGCCCAACTGCGGCCACCTGATGCAGGAGGATGCCCCCGAGGCCATCGTGGATGCGCTGTGGGACTTCTTGTGAAACCTTGATGGCCTGAGCGGAGGGTTTGTCCGGCGGCCCCCTGGTCATCTGTGCTCCGTCTCTTGCTCCACAGAGGGCAGAGGGGGATCATGCCTCATCCCGTTGAATGCTTCGAGATACTCTCGTCGCCACCCAAAAAGGAGATGAACGGATGATCAGCCTGCTAGGCCGCCAGACCTCCGGGAACGTCCAGAAGGTCATCTTCCTGCTCGAGGAACTTGGCGTCGAGTACGCACGCGAGGATTACGGCGGCGAGTTCGGCAAGCTCCAGACGCCGGAGTACCTTGCGCTGAATCCCCATGGGAGGGTTCCCACCCTGATCGAGGACAAGACGGTCGTCTGGGAATCCAACACCATTCTTCGCTATCTGGCAGCGACCAAGAATCCGAAGCTGAACGGCAGCTCGCCTTCACAGGCGGCAGTGGTGGAAGGCTGGATGGATTGGCTGCTGGCTTCCGTCAATCCGCACTATTCCACGGCTTTCCAGGAAAGCAAGAAGCCGGAGCAAGAGCGCAACAGCGCTGCTTTCGCCTCCGCTGTCAGCGCGCTCGACGAACTGCTGCCCATTGCCGAGGCTCATATGCAGGGCAAGAATTACTTCGCGCTCAATCGGCTGACCCTGGCCGACATCGCACTTGGCCCGATTATGAAACGCTGCCTGGAATTCTCGGGCGAGCGCAAGCCCACGCCCAACCTTGAAAGCTGGGTCGAGACGCTGAAAAAGTACGATTCCTTCCAAGTGGCGATCGGCAACAAGACCAGCGCTTTGGAGAGTGCGAGCTGACACCCCAGGTCTGGATGGGGAGCGGTGGCGAAATCCACCACTTGCCCGAGGAAGTGCAGGCAAGGGGCATTGGCTTTCCCTTGCGTGACTTCCTGTAGGACGGAACTTAGTTCACGCGGAATTCTTGGCTCCCGTCTCTTGATCGGCTCTTGAAACGGCCGCGAAGAACGCGGCAAGCCTGTCCGGGTCCAGCCTGCCGTCGCGGCGCACGCCCGAGCAGAGGTCGAGGCCATAGGGCCGGACCTGCCGGATGGCTTCTGCGGCGTTCTCGGGGGTCAGACCGCCGGCCAGGAAAACGGGCCGGTCGCTTGCCTGGACGAAGTCGGCACTGACCGACCAGTCGTGGGCGCGGCCCGTGCCGCCGAGTTCCGGCACCGCCGCGCCCGGTCGGCCGGAATCCAGCAGGAAGGCGTGAACATGCGGGCTGTAGGTTTGGATAAGCTCCAGGGCGCCGCGATCCTCCACATGGATCACCTGGACACGGCGCAGGTGAGGTTGCAGTTCCGCCAGCCTGGCGGACTCCGCCGGGTCGATGTGGGAGACGATCTGGACCGTAGTGGGGCGCGTGGCTCGGACATGGTCCGAGATGGCCTCGGCGGTCGTTTCGGACGTCAGCAGGAAGCTGGAGACCGGAGGCGGCACCGCCTGCGCGATCTCGGCGATGCGCGCGTCGGGGATGGGGCCCGGGCCCGAAGGCATGCGGGCAACCAGGCCCAGTGCATCGGCGCCCGCCTTGACCGCCATGGCGGCTTCCTCGGCGGAGGCGATGCAGCATATCTTGACCCGTGTTCGCATGGTCTTCGTCGTAGCCCGGACAGGGACGGCGAGCAATAGCAGAACACATCGCGATTGGAGAAGCTGCAGGCGTGTCTTCGCTCTACTGCGCTGCTTCTTGGGGTCTTTCCGTGTCCGCCACGCTGCTGTCCGGCTTCTTGAAGAAGATGGTGGCCTGGCCCAGCTCGATGCCCAGCTTGCTGACGCGGGCGCGATTGATGATGACGCCGTCGTCCATCAGGTACATCCAGTCGTCGAAGTTGACGTTCCAGGTCCGTCCCCCGACATCGAGCGCCAGGGTGTAACGCAGGTTGAGCGCATTGCCGTAGACTTCGGCCACGCCGGTGCCCTGTACGTCGTCAGCGGTGCCTTCCCAGCGGTGTTCGTCGATCTTCCGTAGCCGCCAGACGCGCCGGTCGGTTTCGCCGTCGGCATAGCGGAAGCGCTCGTCCAGGACCAGGGTTTCTCCGTCCCAGCTGCCCTCCACATCCACCACGAACTGTCGGCGCAGGTTGCCGAAGCGGTCCTCGAAGATGCCCCAGGCGCGGGTTTCGCCCAGGAAGTACGCCTCGAGCACCAGGCGCGGTTCCTTGTTCTCAAAGTCTTCCGGTTTCATGCTGTTGCATCCTGTCAAAAGGAGGGTGAGGGCCAGAAAGCCGGCGAGCGCTTTCAGGAGGCGTGTCGTTGCGGGGATCTGGACGTGCATTCCTGGCTCCTAGCCTGTCTGTGTCTGTTGTTGTTCGATCAGGCGGCGGATGCGCAACTGCTCGGCGGCCGTGATCTGGAAGCGGGCGATGAGTGCGATGGCCGGTATCTTGAAGGCGATGGGCACCAGGGCGTAGAGCCCGGCCAGGGCGAAACGGGCAAGGGCATCCTGGCCCTCGGCCTGGTCGCGGAAACCGGCCAGGTCCAGCAGCGGGAAGGACAGGCCGACGGCCAGCGCCAGCGCCAGCTTGGTCACCATGCCCCAGAGCGCGAAGTAGAGGCCAGCCCGTCGCTCGCCGGTCTGCAGGGTGTCCTGGTCCACCACGTCGGCCTGCATGGAGGCGGGCAGCACCAGGTCGGCGCCCAGGCTGACCCCGGTCAGCACGCAGATGGCGAAGAACCCCCAGACGTCCCCCGGGCCCAGCAGCGGCACAGTGGCAAAGACCAGGCAGGCCCAGATCATGGCTCCGGCCCAGACCCGGTGCTTGCCGAAGCGATAGGAGAGTTTCAGCCAGGCCGGCACCGCCGCGATGCCGCAGAAGAAATAGGTGAACAGCAGGATGCCCACCCAGGGATCCTGGGGCAGCTGCAGGTAACGGGTGACAAATATAACGAAGAGCGTGGCCGGCAGGCCGTTGGCGATGCCGTTCAGCAGATAGGCCGCGATCAGGCGCCGGAAGGGTGCGTTATCACGCAGGGCTTGCAGGCCCTGGCGCCAGGTGAGTGCCGAGCGACGCAGGATCTCGGCGTCGGGCACGAAAACCAGGCAGGCGGCAATGGCCAGCGGCAGGGTGACGAACAGCCCCAGTGTGATCAGCTTCAGGGCCTCCTCGGCCGTGTTGCCGAACAGCGCCGGCAGGCCGGCGGCAAGCAGGGTGCCGAGGACGACGAAGATCTCGCGTGCCGAGGAAATGCGGCTGCGCTCGTTGTAGTTCGGCGACAGCTCGGCTCCCCAGGCCTGGTAGGGCAGGGTGATCAGCGTGCCGGCCAGGTAGATCGCCAGCGTCCAGACCAGCAGGTGCCCCCAGCCCACGTCGGGACCCGGCACCAGCAACTGCCAGGCGGCCAGCAGCAGCAAGGGCGTGCCCAGCAGCAGCCAGGGCTTGCGCCGGCCGAAACGGCCGGGCGTGCGGTCGGACAGCAGGCCGATCAGAGGGTCGGTCACCACGTCCCACAGCCGTGCGATCAGCAGCACCGCGCCCACGGCCGTCAGGCCCAGCCCCAGGTCCTGGGCGTAATAGGCCGGCAGGTGGATGAACAGCGGAAACTGCAGGGCCGCCAAAGGCAGACCGGGCAGGCCATAGGCCGCCAGTACGGCAGCTGGCAGCCGCCTGTTCCCATTCGAGGAGGTCATTTGTGTGGATCAGCTATGGGCCAGGGTCACATGGCGCACGTCGATCCGTCCGGTGCGGAATCCGGCCTCGCAATAGGCGAGGTAGTAGTTCCACATGCGGCGGAAGCGTTCATCGAAACTGGCATGATCCAGGCGCGGCCAGGCGGCCTCGAAGCGTGCGCGCCAGATGGCCAGCGTGCGGGCATAGTCCTGGCCGAACCCGCGGTCGGTCGTGCAGACCAGGCCGTTCTGGCGGATATGGCCCTGCAGCACCTCGGGCGAAGGCAGCATGCCACCGGGGAAGATATAGTTCTGAATGAAGTCAGCCCCGCGGCGATAGCGCTCGAAATGGCGGCTGGAGATGGTGATGATCTGCAGGGCGGCCCGCCCTCTGGGTTTCAGGTAGCTGCGCAGGCGCTCGAAGAACAGGGGCCAGTACTGCTCGCCTACGGCCTCGAACATCTCGATGGAGACGATTCGGTCGTAGCGTGCGTCCACATCACGGTAGTCCTGGTGGCGGATTTCGACCAGATGGTCCAGGCCGGCGCGCTGGATGCGGGCCCGGGCATAGGCATACTGCTCGTCGGAAATGGTGATGGCGGTGACCCGGGCGTCGTAGGTGCGGGCGAGATATTCAGCGAAACCGCCCCAGCCGCAGCCGATCTCCAGCACGCTGTCCCCCGGCCGTATGCCGGCGCATTCGGCCAAGCGGCGGTACTTGGCCAACTGGGCCTCGGTCAGGGACTGGTCCGGGTCCTCGAACAGGGCGGCCGAGTAGGTCATGCTGCTGTCCAGCCAGGCGGCATAGAAGTCGTTGCCCAGGTCATAGTGATAGGCAATGTTGCGCTTCGAGCCGCGCTGGCTGTTCGGGCGCAACCGGTGGAGCGTGCGCTGGAACACCCGATAGAACAGGTTGCCGTACATCCTTTCGCCCCAGTACTCCATGTTCAGGGCCGCCAGGTAGAGGAAGGCCGCCAGGTCGGGCGTGTCGCAGTCGCCGGCCATATAGGCCTCGGCCAGGCCTTCCGCGCCACCAGCCAGGAATCGACTTAGGAAACGTGCGTTCTGGATTGTCAGCTCGGCATGGGGGCCACGGTCCTGGCCTTGGAAGAGGTAACGGTTCCCGTCGGGCAGCGTCAGCGTCAGTTGACCATAGCGCAGGCGTTCGCCCAGCAGCATCAGCGGGCGATAAAGTACGGGAACGGTGCGCGATTCTTGCAGCGAGCGATGTGATCCCATGGTTCCATCCAGTTGGTGCTGGAATCGTTGGTTCATGTTTGCCTTTCTATTGAGATGGGGCAAGGGGGTCATGGACGCGGGGCCTTGATTGTTGCGTGGCGGCGGAGACCCTTGTCGGTTCCAGCTGGCTGCGACGTCAGCCGGTGTCTGGAGCGTGCATGCTGAGCGCGCGCGCATGTCATTATTGAGTCGGATTTCAGCAAGACCTGGTTGATTTTCAAGGGGAAGCACCACCGAACTGTTTTGCGTTTCGCCGAAAGCGTCACTCATCCGAATGTCTCCCATCGGGGGTCTGTGAAACCAGGCTGACAGCCTCCACCGGTGGCTGGGGCCGGCGGTGGAAGGACGCGCCCTTCAACCAGAGGCGCAGGGCCTGCCAGTGAATGGCGCCGATCACCTTCAGGGTCAGCAGGGGATAGGTGAAAAAGGCCCGCAGCAGCTTGCGGTCCGAAAGGACCTGCCGCCGGGCACTCTGCACGGCCACCAGCTGCTCGCCCTCGGGCACCGACTGGCGGATCACGACGGATAGTCGCGCATCGGGCAGGGGCAGGCGGAAGCGGTAGCGCGCCTGCATGGGGATGAAGGGCGAGACGTGGAAGGCCTTGTCGCAAGACTGCTGCAGGGCTTCGCCCGGGCCCGGCGAATGCTCTACGGGAATCAGGTAGCCGTGCTTGTCGCCGAAGGTGTTGCGCACCTCGTAGAGCACGGCGCGCAGGCTTCCGTCGCGATGGTGGCAGAACCAGAGGGTCAGCGGATTGAAGACATAGCCGAGAATGCGCGGGAAGCAGAGCAGGCGGACTGCACCGCCCTCCAGGTCGATGTCGGCCTCTGCCAGGCGCGCTTCGATCCAGGGACGCAGCGCGCCGCCGTCGCGGGCACCATGGTCGCGGTCGTAAAAGCTGAAGAGGTTGAAGCGGTTGTGCGAGAAGAGGCGCAGCCGGTGGCCAAGCTTAGGCAACTCATCCAGGTCCAGCCAGAGCTGAAAGATGCGATAGACGAAGCGATGCCCGAAGGGCCTGAGCCGCTTGTGCATGACCTGTCCGAAATAGAGCGCGGAAGCGAAGGACATGATGGCGCCTACTCCGCGGCCATGGGAAAGGGTTCGGGCGAGGCATGCTCCAGCGCCGGCGAGTGGGTTGGCACCTGTCGTGCCCAGGGGGCCGGACAGCCGAGCGCGTCGGCCACGGCCAACCCGGCCTGCAATCCATCCTCGTGGAAGCCGTAGCCGCAATAGCTGCCGCAGAACCAGACACGGTCCTGCCCCTGGATGGCGGACAGGTCTCGCTGGGCGGCGATGGCTGCGGAATCGAACAGGGGATGGCTGTAGCTGTATTCGCCGATGACCAGCTGTGGATCGGGTTCCGTGGCGGGGTTGAGCGAGACCAGCACCGGGCGGCGGCTTTGCAGGTTCTGCAGGCGGTTCATCCAGTAGGTGATGCTGACGGCTTTGTCCTGGCGCGTGTGGCCGCTTGAAATGTAGTTCCAGCTGGCCCAGGCCCCGCGATTGCGGGGCATCAGGCGACTGTCCTGGTGCAGGACGGCGCGGTTTGTCTCATAGCGGAAGGCGTTCAGCAGGACGCCCTCCATGGGACTGGCCTGATGGCCCAGGATGCGACGCGCCTGGTCGGCGTGGCAGGCCAGGACAACCTGGTCGAAGCCAGCTTGTTTCCCATTGGCCAGGGTCAAGCGCAGGTCATGGTTGGTGCGTTCCAGATGCTGGACCGCCGTGCCTGTGCGTATCTGGCCCTCGACGGCCGCGGACAGGCGGTCCACGTAGCTGCGGCTGCCACCGCTGACGGTGCGCCACTGGGGGCGGTCCTTGAGCTTCAAGAGGCCGTGGTTGCGGAAGAATTGCAGGAAGCTGACAGCGGGGAAGTCCTGTATTTCCTTGAAGGACGAGGACCAGATGGCGGCCGCCATGGGCAGCAGGTGGTCGCGGCGGAAGTCCGGGCTGTAACCTTCGCGATCCAGGTAGCCGGCGATGGTCAAAGCCGGGTCGGGAGCGTTCAGGAACTGCTCGGCCTCGCGATAGAAGCGCAGGATCTCGCGCGTCATGCGCCAGAAGCGTGGGCGCAGCAGGTTGCGCCTCTGGGCGATCAGGCCGGGCAGGCTGCCGGCATACTCGAACGCACCGTTGTCGGCCGAAACGGCAAAGGACATGTCGCTGGGCTCGCTGGCCACGCCAAGGTGGTCGAAGAGGGCCACCAGGTTTGGATAGTTCAACTCGTTGTAGACGATGAATCCGGTATCGACGTCGATGCTGCGACCGTCTTCCTGGAACGACACGGTGTTGCTGTGCCCGCCCAAGCGGTCTTCCGCCTCGAACAGCGTGACTTCATGTCGGCGGGACAGCAGCCAGGCCGCGGAGAGACCCGTTATCCCGGCGCCTACAATGGCAATGCGCATTACTGATCCTTCTTGATTGTCTGGAAGGCCTCCAGGGCCGCCCGGCGGGCCTGGGCGTGGTCCACCAGGGGGCAGGGGTAATTCCCCCCGAGGACTACGCCGGCCTGCCGGCGCACCTCTTCGGGTGCATGCCAGGGCCTGTGTATGTAGGGATCGGGCAGCGCCGCGATCTCTGGTAACCATGTACGCAGGTATTCGCCCTTTGGATCGAATTTTTCCGACTGGGTAACGGGATTGAAGATGCGAAAGAAGGGGGCGGCATCCGCCCCGCTGCCGGCGATCCATTGCCAGCCGGCCGCATTGTTCGCCAGATCGGCGTCCACCAGCGTGTCCCAGAACCAGGCCTCGCCCGCCTTCCAGTGAAGGTGCAGGTCCTTGACCAGGAACGAGCCGACGATCATGCGCAGGCGGTTGTGCATCCAGCCGGTGTGCCAGAGCTCGCGCATGCCGGCATCGACGATGGGATAGCCGGTCTGCCCGGCCTGCCAGGCCTTCAGGTGGTCTTCGGAGGTGGACCAGGGGAAGGCGTCGAAGGCCGTGCGCCAGTTCTCGTCCGGCAGGCTGGGCCAGTGATAGAGCAGGTGGTGACAGAACTCGCGCCAGCCCATTTCGCTGAGAAACTTCCAGCCGGCCGTGCTCAGATCCTCCTGCTCTATGCGGTGCTGTGTTGCGTGCCAGACCTGGCGTGGACCGATCTCTCCCCAATGCAGATGGGGGGACAGGCGCGAGGTGGCCGCCCGCGCCGGGTAATCCCTGAGTGTCCCGTAATCGCCCAGGCCGTGATCCAGGAAATCGACGAGGCGTGCCCGGGCGCCCGCTTCGCCTGGTTGCCAGGTTTCGCGCAGGCCGCCGGCCCAGTCCGGTCGGGTGGGGCACAGCCCCCAGTCTTCCAGTCGGTCCGAGGCCAGGCCGCTTGCCGGCGGGAGCTGCGGCGGCGCAGGCTCGGGGCGGTCAACGGGCCGTTCGCGCACGGCTTTCCAGAAGGGCGTGAAGACCTTGAAGGGGGTGCCGCTGCCGGTGGCTACGGTCCAGGGCTCGAACAACAGGGCGGCGTTGAAACTTTCCGCGTCAAGACCCTGATCCTGCAGTCCCTGCTTGATCCGGCTGTCGCGGGCGATCCGCCAGGGCTCGTAGCAGCGGTTCCAGTAAACCGCCCTGGCGCCACTGGCCTGGACGATTTCGGAAAGGACCTTTTGGGCAGGGCCGCGGCGCAGGATCAGTTCGCTGCCGCAGGTGCGGAGATCATGGGCCAGAGCAGCCAAAGAAGAATGCAGCCACCAGCGGCTGGCCCCTCCAGGTGCACATGCGCCGGCGTCCGAATCCTCCAGGATGAACAGCGCTACGACAGGCCCGCCCCGCTGGACGGCGTGGCGGAGGGCCGGGTTGTCGGCTAGCCTCAGATCCTGGCGGAACCAGACAATCGTGGGCGCATTTTCACTCATGCGGGAACTTTTCCGGCGTTTGGGTTGTCAGGAGAATTACGAAGAAAACCGGACACTGGATCAGGGGGACCAGTCGTTCCGGGGCATTCGGTTGTTTCCTGATCCGGGGTACCTCATAATTCCGCCCTATTTTAGGCAAGTCCCAGCGACCTCTGCCTCTTGAACAAGGACACTCCCATGAAGATCCTGACCCGTAGTTTCCTGGCCGCGTTCATATCGCTGGCCCTTCTCATGCCGGCCCAGGCCCGGGCGGCCGACATCATCGATACGGCCCTGACCGACGGACGGTTCAGGACTTTCATCACGGCGGCGCAGACCGTGGGTCTGGTCGTGGTGCTGAAAAGCAATGGTCCCTTCACGGTACTGGCACCGACCGACGACGCCTTTCGCCGCCTGCCGACGGAACGTGTGGAGGCTATGCTGGATCCGGAAAACAAGAAGGAAACCTTCTCGCTGCTGTCCCGTCATATCATCAAGGGCGAGATCGACATGAGCCAGGGGACCCAGGAGGTCGAGACCATGGAGGGAGAACGCCTGACGATCGAGCCAGGCGAAACGCCGCGTGTCCGCGAGGCCGAGATCGATGGGGAAGTCAGTGCCGACAACGGCTCCATTCGTCCCCTGAACCGCGTACTGGGGGAGGAGGACGCGGACTGATCAGGTTTCGGCGGGCGTCTCTGCAACTTCCCGATGCCCATGCTCGGTGGCGCAGAGGGTGTGATCCGAGAGCACCTCGATGACGCGGCAGTCCTCGACCTTGCCGCCAGCGCACTGGCGCAGCATGCGCTGCAATTCGGTCTGCAGGGTTTTCAGGCGTTCCAGGCGCTGTTCCACCGTTTCCAGGTGTTCGCGCGCGATGCGGTCGGCCTGCTCACAGGGCATGTCGGGGCTTTCGCTGAGGCTCAGCAGGCTGCGGATCTGGTCCAGGGTGAACCCCAGCTCGCGGGCGTGACGCAGGAAGCGCAGGCGCTCCCGGTGTGCTTCGCTGTAACGTCGCTGGTTCCCGGCCGAGCGCTCGGCCACAGGCAGCAGGCCGATGGTCTCGTAATAGCGGATGGTCTGAACCTTGACGCCGCTGTCGCGCGCCAGGTCGCCAATGGAAAGCTGTGCGGCCGTCATCTTGGCCTCCCGAAAAAAAATCCCTTGAACCTACAGTGGCTGTAGCTCCTATCTTGTGAATCATTCGCAGATTATCAAGATGACGCCCCGGATGGTCTGAGCCGGAGGGGTGCAGGAGAGACTGTTTTGGCGGGCTGCCATCACTGTGCAACGGAATTTGACGGAAACTCGAAGGCCTTCCGGCGAGTCCTCTGGACCGTCATGGGCCTGAACGGCCTGATGTTTGCCGTCGAGATCGTCGCCGGCGTTGCCGCCGGTTCACTGGCTCTCTTGGCCGATGCAGGCGATTTCCTGGGGGATACGCTGACCTACGGCATCAGTCTGGCCGTAATCGGGAGCGCCCTGCGCGTACGTGCCGGAGCGGCGCTCTTCAAGGCCTTCACCCTGGCGGCGCTGGGGCTTTTCATCCTCGCCGGCGCCCTTTATCGGGTTTTCGTCCTGGGTACCCCGGATGCCATGACCATGGGGACGGTCGGCTTGGTGGCGCTGGCGGTCAATGCTTTCTGTGCGCTGCTGCTGTTCCGCTTCCGCGAGGGGGATGCCAATGTGCGCTCCGTCTGGCTGTGCAGCCGCAACGATGCCATCGGCAACCTGGCGGTCCTGCTGGCGGCCAGCGGAGTCTGGGCCAGCGGTACGGCCTGGCCTGACCTGGTCGTCGGCGGCCTGATGGGAGCGATCTTCCTGTCCTCCGCCTGGTCCATCCTGCGCCAGGCCTTGGGCGAATGGCGCCATGCCGGCCAGGAGGCCGGCGCCGCTCAGGCAGAAACGGTGAGCGGCTCCAGCATTTCCGAGGAAAAGCCGTAGACCTTGCGCCCGTCGATCAGGCGCACCCGGAAGTCCGGGGCCAGAAGAGTGCGGAGCGCCGGCGCGAAGACGTCCAGGCCACCGGTGTAGGCTCCAAAGGACGGCAGGATCAGCCGGCTCCCGTCGAATACGAAGCAGGGCCGGGAAAAATGCCGGCCTTTCACGCGCACCGCGGCCTTGGGGTGGTAGTGGCCCGAGACCTCGCCGCGATCCTCTCTCCGCGCTTCGGCTTCGTGCCGAAAGACCAGCCGGCGCATCTCCACCTCGGCCGTCACCTCTCCGCCCAGTTCGCGCGGCGGCTCCGGGTCGTGATTGCCGGCGATCCAGATCCAGTCGTGGGCGCGAGTCAGCGCCTTCAGTCTTTCCCGTTCCGCCGCATCCAGGCGTTCGCCTGCCTGTCTGTCATGGAAGGAATCGCCCAGACAGATCACGCGTTGCGGCTGGCGCCGTGCGAGCACCGCCTGCAGGCGCGCCAGCGTTTCACGGCTGTCGTAGGGGGGCAGGAAGCTGCCGCGGGCGGCGAAGGACGAGCCCTTTTCCAGATGCAGGTCGGCCACCACCAGGCAGCCTTCCGCCGGCCACCATAGCGCGCCGGAGGGATCGGTGACCAGGTCGGCCCCGTTGAAGCGAAAGCTGCCCAACTCTACAGTTTCGGGGAAATCGAAGGCTTGCTGCATGCGAGCATCCTAGTTGTACAAAGGGGGAGTCGACCAGCCTTGTCGTGGTTCAGGAGCCCTTCAATTCGTCGGCCGTAGGAAGACCCTATTGTCGGAATATCGAAGCAGTACTAGCTCCGGAGAGTCTGGTAGGCTGCAATACTGTGTATCACTACGCAGTGTGAACCATTGTAGCTGAGTGTTTTCGGTCGGGGACGTTAACTTATCAGCCATGTCGGTGTGCTAACCATGGATTGTCTATAGATCAGTGTAGGGTCTCATCCCATGGTTCGTGCGCTCCCACCGCTCAACGACGGCAAACTGCGTTCTCGAGATCGAACGGAGCATCGAAACCTTTTCAAGCTTCGTCGCAAGTTCGAACGGGTTTCGAACCGCCTCGAGCGCCCCAAACGCCTGCGAAGCGCCGCATTATCTCTGGTGTTAGGCTTGATGTTCGGTGCTTTTGCGGGTGGGGTGTATGCTACGTTTGATCGGCTTTCTCCCTGGTCCCTGCTAACGGTCGGCAAGCATTTCGCAGCGGCTCCCAATTGCACTGCCGCTCGATGGGTGGGCCTGGCACCAGCCAAGCGAGGTACTCCCGGCTATTACCGGCGTCACGATCGGGACCGTGATGGCATTGCCTGCGAGCCTTTCACTGCCCGTTAGGATGACCCGGCGAGACCCTTAGATAGCCCTTCTTGGTTCTAAGCAGAGCGAAGAGGAAAGGCGTGTCTTAAGAGATTGATGAGACGCTCCGGAGCATGGGTAATTCCTAGTTGGTGCCCTTCATGACTTCGGCGATCATCTCCTCGGCGGCCTCCTCCAGCAGGGCCTCCTCGGCGCTTCCGGCCACGCGCTCGCGGCCGATTTCCAGCAGGACCGGAACGGCCAGTGGCGAGATGCGTTTCAGGCGGCGATGGTCAATGTGTCCCTGGACGCGGGTCAGCATGGTGGACAGCCGGCCGATGTCGGTCAGGCCACTGGCCGCATCCGCACGGGTGGCGCGCAGCAGGACGTGGTCGGGCTCGTACTTTCGCAACACATCGTAGATCAGGTCCGAGTTGAAGGTGACCTGTCGGCCCGTCTTCTCCTGCCCCGGGGCGCGGCGGTCGATCAGGCCGGCGATCACGGCGACGTTGCGGAAGGTGCGGCGCAGCAGGGAGGATTCGGCCATCCATTCCTCCAGGTCGTCGCCCAGCATGTCCTGGTCGAACAGGGCGGCGGCGTCCTCCACCGGCTGCAGGCTCCAGATGGCGATGACGTAGTCGGTGGCGACGAAGCCCAGAGGCTGCAGACCGGCGCGCTCCATGCGCCGGGTCAGCAGCATGCCCAGGGTCTGGTGCGCGTTGCGCCCCTCGAAGCAGTAGGCCACGGTGAAGGCCTTGCCGCCGCGCGGGAAGCTCTCCACCAGCAGGCCGTCGCCGGGCGGCAGCAGCGAGCGGTGGCGTTGCAGTGACAGCCAGTCCGAAACCGCCGCGGGCAGGGTCGGCCAGCGATCGGGCGCTTCCAGCAGGCCGCGCACCCGCTCGGCCAGATGGGTAGACAGCGGCAGGCGCCCGCCCATGTAGGCCGGCACCTTGGGCTCGCCACTGCCGCCACTCGAGACCTCCATGCGGTTCTCGCGCAGGCGCTCGAACTTCAGCAACTGGCCTGCGAAGACGAAGGTGTCGCCCGGCTGAAGCCCCTGGGCGAAGTACTCCTCGACCTCGCCCAGCACGCGGCCGCGGCCCAATGTGACCTTGAGGGTCGGGGCGTCGACGATGACGCCGGCGTTCAGGCGATAGCGGCGAATCTGCTGGGTCGAGGCGACGCGCCATCGGCCCTGCTTGTCCGTCTTCAGCCGCCGGTACTTCTCGTAGCTGCGCAGGGCGTAGCCACCATGGGCAACAAAGGCGAGAACGTCGTCGAAATCCTTGCGCGGGAGTGCTGCATAGGGCGGGGCCCTGCGCACCTCCGCGTAGAGCTGCTCGGCATCGAAGGGACCGCTGCAGGCCGTGGCCAGGATATGCTGGGCCAGCACGTCCAGGCCGCCCTGGCGCGGCGGGTCGCCGTCCAGGGTCTGCGCCTCGATGGCGTCCAGGGCGGCGCGGCATTCCAGCACCTCGAAGCGGTTGCCGGGCACCAGCAGGGCGCGACTGGGCGCATCCAGGCGGTGGTTGGCGCGACCCAGCCGCTGCAGCAGCCGGGCGGCACCCTTGGGTGCGCCCACCTGGATCACCAGGTCCACCGCCGCCCAGTCGATGCCCAGGTCGAGCGAGGAGGTGGCGACCACGGCGCGCAGCTCGCCACGGGCCATGGCGGCCTCGACGCGTCGGCGCTGCTCCACCGCCAGGCTGCCGTGATGCATGGCGATGGGCAGGGCGTTGTCGTTGAGTCGCCAGAGTTCCTGGAAGGCCAGCTCGGCCTGGGCACGGGTGTTCACGAAGACCAGCGTGGTGTGCGCCTGCTGGATGCGCTCATAGACCTCGGGCATGGCGTGAAGCGCCATGTGCCCGGACCAGGGCAGGCGCTCGCGGGTGGTCAGGATCTCCACCTCGGGCCTTTCCGCCGGCATGCCGTGGACCTGTCGCACCCTGGCATCCGCGGGGTCGGCCTCTGCCGAAACCCAGGCGCGCAGGCTGTCGGGATCGTGGACCGTGGCCGACAGGCCGACGCGCCGGGCCTGCGGCGCCAGGCTGCCGAGCCGCGCCAGGCCGAGGGACAGCAGGTCGCCGCGCTTGCTGGTCACCAGTTCGTGCAGTTCGTCCAGGACGATGCAGCGCAGGCTGCCGAAAATCTCGGGTGCGTCCGGATAGCTCAGCATCAGGGCGAGCGACTCCGGTGTGGTCAGCAACATCTGCGGCGGCCGGGAGCGCTGGCGCAGTTTCTTGCCCTGGGGGGTGTCGCCACTGCGGGTCTCCACGGCAACTCCAAGCTCCAGCTCGCGAATCGGGGCCGCCAGGTTGCGCTCGATGTCCACGGCCAGGGCCTTGAGTGGTGAGACATAGAGGGTGTGCAGGCCGGTATGGGGCGCGTTCGCGAGTTCGATCAGCGAGGGCAGGAAACCGGCGAGCGTCTTGCCGCCACCCGTGGGCGCGATCAGCAGGGCCGACTGGCCGGCGCGCGCTGCGGAGATCATCTCCAGCTGATGGGAATGCGCCTGCCAGCCACGCGCGGCGAACCATGTGCGAAAGCCCGGGGGCAGCAGTTCGGCCTCATCGAAGGAACTGGTTTCGGCAGGCGGCATCATACCTTTCTTCATGGTGCAGGCTGGCGCTGCGTCAAGTCCATTGGGTGGGCAAGCGGAGAAAAGCCGTCTAGTCTGCAGGCTGAAAACCCAAACAAGAGGATGAGGGAGGTTCCATGTCCGATAAACCCGTACTGCTGATTACCCGTCGGCTGACCAATGCCGTGCATGCCCGGGCTCAGCGCGACTACGAAACAATATTGAACATGGACGACAAGGTCTTCTCGCGCGACGAGCTTATCGCGCGTTGCCAGGAGGTGGACGCGGTCCTGCCCTGTCATTCGGAGCAGTTCACGGCCGAGGTGATCGCACAGCTTCCGGACCGGCTGAAGGTCATCGCCAATCACTCGGTGGGTGTGGATCACGTGGACCTGAAGGCTGCCCGCGAGAAAGGCATTGTGGTTACCAACACCCCGGATGTGCTGTCCGACGCCACGGCCGAAATCGCCATGCTCTGTATGCTGGGGGCGGCCCGGCGGGGTGCGGAGGGCGACCGCCTGATCCGCCAGGGCAATTGGGATTTCTGGTCGCCGGCTTTCATGGTGGGCCGCCAGGTGACCGGCAAACGATTCGGCGTCCTGGGCATGGGCCGGGTCGGCCAGGTCACGGCCGAGCGGGCGCGCGGATTCGGCATGGAGGTGCACTATCACAATCGTACGCGCTTGCCGGACCATCTGGAGAAGGGGGCAGTCTTTCACCCCGATCTGGACAGCCTGCTTGCGGTCTCCGACGTGCTGTCACTGCATTGTCCGGCCACCCCGGAAACCCAGAATATCATCAATGCCGAAACCCTGGAAAAACTGCCGGACCGGGCGATTCTGGTGAACACGGCCCGCGGCAACCTGGTGGACGAGGAGGCGCTGATCGCGGCGCTGAAATCCGGCAAGCTCTTTGCTGCCGGCCTGGATGTCTTCCGGACCGAACCCGGGGGCAATCCGGACATTGCCGCCCTGGAGAACGTCTTCCTGTTGCCGCATATCGGATCGGCCACGGAGGAGACGCGGGATGCCATGGGATTCCGCGCACTGGACAATCTAGACGCGTATTTTGCGGGGCAAAAGCCCGGTGATATAGTGAATTGAGCCCCGCAAGAGCCGTGTTCCTGCCCAAAGGGTTTCTGTTATAATAATTAAAACATCAATATCAACTCTATGGAATATATAGATAATATATTTACATATACGATTGTGAAATCAGTGAAATGGCAAGAATGTGTCTGATCCGTCTTTCTAAGCGAACAACTTTATGATTTACTCCTGCCTCAGCAGTCCCGAAGATTGCACAGGAAAAAACGACTCTGAAATATAGAGGTATAAGGGAGGTACTTTAATGACCAAGAAAGTAACCAAGGACAATGTCTCAAGGGAGACGGATGTTGCGTCGACCGAGGCAGCTTCCGGGCCGAAGGATGCGTCACGCCGCTCGTTCCTGAGCAAGGGCGCTCTGGCCGGCGGTGTGGCCGCTGCGTCCGGTTTCGCGGCTCCGGCCGTGCTGGCCCAGAGCCCGATCGTCATGCGCATGCAGACATCCTGGCCGTCCTCGGACATCTGGATGGATTTCGCCCAGGAGTTCGTCGATCGTGTTCAGGACATGTCCAATGGACGTATCGAAGTCGACCTGCTGCCAGCCGGCGCGGTCGTCGGCGCCTTCCAGGTGATGGACGGCGTGCATGACGGCGTGATCGACTGCGCGCATTCGGTGCCGGTCTACTGGTATGGCAAGCACAAGGCGGCTTCCTTCTTTGGCACCGGTCCGGTGTTTGGCGGCTCGGCCACGACCATGCTGTCGTGGTTCTATCAGGGCGGTGGTGCCGAGTTCTATCGCGAGCTGACCCAGGATATCCTGGGCATGAACGTGATCGGCTTCATGGGCTTCCCGATGTTTGCCCAGCCCTTTGGCTGGTTCAAGGAAGAGGTCAACACCGTCGAGGATATCGAAGGTTTCCGCTATCGCACGGTGGGCCTGGCAGCCGACCTGCTGCAGGAGATGGGCATGTCCGTGGCCCAGCTGCCGGGCGGTGAGATCGTGCCGGCCATGGAACGCGGCGTGATCGATGCCTTCGAGTTCAACAACCCGTCGTCGGACCTTCGCTTCGGTTCCCCAGACGTGGCCAAGAACTACTACCTGTCGTCCTATCACCAGGCTTCGGAGAGCTTCGAGTTCATCTTCAACAAGGATTTCTACGAAGATCTCGATCCGGACTTGCAGGCGATCCTCAAGCACGCTGTCGAGGCGGCCTCCACGTCCAACACCGCTTCGGCCATGGACAACTATTCGGCCGACCTCCAGAAGATCCAGGAAGAGCACGGTGTTACCGTACACCGTACTTCCGAAGAGATCCTGGCCGCCCAGCTCGAGGCTTGGGATGTCCTGATCGAGCGGCTTGAGGAAGAGGATGACCTCAACAAGCGGATCATGGACAGCCAGCGCGAATGGGTCGAGCGGGTCAGCTACTACGAGCTGATGAATGCGCCCGATTATGCTCTGGCCTATGAGCACTTCTTCCCGGGCAAGCTGGCCCTCTAAGGCCAGCCGATAAAAACAGGTGGAACGACCGGCTCCGGCATTGCAAACCAGCGATGCCGGAGCCGCTTGAATGAAGCGACGAGGGATTTATGCTCTGGTACATTCAGTTTGCTGACAAGCTTTCGGGCTGGTTTGGCAAGGGCTTCGGGTGGCTGATCATCCTGATGACGTTTGGCGTCAGCTACGAAGTCTTTGTTCGCTATCTCCTGAATGCGCCGACCACCTGGTCTCTCGACGTTTCTTTCATCATGTATGGCAGCCTTTTCATGGTTGGCGGGGCCTACACCCTGTCCCGTGGGGGGCATGTGCGCGGCGATTTTCTCTATCGCCTCTGGAAGCCGCGGACCCAGGCCGTGGTCGATCTGTTCCTGTACGTCTTCTTCTTTTTCCCCGGAATTCTGGCCCTGATGATCCGGGGCTGGGACTATGCTGAGCGAAGCTGGAGCTACGGCGAGGTCAGCGTGAACAGCCCGGCCGGCGTTCCGATCTATCAGTTCAAGACCGCCATGGCGCTTGCCGCGGTCCTGCTGATCATACAGGGAATCGCACAGGTTTTCCGCTGTATCCTCTGCATGCGCGAAGGCTATTGGCGCCTGCCGGAAGAGGACGTGAAGGAGACCGAGGAGATGTTGCTGCACTCCGGCCCGGAACATGAAATGACGGGCTACGACAGTGAAAAGCACAAACTGTGAGCCTGGTGCGCCTGCCAAGGCCGCACCTGATGTCCAGGACCTTCTTTTGAACGGAGCCGCTGAACGTGACTGATCCCCAAGTCGCCCTGTTGATGCTGGCCATCTTTATCATTCTGGTTTTCCTGGGGTTTCCCATCGCTTTCACGCTGATGGCCCTGGGCATGTTCGTAGGCTATTACGCCTATTTCGAACCGAACCGCATGTGGCGCGATTACCTGCGCCTGGACGAAAATGCCGACTGGTGGACCTCGGTCACGACCTGGTTCGACGGTCTGCTTAACAGTCGGATCTTCGACCTCTTCGTGAACCAGACCTATACGGTCATGTCGAACGAGGTCCTGACCGCGGTTCCCCTGTTCCTCTTCATGGGCTACATCGTCGAACGGGCCAATATCGTCGATCGCTTGTTCTCGACCCTGAACGTGGCGGCCAAGAGAGTTCCGGGCTCCATGGGCGTGGCGGCCCTGCTTACCTGCATGCTGTTCGCCACGGCGACGGGCATCGTGGGCGCCGTGGTGACCCTTATGGGCCTGCTGGCTCTACCGGCCATGTTGAAGGTGCGCTACAATATCAGTTTTGCCAGCGGTATCATCTGTGCCGGCGGAACGCTGGGCATCCTGATCCCGCCGTCGATCATGCTGATCGTCTATGCCGCTGCGTCGGGCGTTTCGATTGTGCGCCTCTACGCCGGCGCCCTGCTCCCTGGGCTGGTGCTGGTCGGACTTTACATAACCTATGTGGTCGGCCGTGCGATCCTACAGCCCAGCGTGGCGCCCAAGCCCACCAAAGAGGAGGTGCCGGATATTCCCTTCGGGAAGCTGCTGTGGATGCTGGCGACCTCGTTCCTACCGCTGGCCGTCCTGATCCTGGCGGTTCTGGGCTCGATTCTCTTCGGTCTGGCCACGCCCACGGAAGCCGCGGCTGTCGGCGCCCTCGGCGGCATGCTGCTGGCCGTGGTCTACCGCGCGATGACCTTCCAACGCCTGCGGGAATCCGTCTACCTGACGGTACGAACCACGGCCATGGTCTGCTGGCTGTTCGTGGGCTCCTACGTCTTTTCGTCGGTCTTCTCCTATCTGGGCGGCGAGCAGCTGATCTCGCAGTTCGTCGAGGGACTCGATCTGACGCCGCTGCAGTTCCTGCTGCTGGCACAGTTGATCATCTTCCTTCTGGGCTGGCCGCTGGAATGGTCCGAGATCATCATCATCTTCGTGCCGATCTTCCTGCCGCTGCTGCCGATGTTCGGTGTCGATCCGCTGTTCTTCGGCATCCTGGTGGCACTCAATCTGCAGACCAGTTTCCTGACACCGCCCATGGCCATGTCGGCCTATTACCTGAAAGGAATTGCGCCGCCCGAAGTGCAGCTGACACAGATCTTCAAGGGGGTCTTGCCATTCCTCTTCATGGTCTTTGTCGCCATGGCACTGGTCTACAACTTCAACGAGCTCGTCTTCCATCTGCCGCAGGTGTTCTATGGCCGCTAAGACACAAAACAAAGTGGACCCCAAGCTCGATCTGAGTGCGGTCGAGCTGCGGGACCGAATGGTCAAGGGCGAGCTGAAGGCCGTGGACGTGGCGCAGGGCTTCCTGGACCGGATTGCCGCCCGCGAGGGCGAGGTCCAGGCCTGGGCCTGGCTGGACAGCGATCATGTCCTTGAACAGGCTGCGGCCCTGGACAAGTATCGCGGTACGGGGCGTGCCCCCGGCCCGTTGCATGGCCTGCCGGTGGCCTTGAAGGACATCATCGACACCCGGCGCATTCCGACCGAGAACGGGACGCCCATCGATGAGGGGCGGGTACCGGTCAAGGACGCCTATGTCGTCGAACGGCTGAAGGCGGCCGGTGCGATCATCATGGGCAAGACGGTGGCCACCGAGCTGGCCTATCGCCAGCCCGGCAAGACGCGCAATCCGCACAATCCCAAGCATACACCGGGCGGTTCCTCGTCGGGATCTGCGGCGGCGGTCGGCGCTGGCATGGTGCCGCTGGCCATTGGCACACAGACCGATGGTTCGGTTGTTCGTCCTGCCGCCTATTGTGGCGTGGTCGGCTTCAAGCCCAGTTTCGGGGCGATTCCGCGCAGCGGTATCCTGGCCCAATCCCCGAGTCTGGATACAGTTGGCATCTTCGCGCGAACCCTTCAGGATGCCGCCCTGCTCAGCGATTGCCTGTTTGGTCATGACGAGGCGGACAAGGCAACCGATTTGACCCCTCCGCCACGCATGCTGAAGATTGCAAAATCGGATCCTCCGGTCACGCCGATGGTCGGGTTCGTGCGTCCGCCCGGATGGGACGAAGCCGATTCCCAGACACAGATGGCGATGAAGGAGTTCACGGATCTTTTGGGGGAGGGCTGCTTCGAAGCTCCGCTGCCAAACGTGTTCAGTGATGCCCCTGCGATTCGTGAGCGGATCAACTTTGCCGAAATGGCGAAGTGCTACTACAGCTATGAACGACGCGGCTGGGATCGGTTGTCGGACAAGCTGCGTGAAGCGATGGAAAAGGGTAAGGCTGTGCCCGCGCGAGACTACATCGCTGCCCTGGACTGGCCCGATGTGTTGAATGCAGGATTGGCTGAAGTCTTCGAGCGTTGCGACGTGATCCTGACCCCCTCCACGCCGACGCCGGCACCAGAGGGTCTGGAGTATACGGGCAGTTCCGTGTTCAATGGCCTTTGGACACTCTGTGGCTTGCCGGCCGTCACCATACCGCTTCTTGAAGCGGAGAACGGCCTGCCCATGGGCGTACAGGTGATTGGACGCAAGGGAGATGACGCCCGCTTGCTGCGCACGGCCCGCTGGCTGGCACTCCAGGTGGCATCCCCCGAACTTCAGGAGGCTTGAGAATGACGGATCGAATTATGGCCCTGGTGGCCTACCTGGTTCTTTTGGGCTTCCTTGGCGTCTTGGTGATCGGGGTTCCACACATCGATCTTATCGTGGTGGTCCTGATAACGCTGTTGCTGGCAGGTTGGGACTTCTGGAAGCACTCGGGCAAGCCCGACTCGGAGATGTAAGCGTTCTACGCCGCCCAGGCTGCCGCAATCCGACCGGCCATTGCGGCATTGGACAGCAAGAGGGCTCGGTTGGCGGCCAGGGTTGCGCCGGCGCTCATCTCGTGCAACCGCGAAAGCAGGAAGGGCGTGACAGCCTTGCCGGACATGTTTTCGCGCGTGGCATCCTGAAGTGCATTTTCGATCCAGCCGTCCAGTTGTGTCCCGGACAGTGCGGCTGCCTCCGGGACCGGCTGGGCGAGCAGCAATCCTCCCGAACTGACCTGCCAATGAGCCCGCAGCAGCTCTGCCGCGTCCCGGGCGCCTCCAACACTGTGGTCCAGGGGAAGGCCGCTGCCGACCGCATAGAAAGCGGGAAATTCCCGGCCCCCCAGGCCCACCACCGGCACCGAGAGACTCTCCAGGATTTCCAATGTGCGCGGCAGGTCCAGGATGGACTTGGCGCCCGAGGCCACCACGGCGACCGGACTGCGGGAAAGCTCCATCAGGTCAGCCGAGATGTCGAAGGTCTGGTTGCAGTCGCGATGCGCGCCGCCGATGCCGCCCGTCGCAAAGATCCCGATTCCCGCCAAGGCTGCCAGGCGCGCGGTGGCTGAGACCGTAGTGGCACCGTCCAGTCCCTGCGCCATTGCCGGGCCCAGGTCGCGGCTGCCCAGCTTGGCCATGGAGCCGCCCTCACGGGCAAAGCCTTCGATTTGATCCGCGCTCATTCCGACGATCGCCTGCCCAGCAATCAAGCCAATGGTGGCCGGTACGGCGCCGGCTTCGCGCACCTGGGCTTCCATGGCCTGCGCGGTTTCCAGGTTGCCCGGCCAGGGAAGGCCATGGGCGATGACGGTGGACTCCAGGGCCACGACGGGACCGCCTTGCCGCAGGGTCTCGGCCACCTGCGGATCTATGTCGAGAGGGACGCTCACAGCGGATGCTTCAGTTCCTGATGCAGAGCTTTCACGCGTTCCTCCAACTGGTGAGCCGGATAGGGCTGCATCGCCTGTTTGCCCCAGACCGGACCCGGCCAAGCGGGATCGTCGCTGAAGCGGGCTATGACATGGATGTGCAGCTGCGGCGTCATGTTTCCCAGGGCGGCCACGTTCACCTTGTCCGGACTGAACAGACGGCTCAGCGCCTGGGAGCAGATCGTGATCTCATCGCACACGCGGTACTGGTCCATGGGATCCAGGTCGTGAAAGTCCTTCTTGTTCGGTCGCTGCGGGACCAACACCAGCCAGGGCCAGGCCGCATCGTTCATCAGCAGCAGGCGCGAAAGCCTCAGGTCCATCACCTCGATGCCGTCGCGTGCCAGGTCCGGATGCAGTTCGAAGCTCTCGCTCATGTGACGGCTCCTTGCAGTTTTGCGGGTTCGTCAAAAGTTCCAGCATTGCCGTTCAGGTGCAACGAAAAAGCTGCTTAGAACCCGGGCTTCCCTGCAACCCTGTCGTGTGGTTATGTTGCCCCAGGATGCAATGTCGGCTGCAAGACCCCGGGAGGCTGAATGACACTGGATTTCCGCTATCGTCGTCTGGGCTATGTCGCCCTGAACGTCAGCGACCTGCAAACTTCGTCCGAATTCTACCGCGACCTCGTGGGCCTGCAGCCTGCCGGAGAGGCGGGCGAGGGGGAATGGCTGTTCCGCTGCAGCCCACGTCACCACGACCTGATCCTGCACCAGGCTTCGGAACCGGGCCTGCGCCGTATTGGTTGGGAAATGGAAAGCCCCGAGGACCTGGCTCGGGTGCGGCGGCATCTCGAAAGCCTGGAGCTGGCCACCCACGATGTGGGGCGTGAAGAGGCTGCCTGCCTGGGCGTAGAAGACGCCTTCCGCGTGGTCGAGCCGCATACCGGCGCCACCCTTGAATACTTCCATTCCTTCGAACAGGCCACCACGCCGTTCGAGGCCACTGTCACCAAGATCGAACGCCTCGGTCATGTGGTGCTTGGTGCGGCGGATCATGCACGGGCCGAGCGATTCTTCCTGGAGCAGCTGAATTTCCGCGCCTCGGACCGGATCGAGGAGGCAATCACCTTCATGCGCTGCTTCCCCAATCCGCTGCACCATTCGCTGGGCCTTGCGCATTCCGGACGCAATCATTTCCATCACGTGAATTTCATGGTCACGGACGTTGATGACATCGGCAAGGCTTTCTGGCGGATGCAGAAGAACGACGCCCCCATCGTCTTCGGGCCGGGGCGGCATCCGCCATCAGAGTCCATGTTCCTCTATTTCCTGGATCCGGACGGCTTGACCGTGGAGTACAGCTTCGGCATGGAAACCTTTCCCGAGGCGGACCCGCGCCCGCCGCGCACCCTTCCGTTCGCGCCGGAGAACATGGACTATTGGGGGGCTATACCCGACCCGCGCATGGGCCGAACCGGCAGCATCGAGTCACTGTAAGGCCTCAGCTTGCCGCCACGGAGAGGTAACGCTCCTGCAGTTCCGGGTTGTCGCGCAAGGCCGCGGCCGGGCCTTCATGGACCACTTCACCCTTGGCCAGGATATAGCAGCGCTCGGCATGCTTGAGAGCAAACGCGAGGTTCTGGTCGGTGAACAGGATCGTCGTGCTCGCCGATAGGCTGGAAAGCAGCCGCCCAATCTGGTTGACGATCACCGGCGCCAGGCCTTCGCTCGGCTCATCCAGCAGCAGGAGTTCCGGCTGGCCGACCAGGGCCCGTGCGATCGCCAGCATCTGCTGCTCGCCACCGGACAGGGTTTTGCCGGGCCGATCCTTGAACTCCGCGATCACCGGAAATTCGTCGTAAACCCGCTCGAGCGACCAAGTGGCCTGTCGCGGGCCGCGGTAGAGCGAGACTTCCAGGTTCTCGGCCACGCTCAGGTCGCCGAAGATTCGCCGGTCCTCCGGCACCAGGCAGATTCCCATGCGTGTGATGGCATGCGCCGGTCGTCGCGTGATGTCCTCGCCGCGGAAGTGGACCGTGCCCTGGCTTGGCGGCACGATGCCGACGATGGAAGACAGGGTCGTCGTCTTGCCGGCGCCGTTGCGTCCGAGAAGGCAAACGGTCTCGCCCTCGTCCACGGACAGGCTGACGCCCGACAACGCCCGGCTTTCACCGTAGAAGGTGTGGATATCCGAGACCTCGAGCATCATGCCGCCGAATCCTCCTCCTCGTCGCCAAGATAGGCGCGACGCACTTCGGGGTTCTGGCGGACTTCCTCGGGTGCGCCCGTGGCCAGGAGCTGGCCGCGGTGCATCACCAGCACCCGCTCGGCGAGGCCGAAGACCACCTCCATGTCGTGTTCGGTGATGAAGAAGGTATAGGGGCGTTCAGCGCGCAGGTTCCGGATCAGCTCGATGACCGCCCTGGTCTCTTCCGGCGTGAGCCCGGCTGTCGGCTCGTCCAGCATCACGATCTCCGGTTCGATGGCAAGCACGATGGCGAGTTCCAGGAGCCGCTTGTCACCATACGACAGAGTGCCCGTACGCAGTTCGGCCATGCTTTCCAGTCCGAGCCGGGCCAGGATCTCGTCTGCTTCGCGGCGGAGTGCCCTGTCCATGCCGAGGACGGCAAACAGGCGGAGACTCTTGCCCCGGTGGCTGACCAGTGCGACCTGGACGTTCTCGCGCACCGTCAGCTCGTTGAAGACATTTGTGATCTGGAAGGAGCGTCCGATCCCGGCGCGTGCGATCTCGTGTGGCGGTTTGCCGGCAATGTCAGAGCCGTGAAACAGCACCTGACCCGAGGTTGGCGTCATGCGGCCCGAGACCATGTTGTAGAATGTCGTCTTGCCGGCGCCGTTGGGTCCGATAAGCGCGACGATTTCGCCTTCGTTGAGGGCGATCGACACGCCATCGACGGCAGTGAGCCCGCCGAAACGCTTGGTCAATGCATCGGTGGAGAGAATGGGGGTGTTCTGTTCAGCCATGGCTCACCCCCGTTTCGTCAGCCGGTCGAGCGCCGTGCCCAGCAGGCCGCGGCGCAGGTACATCACCATGAGGGCCAGCACGATGCCCAGGAACAGCATCCAGCGGTCGGTGAAACTGGTGATCCAGGTTTCGAGCAGGACGAAGATCGCGGAGCCGATGAAGGGGCCGAGGAAGGTTGCAGAGCCTCCGAGAATGCTCATGAGCACCGGTTCGGCTGATTGAGACCAGTGCAACGTTTCCGGCGAAGCAACCCGCGTGAAGGGGGCGAAGAGCCCGCCGGCGAGCCCGGAGAAGGCGCCCGAGATTACGAAACTGTAAAGCCGATAGCGCCGCACGGGAATGCCGGTAAACGCCACGCGCTCGGGGTTCTCGGCCATCGCGCGGAGGATCAGGCCGAAGGGCGAGATGGTGATGAGATAGAGACATAAGCCGGCCAGCGTCACGATGACCAGAGTCAGTTGGTAGTACACCGCGGGATTGCCGAGCGTAAGGTCCAGACCAAGACCGAACGAGCCGACGGCAAAACCGGTGATGCCATCCGAACCGCCGGTGAAACTGCGCCATTGTTGGGCTACGGAAAATACCATCATCCCGAATGCCAGCGTCAGCATCGTGAAATAGACCTCGGTCAAGCGCACGCAGAAGAAGCCGATCACAAGGGCGAGCAGTCCCCCGCCCGCAAGCGAGGCGATCAAGGCGAAAGCAAGCGGCGTGTCGAAGTGCAGAAGCAGCATCGCCGTTACATAGGCACCGAAACCAAAGAAGGCGGCATGGCCCAGGCTGAGCATGCCGGTATAGCCGAACACCAGGTTGAACCCGGCGGCGAACAGGCCCAGGATCAGGATTTCCGCGGCGACGAAGATGTAGAAATAGGGCGCCCAGGCGGGCAGGAACCACAAGGCCACCAGAATGACCGCGATCAAGGCTGTTATCAGCCCGGCCCGACGGCTCATGATGCGGTCCTCCCCATCAGGCCCTGTGGTTTCAGCAGCAGCACCAGGGCCATCCCGATGTAGGGCATCACGAGGTTGAGTTCAGGCAGATAGCGTGAGCCGAAGCCGTTGATCGCTCCAAGGATCAGCGCCCCGAGAAAGGCGCCGGGGAAGCTGCCGAGCCCGCCGATCACAACAACGATGAAGGATTCGACGATGATGTTGGCGCCCATTGCCGGGCTGATCGCGCGGATCGGTGCGGCAATGGCACCGCCGAATCCCGCGATTCCAGCCCCAAAGGCAAAGACCGCGGTGAACACCAGAGGTACGTCGATGCCCACCAGCCTGGACATCTTCCGATCAATGGCCGCTGCCCGCATCACCCTGCCGGCCCTTGTCCCCGAGAAGAAGCCCCAGAGGCCAAGACCGACGATCAGACCCATGGCGATCACGAAGAGGCCATAGACCGGTTGCTGGATCCCGAGCAGTCTTACCGTGCCGCTCAGGCTTGCGGGCGGGTCGACAACGTGGATCGTGCTGCCCCAGATCCAGCGGACCGTTTCGTCGATGATGAGCAGCAGTGCAAAAGTCAGGAGCAGGCTGTCGGTGATAGGTCGATCATAGATCCGGTGCAGCATCACCCGCTCGATGACCACAGCGATGGCGGCCACGATGAGCGGGGCGGCGAAGAGCGCAATCCAAAAGCTCACCCCCGTGAGCACTGCCACGGTATAGGTGATGTAGGCGCCCAGCATATAGAGTGCGCCATGCGCGAAGTTGATGATGTTGAGAACGCCGAAGATGATGTTGAGGCCGATGGCGATGAGAAACAGCAGCATTCCCAGAGCCAGGCTGTTCATGAGCGCGGCGATGAAACTCTCCACGGGACCTCCAGGCTGACGGCGAACGGGGCAGGGAAGCCGGCGGCGACAGCAGGTCGCCGCCGGCATAAGCGGAGCTATCCGCCGAGATTGCAGCCGGTCTCGGACAGAGGCGGCGTCACGTCCTCGGCCGCGAAGTTGCGCTGCGGATCGAGCAGACGCAGTTCACTGTCGGGGTCTTCCGCCGTGACGCCGTAGGTCGGGCCAACCAGGGCCTGGTTGTCGCCTTCACGGAAGCGCACCTCACCCATGGGCGCCTGGTAACTCATGCCCTTGAGTGCATCGCGGATCGCGACCTTGTCGACTTCTCCAGCCTTCTCGATGGCGGCCTTGTAGGCATAGACCGCAGAATAGGCATTCTGGGCGTTATAGCTTGGCGGTGTTTCATGACGCTCGCGATAGGCCTCGACGAAGGCCTTGTTCATCTCGTTGTCGTAGGCGCCGTACCAATAGCGCGTGCCGACCGTGATGCCGGTGGGCATCTGTTCGCCAAGAGCACTGAGCACCTCGGTTGCGGCACCAAGCGACATCAGGACCTCGAAATCCTCGTCGAAGAAGCCGAGATCGTTGGCCTGGCGCGTAAAGTTCACAAGATCGCTGCCCCAGACCGAAATGAACACGCCGTCCGGCTGGTTCGAAATCACCGTATTGATGAACGGCGTGAAGTCCTCGGTTCCAAAGGCTGGAAATGAAGGATCGTCGGAAAAGGTTGCATCCGGGTTGAGTTCACCGAGATAGCGCTGGAAATATTCCCAGGACTGGTGGCCGAAGGCGTAGTCGGGGCCGACGGTGGTCCAGCTGTTCGCCCCGCTCTCGTCCGCCATGATCGCCGCGCCCTTGATGTTCTGCGGGATGTTGACGCTGTTGCGGTAGGTCCACTCATTGCACAGCTTGCCGGTGGCATCGGGTGTCGCCGCATGGGTAATGATGAACGGCGTCTCGACCTCGGGCACCACCGGCACCACCCCGGTGGCGACACCGCTTGAGTCGAGCCCCATCAGCACATCCACGCCGTCCTGATAGACCAGTTTGCGCATTGCCTGGATCGCCGCCTGTGCCTCGAGCTGGCTGTCCTCGAAGGTGATCTCCAGCGGGCGGCCCAGCACACCGCCGTCCTCGTTGATTTCATCAATGGCGAGATTGGCGCCGTTCTGGGCAAACTCGCCATAGGTCGAACCGACACCCGAGAGGATGTAGATTGCGCCAATGCTGATTGGTTCTTGTGCCGAAGCAGTTGCGCCAAGCGTCAAGCCGGCACCGACAACTGCCGCACCGAGCGGCGTCGTTATTCGTGTAATCATTTGTGCGTTCCTCCCCAAAAAAATTATTATTTTGTGGTGGTCCACGCTTATTTTTGGTCTACGTCATGCGCCGACCATCGCTTAAAACCGTACGTATTTCCTGCAAGTATTGCAAGTTTGCCTCAATGCAGGCCGGCAGCGCCGGAGAACGCAGAGTATTGGTCTTCATTCCCTGTTGCGATCTTGTCCACGGAAGTGAAGGAGGGCAAGGTACGTTCCAATGACTCTATCAAGTGACCTTACTGGCAGGCTTTTTGTCGTAACCGGCGCCTCGAGCGGTCTTGGCGCACATTTCGCGGAGGTGTTGTCGAGTGCCGGCGCACAGGTGGCTCTGGTGGCCCGTCGACGGGGCAAGCTGGAGGCTCTGTCCAGTAAGCTGGCCTCCCAGACGGGAACGGCCCCCGTGGTAGCGGAAGCGGATATCCGCGATGTCTCTGCCATACGTGCCGCCATTGCCAATATTGTCGAAAGTGCAGGGGTGCCCGATGGCCTGATCAACAATGCAGGCACGGTCGAGACCGCCAAGGCCCTGGAGGTCACGGAAGAGCATTGGGACAGCGTGCTCGACACGAACCTGAAGGGTGCATGGTTCTTCGCAAATGCGGTTGCTGAGAAAATGGTGGAGGCCGGCAAGGGCGGGACGGTGATCAATATCGCCTCCATCACGGGACTTCGCCCGGCGGGGGCCGTTGGCCCCTATGCAATCTCCAAGGCGGGCCTGGCGCAGATGACGCGCCAGCTGGCGGTGGAGTGGGCCCGCCATGGCATCCGCGTGAACGCCCTTGCTCCGGGCTACATCGAAACGGACCTCAACCGGGAATTCTTCGCCAGCGAGGGCGGGCAGGCGCTGATCAAGCGCGTGCCGCAGCGCCGGCTCGGCCAGCTTTCGGACCTGGATGCGCCGCTGCTGATGCTTTGTGACGCGGCTTCGACCTACATGACGGGGGCGGTCATTCCGGTCGACGGCGGTCATTCGGTCAACGCGCTCTAGGAGAAAACTCCCATGGATTTTGCCCTGCCGGACGATGTCGAAGCCCTGCGCCAGAGGGTCCGCAGTTTCGTCGAGACCGAGCTGCTGCCCCTGGAAGCTGATTCGGAAAGCTATGACGCGCACGAGAATATCGCCGGGCCGCTGCTCGAGCGTATGCGGAAGAAGGCGAAGGAAGCCGGCCTCTGGGCGCCGCAGATGCCGGAGAGCCGCGGTGGTCTCGGCCTGAACGTGCAGGCCATGGCCGCGTTCTACGAGGCGGCCAATCACTCGATCTTCGGCCCCGTCTGCTTCAACTGCGCGGCGCCGGATGACGGCAACATGATCCTGCTGGAGAAGGTGGCGCGCGCGGATCAGAAAAGCCGCTGGCTGCAGCCCATCGTCGACGGGCAGGTTCGTTCCTCCTTCGTCATGACGGAGCCCGCCCCCGGCGGCGGCTCCGATCCCTCGATGATCCGCACGACCGCCGAGCGGCATGGCGATCACTGGCGTGTCACAGGGCGCAAGTGGTTCATCACGGGGGCGCAGGTGGCCAGTCATTTCATCCTGGTGGCGCGCACCTCCGATGACACGCGCAAGGGGCTGACGGCTTTCCTGTTCCATCGCGACGATCCCAACTGGGAGATCGTCCGGCGGATCCCAATCATGGGGCCGGAGGAGCATGGCGGGCACTGCGAACTGCTGTTCGATGGTCTGGAGATTCCCGACGAGAACCGTCTGATGGAGGTGGGCGATGGGCTGAAGGCCACCCAGATCCGCCTGGGTACGGCGCGCCTGACCCATTGCATGCGCTGGCTGGGCCTGGCGCAGCGCGCCCTGCAGATCGCCCGCGACTATGTCGAGGAGCGCGAGGCCTTCGGAACGAAACTGGTGGAGCGGGAATCGGTGCAGATGCAGCTGGGCGAGGCGGCCATGCGCATCGAGATCGGCCGCCTGCTGACCATGCGCGCGGCCTGGACCCTCGACCAGGGCGACAAGGCGCGCAAGCAGATCTCCATGGCCAAGATCGAGGTGGCCGACGCCCTACACCAGGCCGTCGACACGGCGATCCAGCTCAACGGCGCGCGCGGATACTCCAAGGACACGGTTCTGGAATGGATCTATCGCTATGCGCGTCAGGCCCGGCTGGTCGACGGAGCGTCCGAGGTGCACAAGACGGTGCTGAACCGCTTCCTGCGCGAAGAAGGCCAGGAGTTCTGGCGCTGGGGAGTCTGAAGGCGATGGCGATGCACCTGGACGATGCGCAGCTCTCGAGACTGGAAGACCACCTGACCGAGGCTTTTGGCGCGCAGCAGGTCCAGGTGACGGCGCACGAGAAATTGTCGGGCGGCGCCATACAGGAGAACTGGGCCCTGGACGTCGAGGTCAGCGGGGGACCGCGCGGCGGCAACCATGCCCTGGTGCTGCGCACGGACAGTGCGAGCGGGGTGGCCGTCAGTCATTCTCGCCTGGAGGAGTTCGAACTGCTCCAGGCCGCCTGGCAGGCCGGCGTGCGCGTGCCCGAACCGCTCCATCACAGCCGGGACTACAGCGTGCTGGGCAAGGACTTCTGCCTGATGCGCCGCGTGGAGGGCACGGCCGTGGGGCAGAAGGTGGTGAAGGACGAGTCCTTGGCCGGCGGCGACAGGGAGCAGTTGGCCGAGACGCTGGGCCGGGAACTGGCACGCATCCACACGATCACGCCCACGACCCACAGTTTCGGCTTTCTCGACCTGCCGGAAGACGCGCCGGCCCCCCACCAGCTTCGCACCCTGTATGGCTATGTCGATGCCGTCGACGGCGCACAGCTCGCCCTGGAGTGGGGCCTGCGCTGGCTCCACCTGCGTCTGCCCGAGAACGAGGAGGTTGTCCTGGCCCACCGGGATTACCGCACCGGCAACTACATGGTGGACGAAACCGGGCTGACGGGCATTCTCGACTGGGAGTTTTCCGGCTGGTCGGACCCGCATGAGGACATCGGGTGGTTCTGTGCCATGTGCTGGCGCTTCGGCCGGCGCGACCGGCCGGCGGGCGGCATCGGCAGCCGGGAGTCCTTCTACCGCGGTTATTGCGCGGAAAGCGGACGCGTTATCGATCCGGCAAAGGTCTATTGGTGGGAGGTCTTTGCCCACCTGCGCTGGGCCGTGATCGCCTTGCAGCAGACGGACCGCTACCTGAGCGGCGAGGAGGCGACGCTGGAGCTGGGACTGATCGGCCTGCGCCTGCCGGAAATCGAGATCGAGATTCTGAACATGACCGCGCCGGGACAGGCGCTTCCTGGCCATGTTGATGCGGAGACAGCGGCATGACCCCGGACCGGCCCGATGCAGCGGCGCTGCTGGCGACCGCGCGATCCCTGCTCAAGGACAAGATTCTGCCGGCCGTACCGGACGACAGGCGCCTGGACATGCTGATGGTGTTGAGCGCCATGGGGCTGGCCGAACGGGCCTTGAGCGACAGCACGGACGCCCTGCCGCTGCGCCAGGAGGCACGCCTGCTGGCCCTGGGGGGCGAGCAGGGGGGCGCGGCTTCGCTGGCTGGGGCGATCCGGGCCGGCACCTGGGATGATCCTGCCACGGCCGATCCGCTGTACAGGGCGCTGGTCGAGGATACGCGGGACCGGCTGGCACGCGCCAATCCGAAGTATTTGGCCGCATTCGATGCAGGCCGCTAAAGTGGATCGGAAGGGTGGAGGCGCGCAAGCATGAGCCAGCAGTCTGACGGACACTCCATTTTCGAGACAGACCTTGAGCCCAACGCGGCCAATCACGTGCCGCTGACGCCACTGACCTATCTCGCCTGGGCGGAGCGGGTCTATGGGTCTCGCACGGCCGTGATCGACGGGCCGCAGGAATTCACCTATGCGCAGATGGCGGCGCGCTGCCGGCGCCTGGCCTCGGCCCTCAAACGCCGCGGGGTCGGCAAGGGCGATACGGTCTCCGTCATGGCCCCCAATAGCCTGGCGCTGCTGGAGGCGCACTACGGGGTGCCCATGGCGGGCGCCGTCCTCAATGCGCTGAACGTGCGCCTGGCCGCGCGGGAACTGGCGTTCATCCTGGATCACGGCGAGGCCAGGGTGCTGCTGACGGATCGCGAGTTTGCCGACGTGATCGGCGAGGCGCTGGACCTGATGAAGGGGCCCCGGCCGGCTGTCATCGATATCGACCCGCCCCATGTGGAGGGCGGCGAACTGATCGGCGAGACCGATTACGAGGGCTTCCTGGGCGAGGGCGATCCCGGGTTCGACGACTGGATGCCCGACAGTGAATGGGATGCCATCACGCTCAATTACACTTCGGGCACCACGGGAAACCCCAAGGGGGTCGTCTACCACCATCGCGGCGCGCACTTGAATGCGGCGGCCAATGTGATCAGCTTCCGGATCGGCCCGGAGAGTGTCTATCTCTGGACCCTGCCGATGTTCCACTGCAACGGCTGGACCTACACCTGGGCCGTGACCTGCGCCGGGGGCACGCACGTCTGTATCCGGCGGCCCGATCCAGCCCTGATCTTCCCGGCGATCGCCGAGCACCAGGTGACACACCTTTGTGCCGCGCCGATCGTGCTCAACATGATGATCCATGCACCGGAAGACATAAAGCGGGTCTTCGAGCACAGGGTCCAGGTGGCAACGGGCGGTGCCGCACCGCCAAGCAGCGTGATCGCACGGATGGAAGAGATGGGGTTTGCGCTCACACATCTCTACGGGCTGACGGAAACCTTCGGCCCCTCAATGCTCTGCGCCTGGCAGCCGGGCCTGCAGGGGGTGCCGTTGGAGGAACGCGCGGCCTTTGTTGCGCGCCAGGGCGTGCCCCATCAGATGATCTCCGACCTGCAGGTCATGGATCCCCTGGACATGACCCCGGTGCCTGCAGACGGTGAGACGGTGGGGGAGCTGATGATCCGGGGAAATACCGTACACAAGGGCTATCTGAAGAACCCGACAGCCAGTGCGGAAGCCTTCGCAGGCGGCTGGTATCACACGGGCGACCTGGCGGTGGTGCAACCCGATGGCTATGTCCAGATCAAGGACCGCGCCAAGGACGTGATCATCTCGGGCGGCGAGAACATCTCTTCGCTGGAGATCGAGGAGGTGCTCTACAGCCACCCCGACATCGTCGAGGCTGCGGTGGTGGCGGTGCCGCACGAGAAGTGGGGTGAGACGCCGCATGCCGTGGTGACGCCGCGCGAGGGCGCCGCGTTGACCGCGGAGGAGGTCATTGACTGGTGCCGCCAGCACCTTGCGCGGTTCAAGTGCCCGACCCATGTGACCTTCGGAGACCTGCCCAAGACCTCGACGGGCAAGATCCAGAAATACGTCCTGCGCGCGCAGCTGAGCCCGTAGAGATCCTGCTTGGGGCCGACCTGTAATGCCTTCAGCTTGTGCGAAGAGGGCTGGTCAGGGCTGTTCGGATCGCCATATCCTGAAGCATGCCTCGAAGCGAACTCCTGCCCGAAAACTGGCTCTATGTGACCGACCAGGGTCTCTACTGTGCGCCCGGCGATTTCCATGTCGACCCGCACCGCGCCGTGCCGCGCGCGCTGGTGACCCACGGCCATGCCGACCATGCGCGTCCGGGCCATGACAAGGTATTGGCCACGGCCGAGACGCTGGCCATCATGCGCAGCCGCTACAAGGACAAGGCGGGCCGCGAATGGCAGGTACTGGCCTATGGCGAGGTGATTCAGATCGGCGAGGTACGGGTCCGTCTGGTGCCGGCCGGCCATGTGCTGGGTTCGGCCCAGGCGGTGCTGGAACATCGCGGGCAGCGCATCGTCGTCTCCGGCGACTATAAGCGGCGGGAGGATCCCACCTGCGCACCCTTCGAGCCGGTGCCCTGCGACGTCTTCATAACGGAAGCTACCTTCGGCCTGCCGGTCTTCCGTCATCCCGATCCGGATCGCGAGGTGGCCAAGCTGCTCAACTCCCTGCGGCTCTTTCCGGAGCGCACGCACGTGGTGGGCGTCTATGCCCTGGGCAAGGCGCAACGGATGATCGCCCTGCTGCGCCGCGCCGGCTACGATGCGCCGATCTATATCCACGGTGCGTTGCAGCAGCTTTGCGAGCTTTACCGCGCCCACGGGGTCGAGCTGGGCGAGCTGCGTCCGGCCACCGCCAGCCAGAAGGAGGAGATGACGGGCGCCCTGGTGCTGGCGCCGCCCTCGGCCATCGCCGACCGCTGGGCGCGCCGGCTGAGCGAGCCGGTGATTGCCATGGCTTCGGGCTGGATGCAGGTGCGCCAGCGCGCCCGCCAGCGCGGCGTGGAGATGCCGCTTGTGATCTCCGATCATGCCGACTGGGACGAGCTGACGCGCAGCTTTGCCGATGTGGGCGCGCCGGAGATCTGGGTCACCCACGGCAACGAGGAGGCTCTGATCCACTATGCGCAGCAGCAGGGGCTGCGCGCCCGGGCCCTGTCGCTGATCGGCCGCGGCGACGAGGAGCAGGAGGCCGTCTGAACCCATGGAGCGTTTCGCCTTCCTGCTCGATCGCCTCAGCCTGACCCCCGGGCGCAACGACAAGCTGCGCCTGATGGCGGACTATTTCGCCCATGCGCCGGACCCGGATCGCGGCTGGGCGCTGGGGGCGCTGACCGGCACGCTGGATTTTCGCAGCGCCAAGCCCGCCCAGGTGCGTACGCTGGCCGAGGAACGCCACGATCCCGTGCTGTTCCGCTGGTCGCACGACTATGTGGGCGATCTGGCGGAGACCGTCTCGCTGATCTGGCAGGCACGCGCCGGCGCCAATCGCCCGCCCGAATTGAACGAGATCGTCGAGCGCCTGCAGGACGCGCCCCGGGCCCAGGTGCCGGGCCTGCTGGAAGGCTGGCTGGACGCGCTGGATACCACCGGGCGCTGGGCGCTGCTGAAGTTCATCACCGGTGGCCTGCGCGTCGGTGTCTCCGAACGGTTGGCCAAGACGGCCCTGGCCGAGTTTGGTAACTGCGCCGTGGGTGAGATCGAGGAGGTCTGGCACGGCCTGGCCCCGCCCTATGAAACGCTCTTCGCCTGGTTGGAAGGGCAGGGCGCGCGCCCCGAGCCGGACCGCAGTGCCGCCTTCCGTCCGCTGATGCTGGCGCACCCTCTGGAGGAACGCGAGGTCGAGTCTCTCCAGTTGGAGAGCTTTGCTGTTGAGTGGAAGTGGGACGGCATTCGCGTGCAGCTGGTCGCCTATGACGGCAAGGCGCGGCTGTTCAGCCGCACGGGCGAGGAGATCAGCCACAGCTTTCCCGACGTGCTGGAGGGCGTGAATTTCGAGGGCGTGCTGGACGGCGAGCTGCTGGTGGTGCGTGACGGCGAGGTGGCGCCCTTCAACGACCTGCAGCAGCGCCTAAACCGCAAGTCCGTGACAGCGGCGGGCCTGCGCAAGCATCCGGCCCATATACGCCTCTATGACCTGCTGTTCGAAGGCGATGAGGACCTGCGCGATCTTTCCTTCACTGAGCGCCGACGCCGGCTTGAGGACTGGTATGCCCATCACCGGCCGCCGCGCATGGACCTCTCACCCCTGGTGGTGGCCGACGGCATGGACAGCCTGGCACGCCTGCGCGCCGAGGCGCGGCAGCAAAGCCTTGAGGGTCTGATGCTAAAGCGGCGCGACAGCAGCTATGTCGCCGGACGGCCGCGCGGGCTCTGGTACAAGTGGAAACGCGACCCGCTGTCGCTGGACGCCGTGCTGATGTACGCCCAGCGCGGCCACGGCAAGCGCAGCTCGTTCTATTCCGACTACACCTTCGGCGCCTGGACCGAGGCGGGTGAGCTGGTGCCGGTGGGCAAGGCCTATTCCGGCTATACGGACGAAGAGCTGAAGAAGCTGGACAAGTGGGTACGCGACAACACCGTGGAGCGCTTCGGCCCGGTGCGTGCCGTTGCCCCCGGCCTGGTCTTCGAGGTGGTCTTCGACGCCGTCCAGCCCTCAACCCGCCACAAGTCGGGGCTGGCCATGCGCTTCCCGCGCATCAGCCGCATCCGCTGGGATAAGCCGGCCGAAGAGGCAGACCGGCTGGAAACGCTACAGAAGCTGGTGGAGGGGTAGGGGATGCATGTTGGGCAATCAGTTCCAGGATGTTTAGGGGGGCCATTCGGAGACGCACTTGATCGTCCGGTGCTTCGGATATACGCAAGTTTAGCTGCCGGTTGTCGTTGCCTTTACGCTGGAATTGTGCAGAGGACTCTACCGTTAGGAACCTGCTTTTTGGGCCCTTACTATGGTGCGGATCCGGGAATGGCACTGGGATTGGGAATTACTGATTCTATCATCGATATGCGTTATCATCGATATGAATGACTGATTTTCAGGAAAAGATGGTTGATATCATAAGTAGAAATATAAAAAATGTATTGAATTTGTTTAGTTACAGAGTAATAGTTATGTATTAAATTAGATAATTACTATTCATATAATAAAAATTACAATTATCTTTTATTAAAAATTCCATAATAATTAAATTACAATATTATGCAATAGATGCTTTTAGAATAGGGGGGGGTTATGAAAAAACTTATAAGAAAATATAATAGTAGAAATATTAATAAATATAATTATCACTATAAGTTAAAAAATATAATGTGGCCACCTGCGCCGAAACAAATATTAATCGCACTAAATATATCTGCAGATAAAGTTGTAAATAATATAGATAAAATTGCTTTAGAAGAAAATTATTTATCTATAATTAATTATAATAAGATATCTAATTTGGAATGGTCTGTACTTTTGCTAGAGGATAGAAGATTTTTTGAACATTCTGGTTTAGAAATAATAAGATCTATACTTCGTACAATTAGAAGGATTTTATCCTTCAAGAGAATAGGTGGTATAAGTACGATAGAGCAGCAGATTGTTAGAACAATATTAGATGATAGGAGGAGAAATATTTCGAGAAAATTAAGAGAATCAGTAATAGCAAATGCAATTAATTACCGAGTAAAAAAGATAGATATATTAAGATCATATCTTAGTATTGCGTATACAGGGTATAAGTTAAAGGGTGCAGATTCTGCATCATTGATGATATTTGGGAAAAAGGCAATTGACTTGAGTGAGAGTCAAGCAGATTTAATTGCATCACTATTAGTTTACCCAGTACCAAAAGCTATATATATGAGAAAAGATAAAATATTACCTTTAAATGATTGCCAAGAAATTATAAATATTACAAATAATTATTCTCCAATCTGGAGTAAAAACATAAAGAGAAGGATGCTATACGCGGCTCATCTTCGTGGAAATTCCATAAAGCCTTCGTATGAGATATATTAACGTCAATCTATCTGAATTTTTGAAGTTAATTTCATCTATTTCGTCAAAATGAGGAAGTGTTCTATCGCGAATACGTTCTTGTAATTTTGAGCAAAAATCATAATACTCAGCAGATAATATATTTATATCTTCATCTATATTATTATATGGTATTTTTCTATTTTTCAGGCAATATTCTATGTGATTCCCAATTCTATAAAATTTATCATGTATATTTTTTTCAAAATGATCTAAATTTCTTTTATTATATAAAGTTAATAAATTTGACCTTACAAATCCAAAATTTTCATTCCATAATTTTACCGATTCTTTATATAAATCTCTCTTTTCCTGTATATTATTTTTACTATCTCTTTCTCTTATGGATATAGTAAGTAATCTTAATCTATAGAGCCTTTTGTCGCACAGTTCTATTAATTTATCACAGAGTATTTGTGCTCTCTGTAACTGCGCATCTTCAATTGAGCGACGATATTGTATATCCCAATATCTCTGCTGTATATTGGAAGCAAGTATAGTTGCAAACCCAGAAATAATAATTGCTATTATGGTTAAGAATATTCCTGTTGTCACGTACAACACCTGCTATGATCGTGAAACAAGCTTAACTCTAATAATACCTCATTCTAAAGTTATTTTCTATCGATAAAATATTACCCTTAATCAGCATGGGGTTAGAATGCAAATTCATAGACCAATCTGCGTTACGTGATCTCAAACCGAGGTCCAGCCGCTTGTCCCGCCCAGGGTGACCAGGATGCGCCCGATCCGCACTGTGTCGCGCAGACGCAGGCGTGCTTCCAGTCTGTCACGGCCTGCGCGGCGCAGCAGGAGGGCCGGTGTTGAGTCATCAATCTCCTGATGTTGCAAGGAAAGGCCGTGCCCGTGTTTTCCGGCGCGCAGGGCACCGATGGTGGTGTAGTGCATCTCGCTCTCCCCACCGTCCTGGATGATGAGAGCGTGGATATCTTCAGGACCGAGGGTGGTGTCAGGAAGAGCCAGGATCAGGTCGCCGGGGGCGCCATCACGGACGAGAGTCAGGAAGGCCTCGTCCCCACCCTGGCTCTGCAGGCGAACCGAAACCTCCACAGGCACCGACTTGCCGTCCGCACCCCGGATGGTCGTACGTATGCGCGAAAAACTCTGTGAGCTGAAGCGAGGCGTGTTTTCTGAGATCAGGGTAAGCGTGTTGTGCCGCCCCAGCTTTTGTCCCATTTCCGCCTGTGCCGTGACGGCATCGGGTCCAAGGGAGTCCGCGAGAAGAAATACTGCAATGAACAGGGCTATGCCAGCCAGTTTCATCATCCTTCGTGCCTCCGGCAGCAGGATAATGCCTACACCGGTCAAAAGCTTAACGCTGCGGACTGAGAATCTTCCAGAGTGCATAAGGATTAACCCGGCCGGAGTGCCGGGTCGGCCTAACGCTGTTTCGTCTGCCACTCCGGATGAATCCAGACTGGTGCGTCGGACGGAGCCAAGGGCTCCTTGCCGCGGATGGCGTCGGCCAGTTTCTCGGCGATCATGATGGTGGGGGCATTCAGGTTGCCGCTGGCGATGTCGGGCATGATCGAGGCATCGACGATGCGCAGGTTCTCCATGCCGTGAACCCGCCCCGCGCCATCGGTGACGGCCATTTCTTCGCCGGCCGGACCCATGGCGCAGGTGCATGAGGGATGGTAGGCGCTCTCGCCATGGGCGCGCACGAAGGCGTCCAGGTCGGCGTCGTTCTGGACATCGGGGCCGGGGGCCAGTTCCGCGCCGCGGTAGGGGTCGAAGGCCGGCTGGGCGAAGATCTCGCGGGTCAGGCGGATGGCCTCGCGCATTTCCTGCCGGTCATTCTCCGTGGCCATGTAGTTGAACTGGATGACCGGAGCTTCGCGCGCATCCGGACTGAGCAGGCGCACCTGGCCGCGGCTGGTGGGACGCATGGGGCCGACATGGGCCTGGAAGCCGTGACCGCGGAGCGGATTGTTGCCGTCGTAGTTCATGGCGATGGGCAGGAAGTGGTACTGCAGGTTCGGGTGCTCGATGCCCGCACGGCTGCGTATGAAACCACCGGCTTCGAAGTGGTTGCTGGCTCCGACGCCGCGCTTGAACAGCAGCCATTCCAGGCCGACCCAGGCCTTGTTCCACAGCCTGGTCGAGCTGTAGAGCGAGACCGGCTGGCTGCAGGCATGCTGGATATAGACCTCCAGATGATCCTGGAGGTTCCGGCCCACACCCGGCCTGTCAGCCACAACGGGAATGTCCAGGGCCTGCAGCTCGTCGGCAGGACCGATGCCCGATAGCATGAGCAGCTGGGGCGAGTTGATGGCACCGCCGCAGAGCAGGACCTCGCGATCGGCATGGAACTTCTGGGCCATGCCGCCGAAGGTGACCTCGACCCCGTTGGCCTGCTGTCCCTCGAGCAGCAGGCGCAAGGTAAGGGCGGAATGGCGGACGGTCAGGTTCGGGCGATCCAGGACGGGGTAGAGGTAGCCCTTGGCTGCGGACCAGCGTTCGCCCTTGTGGACCGTCATGTCCATGTGGCCGATGCCTTCCTGTCGCTCGCCGTTCATGTCAGGGGTCAGGGCATAGCCGGCCTGCTGGCCGGCCTGGATCCAGGCCTGTTGCAGCGGGTTTTCCATGCGCCCGGCCGAGACCTTCAGCGGCCCGTCGCCGCCGCGGTAGTCGTCGGCCCCGTATTCATGGGCCTGGGCACGCCGGAAATAGGGCAGGCAGTGGGCATAGTCCCAGCCTTCCAGGCCATAGCTGCTCCAGCGGTCGTAGTCGCGGGCATGGCCACGCACATAGGCCATGCCGTTGATGGAGGAAGAGCCGCCCAGCACGCGTCCGCGTGGGCAGTGGAGGCGGCGGTGGTCCATCCAGGGCTCAGGCTCGCTTTGATAGAACCAGTTGAACTTGCGGTCGCCCAGGGGGTAGGCCAGCGCGGCTGGCATGCGGATGAAGATCGAACGGTCGCGCGGGCCGGCCTCCAGAAGCAGGACGCTGACTTCGGGATCCTCGCTCAGGCGGTTGGCCAGGACACAGCCTGCCGAACCGGCACCGATGATGATGTAGTCGAAGTGCGTGTCAGCTTTCATGCGAAATCCGGCGACAACCTCCTGATAGAGCCCCTGTGCCGGCGCGCCTCAATAGGGGCTTTCTAGCTCGCCCAGCTCGACATAGACGCTTTTCAGCTGGGAATAGTATTCGATGGCCGCCTTGCCGTTCTCGCGGCCGAGGCCGGATTGCTTGACGCCGCCGAAGGGCATCTCTATGGGCGTCAGGTTATAGTTGTTGATCCAGCAGGTACCGGCCTGCAGGCGGGCGATGACGCGGTGGGCGCGGGCCAGATCTCGGGTAAAGACGCCTGCGGCCAGGCCGTAGGGCGTATCGTTGGCGCGCGCGATGGCTTCCTCCTCGTCCTTGAAGCTCAGCAGCGAGAGGACGGGCCCGAAGATCTCCTCGCGCACCAGGGTCATGTCATCCTCGCAGGCATCGAAGATGGCGGGCGTGACGAAGCCGCCGCGGTCGAAGGGCGGATCGGTGACGCGTTGGCCGCCGGTGACCAGTTTTGCCCCCTCTTTCTGGCCGTCGGCGATGGCCTTCAGGACCTTCTGGGTGTGCTCCTCGGAGATCAGCGCACCCACCTGGGTATCCGGGTCCAGAGGATCGCCGATCTTGAGCGCCTCGGTGCGTGCCACCAGGCGTTCCAGGAAGCTGTCCTTGATGCTTTCATGCACGAAGACGCGCGTGCCGTTGGAGCATATCTCGCCGCCGCTGTAGAAGTTGCCCAGCATGGCGCCCGTGACGGCGCGGTCGATCTCGGCTTCCTTGAAGACCAGGATGGGGGACTTGCCGCCCAGCTCTAGCGTCACGTGTTTCACTGTGCCCGCGGCATCGGCCATGATCTTGCGGCCAGTGCCGACTTCGCCGGTTAGCGAGACCTTGGCGATGTCCGGATGACGGGTCAGCAGCTGCCCGGTTTCGGCAAAGCCGTGCACCACGTTGAAGACGCCGTCGGGCAGGCCGGCCTCGCTGAGGATCTCGGCCACCTTCATGGCGGTCAGCGGCGTCAGCTCGGCGGGCTTGAAGATCATGGCGTTGCCGCAGGCCAGTGCTGGAGCCGCCTTCCAGCAGGCGATCTGGGTGGGGTAGTTCCAGGCGCCGATGCCGGCGCAGATGCCCAGCGGTTCGCGCCGGGTGTAGGCGAAGGCCTGCGGGCCCAGGTCGATGTGCTCACCCGACAGGCCGGCCGCCAGCGCACCGAAGTATTCCAGGCAGTCGGCGCCGCTATTGATATCCTCGACGCTTGTTTCCTGGATGGGACGGCCGGTATCCAGCGTTTCCAGGCGGGCCAGCTCGTCGTTGCGGGCACGCAGCAGGTCGGCGGCACGGCGCAGGATGCGCCCGCGCTCGGCACAGGTCATGGCCGACCAGGTGGCAAAGCCTGCCTGCGCGGCTTCAACGGCACGTGCGACATCCGCCTGTCCGGCCTGCTGCACCTGGGCCAGCAGCTCACCTGTGGCCGGATTGCGGGTTTCGAATGTCTGCCCGTCGACTGCGTTCTGCTGTTTGCCGGCGATATATAGCTTGCAGTCTTGCTTGGCCATTGTGCTTCCGCCCTTGTCCGTTGCAGGGGTTCAGACCCGGCTGCGCCGTCTGGCTCCACGCCGTCCATTGCTTTCGCCGGGTTTCTCGCCGCGGCCGCCGGCCGAGATGCTGCCCAGCTCGCGGCTTATTTCCTCCAGCGAGGGGCTGTCGCCCGGCGCCGTGGACTCCAGTACATGTCGCATGCTGCGCAGGTGATCGGGGGTGGTGCCGCAGCAGCCGCCGATAATACGTGCCCCGGCATTGCGCGCCAGGACAGCGTAGCGCGCCATCAACTCTGGCGTGCCATTGTAGCGCACTTCGCCATCGACAAAAACCGGGATGCCGCAATTGGCTTTGGCGACCAGGATATCTGTGGGTCCGGCGGCGTTGTGCATGTTGACCAGCGCGGCCACCATCTCGGCCGGGCCCGTCCCGCAATTGCCGCCAAAGGCAAGCGGTTGACGGATTGCGCCATGGGCCAACCGGGTCAGATCCTCCGGTGTCACGCCCATCATGGTACGTCCGTTGGTGTCGAAGGACAGCGTGCAGACCACGGGCAGGCCGGCCTGGTCTGCGCCCTCGATGGCGGCAGAGAGTTCGTCGGGTGACGACATGGTCTCGATCCAGGCCACGTCGGCACCGCCTTCGGCCAGGCCTTCGCACTGGGCCGTGAAGGCGGCCACGCCATCCTCGTACTTGAGCGGGCCCAGCGGCACGAAGAGGTCGCCCGTGGGACCGACCGAGCCGGCGCAGACCACCTCGCGCCCGCTGTCCGCGATTTCCGCTTTCAGCAGACGGGCGGCTTCGCGATTGATTTCGTGCACCTGGCTGTCGGCTGCGTGCAGCTTCAAGCGGTTGGCCGTGCCGCCGAAGGAGTTGGTCAGCACGATGTCCGAACCGGCATCGATGAAAGAGCGGTAGTGCTGGCGGACCTTCTCGGGCTGGTTCAGGTTCCAGAGTTCCGGGGAATCTCCGTGCTGCAGGCCAAGGGCGAAGAGATTGGTGCCGGTCGCACCATCGGCCAGCAACCAGGGGCGGCGGGACAGCAGGTCTTGCAGCAGGTCGCTCATATAGCGGCGTTTCTCCCGATACAGTCAGGGTTGGACTCAGTCTTCTCCATGAATGGAGCAGCCATCGACGATGGTTTCCTCGGTGGCGCGGGTCTGCAGGAAGCCGGTGTTGCCCTTGGTCCACCAGATCCAGTCCTCACCGGCATAGCGCGCGCCACTGCCCGAGCGCACGGTCTGCATCTCCTCGGAACGGCCTTCGTAGGTCACCACGGCTTCCTCACCGTCGTAGATGGCCGCAACCATCACGCCGCCGTCACAGATATAGACGATGGGGGCGGTTTCGGGCAGGCCATCCTCGTCTTCCAGGTCCGCCGCGCCGGGTGCCGGGGCGTTGCCACGTTCGGATCCGGGGATGCCGCTCTGGCTGCAGGCGCCCAACAGGAAGAGGGCGACCATGCCAAGGGCGGGATAGAATACTTTCATCGTCGAGGCTCCTGCTCTCTCAAGGGCTTAAGACCAGGGCCGAGAATAAGCCGTGATCCCCGTGCTGTCCCGGACCTTTTTCACGAGATGGGCAGAGGGAGATGAGAAAGACCGGCGACTGGCAGGGCCAGCCGCCGGAGGAGGCCTTCATGCGGGGAGGACTAGGCACGCAGGCGCTCGTTTTCGGGATCCCATGGCGATTCCGGCAGGACCCGCGCCTGGAAGCGATCGCGCAGGATCTCGATTTCCAGTTCGGTGCCCGGCTCGGCATAGTCCGGCGTGACATAGCCGAGCGCCAGGCTCTTGCCCAGATTGTGGCCGTAGACGCCGGATGTGGCGCGACCGATCATGGTGCCGTTGCTGTAGAGCGGTTCGTTGCCACCGGGATCGGCGATCTGCCGTCCGTTGCGGGCTTCGGGAAAGACCTCCAGCGTGACGAAACGCTGTGGAATGCCTTCCTGCTGCTGGCGGACCAGGGCCTCACGCCCGGTGAATTCGCCCTTGTTGAGCCTGATGAAGCGATCCAGCCCGGATTCGAAGGCGGAATACTCACGGCTCAGGTCCTTGGCCCACATGCGATAGGACTTCTCGACACGCAGGACATCCATGGCGCGGATTCCGACCAGGCCAAGCTCGTGGGCCTGGCCGGCCCGCATGATCTCCCCGAAGATATGGCGCTGGTATTCGATGGGGTGATGCAGCTCCCAGCCCAGTTCGCCAACGAAGTTGACACGCAGGGCCCGCACATCGCTGGCCAGGCCCACGTTGATGGTCTGGCCGGTCAGCCAGGGAAAGGCAGCGTTGGACAGGTCGCTGTCGGTCAGTTGCTGCAGGATATCCCGGGCATTGGGACCGGACAGAACGAAGACGCCGCGGCTGTTGGTGACGTTGTCCAGGCGCACACTGCCGTCGTCGGGCAGGTTCTTGAACAGGAAGTCCCAGTCGAAACGCTCCGCAGACCCCGAGGAGATCAGGTAGTAGCGGTTTTCCGCCAGCTTGGTGATGGTGAACTCGCTGCGCACACCGCCCGTTTGGGTCAAAGCGTGGCTGAGCGACATGCGCCCAACCTTTTTCGGGATGGTGTTGGCCACCAGCCGGTCCAGGTAGGCCTCGGCCCCGGGGCCCGAAATCTCGAACTTGGAGAACGAGGTCAGGTCGATCAGTCCGGCCTTCTCGCGCATATGCCGCGCCTCGTTGCCCACATGCTCGAAGTAGTTGGTCCGGCGGAAGGACCAGACGTCCTTGCGTTCCACGCCCTCGGGGGCGAACCAGTTCGGCCGCTCCCAGCCATAGCGCTGGCCCCAGACGGCTCCGGCGGCATCCAGCCGGTCATGCACCGGGCTCATCTTGGCCGGGCGTGCGGCCGGACGCTCTTCGTCGGGGTAGTGAATGACGAAGACGTGCTCGTAGGCTTCTTCGTTCTTCAGCTTCGTGTAGCGCTTGTTGGCATAGGCGCCATAGCGGCGCGGGTCCACGTCGATCAACTCGATGGAGGGGTCGCCCTCGATGATCCATTCGGCCAGGTAGCGACCGGCGCCGCCGGCTGCGGTAATGCCGAAGGAGTGGCCCTCGTTCAGCCAGACGTTCTTCACGCCCCAGGCCGGGCCCACCAGCGGGTTGCCGTCGGGCGTGTAGGAAATGGGGCCGTTGATGATGTCCTTGATGCCGACTTCGGTGAAGGCCGGTATGCGTTCCATGGCGGCTTCCACATGGGGCATCAGGCGCTCCAGGTCGCCCGGGAAGAGGTCCTGGCCGAAGGAGTCCGGCACGCCGTCGACGAAGCAGGCGGGCGCGCCCTTCTCGTAGGGGCCGAGCAGGAAGCCCTGGCGCTCTTCACGGAAGTAATAGGCGTCGTCGGAGGGCCTCAGGACAGGGAGCTCGGGCTTGCCCTCCTTCTGACGCTGGACAAGCGCTGGATGGGGCTCGGTCACGATGTACTGGTGTTCCACCGGAATGGCCGGCACGTCCAGGCCGAAGAGGGCGCCGGTCTGGCGGGCATAGTTGCCGGTGGCGCAGACCACATGCTCGCAGGTGATGTCGCCTTTCGTCGTATGGACGATCCACTCGTCGTTCGCCTTCTGGGTCACGCCCGTCACCGGCGTCTGGCGATAGATCTCGGCCCCGCGGTTGCGTGCGCCGATCGACAGGGCTGTGGTCAGGTCGGCTGGCGCGATGTGGCCATCGTCCGGGTGGTAGATGGCCCCCACCAGGTCGTCGACTTCGGCCAGCGGCCAGAGTTCCTTCACCTCGCTGGGCGTTATCAGTTCATAGGGCACACCGATGGTGTTGGCCGTGCCGCAGTACTTTCGGTACTCGTCCATGCGCTCCTGGGTCTCGGCCAGGCGCAGGTTGCCGTTGACGTGGAAGGAGACGTTCTGGCCCGTTTCCTCCTCGAGCGACTTGTAGAGGTCCACGGAATACTTGTGGATCTGGCCCACGCTGTAGCTCATGTTGAACAGCGGCAGCAGGCCCGCGGCATGCCAGGTCGAGCCCGCCGTCAGTTCGGTGCGCTCCAGAAGGACAACGTCCGACCAGCCGAATTTCGCCAAGTGATAAAGGGTCGAGACGCCGACAGCCCCGCCGCCGATAACCACCACCCGTGCCTGTGTTTTCATGACCGCTGCCCTTCTCGAAGATGCCGTGGGTTCCGCCAAGTTCGAGCATCGCAATGGTGGCGTTTCCGTGCCGACCGAATCGCGACACAGGCCTTGTCGATTGCGACATGGAAAAGCCTTGGAAATAAGGCGTTTCTGCGCCTTTGAGGGTCGCTGTTTCGCAAGCTCTGCAAACGGGGGCGTTACCAAATGGAGACTGTATGACTCGGATCACCAGAAAGCGGGTACAGGGCCATGAGCGACCAGGCGACAGACGAGCCAGCAGTGGTAACGGACACGGCCCCGGAAGACGGAGGCGGTCGCGCCGGGCGAAGAGGACGTGGCGGCGCGGAAAGCCGCCGCGCGTCACGCCGGGGCGCGGGCCAGCAGCAGCTGCGCTATATCCTGCGCAAGGTGCCGCGCTTCGAGGTGATGAACGACGAGGCGCTGGAGATCATCGAGCAGAACGCAGATACCATCCTGGAGGAGATCGGGCTGGAGTTTCGCGGCGATCCCGAGACGTTGCAAATCTGGAAGGAGGCGGGCTGCGACGTTGAGGGCGAGCGCGTGCGCTTCCCGCGCGGGCTCTGCCGGAAGCTGATCCAGGAAAACGCACCCGCCAGCTTTACCCAGCACGCACGCAATCCCGAGCGCTCGGTGGAGATCGGCGGCGATGCCACGGTCTTCGCGCCGGTCTACGGCCCGCCCTTCGTCAGCGACCTGGAGGGGGGGCGCCGCTATGGGACCATGGAAGACTTCCGCAACTTCGTGAAGCTGGCCTATATGGCGCCGGCGATCCACCACTCCGGCGGCACGGTCTGCGAGCCCACCGACGTGCCAGTGAACAAGCGCCACCTGGACATGATCTACAGCCACATGCGCTATTCCGACAAACCCTTCATGGGCTCGGTGACGGCACCGGAGCGGGCCGAGGATTCGGTGGCAATGGCGCAGTTGCTGTTCGGTGCGGATTTCGTGCGGGACAACACCGTGATGATCAGCCTGATCAACGCCAACTCGCCCATGGTCTGGGACGACACCATGCTGGGAGCGCTGAAGGTCTATGCCCGCAACAACCAGGCGGTCATCTGTACGCCCTTCATCCTGGCAGGCGCGATGGCGCCCTGTACCGTGGCCGGCACCATGACCCAGACCCTGGCGGAATCCATGGCCGGCATGGCCCTGGCCCAGTTGGTCCGGCCTGGGGCGCCGGTGGTGTTGGGCTCGTTCGCCAGCTCCATGTCCATGCAGTCCGGCGCGCCGACCTTCGGTACGCCCGAGCCGGCCCTGGTGCTTTATGGCATGGGCCAGCTGGCGCGGCGGTTGGGTGTGCCCTTCCGCTCGGGCGGCGGTCTCTGTGCCTCCAAGTTGCCGGACGCACAGGCCGCCTATGAGTCGGCCAACACAGTGAACGCCACGCTGATGGGCGGGGTGAACTTCACGCTGCACGCGGCCGGCTGGCTGGAAGGCGGGCTGGTCTCCTCGTACGAGAAGTTCATGATGGACATCGACCAGCTCGGCATGCAGCAGGTGATCGCGGGCGGTGTTGACATGAGCGAGAACGGACAGGCCATGGACGCGATCCGCGAGGTCGGGCCGGGCAAGCACTATCTGGGCTGCGCCCATACCCAGGCGAATTTCGAAAGCGCCTTCTATCGCTCGACCATTGCCGACAACAATTCCTATGAGCAGTGGCTGGCGGAAGGCAGCCTGGATGCCACGGCCCGGGCCAACAAGCTCTGGAAGTCCTGGCTGGAAAGCTATCAGGAGCCAGGGCTGGATCCGGCGGTGGAGGAGGCGCTGCAGGACTTCATCCGAAAGCGCAAGGATTCGATGCCCGACGCTTTCGCCTGATTGGCCATGGATGTCGACAAGCATACCCTGTCACGACGTTTTGCATCGTCGCTGGGCGAAGTGGCCTGGGACACTGCGGGCGAAGGACCGGATCTTCTGCTCGTTCACGGTACGCCGACCTCCTCGGTGATCTGGCGACCGGTGATCGAGCGGCTGAAGAAACACTATCGACTGACATGGCTCGACCTGCCGGGATACGGGGCTTCGCAGAAGTTCGCCGGACAGGAGGTCCGCTTGCGCGCCTTCGCGCGTGTGGTCCGAGAGTTCTGTCGGGAAGCCGGTCTGAAACGACCGCACATGGTGGGCCATGATTTCGGGGCCGCCGCCGTCCTGGGGGCGCATCTTGTGGAAGGGCAGGAGGTGGCCAGCCTGGTGGTTGCCGACGGTGTCGTCCTGAATCCCTGGGGCACGGATTTCTCGTTGCATGTCAGCCGGCACGAAGCGGTCTTTGCCGCCGTGCCGGAGTACGTGCACCTGGCCCAGTTGCGCGCGCATTTGGCCACTGCTGTGGCACGGCCCCTGGACAGGGAAACGGAGGCAGCCCTGCTGGCGCCCTGGAGCGGCCAGGACGGGCAGGCGGCCTATTACCGCCAGGTGGCCCAGTACGATCATGCCTATACCGCACAGCTGGAGCAGCTTTATCCGGAACTGAAAGTGCCATTCCTGGTGCTCTGGGGGGCGCTCGATCAATGGGTCGATATTGCCGTGGGCCGCCGCCTGCAGCAGATGGTGCCGGAAGCCGAGCTGCGCGTCCTGCCCGATGCCGGCCACTTCTCGATGCTGGATACGCCGGGCCTCTTTTCGCGCGAACTGGAGAACTGGCTGCAGCAGGGAGCGCTTGCCTAAGCCAGAGCTGGAATCTTTGCTTCCAGGGTATTATCTCTCCGGTTTATACGCTCATCTGCCGAGACGACCCGGCAGTCCTGTCCGGTTATCGGGGACGACCCCATCACACGCGAGGATTTCATGGCCTGGTTCATGCTGGTGGTGGCCGGTCTGCTCGAGATCGGTTGGGCCGTTGGCCTGAAGTACACCGACGGTTTTACGCGGCTTTGGCCGTCGCTTTTCACGCTTGTTGCGATCGTCAGCAGCTTCGCCCTGTTGGGCCTGTCGCTGCGCAGCCTGCCCCTGGGTACCGCCTATGCCGTCTGGACGGGTATCGGAACAGCGGGTACGGTGCTGCTGGGCATGCTGTTGTTCGATGAATCCGCGGATGCCGGCCGGCTTGGCTGCATCGTTCTGATCCTGTCGGGGATTGTCGGGTTGAAGGTCCTTGGGGAGGCCTGAGACCTGTTTGTTGCAGGCTTTTCCGGGACAAAGGCCATGTCGCCCAACACCAGAGAATGCTACTATTTCAACGATTATGACTGAATCGTCACAGAAGCTATTGAACGCCATGGATGGCATTGCCTACCTCACGGACAGTGAGGGCACCATCCTGAGCGTCGGTCAGCCACAGTGGAAGGGATTCCTTGAGGAGACGGGTTTCCTGCCGTCCGTGACGGAAGCGGCTATCGGAACCAATCTGTTTTCCCAGATTACGGGCGATGACGTGCGGGCCAGCTACAGGCGCTTGCATGAGTCCGTCTGTCAGGGCGAGAAACCGCGCGTAACCTTCCAGTACCGCTGCGACGGCCCGGAGGTGATGCGCCAGATGCGCCTGTCGCTCTCGCGTGTGGACCAGGATCAGGGCCATGCAGCGGTGCTTTACCAGTCGCAGGTGCTCTCGGAAGTTGTCCGGCCGCCAATCGGTCTGCTGGATCCAGACCTGATTCTGGGTGTCCTGGCGGATGAACAAGCCTATCCCATTGTCACGCTTTGCTCCTATTGCCAAAAAGTTGCCTGGCCGGTGGGTGAAACCAGAGAAGATGCACGGGAATGGATTTCGCCCGAGGACTACTATGTCCGGGGCGGTCATTCGGAGGTCCGCATCAGCCATGGCATCTGCCCGCTCTGCGTTGACATGTTGGAAATGGCGTAAAGAAAAGGGCCCCTTCCTGCCTGAGGAGGAAGGGGCCCTGTAGGATGTGATGGTTGCGGTGTTATTCGCTGAGCGGGGCCGCGTGCATGAAGCCCCAGCTGAAGTCGGTCTGCAGGACCTGCAGCTCCGGCGGTTGGGCCGAGCTGTGATACCAGGCCGGATTGGGCACGCCGCTGTTGCTTTGCTGATAGCCGGTGACATTCAGGCGGTTCTCAAAAACCCCGAGCGGCATCTGCGGCGGCTTGCTGTCTGCCACGCCATCGGTCCCGGCACGTGCGTGGCAGGAGATGCAGGAGGCGGAATTCATGAACCCGCCCTCCGTCACGGAGTTGCCTAGGTAGGTCTCACGCCCCATGGAGTCCGTGAATTCAACCTGGCTGCCCTTCAGGCGATAGGAGCGCCACGCCCGGTCCGCGATCTTGGGCTCATCGCCTCCCGGTTCCGTGGCAATATCCAGATTCACGAAGATTCTTTCCAGTTCCGGGTTGATGGGGCCGCTGTCATAGGGCTTGCCGCGCTCGAAGACCTGCTGCGGCGTGGCCAGATCGTCGCTGGTCTGGTGCGGTGCCGTGAAGTTGTCGGCTGCATCCTCGGGCAGGTTATCGGCCGAGGCGTAGCCGTAGGAATCGTTGCAGCCGGTGTAGTCGCAACGGCCGGGGTTATCTACATGCTCGAAGGTGGCCCAGACCCAGTTGGGTGTGTCCTTGGAACTGACGTGCATGGCCACCAGCCAGTAGGTTCCGGGCTGGATCTTTTCGCCAAAGCGGTCCTCGTCCTTCTTGTCGATGGTCATGGTGATATAGGGATGCTCGCCGTCCTGCTCGAAACCGAGCTCGCGGGCCTGTTCCTCGAGCAGCCAGTTGCTTTTCAGCATGATCGAATGCACCGGAAGATCGATCTTCGCCAGCTTGCCATCACCGACGCGATAGGGGGCATTCTGGTCGATGTTCCGGGCATTGGCCTCGAAGGCGTCGGCCAGGCCCTGGGTGTTGTAGAGATTGTTCTCGAAGATGTAGTCGAACATCGGCTTGTTGCGCTGGACGATCTCGGCCATTTCCTGGCGGGCGACGCGACCCGGATCGATGTCCGCCCGGCTCGGGTGGGCGCTGTTCCCGATGGCCTCGGTCATGTTGGTGGAATGTGCCTTGGAGAGGGCCCGCCCGGTCCGTGTCAGGCTTTCGCCTTCCGCCAGGTGATCGCCCGGATAGTAGGGACAGTGGGTGGCGGGCGTGTCGCTGTCGTAACCGGGGTTCTCGGCACCCGGTGCGCAGCAATCTGCGTCGCTTTCTCCGGCCTCGCACATGCCATAGGGCTCGCTGGGCCAGACCTGGTCGTCACTGGCCCAGTTGCGCCAGAAGCGATCCTGGATCACCTCCGCGAAGAGCTTCCAGGCGCTCATGTCCGGACAGGTCATGGCCGGATTGCTGATCTCGGGCGAGACCATGAGCATATCCTCCACCACAGACATGGAACACTGGTCCGCGTCCTTGGCCTCGCTTAGGAAATACATGGCATAGTCGATGCCGTCGGGCTTGCTTGTATTCATATTGCTGTCGTCTTCGGCCGCTGCCGGTACGATCGACAGCGCGACCCACGCTCCGAACGCGATAGCGGTGGCGACTCTCCACTTCCTGAACATTCATGACCCCCATTTATTTTCAATGCTTTCCGAAAGAGGCGGAAACACGATCGGTAAACCTGCCTCTTGTCGAACGAGACTATCCAAAACCGACATCCAAATGAAAGAGATTGCTTGCAAAAAGGGATAATATTTCAAAAATACCATATTAATTATTTATTATAAAATTTTCTTCAAAATATTTTATTTATTGCATTTATTTATCTTCAACGAGGTATTTTCTATTTGTTAATTTGCATCTCGCATACTACTTAATAAAAGAGATTATTCATTTGTTTTTACTGAATTGTGTAAAGTGAGGCTTGTATCACATGCCAACGATACTGCTGATCGATGACGAGACGAGTATCATTGAGGTCATGGGGGATTCCCTGGTCAAGGCTGGATACGAAGTCCTGCCGGCAGAAAATGGCGAAAAGGGGCTCCAACTGCTTGAGAAAGAAGCTGTGGACGCCGTCGTCACGGACATCATCATGCCTGAGAAGGAAGGGCTGGAGACCATCATCGAGATACGACGCAAGCAACCAGAACTGCCCATTATTGCGATTTCGGGAGGTGGGCGCACCCGGCAACTGCATTTCCTGGAAATAAGTCGGGATTTCGGTGCGAACGATGTTTTGCAGAAACCCTTCAAGCCGTCGCAGTTGATCGCATCGCTGCACAGTTTGCTCGCTACGCAGCGTGATTTGCCGTCCGCGTGAGCGGGAAAAGGGGGAGCCCATGATCCTTTCCTGGATGAGCCGCCTGCTGGGTGAAGAGGAACAGCCCAAGAAAGTTGTGGTGCGCGAACGGCGCAACAAGGTCGCTAAGAAGGAGACCATGGAGCTCTTTCGCGACCAGATTCTGGGCATGCTTTACGATCACAGCTGGGTGCCGGCCGGTCAGATCAGCATGCTGAATCTGGATCGCCTCAAGGAACATTTCGGCGCGCGTTGGGAGGAGATGCAAGATTCCATCCGCGAAGCTGTGAACCAGCGCATCCGCAGCCACATGGAAAAGCAGGACATTTGCGCTGAAGTCGATGAATTGGAATTCGTTGTCGTTTTCGCGCACCTGGACGAGCAGGAATCCAAAGTCAAGCTGGCCACCATTGCTTCGGAAATCTATCAGTATTTCCTGGGTGAGCCGGCCCTGAAGGACGTGAGCATCAGGACGGGCCTGAAGCGCGTGGATGGCAAGATCAAGTTCCAGGCAGTGGACGCCGAGGGCCTGATGAGCGGGTTGAGGCAGGCCACTACATTGGCACCGGAAGCCACCGCGCCGCGACCCGAGGCTGTCGAATCTGCCGCTACGGCGCCTGAGGACAAGTCCGCCACGATTCGTCCCATGAGCGAAGATTACCAGACAAAGGAAGACGGCCTGCCCCCGGTCGACTCCGAAGACGCCGGCGCACGCCCCAGGGTGGTCTACAAGGGACGTCAACGGGCAATCAGCTATAGCCTTCGGGCTGTCTGGAACGTGCAGAAGTGCGTCATTGCGGCCAACCACCTGAACACACTATGGCAGGCCGAGGATGGCCAATGGCAGCGCGTCCCCGATGATCTGGGGGAGGACTCGGAGGATTTGCTGTGCCGGATCGATTGCCTGGCGGCGCGTCAGGCCGGAGAGGTGCACGCCCAGGCGAAGGAAAGGGATTTCCCGATGCTGCTCATCCTGCCGGTCCATATCCAGAGCCTGGGCAAGCGGCGCAATCGTGAGGTGTTGGGCAACTTGCTGAAGACCCATGTGGCGCCCTATGCGCGCCTGACCCTCATCGAGCTCTGTGGGGTCACGCCCGAGATGCCTGTCCTTCGTGTTGGTGAGGTTCAGGATTACCTGCGTTCCTGTGCAAAGGGCTTCCTGCTGCGCTCGACTTTCAAGACAGATTATCTGTCACGCTTGAAGGGGATGGGGTTCCTGGCTGTGGGGCAGGATCTTGATGTCCTGCTGCAAGGCAAGTCCATGGAGGATGCCCGCCTGCTACAGATGCTGGATGAGTTCGCACGCAAGGCGGACCAGAACAAACAGGGCGTCTATCTGTGCGGCGTGCACAAAACCAGCCAGCTTCTGGCGGCGACAGCCGCAGGCTATGACTTCATCGACCTGGATCGTCTGGATCCCTTGGAGAGCATGAACTCGAAATTGCGGCGCTATGATTGGGAGAATCTCTATCAGCCCGATGCCAGAAACGCGCAATCCACCGACGGGCAGGATGCCAGTGCGACTCGGGCAGGGCAGGCGGCACCAGAGCCTTCACAAAACGGCTAATGCGCCCCCCTTTTTGCGGCAGGCATAAGTCTCACAAAGAGTCACCAGAATGGCTTCCGGACCGGTTGTCGTTCTGACTTCCAGAATCTGGTGAAAAATGTCTCCTTGATGATGATTCCGTTACACAAAGGCGCGTGCAACAGCGATGGAATCTGGCATAGTACGCCTCGACCGCGTGCGGTTATTCAACGATAGGCTGAATGATCAGAGGGTGTCATGCTGGGCAGCGTGCCGAGAGAGTTTCCGCAGGCCATTGGCTTCATACTCTTGCCGAACTTCTCCATGATCGCCTTTGCCTCGGCTGTCGAGGTGCTGCGCCAGGCCAATCGTCAGAGCGGTCGCGAGCTTTACAGCTGGCCCATCTTCTCGCTTGATGGGCAGCCGGTGGAAGCGTCCAACGGTCTTTCCATCACGCCCGAGGGCAACCTTGATGATGCGTCCAAGGTTCTGACCTTCGCCCTTTGCTCGGGCCCTGAGGTGAAGAAGGTGGCTGACAAGCGCCTGCTGTCCTGGTTGCGGCGCATGGACCGGCAGGGTGCGGACATTGGCGGTCTCTGCACGGCCAGCCACATCCTGGCGAAGGCGGGGCTTCTGGATGGCTACAGCTGCACCATCCACTGGGAGAACCTGGCCGGTTTCGTCGAGGACTTCCCCGAACTGGATGTCACCAACGAGCTGTTCGAGATTGATCGCCATCGCTTTACCTGTGCCGGCGGAACGGCGGGGCTGGACATGATGCTGAATGTCGTCAGCCTGCAGCACGGTCATGAGCTGGCCGCGGCCGTGGCCGAGCAGCTCCTGCACGAGAGAATCAGGGATCAGAACGACCATCAGCGCATGAGCCTGCCGGCACGTCTGGGCGTCCGTCACCCCAAGCTGCTCAGTGTCATCTCGACCATGGAGCGCAATCTGGAGGAACCGCTGTCGCGGGCCCAGCTCGCGCGCGAGGCCGGCCTGTCCACCCGACAGCTCGAGCGCCTGTTCCGCAAGTACCTGAGCCGTTCGCCGGCACGCTATTATCTTGAGCTTCGTCTCAACAGGGCCCGCCTGCTGCTACTTCAGACAAACCTGTCTGTGATCGACGTGGCGTTGGCCTGTGGTTTTGTCTCGGCCTCGCACTTCTCGAAGTGCTATCGCGATTTCTTTGGCCGCACCCCCCGCAAGGAACGCGGGCTGCCGCCCGGTCCCGACGGCCTGTAACCCATAGCCCGGGTTCAGGAAGCGCGTCGGCGCCGACGCCGCGGCTGTGCGCCGTCGGAGGGTGAGGGGTCGATGATCTGGGGTTTCGGCAGGTCGATCACCTGAGCAAGCGAGGGATAGCTCAGGGACTTGTGCGGAATGGCCATGGCCTCGACGAAGTGAGCCTGGAACGCGGGCTCCACGGCGGTTTCAACCTTTTCCACCAACTTGACGACACGCTCGATTTCGTCGCGTGCCTTCTGGTTCAGCAAGGCGATACGCGCACCGGTTCCCGCCGCGTTGCCCGCCGAGCTGACCTTGTCCAGGTCGCAGTCGGGGATCATGCCCAGGATCATGGCATACTTCACGTCAATGTGACTTCCAAAGGCTCCGGCGAGCTGGATTCGGTCGACCCGCTCCACGCCCAGGCGCTCCATCAGCAACCGGATTCCCGCGAAGAGGGCGGCCTTGGCCAACTGGATGGCGCGGATGTCGTTCTGGGTGATGACAATGCGCGGCTCTTCCGGATTGGCCGGTTCATGCAGCAGATAACTGAAGGTCCGTCCCTCCATGAAGACGCGCGTGCTGACGGCAGCCTTGCGGCCGTTTACCGTACCGTCGGACAGGATGAGGCCTGCCAGGAACATCTCGGCCAGGGTCTCGATGATTCCGGAACCGCAGATGCCTGTGACACCGATCTTTCGTATCTCTTCGGCGAAGCCGGGCTCGTCGGACCAGAGATCGCAACCGATCACCTTGAAACGCGGGGTCAGGGTTTCGGGATCGATGCGCACGCGTTCGATGGCGCCTGGCGCCGCGCGCTGGCCGCCCGAGATCTGGGCGCCCTCGAAGGCCGGACCGGTCGGAGACGAGCAGGCCAGCAGGCGCTGCCGGTTGCCCAGAACGATCTCTGCATTGGTGCCGACATCGACGACCAGGGTTGTCTCGTCGCGCAGGTGCGGCTGTTCGGACAGGATCACGCCTGCCGTGTCCGCACCGACGTGTCCGGCAATGCAGGGCAGGACATAGACCCGGGCATCGGGGGCCAGGTCGATGCCCAGCTGTTCCGCCCAGAGCGTGATGCCCGAGTTGAAGGTCAGCGCGAAGGGCGCGCCGCCGAGCTCGCTCGGGTCGATGCCCAGCAACAGGTGGTGCATGATGGGATTGCCGACGAAGGTTGCGTTCAGCACGTCCTGCGGTGTCAGGCCGACTTCGCCGCAGATCTCCTGAACCAGGCGATTGATGCCATCGCGTACGGTCTCGGTCATCTCGCTGTCGCCGCCGGGGTTCATCATGATGTAGGAAACCCGGCTCATGAGATCCTCGCCGAAGCGTATCTGCGGGTTCATGACTCCGTTGGAGGCCAGGACTTCGCCCGTGGCCAGGTCGCAGAGATGCGCGGCAATGGTGGTGGAGCCGATATCGATGGCCAGGCCATAGGCCTTGTCGCGAAAGCCCGGCCAGATGGTGGTGAGCACCTGGCCGCGATGTACCGCCGCCGTCACCTTCCAGTCACTGGCCCGCAGAGCCTGTTGCAAGCCCTGTAATACGCGCAGGTCGGCGGTCAGGTCGGTCAGGCCCCATTGGGTTTCCAGCGCCTTCAGCAGGCGTTCCAGATCGCCCGTGGGATTGTGCATGTCGGGTTGCTGAACCTCGACGTAATGCAGGCGAATGGCGGGGTCCAGCTCGATATTGCGCACTTCCGCGCGCTTGCGCACCACCTGCTTGTGGACCTGGCTTTCCGCCGGGACATCGATGACCGCATCGGCCATGAGCCGCGCCTGGCAGGACAGGCGCCGGCCGGATTTCATGCCCTTCTTTGACTGGTAGCGGGCCTCGACGCCGCTCCAGTCGGAAACGTGATCCTTGCGGCTTTCGATGGCGTGCTTGGCGAATTCGCCCTCGCCAATGGTGACCTGGCAACGTCCGCAGAGACCGCGTCCGCCGCAGACCGTGTCGATATCAACGCCCAGGTTGCGGGCGCATTTCAGCAGGGGTGTACCAACGGGGAAGCGTCCACGCTTTCCCGAGGGAGTGAAGACGACCAGGGCATCATCGCGGTTGTCGGGCATGAATATACTGCGTGCGACCGGTTCAACCGGCCGCCGCCCTCCTGCGCCTGCGTTCGCCACGCGCCTCGCGGGCCGAAGCCTCGGCTGAGCCCTCTGCCGCCGGCTCGCGGAACTTGCGGATCCAGGAACGGCAGTCCCGGTCGGTGCCCAGCAGTACGTCGGCGGCCATCACGCCAGCCATCTCTTCGCTGTGCAGGGGATTCATGATGGCCGAGGTCATGCCGGCGCAGGCCGCCATGGACAGGAAGGCCGCGTTGAGGGCGTGCCGGTTGGGCAGGCCGAAGGAGATATTGGAGGCACCGCAGGTCGTGTTCACGCCCAACTCCTCGCGCAGGCGCCGGAGGATGCTGAAGGCCTGCTGGCCGGCCGTGCGCATGGCGCCGATCGGCATGACGAGCGGATCCACGACCACGTCCTCGCGCGGGATACCGTAATCCAGCGCGCGTTCGACGATCTTCTTCGCCACCGCGAAACGCACGTCCGGATCCTCGGAGATGCCGGTTTCATCGTTGGAGATGGCCACCACGGCAGCATCATACTTCTTGATCAGGGGCAGGACCGCTTCGAGCCGCTCTTCCTCGCCGGTGACCGAGTTGACCAGCGGTTTGCCCTGATAGACGGACAGCCCGGATTCCAGGGCCTCGACAATCGAGGAATCGATGCTCAGCGGGACATCCACCAGGGACTGCACCAGCTTGATCGTGTCGGCCAGGATGGCCGGTTCGTCGGCCAGCGGTATGCCGGCATTCACGTCCAGCATGCGCGCCCCGGCCTGGACCTGGGCCAGGGTATCCCGCTCGACGGTGCTGTAGTCGCCGGCCGCCATCTCGGCGGCCAGCTTCTTGCGCCCTGTGGGATTGATGCGCTCACCGATGATGCAGAAGGGCTGGTCGAAGCCGATGATCACTTCGCGGTTGTGGGAGGAAACGACAGTGCGGGACATGCGCAAGAAACTCCTGATTGCTGGCCGCTGTTCAGGCCCATTAGGGGAGTCCGGGGTGGAGTCGGGCTCGTGTCGGCGCGACACTCAATGGCGGCTTTGCGCCTGAGCCGACGCCGCGAACGAGCTGCGATTGCGGGCTATTCGATGCTGCGATTGACGGTGAAGCCGCTGTGGTCTCGTTTCAGCTCAAAGTCGCCATCAACCACGGCATGGCTCCAGGCTGCCGTCTTGCGCAGGCCCCCCAGAGGATACATGTGCACGTTCTGGATGCCGCAGTTTGGATCCGTGGCCTTGTAGTGCGCCAGATCCAGAACCAGCTTGTCGGGCGCATTCACCGTCATCAGCTTCGTCACATTGCGTGCCTGCTTGACGAGAAACCCCATTGAAGCCCCGATCCCACAGTTCCGGGCATGGTTCAGCAACGTCTTGAGGGTCGCCAGGCCGGGAACGCCGATGCGGATCGGCAGGCGGTTGCCTTCCGCCTGGATGCGACGGTCCCAGGCGATTATGGGCTCGGCCTGAAAGACGAACTGCGTGATGACGTAGAGTTCTGCATCGGTGCGTTCGGCAAAGGCATTCTTCCATGTGAGCGCTGCCATGATGTCCTCGTCGCGGATGTCCGGGCTGCCCTCCGGGTGCCCGGCCACGCCGATCCGGCGAATGCCGTGACGATCCAGCAGGCCGCTTTCCAGCAGCTGCATGGAATTGTCGTACGGTCCAAGCGGTGTAGGTACGGCGCCGCCCAGCACGATCACCTCCTCAACGCCTACTTCGCCCTGCAGGCGGGCCAGATAATCCTGGAAAGCGTTCTGGCTGGGTATGGAGCGTGCGGCCAGGTGGGGCAGAGGAATGAAGCCTTCCCGCTTCAGGCGGGCGGCAGTGGCTATGGTATCACCAAAGTCGGATCCGGGCAGGAAGGTAACCGCCACGGAGGTTCCGGGCCGCAGCATCTCGCGATAATCCGCGGTCTTGGCTGAGGCACCCGGGGTGGTTTCCACGGTGAAGCCCTGCATGAAGGCACGTATGGCGCTTTTCAGGTCGCGTTCGCCATCCTGCATTAGGGGGTCCTGCATAAAGGGGTCCTGCATCGGGGTCATTTCAAGTACGCTCATGGCCCGCATCCTTCAGTCACCGGGTGTGCACGGCGCGCGACCGTCTGCCCGCCATTGTCGATCAGCGCCTGCAGGTGCTGTGTGTCGTAGTCAGTTTCCAGTTGCTCCACCATCTGCCGGACGGCGGCTTCCAGGTCTTCGCCACAGGGCTGCGGTTCGCCGCGGCGCCAGTGGGCCAGGTAGCTGTCGGTGTCGCGCAGCCCGGCTTTCATGGCGGCGCGGTCGATGGCCGTCTCGAAGCGTGTCGAGAGCACGGCCTTGGCATTCTGTCGTCCTGCCTTGGCCACGACCTGGGCCGGGATGTCGCGCCAGTAGAGAATGGTCAGGCTGGCCATGACAGCTTTGCCTCCTCTTGGGCCGTCTTTCCCAGAAAACCGGCCAGGCCGCCCAACCCGCAGTAGCGGTACTCATAGGACAGTCCCAGTCTGTCTGCTGCGGCCACGGCTTGTCGTTGCAGCTCCGGATCGTGGGTCTGGGCCAGGTAGATCAGGCGGTTGTAGTTGCCGAAACAAAGCTGCAGCAGGTCCGGGTGCCGGTCCAGACCCAGGCCGCGCACCACCAGGCGGTCGAAATGGCGCACCAGGTAGTCGGTCAGGTAGAAGGTGGCCGGGTCGGCTTCCTGCAGCTCGGCAAAGGTCTCGAGGCCGGCATAGAAGGCATAGCAATGATCGCCGGCGATACGCTCCACGCCTTCCTCGGCCAGCATGGCGTCCAGCAAACCCCCGGTGCCACAGTCTCCATAAGCGACAAGAATCTCTTCGAAGCCTTCCTCGCGGGCCTTGCGGATTTTCCCTCGCAGGGCTTCGGGGATGCGCTGGGGGGTGTTGTGCCAGATTGCCGGCAGGCAGCGAATTTGCAGATGTGACCAGCCGTTCAGGCGAATTGCATCGACGATCTCGCGCGCCAGGGCGCCACAGGCCAGGACCAGGGTCTTCCGTTCAGACATGGCAACCTCCCGCGCAGGGGGTGTAGGGGGTCAGGCCATCGCCGAGGCCGAAGCCAGGCTGTTGTGACGGCGCTGCATGAAGTCCTTGGCCGTGTCCACGGTGACGGCCGCATCGCGGCAATAGGCGTCGGCGCCAATGGCTTCCGAGAAGGCCTCGTTCAAGGGAGCCCCCCCGACCAGGACGACGTAGTCGTCGCGCAGACCCTGTTCCTTCATGCTCTCGATGACGACCTTCATGTAGGGCATGGTGGTGGTCAGCAGGGCGGACATGCCCAGGATGTCGGGCTTGTGCTCCTCGAGCGCCTCCAGGTAGTTCTCGACCGGGTTGTTGATGCCCAGGTCGACCACTTCGAAGCCGGCCCCTTCCATCATCATGGAAACCAGGTTCTTGCCGATATCGTGGATGTCGCCCTTGACGGTGCCGATCACCATCTTGCCGATCTTGGGCGCCCCGGTTTCGGCCAGCAGCGGGCGCAGGATGGTCATGCCGCCCTTCATGGAATTGGCTGCCATCAAGACTTCGGGCACGAAGAGGATGCCGTCGCGGAAGTCGATGCCAACGATACGCATGCCTTCCACCAGGGCTTCGGTCAGAATGCGGTAGGGTGACCACCCGCGCTCCAGCAGGATATTCACGCCTTCCGCGACCTCTTCCTTCAGGCCGTCGTAGAGGTCATCATGCATCTGCTGCACGAGTTCCTCGTCGTTGAGCGAACGCAGATCCAGATCGTCGGTATCAGCCATGTCACCACACCCTTTTTATTGGTGGCCCGGTTTCCTGTTGCCAAACTGACACAGCGACCTTTGGCTGGCTGTGCTGTTTTGTCACTGCATGTTCTCTTGATTGGCCTTTCCCCAGCTTCGGTGGTCGCGACTCGTCGTGGCTGAAACGCGACAGTACTGCAGTTCGGTGGCCCGCAAGGGACTTGCCGGGGGTGAAGCCGGTTGCTAAATCGACTTCATCACTTCCATGCAACGGGAATGGAACGAACGATGGGTGATCAGAGCGACTACAAGGTGAAGGACATCAGTTTGGCGGACTGGGGCCGTCTTGAGCTTGAGATTGCCGAGACGGAGATGCCGGGTCTGATGGCGACGCGCGAGGAGTTTGCGTCCTCGCAGCCACTGAAGGGTGCGCGCATTGCCGGCTGCCTGCACATGACGATCCAGACGGGTGTGCTGATCGAGACGCTGACGGCGCTGGGCGCCGAGGTGCGCTGGTCGTCGTGCAACATCTTCTCGACCCAGGACCAGGCGGCGGCGGCGATCGCGGCCTCGGGTGTTCCTGTCTTTGCCTGGAAGGGCATGAGCGAGGAGGAATACGAGTGGTGCATCAAGCAGACCATCGAGGGCCCCAACGGCTGGCGCCCGAACATGGTTCTGGACGACGGCGGCGACCTGACGGCGATGCTGCACCAGCCCGAGTACGCCGAGATCATGAAGGACGTGAAGGGCATTTCGGAGGAGACCACCACGGGTGTGCTGCGTCTCTATGAGATGGCCAAGGCCGGCACGCTGCTGGCACCGGCGATCAACGTGAACGACTCGGTGACCAAGTCGAAGTTCGACAACAAGTACGGCTGCCGCGAGAGCCTGGTGGACGGCATCCGCCGCGCCACCGACGTGATGATGGCGGGCAAGACCGCCGTCGTGGCCGGCTTCGGCGACGTGGGCAAGGGCTCGGCCGAGTCCCTGCGCCATGCCGGGGCACGCGTGATGGTGACCGAGATCGATCCGATCTGCGCCCTGCAGGCGG
>NZ_JMLV01000011.1 GCF_000686045.1 Fodinicurvata fenggangensis DSM 21160
CATCAAGGGGGCGATGAACCGCAAGCGCTTCGAGCGTTATATCGAAACCCAGCTCGCGCCCAGCCTGCAGCCAGGCGATGTGGTCGTCCTCGACAACCTCTCCAGCCATAAAAGTCCAAAGGCTGCCCAAACACTGCGGGATGTCGGTGCCTGGTTCCTGTTCCTGCCGCCCTACAGCCCCGATCTCAATCCCATCGAGATGGCGTTCTCAAAGTTGAAAACCCTGATCCGCAAGACCGCCGCCCGCTCATACGACGAACTCTGGCAGGCCGTCGGCCATGTCTGCGACCTCTTCACCGAGGAGGAATGCACCAACTTCTTCAGGGCTGCCGGATATGAAATCAATTAAACGCGACAGGCTTTAGACCAGGTCGCGCGGAATTTCCTCGTCCCAGCTCTGGGAATAGACGCGGCTATCGCCTTCGTAGGCATCCAGAGTCGCCTGCAGGCGGAAGGCCGTCTCGTTCGAGGTCATCAGTGTCCGTGTCACGGTACGGACATGCCAATCGCCCCGGCGGAAATGCCGCTCCCACTCCGTCCAGCCGCCAATGCTGTCGTAATCCTCGTCGGAATAGAAATAGCGCTCGGTGGTCCGCGCCGCGATCTCAAGGTCTATGGAATCAATCCGGTAGCGACCGACATCATTGACGACCTGCAGCGTCGACTTGTTGTTGGCCAAGTCCCGGATCACGGTCCACTCCTCGCGTGTCGGCTCGATCAGGGTCTTCTCCAGCGGTGGCGCTGCCTCGGGCTCTTCGAAAGGCCGCAGAGCGGTATCCTCCTCAGGGCGCGAAGGCCTGATCGGCAGGTAGAAGCGGCTTCCCAGGGTATGAATCGTCAGCGTGGCCGGCTTGGGTGAAGGCCAGGCCACCGGCCAGTAACAGGTGGATATCGACAGGCGGATGGCGTGACCGGCCGGAAAGTGCTGGGCAATGTGCTTCATGGGAACCCGCACGCGGTAGCGCTTGCCCGGCACGAGTTCTTCGGGCTCTTCGTTGCTGTCCCTGTGAGTCAGGTTCAACAAGCCATAGGAGATCCGTGTCGCCTTGTAATCCGGCGCGATATCGATCAGGCGCACGGCAACCATGGCAACCTTCTGGTCGCTCTCCAGTTCCAGCTCGACTTCCGGCTGGCCGCAAATCTCGACGGCCTCCCCCAGGCGCCCCGTCTGGAAGATCAGGGCGCCACCATCCTCCTCGCGCTGGTCGTGCGGCAGGTCCGGCGGTGCGTTGTAGGAACACCACTTTCCGGCATAGAGACCGACGAACAGCGGGGAACGGATTTCCATTGTCGCATCGGGCGCCTCCGCTTCATCGTCGCCCACCAGGCCATGTCCAGGTGTCAGCAGATAGCCTTGCGTTTCGATCTTCGGCGACGGCCAGGTCTCCTCACCAACCCAGCGGCCTGGGCGGTACTCATAGCGCGTGCTCGGCGCCACGCTGTCCTGCATCCAGACGCGCAGCATGGGTTCGTCCATGATGCCCGTCTCACGTCCCTTCAGCCAGTGATCGAACCAGCGCAGGGAATCCTGCAGGAAACCAATGGCCGGTGCCGGCTCGCCCAGATGGGGATACTTGTGGGCCCAGGGACCGACTAGGCCCTTGCGCGGCACCTCCAACCCGTCCAGCAGGCGGAACACGGCATTTACATAGCCGTCGGCCCAGCCACTGATCGCATAGACCGGACACTTTATCGCGGAGAAATCCTCGCAGACCGAACCATGCTTCCAGTAGTCATCGCGCCGCTGGTGACTGAGCCAGGTCTTGAGCCACAGTCCGCTGCCGGACAGGCGTTCCATCCACATCTCGCGCCAACGCTCGCCCACCAGCGCTGGATCCGGGGGACAGGCGTTCTGGTCGAACATGGTCGAGGCCCAGGACAGGTTGTCGGCCAGCAGGCAGCCGCCCATGTGGTGCACGTCGTCGGCGAAACGATCGTCCGTGGAACAAATCGTGATGATGCACTTCAGCTGCGGCGGCTGCAGGGCCGCAATCTGCAGGCCGTTGAAACCCCCCCAGGAAATGCCGATCATGGCGCAATCCCCAGTGCACCAGGGCTGCTGCTCCAGCCAGCGCAGCACCTCCACGCCGTCATCCAGTTCCTGCTGCAGATACTCGTCCAGCAGCACCCCGTCGCTCTCGCCGCTGCCGCGCATGTCCACGCGCACGCCGGCATAGCCGTGCCCGGCCCAATAGGCGTGCATGCCCACGTCCCGCTCCGCCGTCAGGTCCCGCTTGCGGTAGGGCAGGTACTCCATGATGGCCGGCACGGGATACTGGTCGGAGTCCTTCGGCCGCCAGATGCGCAGGGCCAGCCTGCAGCCATCCGGCAGGGTCATCCAGGTTTCCTCCTCGAACACCTCACGCGGGAAGTCGGTCTCAATGCGCATACTTAATCTTCTTTTCCAATGGCCAGGACAGTTGCCTGTCCGGCAGGCTCAACCGCCAAACTGCCTGGCGGTCATTCCTCGATGTCGGTGAACTCGAAGTTGAGGTTCTTCAATACGCGTTCGTAGTTCCAAAGCAAGGTCGATTGCTTGCTGGCACCCATCCAGATGTAGGCAATGGCATAGCTGTAGCTGTCCTGTTCGGGCAGCTCCGACAACCGCATGCCCTCATGGACCTGGGGCCGGACAAAGGTGCCCGGCACCTTTGAGACGGCCGCCTCGATCTCTTCCGAGGTCGGAACCCGACTGACGGTCGCATCGGTGAAGAAGACGCGATAGAAGAATTCGGCCCCGACCTTGTAGTCCCCCTCGCGCGAGGGCATGTCGGGGCGCTGGCCCAGGCCCAGGTCCACGGTCACCTGCTGGTTGCTGATGCCGTCGACCTTGTCGAACAGGTCGCAATGCGACTGGGAAATGCGGGTATTGATCTCCAGCAGCCAGGTCCGGTCCTGCACCTCGTCCCAGAAGAACTCGATGTTGAAGGCCGAATTGTCGAAGCCGACATGGCTCATGATCCGCTTTGTCAATTCGCCCATCTTGTCCTGGACGTTTGCCGGCAGGCGCGAGGGATACATGTAATAGAAGAAGCTCAGCACCTGCGGATAGCGGATGGAATCAACAATGCCATAAGGCACCACCTCACCGTTGTGGACATAGCCCTCGACGGTGCATTGCCGCCCGCCGATCACCTGTTCGGCCATGCAGTAGCCGCCGTGCACCTGGCGAATTTCGTCGGGCAGGTCGGCCTGATCGAGGACGAAATTGAAGGGCTCCTGGATGCTGCCGATATCCGCGCGCAGCCGCTCGATGGCGTGATCGAAATCCTCTGGATTGTCGATGCGGAAGCCCAGTCGCGAGCCCGAGGACTTGATGGGTTTCACGAAGAAGGGGAAGGACAGGCCTGCCGCGCCGATATGGGTCAGGGCTTCGTCATCAAAGGGGTCGAAGGCGGCAAAGGCGGGGATATGCTCAGGCACGACTTCCTTCTGCACCACCCGGCTCCAGTACTTGTGCTCGCACTTCAACAGGCTTTCCAGCGAGGTCGTGCGGACCCCGAACTTGTTGCAGAGGATCGGCAGCATGGTCGAAACCGGAAAATCCATGTAGCCGACAATGGCATCGATGGAGCCGTCGAACGCCCGCAGCTTCTCCTCCGCCTCCGCCAGCATGGCCGGAATGTCGAAGATCTCGGTGTCGTAGACCTTGGCCGGGTCGATCAGGCCGTGAAACTCGTAATTCTCCGCCCCGCGCAGGCGCTTCAGCTTGTCCAGGTTGAACGCATTCAGTCCGATGACAAAAATGTTCTTCTTCATTCCTAGCCTCCCGATAAATGGGGATCGCAGTCAGTCCCGGTCACAACCGCAGAAACCTGAGCTTTTCGGGCCCTCGGTCCGTTCGCATGACGCGAACAGCAGTCGACTGGCATGGCGCCCTCCACCTTATTGCGGTTCACTGTGGCGGGTTTGTGACAGAGTGCCTTGCCGGACCGCCCTAGCGGTAGATATGGGTCTCGGCCGGCCTGTCAGACCGGATACTACCACGATACATGCCTTCGCAGTTGAAGGGCATGGAAATGTTACCTTCGCGGTCAACGGCGATCAGGCCGCCGGAGCCATCGCGCGGCGCCAGGACAGTCTGCACCACGTGGTTGGCGGCCGCTTCCAGTGGCTCACCGGCATGCTGCATGCGCGCGGCAATCTCGCTGGCCGCCGTCCAACGGATGAAAACCTCGCCGCTGCCGGTGGCCGAAACGGCGCAGGTGGCGTTGTCGGCAAAGGTTCCAGCCCCGATGATCGGACTGTCCCCGATCCGGCCGGACTGCTTGCCGGTGAAACCGCCCGTCGATGTGGCGGCCGCCAGGTTGCCCTGCTTGTCCAGTGCGACCGCACCCACCGTGCCATGCAGAAGAGAAGGATCGCTGCTGCGCTCGCCCCGGGCCTGCAGTTCCAGGAAGGCCTCCAGGCTGCGCTGACGCTCCTCGGTCCGGAAATAATCTTCGGACTCGAAGGGCAGGCCGGCACGCCGAGCCACAGCCAGAGCGCCCGCGCCGATCATGAACAAAGGTCCGTCCTGCTCCATCAGGACCCGCGCCACCTGCACGGGATTGCGCGGACCGAGGAGGCCGCCAACGGCGCCCGCGCGCCGGTCCCGGCCATCCATGATGGCGGCATCCATTTCCTGACCGCCAGCAGCCGTGAAGACGGCACCGCGGCCTGCATTGAACAGTGGATCGTCCTCCAGGGCGCAAACAGCCGCCTCCACGGCCGCGACGGAAGACTCTCCCTCGCTCAACAGGTCCGAAACCCGCTCCAGGATTCCGCGCAGGGCGGTATGGTAACGCTCAGACAGCGCTTCGCCCATGTGGGCACGGGGCACGACACCGGCGCCCCCATGTATGGCCAGCGCGTAGGAATGCTTCATCCTGTTTTCTCCTGTCCGCCTGCTTCGGCAGGCCGTGGTCGAGTGGGCCACAAGCCGTGACCTGTTGTATCCCGGAAACCGCTTTCAGGCCAACGAATTGCCTGCTTCAACCGCGCCAATCAGTGGCGCGCAGGCGCAACCCGCGTATCTCTTCCGAGTTGTCAAAAGGTCAAGCGTTGCCGAGGTCTGCCGTCAGCGCCTCAAAGCAGGCCCAGGGCGAAAACGCCGCCCCCAATGACGTTTATCATGCCAACCAGGATCATTACCAATCCAGCGACAGATCCCTCCTCGCTACCGATTTCATGAGCCTTGACCACACCGGCCGCATGGGCCCCGATACCCAGCAGCGCACCACGCGCCAAGGCGGAGCGCAACGGCAACCAGTGTAGCATGATCTGCCCCAGGGCCGCACCCAACACACCCGTCAGGACCACGAAGATCGCGGTAATTTCGGGAAAGCCGCCGATATCCGAGGATACTTCCATGGCAAAGGGCATGCTCATTGAGCGCGGCAGCATGCTGGTACGAAGGACGTCACTCAAACCAAGCAAGACTGCGAGTCCCCAAGCGGTAGCCAAGGCCGTCACGCTGCCGAGGGCGACGCCAAGGCTCAGGGCGGCCCAATGCCGGCGTATCAGCTCTCGCCGTTCGAAGACGGGAACAGCAAAGGCCACCATCGTCGGTCCAAGCAGAACGAGCAGCCAGCGAGTCCCCTGAAGATACTCCCGGTAATCGGCACCGACGGAGAGTATGATGGCAATGACAACCACCGGCGCCACAACCAGCGGCGAGAGCCACCAGTAGGACCAGCGACGGTACAGCACCTTCGAGAAAACATAGAACGCGATCGTGATGGCCGACCAGATCAGGATAGTGAGCAGTTCATCACTCTCCAGCATGTCTTGGCTCATGGCTCGCACTCCATCGATAGCAGAGATCCACCGTAAGCGCGCTGACAACCATGACCGACAGGGTTCCCGCAACGATCACCAGCAGAACCTTGAGCCCCATCAGGCTGACGAATTCGCCGTGATCGACGAGTGCCACTACGGCGGGCAGGAAGAACAACAGCATTTCCGAAACGAACCAGTCGGCACCGCGCTTTACGCTTTGCAGGCTGACCAGGCGGGTCATCAGCAAACCCAGCATGATCAGGAAACCGACGACCCCTCCGGGTATACCCAAGTCGATCGTGCGTGCGATGGCTTCTCCGACAAGCCAGAAGCCGATCAACACACCGGCCTGTGCCAGGCGGCTCTGGCGCAGCAGGTAATGTGCAAGAGTGACAGGATTGTTTCTCATCATCATTCGATCCTTTCCTGCCTGAATCTATGTCGCATTGCAGCATGCGCAAAATGAATTGATTGACTTGATATTATTCTGTTATGGAATAGTAATGGAATTCCGGACCCTGCGCGCTTTCATCGAGGTCGTTCGCCAGGGTGGTTTCTCGCAGGCCGCCAAGACGATCTTCTCGACACAGTCTACGATCAGCAAAGCCGTGAAGCAGCTCGAGGACGAGCTCGGCTTCGTGCTGCTTGATCGCGCACACCGGGGCATCCGCATGACGGCAGCCGGTCGGATCGTTTATCAGCGCGCCATGACAATCCTGACAGAACGCGAAGATCTGGTCCGGGAGCTCTCGGAATTGCACGGCCTGCAGCGCGGCGTGCTGCGACTTGGTCTGCCGCCGGTGGGCAGCAGTGTCCTCTTTGCTCCACTGTTCGCGACCTATCGTGCCTATTATCCCAACATCGAGATCCAGCTGCAGGAACACGGCAGCAAACGTCTTGAGGAACTTGTGCTCAATGGAGACCTCGATCTCGGGGCCTCACTGCTGCCCGTCTCCGAAGACTTCGAGTGGCAGCATGTCTGCAAGGAACCCATCGATGCGTTGCTGCCCGTCCAGCATTCACTCTCGCAGGCGGAGTCCATAACCCTGGCCGAACTGCAAACCTCGCCTTTTCTGCTGTTCGAGTCGGAGTTCGCAATCAATCACATCATATTCGACGCCTGCGAACGTCATGGCTTCACTCCACAGATCGCGGCCCGAAGCAGCCAGATCTCCTTTCTCGTCGAGCTTGTTGCCGCGGGCATGGGCATCGGTTTCCTGCCCCGGATGATCGCCGAGGAACGAAAGCACCCCCGGGTTTCTCCGGTACTCGTCGAAGACCCCGACTTCTATTGGCATATCGCGCTTGTCTGGCGCCGCGGTGCCTACCTCTCGCACGCTGCCAGGGCCTGGCTTCAACTCGCCGCCCAGCCCAATCGTAGACGCAACTAACCTCTGCGCAGTGTTCCGTCACCGTTATCCAGTCAGTTTTTATCGCGCAGCGATCGCAATCGCGCCTTCAGACGGGAAACCCGCGTATCATCCCAACCCGATGGCTCGAGCACCTCTGCCCAGGCCTCGACATAGTGCTCGACGGCATAGACGTGACCGTATCCGACCGGAGCCGCCATCGACGCTGGCATGTCGGCGATTAGTTGCAGGAAGGTCACAGCTGGATACCAGGTCAGCGCTTGGGAAACATCGGGACCGCGCCGCCCTTCCAGCCACGCTGGCCGGCGATAGAACAGCTCCGGCTCGAAGAAGACGATCGGATCACTGGCGTACTGCAGGTAGACAAAGCGCATCGGCCCCCACTCGGCACCGGCGATATCGAGCTTGTCCTGCTGATTGGTGAAGCGGATGACCGAACCGTCACGAAACCGGGGCAACCACGCGGGAGAGCCCTCCTCGCGCTCCTGCGTAGCCGAGGCCCATGTGGGTGTCGAGAAGGGGGGGCCGCTCCATACCGCGCCATCTATGGGATCGGCCACCACGTCAAACAAGTCGAAGGAGAGATCGGAATTCAGTGCGCCGAGGCTGAGGCCATGCAGGTATAGTTCCGGCCGTTCCTCGGCCGGCAGCTTGCGCCAGTACTCATAGACCCTGTCGAACAGGACCTGCGCCGTATCGGCGCCGTAGCCGGATTCGGTCAGCAGCGCCAGCCAGCTGGCCAGGTAGGAATACTGCACGGCCACCGTCGCCACATCTCCACCCGTCATGTACTCCACGGGTTCGATGGCGGGACGATCCACAACGCCTGTCCCTGTCGGCGTGGCGATGATCAGGGCAGAGCGTTCGAAGGCGTCGATGCGCTTGAGCTCCTCCAGGGCCAGCTCCGCGCGCGCCTCGATGGTCTCCGCGGAGTTGAGGCCGACATAGACTCGAGCCGGCCGCATGGCCGCGTCCTTCTCGAGGAAACCATCCAACTCTTTCGCATCCGGTGTGCGAGCAATGAACTTGCGGCCTGCGCGGCCCATCCCCTCCCAATCCACAAGTGACTCGGCCGAGCCGGCCATGGCGGAATCGAGCGGCTGTTCCACATCGGGTTCGATCAGGGCATCGAACTGCTGATAGGAGGAATCAGCCATCCGCAGGCCGACACTGAAGATCAGGCCGTTTGCGGCCGTCCACAACAGCGTCACAACCACCGCAAAGCCGATCACCTGTGCGAAACGCCGCGGTATGCGCCGCCGGATGACCCGCGAGACCAGTACGAAGGCCATGCGGAGCAGTCGGACCAGGAGCACCAAGCCTGCGAAGACCGCCGCGGCCACGAGGGCCACTTGCAGGTGCTGTTCCTCGGCCGTCGGCTCCAGGTCCATCGCGGCCCGGATGGAATTCTGCCACCCAACGCTGCGCCAGAGAAAGTAGCCGGCTATGACAAAACAGACGGCCGCGGCCGTCATTGGCACGACAAGGTTGAGCCGCCCCGGCAGGCCCGGCAGTTCCAGGTACCGCCACAGCCGACGGATCCAGAAACCCAGCAAATAGCCCGTGCCGAAAGCCAGCCCCGATAGCACTCCCTGAACCAGGGCTGTACGCGGCAGCAGGCTCGGCGTCAGCGAGGCGGCGAAGAACAGCGTGCCGAGCAGCAGCCCCGCTGTGCAGAACGATCCCGCAAATTGCACGGTCCATCTGGACATCATGCAAGTCTCCTTGGATGAATTCGGGACCTCAGGAACTTACGGAACAGGATCCAACACACTGCTGGCAGGACCAATCACGCCTGAGTCCGGGATGAGGACGGGCCAACGCCGAGGTGGCCGACGGGCCGCATGATGTCGGTTGGCGGAGCCACCTTCCGACCGACATCCGCAACGAGAACAATATCAAAATTCACCCAAAAGAAGCCCTGCTCGATTTGCATCTGGTGACAAATGGCAACATGGCTCCGGATAAGCCATCCGGCAACCACCCCTGCAAAGGGCTCTACTGGTACTTGCTGAACAGCATAGTGCTCACAGCCCCCTGAAGGAAGCTGCCCCATCCATCGAAGCGATAGGGAAATTCCGCACACAGCTGCACGCTTGTCCTGACGGAACGAGACAGTATCCTGCTCGACACGATGGGCTGTTCCGTCTCAAGCCTGTCTGGAATAGCCGTCCAGCAGACTGCAACGCCGGGTCACTGGCATTTGCATGACCCAACCTCTAACGAAGGACCGCTTGGACAACATTCGAACAGCCCGGGAAACATTCTCTACAAGCCGAGTGCCAACGAGGAGAGCATGAGCAGAGTTCTGAGACAGCTTCACGCCCAGGTGATCCCGGTCATCCGCATGCAGGAGGCCGAGGCCGCACTGACAGCCGTGGAGTGGCTGCATGAGGGTGGCATCAGGATCTTCGAAATTACCGCGAGCGTGCCGGGCTATCTCGAGGTGATCTCCGAACTGGCCGGCCGTGACGACCTGCTCGTGGGCGCGGGCACCCTGCTGGCGGCCGAAGACGCCCGCGAGGCGGCGAAAGCCGGTGCCCGCTTCCTCGTATCCCCCTGCCTGGTGCCGGAGGTGATCGAGGCCGGCGCCGAGGCCTCGGTACCGGTGATTCCGGGAACGGCAACCCCTACCGAGGCCTTGCAGGCACACAGGCTCGGCGCGGCCGCCGTCAAGGTCTTCCCAGCCCGCCAGCTCGGCGGTCCGGGTTACCTGAAGGCCCTGCGCAGCGTGCTGCCGGACATTGCCGTAATCCCCACCGGCGGCATCGACCTGGACGAAGTGGACAGCTATTTCACCGCCGGCGCCTACGCCGTCGGCATGGGCGGGCAGCTGGTCACCCAGGACGAAGTCGGCGCGGCCAATGCTGCGAAAGACGAGGATGGCGAGACGGCCAGGCAACGCGTCCTGACGCGCGCCCGGCACCTCTCCGCCCGGGCAGACAGAGGGACAGCATGACCGAAAGCAGCATGGACCTGATCTGCCTGGGGGAACCTATGGTGGAGTTCGCCCAGGTCAAGCGCGGAGAGGAGACCCTGTACCTGCCCGGTTTCGGGGGCGACACATCGAACTGTGCCGTGGCCGCCGCACGCCAGGGCGCACGAGTCGGCTACGTCACGGCGTTGGGGGCGGATTCCTTCGGACGCGATTTCCTCGATCTCTGGGCACGCGAAGGCATCGACACCCGAGGTGTGAGCACCGATGCAGCGGCTCCGACGGGCATCTACTTCATCACCTACCGCAACGGCGAGCACGTGTTCAGCTACCGCCGCAACGGCTCGGCTGCCAGTCGCATGACTCCGGACAGCCTGCCCCAGGACGATCTGCGCCAGGCGCGCGTGTTGCATGTCTCGGGCATCAGCCAAGCCATCAGCGATACGGCCTGCGATGCGGTTTTCGCAGCCATCGCTGCCGTACGCGCGGCCGGTGGGCTGGTCAGCTACGACACCAACCTGCGCCTCAATCTCTGGCCGCTCTCCCGGGCCCGGGCCATCATTCACGCGGCCCTCGCCGAGAGCGACATTGCCCTGCCCGGCCTCGACGATGCACGCCAATTGACCGGGCTCACAGATCCCCACCGTATCGTCGAATTCTATCTTGGCCTTGGCCCCCGGGTCGTCGTACTGACCATGGGACGCTTGGGCACCCTGGTGGCAACACCTGAGCGGCAGGAGGTGGTACCGGCCCATGCCGTCGAACAGGTCGACGCCACCGCGGCCGGCGACACCTTCGACGGGGCCTTTCTGGCACGCTACATCGCCGGCGACGACCCCTTCACGGCGGCGCGCTACGCCAATGTCGCGGCGGCGCTGTCGACCCTGGGGCACGGCGCCGTCGCACCGATGCCGCATGCCGAAACCGTCCGGAAAGCAATCAAGGAGATGAAATGACCCCTACGGCCCTCATTACCGGTGGCACCGGCGCCATCGGACGGGCGATCGCGGTGGCGCTCGCCGAGGACGGCTATTGCCCCATCCTGGCCTCCTCCCGGACCGAAAGCGATCCCGAGTTCGAGACGCGGCGCCTGGACGTGACCGACCCGGCCTCCATCGAGTCCGCGATGAAGGAGCTGGACCAGCTTTCGGTCCTGGTCAACGGGGCCGGAACGGCCATCCGCGAAGGCCGGGAGTTCGAGCCCGAGACCTTTGCCCGGGTTCTCGACATCAACCTCACCGGCGCCATGCGCATGTGCATGGCCGCCCGCCCCCGCCTGCTCGAAGCCGAGGACGGCTGCATCGTCAACATCTGCTCCATGCTGAGCTTCTTCGGCAGCCCGACGGTGCCGGCCTACTCGGCCAGCAAGGGCGGCCTGCTGCAGCTGACCCGTTCCCTGGCCGCGGCCTGGGCCGAGGAGGGCATCCGCGTGAACGCCGTGGCGCCCGGATACATCGAAACGCCCCTGACCCAGCCGCTGCACGGGCAGGAGGCGGATAGGGCCCAGATCGCCAATCGCACCCCCATGAAGCGCTGGGGACAGCCCGAGGAAGTGGCCGGATCCGTCGCCTTTCTCTGCTCCCCGCGCGCCAGCTTCACCACCGGCGCCGTGCTCTGCGCCGACGGCGGCTATTCGGTGGCGTAAGAGCTGAGATGGTCAAGTCAAGACGATAGAGACGAGCGTTAGTAACGCTTGCGAAACAGGCCTCGCTTTTCGTAGACGGCGGCGGCCTGCTCGACAAAGTCTGCCAGGCGCGATGCGCGATGCTGGCTGCGTAGCGTCTCCGCGGCCTCGAGAAGGTCCTGTTTTCCTCTGCTGCGGCCGGGACGCAGCAGTTCGTACACACGCATCACCTCTTCCTGTGGCAGCGAGGTCATTTCGGCGGCACGCTCGAAATTATCCGCCAGGGCAGCACGACCAGCCGAACGCGCAATGGATGCCTGGCGCAGGAGAGCCTGGGGCGTGATGCGCAGATCCTCCATTTCCAGCTCGCCATTGGCAACGGCCTCGACATTGAGATCGTCCAGCGTTCTGCCGCGCGCGCCACGGACCGTCTCGGGCCTGCGCTCGGCGATCGGGTAGTCTGCTACACTGAAGTCCCGGTCACTCATTGGCCGGCTCCTTGAAATACAGGGTAATTTCCTCCGGCACGGCACCGTCGAATGTCATGGCGGTCTCGATGGCGTAGATCAGGGCCACGCGCGCATGAAAGCGCGCCCCCAAGGCCTCGCCATCCCCCGTCACGAAAATCGGCGCCGGGCTTTCGCCACGAGCATAGGATGCAGCGTTCGCGCCGAGCGCATGATAGTGCGCCAGCGTGGTTAACGGTGCATTCGAGAAGATCTCCAGATTGTTGTGCGGCAGGCGGTCACGATGGTGAATGACTGCCGTGCCCTTGGATTGCAGACCGATCCCGATACCGGATCCCGAAAGACGCGCCGCACTCAACCCCAGGAATGAGGTATCCGCTGTATGGGCAAAGCGAACGACGCGCATGACCCCGCCAGTTTCCTCTATACCACGCTTCAGCGTCTGCAGGAGGGCACTCAGCGGATGGCCGGCGAGAGTCTGGAAGAACTTAGTGCCCAACCCGGGGCTGATCCCCACAACGACCTCGCTTCTGTCGGTTCCGGACGACGCCTGCCCCATCTGGCGATATTCGATACGTCCATGCTCGGCAGACTCGAGCGTTGCCTCAAAGCGCAACACATCCTCGCGGTTCAGGACGTCACGTATATCCGCCAGTTCCTTACGTCGCGCCTCGCTCGGACGGTACCCCGTCCCGGGCCCTAGATAGCGGTTTGGATCGTTGACGGCGCTCAGAACCCGCCCCTCGCGCACGACGGCCGATGTCTGGAGATAATCTCCCGAAAGACGCAGCTTCAGAAGGAACAGCAGGTTTTCCACCTCCTGCCTGAAGCCGCCCCTGTGAAGCGAGCGCATGACGTCCAGGATTGTGATGCTGCGTTCCGCCACACGGCGGCTGATCTCGGTAATCGTCCGAGGATCCAGGGTCTGTGTCTCCTTCGACCCGGACGCTACGGCCACCGATTGCTTCATGGTTTCATCGACCTCGGCCAGATCCAGGTCCTGTAGAACGAAGGACAAGGCATCGATCGCCTGACGACGCAGAGCCAGCGCCGAGCTGCCGTCGATGGTGCGCAGGCCGCCATCGGCTTCGAAGTCGCGCTGCAACACCAGGAACTCCTCCAGTTCCTCGCCATTGAAGGAAGAGGGATTGAAGGAATTGTCATACTTCAGGATGCTGCCGAAGCCGGAGCAGATCAGGTCCGAGCCCGCAATCAGATAGGGCAGGATCTTGGCCCCGACCCGCATGTCCGATTCCGAGTGCCGGGCATCGTTTCCCGAGGCACATTCCAGGTCCAGCCAGACAGCCAACAGGTTCTCGGCCAGCAGTTCGCGCACCCCTCCGGGCATCGAGCCTGCCAGCGGCGCACCGTCGATACCGCCATTCTGGGTTCCCTGGGCGCCCATGCCGCGCTGCAGGCAGAGACAGCGGGCCTCCAGGTAGAGCAGCGATTTCGCTTCATGGAAGCCCATCAGCAGTTCTGCCGCGGCGCCCGAGGTACAACGCATCTTGATTCCGCGGGACGCATAGGCCGCCGCCAGCCAGGCCTTGGACCAGGGCGTGTCATCACCATCCACGAAGGCGCTTTCCGTGCCGTAGACGGAAACGGTTTCGGCATAGGAGGTAAACCCCGCCATGCCGATCTGCAGTTCCTCGGCTTCCTCGCTCGAGCACTGGAACAATGTTCCCGCCTGGCCAACCGCCGAGCCGATACAGCAGGCCAGCGCATTGGCCCAGGAATTCTGCGCCACACGCATGGTGGTCTCGATCTCGTCGAATCCCAGCGCCACGGCAACGGCGGCGTCGGCCGCCAATTGCAGGGGATCGTCCTTGGCATTCGTCACATGGGCCTGGTTGCCAGGCGTGGAGCGCGCGCGCATTTTCGAATAGGCAAAGGCCAGTTCCATCGCGTTGAGCTGCGCCACCACGTCCGCCAGCTTGGCCGGTGTCAGACCACGTGCCAGTCGGGTCAGCTCTTCGCGTCGCACGTTCATGTCGACCAGCATCCGCGCCAGCGTCTGCGAGGGCATGGCCATGGCTTCGGCCGCAACCTCCGGCTCCAGATGATAGGCTGCGACAAAGCTGTCGATCATGTCGAAGTCGGTTGCGGGAATGCCGTCCATGACCTCGACGCGCCCACCGGCAATCTCCAGTGACGGCGTTGGATCGGCTGCTCCCTTGAAGGCCGAAAATCCGTTCTCCGGATCCTCGACGGCAAACTTGTCGAGCCGGAGGGCGCGTGCGTCCCAGTCGTCGAAACGACGCCACCTGTTGGCCTGGAAAGAAGGAGTGTCGGTCATGTCTGCCCGTCCTTGCCAACCCGGTCGGGGCGTTGCTCAGCTGCCGAGAAACCCGGGAATGTCCTCCAGCTGTACCACATGGCAATAGATCATGTTGATGGTGGTCAGTTCGTTCCGGTGCAACTCATCGGTGGCAGCGGCGCAGCAATCCTCGACCACCACCACATCGAAACTCTCGTCGGCCAAGCTGCGCACCGTGGAACTGACGCACTGGTCGGTGAACAGGCCGGCGGCAATGACATGGCGGATGCCCATGTTGTGCAGGATCAACCGCAGGTTTGTCCCTGTAAGCGCGCTGTCGGTGGTCTTCAGCACGACGATATCGTCATCCTCGGGCGCCAGCTCGGGAACGATCAGGCTGTCTTCCCGGTCCATGGGCATCAGCAGGTAGTTGAAGCCCGGCTTCTTCTGGCTGAGCGATCGATCGCGCCCGTCCTGCTTCAGGCAGGCGATTCGCGCGTAAACCACCTCAACGCCCTTGTCCCGGCAAAGGTCGATCAGCTTGCGCGTATTGGGGATGACCTTGCCGGTCAATCGATCGTGAAAGGGTTTCCAGCGCAGCGCTTCGTCGGGATCATCCTTCGTTTCGAGGTATGTGTTCTGGATATCGATGACCAGCAGGGCTGTTTCTTCCGGGGGCAGTTCGATATCCTCCGGTGGATCCGCCTTCTCGTAGTAGAAGGATCTGAAGGCCGTCTTCCAGTCGCTCACTTCTTCCTGCCCTTCACCTCGTCCAGGGTCTTGCCGATGGCCTCGCGCGCGACCTTCAGGTCCGCCGTCGCCCCGGACATGAAGATCCGGCCTGACGCACCCATCATCTGCACGTCATTGATGATCACATTAGGGGCAGCCCGCTCGGCCTCATTGGCAGCCACACAGGCAAACAGCGCCGGCATCATTTCGTAAACCAGCAGCGAAGTGCCGGGCAGCAACATCGAGGCATCCCGGCTTCGGTTCAGGATGATGGCATGCTGGTCGGAGATATCCTCGACGATGTCGTGGAACAGTGTGACAGGCGCCAACTGGTCCTCCGGCTTGGCACCGATTCCATCGAGCACCGCCTGACCGGCTGCGCCAAGATCCTGCTTGCTGGCGGAGTGCAGTTCCATCAGACCGAACTGCCGCTCCGTAAACAGGATACCCGGCTCCATCTCAGGAGCGGCCTTGAGCGCAAGGTCGCAGATCCGGTGAATCGACAGTGCAGGCGCGACCTCGATGATCAGGCTGTGCTCCCCCTCGAAAGGGGGATACCCACGCGCCCGCATGGGCGTACTCAGATAGGCGGCAAACTGAGGCTGCAGGTCGTATATCGGCAGATAGACGCGCAACTCCGTCATACGGATCTCCTCGACGGCCGGCGTAAGGTCAGCCGGCGTTGAACTTACTTGGCCGCTTCGAAGTGCTTGCCGAGATCCGGATGCGGACGCGGGATCACATGCACGGAAACCAGTTCGCCCACTGAATTCGCGGTTTCCGCTCCGGCTTCGGTGGCGGCCTTGACCGCACCCACATCACCGCGGATCACGACGGACACCAGACCATCGCCCACTTCCTCACGGGAAGCGATGGTGACATTCGCCGCCTTGACCATGGCATCCGCCGCGGCCAGTGCCGCCACGTAACCCTTCGTTTCGATCATTCCGATTGCATTGGACATGGAACTACCTCCGTTATTGGCTTCGGCCCGCCGGCCCGACTTCGCCGCTTGTGATTTTGACCCGCCGGCGGGTTTACGGGTTTCACTCTTGGAGACACTCATTCGACCGTGCTCCTCTATTCATCGATGGATCCGATAATCAGCGCGTCGACAGGCGCCTTGATCTTGGTGAAATAGGCCGCCGCCACCGAACCGGTGGTGATCAAAACGCTTTCGCCGACGCCGCATCCCAGAACATCCAGGGCAACCATCGAGGATCCGTTCTCAAGCTCCACCTGCAACAGGGCTCCGTTGGGCAGGGTTTCGATACGCTTGGTGGACCAGACCTGGCCTGTCACGCGAGCTCGAATCATGACTTCTTCCTTTCCACCCGGATGCGCTTGCGGCGCAATTCATCCTGTGCCAGCGGGGTAAAGCGCACGCGCTTGCCCGCACGAACAAGACTGTCTTCAGGCAGTGCACTTACCTGTCGCTCGCTCACCAGCCCGCGATCGAACTCGACGCTTGCGGAACTTGCGGACACTGCAGGCCCGGCTACCGTGGTTTGGGTGGCAGGCGCTGCGTTTACCTGCTGAAGCCTGAACTTCCAGCGCCCGTTCCGGATTTCCTGAACCGATTTACCGTCACGGGCCAGTTCCAGAACGCGCAGCACAAACCGGTTGAGATCGGCATCATTGGCGATCGAAACCATTTCCTCGCGGACCTGCGGGCGTGGCGAGGTATCTGCATGCGCGCCGGAACCGCCGCGCATGGCCTGAAGCTCCTCGGCGAGGACCTCACGAATGAGACTGCGTAGATCGCTGCTCATCTGCTTTTGCCCCCTAGCGCGCGCCCAGAGAACGCAGTGCGTTTTCCGCCGCGTCCTTGGCATTGCGGATCTCGGCCTCGTCCCCGGAAAGATAGAGCCGTCCGTTGGCGCCGATCATGCGATAATCCACCACCTTGATGTTGGCCTGCTTCTCCGCTTCGTTGGAGGCGATGATGGCATAGGAGGCTGGCTGGCACTCCAGTAGGTACAGCGATTCCCCGCCCAGCATCATGGATCCCAGCTTGTTCCGGTTGATCAGGAAGGCGTGCTGGTGGTCGATGCGCGTAACGATCTTGGAGGCAAGTATCTGCGGTGGCGTGGCGTCCTCGGGACTCGCACCCAGGGCCTCCAGCACCGCATCAGCACTCGCCTTGACTTCAGCCGTGGACTTGGCGTGGATCTCGAGATAGCCGAACTGCCGCTCCACCACCAGGATGCCTGCGCGCACGTCCGCCCCTTTGAGGGCCACATCCGTAAGCGCCTCGATATCCAGGCCGGGGGCGATCTCTATGATCTGTGCAGCCATGTTGCGCCGGGGCAGGGATCCGCGCATCCAGGTGGAAATATAGCAAAGCGTCTGCGGCTGCAGCTGATCTATGAAGATGAAGGAGCGAAGTTCCGCCATCAGTGACCTCCCTTGATGACGTTACGAACTTCTTCGGCAATCAGACGGCGCAGTTCCTCCCGGGTGCGGCTGTCCATGCCAACCCCGGCGCCACCGCCTGAGCCCGTGTTCGCGGCAGAGGTGAGCGGCCTTGATGGCCGGGCAGAGCGGCCGGCGCCGGGGACCCCGTCGGAGGGCGCATGCGGCAGCGGTCCATCGAACCCGAAATCGGCGGCCTGATAGTCGCCGAAGGGCACCGCGGAGTCAGAATTGTACGCCACCCGTGTCCAGTGGATCAGGTGATGCGGCCCGATGTTCTCTCCGATCGAGCTGCGCCCGAAATAACCCGTGCCGATCGTGAAGGTGGGGGCCAGATGGGTCTGGAAACCGGCCGCACCCTGACTGCAGGGCGCATTCACCACCACGCGATAGGCTTCCACGCTGCGCGCATAGTCGGCAACGATTTGGGAATCGCCTGCATGAATGGCCGCTGAATGCCCCGCGCCCGTCAAGCGCAGCACGGCGCGGGCCTGGGACAGAGCCTGCGTCTGGTTCTTGGCTACATGGTAGGCCAGCACTGGACACAGCTTCTCGCGTGTCATGCGTTCCTCGACGCCGAGCTGCGTCACCGGAGCCACCAGTATCTTCGTCTTGGCCGGCACGCGGATTCCGCATTCCTGGGCTATCCAGACGGCGTCCCGGCCGACGGCCGCAACATTGAACCCTCTGTCATGGAACAGGTAGCGACGCAGCCGCTCCACCTCTTCTTCGTCACAGAGATAGGCACCGGCTTGCTTGAGCGCCTGCCGCAGTTTCTTGTCGGCCTCCGGCAAGGTGATCAGCACGCTCTCGTTGGTGCAGAGGATCGAGTTGTCGAAGCTCTTGGAATCGACGATCCGCTGGGCTGCGTCCTGCATCTCTGCGGAAGGATCCACATAGACAGGCGCGTTGCCGGGGCCCACACCAATGGCAGGGTTGGAAGAGGAATAAGCCGAACGCACCATGGCCGTGCCGCCGGTGGCCAGAATGACGGAGGTCTTGTCCGAGGCCATGAATTCCTCGATCAGGGGAATCGAGGGCTGTTCGATCACTTGAATGCATCCGTCCGGCGCCCCCGCTTCGACCGCGGCTTCGGCCATGGCATTCACAGCATCCACACAGCAGGCGCGTGCCGCCGGATGCGGACTGATCACCACGGCATTGCGTGTCATCAGGGCCATCAGCACCTTGAAATTGACCGTGGCAATCGGATTGGTGGATGGAGTCAACGCCAGGATCACTCCCGCCGGTCGGGGAATGCGCACCATCTTGCGCGCCTCATCGATGACGGGATTGACGAAATCCTCGTCCCGGTAATGATCGACAAGAGGCATTGCAGTCAGTTCGTTCTTCAGTTTCTTGTGCTCGACCACGCCGAAACCGGTTTCCTCCACCGCCCATTCCGCATATTTGCCGGCATTCTGGTGCGCCGTGCGTGCCACGGCCTCCACGATATGCAGGGTGGTCTCGCGATCGAACCGCTGGAAGATGCTTGCCGCCCAGCGAGCCCGGGCCAGGACGATGTCCGCATGACTGCGCAGCGCCGGCTTGCTGTCGGAAATCTCGACGAGGGAGCGGATTTCAGGTTCCATTACATCGCTCCCCGGCGGCTGCCGCGCCCCATGACCTCGTCTCGTGCCAGACCGATACCGATCTCGACACGGCGCAGTACATCCTCACAGTCGGGCTGGCTGAGCAGCAGTCCCGGCTTGAACTGCAGGACCCGCGGGTCAAGCGTCGAGAATATGGCCCACACGCCGTTCTCATAGAGATGCTTCATGACGGGCTTGGCGCCCTGTTCGTGGTTGAACTCCAACCCCATGACCAGGCCATGCTGGCGGATTCCGATGAAGAAATCCGGGTACTCCTCCATGATCCGTTCAAGCCCAGCCCGCATGAAGTCTGAGATCAGTCCGACCGTGGCCCGAACCTCGGGGCGCTGAACCATCTCCAGCACCTTCATGGAGACCACACAGCCAAGCTCCGCGCCACCCCCGGTCGAGATATGGCCAAAGCCGTCCTCGTGCAGCCAGCCGGCGCAGTGCTCGGATATCAGCGTGCAGCCGATGGGATAGAGACCGCCGCCAATGCCCTTGCCGGTCACCATGATGTCGGGCTCGATACCGTAGCGGGTACAGCCCCACATCTCGCCGGTGCGCATCAGGCCGGTCTGGACCTCATCGGCGATGTAGAGTGCATCGTAACGCTCACAGAGCTTCTTCACCCCGGGCAGGTACCCTTCTTCCGGCATGGGAAAGCCATAGGTCGCCGGAATGGTTTCCATGATAACCGCAGCCACATCGCGCTTCTTCAGCGCATCCTCCATGGCGTTCAGGTCGTTGAAGGGCACCTGGATAAATTCGTCTTGGGTATCCTCGGACAGGAACAGCTTGGAGAAGCGCTCGTCGCCCGTCTTCAGCGCCAGGCCGGTGTGGCCGTGATAGGCCTTGATGATGGAGACGATCTTGCGCTTCTTCATGGCGTGGCGCGCGGTTTTCAGTGCGATATCGATTGCCTCGCCACCACCGGAGCCATAGGCCGTATACCTCATGGTTGGCGCGGGCGCACAGGCAGCCAGCGCCTCGGCCAGGGCGGTCCGGGCCAGCGCCGGGAAGTGGTGATTGCCCATGTCGAAACGCTCGGTCGCACTTTTCAGAACCTCGACCAGTTCCGGATTGCGGTGGCCCAGATTATAGGTGCCACCGTTCAAGTGCAGGTCGATCAGCCGTTGCCCATCCATGTCGTAGAGGTAATAGCCTTCACGCTTGTCGATCACGAGATCGACGCCCATGTCCTGCCAATCCTGCGTCTTCGCAGGATTCCAAAACTCCTTGGAGCGTTGCAGAAATTCGAGCTTTTCCTGGCTCACGGTTTCATCCTCTTGGCTGCTGGATAGCAGGCTATCCGGCAGCGGATGCTCACGCTTGACAGCGGCTTATCCTGAATTGACAACGTCTATCCCCTCAGTGATAGGTAGGCCTCTCCCAATTCGGCCGAGACCCGCGCGAAATCAGGCGCCAACTCCTGCGCCTCCGGCACATCGATATGGGAGGCGATCCAGGCCAGCAGTGCCATGCGGCGCAGCATGATGAAGCTGTCGATCTCCCGTTCCTCTTCCTCCGACAGGTTTCTGACCTTGCGATAGCCGGCCACCCACGCCTTGCGCATGTCGGGAATTTCCGGACGATCCTCGATAAAGCTGATGCCGGCGGCGAAGTCATAGAGGAACCAGCCCATGCCGCAGTCGTCGAAATCGATCAGGCGTGTGGTTCCCCTATCGACCAGAAGGTTGGCCAGGCGCATGTCGGCATGGATCAGGCCGTATTGCTGGGGCCCATCCCCGAAGGCCTGAATCCTGCGTTTGACCGTAGCCTCCACGCGCTCCAGCACCTCGTGGGCGCCTTCGGTGAGGTTTGGCCCCTCTCTCCAATTCCCCCAGGTGGCATCGGCACCGTAAAAGGCGTCGAGATTCCATACCAACCGCTCGAAGGGTTGGGGACGCTGCCAGCGGATCGAATGCTCGTGCGTACGCGCCGCCATCTCGCCCAGTTCCTCGAAGGAGGTGACGAGATCATGGTTTTCATCGGGTTGCTCGCCGGGAACGAACTCGAACATCACCATATGACGGGGATTTTCCAGATCCTCGCTTCTGGCTGTCTGTACGGCTTCTCCATCCTGGCCGGGAATGACCGCGGGTGTGACGACACAGTTGTCCTCGCTCAGGGCCTGCATCCAGGCCAACTCACACTGAATGGCGCGCTTGCTGTGATAGTTTTCCCGATGAATACGCAGGACGGACCTGGAGCCGTCAGGCGCTTCCACGAGATACGTGGTATTCTCGGAAACGTTGATGAGCCGGGCTGTTGCATTGTCCGGAATTCCCCAGAGCTGCAGGGACTGGTCTGCCAGTTGATGCAGCCGGCTCAACAGGACGTCATGCGGCACTCCGCTTTCCACCATGCCTTTCCTCCCATTTATTGTGCAATGTTGGGATCAGATTTCTTCCAGGGCTTCAAGTGACTCTGGCAGGATCTGACCGCCATCCACGACAACCTGCTGGCCGGTGACGTAGCCGGCTTCATCGGAGGCGAAGAACAGCGCTGCATTGCCGATATCCTCAACGGCCCCCAGCCGTTTTAGGGGAATGGAGGCGGCCATGGTATCGAGGTATTCCTGACCGAGATCCTGCAGGCCTTCGGTGTAGATATTGCCCGGCATCACGGCATTGATCGTCGTGTTGTAGCGGGAAAGCTCCATCGCGGCCGTTTTCAGGAAGCCCAGTTGCCCTGCCTTGGAAGCTCCATAGTGAGCCCATCCCGGAAAGCCGGTCACCGGGCCGGTGATCGAGGACGTCAGGACAACCCGGCCCTTGCCGTTCTTCTCGAAATGCGGAATACAGGCCTTCACGCACAGAAAGGCGCTTCGCAGGTTGGTGGCCAGGACCTGGTCCCATTCCGAGGGATCCATGTCGACCATCTTGGTCTGGGGAAATACGCCCGCATTGGCGCAGAGTATGTCAACGCTTCCGAAAGTCTTGGCGGTATGCGCGACCATCTTCTGCACGGAATCCCAATCCGAGACATCGCACTTTACCCAGTCTACACTACAGCCCTCACGGCTTAATTCCTCAACGGTCGACTTTGCAGCCTCTTCTCCGCGCGCTGCAATCATGACCTTTGCGCCCTGGCGTGCAAAGACGGTGGCGATCCCGCGACCGATTCCCTTGGAACCGCCGGTAACGATGACGCTGCGATCCTTGATTGGTGTCAGCATTGCGATTCTCCCTGTTCTGATTGGTGTTTGTGTGTCGTCACTCTGTCCCCCTGGCCTGCTTGAAGCTCTTCGCCAGAATAAGGACGAGGAAGGCCGCGAAAAGAATGGCCAAAGAGGCAAGGACGGACAGCATCCCTAGGGTCGGGACCAGGGGCGAATAGCCTGAAACCATCTTTGCGTAGAGCCATTCCGGCAGCGTCGAGTCCACCCCGGTGGTGAACAGCGACAGTGGGAAATTCCCCCAGCTCAGAAGGAAGGCAAAAAGACCCGCGGCAACCACGCCCGGCAGCAACAGCGGGAATGTGACTTCCTTGAGGACCGTCCAGGTCGATGCCCCCATGTCGCGGGCCGCCTCCTCGAGCGAGGCGTCAAAGGCGTAGGCCCGGATCGCTATGATCAGCGTGGTGATTGGTGAAATCCAGACGAGGTGCGCCACGATGGCGGTCTTCCAGCTTGGAATGATGCCAACTGAATTGAACCAGATCAGCAGCGCCAACCCGAGAACGGCTTGGGGAAAAAAGATCGGCAGAAGAATGAATTTCTGGAAGAGATTGCGATAACGCCACTGATAGCGTGCAAAGGCCAAGGCTCCGAAGAAGCCGACAACCAGGGAAATCACCGTCACGATGACCGCAATGGTAAATGACGTGGTCAGCAGACTTGAAACGGTATGGCTGTCAAGCGCTTCCCCATACCATTCGATCGTGTAACGGCGAATGGGGAAACTCAGGTAGCGTGCCTGAGATACAGAGGCGAACCCGACCGACACCAGCGGCAGGTAGAGAAAGCAGATGGCCAGCACCCCATAGGCATACAGGACAATGCGGGTTGTGCGCCCGGTTTCCATCAGCGCTTCCTCCCCATGATGGCATCGAGATCGATCTTGGAGACGCCAACGATGGCCAGGCTGCCAACAATCAGGATCAGAACCATCGAAAGTGCCGAGCCAAGGGGCCAGTTCTGTCCATAGGTAAAGGCCGTCTCGATCTCGTCCGCGAAAACGATAACCGCCTGGCCACCCAGAAGCTTGGATTCCGCCAAGGCACCGGCGGCCAGAACGAAACTCAGGAGCGAACCGACAACAATGCCTGGCGCAGCCAGGGGAAGATCGATCTCCCAGAGAATACGCCAGCGCGAGGCGCCAAGATCGGCGGCTGCCTGCCGGGCATCGTCGGGCACCATGGCAATGCCTTGTGCCAGCGGGAACAGCATGAAGGGGAAGTACACGTAGACGAGGCCGAAGACGATGATCGGGACGGTATAGAGAGGGCTCTCCATTTCCACGCCGAACCAGGCCTCCAGATACCCCGCGATGAGTCCGCCTTTCATCAGGGTCAGAACCCAACCGAAAAGGCGGATGTTCTCGGACACGAAAAGGCTGACCACCACAGCGATGGTGACCACCAGCGTGAATTTTCCGAAGACCTTTGCCATGCCATAGGCCAGGGGCCAGCATACAATGAACAGCAGAAGCGTCGACGCGAAGGCCATGCCGAGAGACCAGGCCAGGGACTTCCAGTAACCCTGCTGCAGGAAGGTGGCGTAGGCGGAAAAGTCCGGCACGTTGGCCAGACTGAAGACCTTCGCAGGCATGATGGAAAAGGCGGCCACCACGAAAAGTGGAGCCAGGAACGTAATGGCCAGCACGATGAAGATTGGCAGCGCGCTGAAGACGCCGAGTTTTCTGTCCAGCCCCTCCATCAGTCTTCTCGTATCAAATGCGTGGAATCCAGATCCCAGCCGAGCACGAGCTCGTCTCCGATCGCGCCTTGATAGCGGTCCTCTCGAAGCTTCTCGACGCTGAGGCGTGAGCCGTCCGCGGCCTCGACCTCGTACTGTATGCGCGAGCCGAGCGCATATTCAGCGCGCAGGATGCCGCGAACGATGAAATCGCTGGTGCCCGAGGATTCCAGGATGCGCACGAATTCCGGCCGCACCATGAGCGTGCCGCGCTCCCCCTGCCCCAGGGAGATCCCGATATCCTCCATCTGGCCATTGACGTGCACCTCGACACCGCGGCCATGCAATCCGCCCTGGGCCGTCCCCTCGACGTCAAACAGGTTCACCTCACCCATGAACTCGGCGACGAAACGACTGACCGGCCGGGTATAGATCCCATCGGCGTCGGCCAACTGCTCCAGCTTGCCTTCACGCATGATGGCAATCCGGTCCGACATCACCATCGCCTCTTCCAGGCTGTGGGTTATGTAGACAAAGGTCTTTCCGGTGCGGGCATGAAGATCCTTAAGTTCTTTCTCGAGTGTCTTGCGCAGGCGGTAATCCAGCGCCGACAAGGGCTCGTCGAAGAACAGGATTTCCGGATCAAAGGCCAGGGCACGAGCCAATGCGACCCGCTGCTTCTCACCGCCGGAGCACTCTGTAATTCGCTTCTCTTGGTAATGAGGGGGCAGCCTCAGGAGTTCGAGAAGCTCCCGGGCGCGCGCCGTTCTTTCCGCTGCACCGACCCCGCGAATTTTCAATGGAAACTCTATATTCTGGCCCACGGTCCTGTGGGGAAACAGGGCCAGTGACTGAAATACCATGCAGGTCGGGCGCTTGTTGGCCGGAACCTTGTCTATGCGCGAGTTATTCAGCCAAATCTCACCTTCGCTGGGCGAATCCATGCCGACGAGAAGGCGAATCAAGGTGGTCTTGCCACTGCCCGAGGGGCCCACGATGGTCAGGAACTCGCCGTCGCGGATATCCAGGTTGATACCGTGAAGCGCTACGAAAGCGCCAAACTTTTTGACTATATTCTTGAGACGCAGGACAGGTTCCGCAGCCATGATCGGACGCACCTCTTGCACGAACGTGTTAAGCAGACCCCGGCGCGCCCATGGGCGCGCCGGGGATCAGTGATCAAATCGCGGATCACCCGCGTTTTGCGGCACTGTAGAGGCTGCTCAGTTCGTCATATGACGCCACCACGCCGTACTCGACTGAACGTTCCATTTCTTCTTCCAGTGTATTCCACTGAATGGCGTCCAGCTCCGTGTCGTCGAACAGGTCCATGACTGCAGGATCCCCCATGTTCGTGACCGGATTATAGGTCCCTTCGGAGAAGGCGACCTCCTTGGCAATCTCGGGCTGCATGATGAACTCGAGAAATTCCTCGGCAAGTTCCGAGGGGTCCGGATTGTTCACCGCAGAGGTCAACTCGACCCAGACAACCCCGCCCTTGCCGTCAACGGGCCCTGACGCGGGGGTGATTGCCCGCACCTGAGTTGCACCGTCATAGCGGGCCGGAGACGCGGTATAGGTGCCTCCGGTGAAATAGGCGTCGATTTCCCCGTTGATGAGGGCTTGGTTCATGGCAACCAGGTCGCCACTCAGCATGCGCGCCCCACCGAAGATCTTGGCGGCTGTCTCTTCGAATGCCTTTTGTTCGTCTTCGTTCAACGGCTCGAAGGGATTTAGGCCTGCCGTCATGCACATATGAATGATGTTCCAGTTATCATATGCCAGGACCCCATAGCGATCCTGCATGTCCGGATCCAGGAACAGGTTCCAGCCTTCCTGCTCGGCTGTTTCCTGGCTGATCTTGTCGGTATTCACAACGAAGGAGAATGGTCCGAAACGCTGGGGAATCCCGATCAGGTCCCCATTTTCTGCGAATGCCAAGGGATAGGGCTCCGGCTCTTTGAACTCCGGAAGCATGCTGTCGAAGTACGGCATGAACCGGTCCTTGTTGAGCGGACGGATCAGATCTTCGGGATAAAGCTGTTCGCGGGCCCAAGGCTGATTGACATTGATCAGGTCCCAGACATTGATCTCACCCGCACGCAACTTGTTGATCATGTCCGGATCCGAGGTGCCACTCTCGGCGCGGATGGTGGCATCAGGATGCGCCTCTCGGAAGGGCCCGAGCACCTGGTCGGTGTTATAGCCTTCCCAGCAGAGAATATTCATCTCATCGTTACGCGCTGCATGGAGCTTTCCCATCGGTCCCAATGCAGCAAGCCCGGCAGCCCCGGCAACACCCTTGGAAAAGGCTCTTCTGGTCAACTTCATTTTGGTCTCCCTGAATTTCGAAATTGTGAAGCTCCCCACAAATTTTTCTTTCAGGGTACAATGCGGCACAGGGCACGCTTGACATCGACGCACCAAAATTTAACACTTTTTCGATTGAGAGTTTCAGGCTGCCCACAGCAGCCTTTTGCATGCATAATTGCCATCTCGACACCGAAAATCCTGCTATTGGAGATTCAAGGGGTGTGATGGGACACGCTACGCAACAGGACGCCGTTCAGGCACCTTCCACGGTTCTCGCATCTGCGGCAACCGGCGTAGTGGATCTTATTCAAAAAAACAGTGGCGATCCGGACAGCATCCTGGGGAACGTCAATCTGAACGAACAGGACTTCTCCAACCCTTACAATGAATTGCCCCTGGCGCAGTTCTGCAATCTGTTCGAAGAAGCCGCGAAACAAACAGGCAACTCCAACTTCGGACTGCACTTCGGTGGCAAGTTCAAACCCCATCACCTGGGCGCAATCGGCTATGCTGCGATCAGCTCCCCCACGCTCTCGACGGCGTTGCGCAGCATGGAGGTGTATTTCCCTGCCCATCAGGGCCAATCGAGTTTCGGATTGCTGCAAGACAGCGACATCTTGTGGCTGAGCTATCGGATTTTCGACCCCTGCATTGAGGACCGCCGGCAGGATGCCGAACTCTCAATGGGCATGTTTCTGAATATTTTCCGTCATGCCCTCGGCCCGGAATGGGCCCCGCTCGAGGTTCGCTTCGAGCATGAAACGCCAGATGCGTCCTACGAACACGAGAAGCTCTTTGCGGCACCGGTTCGCTTCGGACGGCGAACCAATGCCTTTGCCTTCCGGAGACGAGACCTGGATTCCCGAATGCCGAGCCAGGACCCCTACCTGTTCTCGGTCATCGAGCCATTCCTGAAATCACGCTGCGAATTGCGCAGAAGTCCAGAGAGTTTTGCTACGATCGTGCGCAACCAGATCAAGCTGCACCTCGGGGACTTGCCACCCACGATCTCGGAGATGGCACGAATATTCGGCATGCCGGATCACACCTTCCAGAAGCAACTGCGCGAGCACGGTCTCACCTTCCAGGACCTTGTAAATGCAGCGCGCAAGGAACTGGCGCTTCACTACATGGAAGACTCCAATATGCCTCTCACGGAAGTGGCACACTGCCTGGGATATTCGGAACTGTCTGCCTTTTCGCGTGCCTTCAGAAACTGGACCGGCATGAGCCCTCAAAGATATCGACGGACCTGACGAACCCCTCTCACGGACCGGGTCAGTCCGCCGTCGATCCGCAGGTTCTGGCCTGTGATATAGCCGGCCCCAGGTGAGGCCAGGAAAGAAATCGTGGACGCCACCTCCTCACTGCTTCCGTAACGCTCCATGGGGATGCGCGCGCGGCGTTCCTCCTTCTCGGGGAGGCTGTCGATGAAGCCTGGCAGGACATTGTTCATGCGCAGGTTCTCGGCGGCGTACTTGTCGGCGAACAGCTTGGTGAAGGCCGCCAGACCCGCACGAAAGACGCCGGAGGTCGGGAACAGCGGATCCGGCTCGAAGGCGGCGAAGGTCGAGATGTTGATGATCACGCCCGCCTTCTGCTTCTGCATGATGGGCGTTACCAGGCGCGTCGGACGGATGACGTTCAACAGATAGACATCCAGGCCGCTGTGCCAATCCTCGTCGCTCAACTCCAGCACTGGGCCTTTCGGACCGTGGCCGGCGCTGTTGACCAATACGTCGATGCGCCCCCAGCGCTCCATGGTCTGGTCCACGAGAGTCCGCAGATCCGCATTCGACTGGTTCGAGCCGGTAACCCCGATGCCGCCCAGCTCTTCTGCCAGCGCTTCTCCCTTGCCGGAGGACGAGAGGATGGCAACCTGAAACCCATCGGCGGCCAGCTGTCGCGCCGCCGCTGCGCCCATGCCGCTGCCGCCTGCCGTCACCACGGCCACTTTCTCCTGGCTCATGTCTGCTCCTTTCCTGAACTTCGTACACCCTTCGCGCTTCTTTCCCTGTGGTCAGAAGCGATCGATTCGAAAAGCATTCTCCTCCAAACGGCCAGCGGGTGCACGCAGCAACCGAGCCATGCGCCGCGCCGTGGCCGGGGCCATGGTCAGGCCGAGATGACCGTGACCAAAGGCATACCAGACATTCCCCAGGTTCCGAGAGCGATCGATCACCGGCAGGCTGTCGGGTATTGATGGGCGATAGCCGATCCAGAACTTGTGTTCCCGGGTATCGAGGGCCGGCAGCATCTTCTTAGCTTGCTGCAACAGGCGGCGTGCGCGACTGTAATCGGGCGGGGCCTCGAGGCCGGCAATTTCCACCGTACCCGCCACGCGCAGGCCCTCCTCCATCGAGGTGGCGAAGTACTTGCGTTCCATGTCCGAGGTCGGGCGATTGAGGGTCAGCTCGGGCTGCAGCAGCATGCAGTGATAGCCGCGTTCCGTCTCCAGAGGGACCTTGTCTCCCAGGGGCCTTGCAAGCTCCAGGCTGAACGCGCCGCCAGCCACGACGACATTTCGGGCGGGCAGGCGCCCGCCGGCCGTTACAACGGCCTGGGCCTGGCCACCGCTTCTTTCGATCTCCAGCACCTCGGCGCGCGTGAACTGCCCGCCCGCGGCCAACAAGAGATCCACCAAGGCCTCCGTCAGGGCCCTGGGGTTCGTCGTATGGCCACTGTCAGGAATGAGCAATCCTCGCCTGTAGTCGCGCGACAGGTTGGGTTCAAGTTGGCGCAGTTCATCGTCGTCTACAGCCTCCGTCACCACGCCCCTGGCTTCTCTCAGCACCTGGGCAAAAAGCTCCGGTGCCCCAGGCTCTCGCGTTCGGGACACCAAAAGTTGGCCCTTCTGGTGAATCAGCCGGTCACGCTGGGCAGGCTCAAGCAGCCCCTGCCAATGCTCCACAGCATCGAGGGTGAGTTGCGCGAGAGCCACGGAATAGCGCTCGGCCCGATCCCGCCGCGCCGCCTGCAGCCACTGAACCAGCCAGGGAAAAGCCTTCGGCAGATAGGACCAGCGCACAGACAACGGCCCCTGCGGATCCAGCAGCCACGCGGGAACCTGCCGCAACATGCCGGGTATGGCCATGGGAACGACCGAGCCATTGCTGATCGACCCCGCGTTGCCCGAAGACGTCCCGGATCCAGGCGGATCACGGTCGATCAGGCGAACCTGCTGTCCCTCCCGCTGCAATTGGAGGGCACAGGCCGCTCCGACGACCCCTGCCCCGACAACGATGGTTTCTTCCGGCTCAGCCATGCCAAAATCCCGTATTAAGTGACGGTCAATACTAGGCGTGACCCTGTCTGCTCAAATTAAGCCTTGGCCGCAGTGATGACGACCTCGATCAATGTGTCGGGTCCGAGATCGGCCACTCCAATGGTGGCCCTAGCCGGAAGATCTTCATCGTTGATCCATGCCGTCCAGGCCTCATTCATCTCGTCCTTCTTGGACATATCTGTAATGTAGAGCATCGCCGAGAGCACCTGGGACTTGTCCGAACCTGCATTCCGCAGCAACTCGTCGAGACGGGCCGTGATCTGCTGGGTCTGTTCCTTCATGGACCCCGACCGATCTCCCGCAACCACTCCACCGAAATGGATGACACCGTTATGCTCGACCGTGCGGTGCATGATGGGCGTTTTCTCGTTTCTCTGTATCATTCTTGTCCTCTTGTTAGATTTGGTTTGAGCAAAGGCAGGAACCTACGAGGTTGCTGCCGGACGATCCCGTTGGAAGCGGGTGATCGAGAAGGGTTTCAAGGAAAGGCTGCTTTCGCCGGAGACGATCAATTCGCTCATCAAGCGCCCCACAACGGGTCCTAACTGGAAACCGTGAGCCGAAAAGCCGAAGGCATGGAGAACATTGGACGCCGTACTGCTGCGCGAGATCACTGGAATATCGTCCGGCATGCGTGCTTCGATGCCCGCCCAGCAGCGAATGATCCGAGCCCCGCGAACAGACGGGAAAAGATCGGCTGCGATCTGCACATTCCGAATGAGGCGCCTGAAATCGAGAGCTGTGCCGTTGTGCTGCGGTTCGGCTCGGCCACGATGCCCACCGCCGATCAGAACGGTTCCGTTCGGCATCTGCTTGAAGGATAGTAGCCGCCCGGTTGTCCCCACCACGGGTTTCACGAAGAAGGGTAAGCGCTGCGTGACTGTCATCATGGGAGCAATAGGTTCGAGCGGCACGGGCTCTCCGAGTTGTTCGCAGATCCTCGCTGCCCAGGCTCCGGCACAGTTGGCCACCACTCCAGCCTCAAGCTCTCCGGAACTGGTGCTCAACCGACATCCAGAGCAACGTGCCTCAAGGGATAGAACGCGTGTCTTTTCCAGAAAACGAACTCCCAGGGCTTCTGCCCTGCGCCGGAAAGCCTGTGTCGTCCTATAGGGCTCGGCGAAACCATCATCCAGGCAGGCCAACCCTCCTGGACAACCACGCTTCAGCGCCGGCAGAAGCCTGTAGAGTTCCTCCCCATCCAAGAGGACCTCGTGCTCATACCCCTGGCTACGCAGCTGTTCCGCACGCAACCGCAGATTCCCCATTTCTCCCTCGGTTTCGGCCACCTTGACCTGGCCTGAAACCTGGAAACCGCAATCGTCATGGACCAGTTCCTCTATCTCATGCCACATCCGCATTGAGGCGAGTGAGAGGGGAATCTCTGCGGGATGCCGGCCCAACCTGCGCACACCGCCCGCATTCACACCAGATGCATGCCGGGCAATGCTGTCCTTTTCCAGGACGACCACCGAAAGCCCCTTCAGAGCTGCCTGCAGCGCAAGGGAGCAACCATGCAGGCCACCCCCGATCACGGCCAAGTCAGTTGTTCCTGAAGCCGGTTTGCCGGTCATTGGGCAACGTCATCCAGTTCACAGTCGACTTCTGCGGCAGCCAAGGCTGCCAGGGGAATCGGTTTGATCGGTGGTCGGATGCGATAGTAGCCGCATTCCTCCATCGTGATTCCCTGTGTCTCGGCGACAATGGCGCTCACTGTGTTGCCGCACATCCGGCCCTGACAGGGTCCCATACCACAGCGCGTGAAGGCCTTTACCTGATTGGGTCCGGTACAGCCGGTACGCACCGCCGTGCGCACCTGGCCCGCCGTAACTTCCTCGCAACGACAGACCAGTGTTTCATCCGGCGGGCTCTGGCGTTCTTCAGGCGGAGCATAGAGTACTTCGAGAAAACGCCGACCTTGAAGCAGCTTGTTCAACTGCCGTCGTGAACTGGTCGACAGGCGATCACGTTCGCGCGTCTGGAGATATCCCAGCGACCTGGCAACCTCCAGAGCCGCCAAACGCCCGGCATGCTCTGCCGCCAGCGCCCCACCGATCCCTGCTCCGTCCCCTACCGTCAGGACGTCCTCCACAGATGTATTGCCCCATTCGTCCGTCTCCGGGCGGAAGCATTTCTGCCCGTCGTCCCAGCGGTGAACGCATCCCAAGGCACGCGTCAGCTGTTGGTTGGGAATCACCCCTTCATGAAGGACGATCAAGTCACTATCCAGGCGTACTTCATGCCCCCCTGCATGGAAGCAGAGCGCCTCGGCGTGCTGCTCGCCCTCAACGCGTAGATCCCGGGCATTGCGATAGATGCGAGTGCCGCTTGAGCGCAGGTGACGGAGAAGTCGCACCCCCTTGGAGAGATATCCGCTGCCCAGCGCCGCTGGCAGGTGCGGGACAGCCTCCAGGTAGCGTGCATACGGTACAGTCTCGACCAGGGCTCCGATCCGGCAGCCCGCGGCAAGCAACTGGGCTGCAAGAAGATAGAGCAGCGGCCCGTTTCCGGCGAGCACCACGCGACCATCCGGAACGACACCTGAGGATTTCAGCAGGATCTGCACGCCGCCTGCTGTCATGACCCCCGGCCGGGTCCATCCAGGAATGGGAACCGGGCGTTCGATGGCCCCGCTGGCCAAAAGAATTCGGTTCGCCTTCAATTCATGGCAGACCTCGTCCCGAAGGTACCAAAGGCCGTTGGGTTCCAGCTGCCAGACAAGCGCCCGGTCTATATGCTCGGCACCGCTCACCCTGAAGTTTTCCGCAAGACGCCGTCCGTGTGCATAATCCTCTCCAAGCAAGGCGAGCCTCTCCGGCGCCTGCGCCGCAACGGCTTCCACCGCTCGATAGATTTGCCCACCTGGTGCCTCTTGTTCATCCAGAACAGCCACGCTCAGGCCGTGGCCTCGTGCCTCGCTTGCGGCCACCATACCTGCCGGGCCGGCGCCGACGATCGCCAGATCAACCGTCTTCATGCAGCAAATCCTTTTCGGCGACCTGACTATGGACGCTCATGCCTTCGCGCACTGGCGTTACACAGGCCTGCAGGTTGCTAACCCCATCGATATTGACCAGGCAATCGAAACAGGCCCCCATCATGCAGTAGGGTGCGCGCGGATGTCCGCTCACCGGGGTTTGGCGAAGATGGGTGATTCCGGCCGCCAGAAGAGCCGCAGCAACGCTTTCTCCTTCCTGCGCCGTAATGTCCTGTCCTTCGAAGGTCATGCGCACCTTCTTCTCAGGATCAGATAGCCTCCTAAACATTGAATCTCTCCGCAGTGAATTTTCCGACCTCGTCGGGCAGACTGTCACGGGCGATGGCAGTGGCCAGGTCACGGGCGTGGACAGCCGCCAGTGTCACGCCGCTGTGGCAGGTGGCGACATAGGCGCCCGGATGGCTATCGGATTGGTCATAGATTGGATGGCCGTCGGGGGTCATGACGCGCAGTGCGCCCCAGGTGCGCACCAGATTCGCATCGGCCAGTTTCGGGAAGTAGCTGATTGCGCGCTGCGCAATGCTGCGCGAGATATCCACGGTGGTCGAAGTGTCGAAACCGACATCCTCGTGACTATCGCCCATCATGACACCACCTTCCTCGACTTGCCGAACATATATTGTCGGCATGTCCAGGAAGTGTTTAAGGCGTTCGGTTATGAGAATCTGGCCACGCAGGGGAGATACGGGGACCTGCAAGCCCACCTGCGGCGCCAACTCGCGATTGCCCAGTCCGGCGGCAAGAACGAGCTTCGGAGCCCGTACCGGCCCCTCGACCGTTTCGGCAGTGAAGATATTTTCATGTCGCTCGATGCGGTTGATGGTCGTATTCGGGCTGTAATCCACTTGGCCTTGAATGGCCTTGTGCAACGCGCGCAAAAGATAGAGTGGATTGACGTGTCCGTCGTGCGGACAATAGCTGGCCCCCACCACCTTGCCGCCAATCTCGGGCAGCATTTCCTTCAAGCGGTTGCGCCCAATCATCTGGAAGTCGTACCCCCCCGGCACGGTCTGTCGCATGCGTTCGAGCATGGTCTGCTTATCCTCGAACTCCTGGTCCGACATGCAGAAGGCCAATCCGCCAGGCTTGCGATAACCAATGTCCAGGCCGAGTACACCATTCAGCTCCTCGGCAAATTCCGGCCAGAGATCGGCCGATCTGCGAGTCCATTGCGCATACTGAGGCATACCGTCGCCCTTACTCTGGACCCAGACGAGGCCGAAGTTCCCGCGAGAGGCACGAAAGGCAAGATCACCTTCATCCAGCAAGGCAACTGAAAGGTTCTGACGGGACAGACCGTAGGCAATAGCCGAGCCGACAAGGCCACCACCCACGACGATAGCATCGTAGTTTTTCTGGGACCTCATCGCTTGCTGCCCACCAACAAACGATCAAGGCCATAGAGTCGGTCCAATATCAGGATGGCTGCAACCGAAAGGAAGATGATTACGGCTGAAATGGAGGCCACGATCGGCGTCGTGGTCTGGGTAATATGGTTGAATAGGCGAACCGGCAACGTGGTGGTGCTGGGCGAGGAAATGAAGATGGTCACGGTTAACTCATCGAAACTGGTAATGAAGGCAAGAACCCAGCCGCCTACTAGCCCTGGCAGAATCATAGGCAGGGTGACCCGGCGAAAGGTGGTGCCGTGAGTGGCACCAAGGGACACCGCGGCCTGTTCGGCGCTGCGGTCCATACCGGTAATGGATGCAAGTGCCAGGCGCAGAACGAAGGGCATGACGAAGACCGCGTGACACAACGCCATGCCAAAGAAGGTCCCCGTGATATTGAGCTGTGTAAGGAAGCGCAGGAAGGCAATGCCCAGCACCACGCTGGGAATCACCAGTGGTGACAGGAACAGTCCGACAAGAAAGCCGCGTGCCTTGAAGGAATAGCGTGCAAGCGCGAGGGCTGCCGGCACGGCGCAGGCAAGCGCTAAGCTTGCCGAAGCGATACCGAGCGCCAGGCTCAACCAGAAGCTTTCGATGAACCCCTCATTTTCGAAGATCGCGTAGAACCAGCGCAGGGACCACTGCGTGGTCGGAACCTGCAGATAGCCCAAGGGTGTGAAGGCCACCCAAACAACCACGGCCAGAGGAGCGACCATGAAAACGATGAACAGCGTGTGAAAGACGAGTGCAAGCGGGCCGTTCTTGTTCATTGGAACACCTGTGCATAACGTCGTTCGACCAAGCGGTTGTAACTCATGATGACGGTCATGATGGCCACCAGAAGGATCATTGCGATTGCAGCACCAAGCGGCCAGTCGAGCGTGTTCAGGAACTCGTCGTAGATCGTTGTCGAAGCCACTTTTAGGCGCCGCCCCCCGATCATGGCCGGAGTAGCGAAGGCACTGGTTGCAAGCGAGAAGACGATCAAGGAACCCGAGAGTATGCCGGGAATGGCCTGAGGCACGACCACGCGGAAGAAAACGGTGAATTGGGACGCTCCCAGGGAAACTGCCGCATTCTCGGTTTGGGGATCCAGGCGTTGCAGGACAGCCCAAACCGAAACCACCATGAACGGGATCAGCACATGGGTAAGTGCTACGATGACGCCGAAATCCGTATAGATGAAGGTAAAGGGTGTAGAGGTCAGGCCCGACCCGATCAGGATCTGGTTTAGCAGCCCTTGGTTACCGAGAAGAATCATCCAGCCAAGAGTGCGCACCACAACGGAGATGAGCAGCGGTCCGATGATCGCCAACAGAAATATGGCGCGCCAGCGCGAGTGCATTCGGTTCAGGATATAGGCTTCGGGTACGCCCAACAGGACGGCAAGCACGGTTGTGGAGAGGCCATAGCCGAAGGTGCGCAGAAAGATCTCGTAGAAATAGGAATCGGAGAGAACGTCTGCATAGTTGCCCAGATTGAAGGCACGCTCGATACCTTCATAGAAGTCGAAGGTATAGAAGCTCAGCATGAAGGTCATGATCAGCGGCGTGAACAGCATGACCCCGAACAGCATGACCCCAGGTAGGCTCAGCCAATAGGGTATGCCCGCTTTTCTTTGCAGCACCCCGCTCATGACGCATCCATATTCAGCAACCGCGCATCATCGGCCTGCCAGTTGAGACCGACTGCGTCCCTTGGTGCAGTGTTCGGCACGGCTGTGTTCTGGGAATAGACCAGGAATTCCCCTGACGCGGTCTCGATCTGGTATAGCCAATGATTCCCAAAGAAGACGCGGGTCTTTATCTGCCCTTCCAGCAAACCGCTTCCTTTGTCGGTCAACTGAACCTTTTCCGGGCGTATGGAAAGCCAGGCTTCCTTGTTGGTAACGCCTTCCCTACAGGGCACGGTTAGACTCTGACCGTTGAAACGCACTGAAGCCTTTGATCCAGAGATATCTTCGACCTCAACCGCCAGAAGGTTATTCTTTCCAAGGAAACTGGAAACGAAGACATTTGCCGGATCTTCATAGATCTCATGCGGTTTTCCGACCTGAACGATTCGTCCCTCGTTCATCACGGCGATGCGATCACTCAAGGCCATCGCCTCATTCTGATCATGCGTGACCAGAATGGTTGTAATTCCCAGCTTTTCCTGGATTGAGCGCAGTTCCAGCTGCATGTCCTCACGCAGCTTGGCATCAAGGTTGGACATGGGCTCATCCAGAAGCAGAATCGTCGGCTCGATGACAATTGCCCGAGCCAAGGCCACGCGCTGTTGCTGCCCCCCAGAAAGTTGCTTGGGATAGCGATCGCGGAACGCACTCAGATGGACGAGATCGAGAGCTCGGTCGATCTTTTCCTGTCGTTCGCCCTGGGTCGCCTTGCGCATCTCCAGGCCGAAAGCAACGTTCTGGGCGGCCGTGAGGTGCGGGAAGAGAGCATAGGATTGGAAGACAATACCGATGTTTCTCTGGTTGGCAGGCCTTGCCGTCAGATCCTCGCCGCCGACCATGATCTGTCCATGGCTCGGATCGAGGAAACCGGCAATCATCTGCAGGGTCGTTGTCTTGCCACAACCGGAGGGGCCGAGCAGCGAGACGAACTCTCCTTTGTCGACCTCCAGATTGAACTGATCCACGGCAACAAAGCCGCCGAAGGATTTCGAAATCTCCTGCAGGTTCAAAAAACTCATGAGTGGTCCCCGGAAAACCTGAAAAGAAAAGAGGGTGGCACTGTATTCAGTACCACCCACTTCATCTCCATTGACTAGCGTTCGATTTCACGATCCCAGCGGCGGGTCCAGTCATGGCGGTTCTGGTTGGCGGTATCCCAGTCAATTGCCACCAGGTTGCCGATCTGATCCGGCCCATAAGGAACACGTGAAGCCGTTTCCTCATCAAGTTCCGTGTTCTTGTTCACCGGACCCCAGCCCTGAGTCTCGGCGAAATAAACCTGATTATCAGGGTCCAGAATATAGTCAATCAAGGCCTGGGCCTCTTCCGGCACATTGCTGTCGACCACTGGACAAGCCGCGATCATCAGGGCAACCGCACCATCCTCAGGATATGCGAAAGCGCCTGGAAAGCCCGTGTCGATCAGCGATACCGCGCGCCCGCTACCCCAGACCGAAAGTACAATCTCCTCGCTCTGGAAAAGCTCGGACATACGACCGGGGGAAGGCTCGAACGCCAGGACATTGTCTGCAACCTCGTCCGCGAGATAATCGAAGCCGGCATCAATATCTTTCTCACCCCCGCCGTTGGCCCGGGCCAGCATGATGAGGGTATGCAAGCCATAGGTATTGGAGATTGGCGGAATGGCCAGTCGACCCTCATATTTCTCGTCCGCCAGGTCCGTCCACTTCTTGGGCGGTTCCCAGCCATTCTCCTCGAACAGCTCGGTGTTATAGGTAAAGCCCGTGGCAACGAACCCCATGCCTACGGCATCGTCACCGATCTTTGCGATGTCATAGAGATCGTCCAGATTCGAGATGCCGGTGAGCTCATCGCAAAAACCGAGCGCGCGGGCCTGATACATGGGTCCGTCATCGAGCAGCACCACATCGAGTTCCTGGTTTCCTTCCTGAGCCTGAAGCCGGGCAAGGTTCTCAGTCGAATTGCCGGCGACATACTCGACGGTTACGCCATGCTCCTCCTCGAAATCGGGAATGATCTTTTCCTTCATCAAGGTTTCCGTGGAACCTCCATAGGATCCAAGATAGAGAGTCTTCTCCTGCGCCATCACGGACTGCGCGGCAAGCGCCGCGACAGCCACCAGAGCCGTGCTTGCAATCAGGCTTTTCATCTTCTGCCTCCTGTTCTTCGTGTTGTCTGGTTGACACCAGCGAAACCAAGAACAGCGGAAGCAGATCATTCGGTCAAATTCATTATTTGCAATAGATCATAACTGCATGTCATGAGTCTTTCATGATCAGCGCACGCCAACTCGAAGCCTTCAAGGCCGTCATGGAGACTGGCTCCATTTCTCGGGCCGCAGATGTCCTCTATCTGACACAACCAGCGGTAAGCAAGCTGATTTCCGGATTGGAAGAAACTGTCGGCTTCCAGCTTTTCCGGCGGGAACGCCAACGACTGATCCCTACGGCAGAAGCCGGAGTCTTCCTGGAGGAAGTGGATGCACTCTTCAGCAGTTTCAGCCGCCTGGAACAGCTAGCGGGGGACCTGAGGATGACCGCAACCGGCAGCCTCAACATTGCCGCCTTGCCATCCGCCGGGGTCAATCTGCTGCCCCGGGTGATAACCGATTTCCAGGTCGAGCGCCCCCGGGCTTCTCTCGCACTGCGCATCCGCAGTTCGCCCAAGATAGGGGAAATGGCAATTTCGCAGCAATGCGACGTGGGCATCAGCCTGCTGCCCGTTGATCACCCGGCAGTACACAGCGAACTTCTCGTACGCGGCCGTGCTATTGTGGTTCTACCTCGCTCCCATCGTCTTGCCGGACAGGATATCCTGCAGGCAGAGCAACTCAGGGGGGAAAACTTCATCTCCCTCGGAGAAGACGATCGCTCTCGTCATCTCATCGACGAAGTGTTCGACCGTGTCGGCGTTTCGCGCGTCATCGTGACGAAAACGTCGCTCTCCATGGCCGCATGCGAGTTCGTGCGCTGCGGGGCGGGAATTTCCGTGATAGATCCGATAACTGCCTTCGCAGCCACCAATTCCGATCTGGAACGGATTCCTCTCGAGCCGGCCGTCTACTTCGACGTGCGGCTCCTGCTCCCAAGGGAAAGACGGCCCTCTCAACTCAGGGAGTCCTTCGTCAGCTATCTGAAACAACATATCACCGACTATCTGCCTGAGTATGCCATCTCAAGATAGGATCATTCACGGCTCCGCCATTTCCGCGCCCTCCTTGCCGGCGAGTGCCTCACTCCCCCAGTGTCAGGATCGTCGAGCCGGTGGTCTGGCGGGCTTCCAGGGCCTTGTGCGCTTCGCCGGCCTGGCGCAGGGGGAAGCGTTGGCCGATTTCGACCTTCAGGTCGCCATTGATCAACAGCGGGAACAGGCGGTCCGTGCTGCTGCGGATCTCTTCGGCGGTGGAGGTATAGTGGGCATAGTTGGGCCGGGAGACACTTACCGACTTGCTGGAATAGGACGAGATGTCGATGGCCGGCACACTGCCCGAAGCCTGCCCATAGCTCACCAGGTGTCCCCGAAGCGCCAACGCTTCGTAGGATTTCTCGAAAGTCGAGGCGCCAATCCCGTCGTAGACCACGTCCACGCCGCGCCCTTCGGTCACATCACGTACCGTTTCCAGAAAATCCTGCTGGGTGTAGATCACCGGATAGCTACAGCCATAGCGCCGCGCCAGCTGGGCCTTCTCCTCGGACCCCACCGTGCCAATGACGGTGGCGCCCAGGCGCCGTGCCCACTGGCAGAGGTAAAGCCCAACCCCGCCGGCCGCCGCATGAATCAGGACGCTATCGCCCTCTTTGACGTGATGGACACGATGCAGCAGGAACTCGGCCGTCACTCCCTTCAGCATGGCGGCCGCGGCCGTTGCGTCGTCGATCTCGTCGGGCAGCAAGGCCAGCAGATCCGCAGACATGGTGCGGAGTTCACAATAGGCCCCCGGGGGAGGACAGGCATAGGCAACCCGGTCCCCCGGGGCAAAGCCATGCACGCCCGCGCCCACGTCCAGGATGCTGCCCGCAGCTTCCATGCCGATGATCCCGGGGGGCTCGACCAGCTTGTAATAGCCCGTGCGGCAGTAGACATCGATGTAGTTCACGCCGATGGCATTGTGGCGCAGGCGCACCTGCCCCGGACCGGGTGCGGGTACGTTCTGCTCACGCCATTCCATACGCTCCGGGCCGCCATGCCCGGTGAGCACCATGGCCCCGCCCCGCATGGACTGGCCTGAAGAAATCGCCGGTGCGGACACAGTGCTGCTGGTGGGCGCGCTTTGCGAAGATCTCTTTCGCTTGCCGGCCAGGCTGTCCCGGATCGCCCGGAACCCGGCCTCGTAGATCTCCTCGCCCACCAGCCTCGACAGTTCCTCTGCCCGCCCTGCCGGCGGATCGAAGGAGCAGATCCATTCCCAGAAGGTGCCATTGCCGTCCGTCACCGGTTTTAGGCGCACGGTCGAAACGTAGTTGACCAGCGGAACCGGGGCTTCCAGCAGGCAGTAGGTGAAGCTGTAGGTCTTGTCCGACAGGCTCAGCAATTGCTCACGGATACGCCCGCCGCTGGCAAGCGTGAAATCCCGCACACAGCCGACGACATCCGAGGGCAGGGCATCCTCGATCCGGCTTTGTCCAATGGCGGGATGCCAGCGATCATGCCCATTGAAATCCCTCAGGATATCCCAGACGTGATCGATCGGTGCATTCACCACCGTGCTCTTGCGCACCCGGACCATACGCGTCAGACCGCCTGTCTGCCTACCCGCAGCATCGACTTCACCGCCCGCCGAAGCGTTCTTTCAGGGCATCGAAACCGCCCTGAAAGACCCCCTGGCCGACCAGGTCGGCCAGTTCACGCTCGCGCTCGGGCGGACAATCGAACTCCGCCGACCATTCCGCGAAACTGCGGTCACCGTCGGTCACCGGGGTCAGCTTCAGGGTCGCTACGTAATCCGTGACCCCCATGGGGGATTCCAAGATCGAATAGGTGCAGGAAAGATCGTAATCCGAGAGCGCCAGTAGGCACTCCCGGATCCGGCCGCCGTCCTTCAGCGAGAAATTACGCACACACCCGATCTTGTCCGAGGGGTGGTTCTGCTCGATCCGGCTTTCGGCAATGGCCGGATGCCAGTTCGGCAGGCCGTTGAAATCCCGGATCACGGACCAGACCCGCTCGGCCGGCGCATCGATGATGCTGGAGGTGTAGACCTTGACCATTTATCTGAGCCCTCCTTCCCGCGTCATCGCTTCTCCTTGTCCGAGCTGTCGTCATCCTCCTCGTCGGTGACCCCGCCAACCAGCTTGTTGATGTCACCGCCCTCCATGCCGATCTCCTTGAGCAATGAGTCGACCAGCGGCCCTTGGGCACGGTAGCGCAGCGCAGAGTTGACCAGGTTGTCCGGCAGGCCGTTGTGGCCCTCGCCGCCACCGCCGCTGCCCCCGGCCCCTCCGGGGAAACCGCCGAAGCCGTCGAGCTGCAGGACCTTGATGCCTTCGATCTTCTCCATTGGCTTGACGCTTTCGCGGATGATGCCGTCCATTTTGTCGATCAGGTGCATGCGCATCTGCGACTGGCGGGATTCCGGGGTCAGGACATTCTGCGCCTCGTTCATCTGGCGCTTGCCCTCGGCCTCGGTCTCGTAGCGCAGCTTGGCGGCCAGGGCCCTTATCTTCTCGGCCTCGGCTTCGCCCTCGGCCGTGGTGCGGGTGGCCTCTGCCCGATCCGTGGAGGCCTGCTTCTCGGCCTCGGCCGCGGAACGCAGGCGAATGCCCTCGCGTTCGGCCTCCTGGGCCGCCAGAACCAGTTCGATGGCCTTGCGGCGCTCGGCCTGCTCCTTCTCGCGGGCCGTAAAGACCTTCTCCTCGGCCTCCACAGCCTTGGCCCGGGCCAGTTCGGCCGCTGCCTGGGCCTCGGACTGGGCCTTGGACTTCTCGGCCAGCTCGATGGCCTTATCCTGCTCGGCCAATTCCAGCGCCTTGCGACGGTCGATCTCCAGGCGCTGGGTTCCCTGTTCACGATTGATACGCTCCTCGTCCAGCGCTCGGTCACTGGCGATGCGTGCGCGTTCGATCTCCAGGCGCGAGCTGATCTGGGACTCCTCGGACTCCCGCTCGCGCTGGGCCCGTTCGCGGGCCACTTCGGCCTGCTGTTCGGCCTTGCGGGATTCGATGTCACGCTGCTGCTCCAACCGCGCGTATTCGGTGTCCCGGTCGATCTGCAGCGAGTAGCGCTCGGTCTCCAGGTTCTTGTTGCGGATCTCGATCATCGTGTCCTGCTCGATGTCGTTCCGCAGCTTCTTGCGTCGCTCGATCTCCTCGGTCAGGCGCGTCAAACCCTCGGCGTCAAAGGCGTTCGAGGGATTGAAGTACTCCATGTTGGTCTGGTCCATGCCGGTCAGCGACAGGGCTTCCAGTTCCAGTCCGCTGCGCTGCAGGTCCTCGGCCACGGCGGTCTTCACGCGCTTGACGTACTCGCCGCGCTTTTCGTGCAGTTCCTCCATGGTCATCTCGGCCGCCACCCAGCGCAGGGCGTCGATGAACTTACCCTCGACCAGTTCCTTCAAGGCCTCGGGATTCATCGTGCGACGCCCCAGGCTCTGGGCTGCGATGGCGATGGCCTCGCGCGTCGGCTGGACCCGCACATAGAACTCCGTCACCACATCCACACGCATGCGGTTCTTGGTGATCAGGGCGCGGTCCTGGCCGCGTTTGATCTCCAGGCGCAGGGTGTTCATGTTGACGGGAATGACTTCATGAACGATCGGCAGGACGAAGGCCCCGCCGTCCTTGACCACCTTCTCGCCCCCCAGGCCGGTCCGCACGAATGCGGTTTCCTTTGTGGAACGGCGATAGAGCCAGTTCAAAAGATAGACAACGCCCACGATAACCGCGATGAGGACGATAATCCCCAGGACGGTCCATCCAAGTGCTGCACCAGACATCTTCTTCCTCCCTTTCTGAACGCCGGGCTCACCTCTGCCCAAGCGTTCTGGACGCGCGTCAGGCGCGCCCGATAGACTTGAAATTACGCGTCTGTTCCGTAAGGGCCCCTTCGACCGGGAGCCTTTCCATCGAGGACGCGCCATAGAAACCGTGACAGTTCGGGCACTGGCTCAGGATGTAGCGGGCGTCCTCGGGCATGGCGATGGGACCGCCGTGGCAAAGCACCAGTACATCCTTGCGCACGGACAAGGCGGCCTCCGCCCAGGCATTGATGCGCGGAACACAGTCCTCCAGCGTCAGGGCCGTTTCCGCACCGATGGACCCACCGGTCGTCAGGCCCAGATGGCAGACCACGATGTCCGCGCCGGCTTCGGCCATGGCCCTGGCATCCTCCTCACAGAAGACATAGGGCGTGGTCAGCAGGTCGAGCTCGCGCGCCTTGCGGACCACCTCGACCTCCAGGCCGTAGCCCATGCCGGTCTCTTCCAGGTTCGCCCGGAAGGTCCCGTCGATCAGGCCCACGGTCGGGAAGTTCTGGATGCCTGAGAAGCCGATATCCTTGACCTGACGCAGAAAGTGCTCGGGAATCATGAAGGGATCGGTACCGTTCACGCCCGCCAGGACAGGAGTGCTCTTCACCACCGGAAGGACTTCCGAGGCCATCTCCATGACGACCTCGTTGGCATTGCCATAGGCCATCAGCCCGGCCAACGAGCCGCGCCCGGCCATGCGATAGCGACCGGAGTTGTAGATCACGATCAGGTCGATCCCGCCGGCTTCCTCGCACTTGGCGGACAGGCCGGTTCCGGCCCCGCCCCCGACGATGGGCTCGTTGCGGGCGACCATGTCGCGGAATTTCTCCAGGATATCCCGGCGCTCAAACCTGGGCATGTACTGCCTCCTTATCCTTATGGGTTGCCGTTACCTCCCGGAAAGCCGCGACCAGGGCTTGGGCGAATTCCGGGTCGTTGATGTTGTGTGGCAGCTTAATCAGCTTGCGATCCGCCGTCTGACGCAGGTTGCTCTCGATCGCAGAAAACAGGGCCTTGTCCGCTTCCGGATCCCAGAAGGCCTGTTTCGGGGCATCCAGCAGGGACACGCCGCCTTCCGGAATGAAGAAACGCACCGGCCCATCGCAACGGTTCAGCTTGTCGGCGATCCAGCGACCGATCGCGGCATTCTCTTCCGCCGTGGTCCGCATCAAGGTCACCTGCGGGTTGTGCTTGTAGAGATTGCGGCCGCGGAATCGCTCGGGCACCGTGTCCATGGCCCCGAAGTTCACCATGTCCAGGGCGCCGCAGGATCCGACATAGGGAAGCTTGCTGCGGATGATGGAGTCCAGGCGCCCCTCGCCGGCGCTGAACACCCCGCCGACCATCAGGTCGGCAATCTCCGTCGTGGAGATGTCCAGCACCCCGGCCAGCATGCCGGAGTCCACCAGCTTCTCCATGGACTGCCCGCCGGTACCCGTCGCGTGGAACACCAGGCAGTCGAAATCGTCCTCCAGGATCTTCGAAGCGAGCTGCACGCAAGGCGTGGTCACCCCGAACATGGTCAGGCCTACGGCAGGCTTGGTGGAGCTCTGCTTGACGCGTCCGGCATGCGCCACCATGCCGGCCATGGCATGGGCTGCGTTGGACAGAACCAACTCGGAAATCCGGTTGATGCCCTGCACGTCAGTGACCGAGTACATCATGCAGATGTCCGTGGCGCCCACATAGCGCTGCACATCCCCCGAAGCGACGGTGGAGACCATCAGCTTCGGCACGCCTACAGGCAGGACCTGCATGGCCGGCGTGGCAAGGGCTGTTCCCCCGGACCCTCCGGCCGAAATCACACCTCCCACGTCCCGCTGGCGCGGCAGGAAATGACGGAAGGCTTCCGCCATGGCGGATACGGATTCGCCCCGGTCTCCGGAAAACACGGCTGACACGCCACCGGGATGGCAGCGGGCAACTTCCTGGGGGCCGATATCCGCTGACGACGGCTTGCCGCTGGTGCTGAGATCCACCGTCCGGGTCCGCAGGCCCAGGCGTTCCAGGCGATTCTCGATGAAACGCAGTTCGCGGCCCTTGGTATCGAAGGTCCCCACGACATAGGCGCAGCGGTCTACAAGCTGCGCCACCGGCACTTGGATTTCATCGGCCGGGGCGGAGACCGTTGTCTCTTCGCGTGTCCCCTCTTCCGTCTGCGGCCGGCGGCTCTCCCGCCATTCCTCGGCGCCGCTATGGGTCTCGCGCCCCCAGCGATTCGGCGTGCCTTGGCTGACATAGGCGGGCGGCGGCTGGTCTCCGCCACCCTGCAGCCCGGCATCAGCGCGTCGTACCCGGAATACCTGGGCCGGTTCGTCGGGCACGCTTTCCTGAGTGGCAGACTGGTCTTCGTCCTCGCTATGGCGCCCCACACCCAAAAGGCGTTGCTGCAGGTCGCTGTCATTGGCCAGTTCGGCCGCCGGCATCTGCTTCACCAGGAGGCCGTTGACCATGATCGCGACCTGCTCGGCCACCTCGGTGGCCACACCCAGGTTCTGCTCGATCAGCAGGACGGAGATCTCGCCCTCGGCTGCCAGCTGCTTCAACAGGGCAGAAAGCTGCTGAACGATGACCGGTGCCAGCCCCTCGGTCGGTTCATCCATGACCAGCAGGGTCGGGTTGGCCAGCAGGGCCCGGCCGATGGCCAGCATCTGCTGCTCGCCGCCAGACAGCTGGGCACCGCCGTTGCGCCGCCGCTCCGTCAGACGCGGAAAGGTTTCGTAGACCCGCTCGATGGTCCAACTGCCCTTGCGGCCGCTGCTGCGGGCAGCCAGGCGCAGGTGCTCGTCCACCGAGAGCGACGGCCAGACACGGCGTCCCTGGGGTACATAGCCAATACCGCGCTCCACGATGGTGTTAGGGGTCAGGCCGCGCAGTTCACGCCCCTTCAACAGAACGGACCCCCGGGTCGAAGGCGTCAGGCCCATGATGGCATTGCACAGCGTGGTCTTCCCCATGCCGTTGCGGCCGACAACACCCAGCACGCCGTGGTGCAGATCGAAGGACACGCCCTGCAGGGCATGGGCCTGGCCGTAATAGACATGCAGGTCGCGCACGCTCAGGACTGGGGACTGTCCAGTGCCGGCCTGTTGCGGATCAGCCATGCCCGCCTCCCAGATAGATCTGCTGCACGTCCGGATCGCTCTCGATTTCATCGGGCGTGCCTTCCTTGAAGACCGCGCCGTTGTGCATGACCGTGCAGTACTCGACGACACGCAGAGCAACATCCAGGTCGTGCTCGATAATGACGTAACCGATGTGTTCGGGCAGCGCGCGCAGGATTTCCACCAGTTCGCGCCGCTCTGCCGGGGAAAGCCCGGCGGCCGGTTCATCGAACAGGATCATCCGCGGCGCACCCGCCAGCGCCATGCCGATTTCCAGCTGTCGCTGCTGGCCATGGGCCAGATCGGAGACTGGCGTCTTTTCCAGCCGGTCCAGGTGGGCGGCATGCATCATCCTATGCGCGGCCTCGATGGTGGCATCGTCGTCACCCGGGCGGCGCATGGAAAAACGCTTGCTGCCGACACCGCGTGCCGCGAGATAGAGATTGTCAAAAACCGTCAACCCCTTGAACAACAGGGAAGACTGGTAGGTCCGTCGCAGGCCGCGTCTTATGCGCTCCTGCGGCGGCATCTTGGTCACATCCTCGCCGAAGAAACGGATCCGTCCGGCCGTCGGCGGGAAGTCGCCCGTGATGGCATTGAACAACGTGGTCTTGCCGGCCCCGTTCGCACCGAAGACGGCGCGCCGTTCTCCGGCCTGGACCTTCATCGTCACATCATTCAGCGCCACCAGCGCACCGAAGCTGCGGCTCACACCCTGGAGTTCCAGGGCATGAGCCGCCACCGTTTCGGTGAAACCGGCAGAGGCAACCGCACTCATTTGCGAAACGCCTTCTGTCTGCCGTTTACCATCATGACAAGCTCCTCAAGCTTACGGGCAGGAGGGGTTGTCACGCGAAGCGAAACCGTTGGCCAGGAATTCATCTTCCGGCAGGCCAAGGGTCTGGTTCACTTCCGGCACGATCTTCACAACCTCGTTGTAGAGGCCGCCCTCACCGTCCTTCACAACTTCGGTGATGAAGATGTCGGCAACGGCGTTGCGGTTCTCGTCAACAGAGATGGTGCCGGTCGGCGTCTCCAGCTCCAGGTTCTGCAGGGCTTCGCGGAAGGCCTGCTGCCCGTTCGACAGGTCACCATCCACCTCGTCCAGGGCCGTGAGCACAGCCAGGGTGTTCACGTAATAGGCATGCGCGAACAGCGAGGGGGACGGCAGGCCGTCGTCGAACATTTCGGCATAGGTTTCCTTGAATTCCACCCACTTGGGATCGTCCCAGTTGTCGGCGATCGGACCGGCCGTGATGGTTCCGGCCAGGTAGTCGCGCTGCTGCCCCTTGGCTCCCAGCACCGACTGGTCAACCGTGATCGAGCCGGCGATCATCGGCTTTGCACTGCCCATCTGCTGGTACTGGGACAGGAAGTTGATGGCATCCGAGCCGCCCAGGGCGACATAGAGCGCATCGATATCCTGTGGGATCGAGGCCACGGTCGTGGCATAGTCACGCGTGCCCAGCGGCACGTAGAACTTCTCGACAACCTGTCCGCCCAGCTTGCAGAAATCGGTCATGAAGCCCATGACCAGCGAGTAGGGGAAGGAGTAGTCCTCGGCCACGACAGCCACCTTCTCGTAGCCCTTTTCCTCATAGGCATATTTGCCCAGGCCAGCCTGCCACTGCGCACCGTCCGTGGAGAAACGGAAGAAATTCTCGGACGGATCGTCCAGGGTCGTGCGCTGGGCGGCGGAGCTGCCGTTCACGAAGGTCGTGTCGGGATGATCCTTGGCATAGTCCTTGACGGCGATGCCTTCGGAGCCCGAAAGCGGGCCGACAAGGATATCCACCTCGTCATTCTCGACCAGGCGGCGCGCTGCATTGACCGCGCTGTCCGGAGACGCATCGGAGGAGGCGGTGATCAGTTCGATTTCACGCCCCCCGGCCTCATGACCGAATTTTTCCAGAGCCATGCGGATACCGCGGATGCCGTCTTCGCCCGGCACCGCAAAGGGGCCTTCCAGTGTGGCAAGTCCGCCCAGCTTGATCGGATGCTCGTCGGCCGTTGCGGCCCCGGCTCCGGCCACCAAGGCAGCGGCTGCCGTCATGGACAATAGTTTTCTCAACATATCTTCTTTTCCTCCCTCACTGTTTGTCTGAGTTCGGCCATGTCAGACGGCGTGCCTGCATGAACTCAGCACCTACCATTGGTCCACCCTGTTGCGGGCGGACTGTCGCGCCAGCCAGGACTTCAGCTTGCCCCAAAGGCCAAGCACCCCGTCTGGCGAAAAGAGCACGATCACCAGGAAGACCGCCCCGATCACCGTGTTGAAGCGTTCCCGGTCGATCAGATCGATGGCAAAGTTCTCCATCAAAATGAAGATAACGGCACCGATGAAGGGACCGACCGGATGGGCCAACCCGCCCAGAACCGTCAGGATCAGAATATCGATCACGGGCCCGATTCCGACCGACCCCGGCGAGATCTGCCCGTTCTGCCAGACAAGCAGGACCCCGCCGATACCGGCCAGGACACCGGCAACGCCGTGCGCGGCCACGCGATGGGCAGTGACGTTGAACCCCAGGGACGCCATGCGCCGCGGATTGTCGCGCACGGCCTGCAGCGCCAGGCCGAAAGGCGTGCGCGACAGATAGAGTACGAAAAGATAGCACAGCCCCACCACGCCCAGGGTCAGGTAGAAGAAGGGCAGTGGCGCGCGCCAATCCACTCCGAAAACCTCCGGCGGGCGCACCCCGGAAAAGCCATTGAAGGAATTGAAGATGGGGTCGTTCTGCAGCACCAGGTAATAGAAGGCCACCGAGATCGCCAGCGTGATCATGATGGTGTAGATGCCGCTGGTCCGCGCCGAGATCCAGCCGATCAGCACGGCGGCCACGGTCGCAAGGCTCACGGCACCCACCAGCATCAACCAGGCAGGCCATTCCGCATTCCCGAAGATCGCCACCAGGTAGCCGGCGAGCCCGGCCACGGTCAGCTGCGAGAGCGAAACCATGCCGCCATAACCGGCCAGCAGCATCAGCGACAGGCCGATCAGCCCCAGGATCAGGCTTTGCGCCCCGATCTGCACAGTCCAGAAGCCGGTGGCGATCAGTGGGTAGATCACGAGCAGCACGGCCACGACCGCGTGATACCAACGCACACCCCGCAACCAGACTGGAAGAACGGGAGCCGCCTTCTTATCCTCTGTCTTGTCAGTGATCGAGGCCATACCCAGCTCCTATGCCCGTCCGAGTAGGCCCTGGGGCCGGATGGCCAGGACGACCACCATGACCAGGAACGAAAAGACGACCCCATAGGTCGGAAAGTAGGCCAGTCCGAACTGCTCGGTCATGCCGATCAGCAAGGCGCCGATCGCCGCACCGGGAATGGATCCCATGCCGCCCACGATCACGACGATCAGTGAGGCCAGCAGGAAGCGCGTATCCTCGCCCGGCGCGATCGACAGCGCCGAGCCGCCAAGCACGCCGGCCAGGCCGGCCAGGCCGGCGCCGATGGCAAAGGTAACGCAGAACAGCAGTTGGACGTTGACGCCCGACGCCGAGAGCATGCCGCGATCGTCCACGCCGGCCCGGATCATGATGCCGATCCGCGTGCGGTTCAGGAACAGCCACAAGGCAATGCCGATGGCGATCGCCGCCGCAAGCGTAAAGAGACGGTAGGTCGGATAGGCATTGATGAAGGGCATCGGTGTCGCACCGAACAGCCATGCCGGCGGCGTGAACTGATAGGACACACCGGACCATATCGCCAGCATCACATCCGCCAGGATGATGGAGAGCGCAATGGTCACCAGGGTCTGGCGCAACTCCTGCCCTTCCATATAGCGGAACACCAGAAGCTGCAGCAGGATTCCGGCAATCGCCATGGACAGGAAACCGGCCAGCACGGCCAGGTACCACGAGCCCGTGCTGTTGGCGACCTCGAAACCGATATAGCCGCCCAGAAGGTACAGCGAGCCGTGCGCCAGGTTCACGTTGCGCATCAGCCCGAAAACCAGGGAAAAGCCGCTGGCAACGATGAAGTACAAGGCCGCCAGCGTCAGCCCGTTCAGGAAGGTCAGGATGAAAAGCCGCATGATCCTGTGCTTACCCTCAACCGGCCCAGCGCAGCGACGAGCGGCCCTGGGCCGTCACATCGGGGGCGCGGTGAAAGCTGCCGTCCTTCATGACGGCCAGGATCCGCTGGCGCTCCTGCAGGATGCGGATATTGGCAAGCGGATCGCCGTCGACCAGAATCAGATCGGCCAGATAGCCGTCCTTCACCAGTCCCAGCTCGTCGGGCTTGCCCATGATCTGGCCGCCCATCTTGGTCGCGGAGACAATGGCCTCCATGGGGGACATGCCCACCAGGTCGACGAAATATTCCAGGTCCTTGGCATTGGTGCCATGAGGGATCCAGGCGAAGCCGTAATCGCCACCCGGCAGCACGCGAATGCCGCGCCGGTGCATCTTGCGCATGGTCTCGGTGGCGATTTCCGCCTCGCGGGCGTACATCATGCCGAGTGAGGAGTCCGGGTGTACGCCGTACTCGGCGGCGTTCTTGGACGTACGGATCAGCCAGGCCAGGCCAGGCGCCACGAAGTGCTTGTCCTTGTTGGCTTCCAGCAGGTCCAGCGTCTCTTCGTCTGCGAAGGAGGCATGGTAGATAATCTCGATGCCGTGCCGGATGCACATCTTGATGGATTCATTGGAGCGCGCATGGGCTGCCACGCGCAGCCCCCGGCGCTTGGCCTCGGAAACGGCCACTGCCGCTTCCTCGTCGGTCATGGGCGTTTCCTCGGCACCCACGCCGGCGATCTCCTCGCCCGAGAGGTTCAGCTTGATGGTGTCGCAACCGTATTTGATGAACTGGCGTACGGCCCGGCGCATCTCCTCGACGCCCGAGACGATGCAGCCGAAGGAGAGTTCGGGAAACTCCAGGTGCGGCGGCGAGGTGTCGCCCAGCCCGCCCAGCGTCGTGATCTCCTGGCTGGCCGCGGAATAGCGCGGCCCCGGGATGCGGCCCTGGTTGATGGCATCGCGAATGACCACGTCCAGGCGTGCCTTGGCCGAGGCCGCCCCCATGCAGGAGGTAAAGCCCATCTCGATGTAGCGCTTGGCCATCTCCGCGGTGAACAGCGTATGCTCTTCGGGCGGCATCTGCTGGATGGCCTCCAGCGATGGCTGGTCGTTCCACGACAGGTGGGTGTGCGCCTCGGTCATGCCGGGCATCAGGGTCGCGCCGGCTCCGTCGATTACGGTATGGCCACTGCCCAGCCCGCTGCGGCCGCCGCGGCTGACCTGCTTGATACGGTTGCCCTGGACCAACACCTCACCAGTGAAGGGATGATCGCCGCTGCCATCCAGAATGCGGACGTTGGTAAAAAGATAGTCACCCATATCGTGTCCTCCCTAGCGGCAATCCCGTTGTCTTTTATCTGTGCTCAAGGCGCACTCGGGACCGCCTGTCCGATCAAGCCGTTCGTACGGAAGCCATGAAATCTCTCAATTCGCGGTTTACGTCTTCGACCTTCTCAAAAGTTGTCCAGTGGCCGCAACGATTCAGTATCTTCGTGCGCGCCTTTTCCATTTTCTCGCCCATGGAGCGGGCGCCCGAGGCGGGCGCCACACCGTCCTCGTCGCCGGTGGCCAGCAGAACCGGACAGCGTATGCGTGCGGCGTCGGCTGCGCTGGCACCCGCCAGCGCCTCGCAGGTGGCTGCATAGCCATCGGCCGGCTGACGCATCACCATCTCGCGCACCAGCGCCACGGCCAGGGGATTGCGTTCCTTCGTCTCGGCGGAGGTCGCCGCCTGCACGATGGCATCGGCAATATCCGCCATGCCTTCGGCACGCGCCTTGCCCGCACGGTCCTTCAGGCCCTTGCGCGCGGCATCCGGCGGTTCGCTGATCGGGCCGAACAGCGACAGGCTGCGCACCAGGGACGGGTGTTCAACGGCCATGTGCTGACAGACGATTGTGCCCAGCGAATGTCCGACGAAGTGCGCCTTGTCTACACCCAGCACACGACAGGCTTTGGCCAGCGTTGCAACAAAGCCGGAGATGGATAGCTGGCCGGAATGGGGGCTGCGCCCCGAACCGGGCAGGTCGGGCCGAATGACGCGATAGCCATTGCGAAACAGGTCCATCTGGGGCGTGAAGGTGTTCGAGGTGCCGCCCAGACCGTGAACCATCACCACCGGCGTGCCCTCGCCGTCCACCTCGACGGCCATGCGTTCGACTGTCTGCGTGCTCATGCCACCGCTCCTTGTCGTGTTTCGTGATAGCTGGCAACCGGATTCTCAAGGCGGCCAATGCCATCGATGTCCACGGTGACCCGGTCCCCCGGCCGCAGGTAGCGCGGCGGCTGGAACCCGATTCCGACGCCGGCCGGCGTACCCGTGGCAATGACATCGCCGGGATAGAGTGTGATGCCTGCCGAAAGCGTCTCGATCAGAGTGGGAATATCGAAAATGAGGGCGGAAATCGGCGCCTCCTGGCGCAGCTCGCCATTGACGTGGCAGCGCACCCAGGACTTCGACAGGTCCAGTTCGTCGGCCGTGACAGCCACGGGCCCCATGGGGCAGAAACCGTCCTGTGACTTGCCGATCAGCCACTGCTTGTGGCGACCCTGCAGGTCACGCGCCGTGATGTCGTTGACAATGGTATAGCCCCAGACGTGGTCCATGGCCGTGGCTTTGGAGATTCCCCGTCCGCCCCGGCCGATGATGACCGCCAATTCGGCTTCGTAGTCGATGGCGCTGCTCACGCGGGTATCCACCGGAATGGGATCACCGGCGGCACTGACAGACTCCGGCACCTTCGAGAAGATGATCGGCGCATCCGGCACGGCCCCCGACGCTGCACCGGAATCGAAACCGCTGCCGGCAAATTCATGGGCGTGCTCGTAGTAGTTCTTGCCGACACAGAAGATGTTGCGGCGCGGATGCGGAACCGGTGCGCGCAGCTTCACGGCCGACAATGGCAGCTTCTCCAAGGTGGTCGCCGGACGGCCCACCTCTGAATCCACCAAAGCCAGCACGCCCTTTTCGGCGGCATTCCCATTGAGATCGAAGGGCGACAGGCTACTGCCGTCGGCCGACAAGACACCCAGACCCGGCTTGCCATCCAAATGATACGCAGCGATCTTCATCGTTGGAAACGCCCCTCCAGCTTCTTGTTTTCATTAAACCAATACTGAACCATTGGTTTTTAATTGAGCCAATACTCGCTGCGAATGCTTGGAGCTGTCAACCTGATTTTGAGGATGTTGGAAATTTTTGTTTGCTCTGGATCAGGATTGGATCAAGAATGGTATAGTGATGAACGAGATTCGGAATCCACACCTCGGGCGCGCAGCCGCCACGGCCATGCAGGACCTGTTGACCCGCATAGAGAGCGGCGAATTCTCGCTGGGCCAGCAGTTGCCGTCCGAGCGCGAATTGGCCAATCGGCTGGGGGTGGCGCGCAACACCCTGCGCGCGGCCTTGGTCCAACTGGAAGGCGATGGTTTCCTGACACGCCAGATCGGCCGCGGGACCTTCGTCGCCCAAGTGCCCAACCGGTCCAGTGGCAGCTTCCTGTCACGGCGCATGCGCAACGCCAGTCCGGCAGACCTGATGGAAGTGCGCCTGATCATTGAGCCGCACGTCGCGGCGCTGGCCGCCAGCCGTGGCAGCAACGAGGACATCGAACGAATTCAAATTGCCCTGCGCGCCTCGCTCTCGGCGCGCGGCCTCTCGGAGTTCGAGCACTGGGATGCCGAGTTGCACATGGCCATCTTCCACGCCACAAAGAACGCCCTGCTGATCGACTACTGCGATGCCATCAACGCCATCCGCAACGAGCCCAACTGGTACCGCCTGAAAAAGCGTACGGTCTCTGCAGACACGCGTACGCACTACGACCAGCAGCACAGTGCCATTGTTCAGGCCATATGCGACCGGGACCCGGAAACCGCTCAGAAACTCATGACCCAGCACATGAGCGCCATCCGTGACAACATGCTGGGCGTGCTGGGGTAAGCAAGACAATCAAACCGGCGGGCGTGCGGCTAGCGGTCATATCCCGGATTTGCTTCATCAACCTGGCGCAGCATGGCCTCCCACTCCATTTCGCCGTAGACGCGGCGCACATCCGGATCGTACAGCTTGGCCGTCTTTTCGCAGACCTCTTCGGGCGGCAGCTGCAATTCGCTGCCGGCATTCATAACATCCACCTGGACCTTGCAGGCGTTCTCCAGCCAGTACATGAGATTGAAGGCATGGGCGATGTTCAGCCCGCAGGTCAGAAGGCCGTGGTTGCGCAGGATCATCGCGTAATGCGGCCCCAGGTCGGCGACCAGGCGCTGGCGCTCGTCCAGATCAAGGGCGACACCCTCGTAGTCGTGATAGCCGACACGGTTATGAAAACGCATCGAGGTCTGCGCAATGGGCAGCAGACCACACTTCATGGCCGAAACCGCCATGCCGGCGCGTGTGTGGGTATGGATCACGCAGTCCACATCCGGTCGGGCCTCGTGCACGGCGCTGTGAATCACGAAACCGGCCTGGTTGATCCCATAGCCAGTACCGGGATCCAGCAGGATATTGCCTTCGTGATCGATCTTGCAGAGGCTGGACGCCGTCATTTCGTTGTAGCGCAGGCCGTAGGAGTTGATCAGGAACTGATCCGGATGACCTGGTACGCGGGCCGAGATGTGGTTGTAGATCAGGTCGGTCATTCCGTAGAGGGCCATCAGTCTGTAACAGGCCGCCAGATGGACCCGTGCTTCCCACTCTTCGGATGAGACCTGATCACGCAGGGACTGCCCCCGTGTGGCAGCTAGACTCGATGCCATGGTCTTCCACTCCTTATACGTCATGAACCGCGATTTTTTTTCGGATCGAAGTATCGCGGCCGATCAGAAGCGGGTCAACGCGCTTGGGAGCGACAACAAACAGGCCGGAACGCCAGGCTGGAAGAGATCAGGTCCAGCCACTCAGGCGCGGCCCATCATCATGCGATAGCGGACCTGGTCGAAGATCACCGCCAGGATCAGCAGGCCGCCAAGCAGGACCATCTGCATGTAGGAGCTGATCTGGGCCAGGTTCATACCGTTCTGCGCCAGGGTGATGAAGTAGGCGCCCAGCACCACGTTGATCACCCGACCGATGCCACCGCGCAGCGAAACGCCGGCGATCACGCAGGCGGCGATGGACTCCAGTGCGATGGTGCCGCCCAGGTTGGCCTCGCCGGATTCCACGCGTGCGGTCAGCAACAGGCCAGCCACCGAGGCGGCCAGGGCACAGAGGGCATAGGCGATGATCAGGGTGCGCTTGGTGTCGATGGCCGACAGCACGGCAGCCTTGATGTTGCCGCCGACGGCATAGATGTGCGCGCCGGTGCGCATGCGCTCCATGAAGATCCACATGGCCAGGATGGCAACCAGCGCGACGATCACCGGTACCGGTATGTCCCAGATTCGGCCGAAGCCGAAGGCATCGGCAAAGGCATAGGGCATCCCGGAGACCGGGACGCCCCCGGTCAGAAACAGCGAGATGCCCGCCACCACCGAACTGACGCCCAAGGTCATGATAAAGGGGGAGACTCCGAAGAAGGCCACACCGGCCCCGTTGACCAGGCCCACCACCAGCGAGGCGCCCAGCCCGGCCAGGCAGCCCAGGATAATCACCAGCCAGACGGCATCGGGAAAGATGCCGGCCAGTGCCACCATGGCCAGGGCCGAGATCACCGAGGTGAGCGCCACCACCGCCCCGACCGACAGGTCGAAGCCTCCGGTGATGAGAGCCAGCATTTGCCCCATGGACACCAGCGTCAAATAGACCGACTGCCGGAAGACGTTGGTCATGTTGTCGAAGGTCAGGAAGCGGTCCGAGAGGACGGTGAAGATGACCAGGGCGCCTGCCAGGAAAAAGGGCAGCACACCCAGCTTCATGAAGACAGCGCGCAGGGCCTGCAGGGCCGTGCGGCTGCCGGCAGTTTCCTGTGGTGTTGTCGCATTGTCCGTCATCGACCTATTCCTCGAAAAAATGTGCCAGAACGGCGGCTTCGCTGATCTCTTCGCGCGGCAACTCGGCCGAGATCCGTCCATGTGAAAACACCAGAAGGCGGTGGGAGAGGTTCATCACTTCGGGCAGGTCCGAAGAGATGACCACCACGGCCTTGCCACTTTCCGTCAGGCGCTTGATCAGGCCATAGATCGCCGCGCGCGCGCCCATGTCGACGCCCACCGTGGGTTCGTCGAAGATATAGAGGTCGTAGTCCTTGCCCAGGCCACGCCCGAACAGGGTCTTCTGCTGGTTGCCGCCCGACAGCTGCGCGGCCAGGCGATCGCGGTAAGCCGGGGGCAGCTCCACCGATTCCGCCACCGCTTCGGCCTTGGCTCGCATGTCTTTCCAGGGCAGCAGGCCCAGGCGGCTGGAAGCACCGACCATCACGCCCTGGATCAGGTTGGCGCGCGAGGTGAAGGCCAACTGCAGGCCCTCGGTCTTGCGGTCCGGCGGCAGGTAATAGACGCCTTGCCCCATCATGTGGCGGCAGCTCGCCCCCGTGACACCGCGGTCCTTCAGGCGCACCTGGCCCGCCGTCATCGATTGCAGGCCGAAGATGGCCCGGAAGCAGCGCGATTTGCCGGAGCCCACCAGGCCCGCCACGCCCAGGATCTCACCGGGCCGCACAGTCAGTGCAGCCTCCTTGACCCCGGAAGTCTTAAGGCCCTCGACCTCCAGGATCGGAGCGCCCGGACGCGCCTCGATGGCGGGATAGATTTCGTCGATAGCACGCCCCACCATCATCTCCACCAGCTTGGCTTCGCTGGTCTCGGCCATGGCCACCGTTGCGATCTTGCGGCCATCGCGCAGCACCGTGACACGATCGGCGATGCGCTTGAGCTCCTGCATGCGGTGCGAGATATAGATAACCCCCACGCCGCGTGCCTTCATCTGCTCCACCACCTTGAACAGGTGGTCGACCTCGCGGTCAGTCAGGGACGCCGTGGGCTCGTCCAGGATCAGGATCGAGAGTTGGCCGTGAAAGGCCTTGGCGATCTCCACCATCTGCTGCTCGGCCCGGCTGAGCGTACTGACCAGGGCCTTTGGATCGATGTGGAAGTCGAGTTGTTCGAACAACTCACGTGCACGGTGGATCATGCCGGACTTGTCGGTAAAGCCGCGACGTTTCGGCTCGTCGCCCAGGAAGATGTTCTCGGCCACGCTCATGGTTGGCACCAGGGAGAACTCCTGGAAAACCGCCGAGATTCCCTTCTCGCGGGCATCGGCCACGGACTGGAAATTCACGTCCTCGCCATTCACGCGCAGACTGCCGCTGCTTGGCTGGCTGGCGCCGGCAACCATGGCAATCAGGGTGGATTTGCCCGCACCGTTCTCGCCGAAGAGGACATGCACCTCGCCGGACTTCAGTTCGAAGTCCACGGCGTCCAGGGCCACGACCCCCGGATAGCGCTTGGTCAGGGCAGCTGTTTCAATGACCGTCTGCATCTCAGGTCGTCCTGGGGACTTATCCAAGGAATGCGCCCGGCACGCCCGGGACTCCCGAAGTCCATTGCAAAGGAAAAAAGCCGGGAACGGCGGTAACGCCGTTCCCGGGAACAGGCACAGGGATTACTCGACCTCGACCGAGAAAACCGGACTGAAGCCCTGCGGCGGCAGAACATTGCTCCGCTCGACCTCGCCGATATTGTCCTGGTCCACCACGAAGATTTCCGGACCCACGTGCTTGACGTAGTCCTCGCCCTCCAGGACGCGGACCGCCTGGTCCACGGCAATGCGGCCCTGGATGACCATGGAGTCCGCAGGCGCCGCCAGGATGAAACCGCGCTCGATGCCTTCATAAACGCCCGGCGTCATGTAGAAGGAAATCAGGTCGACTTCGCCCACCAGATCACGTTCGCGGATGATGCCCTGGGCCGCTTCGGCGGTCACCGCCGTACCGGCTATGTAGCGGACATCCGGATTGGCGCGCAGCACGTCCTCGACCAGGCCCTGCTGGGCCTCCTTGCCGGTGTCGCCATAGCGCGGCTCCAGCACCTCGATCGCCGAGCCCTCGACGGCCTCCATGAAGCCCGCATGCGCGGCCTCCACCCAGCCGGCGCCCGCGGGACCGGGGAACCAGCCCACCTGGACCGGATCGCTGCCCTCGGGGTGCCGCTCGGCCAGGTACTCGCCGGCACTGGAGCCCATGGTGCGGAAGGAGACCAGCGACTTGGCAGTGACGTTCTCGGAAGAGATGCCGTTGATCACGTCGATCACCGGAATATCATCTTCCGCCAGTTCATCCACCAGATTGTTCAGCCCGTCCAGCGAGATCGCGCCGATGATGACGGCATCCGCGCCACCGGCCACACAGTCCTCGATCTGGCTGAGCTGGTTGGCCAGCTCGGTGTAACCGCCGGCCTCGACAACGTTCAGGTTGACGCCGAGGCGCTTGGCCTCCTCGACCACACCGTAGTCGACGCCCAACCAGTAGGCGTCCTTCATGTGCGGGAAGGACACACAGATCTCCCAGGGCTGGGACGCCTTCTCCAGCGGCGTATAGGAAATCTTGTTGACCTCGCCGTCCGCAGAGAAGGCCGGGGTGACCTCCTCGGCCTCATAGGGGAACCACTCGTCCTGGGCAAGGGCCGGGCCTGCAAGGGCCGTGGCGACCGCCAGTGTTGCAATAAACCTTATCATTTTCTCCACCTCCTCTGTTGAAGTCGTTTTGTGGTTTTCTGTTTGTTATTGGTGTTTGAGCGCTTCCTCGATCCGCGCCAGCTGGGCCTTGCGCTCCTTCCGGGCGGCCAGCGCCTGCTCCATGTCCACCTTCACGAAGCGGGTCGGCGTGTGCGGTTGCAACTGGCCGATCAGGTCCATGTCGGCCGAGATCACGGCCCCCAGGGTGAAGTAGCCGCCGCCCGAGACCGCATCACGGTGCAGAACGATGGGCTCGGTGCCACCCGGCACCTGGATGGAGCCATAGGAATAGCAGCCATCGACGATGTTCGAGGGGTCCGAACCTGCCCCGAAGGGCTGCTCGCGCTCCTGGAAGGTCATGGGCCGGCCACCGCGGAAGCGCACCCCCATGCGGTCGGCTTCGGGCGCCACCTTCCATTCGTCGTCGAAGAAATTTCGTCCGGCCTCCTCGGTGATCAGGCGCCAGTAGAGGCCCGGCAGCACGCGCAGCTCGGCTGGATTGCCCGGCATGCGGCGCAGGGATGCCTCCAGGCTGCGGCCCTCCTTGACCTTTCCGTTATCGCCGAAGGGCACCATGTCACCGACCGCCAGCGCGCGGCCTTCATAGCCACCGAGGGCGCCGATGGCATAGGTCGAACGGCTGCCCAGGTAAACGTCGGTGGTGATGCCGCCCGAGATCGCGATGTAGGCGCGCGCACCCTCGCGCAGATAATCGAAGGACAGCACCTGCCCGGCCTTCACCTTGAAGGCGGTCCAGGTCGGCTTCTCCTCGCCATCCACACGCGGCGGCAACTCGGCGCCGGTCACCGCGACCATGGCGTCCTTCTCGAATTCCAGCTGCGGCCCCATGAAAACCGTCTCCAGCGCGGCCGCGCCCTCGTCGTTGCCGACCAGCAGGTTGGCTGCACGCAGGGACAGGCGGTCCATGGCACCCGATATGGGAATGCCCAGATGGAAATAGCCGGGGCGGCCGAGATCCTGGATCGTCGTCAGGAGTCCGGTGTTGAGAACCTTAAACGTCATTGAGGGCCCCCATCAGTTTCTTGTTGAAACCGTCCATGTCCGCGTTGAAGGCCTCCAGGTCGAACTCGACCTCGGCGATCCGCGGCGTGTAGCGATTGGCCTGCACCTCGGCCAGCGTGGCGTCGTATTCCTCACGGCTGATCGGCGTGAACTTCACCAGGTCGCCTGGCTTGAAGAAGACCAGGAAGTCGCGGAGGTACGAGGTCACCTGCTTGGGGTCGAAGATGGTGACCGGCGTGATGCCGAACATCTGGTAGCCGCCGGCCCCGCGCACCGAATAGATGCAGGAGAAACAGCCGCCATAGCCCACCGTCTGCTTGGGCGTGTCGGTCCGCGGCCGGACGTACTTGGGCACCTCCAGCTGCTTCTTGCGCTCCACCAGCTGGTAGAGGAAGGGCAGGCCCGAGACGAAGCCGACCATGGAGACGAACCAGGGCGCCGAGTGGTGTGCCGTGATGAACTCGTCGATCGTGTTGAAGCCGTTGATCCGCGCAGCATAGTCAAGGTCGCTGCCGCTCGGGTCCTGGTGCCGGTCGCGAAAGCGCATCAGGGTCTCGTGCGTCCAGGGATCCCGGTAATAGACGGGGAATTCGACGATGCGGGTGTTGAGCCGCTTCTCCGCGCTCTCGGCGGTGTGCTCCAGGGCCTTCAGCTCGGCCAGCATGTCGTCGGGCTTGATGCGGTCGGGATCGAACTTCACCTGGAAGCTGGCGTTGGCCGGACAGACCTCGGTGACCCCGTCGATCTCGGCCTCGCGCACGGCAGAGGTCATCGACAGGCTCTTGAAGAAGGCGTCCAGCGACATCTCCTCGTCCATCTCGACGAAGATGTGCTCGTCGCCTCCGAAGGAATAACGTGTCTTCATGCTCAAACCTCCAGGTCGGCGGTCAGGGTGCGGTTTTCGAGCCAGGGCTCGAGGAACTGGGTGTGGAACTGCCCGGCCTGCACCGCCGGGTCGGCGGCCAGGGCCTTGTGCAGCGGCAGGGTGGTTTTCACGTCGCCGATGCTGATCTGCTGCAGCGCCTTGGTCAGCGCGGCCAGGGCATCCTTGCGGTCCATGCCGTGGACGATCAGCTTGCCCAGCAGCGAGTCGTAGAAGGGCGGGATGACATAGCCCTCGTACAGCAGGGTGTCGAAGCGCAGGCCCGCAATCTCGGGGATCTTCAGCTTGCCGATCACGCCCGGGAAGGGCATGAAGTTGTTGGACGGATCCTCGGCGTTCACCCGCACCTCGATGGCGTGGCCATCCAGCTGGATGTCCTCCTGAGCCATGGACAGGGGCTCGCCCCCGGCCACCTTGATCATCTCGGCCACCAGGTCGATGCCGGTCACCATCTCGGTCACCGGATGCTCCACCTGGATGCGCGTGTTCATCTCGATAAAAAAGAATTCGCCCGTACCCTCGTCATAGAGGTATTCCAGCGTGCCCGCGCCGCGATAGGCCACGGACTCGGCCAGGGCCACGGCCGAGCGGCAAAGCTCCTCGCGCACCTCGGACGTCAGGCAGGCGGCGGGCGCCTCCTCCCAGACCTTCTGGCGGCGGCGCTGCAGCGAGCATTCCCGTTCATAGCAGTGCACGGCCCGCTGGCCATCGCCCAGGATCTGCACCTCGATGTGCCGCGGGGTCTTCAGGGCGCGTTCCAGGTACAATGCGCCGTCGCCGAAGGCAGCCTGTGCCTCGGCACGCGCCTGCGGGGCCAGCTTGCGCAGTTCCTCTTCGCTGTCGGCGATGCGAATGCCGCGTCCGCCCCCGCCTGCGGAGGCCTTGATCATCACGGGATAGCCGATCTCCCTGGCTGCCGCCACGGCGGCTTCCGCGGTCTCGATCACGCCCTTAGAGCCCGGCACCACCGGCACCCCGGCCTCCTGGGCCGCGGCGCGCGCGGCCGCCTTGTTGCCCATGCGCCGGATGGTCTCGGCCGAGGGCCCGACGAAGATCATCCCCGCCTGCTCCACGGCTTCGGCAAAATCGGCATTCTCCGACAGGAAGCCATAGCCCGGATGCACGGCATCGCACTCGGCCTCCTTCGCTGCGGTGATCAGGGCCTCGACGTTCAGGTAGGACTTGGCCGCCTGGGCCGGGCCGATGCAGATGGCTTCGTCGGCCAGGCGCACAGCCAGCATGTCCCCGTCGGCGTCGGAATGCGCCTGCACCGCCGTGATACCCAGGGCCTGCGCGGCACGCACCACGCGCACCGCGATCTCGCCCCGGTTGGCCACGAACAGGCGTCGGATCGACATGCCCCTCAGTCCTCCAGCTCGACCAGGACGGCGCCTGCCGAGACGGGCTCTTCGTTCTCGACCTTGAAGGCCTTCACCTTGCCGACCACTTCGGACTTGACCTCGATGAAGGATTTCATGACCTCCACCAGGCCGACCACGTCGCCCACGGCGACCGCATCGCCCTCGGACTTGTAGGGCGCATCTTCGGGCGAGGGACGGCGATAGAATGTGCCGGGGATGGGAGAGCGGATGTCCGCCATGACTGTGTCTCCTTGATCTCGCTTGGCTGTTTGTCTTCTCTCAGCGTGGTTTTTGTTGCTTTGTCGGAAACTCTCTCAAGCGACCCTGCGCGCGGATTGCGACCGCTTTCAGGCCGCTTCCGCCAGGATGTCCTCGGCGGGCAGGATATGGATGCCGTTGTCCACCAGACCCTTGCGCACCGCCGTTCCGATCTGCAGCGCACCGGGCGTATCGGAATGGAAACAGATGGATTCGAAGGTGATGTCGATGTCCGTGCCCTCCACCGTGCGCACCTTGCCTTCCTGGCAGGCGCGCACACACTTCTCGGCCACTTCCTCGGGCTTGAGGGCGCGCATGCGGCGGGTGAAGACGATGCTGCCGCTGTTGTCGTAGTCGCGGTCGGCGTAGAACTCGCGCACGGTCTTCAGCCCCGCGGCTTTGGCGATGCCATAGGTTTCCGAAACATCCATGCAGAAGACCGCAGTCTCGGGGCTGCACCTGGCCAGGGCCTCGACCAGCAGTTTCGACAACTCGGCATTCCGCGCCGCCTCCATGTAGAGGGCGCCATGCGGTTTCACGTGCTGCAGCTTGGTGCCGTGCCGGCGGGCGAATTCACGCAGCGCGCCCACCTGATAGACGATGTCGTTGACCAGTTCGTCGGGATTGGCCTGGATCACGCGCCGGCCGAAGCCCTGCAGGTCGCGGTAGCCTGGGTGCGCGCCAATGGCGACGCCCCGCTCCAACGCGCCCTTGACCACCTTGTCCATCAGGTTGGGGTCACCGGCATGGAAGCCGGTCGCCACGTTGGCGGAGCTGATCAGGTCCATCAGCTCCTCGTCGGTCGCCTCGCTGATCCGCCAATACCCGAAGTTTTCACCCAGGTCGCAGTTCAGATCCACAGTTTTTCTGCTCACCGTCTTGCCTCCAGCTACAAGCCTGTCGGCGCCTTCTTGAGCGAAGCGCTCTGACATCCCTGCATTCAGGGTCCGCCCGAGGTGAAGGGAAATCAAATTGTAAAATTCACGGCAGCGAATTCTGATTTATTGATAATCAAGACAGCGTTCGAATGATTTCACAGGTCTGATTTCATTCAATAAACCCGCATTACGCGTAGAAATCACCATCTGCATTTTCTGCTTTTCAGATGAGGCCGCTTCAGCTTTTCGCTGTCACAGGGCGAACGAAGGCTCCGTAGCCAGCAGCGACAGACGAATCTGGGTATTCCCTAACTATGATAATTATGATTATAATTAAGCGTGTTCAGGGAAACGAATGACGGTTACGTGGCAGGACTCGATCGGACATACCAGGCGCCTTCACTCCGCCCAAAGAAGCGTTCCGACGTGATCGTTGAGCAGATCAAGCGATGGATCGTGGAAGAGGGTAAGAGGCCCGGCGACAAGCTGCCGCACGAGAAGGAACTGATCCGTATCTTCTCGGCCGGCCGGGGCACGGTGCGCGAGGCCCTGAAGTCGCTCGAAGTACAGGGGCTCATCATCAACATGCCGGGCGCCGATGGCGGCGCCGTCCTCAGTGAAGTGCCCTATGGGCGCGCCATGCATCTGCTGCGCAACTACTTCCACTCACGGACCGTCACCTTCGCCCAGGTCTATGCCGTCCGGAAATTCGTCGAGCCCGAGGTCGCGGCCTCAGCCGTCGGCCATCTGAGTGAGCGGGATTTCGAGCAACTTCAGGCTTCGATCAAAACCTGCCAGTGCAGCGACCGGGATCGCCACTTGCAACGCAAGGCACAGCGTACGGCCGAACTCGATTTTCATGACATCATAGCCCGGGCCTGCCCAAACCCGCTGATGAGCTTCATCGGGCGCTTTCTCAACGACGTGCTCAGGGACCTTGTCGTCCTCAGTGCCGAGAACTTCACCCGGCACGGTGACTTCCTGGCGCAAAACTGCCGCTACCACGCTTCAGTGACGGACGCCCTGAGGAAAGAGGACGCCGAAGCCGTCAGGGCCCTGATGCACGAACACATGATCGATGCGGAAAGCTACATGACCGAGCTGGATGCTCAGATAGAGGGAACATGGCTGGGTCCGCCCAGAATGCGCGAGGAGGGTGCCTCCATGCTTCCATCAAACACTTAACGGAACTGCGGTGCACGAGCTGAGATGGGAATGATCAGAATATGACAATAACAAGCTTGGTACCGTCGGTGATGAATGCCCTGACCCTGATCAGTGTGCTAATGCTGGTCGCTATGGGTCTGGGCATCATCTTCGGCATGATGCGCGTCATCAATCTGGCGCATGGCGAATTCGTCACGATCGGCGCCTTCACACTTTCTGTGCTGCAGGAGCTGGGCGGCAGCTACTGGCTGGCCCTAATGGTCGCCCCGATCATCGGCGCCCTGGCCGGCCTGCTGGTGGAGCGTCTGATTGTCCAGCACCTCTACACGCGATGGCTGGCCACCATCCTGGCCACCTGGGGGCTCAGCCTGATCATAGCGCAGATCCTGCAAATCATTTTCGGCGCCGGGCCACAGAGCGTCAGCGCACCGATCAGCGGCACCATGGACATCCTGGGAGCCTCCTACCCGGCCTATCGCGTCTTTATCGTCCTCTTCTCTGCTGCAGTCCTGGGCCTCGTCCTGCTCATGTTCTCGCGCAGCAACTTCGGCCTGGACATCAGAACGGTCATACAGGACCGCGACATGGCCGAAGCCTTGGGCATCGACACGAAGCGTGTCTTCTCCAAGGCCTTCATGCTTGGCGCGGCCCTGGCCGCCCTGGCGGGTGTCCTTGTCGGGCCGCTGGCCGTGGTCATCGCCCAGATGGGCGTCAATTACCTGGCCAAATCCTTCTTCGTGGTGATTGTCGGCGGCGCCGGCAGTTTCTGGGGCATTGGTGCGGGCAGCGCCTTTGTCGGTGGCCTCGAAACGGTCTTCACGTACCAGATGCCCGTAACACTGGCACAGGCCCTCGTCCTGGCACTCGGCATCATCGTTCTGCGATTCCGTCCGCAGGGCATCGTCCCCCATGCGAATATCAAGTGGTAAGCAGACATGAAAATCCTGTCCGCCAGACAAGGCCGTAACCCCATCCGCGAGCTGTCCACCCCTGCAACAGCCATCGTCCTGGGTATAGTTGTCTTCGTCATTTCACTTTATGCCGATTATTACTGGATGATGATCCTGCGGGATGCCCTCGTCTTCGGCATTTTCGCGCTGTCCCTGGATTATCTCTGGGGCCGAACCGGCCTGTTGAGCTTCGGCCACGCGACTTTCTTCGGCATCGGAGCCTACGCTGTCGCGATCCTCAGCACGAACTTCGACATTGCCAACATCACGTTGCTCGCGTTACTGGCCGGTATTCTCGCCTCTGGCCTTGTCGCTCTGTTGTTTGGCTATTTCCTGCTTTTCGCGGGTGTGCGCGGCCCCTATTTCACCATCATGACGCTCGCATTGACTGTCATTGCCAGCCACATCGCCGTGGCCTGGGTCGATGTCACGGGCGGAGATTCCGGAATAACCGGCGTTCAGCCTCTCAGTCTTACCCTCGGAGATTTCGAGTTCGTCATTTTTGCACCACAGACGGGTCTCTATGTGGCTCTGGCGCTACTGCTCATCCTACTGCTCGTGATTTGGAAGGTCGCAACCAGCCGCTACGGCCGACTGCTCAAAGCCCTGGAGGTGAACGAACTCAGGGCCCGCACGCTTGGCTACAACACCCCGCTGCACCTGGTGGGCACCTTCACGATTTCGGCCATGATCGCGGCCCTGGCTGGTGGGCTCTACGCCTCCTTTGCCGGCTATGTGGCCCCCGACCTGATCGGCCTTCTGCTTTCGACGAAGGTCATCGTTTGGGTTGCCGTCGGCGGGCGCGGCACCTTGATCGGCCCCGTGCTCGGCGCCGTCTTCGTGATGCAGATCGAACGCGAACTGAGCAGCATCAACACCAGTCTCTGGCCCCTGTTCATTGGCCTTTTCTTCATCGCCATGGTCTTCCTATTCCCCAACGGACTGGTGGGCCTGGTGCAGGATCTTTCAGGAAAGATGTCGAAGAACCAAAAGAAGGGAGGCACCGAAAGTGCCTGACAGCAACACCGTCCCCCTCCTGTCGGTCGAGTCCGTCAGCAAGCGCTTCGGTGGCCTGACCGCCGTGGACGACGTCAGCCTGAAGGCCTATGCCGGCCAGATGCAGTGCATTATCGGAGCCAACGGCGCCGGGAAGAGCACCCTGTTCAACATGCTCTGCGGCTCCCTGAAACCCACCGAAGGAACCATCCTCTTCCAGGGAACCGACATCACCCGCCTGCCACTTCACAAGATCGCCCGGCTGGGCATAAGCCGGAAGTTCCAGGTCCCCAGCGTCTTCGACGAGTTGACGGTCGAGGACAACCTGGACCTTGCCAGCAAGGTGCACGGATCCGCTGCGGAAAGGCGGGTGAACGAAGTCCTGGATACCATCCAGCTGACGGGGCAGCGCTTCATCAAGGCCTCCAACCTGGCCCACGGCCAGAAGCAGTGGCTCGAGATCGGCATCGCCTTGATGCCGGAACCGGAATTGCTTCTCCTGGACGAGCCGACCGCTGGCATGACGCGGGATGAAACCCGGAAAACGGCCGAGCTCCTGAAAGAAGTTCAAGAGGGAATCACCACGATCGTGATCGAACATGACATGAGTTTCGTGCGCAGGCTGAACTGCCATACCATCGTGCTGCACCACGGAAAGCTGTTGAGGGAAGGCGAGTTCGGCGAGATAGAACAGGACCAGGTCGTTCGGGAGGTCTACCTTGGAAAACAGTAAACCTGTCCTGGAGCTCAAGAACGTCCGATCCGGATATCAGAATATTCCGGTCATCAATGGCGTCAGCCTGGACCTCGCGGCCCAGGAAACCCTCTTCCTCTTCGGCCGCAATGGCGTGGGCAAAACCACCCTGCTGAAAACGATCTGCGGGCTGCTGAAGGCGCAATCGGGATCGATCAGCCTGAACCAGGAGGACTGCACCAACTGGCCGACCTTCAAGCGGGCGCGCAAGGGAATTGCCTACGTCCCGCAAGGACGGGGCATCTTCCCCAAGCATACGGTCAGGCAGAACCTGGTTGCAGGACTGCGCGCGTCTCCGGAAAAGAACGCGGAGATTCCCGAGCAGGTCTTCGAGTATTTCCCTATACTGAAGGAACGGATCCACCAGGCTGGAGGAACCTTGTCTGGGGGACAGCAGCAGATGCTGGCCATCGCCAGGGCGCTCTGTGGACGTCCGAACATCCTGCTGCTGGACGAGCCCACAGAGGGCATTCAACCCAGCATCGTGCAGGACCTTCAGGAGATCATCAGGACCATCGTCAAGGAGCACAAGGTCAGCGTTCTGCTCGTGGAGCAGAATTTCGAGTTCGGGATTGACCTGGCAAATCGTTGCATGGTCATGGACAAGGGTGAAATTGTCAGGAAAGGAGATGTATCTGAATTCAAGAACGACGACGTCATAGACGAAATACTGGCACTGTAAACCATTGTAAATTTCGTAGTGAACAAGGACGGCTGAGAAAAAGGGAGAAAAGAATTATGACCAGCAGTAAGATTACGAGAAGATCAACTTTGAAAGGCATGGCCGCAACGGGAGCCTTGGCCACCTCATCGTTTGGGTTTCCCGCCATCCTCAAGGCATCTGATACCGTCAACATCGGTTTCCTGACGGCCCTCAGCGGGCTGGAGACGATCCTCGGCGAGATCCAGCAGAACTGTTTCGAACTGGCCGTCGAGGACATCAACAAGGCCGGTGGGGCCGGCGGGCGCGAAGTTGTCTTCACGGTCGAGGACGATCAGACCCAGACCCAGGCAACCATCGACAAGGCGCGCCAGCTGATCTTCAGGGACGATGTGGACGTCATCATCGGCATGATCGCCAGCCTGGAGCATGAAGCCGCGCGCACGGTCACCAGCCCGGCCAAGAAACTCCTGATCTACACAACCTATTACGAAGGCGAGGTCTGCGACCCCTATTTCGCCGCAACAGGTCAGGTGCCCAACCAACAGATCGACCCGATGGTTCCCTGGCTGGTCGAGAATGTGGGCAAGCGCTGCTACATCGTCGGCTCGGACTACGTCTGGCCGCGCACCAGCTCCAAGTATATCCGCGAGGCCTTCGAACGTGCCGGTGGTGAAGTTCTGGATACGGAATTCTTCCCCTTCGGCATCCAGGATCTGGGGCCGGTCTTCGAGCGCATCAACGAGGCCCAGCCGGACATGGTATGGAGCATGCTGGCCGGGGCCGATGGCGGCACCATGCTGAATCAGTACAACAGCTTCGAGATGGAGCCGCAGTTGGTTGGCCAGGGCTTCGACGATGTCTATGCCAAGCGCTATCCCGAACTGGCCAAGGGCGTGATTGCCAACCAGAGTTATTTCATGAGCCTGGACACGCCTGCGAACAACGACTTCCTGAAGCGCTATCGCGAAAAGTTCGGAGACGACGTCCCGGTGAACGGCATCGGCGAAGCCACTTATGCCGCCACTTGGCTTTATGCAAAGGCCGTGGCCAAGGCAGACTCCACGGAAACGGAAAAGGTCCTCAAGGCGCTGCCCGAGGTCGACTTCGACGCACCCCAGGGCCACGTCAACATCTCCGCCAAGAACAACCACATGCGCTGCAACAGCATCATGGCGCGTGTCGGTGACAACGGGAACTTCGACATCATCGAGAATTTCGGACAGATCGACCCCGAAATTCCCGGATGCGATCTGACCTGATCTCACGAAGAGGGGCATGATGACCGTCATGCCCCTCTTTTTTTTGTTTTCTCAGCGGTGATGGCTATGAACGAAACGGCGCATTCTTATCTGGATGATTTCGACACGGGCAAGACGACCTCCAAGAAGGTGGTTGCCCGCTGCCTGGAAAGGATTTCCGAGCGGAATCCGTCCCTGCATGCCCTGAGCGAAGTGCTCGCGGAAGCGGCCCTGGCCCAGGCCGATGATATCGATCGCCGCAAGAGCGCGGGTCAGAAGACCGGGCGCCTGGCCGGCCTGCCGGTCATCATCAAGGATCTGGTCGACGTTGAAGGCGCCCACTGCAAGGCCGGGCTGGACTTCCTGAAGGATTACATCGCCGAACAGGATGCGGAACTGGTCAGGCGCCTGCGCGCCGAGGATGCGGTCATCCTGGGCATGAGCGAAACCGACAGCGGCGCCTTTCTGGTGCGCACGCCGCAGACGACTCATCCCGTCGCCCCCGATCACGTCGTGGGAGGTTCGAGCGGCGGGTCCGGCGCCGCCATGGCCGCCGGCTTTGGACTGGCCGCCATCGGCACGGACACCGGCGGCAGCATTCGCATTCCGGCGGCCTGCTGCTCGGTCGTCGGCTTCAAGCCCACTTACGGCCGGGTGCCGCTGGACGGCGTTCGGCCCCTGGCCTGGTCGCTGGATCATGCCGGGCCTTTGGTGAACTCGGCCGCCGACATCGCCCCGGTCCAGGCCGTCCTGGATCCGCAGTTCGACAACACGGGCAGCGCAAAGAGCGGTCCCTTCACGCTGGGCTACGATCCCGACTACTACGCCGACGCCGTGCCCGAGGTGCGACAGGCCTTCGAAAGCGCGCTGAAGCTGGCGGAAAGCCTGGGCCATGAAATCCGGAAGGTCTCCCTTCCCAGCCCGGAAAGCGTCCTGGCCTTCCACATGATCAACCTGACGGCCGAAGCGGGTGCCTATCATTTCGAAAAGTTTCCCGACCAGTGGGACAACTACCCCGAAGGCGTCCGCCAGGCGCTGGAGATCGCAAAGCGGGAACCCGCCTATCGCTATGTCCAGGCGGAACGTGCGCGACAGGGCGCAAGGGAGCAGGTCGCGAAGGCTTTCGAAGAAGTCGATTTCCTGATGACGCCGACGCTGCCCATCCTTCCGCCCAAAAAGACCGACGAGATGGCCGAAACGGCAAAAGGGCCCGTGCCTGTCCTGCAGGCCCACATCAGCTACACTTGTCTCTTCGACCAGACCGGCCATCCGGCCCTCTCCCTGCCGGTTTACCTCAATGAACAGGGACTGGGAGCAAGCCTGCAGATTGCCGGTCCACTCGATCGGGACAAGGCGGTGGTCGATCTCGCCGTCGCCCTGGAAGAAGCCAGGGGCCCGCTGCAAGGTTGACTTTACGCCTTCGCTTCAGCGCCCGTCCCGGCCATGTGGTCCGTGATCACCGCCAGGAAAGCCGCGCAGGAACGCCGCCGCAGGGCGATATCGTCGGGGCCATAGAGCATCAGCGCCTCAGCCGGCAGGCCGTTGCGCCCCGCCCGCCCCGTCTCCTGGTAATAGGCCTCGATGCTGCCCGGCATGATAGGCCAGCGCACGGATCCCCTGGTCGTTCAGCCACTCGACCGTGTCCTCAGTCTTGCGCTTGGACAGGCAATAGACGATGCCGCTCTCGCCCGGGTGCGCCATCAGCAGGCCCTCCAGCTGCTTCAACCAACCAGTTGGATATAATTGACACATTGCCGCTCGGCCCACATTCTAACGTCCTCATCCTCGGGCGGAATCACTTGCCGGGCACGCCGATGACCGGATCAGGAGGCTGTATTGGACTCTGCGGAGACACTTGTTGCCAATGAGGTTCCCCATAGCCAACGGCTAATCAATCCAGCGCTGCTGGTCATCGACATGCAGAACGATTTTGTGCGTGAAGGTGCGCCATTGGAAGTCCCCGACGCCCGCGCGACCGTGGACCCTATCAAGCGTCTGATCGGCAAGTTTCGCGAGCGCGGACATCCGATCGTTTTCACCCGTTTCTTGGCTAGGGAGACGCCTGACCTACTGTGGCTTTGGTCGCCGCAATGCCGTCCGGAGACAAAGTGCTGCTGGAAAGACCATATCCGCAGTTATCCGGACGCGCCGCATCCACTGCAATGTGCGCAAGTGGTCGATGAACTGGCCCCCGGCGCTGGCGACGTCGTTATCGACAAATACGGCTATGGCGCCTTTCACGGTACGGACCTTGATAAGCGTCTGCGCGCGCTTGACGTCAAGTCAATCTTGGCCACGGGCACTGTCACCCAGATCTGCGTCGAGGAAAGCGCGCGTGAAGCATTCCACTTTGGGTATCGGACGACGATTGTCTCGGACGCAGTTTCCTCATTCGCCCCGGACCTTCAAGCCTCGACACTCAAGAACTTCGCCATGAAGTTCGGGTGGACCACTGACACGGGCACCGTTCTCAAATGGCTGTAGCAAGGAACCTGGCTGGGCCAGACAGTCTGCGCAATGAAGACGCCTCAGTGCGTCTTGGACGCTGTTCCTAGGAATGCGATGCACGAGCAGGGATTGAGATCAAGCCTGCAGATTTCCGGTCCGCTCGATCAGGACAAGGCGGTGGTCGGCCTCGCCGTTGACCTGGAGAAGGCCAGGGGGCCGCTGAAAGGCTGACGTCAGGCTTGCGTCGCCGCCAGGTGATCCGTGATCACCGTCAGGAAGGCGTCGCCGTAGCGTTCCAGCTTGCCGGTGCCCACACCAGAGATGCGGGCCAGCGCTTCCTTCGAAGTCGGCCTAGCATTGGCCATCTCGGCCAGGGTGCGGTCGTGGAAGATGACATAGGAGGGCACGCCCTGGTCGCGGGCCAGTTCCAGCCGCTTTTCGCGCAGCGCCTCGAACAGCGGCTGCACCTCGGGCGGCAGCTCCACCGCCGCCTGGGCCCTGGGCGCCTTGCGGCCCGCGCCGCGCCGGGGCTTGCGCAGCTTCAGGCTCTCCTTGTTGCGCAGGAAGGCGGCTCCCCGCTCGGAGATCGACAGGCCGCCGTGCCCGGCCACGTCCACTGTAATGAGATCCAGCGCGATCATCTGGCGCAGGATCGCGCGCCAGCTTCGCCCGTCGTGTTCCTGTCCGATCGCCCAGGTGGACAGGCGGTCGTGCCCCAGGCGTTCGATGCGCTCATCGCTCTCGCCGCGCAGCACCGCGATGATGTGCGCCTGGCCGAAGCGCTGGCCGGTGCGATAGATGCAGGACAGCGCCTTCTGCGCCGCCTCGGTGCCGTCGAACAGCTCCGGCGGCTGCTCGCAGGTGTCGCAGTTGCCGCAGGGTTCCGGATCCTCGCCGAAATAGCGCAGCAGCACCTGCCGCCGGCAGTCGGCCGTCTCGGTCAGGCCCAGCAGGGCGTCCAGCTTGCGGTGCTCCAGGCGCTTGCGCGCCTCGGGCGCATTGGAGTCCTCCACGAAGCGCCGCCGCAGGGCGATGTCGTCCGGGCCATAGAGCATCAGCGCCTCGGCGGGCAGGCCGTCGCGCCCCGCCCGCCCCGTCTCCTGGTAATAGGCCTCGATGCTGCCCGGCAGGTCCAGGTGCGCGACGAAGCGCACGTCCGGCTTGTCGATGCCCATGCCGAAGGCGATGGTCGCCACCATGACGATGCCGTCCTCGTGCTGGAAGCGGCGCTGGCGCGCGGCACGCGTCCCGGCGTCCAGCCCGGCGTGATAGGCCAGCGCGCGGACCCCCTGGTCGTTCAGCCACTCGGCCGTGTCCTCGGTCTTGCGCTTGGACAGGCAATAGACGATGCCGCTCTCGCCCGGATGCCCGGCCAGCAGGCGCAGCAGCTGCCGGCGCGGGGTGTCCTTCTCGGAGATGGCATAGCGGATGTTGGGTCGGTCGAAGCCGGCAATGAAGCTGTTCTCGGGGGCGATGGCCAGGCGCTCGACGATCTCGGCCCGCGTCGGCGCGTCCGCCGTGGCCGTCAGCGCCATGCGCGGCACGCCGGGAAAGGCCTCGGCCAGGCAGGTCAGGCGTTGGTACTCCGGCCGGAAGTCGTGCCCCCACTGGGACAGGCAGTGCGCCTCGTCGATGGCGATCAGCGACAGCCGCGTCGCGTCGCGCAGCCGCTCCAATACCTCGGAACGCAGCAGCGTCTCCGGCGCCACATAGAGCAGGTCCAGCGTCCCGGCACGAACATCGTCCCACAGCTGCCCGCGCGCTACGCCCTCCAGACTGGAATTCAGCGCCGCCGCCCGCACCCCGGCGGCGCGCAGCGCGGCCACCTGGTCCTCCATCAGCGCGATCAGCGGCGAAACCACCAGCCCCAGCCCCTCGCGGCAGAGCGCGGGAATCTGATAGCACAGCGACTTGCCCCCGCCCGTGGGCATCAGCACGAAGGCGTCGTTGCCGGCGATCACATGATCGATCACCTCCGCCTGGCGGCCCCGGAAGGCATCATAGCCATAGACGGTCTTGAGAATCTCGAGCGGGGATTGGGGCATGAACCGGAAACACGCGAGTCGGGATGGGTGAGGAGAACTACATAACAGTTTCAACACCTGTCTACAGGGCCGTTTTCGCTCGGAGCTTCTTGCTAGAGGGCAGGTGTTGATATGCTCTAATATATCGGGCGACTATTTTGATATTCTATTATATATAACACTTTCTAAATTATATGCTATTATATATCCCACAAATCAATCGATATGTTATAATAGCTCATGACCAGTACGAATGAAGATATCATCAATGCCCTGAAGACGGGCCGTGCGGCCAAGGGGATCAGCCAGCGTGACCTCAGCGCCCGCACCGGTGTGCCGCAAAGCCACATCTCCAAGATCGAGAGCGGCAACGCGGATATCCGGCTCTCGAGCCTGATCGAGCTTGCACGCGCCCTTGAGCTCGAGGTCAAGCTGGTGCCGCGCAAGGCCTTGCCGGCCATAGACAGCATCATCCGCAGCAACCAGCCACCCCGGCCCGCCGCGACGCGCGCGCAGCATTTGAGAAACCAGGGCATGCAGGAGAGTCCTGCCTCCCAGCCACGGCCGGCCTACCGCCTCGATGAGGATGAAGAGAATCCACCTGGGCCAGAGGTTGATTGAGATGGCCGACGTCTCACTCCTGAACGTCCGGCTCCATGACCAGGTCATCGGCACACTGACCCATGTTCAAGGCGACCGCACACTCTTCAGCTTCACCGATGCCTATGTAAATGATGCGAACCGGCCGACCCTCGGCCTTCATTTCAAGGATGACCTTGGCGGATTGATCACCGAGCACGCAGCGACACAAACACGGGTCATGCCGTTCTTCTCGAACCTGCTGCCGGAAGGTCATTTGCGCAGCTATCTGGCCGATCGTGCCGGCGTCCATCCGCTGCGCGAGTTCTTCCTGCTGTGGGTTCTGGGCCGCGACCTGTCAGGCGCACTCAGGATCGAGCCGGCCGACGGCGAAGCCTGGCCGCCGGAAACAGATGCGGATGGCGAAGGCGCAGACTATTTGCGCGAGTCCGCGCTGCGCTTTTCGCTGGCCGGGGTGCAACTGAAATTCTCCGCCCTTGGCGATCCCAGGGCGAACAAGGGCCTGACCATTCCCACCGAAGGCGTCGGCGGGTCATGGATCGTCAAGCTGCCATCGGCACGCTTTGCGGGCGTCCCCGAAAACGAATATGCCATGATGACCCTGGCCCGAATGGTCGGCATCGACGTGCCCGAGATCGATCTGGTCGATCTGGACGCCATAGCGAACCTGCCCGAGGGGCTCGGCGAGTTCAGCGGAAAGGCCTTCGCCATCGCGCGCTTTGATCGCACAGCGGACGGTCCGGTCCATATCGAGGATTTTGCACAGGTTTACGGCGTCTACCCGGAGAACAAGTACAGGAACGCCAGCTACCGCAACATCGCCAGCGTCCTCGCAGCCGAAGGGACGGAAGCCGACATCAGGGAGTTCACGCGTCGCCTTGTCTTCAACACCCTGATCGGCAATGCGGACCTGCACCTGAAGAACTGGTCCCTGATCTACCGCGACCGGCGCACGCCGTCCCTGGCCCCGGCGTACGACTTCGTATCGACAATCGCCTACATCAAGGATGATGAAGCCGCCTTGAAATACGCCCGCAGCCGCCGCTTCGACGCGCTGAGCCTGGACGAGTTGTCCTACCTGGCCGGAAAGGCTCACCTGCCGGCAAAGCCGGTACGCGACACCGCAAGGGAAACCGTCGCCCGCTTTCAGGACACCTGGGCAAAGGAGAAAGCGCATCTGCCACAGGCGGAGAACGTCACCGAAGCCATCGATGCGCATATGGCCAGCCTGCCGATTGCCAGGCTGTAGGCAGCAGGATCAACCAGAATCATTGAATCCCGACGGGGCCAATCGGATCAGCTCCCGCCCTCCCAGCTCCCCGTCCCGGCACAATGAGCAGGCTCTCCACACAAACCCGTGGAATCCGACTTAGTGATTCATCTTAAGCGTGCTAACCGAATCTTTACCTGCAGGCCCCCAGAAATTGCTTTCGCACAACAAAGACAACCAGGAGCTACTTCGTGAAACGACCGATTCTCTATGCTGCCGGCGCCCTCGTGATTGGAGGCGGCCTCTATGGCGTCTATCACCTGACCATGAACACGGGCCCCGACCCGGACCGCATCCGGGAGGAGGTCAACAAGGCGATCCCGGAGCTGGAGGAGCAGGGAATCACCTTCGCGGACTGGGAACTTCAGGACGACAACATCCTCGTCTTCACCGACCTCGAGACCCGCTTCGACGCGCCCGAGCCCCCCATGCTGCTCACCGTCGAGGAAGCCCGCATGACGGTCACCATGGAAGGCGCGCTGAGGAACCGCATGAACGACTTCCAGGCCAGCGGCCTGGAGCTGAGCGATGCGGACAGCGGAACCGTCGGCCTGAAGGCGGCCTCCGCCAGCGCGCCCTGGATCGGCCTGGAGGACATCGAGGGCAAGGGAATGCGCCCCAACTACGACCAGGTCGTGCTTCATGACCTGAGCGGCGGCGAAGACGCGCCGGCCGGCGAAATGACCCTGGAGTCCATGACCTTCAGCGAGCCCCGGGATGGCCTGCCGAGACTGACGGTCCTGAAAGAGGGGAAATTCGCCGAAGACGGCGAGAGTCTGACCTTCGAGTCCCTGGAAGTGGCCGTTCGCCCCGAATTGATCGAAGGCTACAGCCAGCCCGATTACGCGCCCAGTGAGTCCGGCGTTCCCGAACTCCTGGGCAGTTTCGAGACAATAACGGCCGCGAATGTCACCCTCGACACCGACGATATAGACAACGAGACCATCGACGACCTGGCCATCGAAACCGCGCTCGACGACGAGGACTACGCCAACTTCCTGAAGATCACGGCCTCCGGCGAGGAAGGCCTGGGCGAGTCCCTCGAGGAAGGCACGGATGAATACAAGATCGCGCAGATTGTCGTCGGCCCGGAACCGGGGACCAGTGAGATGAGCCTGAGTGTCAGCCTGGACCGTACGCAAGGCACGATGAAGGTCGGCCCCACCCGCTTCGCCATCAGCGACTCCTTCGATATCGGGCTTACGGGCAACCTGGAAGGCATCGCCATGGACGACCTGTCGGGGGACCCGGAACAGCAGTTGGAGAACCTGATGCTGCGGGATCTCTCCCTGGATGTCGCCGACCAGGGCATCATCGACCGCTATCTCGATTTCGCCGCCGAGGAAGAGGGCATGCCCCGCAAGGAGCTCGAGACCATGATGGTGACCGGGATGACTCGCACCTTCCAGGGGTCCATCGGGCTGGAGCCCGAGCAGGTCGAAGCCCTCACGAGCTTCATCCGCACTCCCGGACAGTCGGGAACCTTGACCATCACGCTGAACGAGCCGGCACCGCTGGTTCAGGTCGCCCTGGCGGCCGCCATGTTCCCGCGCAAGCTCGTCGAGAACGCGGACATCCAGATCGCCATCGACTGACAGGTCACACGGCACCCGCACAGAAAAAACCGCCCGCCGGGACGTCCGGCGGGCGGTTTTCGTGCGACCCCTGACTCAGGAGAGGGAGGTGCCCCTCACTCCTCCGTCATGGTGATGGACTCGTCCAGGTACTCGTTGGTGTAGACCGTGGTCACATCGAAGGGTTCGTCGATGTCGAAGTACTCCTCGACCATCTCGTAGTCGTCCTGCATGCGCTCGGGGTTGAAGGCGCCCAGGGCGACCGAGGTGGTGGTGGGATCGCGCATCAGCTCCTGGATGCGGCCCCACTGGTCGCGCTGGTTGTCGCGGTCCAGGCCCGAGACGTTCTCCACCAGGGCATCCAGGCAGGGCTCGAAGTCATCGACGCAGGCCTTGAAGGCGCGCTGGGTGATCTCGGTGAATTTTTCGACGACCTCGGGGTTTTCCTCCAGGTAGTCGCGGTGGAAGAGCACCGAGTTGCCATAGGGGTTGATGCCGATGTCGCTCCAGGCGACGAAGCCCAGGTCGTCGCCGAACTCGCGCAGCTTCAGGTCATGCTCGTTGTAGAAGTCGCTGGTGATGTCGATGGCCCCGCTCTTCAGCGAGGTCAGCTTGGCCTGCGGACTGACGTTCACGAAATCGACGGAGTCCGGATCGATGTTCACGGTCTCGGCAAACAGCGGCCACATGACGCGCGAGGCGTCGGCCGGCGGATTGCCGATCTTGTGCCCGGGAAAGTCCTCCGGCCCTTCGATGCCGCTGCTCTTCAGCCAGTAGAAACCCTGGGGTGTGTTGGCATAGACCGTCATCACGGCGACGATGTCGGCGCCCTTGCTCTTCGCCACCAGGGCCGTGGCCATGTCGGCGACACCCACTTCCGAGCGCCCGGCGCCCACGCGCTGGGCCGAGGCGGACGAGCCCTGGCCGGCATCGATGCTGACGTTCAGGCCGGCATCCTCGTACCAGCCGGCCTCCTTGGCATAGAAATAGGGCGAGTGGTCGGCGGTCGGCACCCAGTTGAGGATCATGTCCAGGTCTTCCGCCGCCGCGGCGCCGGGCAGGATCATCGCTGCCGCAGCCGCCAGTTTCGCTATTGTTTTCAATGAAGTCTCCCTTCCTTGGTTATCGCGGCCGAAGCTCTTCGCTGCAGCCGCGCCAAGCCCGGCCAGGCAACGTGACAGGGTCGGACTTGGAGATAAGCTGAAAAAACGTTACCCATTTCACTTCATCGGATCAATAATTAACCAACCAGTTGGTTTGAAGTTGGACAAAAGAAACATGCAATCCTCCCGGAGCAAGGCGCCCCCCTCACAGGACCAGGCGTCCCAGGACAAGCCGCCCCCGCGCCGCCGCAACCCGGTGGAGACGCGGCGCGCCCTGCTGGACGCTTCCATCGCCGAGTTCGCCGAGAACGGCCTGGCCGGCGCGCGCGTCGACGCCATCGCCAAGCGCGCCGGGGTGAACAAGCAGCTGGTCTATCACTACTACGGCAGCAAGGATGACCTCTTCACCGCATCCCTGGAAGAAGTCTACCGCCACATCCGCACGCAGGAACGCGAACTGGAGCTGCACGCCCTGGAACCGGTGGCGGCCATGGAGCGCCTGGTCGGCTTCTCCTTCGACTACCTGGCCGACCACCCCGAGTTCATCACGCTGCTGAACGACGAGAACCGCATGCGCAGCGCGCACCTGAAGGACTCCCGGGAGCTGGTGGACATGCACTCGCCGCTGGTCGAGGTGATCGCCACCATCCTGGAGCGCGGCGTCGAACAGGGGGTCTTCAACGACCGCTTCGGGCCGGTGAACCTCTACATCTCGATCGCCAGCCTGTCCTACTTCTACTTCTCCAACAACTCCACGCTCTCGGCCATCTTCAACCGCGACATGTCCACCCCGGCCGAGATCGCACGCCGGCGCCAGCACATCATCGACCTGGTGCTCCATGCCCTCTGCAGCAATTATCAACCAACTGGATAGTTGACAACTCAGGACGCGATCTTCTAGGTTCCCGTCATCTTCCAGCCCAAGGACAGTGGTGACGATGCAGGAAACCGAGATTGCGACCCCGAAGCCGCCGGCGCCTTCCCGGCTTCCCACCAACCAGCTCATCGTCGTCGGCGTCCACATCGCCGCCTTCGTTTTGTGGGAGGTGCTGGTCCGCGCCTTCGGGATCCAGCAGTTCATCCTGCCGCCCCCCAGCCAGATCCTGGCCACCCTCGGTGGCGAGCATTACAGCTGGATCTCCAACAGCCTGGTCACCGCCACCGAGATCTTCGGCGGCTATGCGCTGGCCGTCGTCCTGGGCGTGGTCTGCGCGCTGATCTTCACCTGGTCGCGCCTGGCCCTCGTGCTGTTCTTTCCGCTGCTGGTCACGCTCAACATGATCCCCAAGGTGGCGCTGGGCCCGCTGATCATCGTCTGGTTCAGCTACGGCATCGGCACCAACATCCTGATCACCTTCAGCCTCTGCTTCTTCCCGATCCTGCTGACCACGGTGCGCGGCCTGCGCGAGATCGAGCCCGACCTGCTGGACCTGGTGAAGTCGCTGCGCGCCTCGCGCTGGCAGACCTTCTACTACATCCAGCTGCCGGGCTCGCTGCCCTATATCTTCTCGGGCATGAAGGTGGGCGCGATCCTGGCCGTGGCCGGCGCCATCGTCGGCGAGTTCATCGCCTCCAGCCGCGGACTGGGCTACCTGATGATCCAGGTCCAGGCCTCGCTGGACACGCCCGCCATGTTCATGTCCGTCATCCTGATCACGCTGATCGGTGTCGTCCTCTACGGCCTGGTCATGGCGCTGGAGCATTACCTCGTGCCCAAGGACGCGCGGCTGTCGTGACCCGCCCCGCTTGCGATCAAAAGCCCGCTCTCGACTTCAGCCCCGTTCTCGACCTCAAAAGGACCAAGGCCAACCCATGACCTCGCAAGATTCCAAGACACGCGCAGAGAACGCCCCCTGGCTGGAGGCCTCCGCCCTGCCCGACGGCTTCGCCAGCATCGCCGAGCTGGAGGATTTCATGGCGCGGCCCTCCCGTGTGCTGGCCGACGAGCTGGGCCAGCTGGACGGCGACATCATGGTCCTCGGCGCCGCCGGCAAGATGGGCCCCTCGCTCTGCCGCCTGGCGCGCAACGCCGCCCCCGACAAGCGCATCATCGCCGTGGCCCGCTTCAGCGATCCCGCCGCAAAGGCGGAGCTGGAGGCCGCGGGCATCGAGACCATCACCTGCGACCTGCTGGACCCGGCCGCGCTGGAGGCCCTGCCCCGCGTGCGCAACATCATCTTCATGGCCGGCCGCAAGTTCGGCGCCGAGGGCAACCAGCCACTGACCTGGGCGATGAACGTCCATGTGCCGGCCCGCGTCGCCGAGGTCTTCCGCGACTCGCGGATCGTCGCCTTCTCCACCGGCTGCGTCTATGCCTTCGCCCCCGTGGACGGCATGGGCGCGGACGAGGACACGCCGTTGACCCCGCCGGGCGAGTACGCCAACTCCTGCATCGGGCGCGAGCGGATGTTCAGCTATTTCTCCGACCTCCACGGCACGCCGGGCCGCCTGTTCCGCCTGAACTACGCCATCGACCTGCGCTATGGCGTGCTGCACGACGTGGCGCGCAAGGTGAAGGACGGCCAGCCCGTGGACATTACCATGGGCCACGTGAACGTGATCTGGCAGGGCGACGCCAACGCCCAGGCCCTGCGCAGCCTCTATCATTCCACCGCGCCCACCAGCCCCCTCAACGTCACCGGGCCCGAGGTCATCTCGGTGCGCTGGCTGGCCGAAGAGTTCGGCCGCCTGCTGGAGCGCGAACCCGTCATCACGGGCCAGGAGGCGGAGACCGCCTGGCTGTCCAACGCCGCCCAGGCCTGCGCCACCTTCGGCTATCCCCTGGTCCCGCTGAAGCGCATGATGGCCTGGACCGCCGACTGGCTGCAGCGCGAGCAGCCGACATATGGTAAGCCCACGCAGTTCGAGGTCCGCGATGGCGCTTACTAGTCAGCTTGCCACCACGACCCTGGATGAAAGCTACCTGCCCGACCTGATGGCGCTGTCCCGCGAGGCCGGCTGGAACCAGGTCGAGAACGACTGGCACCTCTTCCTGACCCAGGGCCGGGTCTTCGGCGTCCTCGATGGCGACAATGCGGTGGGCTCTGCCGCCATCCTGCCGTACGGCGCAGACTTCGCCTGGATCGGCATGGTGCTGGTGCGCGGCACCCACCGGAAACGGGGAGTCGGTACCCGCCTGCTGGAGCGCTGCCTGAAGGAACTGGACCGCGACGGGCGTGCCGCCTGCCTGGACGCCACCCCGGCCGGCGAGCCGCTCTATCGCAGCCTGGGCTTCGAGGGCAGCCTGCGGCTCACCCGCTGGCAGGGTGAGGCGGGCGGAGTCACTTCCGACCTCCCCGACAGCGATTTCCTGCCCCTGTCCCAACCCGAGGCGTTCGAGGCAGCCGTCGCCCTGGACGCCGCGGCCCTGGGCGCCGAGCGCCGGCCGCTCCTGTCCTGCTTCGCACGGCGCCTGCCCGAAGCGGCCTGGATGACGGCAAGCGGCGGCACGGCACACAAGGGCGGCGCCATCCTGGGCCGCAACGGCGACCTGGCCAGCCAGATCGGTCCGCTGCTGGCCGAGAACGAAGAAACCGCCATCGCCCTGCTGGACAGCGCCCTGGCGCGGCTGTCGGGCCGCGTCTTCCTGGACGTGGTGGATGCGCGCCAGCAGGTGGTGGACCATCTGCAGGCCCGGGGCTTCACGCAGCAACGCCCCTTCCTGCGCATGACCCGAAACGCCAGCCGCACGATCGGCGACGCCACGCGCCTGCACGCCATCGCCGGGCCGGAGTTCGGCTGATGCACCACGAATTACCAAGCACGGAGACCTGAACCCCCATGGGACTGCACCATACACAGCTCGATCCCGACCTGCTGGCCCGGTTCCGCAAGGGCGCGGTGATCCCGGCCCACCCCCTGGCCCTGGACGCGGACCGCCAGTTCGACCGGCGGCGCCAGCGGGCGCTGACCCGCTATTACGTCGACGCCGGCGTGGGCGGCCTGGCCGTGGGCGTGCACACCACCCAGTTCGCCATCCGCGACCACGGCCTCTACGCGCCGGTGCTGTCCGCGGCCGTCGAGGACAGCCAGGCCTGGAGCGAGCGCAAGCTGTTCATGATCGCCGGCATCTGCGGCCAGACCGAGCAGGCGGTGGCCGAGGCACGCACCGCCGTCGATCTGGGCTATCACGCCGGGCTGGTCAGCCTGGCCGCCATGAAGGACGCCGACACCAACCGCCTGATCGCCCACTGCGAACGCATCGCTGAGGAGATCCCCATCATCGGCTTCTACCTGCAGACGGCCGTGGGCGGCATCGAGCTGCCGGTGGACTTCTGGACGCGCTTCGCCGCCATCGACAACGTCATCGGCATCAAGGTCGCGCCCTTCAACCGCTATCGCACCCTGGACGTGGTGCGCGGCGTGGCGGCTGCCGGCGCCGAGGAGCGGGTGACGCTTTATACCGGCAACGACGATCACATCGTCCTGGACCTGCTGACCCCCTTCCAGGTGCGCCGCGACGGCGAGACGGTGACCCTGCGCTTCCGCGGCGGCCTGCTGGGTCACTGGTCGGTCTGGACGCACTCGGCCGTGCAGCTGCTGGAGGGCATCCACGCCGTGGTCGACAGCGGCCAGGCGCCGACCCCCGACCTGCTGGCCCTGGACAGCCGGGTCACCGACTGCAACGCCGCCTTCTTCGACGCCGCCAACGGCTTCGGCGGCGTCATCGCCGGCTGTCACGAGGTGCTGCGCCGCCAGGGCCTGCTCGAGGGCCTGTGGTGCCTGGACCCCGACGAGGGGCTGGGCGACGGGCAGGCGGCGGAGATCGACCGCGTCTATGCCGAACACCCCGACCTCTCGGATGACGCATTCGTGCAGGACAACCTGGAAAGATGGCTCTCATGATGGCTCAAAGCGACACCGCAGGCCCGACCGGCCCGGCCAACACCACAACAGACGGCCCCACCTCCCGCGACGAGGCCTTCATCCGCCTGCGCAACGTGCGCAAGGTCTTCCAGACCGGCGGGCAGGAGTTCCTGGCCGTCTCCGACGTCACCATGGACATCGCCGAGGGCGAGATCGTCTCGGTGGTCGGGCCGTCGGGCTGTGGCAAAACCACGCTGCTGCGCATCCTGGCGGGGCTCAGCGAAGCCCAGGACGGCGAGGTCTCCATCGGTGGTGCGGCCGGCGGCTTCACGCCGGGGCGCGACGTGGGCATGGTGTTCCAGCAGGCACTGCTGCTGAAGTGGCGCACCATCCTGGAAAACGTCATGCTGCCCGCCGACATCCTGAAGCTGCCGCGCAAGGAAAGCCGTGAGCGCGCGCGGGAGCTGCTGGACATGGTCGGGCTCAGCGGCTTCGAGAACAGCCACCCCTACGAGCTGTCGGGCGGCATGCAGCAGCGCGCCGCCATCGCCCGCGCGCTGATCCACGACCCCAAGCTGGTCCTGATGGACGAGCCCTTTGGCGCGCTGGACGCGCTGACGCGTGAGAAGATGAACCTGGAGATGCTGCGCATCTGGGAGGCCAGCGGCAAGACCATCGTCTTCGTCACCCACGGCATCCAGGAAGCCGTCTTCCTGGGCTCGCGCTGCGCCGTGCTCACCGCCGGCCCGGCCCGCATGTCGGATTATTTCCCCATCGACCTGCCTCAGCCGCGGACGATGGACATGAAGACCTCGGACGCCTTTGGGCAGTACGTGAAACGGATCTATCAGCAGCTGGGGATGGATTAGGGGGATGCTAGACGTGTCATACAACTATACTTCAATGCAAGATGCACTAGACCCGAATCTAATAAATAATTTATTTAATTATTAATCTATTTATTCCAATTCTGGTAGATTTTTTCTTGTAGTTCCTCGAGTCTCTTTATTCCTAAATCATTAGATTTACTTTCAGACTCTAATTGCTTTTTAATATTTTCCAGTCCCCCTGTATTCATTATGGATTCCCTTAAATCTATATTTTCTTCTGAATCATAAGTATCATTAAGTGATTGCGCCATACTACTATTCATTAATATTGTCTCTTGTTCTGAAACAATATCTTTCAGACTACCGATTAAGGAAGCTTGCTGCTCCCTAATCTTCTTAATTTCTTCGGCAGTCTCAAGGGCAACTTCTCTAGTGATCACTTTGACTCCATCCCCCGTGAACTCGAAGCTGGATGTCTGAGGAAGCACCAAAATAACAACAGCAGCTCCCAAAATAATGGAATGTCCAATCGAAACATCAAACCGAAGAAAGATCGTTAATATACCTATTAATGCGATAATAATTCCCGCAATCAATGAGATTAAATTATAATCGAGCATCACTCCCTCCCCTCAACCTCAATTCCTCATTATCTTATCAAAACGTATGGGTATTATTTACTATAAATGTGATGCATATACCAAAGATCATAAGGATTAACTTGCATTAGCCCACTGTCGAAAGCCGGTGAAGGTTATGAGATAGGGCAAGCAATAAGCTTCTACCAAGCTTCGTAGATGACATCGAGGATATGGCTGTAACTCTCGAAGAAGGTATTGTATAGCTCAGTGTCGCGCATGTATTATTAGAGGTTCTCCAAAGGGTTCAGCTTGATAGAGCGTGGCAGTTTAGAGAATAGCCGCAACTACGATCTCTCGGGCGGCATGCAGCAGCGCACCGCCATCGCTCGCGCGCAGCACCCAGAAATTCCCGTTCAAGACCCGTCTCTCGTCTTCGCGCTCTCTACGTGGTAGCCTTAACTTAATCACCAACCACTTGAAATCTGGAAGTTTATAATGATGCCCCATCATGCATCATCATCCTTCCATAGCAGGTCCTAATCATGGCCCTCCATCTATGCTTAATACTCTAATTTTAATTTAATCCTTAAATGTTTACTTTATTAAAATAATATATTATTATTGATGAATGGAATAATTAATAATGTAAATAAAATACGGTGCTGATATTATGAATATCTCCCTTTATATCCAAATAATAACCGCATTAGGTGTTATTGGGGCAGCTGGAATAGCAGCATTTACCGCTTACCTAAACTATCGACAAATACGTTTCCAATTTAAGCCAAATTTATTTATCGGGAGTGCGCAATACCAAATACATACTTCTAACAAATGTTTAAGAAATATATGGTGGGAAAAACCTAGCGAAAAAGCTATAATTTCAAACGGGGGTAGTACCGATTACCAATTTAATTTACTTAATACAGGAGCAGGTTCTGCACACGATATTAGAATTGAAACATTTTTCGACTATGAATCTATAATTCACGATGTAATTTTTAAAATAAAAAAATATTGCCCTAATATAAATATAGAACATGATGACTGGGGAATACAGATAAAATTAAATGGTGAATTATACGGGGGATTTAGATATCCAAAAGATTCCTATGCCTTAATAGATTATATAAGCTCATCAAACAATAATAAGGTAGAGAAAGATATAATTATAGACCCAACTTTATCTTTTTGTTTCTTATGTTATGCGTTTTATTTAATGAGTGAGCGTGTAATAAATGGAATAAATCATAGTAATAAAGATATAAATGTAGATTTTTTAATAAAATACAAAGACTCAAGTGGAAATATAAATCAGAAAATTCACAGATCTGTAATAAGTATACATGATGGTTTGTGGAAAAAAGATATGAGTGACGGTGTTACTTTTATAAGTATACAAGAGAGATAAATTTATATAATATCAAGTATCTATTTACCACCATAAGCCTCTTTCGTTCTCCAAAACATTCCCCCGCCAGTCCTCAGCCATATGGCTGAGGTCCAGCGCCTCGCCCTCCCCGCACAGCAGGTCCAGCACCCGCGGCGGCGTCAGCGGAATCTCCTGCACCCGCCTGCCCGTGGCGTTCGCCACCGCACAGGCCACGGCGGCGGCGACGTTCAGGATGGGGATTTCCCCCGCCCCCTTGGCGCCCAGCGGACCCAGAGAGGGCGCGCCCTCGTAGAGGTCGATCTGCACCGGCACCGCATCGCCCGCCTGGGGCAGGCGATAGGTTTCGAAGCCGCTCTGCGGGATGCGGCCGTCGGGGGGCAGGGTGACCTCCTCGTGCAGGGCATAGCCCAGGCCCTGGACCACGCCGCCCTGGATCTGGCCCTGGATGGCGCGCGGGTTGATGGCGCGGCCCACGTACTTTGCCGAATGTCGTGCCCTATCGCTGGGAGTTCGAGGAGAACGGCATTCCGTTCGACATCGCGGTCGAGCCCCGGATCACCACCAACGACCTGCGCCTGATGCTGCGCGCCGCCCTCAGCGGGGCGGGAATCACATTCGCCATGGAAAAAACCTTTCGCTCCTATATTGAGACCTTCGAACTCGTTTCGTTGCTCGAGGACTATCTGCCGACCTTTCCCGGGTTCTACTTCTACTTTCCACAACGCCGGAACATGGCGCCCAAGATGCGGGCGCCCATCGATCACCTGCGGCGGTCCTACAGGCCGGGAACGGCCGGCCCGGCGCTCCCCACGCTCCGGTTCGAGGTCCCTGAAGGGGCAGCTGGATCACGCCCGCTCAGCCTCTTCGGGAATGCGGGCAATGACCTTGATCTCGAAATCGAAACCGGCCAGCCAGTTCACACCGACGGCGGTCCAGTTGGGATAGGGCGGGCTCCGGAAGGTCCGGTTCTTGACGGCCATGATGGCCTCGAACTGGGTTTCGGGATTCGTGTGGAAGGTGGTCACATCGACGATATCGTCGAAGGTGCACCCCGCCGCTTCCAGGGTTGCGCGCAGGTTGTCGAAGGCGAGCTGGACCTGGCGTCCGAAATCGGGTTCGGGCGTCCCGTCGGAATGGCTGCCTACCTGCCCGGAGACGAAGAGGAGGTCGCCGGAGCGGATCGCGGCTGAATAGCCGTGTGCCTCGTAGAGTGCGTGCCTGTTGGCAGGAAAGATTGCGGCGCGCTGTGTCATCCTGTGATTCCTTTTCAGCCTTGCTGGGAAGTGCCGGATGAGCGGAACGCCGATTTTCGGGAGCTTTCCACGCTGCCGCATCATCTGATATACGTTATGTATGTGAAATACCCGACATACGCGGCGTATGTCAACCCATATACGTCATGTATGTGAGAATGGAGGACATGAGGATGGCCAGGCGACGGCTCGAGATGATGGAGGAAAACCGCGTAAAGCTGGTCGCAGCCGCGCGAAAGGCCTTCGCCGAAAAGGGCTATATCTCTGCCTCAATGGACGAGTTGACCGCCAAGGTCGGTCTGACGCGCGGCGCGCTTTACCATAACTTCGGAGACAAGCGCGGACTTCTGGCAGCCGTCGTCAACCAGATCGACGCTGAAATGGCTTCACGGGCACAGGAGATCGGCGCCCGGGCGGAAGACGAATGGGAAGGGCTGCTGGCTGAGGGGGCGGCCTACATCGAGATGGCGCTCGATCCCGAAGTCCAGCGCACCGTCCTGCTCGACGGCCCGGCGGTCCTTGGAGATCCCTCGCAATGGCCCAGCCAGAACAGCTGCCTGCAGGCGACAAAGCAGACGGTGGAGCGGCTTATCGCGCAAGGCATCCTGAAGCCGATAGACGCAGAGGCCGCCGCCCGGCTTCTGAATGGCGCCGCGCTCAATGCGGCCCTCTGGGTCGCCGCCAGCGAAGAGCCCAAGGAGGTCCTCCCGAAAGCTGTCGAGACCTTCCGCTGTCTGGCCACGGGTCTGCGTGCAGAGCCGATGTGACCTCTCCCATCTCGATATCTGTGGTCTCTTCACCAAGCTGGAGCACACAAACTTCTTCAAGGCCTAAGTCAATTAAGTTTGTTGAACCCGACTTGTCCAAGAGTCACGTCTCTGCCAACACATTCCCCCACCAATCCTGGGCCATATGGCCAAGGTCCAGCGCCTCGCCTTCACCACATAGCGGATCCAGCACCCGCGGCGGTGTCAGCGGGATCTCCTGCACTCGTATGCCCGTAGCGTTCGCCACCGCACAGGCCACGGCGGCGGCGACGTTCAGGATGGGGATTTCCCCCGCCCCCTTGGCGCCCAGCGGGCCCAGGGAGGGGGCGCCCTCGTAGAGGTCGATCTGCACCGGCAGCGCGTCGCCCGCCTGGGGCAGGCGCGCATGGGCGCTGCGTTGAGCCGTGCGCGGAATACTCACGGCGACGACAAGCGCTCCGGGCAGTAGCTGGTCGCGCCGCGCCAGGAAATCCTCCAGCGGCAGTTCCTCCGCCGCGCCTGACCCGTCCCGGTGCAGCCACACGCTGGCCTCCAGCGCCAGCAGGGCGGGCGGCAGGTCGGCGGCCGGAAACTCGGTGGCGCAGAGGTTGCCGCCCAGGGTCGCCACCTGGCGGATGGCGGGGTTCGCCGAGCGGCCCGCCGCCTGGGCCAACCCGCGCAGCTCCGGCAGCTCGGCCAGGGCGGCGGCCAGCCGCGCATTGGTAAGGCCGGCGCCCAGCGCGACCGCTTCGTCGGTAATGGTAATCTCGTTGAAGTCCTTCAGCCCGCCCAGCGCCACATAGCGCGCCGGCGGGCCTCGCCGCGCAACGGCGCGCGCATGAGCCAGGTGGCCCCGGCCAGCGGCGCCGCGTACGGCACGGACAGAAGCAACAGCGCTTCCTCCAGGGACTGCGGCACCAGAAGCCGCTCGTCCAACTCTGTCTCCGCCATCATGATCTCCGCCTCCACATCCCAGCCTCAGGAAGGACCCCGGCCACCTTCTTCAACAGGGCGGCTCAAGACCCAACCGAGAAAGCCTCCGCCCAGCACGCGCGGAAATCAAATCGTAAAATCGCGCAAAGCGATTTCGGTTTTTCAGATGACGTGTAGGTGTGGTCTCAATTTATTGTCTGATATCAGGCAGATACCCAGAATCAGACTGAGCGACATGCCAAGCGGCCGGGCTTATTCGGCGGCCGCGGCAGATCTCAGCTCCCGCGCCGGCAATGGTAAACAAACGCCGGCGGCACATTGGCCCAGACATGGGTCATGTCCACTTCGTCGTACAGCGCCTTCAAGTCCGGCCGTATGTTCCGCGAGAACTGCAGGGCCACGAAGATCCCGCCGGGGTTCAGCAGGTCGTGGAATTCCTTCAGCAGAAACTTTCGATCGGCCTGGGAGAAATTGACGAAGGGCAGTCCCGACACGATGCAATCCAGCCCGGACAGCCCGCGGCTTTCCACGACCTTCCTCAGGTCGTAGGCATTGTCGTGAACGGCCGCCGAATCATAACGCTTCTCCAGGGCGGCCCGCATGGATCGGTCGCTCTCGAAAACCAGGAACTCCGACTCACGGCTGCGTTGGCGTTCGATGGCCGCCGTCACGACACCTGTTCCGGCCCCAAGCTCGGCCACCGAGCCCAGCGTGGACCAGTCGATCCCCGACACGATCACATTGACCAGATACCGCGAACTCGGCACGACACTGCCGACGGCCTTGGGCGAGCTGAGGAAGGATTTAAGAAATACCCAAGTTTGCTGCATAGAGTCCCCGACAAATAAGTGAGCAGCGCAACATCAGGGATTTGCCCGCTCATGAAAAGCTGATTCATGTCGTCCTCATGTGCCCTCGCCGTCAGGAATCTGCAATGGCAAACACCTATATGCGATCGACACGGGCATAAGCCGGCATGACTGCACGTCTGGCGCCGGCGGACCCGTGCTTGCGATATCCCGGGGTCATATCCCGGGCGCGGTATCGCGGGCTTCGATATCAACCCTTCGGAATATTCTGTTTTCCAGATATCCAACCCTGGGTCATACTGGAAAAAACAAGGGGCTTTTCGCAAAAGTCGCCGAACAGCGTCAAACAGGCCAGCGTGTTCTGATTTTCAGCTACGCACCGGCCTTGCGGACGGGGAAGACAGATGAATTTCCGGCACGTCAAATACTTCGTGGCGACGGCCGAACTGGGGCAGATCTCGCGCGCGGCCATGGAGCTGTCGATCTCCCAGTCCGCCATCACCACCGCCATCAAGGACCTGGAGGCCGAAACCGGCGCCCAGCTGTTCACCCGCACAGCCCAGGGCATGGAGCTGACGGCGGCGGGCCGGCACTTCCTGGGCTCGGCCTATCGCATCCTGGCCTCCATCGACGAGGCGATGAATCCCGGCGGCGTCGCCGACGAGGAGGTGACGGGCACCCTGTCGGTGGCCGCCACCTACACCGTGCTGGGCTATTTCCTGCCCCAGCACCTGGGGCGGCTGGAGCGGCGCTATCCCAACCTGAAGATCCAATTGTTCGAGCTGAGCCGCGAGATGGTGGAGGACGGGCTGGTCACCAACCGCTTCGACATGGCGGTGGTGCTGACCTCGAACGTCACCAATCCGGAGCTGGCCACGGACTCGCTGCTCAGTTCCCAGCGCCGCCTGTGGGTGCCCTCGGGCCATCCCTTCCTCAGCCTCGAGCGCGTGGGCTTCGCCGAGATCTCGAAGGAGCCCTACATCATGCTGACGGTGGACGAGGCGGCGCACACCACGCTGCGCTACTGGAACCGCACCGACTACCAGCCCTCGGTGCGCCTGCGCACCTCGTCCATCGAAGCGGTGCGCTCCATCGTCGCCAACGGCCAGGGCATCACCATCCTGTCCGACATGGTCTATCGGCCCTGGTCGCTGGAGGGCAAGCGCATCGAGACCATCATCCCGGCCGAGCCGGTGCCCTCCATGAACATCGGCCTGGCCTGGCGCAAGGGCGTCGAGCTCACCCCCGCCATGCGCCTGTTCCGCGAATATTTCAGCGACACCTACCAGACCCCACAGAGTCACCTGGCGCGTTAGGGGCACAACTGCGGCAAGCATTCAGGATACGTTGCATTTCCAAATACAACGTATAGTATTCTGATAACTTCGGCTGGAGTCTCCCAAGTTCGGGGGAATGCGCATACTGCCACCCCTATGGAGACTGGCGTCATCTTACAGGAGAGATTCGCTCTATGGTCAAAACAACACCCCCCGTTGAAACCCATATGGTCCCAATCTCTTTCCTGAACGTGGAGGTCGAGGTTTCGGGACCGAAGGATGGAGCGCCCCTCTTCCTGCTGCATGGCTGGCCGGATTCCCTGCGCACCTGGGATGACTGCCTGGCTCCCCTGCATGCCGGCGGTCTGCGCACCTATGTTCCCAGCCTGCGCGGCTATGGCGAAACACGCTTCCGGGCGCCCGGCACCTTTCGCAGTGGCCAGCTCTCCGCGCTGGCAAGCGACCTGCTGGAACTGGCCAATGTCCTGGACCTTCAAAGCTTCTCCGTTATCGGACACGACTGGGGTGCGCGGGCGGCATACATCGCCAGTTACCTGGCGCCGGAGCGCGTGAATGCTTGCGTTGCAATCTCCGTAGGCTGGGGCACCAACGCCCCGGACCAGGCACTCCCCCTGCAGCAGGTCCAGAACTATTGGTATCACTGGTACATGGCCCTCGACCGTGGAGCCGCTTTGGTTCAAGAGGAGCGCAAGGCCTTCACCCGCTATATCTGGGATATCTGGAATCCGGGCTGGAAAATCACGGATGAGGCCTTCGAAATCACTGCGGCAGCCTTCGACAACCCGGACTGGGCCGAGGTGGTGTTGCATTCCTACCGCGTGAGATGGGGGCTGGCCGCCATGGATCCCACCTATGACCCGATTGAACGCGAACTTGCCGAAGGGCGGAAGATCACCGTTCCCACCTTGGTCCTTCATGGTGGCGCGGACCCCTGCAACGACCCCGCAACCTCCGAAGGCAAGGAGCCACTGTTCGGTAGCCGCTATGAGAGGGAGGTGCTGGATGGTGTCGGGCACTTTCCCCAGCGGCAAGTACCCGGGGAAGTGGCCCGAATGAGCGAAGCCTTCCTCCGATCAACCGCAACTGCCTGACCCCGGAAACTTCGGGGTCAGGCACTTTCGTTCTGGCGCTTCAGCAGGAGTGTCGCCAGAGCCTTCGCGCGCTCCACGGCGCCCTCGCCCATGAAGGTCCAGCTCTGGGTCAGCCCTTCGTGCAGCAGCATCAGCTCGTCCTTGCGGTCCTCCAGGCCCGTGGCCTGGCCCAAGCGCCCGGCTACCTCGGCCTTGTGCCGCTCCAGCAGCTGCCGCAGCGCCGCATTGTGGGGCTGGGCCGCGACGGCACTGTGAAAGAGGCAGCCCTGGGCGGCATTGCTGCGCATCCATTCGCCCACCCGCTCGAAGATCTCCATCAGCGCCGCCTGCGGATCGGCGGGCAAGCCCTCGAAGAGATGGGCGAGATAACGCGCATGTCGATGCTCCAGCGCCGTCAGGACCATGTCCTCGCGCGACGGACAGTACTTGTAGAGCGTGCGCAGGCTGACCTGCGTCGCATCGCGCAGCTGGTCCACGCCCGGCTCGGCAAAGCCCGCGCTGGCGAAGGCCTGCTCCAGCCCGGCGGCGATTTTCTCATGGGTCTCATTCATGATTGACAATGTAGAACGATCGTCCTACCTACGCAAGTAGAACGATCGCTTTACCTTTCATGGAGACCCCTGCCATGCCTCCCCTGCGACCCCTGGCAGCGACACCGGTCCTGGAAGTGGGTCTGGTCATCTGCTGGAGCTCGGGCTTTATCGGCGGGACGCTGGCCTCCGCCACCACGTCGATCTACCTGGTCCTGTTCTGGCGCTTCCTGCTGATCAGCCTGCTTCTGCTGCCCCTTGCCGGCCGCGGGATCGCGCGCATGGCACCCCGAGAGCTCGCCCTCCAGGCGCTTCTGGGCACCTTCGCCATGTTCGGCTATCTGGCCACGCTGATCACCGCCATCGACCAGGGAGTGCCTGCGGGCACTGCGGCCCTGATCGCCGCGCTCCAGCCGCTGGCGACCGCGGCCCTGGCCGGGCTCGTGCTGTCGGAATCGGTTTCTGCCCGCCAGTGGCTGGGCCTCCTGGTCGGCTTCGGCGGCGTGGCCCTGGCGGTCGGGGGCGGTCTCGACCAGGCCCCTCTGTGGGGCTATGGCCTGACCCTGCTCAGCATGGCCTCCATCGTGACGGCCACGCTGATCGCCCGTCGCCAAGCACGGCCCAGCCCGCTGCTGCCTTCCCTATCTGTTCAGTCTGCCGTCGCGGCGCTGCTGTTCCTGCCCCTGGCGCTGCTGGACGGCACCCTGGTGCCCGAGGCGACGGGGTCCTTCGTCTACGCCATTCTCTGGTTCATTCTCTTCTCGACGCTGGGCGGCTACGGCTTTTACTGGGCCTGCCTGGCCCGCACCTCGGCGACGCGCGTGTCCAGCCTGATCTACCTGACGCCACCGGTCACCACGCTCTGGGCCTTCGTGATGTTCGGCCAGGCGATCACTCCCGGTGCCGTGGCCGGCTTTCTGGTCTGCCTGGCCGGCGTGTGGCTGGCAAAGGCCCGGCGGTCGACGGCAACCCTGCCAACAACCACCTGTTCAGGATCATGAAGGCTGCCCTCTTGACTTTACACGGACACTAGTAAAGATTTCTTTACTAGAAAGACTCCCTTGTCGGAGTCTGCAACGGAACAGGTCAGGGGGCAGGGTCTTGAATTCCGCGGCTGGACGATTCGAACGCCTGCAGATTGCCGGCGAGGATCAGGGGACCCTGGCCTTCGTTCCCTTCCCCCTGCCCCCACGGAACCCGAAGGTCTCCCGGCCCGGAGAGCTGAGCGAACGCCTGAATGCGGCCGAGCACGCCTTGGCGCGGCTTGCCTTTGCCGGCCGGATGCTCCCCGACCCTGAGCCCCTGCTTCACGCCTTTGCACGGCGTGAAGCCGTGCTGTCCTCCCGGCTCGACGGTCTGCAGGTGGAGCTGATGGACCTTCTGCGCAGTCAGGTCATGGACGACACCGCAGGGACGCCTGCGCTTGCGCAGCTGCACAACCACATTGCGGCCTGGCGCCAGGCGCGTGGCCAACTGGCACGGAAAAAGGAAAGAAAACTTTCCCTGACCCTGCTCGACAGGGGTTGGCAAAGGATGTTTCGCGACAGTGACCGCCCCGCAGGCAAGGCCGCTCCGCTTCGGTGCAGCCAAGAGCGGGGGGACTACGGCTTAGCGGGCCAATCCAGCTATCTGCCGCCCGCGGCCCACAGGCTGCCTGTCTTGCTGGAGGAACTGGAAGCCTATCTGCAGAGCGGGGACAAGCTGCCCGAACTCGTGCGCATCGGCCTGATCCAGGCCCAGTTCGAGAACATCCACCCCTATCCGGCCGGCAATGGCCGCCTGGCCCGCCTGCTGAGCACACTGCTGCTGGAACACTGGGGATACCTGGAGCTGCCCCTGCCTTGTCTCAGCCTGCACTTCCATCGCCAGGGCGACGATTACGCGCAACGACTGGCCGCCATTCGCGAAGAGGGCGACTGGGAAGGCTGGACCGGCTTCTTCCTGGACAGCCTGGAAGCAGCAGCCGACGAGGCCGTGGCCACGCTTCGCGACCTTCACGCCATCGTCACCCGCGACAGGAAGCGTCTGCTTGCCAGCGAAGGTAGCGCGTTGTCGGCCGTCCGGCTGTTCGAGGATCTGCCCGACCAGCCTGTCCTGACCGTGGCCCGGACCATGGACCTGCTGCAGACCACCAAACCCACCGCCGGCCGGGCCATCGAAGCCCTGGTCGACGCCGGCATCCTGGAGGAAATCACCGGCCGCAAACGCGACCGCAGCTATGCCTACACGGCGTTTATCGAGCGCCTGGGGCGCGGTATGGAACGTGAGCAGGGGTGAGGCCGGGTGGCCACTGAAGAATCATCGGCTAGAACTGGCGGAGGTTGTCGAGCAGCTGCATGTACTGCTCGCGCGTGACGAACATGTTTTCCTTGGGCCGCGTGCAGGGCAACATCAGGTTGAGGAGTTCGTCGGGATTCTCCTCGTTGCCTTCCTGGGCATTCTTGTTCTCGCCTCCCTTTCCGTCCGTCGCAAGCCGCATCCCCTCGATGTCATCCTCAATGGAATTCTTGTGCATGTCGCACAGCATTGAGCGTTCCTGCTTCGTGCTGGGGTCTGGACTGTGCTGCAGGTCAAGGATATGCCCAACTTCATGGGTGAGCGCCGCAACTTCGGCGACACGGGGCTTGCTGCCGTCCGGCCGGGTCAGGCTGATGCCGACGACGGGACTGGAGAAGACTCCCTCATCCGTCCAGAGGAACTCGGATCCAAGGTCCCAATTGGCAACGCCCAGGCGCTCTATCCAGTCATAGGGCATATAGACCACCAGAATATCGAAATCGCCCGAAAAGGTATCCACAGTGCCCGGCCCGGAACCCGAACCGGATGTCGAAAAGGCGTGATGCGCCGCCACGAGCAGTTCCGTGCGAATGTCATCGAAGCTACGCGGGTCGGAAGCCAACAGCTCCTCGATAAACCCGGCGTTCCCATCCGGGTAATAATCCCCTCCTTTGCGGCGCGCGACTTCGGCCGAAATCCGTTCATTGTCATCCAGACTGAAATACAGGTCGGCCTGGGGTGACAGGGTCGCGGAGCGCACAGGAAAAAGCTGCTCGATGTAATCCTCTGCAGCCTCGGCCGCCGCATGCCCCTCGGCCCGCATATCCACGGACAACCCGCCCGGGCCCTCCTCTGCCCAGGGGCCGATCCGTGCAAAGGTGTATCCGACCTTCAGGTCGCGCTGCAGCGGATCCCACTCGAGTGATTCCTCGCCGAAGAACACCATCGTCGGACCGCATTCGCGCACGGGCTCGACTTCCAACTTCAGCGCCTCGACTTTCTCGTAGTCGGGCCGCCAGCCGAAGAAGTTGACTGTATTCTCCGCCTTGCGCTTTTCCTCTTCGCTATAGAGATCCGGCCGCTTGATGCGCACATCACGCTTTTCCGGCACCAGCAGGGGGCCATCGGGCCGATCCGCGTCACGCACACGCAGATGCGCCCTGAAGTCGGTCACCTGCCAGCCATCGGCCACAGTCTCGTCCGGGCGCCATTTGACGTGGCTCCGGATGACGGCGGGCTTGCGATCCACAAGCGGGGTGTCGATCACCACCTGAAAGGCATTTGTCTCCAGCCCTTCCTGGGCCTTCAGATAGCTGGGCAGCCCCTGCATGGGCTCGTCGTCGTGCAGGTTGACCACGGTGTCGAAGCTCCAGACCTGATCAACGGGCAGCCTGTGCCCATCGGCCCCCCGCACGCCCTCGGCGCCACCGGGAAGCGTGACGCGATAACGCACACCGTCCTTGAGATCCTCCATCGGAATGACGCGCAGGGTGGACGGCCCGTCCAGAGCCAGGCGCGTCGGTGTTTCAGCCATGGCTGTGCGGCCCTGCCCGTCCGGCAGAGCCGTTTCGATTCTTGCCGCGCCCGGCAGCAGAGAGGCCGGGTCCAGCGGGCGGTTGAATTTCACCTGGATGCCCGGCACCTCCCAGGAAATATTGCGCGCGTGCCGCTTCGGGCGATGTTCGAGAACTTCCAGGCCCATCCTGGACTTCGAGCCTGATACGGGCGCCTGTGCCACCTCCAGCGGGGTTATGGTGTAGCCCCCTGTGCGCATGTTGGGGGCCGAGAAACGGCCGGAAAGGCTCAGCGGTTTTTCCCCTCGATCTGAATTCTTTCTTTCCACGGACTGCTTCTCGGCGTTCCAGACCCGGTCGTGCTGATCGACATGAGCCGTGCCCTCCAGGGAAAAGCTGCCGATGACATGGCTTTCAGTTATCCGCTCAATGGTCACCGTCCCTGTCAATTCCCCACCCCGGACCTGCGTTCGCGTGCCGGTCTGCGCGGTCCCCTGGAAGTCGCAGTCCATTTCCTGGACCTCACGGCCCTCATAGATGTGATCCGGGATGAGGGAGGATTTCAACATACCTAAGAAGGCGCTTTGCGCCATGCGACAGAGCCGCTTTTCCTCTTCCTGCATCCGGGCTTGCTTTGGAGTGTTGGGTGCGGAATAGGGATCCGGAAAGGTCCGGCCGCTCCACGCGCTATAGATATCGCCTGGCTGCCCCTTGCCCGTCGCGCCCGTCGCCCGAGCCTTGTAGACACCGCCTTCCTGCAGATCACCAGGTGCCGTCTTTGGCAAGGTGATGCGCAGAAAGGCGCCACTGTTTGGGAGCCATCCCCCAACGCCGCCATGGCGCAGGCTGAGAACATCGCCCAGCCGGCCTGCCTCGAATGCGATGATGTTGGGACTGAACACCTCGAAAACCACCTGGCGTTGGCCGCCGGAAGCAACCGGCACCTCCTGGTCCATCTTGTCCTCCAGGAAGGAAGCCATGCCTTCGCTCAGTCCGGGCACGCCATCGTTGCCACCGACGCGCCTTGCCCCCAGATGCCGGGCGCAGGCCACGCCACCGGCCGAGACCGCACCGGAAATCGTCAGGCTGGCCTGGCCGGGCGCAAGCGCAGCATTTGCCCCTCCCTGAAACGCCTCCGGGTTCAGGTTGCCCAGGGTATCTCCGGTATGACGCGGATCGATGGCGGCCATCATCGCCTCGATGGAACAGCTGGGCTGCTGCAGAGGCCGCGTTGGTTCACAAAGGTCCTGCGCCATGAGTACGCCCGCGGGAAACAGCGTGAAGAGCAGGACCAGAACGCGCAGAGGGATCACTGGGACATTCCACCCATCATGTCACCCAGGTCCATGGGCTCGGCCGGCAAGAGGAAGTCGCCTTCCGGACCGGGATGGTCCTCGAGTGAAAGCACCTCGAAGCGATCCCCGAAGCTCAGCGCGGCCAACCCCTTTTCCTGCAAGGCTTCAAGAAGTGGGTTGGCCTCCTGCCCCTGCACCAGGTTCGACATCTCCATCTTCAGCTGCTGGTTCTCCAGAAGCCGCGGGTCGTCGCTGAGCACCGCGGAATCCGTGTGACTTGCCCCCTCTTCGTCCAGCCAGGAAATCTCGTAAATCTCACCCGTGACACCGGCCACGTCCTTCATTTCCCCGGTGGCATCGATCTCCTGCACCTCGCTCGGCATCGCCAGGCCGGCCCCTGTCTTCAGCTGATCCGTCGATTGGGTACCCTGCGCCTGCGGCAGGTCGGCCAGGGCACTCAGCGCCATGACCATGACACGACCGCCGGCACTCGTGATCGAATAGATCTCGCCGTCGCGCAACAGCATATAAGCCTCGACGCCAGCAATATCGGTGCGCAACGCACCGCCACGCCAGCGTTCGGTCATCTCCAAGCGCCCCATGTCCCCGCCATCAGCGGAATAGGTAAGCGACCCATCGGCAAGCGCAGGTCCAGCCGTGCCTGCAACCACTGCCAACAACAACAGGCTGGCGAGTCTGTGGAGGGGGTAAACTGTTCGGCGCATGACACACTCCCTTGTCGTCTTGAGACGGCCGTCCATCACTCAGCCTGCTCCAGAGGCAGGTACGCGAAACGGCCACGGATCATCCCGGTCCCCTCGATCTGGGACTGCTCGGTAATATCGACCTCGAAGCTGCCGAACAGCTTGCCAGCGCGTCGCTCGAGCTCACCCTGCGCAAGGATCGGGTTATCCGCGAAACTTGCCTTTACGGGCTGTTCGGGACCGGCCTGGAACGGGCCATCTGCCTGGTCTTCCGGGAATCGCAGCAAAAGTTGCGGCCCCCACCTGCCAAGCTGGACTCGCAATTCGCCCTCGGCGATTTCAGCCTTGCCGGGGCTGAGTATCTGGGCCGCGGGCCGCTCCATGGCCTCGGCCATCTCGGCAAAGGACCCCGTCACCTCGCTCACGACCACCTCGGGCGCATAGCTGTAGGGGATATCACGGAACCTGCCCGACAGCTCGATCGTGTTCTCCGGTGTGTCCGAGGACGCAAGCGTCATCGCGAAACGGCCGCTCATCGCCTCGCGATCGAACCGCGTCAATTCCAGCGTCCCGCCTTCAACGGAATGATAGCTATCGGGCCGCTCGGCACTGGGTGCTGCGTCGATAGGACTAAGCCAGAGATTGGCTCTCAGGGCGTCATCCGCAAAGCCGCCCTGAATGGCTCGCTCGCCTTCTTCCAAGCCTGCCGGCAGGTTGAACGACAGGGAGGCGTGTACAGGTTGGTCCTTCCATGTGGCCGTGCCTTCCAGCCTGAGTTGCCAGGGGCCTTCTGCATTCAGGCCCGATGCCGTATAACGCGAACGGTTACAGGGGGCATCGGCACGCTGCGGCGCCACGGTCCCGGTGGCCTGGCCCTCCAGGGTCATGTCATAGGCGGCGGGCGCCAACTCCCCCTCTTCCGTCGTGGCCGACAGGGGCGTAGCCCCCGGTTCGGGGCGACAATCCGTGGAATCAATCACGACCTTTCCCGTGCGGTCCAGATAGACCAGCTTGGCCTTGGGATAACGCTGCACACCCGGCGGCGTGGCCGACAGGCCGCGGGGATCCTGCTTGTTCGGCCAGGACAACGCGAGCGGCTTGCCACAGACATTCCCGCCCCTGGCCACCACCAGGGGCAACAGGCCATGCCGATAGCGCGGCATACGCTCGGTATCGCAGATGGAAAGGCGGCTGTTGCGCTCTGGATCGACGGCCACCTGCCCTTCGGGGTCGATCCAGACAACACGCTGGGGCGCACGCTCCGGCTTCACGGCAGCGCGCCCTTCATGAAAGGACGCAACCTCATCAAAGGCGCGTGTCGTGCCGTCCGACTCGGCCAGTTCGCGCAGGACCCAGTCCTTCTTGTTCATGTAGCCCGTTTCCCTGTCCAGGGTCACAGCAGCCAATCCGTCCGAATAGGATGCGGCCTTGCCGAGAATGAACTTGCGCGGCAGGACCGGGCTGCCTTGGGTATCGATGAAAGCCCAGTTCTCGGGCGAACGGGCTGCCGGCGCCCGGCCACCGGAAAAGTCCCCGCCATCGACAAATTCCGGCGGTATCACCACCTGACCTTCCGAATTGATCCAGCCCACCCGGGATTTGCCGTCATCCGTCTCGGGGGCAATGCGCACCCAGGCCATGCCTTCCGAAAAGGAGCCCAGGTCCGTCACCTGGTATTCTTCCAGGCCGGGCGGATCCCAACGTTCACCATCCAGGTCGAGATAGTGGGGCTGCCCATCCTGAGGTGTCGCGGCAGAGCAGCCCTCGCTGTAGGGCTTGAAGGGCGAGAGGTGATAGTCGGCGCCGTCAATGCTCACACGGTCCGCATCACGCGCGCCGGGCTCGGCAATATAGCTGCCCGAGCGATCGATAATGCCCCAGCCATCCTCCGTCTCGACGGCAGCGCGCCCTTGCGAGAAGGGCCGCACCTGGCGCCATTGGGGCGCAATCTGCCATTGGCCCTCGCGATCGACATAGCCCCAGCTATCCTCCAGGAGCAAGGGATAGAGCGCCGCCCCTTCTTCCGCCTGGGCCGCCTCCATCGAAGGACCGCAGCCCTGGGCAAGGGCCGGTGAAATCAGGAACAGACTGGTGACAAGAATGGCGCCGGACAGAACCTGACCGCGCGCCCTGGAAAGCATTACAGGCACCGTCATCACTCCACCTCCGAAATCTCGATGCGGTTAAATTCGGTGATCGTCTGCTCCGAGCCCCATGTTCCCGAGAACAGCGCTGGATCTCCCATGCTGCGCAGAACGGTGACCGGGTCCGTCTCGACGGTCTCCGGGCCGTCTGTCTGCAGAGTCCAGCCGTTCATGCTCAGGCGCGCCTGATATTCGCGGCCGCGCTTGGAGAGCGTCAGTTCGGCCCCCTTCTCTTCGAAATCCTTCAGGATCTGTGCGAGATCATAACCGCGCACGTCTCCGGCAATCTCGACAGCCTGCTTGGTCTCATTGCCGTTCGAGACCGCAAGCAGCTGCAGGTGCATGTCGTCGTTGGAGTTGCCCTGTCGGTAGAGGCGCGCAATCACGAAGTTCTCGACATCCGCATAGCGACCCACTTCTATGACCGCCTTGCGGCCACCCAGTGTTTTCACTTCACCCATCTGCGAGGTGAAGCTTGCGGTTATGTCCCAGTCCCCCTCGGGCAGCTCGACATCCGTCCAGCGGAATATGTTGGGCTGCTCCTCGGTGCCGATTGCCCCTGACTGCACCGTCATGGTCATCAAGGCGCCGTCCTCGAGGATGAAGCCCGTGGGTTCCGGATGGTCGATCGACCAGGCGTCGCCCAGCTCGCTGCGCTCGAACTCATCGACCCTGAGGGGCTCGGCAGGCTGGTTTTCCGTGGTGTCCTCGCTGACTTCCTGCAGGGCGCCCGTCAGGCTTTCCGCATCCGTGGCGGGCAGGTAGCGCCCCCCCGTGGTTTCGGCCAGGCAGGCGAGTTGGCCATCGGCATCCTCCACGTCGAAACCGATGACATGCGCCGTCATCTGCGTGTTGCCCTTGGCAAGCTTGTCGCCGAGCGCACAGAGGTCGGCGCCGCAGGTTTCCAGCCCATCGGTCACCACGATGATCGAGGACGGCAGGTCCTGCCCGGACAGGGCCTCCACCGAAGCCTCAACCGAAGCGCCGATCATGGTCTTGCCCAGCGGCGTCACCCCCTCGATGGCCTTGTCAAAACTTGCCCGGTCCAAGACTCCGGGAGTCACAAGCGTCTCGATATCCGAGCAATCCCCTTCCGTCCTGTGCCCATAGGCGATCAGTCCGAGTCCGCGGCGATCCGGCCAGTCATTGAGCATCCTGCCTATGGCATCCCGGGCAATCTCGATCTTGGCCACCCCATCGATCTGCCCCCACATGCTGCCGGATCCGTCCAGAACCAGCATGGTCTGCGAGTCAATCTCCTGTGCCTGTGCCTGTGCCTGTGCCTCTGACTCGGGCACCGCCGCAAGCAGAAGCGGGACCGCCAGGACTGCGCACAAATTCCGTTTTGCCATAAGTCCCCCTGTTCCGTTCCTTTCCGTCTTGTCTCAAGGTTCGTCACTGGTTCCTAATGGACAGGACGCTCCCCAAGCCTAACAACACAGTTTCCGGAGGGACCCGTTTATTTAGAGGGGATGGGAATGAATCGGCAACATTCGCAGTCGCGACACCGACCTGGATCGCCTGAACCGGCGCAGGCGACAGCTAAACGGCCCATTTCCAGAACGGCTTCGCACCTGCCGGCATGCGTCATGTCATCGGCATGACGGCCCGCCTGGCGGTCGGCGGAGGCCATCTTCGCCGAACCGGACTCGCCCGGGTTCATCAATGCTCGGACAGAGGCCCTCCTCGGGCTCCTCATGCCGGCCTTCGAAGCAGGATTCCAGGCAATCGACCGCAGGAAAATGCACCAGGCTCGGCTGCGGCAGCTCATAGAGACCTCTTCCTTGCCCCAGCTCTCGATCCAGAAGACCCGCACGGAACGGGTGGCTTACATGCTGGCCGAGATCTTCGGCCTGACTCTGCGGCAACAGGAGGTCAGTGCCCTGCTACTGGCCAGACATACGACGGCTTCCATCTCCAGGACACTCGGCGTGAACTACAATACCGCCCGTAGGCATTGCGAAGCGATTCTGCAGAAATGCGCGATCAGGCGTCGCGAACAACGGGCCATTCTGGCGCACGAGAACGTCCGCGGCTGAAAGCTTTCCCACAGTTTGTCCTGGAAAAACGTCCCCTTTCACAAAGGCTGTCAGCTCCTGAAGGGTCCTTTCAGGCGCCGCAGCGGCAGGTTCACCAGCGCAACCCCGACAAGGACCACGGCGAAGCCGCCCAGGTCGCTCAACAGGATGCTGTCGCCGAAGGCCAGCCAGGCCATGACCATGGTCACCGGCGGGCCGAAGTAGAACAGGCTGGCCACACGCGTGGCGTCCAGGCGGTCGATCAGGATCCACATCAGGCCATAGGCCGCCAGCGAGACCGCAACCACCATCCAGGCCAGCGTGCCGATCAGCGGCAGGGTCCAGTCTGTCTCAAGCCCCTCCAGCAGAACCGCCGGAATGGCCAGGGCAATCATGGTGGCCAGGGACTGCCAGAAAAGTTCCAGGTCCAGCGGCGGCGGCCGTTGGGCCATGACCTGCCGGCGCTTGATCAGGCTGGCGATCGTGATCGCCACCACGGACACGAACGGCAGCAGGTAGCCGATCAGCGAGACATCGTCCACACGCAGCCGCGCGCTCACGGCAAGGACGACCCCGGCAAAGCCGACCGCCAGGCCGATCCACTGCCGGGGACTGGTCACCTCCCCCGTGACGGGACCGGACAGGGCGCCGGTCATCAGGGGCTGCAGGGCCACCACCAGGGCCACGATGCCGGCCGGCACGCCCTCGGCAATCGCCAGCAGGGCGAAGCTGAGCCAGACGCCATGGGACAGGATGCCAATCATGCTGGTCATGGCGGCCTGACGCGGGGGCAACGACAGGCTGCTTCCGCGCAGCTTGAGGATGACCAGCAGCAGCAGGGTCAGGGCCCCATAGCGCCAGAAGAACAGGGTGAAGGTCTCCGCATAGGGCAGCCCGGCCTCGGCCCCGATGAAGCCCGAGTTCCACAACAGGACAAAGGCCACGATCAGCAGCAGAACCGGCAATGACTGAAGTTTCACTTGAATCTTTTCCGTAGTCGGCGGTGTGGACAGGCGCAAAACCTAGGTCCATCACCGAAGAAGCACAAGACTCCCCCGCTAATTCCACCTTCAGTAGAGAAGTGACGGCAGCCAGGTGGCGATGGCCTGGAAGTTCCAGATAATGATGACCGCAACGATCTGAAGCCCGATGAAGGGTATCACGCCGCGATAGATCTGTTCCGTCTTCACCTCGGGCGGTGCGGCACCGCGGAAATAGAACAGCGAGAAGCCGAAGGGCGGCGTCAGGAACGAGGTCTGCAGGTTGATGGCGATAAGCACGGACAGCCAGATCGGATCATGGCCCAGCAGGATCAGCGGCGGTGCCAGCAGGGGCAGCAGGATCACGCTGATCTCGACGAAATCCAGGAAGAAGCCCAGTACGAAGACCAAGGCCATGGCGAAGACCAGGGCTCCGGTCGCACCCCCCGGCATGGCGGTCAGGATGGCCTCGATCGTCTTGTCGCCGCCCAGGCCAACGAAGACCAGCGCGAAGACGGAGGCCGTCAGGATGGTGGCGAAGATCATGGAGGTGACCACCATGGTGGAGGTCAATACGGGCTTCAGGATCTGTTCGCGCAGGGCCTGGCGCACGGCAGCCAGGATCGCGAGGCCCCCACCCAGCAGCAAGGCGCCATAGAAAATGCCCTGCAGCAGTTCCAGCGTCCCGGTGTCCGAGCGCTGCAGGCGCACCGGGGCCGTACCGGCGGCAATGGCCAACACCAGGAAGCAGAGCGCCCCCAGCGCAATCAGGCGGGCCGGCCCGCCCAGCCGGTACCCGGCCAGCATCAGCGCTCCCACCGCGCCGACGGAGGCCGCCTCCGTGGCGGTGGCCACCCCGCCCAGGACCGAGCCCAGCACCGCAATGATCAGGAGGATCGGCGGCACCACGGCCAGCAGGGTATCCTTCGCCGTGGGGCGCGCGACCTTCTCCTTCAGGGCGGGCGCGTCGTTGGGCAACAGCCAGGCCCGCACCAGGAGGTAGATGATGTAGAGGCCCACCATCAGGAGACCGGGCAGCAGGGCGGCCGCGAATATCTGGCCCACGGACAGGGTGCTGACCGAGAACTTGCCCTCGGCATACTGGGCCTGCTGGTAGGCGTTGGACATCACGTCCGCCAGGATGATCAGCAGGGTGGAAGGCGGGATGATCTGCCCCAGGGTGCCGGCCGTGCAGATGATGCCCGAGGCCAGCTTGGGGTCGTAGCCGTTGCGCAGCATGGTTGGCAGCGCAATCAGGCCCATGGCCACCACCGTGGCGCCGACGATCCCGGTCGAGGCCGCCAGCAGGGCGCCTACGATCACGACGGAAACGCCCAGCCCCCCGCGCAGGGGCCCGAACAGGCGGCCCATCTTCTCAAGCAGATCCTCGGCAATGTGGCTCTTCTCAAGCACAACGCCCATGAAGACGAACAGGGGAATGGCGATCAGCGTGGTGTTGGTCAGCACGCCGAAGACGCGCTGGCCCAGCGCGCCCAGCAAGCCACTGTCGAAAGCGCCCGTGGCAACGCCGATACCGGCGAAGATGACGGCGACGCCGGCAATGGTCAGGGCCACCGGATAGCCCAGCAGGATCGCGCCGATCATGGCCGCGAACATCAGGATGTCGAGAGGAAGGGTCACGAAAGCGCCCTCGGTTCTTTCACGGGCAGCGCGCGCAGACGCAACCAGTCTCGCAGCACGCAAGCGATGCCCTGGATCATCAGCAGGATACAGAACGCGGGGATCAGGGATTTCAAGAGGAACGAGGCAGGAATGCCACCCACCGAGATCGGACCCTCGAGTGTCGCCCAGGAGCGCGTGACGGACGGCCAGGAATAGGCCAGCAGGACCAGCATCGCCGGGAACAGCAGGCAGACATGGCCAATCAGGTCGATCAGCGCGCGTCCGCGCGCAGAGGCGTTGGAATAGAAGATATCGACGCGGACATGGCGGTCCACCAACAGGGTATAGCCCGCGCCCAGCATGAACAGGGTGGCGTGAAGATAGAGAACGCTTTCATCCAGGAAGATGAAGCTGACACCGAAGACATAGCGCAGCACCACGATGAAGAACTGCAGCAGCACCATGAACAGCGCAAGCCAGCGCACCAGGGCGCCGACCCCCCGGTTGATCCCATCGCAGGCTGCCATCACTGCATTCATGCAATCACTACCCCCGGCATGCACTCATTGTCCCCGGAAACGGCGGCGGCGCCGAAGCGCCGCCGCCCGGGTTCCCCGTGACAGCTTCGTCAGTAGTTGTAGTCCAGCGCACGGGCGTTCAGCTGTCCGCCATCGGCATAGACCATGTACTCGCTGATCAGGTCACGATAGGCAAGGAAGCTTTCCGTGATGCGACGGGTCAGTTCGTCACTGTCCTCGCGCATATCGGCCATCACCTCGCCGGCCGCATTGCCCATCTCGACCAGGACCTCGTCCGGCAGCTTGCGCACCTTCACGTCATGCTCGTTGACCAGCTGGCGCAGGGCCTCGGCATGGCGGGTGGAGTATTCCGTCCAGACCGGATTGTAGAGGCTCTGGCAGGCATAGGTCACAGCCTGCTTCAGGTCGTCGGGCAGCTCGTTGTAGACTTCCAGGTTCACGGCGCATTCCTCGGCCGAGGAGGGTTCGCCGACACCCGGCCAGTAGTAGTTCTGGGCAATCTGGTGGAAGCCCAGCGCGCTGTCGGTCCAGGGACCGATGAACTCTCCGGCGTCCAGGGCACCCGATTCCAGGGCCTGGAACATGTCACCGCCCCCCATGGCCTGGGGGGACATACCCAGCTTGGAGGCCATCTCGGACGCCAGTCCGGTGGTGCGGAAACGCAGGCCACGCAGGTCGTCCACGCTGTTGATCTCCTCGCGGAACCAACCCGCCCACTGCGGGCCGGAGTTACCACAAAGGAAGGGCTTCAGGTCAAACTGGGCATAGACCTCGTCATAGAGCTCCTGTCCGCCGCCATAGTGCAGCCAGCCCAGCTGCTCATCGGCGCGCAGGCCGAAGGGCTGGGAACCGAACAGCAGGATGCCCTTGTTCTTGGAACCCCAATAGGACGGCACGGCATGATAGAGATCGGCCGTGCCCTCGCCCACGGCGTCGAACACGCCGTTGCCGGGCACGATTTCGCCGGCGGCATAGAGCTCGACCTCGATGCGCCCGCCGGACAGGGCGGTGATGCGGTCGGCCAGCATCTGTGCGGCCACGCCCGGTCCCGGCAGGTTCTTCGGCCAGGCGGTCACCATGCGCCAGCGGCGCACGTCGTTCTGGGCGATGGCCGGTGCGGCAAGGGTGCTGGTGGCTGCGACACCGCCGGCGGCGGTGGCCAGGAATTGACGTCTTTTCATTTCTGGTTCTCCCATTGGTTTGATGACGTGAAGTGCTCGGTGGGCATTCCCTCTGGACCTTTTTTCTCCCGAACTCCCTCTGTTTACGACTCCGCTTTTCCTTGCGGCAGGATGGCGGGAAGGTCCAGCCCCATTTCACGCGCACAGTCGTGCGCGATCTCGTAACCGGCATCGGCGTGGCGCATGACGCCCGTTGCCGGATCGTTCCACAGCACGCGCTCCAGCCGGCGTGCGGCATCCTCGGTTCCGTCTGCCACGATAACCATGCCTGCATGCTGGGAAAAGCCCATGCCGACACCCCCGCCATGGTGCAGGGAAACCCAGGTCGCACCCGACGCCGTGTTCAGCAGGGCGTTCAGCAGCGGCCAGTCGGAAACGGCATCCGAGCCGTCCTTCATGGCCTCGGTCTCGCGGTTCGGACTGGCGACCGAGCCCGAGTCCAGGTGGTCGCGGCCAATGACGACCGGGCCCTCCAGCTCGCCCTTGGCGACCATCTCGTTGAAGGCCAGGCCCAGGCGGTGACGGTCGCCCAGCCCCACCCAGCAGATGCGCGCCGGCAGGCCCTGGAAGGAAATACGCTCGCGTGCCATGTCCAGCCACTGGTGCAGCTTGTCGTTGCCCGGCGTCAGCTCCTTCACCTTCTCGTCGGTGCGATAGATGTCCTCGGGATTGCCCGACAGGGCCGCCCAGCGGAAGGGTCCGATGCCGCGGCAGAACAGCGGCCGTATATAGGCCGGCACGAAACCGGGGAAGGCAAAGGCATTCTCGAGCCCCTCATCCTTGGCCACCTGGCGGATGTTGTTGCCGTAGTCCAGGGTGGGCACGCCGGCGTTCCAGAAGTCGACCATGGCGGCGACGTGCTCCTTCATCGAGGCCCGCGCCGCCTTCTCCACCGCCTTGGGCTCGCGCTCACGCTTGTCGCGCCATTCCGCCATGCTCCAGCCCTTGGGCAGGTAGCCGTTGACCGGATCATGGGCCGAGGTCTGGTCGGTCACCATGTCGGGCCGTACGCCGCGGCGCACCAGTTCCGGGAAGATATCGGCGGCGTTGCCCAGCAGGCCGACCGACTTGGCCTCGCCGGCCTCGGTCCAGCGCCGGATCATCTCCAGCGCCTCGTCCAGGGACTCGGTCTTCTCGTCCAGATAACGGGTGCGCTGGCGGAAGTCGATGCTGTCGGGATTGCACTCCACGGCCAGGCAACAGGCGCCCGCCATCACGGCGGCCAGCGGCTGCGCGCCGCCCATGCCACCCAGGCCGGCGGTCAGGATCCAGCGTCCCGTCAGGTCGCCGTCGTAGTGCTGGCGCCCGGCCTCGGCGAAGGTCTCGAAGGTGCCCTGCACGATGCCCTGGGACCCGATATAGATCCAGGAGCCGGCCGTCATCTGGCCGTACATCATCAGTCCCTTGCGATCGAGCTCGGAGAAGTGGTCCCAGTTGGCCCAGTGCGGCACGATGTTGGAGTTCGCGATCAGGACGCGCGGTGCATCCTTGTGGGTGGGGAAAACGCCCACCGGCTTGCCCGACTGCACCAGCAGGGTCTGGTCCTCGCGCAGGCGCTGCAGCGTCGCGGCGATCAGGTCGAAATCCTGCCAGGTGCGCGCGGCGCGCCCGATGCCGCCATAGACCACCAGCTCGTGCGGATTCTCCGCCACCTCGGGATCCAGGTTGTTGTGCAGCATGCGGAAGGCCGCTTCCGTGGTCCAGGACTGACAGGTCAGTTCGGTCCCGCGTGGGCTTTTCACGTCGCGTTGATTGTGTCGCGGATTATCCATTCTCTGCCTCGTTTGTTGTCAGGGCGCCGTCCAGCGCCGTTGTCTCGATGACCTGGAGCAGCCTGCCCAGATGCCGGCGCAGGCCTTCGGCCTTGTCCGCGTCATAGGCAAAGGGCGGCTCTTCCGCCTGCAGGTAGGCCGCCTGCGCCAGTTCCATTTGTATGGCATGCAGCCCCTCTTCGGGCCGGCCGTAGTGACGTGTGGTCCAGCCACCCCGGAAACGGCCGTTCAGGACGTGACTGTAGTCCTCGGCCGCGGCACAGACCTCGGTGACCCGCTGCTCCAGGATCGGGGCGCAGGACGCCCCCTGGTTGGTGCCGATGTTGAAATCGGGCAGCCGCCCCTCGAACAGGCGCGGCACCCACGCGCGAATGGAATGGCAGTCATAGAGCACGGCAAAGCCGTGCTCAGCGCGCAGGCGCTCCAGCTCGGCAGTGAGCGCCTCGTGATAGGGCTTGTGGAAGGCTTCGCGGCGTGCCGCAATCTCGGCATCGCCGGGCGCTTCGCCATCGCGCCAAATGGGATTGCCGTCGAAGTCGATGTCGGGCACCAGGCCGGTGGTCGCCTGTCCCGGATAGAGCGATTCCCCCGAAGGCGGGCGGTTGGCATCGATCACATAGCGGTGGAAGCGTGCCATCACCTGAGTGGCATTGGGCAAGAGCCCGGAATAAAGCCGGTCCACATGCCAATCGGTGTCGGCCAGTTGCTGCCCGCGCTCGTTCAGGCGGGCGAAGATCTCCGCGGGCACCTCGGTGCCGCTGTGCGGGAAGGCCAGCACTACGGGACTGCTCCCGCGCGTTACCTCGACGGGGGGCACCTCGACAGGGGTCATGGCGTCATCTCCAGGGGCGGGACCTGGCCGTCCAGGCTGGCCAACAGGGCGCCGTCGGCCACCAGTCGAGCCGCCAGCTCCAGCTCGTCACTCAGGTAGCGATCCTCCTCCAGGCTGGGCACGACCTGGCGAATGACAGACAGGCTGTCACGCAGGCGCGGACTGGTCTTCAAGGGGGCACGGAACTCCACACCCTGTGCCCCGGCCAGCGCCTCGATCCCGATGATGCGTTCCAGGTTGGCGCTCATGGCCAGCAGGCGATAGGCGCCGTGACAGGCCATGGAGACATGGTCCTCCTGGTTGGCCGAGGTCGGAGTCGAGTCCACCGAAGCGGGATGGGCGCGCTGCCGATTCTCGCTCATCAGCGCCGCCGAGGTCACCTCGGCAATCATCAGACCGGAATTCAGGCCCGGCTTGGGCGACAGGAAGGCCGGCAGGCCGAAGCTCAGCGCCGGATCCACCAGCAGCGAGATGCGCCGCTGTGCGATGGAGCCCAGTTCGGCCACGGCCAGGGCAATCTGGTCCGCGGCGAAGGCCACGGGCTCGGCATGGAAGTTGCCGCCGGAGACAATGGAGCCATCCTCGAGCACCAGCGGATTGTCGGTCACGGCATTGGCCTCGATCACCAGGGTCCGGCCCGCTTGGCGCAACAGGTCCAGGGCCGCGCCCGCCACCTGGGGCTGGCAGCGCAGGCAATAGGGGTCCTGCACCCGCTCGTCGCCCTCGCGGTGGCTTTCACGAATTTCCGAGCCGTCCAGCAGATGGCGCAGGGCCGCACCGGAATCGATCTGCCCCGGCTGCCCGCGCAGCGCGTGAATTTCCACCCGGAAGGGCGCGCTGGAGCCCATGGCCGCATCGGTGGACAGCGCCCCGGTGACCAGGGAGGACAGGGCCGCGCGCCAGGCCCGGAACAGGCCGGCCAGCGCCAGGGCGGTCGAGACCTGTGTCCCGTTGATGAGCGCCAGGCCCTCCTTGGCCCCCAGGACCAGCGGCGCAAGACCGGCTTTCGACAGGGCTTCGGCCGAGGGCATGCGCGCGCCCTGATAGCTGCTTTCGCCCTCGCCCATCATCGCGGCCGCCATGTGCGCCAGCGGCGCCAGGTCGCCAGACGCCCCCACCGACCCCTGGGAAGGGACGACCGGCAGGACGTCGGCAGCCAGCATCTGTTGCAGCTGCTCGATCACAGCCCAGCGCACACCCGAAGCGCCCCGCCCCAGCGAGACCAGCTTCAGGGCCATCATCAGGCGCACGATTTCCGGCTCCAGCGGTGTGCCCACACCCGCACAATGCGAGCGGATCAGGTTGCGCTGCAGATTGGCCGTGTCCTCTTTCGAAATGCCGACGCTGGCCAGCTTGCCGAAGCCGGTATTGACGCCATAGACCGGAGCGCCGTCTTCGACGGCAGCCGTAATTCGGGCCGCACTGGCCTCGACAGCGCTGCGGGCCTGAGGGTCGAGCTGGACCGCGCGTCCTTCGAACAGTATGGATTGCAGGTCCGCCAGCGTGACGGCCCCTGGCGTGAGCGTCAGGGTCATGCCGCGCCTCCGCTGATGCGCTTGTAAAGCGGGTTGAAACCGATGCGATAGGCCAGCGATGCCGGTTCCTCCACATCCCAGATGGCCAGGTCGGCACGTTTGCCCGACTCAAGGGTGCCCACCTCGCCGGACAGCCCCAGGGCCCGCGCACCCTCGCGTGTCAGGCCGGCCAACGCCTCCTCGGGTGTCATGCGGAACAGCGTGCAGGCCATATTCATCACCAGCAGCGGCGAAAACAGCGGCGAGGAACCGGGGTTGCAGTCGGTCGCCAGCGCCAGGGGCACACCGGCCTGACGCAGCAGGGCCAGTGGCGGCAGCTGGGTTTCGCGCAGGGTGTAGAAGGCGCCCGGCAGCAGCACAGCCACCGTGCCGGCCTGGGCCATGGCTTCCACGCCGGCGGCATCCAGGTATTCCAGATGATCGGCCGACAGCGCGCCATAGTGTGCGGCCAGTTCCGTGCCGCCCTGATTGGACAGCTGCTCGGCATGCAGCTTCAGCGGCAGGTCTAGATCCCGAGCCTTCCGGAAGACGCGTTCGATCTGTTCGCTGGAAAAGGCGATGTTTTCGCAGAAACCATCCACGGCATCGACCAGCCCGTCCGCGGCCGCGCTCTCAAGGCCGGGCAGAACCACCTCGTCGATATAGGCATCGCTCTCGCCCTTGTATTCGGGCGGCAAGGCGTGGGCGCCCAGGTAGGTCGTCTCCACCCGGACAGCGCGTTCCCTGCCCAGGCGGCGTGCCGCCGAGAGCATCTTCTTCTCATGGTCGACGCTCAAGCCATAGCCGGACTTGATCTCCAGCGTGGTGACCCCCTCGGCCATCAGGGCGTCCAGCCGCGGCAGGGCCAGGGCCACCAGGTCATCCTCGCTGGCCTCGCGGGTCGCCTGCATGGTGGAGAGGATGCCGCCGCCGGCCTTGGCCACCTCTTCATAGGAGGCACCTTCCAGGCGCAATTCGAACTCGCGCGCCCGGTCTCCGCCATAGACCAGATGGGTGTGGCAATCGATCAGGCCGGGGGTAACCAGGCGCCCCTCGAGCTCGTGGCGAGGCAGGTCGCGATAGGCCGCCGGAAGCTCGTCAGCAGGTCCCACCCAGGCAATACGTCCGGCCTGCAGGGCGAGGGCGCCGTTCTCGATCAGCCCATAGGAAACGCCCCCCTTCGTCATGGTGGCAAGTCGTCCCCCGGTGAGCACGCAATCGGCCAAGGCAGCCTCCCTTCAATAAACTTGACATAATTTGAATATGTCTGCACATATTTGTCAATATCAAGTTCAGGAGCGGTCATGCAAACGATCCGGGCGCGCCAGGCCCTCCTGCCCGACGGCTGGCGCGAAGCTGTTGAAATCGACATCGGAGCGGACGGGCGGATCGCCGCGGTGCGCAGCGGCTGTAACCTGCCGGACTCGGTCACGGATTGCCTGCTGCCCGCCCCCGGGAACCTGCACAGCCATTCCTTCCAGCGTGCCCTGGCCGGTCTGACCGAACGGCGCGGTCCCGGTGGCCAGGATTCTTTCTGGACCTGGCGCCAGCTCATGTACGCCTTCCTGGAGAAACTGACGCCCGACGACCTGGAGGCGATTGCCGCCCTGGCCTTCATGGAGATGCTCGAGGCCGGCTACGGCGGCGTTGCGGAGTTTCACTACCTGCACCACCAGCCCAACGGCCAGCCCTACGAACGCCTCGGGGAGACCAGCCACCGCATCCAGGCGGCCGCCCTGGAAAGCGGGCTCGGCCTGACACAGCTTCCGGTGCTCTACAGCCGCGGCGGACTGGACGACCAACCCCTCCAGGGCGGTCAGAAGCGCTTTGGCTGCGACCTCGAGTGCTATGCCCGGCTTGTCGAGGAAGCCGAAGCGGGCCTGGCGTCCCTGCCGGACGACGCTCGCCTGGGCCTGGCGCTGCACTCCCTGCGCGCCGTGGCGCCGCACAACCTTGCGCGGGCCGTGGCCGTGCGCCCGGACGGCCCGCTGCACATCCACATCGCTGAACAGATGGCCGAGGTCACCGCGGTGGAACAGGCCTATGGCGCCCGGCCCATCGACTGGCTGCTGGACAATTGCCAGGTGGACGAACGCTGGTGCCTGGTCCACGCCACCCACATGAGCGCGCAGGAAACGCAGCGGCTGGCCCAGACCCGGGCCGTGGCCGGGCTCTGCCCCATTACCGAAAGCAACCTGGGGGACGGCATCTTCGAAGGCCGGGCCTATGTCCAGCAGGGCGGGCGCTTCGGCATCGGCACGGATTCCAACGTCTGCATCGCCCTGTCCGAGGAGCTGCGCAGCCTGGAGTACAGCCAGCGTCTGAAGGACCAGGGCCGCGTGGTTCTGGCCGACGGGCATCGTTCGGCCGGGCGCTTTCTCTATGACGGCATGCTGGCCGGCGGCGCCCAGGCCCTGGGACGCGACAGCGGCGCGCTGCAGGTTGGCAAGCTGGCCGATATCCTGTCCCTGGACGGGGACAGCCTGCCCCTGGCCGGTGCGGGCGGTGACGAGGTGCTGGACGCTTGGATCTTCGCCGCCAACGCCTCCATCGTGAAGGACGTCTGGTCGGCGGGCCGTCACATGGTCCAGGGCGGCCGCCATCGCAATCGCGAGGCGATCGAGGCGCGCTACCGCAAGGTCCTGGGCCGTTTGAGGGGCTCCCTGTGAGCACGGCTCAGATCAATTCATACCAGGCCGTACAGGCCGAGATCATGAAACGGATCCAGGACCGCGAATGGCCGCCCGGCACCCTGATTCCCGGCGAGACCGAGCTGGCCGAGACCTTCGGCTGCGCACGCGCCACGGTGAACCGGGCGCTGCGCGAACTTGCGGATACGGGCATCCTCGAACGCAAGCGCCGGGCCGGCACGCGCGTGGCGCTCAACCCGGTGCGCAAGGCCGTCCTGGACATCCCCATCACCCGTCACGAGATCGAAAGCCGCGGCGCCACCTATGGCTACAGCCTGCTGGAGCGCCAGCGCCTGGCCCCCAGCCCCGCCGTCCGGGCCCGCCTGGACCTGCCGGCCGAGGCCGACATGCTGCATGTCTGCAGTCTGCATCTGGCCGACCAGCGCCCCTTCCAGCTGGAGGATCGCTGGATCAACATTCCGGCCGCCGCGGGCATTCTGGAGGCTCCGCTCGACCGGCTCAGCGCCAACGAATGGCTGGTGCAGGAAGTGCCCTACTCCCATGGGCGCATTCACTTCTCCGCCGCCAATGCCGGTCCGCGTGAAGCCGAACTTCTGGAAACACCCGAAGGCAGCGCGCTCTTCATCGTCGAGCGCACCACTTGGCTGGGCACCCAGCCCGTAACCTTCGTGCGCATGTCCTATCGCGGGGACTACAGCCTGACAACGGAACTTTGATCAGGCATCAGCCACATTTTCCCCGCCTGCGTTTAACACAGATCAATGCGGGCCCCTTCTTCCTCCTCTAGCCTCAAATGGCTGCATGGCGGTTGGCGGCTTCGCACTCCAAAGGTTGCCGCGTCAACCGGAGTAGCGTTACTTCGCCTACTCTGATGGCGCCGGAGGTGAGGGCAACGTCCCCTCCGCTGCGACAGAGTCCGCCATGCAGCGCTCGCAACGCTTCGGACAGCGCTGCTTCAGCCCGCCTCCGTCGGCAGCAGGGCCTTCACCCGGGCCACAACGTCGGTGGTGGAGAAGGGCTTGGTGACAAAATCGTCCACGCCCAGTTCCAGGCCCTTGCGGCGGTCCACCTCGCGAATACGGGCGGTCAGCATGATGATGGGAATCGCGCAGGTTCTATTATCCCCACGCAGGGTGCGCACGACCTCGAAACCGTCGCAGCCCGGCATCATGATGTCGAGCAGCAGGATATCCGGAATGTCCCGAACCGCCATTTCGATCGCGCACTCGCCATCCTTCGCGACACCAACCTCGAAGCCCTGCTTCTCCATCAGGAAACTCAGGGATTCCGCAATTGTATTTTCATCTTCTGCAATAAGGACCGTCGATTTTCGGGCCAAGTTGCCCCCCTTGCTGAAACCAGCCTTGTATGCGGCCGTTCATTCTTGTTCTTGTGTCTATTCTAGCGCGTTCGCGCCAAGGTTATAATAGTTGATTTTCAGGTAGCCTCCGCCTCCAGGCTTGGCTCGGCCTGGTCATAAGCCCGCTGCATGCAATCCACACGCGGGCACTGTCGGCAGCCGACACCGACGGGCACGGCTGCCTCGGGATTTGCCAGGGGCAGTCCGTCAGCGTAGACGATATCCTTGGCGAAGGCAGTATCGCAGCCGATCATCACGGAATGCACGGCCTGTGGCGCCCAATAGCCGCCCCCGCCCCGCCGAACGGCCCGGGCCACGAACAGGTAGGTGGTATTGTCCGGCAGGCGCACATACTGCGTCACCAGCCGATCCGGAGTCAGGTAGGCCTCGTGCACGGCCCAGCGCGGGCAGGCTCCGCTGTAGCGCGGCAACTGCAGGCCCGAGGCCGAGAATCGTTTCGAGATATTGCCTGCGATATCGGTGCGCAGGAAATGGAAGGGGATGCCCTCGCGGCCGGGATGGCGCAGCGTGGTCAGGCGATGGCAGACCTGCTCCCAACTGGCGGCAAAGCGTTGCTGCAGCATCTCGATGTCATGACGCAGCTCCAGGGCGGCCTCGCGAAAGGCATCATAGGGAAACAGCAGGGCCGCCGCAGCATAGGACACCAGGGCTTCGCGTGCGCGCTCGCGCGCTGGATCGCTTGTCAGGCGAGCGCTCTGCACGAGCCCTTCGATTTCCTCTGCTGCCTCCAGGCGACAAATCAGGCGGGCCGCAAGGAAGCGCGATGAGGTGATGGGCAGGGCGCGCGAGAACTGCAACACCCTTTGCTGCGCATCCCAGTGATAACCGCGCGAAGGCAGGTTGCCCGAGGACAGGCGCTCCACACGCACATCATGCTGCGCCTCCAGGTGCAGGATCAGGTCCGTCAGGAACAGTCCGCCGTCGGGGTCCACGGCACTGCGCAGTTCCTCGGCACGCGCCTCCAGCTCCGGGAAATAGTTGTTATGGTCGTAAAGCAGGTCATCCACCTCCTCGGCCGGATTGATGGCCCGGCGTCCGGCGGCGCCCCGTTCCAGGAAATTGAAGATATCGGTGGCCGACTCGGCCAGGCGTTCTGATTCGCGCATCAGGGTCTGGTTGAAATGCGCACGCTTTTCGGGCTGCAGGTCATCATAGCTGTGAAAGATCTCCGCCACCGTGCGGATGGCGGTAATGCGCGTCAGCACGGAATGGCTGGCATCTGCCAGGAAGGGGTCATGGCTCAACCGCTCGGACAGCATGTCCACTTCGTCCAGTGAACTGCGATAGGCGCGGTAAAGCGCCATGAGCGCCTTCACAAGCGCGGGGGTGTTCGCCACGGCCGCCGAGAACTCCTGCGGATCCAGGGGTGTTTCCTCGAAGACCGGGTCGGCCGTCATCTCGCCCAGGTCCGACAGCAGGCGTCCTTCCTCCGAGCCCGACAGGGTCCCCGGCTCCAGTCCCAGGGCCTCGGCCAGGCGCACCAGCAGGCTGCCGCCGATGGCGCGCCGATTGTGCTCGATCAGGTTCAGGTAGGAGGGGGAGATTCCAACGGCATCAGCCAGGGCCATCTGGGTCAGGCCATGGTCCTTGCGGTGGCGCCGCAGGCGGTGGCCGATGGGTATCTGGCGGGACATAGCAGGCCTTCCCTTTCACAAAGTTTACAACTTTTCACGCCTCTCGAAATTATTTTTACAGAAAAAGTTTTTATAATCAAAACTTTATTGATTTGTTAACAGGAAAATTTCATGCTGCCGTTTGGCCGGGCAATAAACTTCCGCGCATAACAACCGGCTGCGCACTCCAATAAACAGCATCCGCAACAGGATGAGGGAGGAACAAACAGATGTCGAAATCCAAGGATTCCATGAAGGTAACGAGGCGCTCCGTCCTCGCCGGCACGGCCGCCACCACGGGCGCCCTGATGTTCGGCGGCGTGGCACCCCTGCACTTTATTCGTAATGCCCACGCCCAGGAATTCCCGGGCGACCCCGGAAACAACAGCAGCATCGTTCTCGGTTTCAACGTGCCGCAGACCGGTCCCTATTCCGACGAGGGCGCCGACGAGCTGCGCGCCTATGAACTGGCCGTCAAGCACCTGAACGGCGAGGGCGATGGCGGCATGCTCAACACCATGCAGCCCTCTGAACTGCAGGGGAACGGCATCCTGGGCAAGAAGGTCGAGTACGTGACCGGTGACACCCAGACCAAGTCCGATGCCGCACGCTCCTCGGCCCGTCGCATGATCGAACGCGACAACGTGGCCATGGTGACCGGCGGCTCCTCGTCCGGTGTGGCCATTGCGGTGCAGAGCCTCTGCCAGGAGATGGGCGTCATCTTCATGGCCGGCCTGACCCACTCCAACGACACCACTGGTAAGGACAAGCGGCGCTACGGCTTCCGCCACTTCTTCAATGCCTACATGTCCGGCCAGGCGCTGGCGCCGATCCTCGAGGACGAGTACGGCAACGACCGCAAGGCTTACCACCTGACGGCCGACTACACCTGGGGCTGGACCCAGGAGGAATCGATCCGGGACGCCACCGAGAACATCGGCTGGGAGACCGTGGAGACGGTCAAGACCCCGGTGGGTGCCGGCGACTTCTCGCAGTACCTGACGCCGGTCCAGGACTCAGATGCCGACGTGCTGATCCTGAACCACTACGGCAACGACATGGTGAACTCCCTGACCCAGGCGGTGCAGTTCGGCATGAAGGAGCGCGTGGCCAACGGCAAGGACTTCGCCATCGTGGTGCCACTCTATTCCCGCCTGATGGCACAGGGTGCCGGTGAAGCGGCCAAGGGCATTTTGGGCACCTCCAACTGGCACTGGTCGCTGCAGGACGAAGGCTCCCAGGCCTTCGTCAAGTCCTTCGGCCAGGAATACGGCTTCCCGCCGTCCCAGGCAGCGCACACCTGCTACGTGCAGACGCTGCTTTATGCCAATGCCTGCGAGATGGCCGGCACCTTTGCACCGTGGGAGGTCATCCGCTCACTGGAAGGCTTCGAGTTCGACGGCATGGGCAATGGACCCACGCTGTATCGCGCCGAGGACCATCAGTGCTTCAAGGATGTCCTGGTGGTGCGTGGTAAGGCAAACCCCGAGAGCGAGTTCGACATCCTCGAGGTCGTTCAGCAGGTTCCGCGTTCGCAGGTCGAGTATCCCGCCGACAAGTGGGGCGGCGAGCTCGGCCCCTACAAGCCGGGCGAGTAACGCACTCGGCAGCGTGCGGGGAGTGCTCCTGGCACTCCCCGCAACGCGTTTTCCAACCCTACAGTCTGTTCAAATTGCGCGGTTGACCCATGGACGCGATACTTCTTCAGATCATGAACGGTCTGGACAAGGGCGGGGCTTATGCCCTCATAGCACTTGGCCTAACCCTCGTGTTCGGCACGCTCGGCGTGGTGAATTTTGCCCACGGCGCCCTCTTCATGCTGGGCGCCTTCGTTGCGGTGACTCTCAACAAGCTCCTGAGCCTTTCGGTCAGGGTGAAGGACGAGTCCGTAACGATGTTCGATGCCTACAAGGAAACGCCCTACCTAGAGCTCTGGTTCGGTGATGTGGGCAGCCAGGTCATCAACTGGTCGGTTCCGCTGTCCATATTGATCGCGATCCCGCTGATGCTGCTTATCGGCGTGGTCATGGAGCGTGGCCTGATTCGCCACTTCTACCGGCGCTCTCACGCCGAACAGATCCTGGTCACCTTCGGCCTAGCTATTGTTCTGCAGGAGATTCTCAAGCTCATGTTCGGGGCCAACCCGATTCCGCAGTCAACGCCGGACGTCATTTCCGGATCGGCAGACCTGAGCATGATCTTCGGGATCGGCGAAACCATTTCCTATCCCTGGTGGCGCCTGATCTACCTGCTCTTTTCACTGATCGTCATCGGCCTGGTCTTCTCTTTCCTGCACTTCACCACCTACGGCATGGTGGTGCGGGCCGGCATGGCCGACCGCGAAACCGTGGAACTGTTGGGCATCAACATCGAGAAGCGCTTCACGATCGTCTTCGGAATCGCCGCCATTGTCGCCGGTCTTGCCGGCGTGATGTACACACCCATCCTGCCTCCGGACTATCACATGGGCATGGAGTTCCTGGTGATTTCCTTCGTGGTTGTCGTGGTCGGCGGCATGGGCTCCCTGCCCGGGGCCGTGGCAGCCGGCTTCCTGCTGGGGCTGCTGCATTCCTTCGCCTCGATGACCGCGGTGAAGGATATCTTCCCGGGCATCGACCAGATCATCATCTACCTTGTAGCCGTCGTGATCCTTCTGACCCGTCCGCGTGGCCTGTTGGGACGGCGTGGCGTGATGGAGAGCTGAACAATGATAAATGCAAACTTGGCCTCTCCCCGACAGGACCTGATCTACATGCTGGTCTTCTCGGCCGTCATCCTGACCATGCCGCTCTGGCTGCAACCCTTCGGGGCGGCCTATCCGGGGCTGTTACAGAAGTTCATGATCTTCGGCATCCTGGCCATCGGCTACAACCTGCTGTTCGGCCTGACAGGCTACCTGTCCTTCGGGCATGCCGCCTTCCTGGGTATCGGCTCCTATGCCGCCGTCTGGTCGTTCAAACTGCTGTCCATGAACGTGATCCCGGCGATCATCTTCGGCACAGTGATGTCCGGACTCTTTGCGGTGGTGGTCGGCTACGTCTGCCTGCGCCGGGCCGGCATCTATTTCGCCATCCTGACTCTGGCCTTCGCCCAGATGGCCTATAACCTGGCCTATTCCGTGCTGACTCCGATCACCAACGGTGAAACCGGTCTGCAGCTCAGCCAGCAGGATCCGCGCATCCTCGATCGCATGTTCGGAATCGAGGCCACCAGTTCCCTGCCGTTTCCCAACCTCTTCGGGATCACCTCGGCCGGTTTCTACGGGTTCTACATCTGTGCAGCCGTGATGATCATCGTCTTCTTCATCGCGCTCAGGATCTTCCGCTCGTCCTTCGGACTGAAGCTGCGGGCCATCAAGTCCAATCAGACACGGATGAGCTACACCGGATACAACACACGTCCCTTCCTGATGACGACCTTCGTGATCTCGGGGATGTATGCCGGGCTGGCCGGCTCGTTGATGGCGGTCACAGATCCCCTGGCCGGCGCCGAACGCATGCAGTGGACAGCCTCTGGCGAGGTGGTCCTGATGACCATTCTTGGCGGTGCCGGCACCCTGATCGGCCCCCTTCTCGGCGCAGGCATCATCAAGTACTTCGAGAATATCTTCTCGGCTTTCAACGAGAATATGCTGATGGACGCCTTCTCTTTCCTGCCCGACTGGATGGCCGAGGGTGTGGCCGCTTTCCTGGGCCTCTTCGTGGGCGATGGCTGGCACCTGACCCTGGGTCTGGTCTTCATGCTGATCGTCATCTTCCTGCCTGGCGGCATGATGGAAGGACTGCAACGCATCTGGAAGCTGATCCGCCATGGCCGGCACAAACGCGATCACCAGTCGAAGTCACAGCAAGCTTCGGCAGAGGAGGCCTGACCCATGAGTAAAGTCGTTCTGGATGTATCCGATGTCGACAAGAAATTCGGTGGTCTCCGCGCACTCAGCGACATCAATCTGCAGATTGAGGAGGGCACGGTGAACGCCATCATCGGGCCCAATGGGGCGGGGAAATCCACCCTGCTGAACGTTATCGTCGGACGCCTGCCTCCGAGCCGAGGCCACGTGAAGTTCAACGGGCAGGAACTGACCGGCAAGCGCCCCTATGAAATCAACCAGATGGGGGTGGCCCGCGTCTTCCAGACTCCGGAGATCTTCCCTGACCTCACACTGCTGCAGAATGCCATGGTCCCGGCACTGGCCAAGCGCGACGGCCAGTTCAACATGAGCATCCTCAAGAGCCTCTATCACGAAGCGGAACTTCGTGAGGATGCCGAGCAGATGCTGAAAGACCTGGGACTGATCGAGCACAAGGACCAGCTGGCCAAGTCCATGTCGCGGGGGGACAAGCGGCGCCTGGAACTGGCCATGTGCCTGGTCCAGCACCCCAAGCTTGTGCTGCTGGACGAACCCACGGCCGGCATGTCGCGGCATGACACCAACCGCACCATCGACCTGCTGAAAAGCATCAAGGAACAGGGCATGACCAAGGTCATCATCGAACACGACATGCATGTTGTGTTCAGCCTGGCCGACCGGATCAGCGTGCTGGCTCAGGGCGCCATTATCGCGCAAGGCACCCCCGAGGAAGTCCGCAACGACCCCAAGGTCAAGGAAGCCTATCTGGGAGGAGAGCAGCTATGAGCACGGTAAAGGTGCCCACCAGCAAGCCTGTCACCGCAAGCGGCTCGGCGCCGGCCTTTTTCTCGGCCTGGGATGTCCATGCCTACTACGGCGAGAGCTATATCGTGCAAGGGATCAACATCGACGTCCGGGAAGGTGAGATCGTTGCACTCCTGGGCCGCAACGGCGCAGGCAAGACCTCGACCCTGCGCACCCTGGCCCGCATGGATGATCCGGAATTGCATGGCGGAGAAATCTGGCTGGACCACCAACCCTTGCACGAGATGAAATCCTGGCAGGCTGCGCGTCTGGGGCTGCAGCTGGTCCTCGAGGACCGTCGCATCCTGCCCGGCCTCACGGTCGAGCAAAATCTGGAGCTTGCCCAGATTGCGAAGCCTCACGGCTGGACCATCGAGCGTATCTACGAGCTTTTTCCCAGGTTGGGCGAACGCAAGGAGCAGGAAGCGACAACCCTGTCCGGCGGTGAACAGCAGATGCTGGCCATCGGTCGCGCCTTGGCGCGGGATATCAAGCTCCTGCTTCTCGATGAGCCTTACGAAGGCCTGGCGCCCGTCATTGTCCAGGAGATCGAAAAAACCCTTCAGAACGTGAAGGCCCTGGGCATCACAACCATTATCGTGGAACAGAATGCCATTGCGGCCCTGAAACTGGCCGACCGTGCCATCATCATGGACAACGGCCAGATCGTTTTCGACGGAAGCTCTCAGGAAGTCCTGGATAATCAGGAACTGCGTGACCAGTACTTGGCCATATAGGCAGTTTCCCATAAGCGAGTCCATCTCGGACTCATCCCAACTGAAACCCCGGCCATTCGCCGGGGTTTTTTTGCTTCCCCCTCAAAACAAACGGGGCATCATGAACCTTGCCCAGGCATGTTATCGTGCCGAGGGCCTCGTCTTTGCGAGAGCAGGATCGCCAACGTCCGCAAGGAACAGGAAAACAGGGGAAATATGGAAATGCGCAAAACACTGCTCGCCGCCACAGTAGGGTTTCTGGCCGCGGCACCGGCCTTGGCTGCCGAGGATGTCATGGTGGTGTTCGATGGCTCGAATTCCATGTGGGGACAGATCGATGGCACCGCCAAGATCGAGATTGCCCGAGAGGCCATGGACAGCCTGATGGGAGACTGGACCGAAGGCACCAACGTCGGTCTGATGGCCTATGGGCATCGACGGGAAGCGGATTGCAAGGACATCGAAACGCTGATCGAACCCGGTCCCTATGAGCGCGAGTCCTTCTTCTCGAAGATCCAGGGCATTACGCCGCGCGGCAAGACCCCGCTGACCGATTCCATCGAGCAGGCCGCAGAAACCCTGGCCTACCGCGACAATCCGGCAACCCTGGTCGTGATCACGGATGGCATTGAAACCTGCCGTCGCGACCCCTGTGCCCTGGCCGAGGACCTGGAGCGCATGGGCGTCGGCTTCACAGCCCATGTGGTGGGCTTCGACCTGAAAGACGAGGAACAGGACGCCGTCGCCTGCATCGCCGAACGCACGGGCGGCCGTTTCCTTCCGGCCGGAGATGCCTCGGAACTCGGTACGGCCTTGAGCGAGGTGGGTGCAACCGTGGCCAAGGAGCCGGAGCCGGAACCTGAGCCGGCCCCCGAAGTCGAGTTGACCGTGCCTGAAACCGCGGACAGCGGCGCGAGCCTGCCCGTCAGCTGGCAAGCGGAAACGCAACAGCCCAAGGACTACATCACAATCGTGCCCGCAGGCGCCGAAAAGGGCAGCTACACCAACTACTTCCGCGTCAAGGAGGAGAATGAGGGCAGCCTTCGTGCTCCCGGTGAAACGGGGTTGTTCGAGGTTCGCTATGTCCGCGACGAGGACGACAGCACACTTGCATCTGCTGAAATCGAGATCACCGATCCCGAAGTGACCGTCAGTGCACCGGAATCGGCCATCACAGGTGAGGCCTTTTCCGTCTCCTGGACAGGAAATGTTCACCCCAAGGATTACGTGACAATCGTATCCATGGGGGCCGAGGAGGGTGCCTACACTGACTATACCCGTGTGAAGGAAGACAGCGAGGGACAACTTCAGGCGCCCGCCGAGACGGGCGTCTATGAAGTTCGCTATGTCCTGGACGAAGGCGACCGTACCCTGGCGTCCGCCGAGATCGAGATCACCGAGCCAGATGTCACGGTGTCCGCTCCGGAGAAAGCCACTGCCGGCGCCACCTTCGAGATCAGTTGGACGGGCAACGTACATCCCCGGGATTATGTCACCATCGTCCCCATGGGCGCCGAGAATGACGAATATATGGACTATGTCCGCGTCAAGGACGTCAACGAAGGCAAGCTCCAGGCACCGGCCGAGACCGGGCTTTATGAAGTCCGCTATATCCTGCGCGAGGGAAGGAAACCGCTCGCTTCGGCCGAAATCGAGATCACGGAACCCGAAGCCACGGTAACGGCCCCGGAGAACGCTACGGCCGGCAGCACCTTTTCCGTCAGCTGGACGGGCAACGTGCATCCTCGGGATTACGTCACCATCGTCCCCATGGGCGCCGAGAATGACGAATATATGGACTATGTCCGCGTCCAGGACGGCAACGAAGGTAAGCTTCAGGCACCGGCCGAGACCGGGCTCTACGAAGTCCGTTATATCCTGCGCGAGGGAAGGAAGCCGCTCGCTTCGGCCGAAATCGAGATCACGGAACCCGAAGCCACGGTAAGCGCCCCGGAAAGTGCGATCGTCGGCTCCAGCTTCCCGGTCAGTTGGACGGGCAATGTGCATCCACGCGATTACGTCACCATCGTCCCTATGGGCGCCGAGGATGACGAATATATGGACTATGTCCGCGTCAATGATGACAACGAAGGAAAGCTCCAGGCACCGGCCGAGACCGGACTCTATGAAGTTCGCTATATCCTGAACGAGGGAAGGCAGCCACTCGCCTCGACCGAAATCGAGATTGTCGAAGCCGGTATGGAACTGAGCGGCCCGGATACTATCCGGGCCGGCGACGAAATCACTGTTAGCTGGTCGGGAACAGTGCCGCATCCGCGCGATTACGTCACCATCGTCCCCATGGGCGCCGAGGAAGGCTCCTACGGTGAATATGAACGCGTTCAGTCCAAGGACGAGGCCAAACTCCCGGCACCTGCCGAGACCGGCATGTACGAAATCCGCTACATCCTCAACGAAGGCAAACGGACCCTCGCTCGACACATGCTCGAAGTGGTGGATGAAACGGCCGCTCTGGATACCGGCGGATCGCTGGAGGTTCCGGAAACGGCAAGCGCTGGCGAGACCATCAAAGTCTCCTGGTCGGCGGACACCGAAAGCGGGGACCAGCGCATCGCTTTGGCCCAGGCCGACCAGGCCGACTTCACCTGGATCGAGGTTCAATCTGCTTCGGACGGTCCCCCGCTGAGCTTCACCCTGCCCGAAGAAGCGGGGCAGTACGAATTCCGCCTGCTCGACATACCGGGCCGGAAAGTACTGAGCCGGGCCATCGTCGAAGTCCAATAAGCCTGCCCACACTTGGCTGACCGCTGCCCCGAACATGAAAGCCTCATGACGGGGTGGCCGGTCCGGCGCGGCCGGTCCGATCCCGAAACAACTCCCGAGTCTTTACAGCAAGAAGGAAAAGACATGCGCAAGAAACAACTGGCCTGCTGTCTGCCGCTCCTGGTTTTCACCACACCTGCAATCGCCGGAACGGAAGAGCCGGAGACCTGGCACCCGACCCAGGATTACTACCTGGAGAAGGTGGTCGCTTGTGAGGCCGGTGAGTTCACGACCAGTGAAAGCGCTGGCGCTGTCGTGCGCTACGAGGTGGTCGGGCAGGAAGAGCAGCTCTGCCGCCTGCGCTTCACTTACCTCCACAATCCGAATCCGCAGCTTGCGGAGAAACCGCTGACATTCCTTGTCGATCCCTCGGCCTCGGATCTGGAATCCGAGGTGAAGAACCAGTTGCGTGCCTGCCTGGAAGGCGGCGGGCCCGAAGGCAGCTGTCAAGGCGAACTCTACCAGGTTCTGGGCGGTTCCTCGGCCGAGGCCGCACAACAGGCCTCCACAGAGGGCCCCTTGCCTTGCGGACAGCCTGTAGAAGCCGAGGGCGCGCCGCTCTATCCCATGCCGAAAGGGGGCAAGTGGGGGTACGTCGACCGGGACGGCAACTGGGTCATAGAACCACAGTGGGAGCAGGTGGACGACTTCTCCGAAGGCCGGGCGGCCGTCGGCACCTGGCAGCGCTGGGGCATCATCGACCGCTCGGGCAGCCTCGTGCTGGACATCGAATACGAAAATCCCTCCTACACCACCCATGACGACAGACGCATTTCCTCCGCCCCGTTCGAACTGTTCTCGGAAGGCTGTGCCGCAGCCGAAATCTTCACCAGTGAAGCCGAGTATCTCTTCGTGGATCGTGACGGCGGCCTCCATCGCCCATCACTTCCAAACGGAGAGGAACTGGCAGGACTGGGCAACTTCTCGGAAGGCCTGGCCTGGTTCTCCTGGAGCGAGGACCTGGAGTGGCACTACGGCTGGCTGGACAGCCAGGGTGAAGTCGCCATTCCGGCCGAATTCGCCGACGCCGGGGATTTCGTGAACGGAATGGCCCCTGCGGAATCGCAAAGGGGTGGTGCCGGCTTCATCGACCCCACCGGCCAACTCGTGCTGCCGCGCAAATGGACGTTGGAGTCCGCACGCGCCTTTTCCGAGGGCCTGGCACCGGTCTCCGTCGAGGCTTTCACCACGCTCTACATGAACCAGGAGGATTTCGCGATTGAACAGGTCCACGATCCGGAAACCGGCAAGAAAGTCGAAATCGAGATGGGCGGGGCATTCCAGAGTGGTCGGGCGCCGGTCAAGGTGAAGCTGGTGGAGGACAAGCGGTCCGTTTTGGCCTACATCGACAATCAGGGCCAGGTGGCCTTCGTGCCGGAGCGACTGCCGGACCTTGCCCCTTGCCACAACGCACGCCTGCCCGAGTTCCATGGGGGCTTGCTGCGCCTGCTGGTGGCCGATGACGGAAAAAGCTGCGGAGAGGGCGCCTTTGGCCTCGGTCTGCCCAGCTATCCCGATGCCCATTACGTCTATCTGGATCCCGAGGGTCAGGTGGTGCTGCGTCAGGAGAAAACCGCAGGTGACCAGGGCTGAGCAGAACGGTCCTTTGCCAGGTTTTTTCCTGCGCTGTCGTATTTGACCGTAGTTCGAAGATTGGGTACCTCTAGCGCCTCGGACGCTGGAACACCTCGCGGGTTCCGGCGTCCCTGTCACAAGAACCGACAGGGGCATGCGAGCAACGCGAAGCGCCTGCAAGGATATCCGGAACTCGAACAGGGCATGGACAGCGACAATGAACAAGACCGCAACGGCCGAGATGGATAGCAGCGAAAGCCACAGCGATACGGACACACTGGTCGAAATCCAGGATGTCTCAAAGACCTATGACGGCGAGACCCTGGTCATCGAAGGTCTCAACCTGGACATCCAGCGCGGCGAATTCCTCACGCTGCTGGGGCCCTCGGGCTCCGGCAAGACCACGGTTCTGATGATGCTGGCAGGCTTCGAAACGCCGACCGGCGGGACCATAAAGATCGGTGGGAAGGAGATCACCCGGGTTCCCCCCTACAAGCGCGATATCGGCGTGGTCTTCCAGAACTATGCCCTCTTTCCGCACATGACCGTCGCCGAGAACCTGCGCTTTCCCTTGGATGTGCGCGGCGTTGCCCGCAAGGAGGCCGAGAAGAGCGTGGATCGTGCGCTCGAAATCGTGCGCCTGCAGGGCTTCGGCAACCGCAAGCCCACACAGCTCTCGGGCGGTCAGCAGCAACGCGTCGCCGTGGCCCGCGCCCTGGTTTTCGAACCGAAGCTGATCCTGCTGGACGAACCCCTGGGCGCACTGGACAAGAACCTGCGCGAGGAAATGCAGATCGAGCTGAAGCACATCCACGAGCAGCTAGGCGTCACCATGGTCTATGTGACCCATGACCAGGCCGAGGCCCTGACCATGTCGGATCGTGTGGCCGTTTTCGAGGCCGGCGAAATCCAGCAGCTTGCCGGGCCGGATACCCTCTACAATGCGCCCGAGAACGCCTTTGTTGCCGGCTTCATCGGCAAGAACAATCGCCTGACAGGCAAGGTTGAAAGCAGTGAAGGGAAGCACTGCGTCGTACAGCTGGAGGACGGCAACAATCGCGTCAAGGCGCTGGATATCCGCACCGACGGTCCGGGCAGCCGCACCACGCTCTCCGTGCGTCCGGAACGCGTCCGCCTGGGGGAAGCGGCCGAAGGCTATGACAATGTCTTCGAAGCCGAAATCCGCGAAACCATCTTCATGGGCGACCATGTCCGGGTCGGTGTGGCTTTCGGAGGCGACGAGGAGTTCGTGATCCAGGTCCCGAACACCGAGGAACGCGCAGCTCTCAAGGTCGGGGACAAGGTCCGCATCGGCTGGCGAGCCGATGCCTGCCGCGCGCTGGATTCCGCCTGACACCCGGGTGACGGCAGAACATCCGGGGGGGCAGGCCTTACCTGGGTATTTTCAGACTCAGGCTCATCCAGACAGGCCGCGCATGCGCTCGCTGCGACGCTTGAGCAGGCCGGCCACGATCATGAGACCCGTTGCCATCACCACCAGCAGGGTCGCCATGGCCAGGATCGAGGGATCGATATTCTCTCTCAGGCCAGAGAACATCTGCTTTGGAAGGGTTCTCTGAGTCGGTCCTGCCAGGAAGACCGCCACCACCACCTCGTCAAAGGAGATGGCGAAGGCGAAGAGCGCGCCTGAGGCCACGCCTGGTGAAATGATGGGCAGGATGACGCGCCGGAAGACGGTAAGCGGTGGCGCGCCCAGGCTCTGTGCCGCCCGCACCAGGGTCCCGTCGAAACCCTCCAGGGTCGCAGCCACGGTAACCAGCACGAATGGCAGGCAGAGAGCCGTGTGTGCAATGATCAGGCCGGTAAAACTGTTGGTCAGACCCAACTGGGCAAAGAAGAAATAGAGCCCGACGGCCGTGATGATCAGGGGTACGATCATGGGGGCCAGCAGGAAGGCATTGATCACGGGCAGGCTGCGCAGATTCTTCCGCGCCATGGCCAGGGCTGCCAATGTGCCCAGCGTGGTTGAGAAGATGGTGGCCCCGATCGCGACAAACAGGCTGTTGCGCAGGGTGAACATCCAGGGTCGCGGGGCCAGGACCTCCTCGTACCAGCGAAAAGAAAAGCCCGGCATGGGATAGGACAGGAAGGTGCCTGAGCTGAAGGACAGCGGAATGATCGCGAAGATCGGCGCCACCAGGAAGACGCAGACCAGGGCCACGAAGATGCGCAGACCATAATGGCCGACGACCTGGGGCTTGGTTGCATAGGAGGGTGCAGCCATGTCTCTCCTCACGTCCCCATCTGGATTCGGCCCGTACCGGTCAGGCGCGTGAATATGGCGTAAAGCACGAAGATCATGAGCAGCAGGATCACGCCCAGGGCGGCAGCAAGGCCCCAGTTCAGGGTCTCGTTCGTGTGGTAGGCGATGAAATAGCTGATCATCTGGTCCTCGTTTCCACCGAGCAGTGCCGGCGTAATGTAGAAGCCGATGGCCAGGATGAAGACCAGCAGGCAACCGGCCGCGATCCCCGGCATGGTCTGCGGAAGGTAGACCCGGCGAAAGGCGCGCAGGGGCGGCGCACCCAGTGAGGCGGCCGCACGCATGTGAGAATGAGGGATGCCCCGCATCACGGCATAAAGCGGCATGATCATGAAGGGCAGAAGGATGTGGATCATGCCCACATAGACGCCGAACCTGTTGTAGAGCAATTCAAGGGGCGCATCGGTCAAGCCCAGGTTGACCAACAGTGTATTGATCGGCCCGCTGCGCGAAAGCAGCACCATCCAGGAGGCCGTGCGCACCAGCAGTGAGGTCCAGAAGGGCAGCAGCACCAGGACCAGAAGGATGCCCTGCACCCTCCGCGAAGAGTTGGTCATCAGGAAGGCGATCGGATATCCAAGCAGCAGGGCTGCCAGGGTAATGACAAAAGCCATCCAGAGCGTTCGTTCGTAAAGATCCAGATAGATGGCCTGATGCTCGGAAACCCACTGGAGGCCTCCGTCTTCTGCCCATTCAAGATCCAGCGCTGTCAGCACGTAGTCCAGGGTAAAGGGGCTCGCGTTTTCCTTCAGCGCTTGCCAGTACTGGGTTTCCTCCCAACGGGGATCGATCCCGATCAGGGTCTCGGTCCAGCTGGCCTCCGGCTCCTCGTCGGGCAGGCCAAAGGCGGTCGCGCGCAACAGGCCGCGATAGCCGGCGATCTCATAATCCAGGCGCCGACCGGGTGCAGAGAGTTGGCGCTCATCCCTGGCATCGCGCAACTCCTGGGCAAACTCGGCAACAATGGGTTCACCGGGCATGCCTTCGCCATCCCACTGCTGAATGGCCGCCATGCTTTCCGGAAAGGTATTGGCCACCTCCGGGTTCTGCACGGCGCGATAAAGCATCAGCGCTATGGGCAGCGCAAAGAAGATCAGCAGGAAGATCACGGAAGGCGCAAAGAGGCCGAGAGAGCCAAGACGTCTGCGTCGCTCGGTTCGACGAAGCCGTTGCTTGAGATCCGCGGTCGTGGCCGCCATTGATGCAGACTCCGAGAAAACGGGCGGTCAGGATATCTCCTGACCGCCCGGCAGGTTACACGCGATTGCTTACTGTGACGCCCAGGCGTTGAAACGCCGATCCAGGCGCTCCTGGTTGTCCACCCAGAACTCGGTGCTGTTCAGCAGCGCACCTTCCAGGTTATCCGGAGCTGTCGGAAGACGCGGTGCCATTTCCTCGGGAACCGATTCAAAGGCTGCTTCCTTGGTCGGGCCATAGGCAATGTGCTGCTGCAGGCGAGACATGTTCTCGGGCTCGCTCACGTACTTGATGAACTCGACCGCCTCGTCCTTGTTCGACGTGCCGCTGATGATGGCCCAGGAATCGATGGCATAGATCTGACCTTCCCAGGCGATGTCCACCGGCTGGCCTTCGGTCTGCGCCTTGTCGATGCGACCGTTGTAGGCAGTGGTCATGGCAACGTCGCCGGAGGCGACCCATTCCGGCGGCTGGGCACCGGCTTCCCACCACTGGATGTGCTCCTTGAGTTCGTCCAGCTTGGCAAAGGCGCGGTCCACGCCTTCTTCGGTGCTAAGCGTCTCATAGACGTCTTCTGGTGCGACACCATCGGCCATCAGGGCCAGCTCGAGATTGAACTTTGCACCGCGACGCAGGCCACGCTTGCCCGGGAACTCCTCGACGTTGAAGAAGTCATCCCAGCCGCTGGGCGTGCCTTCGACCTCGTCCGTGTTGTAGGCGTTGACGATCGACCAAACGATGGTTCCGGCACCGCACTCACTCGATCCGCCGTCGATGAAGTCATCACGACCACCGATCTCGTCCCAGGGCAGGCGCTCGAGATAGCCCTGCTGGCAGGCACGTTGAAGTTCGGGATCCTCGAGCTGCACCACGTCCCAGACGACCGAATCGGTCTCCACCATGGACATGATGTTTGAAAGGCCACCGTTGAAGCTTTCCTCCAGGATGGGGATGCCGGTCTCTTCGGTGAAGGGTTCGAAATAGGCGATTCCCTGCTGGTCCTGATAGGAACCGCCCCAGCCGACCACCGTCAGGTCACGGTCCTGGGCCGCAGCGATGCCGGCCAGGGTCATGCTGCCCAGGGCCGTGGCGGCGAGTCCCAAAGTGATGTTTCTTGCTACAGACATAATGCCTCCTTCTTCTTATCGGTAATGATCTGTCCGCACTGAAAGCTACGGAACTCAATGGGCTTTGTCCATATCGCCTCTGGTTGAACTGCAGCTTAATGCAGCCATGAGGCGAACCGGCGCCTTGAGCCCCGATGCCGTTGGCTTCCCTTAGAACCCAACGGCCTGGCCATCCTTGCGGTGATCCGATCCGGCGATGTAGATGCCATTGTCCATGCGATGGATCAGCTGTGCGCCGCCGAATCCAAAGGCCGCTTCCGGTGGCTCCACAGTGATCACGTGCCCCAGGGCCCGCAGCCCGTCCAGGGTTTCCGCCGGGAAGGTCTGTTCCATCGCCACCCGGCGCCCACCGGTCACACGCCAGCGCGGCGCATCACTGGCGGTCTGCGGAGTCTGGCCGTAGTCCAGCATGCGCAGGACCATCTGGACATGCCCCTGGGCCTGCATGGGACCGCCCATCACGCCATAGCTGGTCAGCGGCTGCCCCCCTCGCGTCAGGAAGCCGGGAATAATGGTGTGGAACGGCAGCTTGCGCGGGCCCACGGAATTGGGGTGATTGGCATCCAGCCGGAAGCCGGATCCCCGGTTCTGCAGGCTGATGCCCGTCTCGGGCACCACGACGCCGGAGCCGAATCCCTGGTAGTTCGACTGGATGAAGGACACCATCGCACCACTGGCATCTGCCGCGGTGATATAGACCGTGCCTCCCGGCCGCGGGATGGCATGGCCGGGATCGCCGGCTTTCTTCGGATCGATTTCCTGCGCCCGAGCCTTCAGGTAGTCCGGCGCCAGCATCTGCTCCGGTGCGATCTCCATCGTTTCCGGATCGGACACATGGGCATAGACCTCGGCCAGGGCCAGCTTCATGGCCTCGATCTGCAGGTGCAGGCCGGCAACCGAATCCACGCCGTGATCATATACGGAGGTATGCTCCAGAATCCCAAGCGCGATCAGGGCGGCAATCCCCTGTCCGTTGGGCGGAATCTCGTGGGCTTCCACGCCATGATAGTCCTTGCTGACAGTTTCGCACCAGAAGGGTTCGTGGGACGCCAGGTCTTCTATGCTCAGCGCACCGCCGTGCCGACCGGCGAAAGCCACCATCTTCTCCGCCAGCTCACCACTATAGAAGGCCTGTCCGCGCGTCTCGGCGATCAGGCGCAGGCTGCGCCCCATCGCGGCATTGCTGTAAAGTTCCCCGGCTTTCGGCGCCCGGCCCTCCGGCATGAAGGCCTCGGCAAAGCCCGGCTGCTCCTTCAACACCCGGGCGCCGTTGGCCCACAGCTGGGCGATGATCGGGGTGACTGCATAACCCTTATCGGCATAGGTGATTGCCGGCTCGAACAGGGCCTCGAACGGCAGACGGCCGAAGCGCTCCGACAGTGAGACCCAGGCCGATACGGCACCGGGAACGGTCACCGCATCCCAGCCACGTTCGGGCATCGCCTCCTGCCCGGCAAAACGCTCGGGCGTCCAGGCAGCAGGCGCCCGGCCCGAAGCATTGAGGCCGTGCAGGCCTTTGCCATCATGCAGGATCGCGAAGGCATCGCTGCCCAGACCGTTGCCCGTGGGCTCGACCACCGTCAGCGCGATTGCGGTTGCCAGCGCCGCATCGACGGCGTTGCCGCCCTGCATCAGCATCCGCAATCCGGCCTGCGATGCCAGCGGCTGCGAGGTTGCCACCATGTTGCGTGCCATGACGGGCATGCGCTGGGAAGGATAGGGAAAATCGAATGTCATGGACATGATGGAAAAGCCTTGCTCCGGTTTGGGTTTGGGTTTGCGTGTCGCAGCATGAATCTGGTTCGGTATCAACTGCCGTTTTCAGCCTGCAGCTTCTTCCGCTGGCGATAGCGATAACGGATGAACAACAGGATCGAGACCACGGCCAGGACCAGGAAGCCCGCCGATACGGGGCGCGTGAAGAACAGGCTCCAATCCTCGTTCGCCATCAGGGCCCGGCGCAGGTTCGTCTCCGCGATGGGTCCCAGGATCACGCCCAACACCAGGGGGGCCAGGGGATAGTCCATCTTCTTCAGCACATAACCAAGGGCACCCACGAAAAACAGCAGGTGGACATCCGTGACACGATTGTTGAGCGCGAAAACGCCAACAGCACAGAAGACCAGGACCAGCGGCACGATGATGTGCTTGGGGACCTTGGTGACCATCAGGAAATAGCGCATGGTCATCAACGCGATCACCAGCATCATCACCGCCGCCACGACCATGGCGACGAAGATGCTCTGAACCAGCTCCGGATTGTCCACCATCAGACGCGGCCCGACGCTGATGCCATGCACCATCAGGGCCGCGATCAACACGGCGTCGACGGCGCTGCCGGGAATGCCCAGCGCGATCATGGGAATCAGACCGCCGCCAGCCGTCGCGGAATTGCCGGATTCCGAGGCCACCACGCCTTCGGGGATCCCGGTTCCGAACTTCTCCGGCGTCTTCGAGGCCTGCCGCGCCTGGTCATAGGCCAGCAGGTTGGCGATGGAGCCGCCTGCCCCAGGCACGGCACCGATGAAGACACCGATCAGTGAGGAGCGGATCAGGTTGACCGGCCGCGACAGCGTCTCGCGCATGAACTGGAAGGGCCGGAAGACGATGGGGCTGTCGACCAGGGCCTTGCCGCGCTGGACCCGGCCGACATCCTCCAGTTCGCTCAGCAGCTGGCTGACCGCGAAGATGCCGATCAGCACAGTCAGAAAGGGCAGGCCCGCTTCCAGCATGCGAAGATCGAAGCTGAAGCGCTGGGCGCCCATCATGGGATCGTCGCCGATGGTGGCCAGGAACATCCCCAGGATACCCGCGATCATGCCGCGCAGCATGGACTGCCCGACCAGGCTGGCGATCACGGTCATGGCAAAGACAATGAGGGAGAAGTACTCCCAGGGCCCCAGCTCGATGGCAATGAGAGCCAGGGGCGGGGCGGCCAGAACCAGCACGATAACCGAGATGATGGTGCCGAAGAACGAGGCCCAGATACCCAATCCAAGGGCCCGCCCGGGATCGCCGTTGCGCGCCATGGGGAAGGCATCGAATGTGGTGGCCACTGCCGAAGGCGTCCCCGGGATACTCAGCAGGGCGGCCGATATCATGCCGCCACAGAGGCCGCCGACATAGACGGCCAGCATGGTGGCCACCCCCTGGATTGCCGGCATGTAGAAGGTCAGCGGCAGGGTCAGCACGATGGCCATGGTGATGGTGAACCCCGGAATGGCCGACGCGACGAGACCGGCCACGACCCCGATCAGCATCGTTGCAATCGTGGCCAGCTGGAATATCTGTCCCAGCGCGCCTCCAAAGCCTTCAAACATGGCGTTCTCGCTTCCCTGTTGTCCCGAACCGGTACAAGATCACGTCCATTCTGTGCCCCTGCCTAGAAGAAGCCGCCCGGCAGGAAGACGCTGAGTGCCCGGGCAAAGAAATATTCCACCCCCACGGAGGCAACCAGCGCGATGATCAGGGCGGCGATCCCATTCCTGAGGGTCTTGGGTCCCACCGCAACCTGGGCAATCACGATGAACAGGAAGGTTGCCACCGTATAACCGGCCAGCCCGAAGGCAGCCACGTAGACCCCGAACAGGGCCAGCATCAGGATGACCAGCTTCCTTTCCGCGAGCGCGGTGGTCACCAGGCCCGTCATCTGGCCGTGCCGGGCGCGCACTTCCTTCACGGCGCCTGGCAGGGTCTGCCCGATCATGGCGAGGTTGAGCAGGATCAACGCACCAAGGACGAAGCGGGGAAAGGCCCAGGCCCCCAACGGCTCCCAGGCGGAATCGGGCAGGTCGCCGGCCACCACGAAAAGGAACGCGAAAATGACCAGCATGGTCAGATTCAGCAACAGGTGAAGGAGCGCCGAGTTGCTGGCGCTCCCTCCGCTGTTGTCCTGCGTTCCCGATCCCTCCTCCGTTTCCGTTTCCGAGACGGAGGAGGTCCGGTCAGACGGCGCCGTCATCACTGCTTGATGTGTTCGGCCAGGTTGGAAACGGTTTGGTCGAGATTGTCCATGTATTCGGCATAGTCATCCCGACTGCGGATAACCACTTCCGCACCGGCCGCATTCACCTGCTCGATGAACTCCTCGTCGTTCTCCAGCTTGGTCAGGCTTTCCTCGAGCACTTCGATGCGCTCCTCCGGCGTCCCCTTCGGAACGAAGAGACCGCGGTTGATGGTCAGCTCGAGATCGTGTCCAAGCTCCTGAAGCGTGGGGACATCCGGCGTTGCTTCGATGCGTTCAGTCGCCCCTGTGGCCAGGAACCGCAGATCGTCGTTCTTCACGAATTCCAGCGACGAGGCAATGTCGCCGATGGCGGCGTCGATATGCCCGCCAACCAGGGCCTGGATGCGTTCGCCGGTGCCTTCATAGCCGACATAGGAGAATTCAGCGCCGGTGGCATCCTCGATCATGGCGGCATGCAGGTGCGGCACACCGGCCATGGTCACGCCGAAGGTAACCTCACCGGGGTTCTCCTTGGCGTACTCCACGAACTCATCGAAGGTTTGCCAGGGTGTGTCCGCATTCACCACAACATACTGCGGCGAGAGGGTGAAGGAAGCCACCGGTTCGAAGTCATCCGGATGAACGTCGGTAACGCCCGTATAGTGCGAAACCAGCAGACCCTCATGGATCTGGGCCATGGTGTAGCCATCCGCATCGCGCTCGCGGGCTTCCTCCAGCCCCTGTGTACCGCTGACCCCCGGCAGGTTGATCACCGGGATGGACTCGCCCAGATATTCCTCGCCGTGGTTGGCAACAATCCGCATCAGCGTATCACTGCCACCTCCAGGCCCCCAGGGCACGATCATCTCGACGGGGCCGTCAGGGAAGTCCTGTGCCGCAGCAGCGCCGCCCAAAGCAAGGCCGGCTGCCAACGTGCAAGCGAGCGTCAGTGACGTCTTTCGTAAACTCATGATTGCCATCTCCCGATTGTGCTCCTTGTACACTGCCGTCCACTGTACCGCAGACAACAGTCTGATGGTAAGTAGGAACCAATTCTATATTGGTTCATTATTCTTCTTGCTTTTCGCCACCATGATTAGCCATCAGGGTACAGTATTTCAAGTTTTTCTCCCAATTTTCGGCTCCAGCCTTGAGAACCAATTTGTTATTGCTATCATAATTCCCGCATTCAACGCGTAGACCTTCCCGTCCCGCTCGGACGGTTGCATTCTCGGGATTCTCGCCAATGGACATCCTCAACGATCCGCTTCTCCTGATCTTCTGGGCACTTGCCATGCTCGGGGTCGGTGCCTTTGCCGGCCTGATCGCGGGCCTGCTTGGCGTCGGCGGCGGGATCGTGATCGTCCCTGCCCTCTATCACGTCCTTGCACTGATGGATGTCAGCGAAGCCATTCGCATGCATGTCGCGGTCGGCAGTTCGCTGGCCATCATCATTCCCACCAGCCTTATCTCGGCCCGGTCGCACTACCGCCGGGAAGCCGTTGACCTGCCGCTTCTGAAGCGCTGGGTCGTGCCGCTGCTGGTCGGCGTCATCGTTGGAGCCGTCGTGGCCGCCTATCTGAACGGCAATGTCCTGGCGGCCGTCTTTGCCGTCGTGGCCCTGCTGGTCTCGATCCGCATGCTGCGCGGTGAGGATACGCTGAACTTGGCGGAATCCCTGCCCGGTGAGCCCATCCGCAGCCTGCTGGCCAGCTTTATCGGCATGGTCTCGACCATGATGGGCATCGGTGGCGGCACCCTGACCGTACCGCTGCTCTCTGCCTGCAATTACCCGATTCGCCGCGCTGTGGGCACGGCGTCTGCCGTCGGTATCGTCATAGCCATTCCCGGCGCCATCGGATTCCTGGTCAGTGGCCAGGGGGTCGAGGGGCGCCCTCCCCTGACCATAGGCTATATCAACCTGGTGGCCTTCTGTCTTATTGTCCCGACCACCACGCTGCTGGCGCCCTATGGCGCGCGCCTGGCGCACACCATCAAGCCCGGCAGGCTCAAGATCGCCTTTGCACTCTTCCTGCTGGCCACGTCACTCAGACTGTTCTACGACCTTTTCACGGCCTTCCAGGCCGGCTGAGCGGCCCAGCTGACCCTTTTCCTGTTGCGACCCGGCCGACAGGGCTGCGGCGCCGACCAGGTCATGCTGCACCATGCGCAAGTGCGCCTGCATGCAGGCGGCGGCCTTCTCCGGCAAGCGCTCGGCAATCGCCCCGGCCAGGCGACGATGATCCACGGCGTAGCGCTTCCTTCGGCGGTCATCGATCACGGTCTCGCGCAAACGCCCCCAGGCTGTCTGCGCCCGCACCGCATTGAGCGTATCGAACAGCCCCAGGAACAGGCTGTTGTGTGCAGCCAGCGCAATCGCCCTGTGCAGCTTGCTGTCCCAGATTTCATAGGCCTCGATATTCGTGGAGGACTCGCTCTTCTCTGCGTAATAGCGAATCTCGTCGATCTCGCGCTGCGTGGCGCGCAATGCAGCAAAGGCGGCCAGGCGAGGTTCGACCTCCAGCCTGACCTCCATGATCTCGGAAGGATTGGTGCTTTCGGTCAGTTGCGCAATGTCGGTCACCTGGCGCTGCGGCCGCGGGCCGGCAAAGGTCCCCTGCCCCACATGGCGCCAGACACGCCCTTCGGCCTCCAGCAGGTCCAGGGCACGGCGCAGGGTACGCCGTCCCACACCCAGGATGGCGGAGAGTTCCCGCTCGGGTGGCAGCCGCTTGCCCGGAGCATAGGTGCCGTCATCCAGCGCGGCGCGCAGGCTTTTGAGTGCGTGTTCGTACTGCGACATCCCGGTCGAAGCGCTTTCCCCGTTCCCGCAATCAAGATTCTGCACCGTGATATCAGGTCCCCCGCGCACACGGAAGTCCCACCCGGGCGCGGCGCACCCCATGCTTCGGATGACCCGTGACTCCCAAGGCGTTATAGTGCCTGGAAAAATACGGGGGTTTCAAAAAATTCGGGGGAATCCATGAAGCTCAAGCGCTCGATCGGCGTCGTCGGTCTGACCTGCATCGGGGTGGGCGGTGTCGTCGGCTCCGGCTGGCTTTTCGCGCCGATCAATGCCGCACAGCACGCCGGTCCGGCGGCCATGCTGTCCTGGATCATCTGTGGCGTGGCCGTGATGCTGCTGGCCCTGACCTTTGCCGAGGTCTGCACCTGCCTGCCGGTGGCCGGCGGCCTGGGGCGCATCCCTTACTACAGCCATGGCCAGCTGGCAGCCGCCGCCATGGGCTGGACGGCCTGGTTGGGCTATGTCCTGGCCGCCCCGATCGAAGTCACGGTGATGCTGCAGTATCTCCAGGGCCCCTTGCCCTGGCTGTCCGGCAGTTCGGCCAGCCACGGACTCAGTTACCTGGGAATCGCATTCGCCATCGTCTTCCTGGCGATCATGACCGTGATCAATGCCTTCGGGGCCGCGCTCTTCGCAAAGCTCAATGCCGGCCTGACCATCTTCAAGGTCATCGTTCCCATCGTGGTTGCCATCCTGATCATCGCCGACCGCTTCCAGGGCGCAAACTTCACCACCAGCCCCTCCTTCGCGCCCATGGGTTGGGAGGGCGTACTTTCGGCGATACCCGCCGGTGGCGTGCTCTTTGCCTTCCTGGGCTTCCGGCACGCCATCGACATGGCCGGCGAGGTGCGCCGCCCCCAGGTCACCATGCCCGTGGCCCTGGGGCTTTCGGTCCTGATCTGCCTGCTGCTCTATCTCCTGCTGCAGGTCTCCTTCATCGGGGCGCTATCCGAGGACTCCCTGTCAAAGGGCTGGGCCCAGCTTGAAAGCGGCCACCGTCTGGGGCCGCTGGGCGCCCTGGCCGTTGCGCTCGGCATGGTCTGGCTGTCCAGCGTCATCCTGGCAGGCGCCGTGATCGCGCCCTTCGGCGGGGCGCTCGTGGCCACCGGTTCCAACGCGCGCATCACCCTGGCCCTGGCACGCAACGGCTTCTTCCCCCAACTGATGACCCGCCTGTCCCAGCGCCAGGTCCCGCTCAATGCCCTGTTGCTCAACCTGGCCCTCGGCATTGCCGCCTTCCTGGCTCTGCCTTTCCAGGAGCTGGTCGCCCTCAACTCTTCGGCCATCACCCTGTCGCTCACCATCGGTCCCGTCGCCCTGCTGGCCCTGCGTCACCAGATGCCCGAAGCCGAACGCGGCTTCCGGCTTCCACTCGCCTGGCCGGTTGCGGCCCTGGCCTTCATCGTGGCCACCCTGGTGATCTACTGGTCCGGCTGGGACAACACTTGGCGGCTCGTCCTGGCTCTGGCCCTGGGCGGCGTGCTCTTCACGATCGTCCAGGCGCGCAGCGGACAATGGGCCGTGGACGCCCGCAACTCCCTCTGGCTGGTGCCCTACCTGGTCGGCCTGACCCTGCTGTCCTGGCTGGGTGGCTTTGGCGGCGGACTGGATGTCATTCCCTTCGGCTGGGACATCCTGCTGGGCAGTTTGCTGGGCCTCGGCACGATCCTCTGGGCCGTGCGCCTGCGCCTGGACAGGGGAACCTTTGCCGCACGAAATCCGGATCTGGCCACCGAGCTGGAAGGGTCAAGAGCAGACAGCTGAGCTCGTACGCTCTCCACACAGAGGAGTCTGAAAAGGGAAGGGTTGCCCGATGAAGTGTCGTCATTTCCTGGCAAGAGGACTGTTCCGCCTCTTGCCCTTTTGCCTTTCCCTGCAGCCAGCTCTGGCGGCTGAAGAGGTCTGCGAACCAGCCGCGGTGCCGAAACTGGCCGAATGCTCATCCGCTGCCATGCTCGACGCCCTCAACGAGGATCTCCTCATCACAGGGCCCCGCGCACCAGAAGAGCTCTATGCCGAAGGCCGCACGCCGCCGGGCCAGGCCCGGCTCTCCCTCTCCGGTCTGGTCACGGAGACGGGTTCGGCTTGTGCCCAGCCCGTGGCGACACTCACCAGCGACGGCCTGTTGATGAGCGGCGCCCTTTCGGGAGAAGAGGCCAAGAAGAGCGTCCAGGAACGGGCCGAGACATTGAAGAAACGCGCCGAAGAGATACGCGATGCCGGCAATGCCGAGGATCAGGTCGATGCCTTGATGGATTTGATGGGCCGGGCATCCGGTGACCCGAGGTCCGGAGGTGGCAACGACTTCGACCCGCTCAATGTCCTGATCCCCCAGGACGAGCAGCAACGCGATGTGATCCTGGAGGTTTCCAGCCCCAACGCCTTCACGCTGGATAGCGGACAGCTCGGCAATCCCATCTGGATCCAGCACAGCGGCGCAACGGGCTGGAGCCCACGTGCTGCCAGTCATTTCGTCATTCAGTTGCCCGGCACCACACAGGACGACCTGCAGCCCGGCGAGAGCTATGAAGCCACGGCCCTGGCCCCCATCGACGGAACCGAGCCCGACGCCATGCCTACCATGATGGCATTCCATACCTCCTGGAACGGCCAGTTCCAGCGCTTCCAGGACCCCGAGCGCGCCAATCCCCTGGGCGCCCGGATGCTGCGCGACATCCAACGCAATTTCTCCCTGCCCTCGGGCATGAAGGGACTTGATTTGGCGCGCATGGCCCAGACGGGCGAGGGCCACGCCTTTCAGGGCGAGGTCACCCTGGTGGGCGGACGCCTGGAGGGGGAAGTTCATATCGAGGAGATCACCGAGACAGCGGTGTACGGGCGTCTGGAGCTCTCCGGACAGGCTGTCGCGGAAACCCAGGTCCATCGCTTCACCCATGACGACAACGGGGGCCTGGATGGCTCCGAACGCGTCGAGACACGCAAGGACTCCGGCTCGCTGGAACTGACTGGCCGCTTCGAGGCCCCGAATCGCGGCTCCATGATCCGCATGGGCTATGCCGCCGTCACGGTCGAGGCCCGTGGCGGCAAGCGCCAATCCGAGCTTGCCGTGACCAGCCACTTCCCGCCAGCGCGCGCGCGCAATGTCGACCGCGAGGCGCCGAATATCGAGATTGTCTTTGACCGGCGGCTGGAGCCGGGCAGCCTCTCCCCGGACAGCGCCTATATCGAATACCCCGATTCCTTTGGCGACATGGTTCGCATCCCGGCCGACGTGCAGATCCGAGGGGACAGCCTGCTCATTGAGCCGAAGGACCATCTGAGACCGGCCGCCTGGCATCGTGTCGTGATCGAAGCCGGCGCCGCCGGACCACGCGGTCAAAACGGCGCCCAACTGCCGGCAGCCTACGGCTTCACCTTCGCCACCCTGCCGGAAGAATTCGAGATCGAACCGCATGTCTTCCAGGTTTCGAAAGATGCGCCGCTCGTGGCCGGCAAGCAGACCCTGACCCGCCTCGATGTGGACTGGGAACGCCCGGAGCACACTGTTGATGAAGCATGGCATGTCCGGACGATACCGGCCGATGCCTGGGTCACCGACGAACGCGAGGGCCTGCTTTACGAAAAGAAGCAGAAAACGGAAGTCCCCATCGAGGAATTGACCGGCAAGGCCGAAAAACGGCGCGCAACCAACACCGTCAACTTCTTCGGATGGCAGCCCCGACTGCGCGAAACGCAACAGGTTCGCGGTTTCATCCAGCCCATCGACCCCTGTGACCGACACCTGGAGGAGGAAGAGGGAGAACGGACGGTTTCCTGGACCGACCTGCAGAAGGACCTGACTTTCGACTATTACATGATGAAGGTCGGCAGTTGGGCCGATGGAGTTCCACCGGCTGCCCGCGATGTCGCGCGCCGGATCGCCGCGAAGGCGGAGGAATTCACCGAGCAGACATTCCCGGTCACGGGCGTTACGGGTCGAGCCGCCGGCGATTACGTACCGAGCGAGGACTGGCGGAACGACCTCGCGTCCAAGCTCGAGAAGTATGACAAAGCCTGGGCGAATCCTCTGCTCGACCACGACGGGCGGGACATCTTCCATCACTACAAGGCCCGTTTCCTGCTGGTTAAGGAACTTCACGACCGACTCTGGGAACAGGGGAATGTCCCCGATCTGGTCGTCGCCCTCTTTCCGACGGACGTCATGGGCGGCGGCTCCTCGTTCGGCACCGACAAGCAGGCACCTGGCGCACAAGAAGAGGTCTGGCCGCCACCCATCCATTTCCTGATGCCCTTCAGCCTGATGGAAACCTCGCGCCGGGCAGCCGAGGTCCCTGCCGTCGCGCATGAGTTCGGCCATGGATTCGGCCTTCCGCATGTACCTGACGTGAAGGGGCGAACGGAACGCGCCGTCGAATGCAAATCCGGTCGCAGCGATATGGCAGGGATCGAAGGTTTCCGCCTGTCGCTGGATGGGGACAGCGGTTTCAACAAGTCCTTCGAGGAGGGCAATGGGGAAAGTCCGCATACCCTCCTGCCGCTCATGTATCCCTGCGCTCAGGAGACGGCCAAGCACTTCATCCTGCGCGATCACTATCAGAGCCTGCTCGGCCGGCTGAAAAGCATCTACATGTCTCCCAGCCTGCCCCCACCCGGCAGCAGAACAGAGGCGCCGAATACCCTACCTCATCAGGGAACAAGCGCGTTTACCCGCCTGTTGCGACCGGTAAGCGTCGCCTCCGCATCTCAGGGCAGCACTCAGGAACAGGTCTACGTGGTTTCCGGCTGGCTGGATGAAAGCGGACAGCAGTCCAAGATCAATCACGTCTCTCCCGTACAGGGGATCACCCGGAAGCATGGCCCCGAGGGCGCCTTCACGCTGCTGCTCCGCGATGCCGAAGGCGAAGTGCTGGCCCACCGGTCGGTCGGCCCCGCCCTGCGTGACAGCCAGACCGGGCCCTTTCTCGCCCTCGTAAGCAGTCCCGCGCCGCCACACAGCGTGGAACTGCATCTGGAGGACAAGCTGTTGGCAAAGCGCCAACGCAGTTCCACTCCACCTGAGATCACAGCCTTCGACATTCGCGAGGTCGACGAAGACGAGGTTGTCGCGGACTGGCTGCTGTCCGATGCCGACGGAGACCCGCTAACCAGTTCCCTGCTCTTCCGCGCGGCGGATGAGGAGGCCTGGCGTGTCGTGGTTCCCCGAACTCAGGAGAGCCGGGTGACGATCCCCCGGGTGGCCTTGCCGGATGGCGCCAGCCCCCAGTTCCGCCTGGTGGTCAGTGACGGCATGAACCGGACGGAGCGTCTGCTGAAAGCCACATCAGCCACCCGCACGCCCCCGGTTCGCGAAGTACCCGTTGACGAGCAGGAAACCCTCCCTCCCGAGCCCGAACCGGACCGGGGACCGGCCCCGCTGGCCGGCGAGCCTGTCGAAAGCCAATGGGAAGACTCCTCCGAAGAGGTGCCCGATGACTCCTCGCAAGCCGTAACGGAGGCCCTTCAGTCCGAGCCCGAAGGCAAGCTTGTGCTGGAGGGCCAAACCCATGCACTGCAGATCGCGCGCTGCGAACGCAAGAGCTTCGGGCCGGAAGCTTCGGTCATTGAACTGAGCGCAACCTCGGGGTCGGTCGAAAGCGAACACCTGTCCGTGAAGGCCAGCATTGCCGAACTGCCCCAAGGCGCCCATCAGCTCGTGGAAGCCCGCCGCGTCGATGCGGATGGACAGGAGGGCGCGGTCTTCATGGCCATGCACAGCGCAGAGGGAGACAAGTGGAAGGACCCCTTCGGCGCGCCGGTGGACAGCCCGCTTCTGCGCCTGGAAGGAACCACTCTTACCGGCAGCGGCGAGTTCTTCGACCGCACGCGTGAGGTGATCTCCCTCGGACAGGGACGCTTCCAGGCTCCCTGTCCCGGTCTGGGCGACGAATAGCTCCTCGGCGGCCGACATCACAAGCGAACGGCAACACCTCCCAGAACCCAGAACAGCAGGAAGCCGCCAGTCGCCGCCAGGCCAAGAGGAAGGGTTACACGCCAGGCCAGGGCCATACCTCCAATGCCGGCCGCCAGGGCACCCTTGGCCAGGCTGTTCACGGCGCTGGCCAGGAGGATGCCCAGAGCAGCCAACTCCAGCGCCGTGCCTTCTTGACTCATTCTGGCGAGCGCCAGGGTAATGGCGTCCACGTCGGTCACCCCGGAGATCGCGGCGACGGCGAGCAACCCGCTGTCTCCCAGTGCTTGCTCAAGCGCCGTTGCCACCAGCAGGATCAGCGCCAGCAGCGCACCGAACACCAGGGCCGAGCCCAGTTCCAGGGGATTCTTCAGCTGCGCCGGCGCCTCGTCCTGCGCGGCATGTTTTCCCTTCCACCACAGCAGCAGGACCGCGGCATAGGTCAAACCAGCCATGAACAGGGCCGGAAGCAGCAAGGGAGGAAGTAGCGTGGGGTGGATAATGGCAACCACCACAAGCATCCTTGGAAACATGGTGCCGCAGGCCACGAGAATCCCGGCTGAGAGAAGGGACTGGCTGGCGGTTCCAGAGCTGCCTCGATGGCGACGCGCCAGACGGGAGAAGTGCAGCGTGAGAGCCGTCGAGGACGCCAGGCCGGCGAACAGGCCGGTCAGCAGCGCCCCTTTTTCCGGCCCGACAATCCGCATGGCGAAGTAGCCGATGAAGGAAATCCCGGCGATCAGCACCACCATCCACCAGATTTCGAAGGGGTTGAGGACCTGCCAGGGTCCATAGCCCCGATCGGGCAGCAACGGCAGCACGATGACCGAGATGGCCAGCAGCTTCAGGGTGGCCCGCAGCTCCACGGGCTCCAACGCACCGACCCAGCGATGCAGCAGGGACTTGTAGCCGAGCAACAGGGCCGTGGCGACTGCGGCCATGGCCGCTTCCAGCATGTACCCCTGGCTGGCCGCCGCTCCGAAAGCAAAGGTCAGCAAGGCGGCAATCAGGCTGGTGACACCGAAGTCGCCGCGTTGGTGCCCGCGCACGGCATAGCCCGTCACCAGGACGGCCGCCACGGCAAGAAAGCCATAGCCGATCACGGCCAATTCGCTGGCCGTGGCCAGCAGGCCGACAAAGCCGCCAAGCAGACCCAACAGGGCAAAGGTCCGCACGCCGGCAACGCGACTGCCTTCCGTCGCCTCGCGCGCGTTCCATCCACGCTCGAGCCCGATCAGCAGGCCAGCCGCCAGGGCGACGCTCAGCGGAATGATGGCATCACCGGGCTCCACGCCGTTATCCCTTGGGCCGCCTCTACTGCGCCGTGTAGCCGCCGTCCACCAGGTGGTAGCTTCCCGTGATGAAGCTCGCCCGCTCCGACAACAGGAAACAGGTCAGGGCGGAAACCTCCTCCGCCGTCCCCAGGCGCTGGACGGGATGCAAGCCGGCCAATTGGCCCAAGGTTTCCTCATCCAGGTTTTTCGAGAGCAGCGGCGTGTCGATGAAGGCCGGCCCCACGGCGTTGATACGAACCCCTTCGGTCGCGTATTCCATGCCCGCGGTCTTGGTCAGGCCGACCAGGGCATGCTTGGCCGCCACATAGGCGGAAGCCTTGGCAAACCCGACGGACCCCAGGATGGAGGCCATGTTGACGATGGCCCCACCGCCGCTCTGCAGCATCGCGGGAATCTGATAGCGCAGGCCGTAGAAGACGCCATTCAAATTGATGTCGATGACCTGGCGCCAGCCGTCCAGGGGATAGTCGCCGGTCTTCTCGCTGGGCCCGCCGATACCCGCGTTGTTCACGGCCAGGTGCAGGCCACCGCATTCCCGCACTGCGAAGTCCACCAGGGCTTCCACGGCCTTCGCATCGGCCACATCCGCGGTGCAGACCTGCGCTTTGCCACCGGCCTTGCGGATTTCTTCCGCCACCGCCTCGGAGGACTTGGCCTCGACGTCACTCACGACCACTTCCGCGCCTTCGCGGCCCAGCTCGCGGGCAATGGCCGCTCCGATACCGGAACCGGCACCCGTCACGATGGCCACCTTGTCTGTAAAGATACGCTCTGTCATCGCTGCCTCTCCTTCGTCAATGGCATGCCGGATTGTTCAATGGTACAGCGCCAATCTAACGCAGGACCGTCCGCAGGGGCAGTGCGATAGCGTGAGCTATAACGGCGCAGGTCTGCATTGAAGCGCCGACCACCCTCCCCAATCTCATTAGAGGCTGCCTGTTACATGCCCGGTTTGCAATCATGCCACTGACCAGACACCACAAACTGAAGAACCTGCTTCATTCCGCGCTTCTCATTATTGGTATGGCCGGCATTGCGGCGGCCTGCGCCTGGACTCTCTGGGGTCTGCAGGGCGTCGTCTGGGGCTTCATCGGCGTGGCCCTGGGCCTGATGGCGACTCCCTCCCTCTCGCCCGAGATTATCCTGGGGCTCTATCGGGGGCGCCCCCTGCCATACCGGATGATTCCCGAACTCCACGCGGCGCTGGAAGAACTGTCACGGCGTGCCGGTCTTCCCGCCAAGCCCGCGCTCTATTACGTGCCGAGCGAAATCAGCAATGCCTTTGCCGTGGGACGACCCGAACAGGCGGCAATCGCGCTGACGGACGGCATGCTGCGCACACTGAGCCCGCGCGAGATCGTGGCCGTGATGGCCCACGAGATCAGCCATCTGGCCAACAACGACCTCTGGATCATGAACCTGGCTGACAGTCTCAGTCGACTGACCACGCTTCTCTCCTATCTGGGAATCTTCCTGCTGGCGCTGAACCTGCCGTTGTTGCTGACGAACAGCCTGGCCATCCCCTGGCTGCTGATTGCGCTTCTGATTCTGGCACCCAGCCTGCTCACCCTGCTGCAATTGGCACTTTCCCGCGCCCGGGAATACGATGCCGACCTGGACGCCGTACAGCTCTGTGGAGATCCTGAGGCTCTGGCCACTGCACTGGAGAAGCTGGAACGCAGTCAGGGCGGGCTTTGGGAAAATCTGCTGCGGCCCAATCAAGGCTTTCCCCAGCTTGCCCTCCTGCGCAGCCACCCTCCGACGCCGGAGCGGGTGCGCCGGCTGATGGAGCTGAAGGCTGAGCAGGTCACGACCGCGGCCGGACATCACGCTCACCCCAGGTTACCGCTGTCGGGGCACTGGCCCTGGGTCACCTTCCCTTTCCGCCGTTGGCCGGGTTTGAGACGCTGAAAGGGCCTTCACCCGCTATGGGGAAGGCCCTTTCATCATTCTCTGACTTTGCAAAAGTGGATTCAGGCGGCATTGTCCCAGGCTGGCGCCAGGTGTGCCGGATTGATGATGCGTCCGTCCGAACGCGCCAGGCCCGAGATCTCCGACATTTCGGCCTCGCTCAGCTCGAAATCGAAGATGTCCAGGTTGCTGCGCACTCGCTCGGCCTTCGATGTGCGCGGGATGGCGATCACGTCCGGCTGCTGGTAGTGCCAGCGCAGAACCACCTGTCCTGGCTCCTTGCCGTGCACCTGGGCAATGCGCTGGATCACCGATTCCTCCAGCAGCTTGCCCTGCCCCAGCGGACAATAGGCCGTCAGCGCCATGCCGTGCCGGGCCAGCTCCTGGCGAACGAGGTCCTGGGACAACCAGGGATGATACTCGACCTGGTTGGTTACCAGCGGCGCCTCGGAAGCGGCCACAGCCTCGCGGATCAGGGCGACGTTGAAGTTGCTGATGCCGATGTGCTTGGCCAGCCCGCGCTTGCGGACATCATTCAAGGCTCCGATGGTTTCCGACAGGGAAATCTCCGGATTGGGCCAGTGCAGCAGCAGCAGGTCCACGTAATCCAGCTTCAGGCGCTCCAGGCTTTCGTCCACTGAACGCTGCAAGTCTCCGTCTGCAAAACGGTCCGGCCAGACCTTGGTGGTCAGGAAGATTTCATTACGCGCCAAGCCGCTGTCCCGCAGGCCGGCGCCAACAGCTTCCTCGTTCTTGTACATCTGCGCCGTATCGATATGGCGATAGCCCGCTTCAAGCGCTTCACGCACCCGTGCACGCGCCACATCCACATCCAACTGGAAGGTCCCGAAACCGATCTTGGGAATGCGGGCGCCGTTTGTTTCAACTCTGTCCATAAAACCACCCCGAATTGTTGGTCATGCTGTAAAATGTTCCGTCAGCTGAGACAGCACAAAAAAATCAAGCTGCCCATTTGTGAAATAGGTGGCTATCCGTGGAATGTCCACAGCCGTGCAAATGGTCTTTGTTCAATTTTCCCCAAAAATATGGGGCCTTCCGCGGAAGGCCCCATATCCCATCTGTAGCAAGTTGCGGAAAGACTGCCGTCAATTGGCATCGCCTCCAGTACCGTTACCGTTACCGTCACCTTCTCCATTGTTCCCGCCGGAACCGCCAGGGGCACCATTTCCGCCTTTGCCGTTTCCACCACCCTTGCCTTCAGGTTGGTGCTCGCGATCACGTTTTCGCTCGCGATCCTGATCTTCTTCCTGATCTCTGTCTCTATCCTGGTCTCTGTCTCTATCCTGGTCTCTGTCTCTATCCTGGTCTCTGTCTCTATCCTGGTCTCTGTCTCTATCCTGATCTCTGTCTCTATCCTGATCCTGGTCTTGAGCAGCAGCAATCTGCGGCAATAGCCGCAGACCATCATTGCTCTCGAGTTTCAGAGGCATGAGCAGCACAGCCATAGATGCCAGCATCGCGACACCCGTCAGCAAGCCCCACCGGGGAAAGCCGGAAGAAGCAGAATTGCTCATTGCAGGTGCTTTACG
>NZ_JMLV01000012.1 GCF_000686045.1 Fodinicurvata fenggangensis DSM 21160
AAGGCAGTCATCCAATGGCAACAGGGTGTGCCGCCGAAAGGCAATGATCACGGCCTCTTCCTCGAGGCTGAGAACGCTTGATGCTGGTTCCTTGGGACCAGTCTGCCTGTCGGTGACCGTCGCCCGCTTGCGCCATTTGAGAACCGTCTTCGGATTGATCCCATAGGTCTGGCTCAACTCCGAGGCCGAAGCTTCCGATCGCTGTATTGCAGCTCTGATGGCGTGCGTGGTCGTGGCGCAGCTGTGTAGAACTTGGCCCATAGTGCCTCCTTCCAGTCCTCGGACAGAATCACACCATCAAAACCTGGGATCAAACAGCTACCCTCAAGACTTCAGGCAAAGCGGCAGGACCCTTTGGTCGGGACGGCTCCTATGTCCTATCCCGGCTTGGCCTGGATGAGTCAGGGCGACCCTCCGTAAAGACATCATCCAGCCAGGCGAAGACCCGTTCGTCGAAGATCTCGCGGCCCATGCCTTCGCAGTGGCCACCGGCGCCTTCGGCTTTCGTGAAGCGTTGGAAGGTCACTTCGGCCGCCGTCATGGCGTTGGCCAGCAGCTGCCCCTGCCCCGTCGAGACAGCGTCCTCCTCGTTGTCGCAGATCAGGCTGGGACAGGTGATGTGCGGGGCGGCGTCCCGGTTATGATAGGCGACCAGTTGGCGGCAATAGTCCTGAACGCTGTCCACACCATGTGCCGCCATGCGCGGACGGAAAAGGAAGGTACCGTCGTTGCCCTGGGCCAGGCTTTCGAAAATGTCATGTGCGTCCTGGCTGTCCTCGTCCAGGCGTTCGATCATGTTGGGGGGCAGGCGCGCGAACATGGCCGAACCGATATCGTATTGTCCCGGATCGGCCACCAGTGCTGCCAGGCGGGGTTCCCCGCCTGCGGCACGTGGCACGAGATAGCCGCCAAAGCTGACGCCCATGGCCACCAGGCATTCCGGGTCCAGGCGGGAGTCCTCCAGGGCCCGGTCGACCACGGCCTTCAGGGCCGTCTCGAAGTCGGGGCGCATGAAGGCCCGGATCTCGGGATCATAGAGCGTCTTGCCCTGCCCCGGTCCATCGACGGCCAGCACGGCATAGCCCCGCGCCAGGGCCGGCAGCCCCACCATGACCAGCATTTCCTCAAGGCTGGAATCATAGCCCGAGGGCAACACCAGGGTCCGGTAGGGCCGGCCATTGCTGGCAGGCAGAGCCAGATAGGCGTGAAGCGTCCCGCCCTCATAGGGAATCTGCATGCCTTCGCCGGACCAGGGGCTCAGATTCATGAAACCCTGGAAGCAGGCCGCGATCCGTGGCCAGGCCTCCTGCAGCTCGCGGCAATCGAGGTTGATCCGGTGATAGAAGCAGGATTGACGCCAGGCCTCAGCGGCGCGCAGGAACAGCCCTCTGGCCGTTTCCTGCTGTCCAGCCGCCTGCGCGTGTTCGGCACGCGTCTCCAGGCGCTCGGCCAGCCGCCTCCAGGCCTGGTGCCAGCTGTCGACATTGGCGTCCCGAATGTCCGCGGCTGTGGCCATCACCTCTCCGATGGACGCGGCGCCAAGATAGGCCTTGCCCAGGCTGCGCTGCAGCTGGGCATTGAAATTCCGTGTCGCAAACGGGGTGAAGTAGTTCATCCTGAACGCATCCCTACCTGAGCCTTCCAGGCCGAGAGGAGTACGGCACTTTTCGAAGGTTTTCCCGCGGCTACATGAAGATAGCGCTGCGCAAGATTCTTACAAGTCCAATAATACGACAGTTTGTTCAGCCGTTTTGTTCCTTCAGGATCGCCGGGTCGAAGGGCGGACGGGCAAATATCTCGCGCAGCAGGGGCTCGAAGTGGGAAAGCGGCTGCGTGGGATAGCTCGGGTCGAAGGACTCCTGGTCCCAGTCGCGGCAGAAACGCTGGCAGCTTTCGAAATAGGGATGGTCCGCATAGGCCAGGTGCCGGTCCGTCGGCAGGTCCAGCCGGTCGCCATAGAACTGCATCTGGAACAGGCCGTGCATCTCCAGCACCCAGGTCACCTCCTCGCGCACATAGGGCCTCAGGATCGCGGCGGCGAACTGGGAGTGATTGTGCGGAGCCAGGTCGTCGCCCAGGTCGTGGATCAGGGCGGCCACGATCATCTCTTTGTCGGCCCCATCGGCTTCGGCCCGTGTTGCGGTCTGAAGCGAGTGTTCCAGGCGCGTGACCTGATAGCCTTCCAGCGAATGCTCCAACCCGGCCAGCGCCGCCAGGATGCGGTCGGCCACACCCTCGGCATGCTGGCGCTCCAATCGGTCAAGGAAGTGATAATCCGCGCGCGTGCCCTCGCTCATGCGCGTAAAGCTGACCTGTTCCATCACGCGACCTCCCGCACGTCGGCTGCAGGCTGGTCTTGCGCAGACAGCACGCGGTAAAGGCTTTCCGGCCCATCCCGGTCGATGTAACAGCCCTGAAGGTGGCGAAGTCCCTCGTCGGGGTCATAGGCTGTGCGCCCATGCAGCACGCGGTTGTTGTCGAACATCATCAGCTGCCCCTGCTCCAGCAGGAAGCGGAATTCGTTCTCGGGGTCGGACAGAAGGCTGCCCAGGCGGTTTCGCGCACGATGGAAAGACCTCAGCACAGCGGGGTCCAGCAGCGGCGTTTCATCCAGGCGCGGGCTGTAGTGAATTCCGGTTGGACGGCCCAGGTGGTCGGTCTCGATCATGGGATGGCGGTCGGTCAGGTGAGCCTGGCCATCGCGGAAGCGGAAACCGACCTCGATCTCCTTCAATAGCTGGAAACCTTCGGGGTCCTCGTCCTGCAACTGATCGCAGACACGAAACCCGTCCACCAGGGTCGAATGGCCGCCCGTGGTTTCGTTGGCCAGGCAATGCAGGATCTGGATGCCCGGCACCGGATTGCGATAGGGATTGTCCGTATGCGGCGCCAGGGGCACGGGGCGATAAGCCAGGTCGTTCGAGCCCGGCCGCGAATAGACCTCGAAAAAACGCCCAAAGTTGGTATGCCTCACCTGCCCGAAGTGTGCCGCCACGCTGAGGATGGAGTCCCGCTCCGTGGGCGTGTTTTCCAGGATCACGAAACCACGGGCCAGGAAGGCCTCGACACAGGCCAAGGTTTCGCGGTCATCGTCCTTGAGCTTCTGCCAATCGAAGATTTTCCCGGCCCCATCCACGGCCGCCCAGGTCGTGACGCTGGGCAGGCCATTGTCCTGTGCGATGGCTGCCTTCAGGTCTTCCAGGGCATAGCTGTCGCGGAAACCGTCGCTGTAGGTCACCTGCAGCGCACCATCCGCCACAACGGCCATTTCAAAGCCCAGATCCTCAGGCAGTTCGTGCGGGTTGAACAGGCGCTGGCCCGTGACCGGGTCACAGAGGCTTGCAGCCCGGCTACGCTCGCGCAGCCAGAGCGCCGGCAGGGAACAGCGTTCACGCCCCAGGGTCACGAAAGGCTGGTTGTCCACCACATCGAAGGTCATGGGTGACGTCATGAAAATCCTCGTTCCAACTTGTCTTGCGGGTCATGTGGCATGCATGTCGTGGCCAGAAAGTGACCCTCAGGGACTGGCAAAAAAAGCTGGAAAGTCTTAAGGAAATCCATAAGTTGGGCTTATGGATTCACTGGCTCGCCGCCTTCCGCCCATGAACGCGCTCATCGCCTTCGAGGCGGTGGTCCGCTGCGGCACGATCACCGCCGCGGCAAGGGAACTCGGCACCAGTCAACCGGCTGTGTCCCAGCGTCTGCGCAGTCTTGAAGCGCATCTGGACAGTCCCCTGTTCCAGCGCAGCGGGCGCCTTCTTAAGCCGACGCCACAGGCGCAGCGCTATTGGGAGGATGTTGCCCGGGCCCTGCACGGCATTGCCGGGGCCAGCGAGGACATGAAACCCGGCCGACAGGCCCGGCCCCCCATCGTCATTTCCGCCCCTTTCGGATTTGCCCATCTCTGGCTCGAACCCTTGCTTCCATCGCTGGAAGCCGCCTTTCCGGAACGGGACTTCATCATTCGAGCCGAAGATGATCCGCGTGTGAACCCCCAGCGCCGACCCGACATGGAAGTCCGCTTTGGCCAGCATGAGCGCAGCGGCTCCGCACTGCGTTTTCTGTTCCATGAGGCGGCCCAGCCGGTCTGTTCGCCCGCCTTTGCCGCGCGTCACGGCCTGGTTCCGGATGACCTGCTCGCGCCTGAACGCCTGCGCGAATTGCCTCTGCTTCATCTGGACGAACAGGAATCGCGCTGGTGCGACTGGCCGCTCTGGTTCCAGGCCCAGGGGATCGAGAATTTCCAACCCGACGTCCGACTCTACTACAACAACTACCCCCTGCTGCAGCAGGCCGCGCTGGAGGGCAAGGGCATTGCGCTGGGCTGGCGCGGACTGGTGGAGCCGCTGCTGGAGGAGAGCCGGCTGGTGACATGCGGCCAGGCCTTCACACGCTCCGGACGGGGCTATGGCCTGTTCCTGCACAACCTGTCCAGCCGGCCGGCCCGCCAGGTTGCCGACTGGATCGCCGAACAGGCAATTCCCCTGGCAGACCGCCTGCCACAACAGGACAGTGAAGGCCGCTGAATGGCTGGCATGCAGCCCGCTTCCTTGCAAGGCTGGCTGCAGCATGTGAGAAAACAGGCACTCAGCAACAACAAGGGAGACATCAGACCCGTGTCTGAAAACGAAGACCATTCCTGGCTGAAGGATATTCGCAAGATGGACCGCGAGGAGCTGCGTGCCTACTACGACCAGTGGGCCGAGTCCTATGACGAAACCCTGCACTCCTGGGACTACCAGGCACCGAAGCAGGCGGCGGCCATGCTGAAGCCACTGATTTCAGCCGACGCCACGATATTCGACGCCGGCTGCGGCACCGGGCTGAGCGGCCTGGCCCTGCGCGATGCCGGCTACACCGGACGTATCGACGGCAGCGACCTTTCGCCCGAGTCCGTCGAACTGGCCAGGAAGCGAGAAATCTACAACTCGGTGCAGGTCATCGACCTGGACAAGCATCCACTGCCCCTGGACAACGACCTCTATGAGGCAACCGTTTCCATCGGTGTCCTGACCTACATTAAGGATATGAACGGCCTGCTTTCGGAATTCTGTCGTGTCACGCGCCCCGGCGGCTACATCCTGTTCACCCACCGCGACGACCTTGTGGCCGAACAGGACTTCTTCGCCCTGACCCGGGAGCTGGAGGACAAGGGCCTCTGGGAGAAAGTCGAGATCACGGACTCCCAACCCTATTTGCCTGGCCATCCCGACTATGCCGACAACATCGGCATCATCTATTTCCTCTTCCGGGTGCGCTAAGCTGGAGCCTGTCCCCAGACAAGATGAATGGGAATGACGAAAGGCGGCCATCGGTCTCGATGGCCGCCTTTCGTTGATCAATGCCGAGGCCCCTTTTGGGGCCAGCATGGCTCTTCTGGAACGTCAGTCTTCCAGTTCTTCCTCGGCTTCACGCGCTGTTTCACTTGTCGCTTCACCAGCAGCCTGAGTATCTTCCCCCATTCCTTCAATGGTATTGCAGGAAGACAGGGCCGTGCTTGCACCAAAGGCAAGAAGAATCATGAAAATCGGTGCCATCAGTGCGGATGAAATATTCATTTTCATTTCCTTTTTTCCGAATTCCTCGAACACCAGATGGCTTTGATTATCCATCATTCAACAGGAGTTCTGATTCCTTGCTCTGTGACTATTCTATGGCATGGTTCACCACACTGGGCCGCAACAAGCCCCCTGCCGCTGTCCCGCTTCCCCCCTGGACAATGAACGCAATCTGAGTCCGCCTTCGTCTACCGCACAGCCCCTGACAGACCAATGGGTAAGGCGGCTGTCATCACATCCGACAACAGACGTTTACAGCGCGATGGAGGCGTCAGGCTTATACAAATCCGGCCTTGGCTGAACCGTCGGATTTTCCCATCAGTTCGAGAGCTCTCTCTTGGCATCACGGGCAGTTTCACTTGTCGCCTCACCAGCCAATTCCACATCACGCCCCATTCCTTCAATGGTATTGCAGGCAGAAAGCGCTACCCCCACGCCAAGTACGATTAGAACCATTACAATTAATAGATATGAATTATAAGGAATATACATTTTTATTTCCAATTATTTCCTGATTTCTATAAATAGTATTAATTATTTATAATTCAATAATAATTAATGAGTCTTCCTGAATATTCCATCCTATTACCTATGAGTAGGACCGAAGCCTGCGACAAGCCTGCCCTGATGTCTCAGATTGCCGGTTGAAACAACACCACGGTCGCGATGGTGAAAAAGATGATCACACCCACGGCGTCGGCAATGGTCGTGACCAGCGGGGCGCTGGCTGTCGCCGGATCCAGCTTCATGCGATCCAGCAGGAAGGGCAGCGACAAACCGATCAGGCTGCCAACCAGGACCACCAGGACCATGGTCAGGGAAACCACGAGCGCGATGTCCACGCCTCCACGCAACAGACCGATGGCAGAAACCGCCAGCGCCAGAGTGAGGCCCAGCGCCAGGGCCACAAGCAGCTCACGCCCCAGCAGACGTCCCCAGTCCCGCATCACCACATCGCCGGTTGCGATGGCACGGACCATGAGAGTGGCAGACTGGGATCCGGCATTGCCGCTGCTGCCGATCAGCAGGGGCAGGAAGAACAGCAGGCCCACGTGACTGGAAATGGTCTCCTCGAAATAGGCGATGCCGGCACCTGAGAACAGGTTGCCGACAATCAGCAAGGCCAGCCAGAAAATGCGCTTGCGATAGAGTGTTCTCATGCTGGCATTGCGTACGCTCTCGCTCAGCTTGCCGACCGTCCCGATCCGGTGGAAGTCCTCGGTGGCTTCTTCCTGCAAGGCATCCAGCGCATCGTCGTGCGTGACGATCCCCACCAGGCGCCCGTCCGAGTCCACCACCGGTACGGCAATCACGTCATAGCGCGCAATCTTGCGGGCCACGTCTTCCTGAGAATCCTCGACGCCTACCGCAAGGGTTTCAGAGATCATGACCTCGGACACCCGAGTCTCCGGCTGTGCCAGAATCAGATCCCGCAAACGCACGGACGACACCAGACGGCGATCATCATCGATCACATAGGTGCGATAGATCGTTTCCTTGTCAGGCGCTTCCCGACGCAGGACATCCAGGGCCTCGCGCACGGTAATGTCGGAGCGCAGCGCCACGTAGTCTGAGGTCATGAGCGCGCCCGCCGTGCCTTCCGCGTGCCCGGCCAGGCGCCGAATGTCCTCGCGCGCGGCCTGGGCAAGACCGGGCAGCAGGGCCTCCTGCTGTTCGGGGGACAGGCGGTTGAACAGATCAGTGCGGTCATCCGCATTCATCGCGCTGACGATCTGCGCCAGTTGTCCCCGCTCCAACCTCTGGGCCAGCTTGACCTGACCGCCAGGTTTCAGATAGCGGAAAACAGCGGTCTGGCGTGCCAGCGGCAGGGACAACAGTTGGGCCTCTGCCGTTTGCGGCGGCAACTCCTCCAGGAAGGTTGCGATATCCACGGCATAGGCTGTGTCCAGAAATTCACGAGCCGCTTCGGGATCTTCCCTCAGCACCTGCTCGATCGGCGTGCGTGTCCGGGCATCTTCCTTCATATATCCGCCTCCTTGGCATGGGCTGCCGGGATTGGCCAGAGGAGGGGGATTCGATCACTCAGATCCCGTTACCACCCCCGGCCGAGGACCGGCGATTCGGCATGATGGCCCGCCGGGCCCCGCTTCATGCCTGTTCTCCGAAGTGTCTCTGCTGATGACTCTACTCGGATCGTCCACTGCGGTTGTGCCTTTGCAAAAGCGCCGCAGGCAGACGATAGCAGTTGCTTCAGTCCATGCAGCAAGATTCGCCACGGCTGGCAACCGGGCCGCAGCTAGAGGAAGCTGTAGGGATCCACGTCAATGGCCAGGCGGACCGAGCCGTGCAGGGAAACCCGGTCGCGCCATTCCGCCAGCAGCCGCTGGAGCGGCAGGTCGCGGCGTGCCTTGACCAAAAAGCGGCGGCGGTGCCGGCCGCGCAGGACCGCCAGGGGGGCCGGGGCCGGTCCCAGCACCTCCAGCCCCTCTGCCTGTGGGGCCGCCCGTGCCATGGCCCTGCTGGCCGCATCGGCCTGTTCGGCATCGGGCGCGGAGATGACAAGGGCCGCCATGCGCGAGAAGGGCGGCAGGAAGCCGCGCTCCCGCGTCTCGGCCTCATGGGCCAGGAAGGCATCGCGGTCGCCCGACTGAAGCGCCTGCAATACGGGATGCTCGGGGATGTAACTCTGCAGCAGGACGCGTCCGGGCCGTTCCGCCCGGCCCGCCCGGCCTGCGACCTGCTGCAAGAGCTGATAGGTGCGCTCGCCTGCACGCAGGTCGCCACCGCCCAGCCCCAGATCGGCATCCACCACGCCCACCAGGGTCAGCCAGGGGAAATGATGCCCCTTGGCAACGATCTGGGTCCCGACGATCAAGTCCACTTCGCGCTGCTGAATCTGCCGCATCAGATCCTGTGCGGCCGCCGGCCCCGGCAGGGTATCACTGGACAGCAGGAGGTGACGTGCTTCCGGGAACAACAGGCGCACCTCCTCGTCCAGCCGCTCCACCCCCGGGCCGCAAGCCACCAGGCTGTCCGTCTCGTCGCAGGAGGGGCAAGCCCTGGGCAGTGGGGCACGGTAACCGCAATGATGGCATTGCAACTGTCCCCACTTGCGGTGCTCCACCAGCCAGGCCGTGCAATCGGGACACTCGATCCTGTGGCCGCAGGTGCGGCAGAGCGTCAGCGGTGCGTATCCTCGCCGATTGAGGAACAGCAGGGCCTGTTCGCCCTGCTCCAGTGTTTCGGTGATGGCCTTGCGCAGGCTTGGCGCCAGCCAGCTCTGCCCGCCGCTGGGCAGGCGTTCGGGCCGGTCCTTGCGCAGGTCCAGCACCGAAACCTCCGGCAGGCTGGCGCCGCCATGGCGCGCGGGAAGCTCCTCCAGCTGGTACTTGCCGGCCTGAACATTGAGGACGCTTTCCAGCGAGGGCGTTGCAGAGGCCAGAATCACCGGGAACTGGCCCAGTTGACCCCGCACCACAGCCATGTCCCGCGCCTGGTAGATCACGCCGTCCTCCTGCTTGTAGGCGGGATCGTGTTCCTCGTCGACCACGATCAGGCCCAGGTCGCGGAAGGGCAGGAACAAGGATGATCGCGCGCCCACAAGGACGGAGGCTTCACCTTCGGCCACGGCCCGCCAGGTCGTGCGCCGCTGCGCTGGAGTCAGGTCGCTGTGCCACTCTGCCGGCTGTACCCCGAAGCGCCGCTCGAACCGCTCGATCCATTGCGAGGACAGCGCGATCTCCGGCTGCAGGACCAGGACCTGGCGGCCTTGCTGCAGGGCGCTGGCCACCGCTTCGAAGTAGACTTCGGTCTTGCCCGAGCCGGTCACACCATCCAGCAGCGTCACCGAGAAGGCGTCCTCCCTGACCTTGCCGCAGAGCGCCTCGGCCACACTGGCCTGCCCTGCGGACAGGGTGGGCCCGGGACGAGCCCCCTCCGGGACCGCGAAGCTGCGCCTGGGACGCTGGGAAACCGCCTGCAGCAAGCCCGCCTCCTGCAGGCCCTTCACCACAGAGGAACTGACCCCTGCCTCCCGGGCCATGACTCCCGGTGGATGGGCGAAGCCCTGTTCCGCCAGCTCGATCACTCTCTGCCGGGCCGGGGTCAGGCGCAGATCATCCGACACGGGCTGGTCGCTGCGAACCAGGACCTGATGCGGGCGTGGTGGATCCAGGGCGGCCGGAACCGACAGGGCCATGCGCAAGACACCCCCCAGCGGCGCCAGGGTATAGCCGGCCACCCAGGTGATGAAGCGGCGCTGGACATCCGGCATGGGGGGAACATCGTGCACCCGTAGCACGCTTTTCAAACGGTCCCGTGCAATATCCGCTTGGTCCTGCCGCTTCCAGATGACTCCAGGCAAGCGCCGTTTGCCAAGCGGCACCTCGACAAAAGTCCCCGGCATGGCCGACAGGTCTTCGGGCAACAGATAGCTGTAGGGCTGATCCAGTGGCAGGGGCAGCAGGACGGCCACCACTGCCCCGCCCTCGATGACTTTCTCATCCGTACTCAGGCTGGCAGGCGGGGAAACCATGGGCTAGACTGGACTCCAGGGAACAGGGGCCATGTGGCTGCCCCGCTGGCCGGCCGTTGCCACAGAGGCGGCGCCGGATCGGGGCTGGACGCAGAAGACATGAGGTTCTATCACCCCCCGCAAGGCTAAAGGCAAACCCGGAGTACAGCATACCATGAAGTTTTTCATCGATACCGCCGATCTGGACGAGATCCGCGACCTTGCAGCAACCGGCCTTGTCGACGGCGTTACCACCAATCCGTCGCTGATCGCCAAGAACGGCGGCGATTTCCTGGAGGTCATCAAGCAGATCTGCGCTGTCGTACCGGGACCTGTCTCGGCCGAAGTCACCGCAACCGACCATGACACCATGCTGGCCGAAGGACGCCACCTGGCCAAGCTGGCGGACAATGTCTGTGTGAAGGTGCCCCTGACCCCGGATGGACTGAAGACCTGCAAGGCGCTGTCCGAGGAGGGCACAAGGGTCAACGTCACACTCTGCTTCTCGCCGGCCCAAGCCTTGCTGGCCGCCAAGGCGGGCGCCAGCTACATCTCGCCCTTCATCGGTCGACTGGACGACATCGGAACAGAGGGCATGGAACTGATCGGCCAGATCGTCGAGATCTATGCCAACTATCCGGACCTTCAGACCGAGGTCCTTGTCGCCTCCGTGCGCTCGCCGATGCATGTGGTGGAGTCGGCCCGCCTGGGCGCCGACGTGGCCACCCTTCCACCGGCGGTGCTGCGCTCGCTGTTCAAGCATCCGCTGACCGACAAGGGACTCGACGCCTTCCTGGCCGATTGGGCCAAGACGGGCCAGAGCATCCTGGGCAAGTGAGATGACACGCAAACGGCAAGACGCCGCGCAGGAACCAACCAAGGCAGAGGAGCCCGCCGGCTCCGATGCTGCGGCGCGCGCGGCGATCAATGCCGACATGGTGGCGGCCTGGCTGCGCCGGCATCCGGACTTCCTGGTCCGCCACCCGGACATCCTCGATTCCCTGGACCCCCCGGCCACACCGGGGCTGGAAGACACCGGGCGCAGTGTGATCGACATGCAGCAGGCGATGGTCCTGCGGCTGCGTCAGGAAAACGAGGAGCTGCGGCGTACGCGCGACGAGATGATCACCACGCTGCGCGACAACCTTCACTCGCAGCACAAGATCCACGAAGTCGTGATCACCCTGCTCTCGGCCCAATCCTTCGAGCATCTGATCGAAACCATCTCCAACGAGATGATGGTCCTGCTGGATCTGGACGCCACCAGCCTTTGCGTGGAGAACGAGACCGGCAAGGTGCCGCAGATGCATATCGGCCGGATCCAGTGCCTGCCGGCAGACAGCGTCAATGCCCTGTTCGGGCCCTCTGCCCGCGTGGTCCTGCGCGACCACCAGCCGGGGGACCCTGCCCTTTTCGGCCCGGCAAGCGAACTTATCCAGTCCGATGCGCTTCTCAGGCTGTCCATATCCGGCAGCACGCCCCCGGCCCTGCTGGCCCTGGGCAGCCGCGATCCCGAGCATTTCTCGAGCAGTCAGGGCACCGAGCTCCTGCAGTTCCTGGGCCACTGTCTTGAACGCCTGATACGCGGATGGCTGGAAATACCGGAATAGTCCCCGGCCTGCAGGCCAACAGCGACCTGCTGACCCTCATCGAGCGTTGGCAACGCTGGCTGGCCCATGAAAAGCGCATGTCCCCTCATACGCTACAGGCCTACAACCGCGATCTGGGCGCGTTCCTCTCATTTCTCGGAGCACATCATGGACAGCTGCCCGACACGAAGCTTCTGGCCAGTCTGAGTACGGCCGATTTCCGGGCCTGGATGACACAACGCACCCTGGACGGCCTTCAGAAAAGCTCATCTGCCCGGGCGCTGTCCACGTTGCGCAACTTCTATCGCTGGGCCGCACGCAACGGGCATTTCGACAACCCCGCCATCACCGCCCTGCGCAGTCCACGACAGGCGCTTCAAGTGCCGAAAGCGCTCGATGAAGAAGACTCCCGCAGGGCCACGGAAGCCGTTCACGAGTTGGACGAACGCCCCTGGATCGGCAAACGCGATTCGGCCGTTCTGCTCCTGCTCTATGGGGCCGGCCTGCGCATCAGCGAGGCGCTGTCCCTGACCCCGGCTGACCTGCCGGACTCAGGTCAGGAAGGACTCGTGGTCACCGGAAAGGGCAACAAGCAACGCCAGCTGCCGCTGCTGCCCGTGATTCGGGCGGCCCTCGGGGACTACATGAACAGCTGCCCCCATGACCTGCCGCCGGACCAGCCCCTTTTCCGCGGCGTGCGCGGCGGCCCTCTGTCCGCAAGGGTGATCCAGGGTCGCATGCAGCAACTGCGCGGACTTCTGGGCCTGCCTGAGAAGGCGACGCCCCATGCGCTGCGTCACTCCTTTGCCACGCACCTCCTGGCCGATGGTGGCGACCTGCGCACCATCCAGGAACTGCTGGGTCATGCCTCTCTGTCGACGACACAACGCTATACGGCCGTGGACGCCGCAGGTCTGCGCCGGGTCTATGACCAGGCCCACCCCCGAGCACGACGCCGCGACTGACGGCAACTGCGTGTATCAGGCCGAATCACGCCGATAGATTGGCAGTTCCTAAAACATCGCCTCCAGAACCCGGTCGGGCGGGGTGTGGCCATCCACGAATGTCTTGATGTTGATGATGACCTTCTCACCCATGGCGTGACGTCCCTCGATGGTGGCCGAGCCCATGTGCGGCAAGGCCACGACATTGGTCAGCTTCAACAGCTTGGGATTGATGGCCGGCTCGTGCTCGAAGACGTCCAGGCCGGCCCCAGCCAGATCGCCTGCCCCAAGCATGCGCACCAGGGCATTCTCGTCGATCACCTCGCCACGGCTTGTATTGACCAGGATCGAGTCCGGTCGCATCAGTTTCAGCCGACGCGCGGACAAGAGGTGATAGGTGGCCGGCGTGTGCGGGCAATTCACCGAAACGATGTCCATGCGGGCCAGCATCTGGTCCAGGCTTTCCCAGTAGGTGGCCTCCAGCGGCTTTTCGATGTCCTCATGCAGCCGGCGCCGATTGTGATAGTGGATCGAGAGGCCGAACCCCTTGGCCCGCCGGGCCAGAGCCTGGCCGATCCGGCCCATGCCGATGATGCCCAGGCGCTTGCCCCAGATGCGATGGCCCAGCATCGAGGTGGGACTCCACCCCGTCCAGTCGCCCGAGCGCGCCAGACGCTCACCTTCCGTAAGGCGGCGGGCGACGGCAAGAATCAGCGCCATGGTCATGTCGGCCGTATCTTCGGTCAGGACACCCGGCGTGTTGGTGACGGTAATCCCGCGCGCCCTGGCCGTCTTCAGGTCGATATGGTCGACGCCGGTGCCGAACGAAGCGATCAGTTGCAGTTGTTCGCCCGCCTGGCTGAGAACAGCGGAGTCGATACGATCCGTCACGGTGGGAACCAGGACATCGGCTTTGCGCACAGCCTCGATCAGATCGGCCTGACTCATGGGGCTGTCGTCCAGGTTCAACTGGCAATCGAACAACTCCATCATGCGCGTTTCGATCAGGTCCGGAAGCCGCCGGGTGACAATAACCTTGGGTTTGTTCATGGAATTGTATCCGTTGCCTGGTTTCTGACGTTTCGCCCGACACGCCCCCTACTCGGCAGGCGATACCGCGCGTTTAGCAGGGGCCCTCGCCGTTTGTCCAGCCTGCGGGACTTGACCTGAATCGATGAAGCCGCCTAGCTAGATTGAACGAAATCTTCGGTCTGTTCCATCGTGCGCACAATCCCTGTCTTCATTCTGGCTGCATTTTTCATGTTTCTTGCCTCCCCTGACGCCCCACAGGCTCAGGAGGATGAGGTTACAGCCACGACAAACGAGCGCACGGAAGTGGAACGGCCAGGGCGCACCGGCCTGCCCATTCCGCGTTTCGTTTCCCTGCATTCCAATGAGATCAACCTGCGCAAGGGACCGGGCACACGCTATCCCATAAAGTGGGTCTATCGTCGCCGGGGCCTGCCCGTGGAAGTCATCGATGAATTCACCACCTGGCGGCGCATTCGCGACTGGGAAGGCACTGTCGGCTGGGTTCACCAATCCATGCTCAGCGGCACGCGCACCCTGCGCGTCCTGCCCAGTGACACTGGCGAGCGCCGCATCCTGTTGCGTGAACAGCCTTCGCACACAGCGGAAGCGGTGGCAGAGTTGGAACCCGGCGTGCTGGGCAACCTGGAGGACTGTGAAGGCACGTGGTGCCGTGCCATCTTCTCCGGTCTGGAGGGCTGGCTGCCGCGGACGGCCTTCTTCGGTGTCTACGACAACGAAAAGCTGGACTGACGGCCCTCAAGTTTCCCTGGCGGGAATGCAGGACCGTCCGTCCAGGCTTCCTGGCTGCGGCAATCAGCCGAAGTCGGCGGCCAGCGCGGCCCGGGTCTTCTCGGGCAGGACCGTGATGTGCGCGTAGGCTTCGTGGGTGAAGCCCAGCATCACCTTGGCGCCCTCTTCCCGGAATGCCGCAACCTGTGCATCGGTGAAGGGAAAGTGGATGAACTGCACCGAAGAGGCCTTGCCGTCGGCTGTCGTGCGGTCCACATCCTCTTCCGGCTTGCCTTCGATCCGCTCGCCGTTGATCTCGAAGAAGGCGGTTTCCTCGACTCCGCCCAGTTTCGAGAGGAAAGCGGCGCGGCGCACCGGATCGTCGATTTCGAACATGACGGTCGCCACCAGTTCACGTCCCTTGGGAATCAAGGGATTGTAGGCGGCCAGCTCGTCGGCAATCTGCTCTTCTCCGCCCTTCTCGATATAGAGCATTTCCTGAATCTGCGACCACATGGTGTCGTAGTTCTCGAAATAGAAGGTACAGACCGGCCCCACGTCGCAACGACGGTGCTTCTTGCGCTCGACAAGCTCACTGCGCAGGCGCTTGCGCTCGGCCTCGTACTTGTCCAGCGGCCAGATATCGTCGCGTGTGATCTCTTTCTTCGGAGCGGACATTTTCTCAGGGCTCCTTTCGGTTTTCCTGAACAGGGGATACGGAAGGCTCAGGCTTTTAAGCCATAAGCCTGCGCGAAGAGTTCGATTGGGTGATAGGACACCTTGGGAACGGGCTTGCGCTCCTCCTCCTTGGTCTGGGCATCGATCCGCTCCATGCCCTGAAGGATATGGGTTCCAGCCAGGGGACATTCAGAGGCGACATACTTGGGCTCATTCTTGTAGACATCCCGGGCCACGGGCTTTCCGATCTTGAGCGCCGTTTCGAAATTGCCCTTCATGACACCCCAGGAGCCCCCATGCCCGGAACAGCGCGGCAGCTGCTTGATCTGGGCCTCAGGTATCAGCTTCAGCATTTCACGCGCCTTGTTGCCCATGTTCTGGGCCCGCGCATGACAGGCAATATGCAGGGCGACACTGCCATCCAGGGGCTCAAGTCCGTCGGCCAGGCCTTCCTTGCCTGCGATATCCACAATGTATTCGGTCACGTCGTAGGTGGCCCGGGCCAAGCGCGCGATATCCTCGTTTTCCGGCAGGATCAGCGGCCATTCGAATTTCATCATGAGGGCACAGGAGGGCGTCAGGGCAATGATGTCATGCCCCTTATCCACCCAGGGTAGCAGTTCCGCAGCAACCTTCTTGGCCCCTTCGGCAACGGTCTCGATTTCGCCCTTCTCGAACTGCGGCATGCCACAGCACTGTGGATAGGAGACTTCGGTTTCGACACCGTTGTGCGTCAGCACCCGGCGCGCGGCCTGGCCAATGGAGGTTTCGTTGTAGTTCGCAAAACAGGTGGCGTAGATCACCGCCTTGCGCCCGTGGGCCGGCGCCTTGTCGTTGACCGGCAGGCTGTCGCTCTTGGCCTCGGCCTCCAGCGTCTTGGAGCAGTATTTCGGCAGGGCCGCGTTGCGATCCACACCGGCCAGGGACTCCAGGACCGGACGGGTCAGGCCGTTCTTGGTATTGCTGGCCCAGTTCGCCAGTCCCGAAAACGCGGTTCCCAGCTTGCCGTTCCGATCCGTCTTCGTCAGTTCGCCCGCCAGGCCTTCCTTCTTGCCGTGATGGATTTCGGCCGCCCGGTAACGCAACATGAGGTGCGGAAAATCGATATCGAATTCATGGGGTGGCACATAGGGGCAGCTCACCATGAAGCACATGTCGCACAAGGTGCAGGCATCCACGACCTGCTTGTAATCGGCCTTGTCGACGGTATCCAGCTCCATGCTGGGCGCATCGTCGATCAGGTCGAAAAGCCTGGGGAAGGAATCGCAAAGATTGAAACAGCGCCGACATCCATGACAGATGTCGAAGACGCGTTCCATTTCTTCATGAATCTTGTCCCAGTCATAGAAGTCCGGGGCATTCCAATCGAGGGGATGACGAACCGGGGCGTCCAGACTGCCTTCACGCATACCTCACTCCGGAATTAGCTTGTGCGGAACGGCCGGCGCCGATTGTCCGCTCCATGACAGAACTATCCCGTCACGCAGCGCAAGCTGGCACCGATCAGCTCGAACGAAAAACGGGGCCCTGTCAGTCAGGGCCCCGTTTCACCGAGCCTACTCAGCTCATTGTTTCCAGAGCTTTCTGGAAGCGACCGGCGTGGGAACGCTCAGCCTTGGCCAACGTTTCGAACCAGTCGGCAATCTCGTCGAAACCCTCTTCCCGGGCGCTGCGCGCCATGCCGGGGTACATGTCGGTGTACTCATGGGTTTCGCCTGCAACGGCCGCCTTCAGGTTCAACTCGGTCTCGCCGATCGGCTCACCCGTCGCCGGGTCACCGACCTCTTCCAGGAACCCGAGGTGGCCGTGGGCATGGCCTGTTTCACCCTCGGCTGTGGAGCGGAAGACGGAAGCCACGTCGTTGAAACCTTCAACGTCGGCCTTCTGTGCGAAATAGAGGTAACGGCGATTGGCCATGCTCTCGCCAGCGAAGGCATCTTTCAGGTTCTGCTCGGTCTTCGTACCTTTCAAAGACATCTTGATCTCTCCCCAAATCTTTCTGGACTTTTTACATATGCCTACTGCAAGGCTTCTATACCTAATCCTATGAGCAAAAAAAAGAACCTGTCAAGGTTCTTAGACAGGTTCTAAAAATTTAGGAGAATTCTGTATCGGGAATTGAACGATCATCGGCCGGCTCAGGCCAGCCGCCAATCTGAGAGCTCGTGCAGGAGGGTTTACTCGTCGGAAACGCGTATGATGACATCCACGCGCTGGACCTTGGCGCCTTCCGGAGGAGTCGGCACAGAACTCAATTGCACCTCCTCACCTGGAATGTCCACCAGCTTTCCACTTTCCTCGAAGAAGAAGTGGTGATGGTCGCCAATGTTCGTATCGAAATAGGAACGACCAGGCTCGACGACAACCTCGCGCAGCAATCCGGCTTCGGTGAACTGGTTCAACGTATTGTAGATGGTGGCAAGCGACACCCGGACACCCTGTGCCATGGCCTCGGCATGCAACTGCTCTGCCGTCACATGCCGTTCGACAGGCTGCCCGTCGGTTTCGAACAGAAGTTTGCCCAAGGCCAACCGCTGCCGCGTCGGCCGCAAGCCGACCTCCTTCAGGCGATCTATCAATCCGCTATAGGGTCGCTGTGTAGTCATGCCTGCAATATAACGCATAAAGCGGAATATGAAAGGTATTTTTCAAACGGTTAACCGGTTAATTGGAAGAAGTCGAAGTTGACCCTGGGCAATTTCCGATGTCAGGCTGTTAATGAGGCTTTCCGTAAGCGCTTGAGTCGCGTATTTCAATTTCCAAAATATCGGCACAGAAATATACCGGAACCACGCTTTTCATTCCCCATCAAGTTCCCTAAGGTGAGCCTGTGACTGAAAAGAAAAACAGCTATAGTTTTGAAGACCTTCTGGCCTGCGGGCACGGAACGCTATTCGGCCCCGGCAATGCGCAGTTGCCTCTGCCGCCCATGCTCATGTTCGACCGCATCACGCATATCAGCGAGGAGGGCGGCGATCACGGCAAGGGAGAGATCATTGCCGAACTGGATGTCAGGCCAGACCTCTGGTTCTTCGACTGCCATTTCGAAGGCGATCCTGTCATGCCCGGGTGCCTGGGCCTGGATGCGCTCTGGCAATTGGTCGGATTCTTCCTGGGCCGCACCGGTGCGGCCGGCAAGGGCCGTGCGCTCGGCGTGGGCGAGGTCAAGTTCACCGGCCAGGTTCTGCCCGATATCAAGAAAGTGACCTACAAGCTCAACCTCAAGCGTGTAATCCTGCGCAAGCTCGTCATGGGCATTGCTGACGGTACTGTACTGGCCGATGACAATCCCATTTACGAGGCAAAGGACCTTCGTGTTGGGCTTTTCCAGGCCGAAAGCGTTTCCCAGGGATAATGGCGGACGCCGGGATAGCGAGGAACGCGGCAGGCTCTTGCGGCGCCTTGTCCTCTTCTCCCAGGAGGTACAGGGTGGCAGACTACCCGGATCTCACCATACAGCCAATTAAGGAATGATATCATGCGACGCGTTGTCGTGACCGGACTTGGAATCGTCTCGAGCATCGGGAACAACCGCGACGAAGTGGTCGACTCCCTGCGTGCCGGGCGTTCCGGTATCGTGAAGGCGGAAGACTATGCGGAAATGGGTTTCCGCAGCCAGGTCAAGGGTTCCATCGATATCAACCTGGAGGAACACATCGACCGCCGTCTGCGCCGTTTCATGGGCGACGGCGCCGCCTTCAACTACATCGCCATGCAGCAGGCCATTGCCGATGCCGGCCTTGAGGACAAGGAGGTCAGCCACGAGCGGACTGGCCTGATCATGGGCTCGGGCGGTCCTTCGACCTCGAATCAGGTGGAAGCGGCCGACATCGCCCGCAGCAAGGGAATCAAGCGCATTGGCCCCTACATGGTGCCGCGCTGCATGTCCTCGACAAACTCGGCCAATCTTTCGACATCGTTCAAGATCAAGGGTATCAGCTATTCCATCTCGTCCGCCTGTTCCACATCGGCACACTGCATCGGCAATGCCGCGGAAATGATCCAGTGGGGCAAGCAGGACGTCATGTTTGCCGGTGGCGGCGAAGAGCTGCACTGGAGCCTTTCCATGCTCTTCGATGCCATGGGCGCCATGTCCTCGCACTACAACGACACGCCCGAGAAGGCCTCTCGGCCCTATGATACCGGGCGGGATGGCTTCATCATCTCGGGCGGCGGCGGTGTGCTGATTCTTGAAGAGCTGGAACACGCCAAGGCACGGGGCGCCAAGATCTATGCCGAGATTGCCGGCTATGGGGCCTCCTCGGACGGGGATGACATGGTGGCCCCCTCCGGAGAGGGCGCCGTGCGCTGCATGCGCCAGGCCCTGGAAACCCTGGAAGGGCAGCGGGTTGACTATATCAACACCCATGGCACCTCGACACCGGTGGGTGATGGCACGGAACTGCAGTCCATCCGCGAGGTTTTCGGCAACGACCTGCCCCGCATCAGTTCCACCAAGTCCATGACAGGGCATGCGCAAGGCGCAGCCGGTGTCACGGAAGCCATCTATTCGCTGCTGATGATGGAAGAAGGCTTCCTGGCCCCCTCCATCAACATCGACGAGCCCGACCCGGAGGCCGAAGGCATCCCCATCGTTCAGAACAAGAGCGAGGAGGGTGAATTGAACTGCGTTCTCTCGAATTCCTTCGGTTTCGGAGGCACCAACTGCACCCTGGCCATGCGGCGGCTTCAGGAATAGCGCGCCGGCGACCTCAGCAACACGACAAGAAAGGGCTGGATGAACATGGGCTTGATGAGCGGCAAGCGTGGCCTCGTAATGGGGGTCGCAAACGACCATTCGATCGCCTGGGGAATTGCCAGAGAGGTTGCCAATGCGGGCGCCGAACTTGCCTTTACCTATCAAGGCGAGGCCTTCGGGAAGCGCGTGAAGCCGCTCGCCCAGTCACTGGGAAGTGATATTCTGTTGCCGTGCGACGTGGACGACAGCGACGGCGTTGCCAACACCTTCGCCGAGCTTCGCAAGCACTGGGACAGCCTGGACTTCGTGCTGCATGCTGTCGCCTATTCCGACAAGGACGAGCTGAAGGGACGCTATCTGGACACAAGCCGGGACAATTTTGCCAAGACCATGGCGATTTCCTGCTATTCCTTCACCGAGGTCGCGCGTGAAGCCCAGTCCATGATGACCGATGGCGGCGCTCTGCTCACCCTGACCTACCTGGGCGCCACAAGGGTCACGCCGAACTACAACGTGATGGGTGTGGCCAAGGCCGCCCTCGAAGCCAGCGTTCGCTATCTGGCAACCGACCTGGGTCCCAGGAATATCCGCGTGAATGCCATCTCGGCCGGACCAATGCGCACTCTGGCGGGCTCGGCCATCGCCAATGCGCGCTTCACCTATGGCTGGAGCCGGGACCAGGCCCCCCTGAACCGTTCCGTGGAACTCGACGAGGTCGGCGGGGCTGGTGTCTACCTCATGTCTGATCTGGCCGAAGGCGTCACCGGTGAAATCCACTATGTGGACTGTGGCTATAACCTGATCGGCATCCCAAGTCCGCAGCGGATGACCCAGAGCGAAGTCGACAAGGCCCGCACGAACGACTGATCATCACCATCAGTCTTTGCGCAAACCCTGCTCCGCGTACAAGTCTGGTTGACTACGGGTGAGGGTGAGCAGCTGCCAGCATTGATCCCAGGCAAGGCGAGACGGGCCTCGTCCACAAGACCTTTTTGGCCACAGAGTCTTCCGGATCAATAGCTGCCCCGGATCATCCGGGCCAGGCGCGGATCTTTCAGGATGAAATCGTGGACCAGCGCCATCACGATATGGCCTGCCAGGGCACCAACAGGGCCATGACCCAGTGCAGAGTCCGGCTTATCAGGCCATAGCCCTGTCTGTGATCCATCCATACCATGTTCAGTGGAAGAGTCCGGGGGTTATTCCAGCAAGCGGTTCCACCAGCCACGCTTTCGTGGCCGCTTCTGCTGCTGAGGCTGCGCGCTGTCGTCTCCAGCTACCGTCTCTCCGGTCTCTGGCTCGTCCTTCGAAGTGTCCTGGCCATGGCCATTCTCACGCGTGGCGCTTTCGGTCTGAACTGGCTCGCTGGACTGCTCGGTAACCGGCTGTGTCTGGCCATTGCCCGATGCAGCCACGTCAGCACCCGCGCCCGATTCGTCCGCCGCGTTTGTTTCAGCGGCGCTCTCGTCCTGCGCCTTCTTTGCGGTGGACTTGCGCGTCGAGGTCCTGCGCCGGCTGGAAGCTTTCTTCACCGGTTTTTCGTCAGGTTCGCTATCCTGCGCAACAGCATCCGCATCCCCTGCTGAAGCAGCCTCGGCTGTGGCAGTGTCCTCAGCGCTCTCGGTAGGCTCGCTTTTCTTGCGCGTGCGTCGGGTGCGCTTTTTCGGAGCGTCTTCAGTTGCCTCGCCTTCGGCCGGAGTCTCCTCGGTGGGCTCAGCTGCTTTCCGGCGGCGGCTCCGACGCGGTTTGGCGGGTGCCGCCTCTTCCTGCTGGGCTTCTCCTTCCGCAGAACCAGCCGCCTCTTCGCCAACGTCAGCAGAGGCGCTGTCTCCAGCACCGGCTTCAACCGCCGCAGCTTCGGCATCCGGCTTCCGACTGCGCCGCGTGCGGCGCCTGGGCTTCGGCTTCTCTTCCGCGTTTTCCACGGCCTGTTCGGCGCTTTCCTGACCGCTGCTGTCCTGAGGGTCAGCACTTACTTCAGCGGACTGCTCATCCGAGGGCTGCTGCGGTGCAGCTTCACCGTCACCTTCGTCCCTGTCCGTAGAAGATTCACCCTCGCTATCCCGGGATTCCGCCTGCTGGCTGTCTTCTCCATCCCGACGGCCACGACGACGGCGGCCGCCGCGACGACCACGGCGACGGCGGCGGCTCTTCTGCTCTTCAGTTTCCTCGTCCTCACCGCCACGCGCCTCTGTAGAGCCGGCTTCTGTAGAGGAGGTGTCCTCCTCGTCCCCGTCTTCGGAGTCGGCTGCGCTCTGGCTTTCCGTACTTTCCGTACTTTCCTTGTCGTCGCCTTGACCTCGGCGACGGCGGCCACCCCGACGGCCTCGGCGGCGGCGGTTGCCCTCTTCGTCGCTCTGCTGACGGCGGTCCTCGTCCTCGGAGGCAGACGCAGTCTCTTCGCTATCGGCTTCGGACTGGTCCTCGGCCTGGGTGGCCTCGCCGGGAGCCTTCGACGAGTCATAACTCAGGCGCTGCAGGGAAAAGTCCTGGGGGCCAAGTTCGCTGTCCGTCTGTACGACCACCTGCAGGTCGAAACGTTCCTCGACACGCCGCAGGTCTTCGCGCTTGTCATTGAACAGCGTCATCATGACCTCGACCGGCAGCCGCACTTCGACCTTGCCGCCGCCACGCCGCACGGCCTCGTCGGTCACGGCCCGCAGGAGGGTAGAGCTCACCGCATCGGGCGAACGCAGGTGACCCGTTCCACGACAGACCGGGCAGGCAATGTTCACCGTTTCGAACAGGCTGGGGCGCAGACGCTGGCGCGACAGCTCCAGAAGACCGAACGGACTGATCCGTCCCAACTGGATACGCGCGCGGTCATTGCGCATGGCTTCCTTCAGGCGCCGCTCGACCTCACGATTGTGCTTGGAATCCTCCATATCGATGAAGTCGATCACCACCAAGCCTGCCAGATCGCGCAGGCGCAACTGACGGGCCACTTCGTCGGCGGCCTCCACATTGGTCTTGAGCGCCGTTTCCTCGATATGCCGCTCCCGTGTGGAACGGCCGGAGTTCACGTCGATCGAGACCAGCGCTTCGGTGGGATTGATGACGATGGACCCGCCGGACTTGAGCTGGACCGTATGGCTGTACATGGCCTCCAGCTGTTCTTCCACCTGATGGCGATGGAACAGCGGCGCGGACGGATCGTTGTAGTGCGTAACCCTGCGGGCGTGGCTGGGCATCAGCATCTTCATGAAGGCCTTAGCGGACTTGTAGCCCTCCTCGCCCTCCACGAGGATATTCTCCATGTCGCGGGTATAGACATCGCGGATGGCCCGCTTGATCAGGTTGGCTTCCTCGTGGATCAGGCAGGGCGCCGTCGAGGACAGCGTCGTGTTGCGGATATCGTCCCACAGCCGCAGCAGGTATTCGTAGTCCCGGCGGATTTCAGTCTTGTTGCGTTGACTGCCGGCCGTGCGCACGATAACGGCCATCCCGTCCGGGATATCCAGCTCGGAGACCACGGATTTCAGGCGCTTGCGATCTGCGGCATTACTGATCTTGCGGCTGATCCCTCCGCCCTTCGCGGTGTTGGGCATCAGCACGCAGTAGCGTCCGGCCAGGGAGAGGTAGGTCGTCAGCGCGGCACCCTTGTTGCCGCGCTCTTCCTTTGTGACCTGGACCAGCATCACCTGGCGGCGCTTGATCACCTCCTGGATCTTGTAGCGGCGCAGCAGCTGGATGCGCCGGCGTTCGACCTCATCGTCCTCGTCACCGCCGACCGTATCGACGGAATTCTCGGTGGCGATCTCCTCGACGGAGCTGTCACCCCCCGGCTCGTCATCCTCCTCGTCACGGCCATTGGACGGGGTGGACTGACGGGTTCCTCCGTCGTCGTGATCCTCGCCATTCCCCTCGCTCTGGGACTCCTGGGCGCGCTGCTCCGCTTCCTCGGCAAGGAGCTTTTCGCGATCGGCGATGGGGATGCGGTAATAGTCGGGGTGGATTTCGCTGAAGGGCAGAAAGCCGTGGCGATTGCCCCCATACTCGACAAAGGCCGCCTGAAGCGAAGGTTCGACCCGTGTTACCTTGGCAAGATAGATATTGCCCTTGAGTTGGTGCTTGGTGGCTGTTTCGTAGTCAAATTCTTCAACCCGATTGCCATTGACCACCACCACCCGGGTTTCTCCCTGGCGGGTGGCATCGATTAGCATGCGTTGTGCCATAAAAGCGTGACTCCAGTTCGCGCCCGGCGGCGGCCTTGCCCCTCAGGGGTGGCGCTGCCGGCAACGCAGAAATAAGTTGGGTGTAAGACTTCATTTCGAACGGCTCCAGAAATGGTACTGCGGTTCCCACCAGGTGAGACTGTCTCTCCTGCCGGTCATGCTTTGCGCTGTTTCTTGACTGCGAGTCTGCATGTAACCGACTTCCCGGTTGAAAGGGCGGCAACCCATCAGTGGGTTGCAAGCCGTCCTGGACGAATCCTGCTAAACCTGCCGCGATGAACGACGATCCTTGGCGGCGCCTTATCGAAATGCCGCGCCTGCTTTCGGGCCGCTTCACGGAAGATGTTCGAAGAAGCACTGCTTGCATCAAACATTCAGGCAACTCCTACCCTATTAGGGCAAAAGCGCCACGGCAATGCTTTTGCGCAACAAAACTGTCGAAACTTTCTATTTTCATTGCACAGGGGCCACGAGGAAGCTATCCTTCATAAGCAAGGAGATTCAGGAAGATAGGCAATGATCTTAAACCGCATTTACATGGTGAGCGCGGTCAGGGCGACAATTCTCCTGTTTCTCGCTTTGCTTGCGAGCCTGATTCTGGCCGGAAGTGCTGCCGCCAAGCCCTTGGTGGAAGATGCGCGACTCGGTCTTCATCCGGACAAGACGCGTTTCGTTCTGGAACTCAGCGAACGTCCCCAGTACCGGATCTTTACGCTCGTCTCCCCCTACAGGCTGGTCATTGACCTGCCTGAGCTGGACTGGCCCGACCGCCAGGAAACGACCCCCCAGGCGAAAGGCCTGGTCTCGGCCCTTCGGTATGGACTCTTCACCCCGGGCACGAGCCGTGTGGTTCTGGACCTGTCCCGGCCTGCGGAAGTTTCGGAGATCCTGACCCTGCCCCCGCGTGACGGGCGCCACCACCGCCTGGTCGTGGACATGGCAGAGATTGAACCGGCCGTCTTTCGCAAGCGCGTGCAGCGCAAGGTCCATCGCTCCGATGATGCACTCAGGCAGGCATCGCTTGCCATGCCATCGCCCCCACGAAAGCCGGCGCAGGACCAGCGGCCGACCATCGTCGTGGATGCTGGCCATGGAGGTGTTGATCCGGGGGCCATAGGCGTTTCCGGCACGCGCGAAAAGGATCTGGTCCTGACCTACGCCCGTGCCCTGCAGGACAGACTGAAAGCGTCCGGAGCGTACAACGTGGTCATGACCCGCGACGATGACCGCTTCATCCCCCTGCGCGGCCGTGTGGACATTGCAGAGAAGCACAACGGCGATCTCTTCATCTCGCTGCACGCCAACACCAATCCCTCCAGCCGGGTCAAGGGCGCATCGGTCTATACGCTGTCTGAAAACGCCTCGGACGCCGAGGCAGCCGCACTGGCCGCCAAGGAGAACCGCTCCGACGTCATTGCAGGCGTCGACCTCTCGAGCGAGAACCCCGACGTCTCGCAGATCTTGATCAGCCTTGCGCGACGCGACGCCATGAACAGCTCGAAAAGTTTCGCCAATGTAACCGTGGAGGAACTGGGCAAGCGCGTTGACCTGTTGCGTAACACCCATCGCTTCGCGGGCTTTGCCGTGCTCAAGTCCGCTTCGGTTCCCTCGGTGTTGTTCGAGATCGGGTACATGTCACACCCGGCCGAGGAGCAGCAACTGCAGTCCGCCGCGCACAGGAAGAAGTTGATCGAAGGCCTGGTCCAGGCCATAGAACGGCACTTTGATGTCCAGCAGGCCTATAACCGCAACTGAATCGCCCTTCTATCCGCGGATCACTTCGTCCGCAGGGCAGATACACGCGGGCTGGTTCAAGCCTGTGCAGATTGTGTGAATTGAAGAACCTGTCACGGACTCACCTCATGATTCGATGCAACACTGTCGCGAATATGCCATAATCTTGAACGTGAATAGGGATCATTCGGATGTGAAATGCCTCCGTCTCCTCTCGAACGGTCCTTTCCTGCAAGTGAACTGAACGGTTGGTATGTTCATAAGACTCCTTTCCATACTTTTTGGCGCGCTCGTGCTTGGCCTTGTCGTAGCCGCCGGCGCCGGACTTTATCTGTTTCACCATTTCGGCAAGGACCTGCCGGATTACGAGCAGTTGGCCGATTATCAGCCGCCGACCGTCACCCGGGTACATGCCGGGGATGGACGCCTGTTGAGCGAACTTGCCATCGAAAACCGTGTCTTTGTCCCCATGGAGGCGATGCCAGACATGGTGAAGCAGGCCTTTATCGCCGCCGAGGACCAGAACTTCTACAGCCATCCAGGCGTTGACGTGCTCTCCATCGTGCGCGCTGCCGTAACCAACCTGCGCAACCTGGGCACCAACCAGCGGCCCGTGGGCGCCTCGACCATCACCCAGCAGGTGGCCAAGAACTTCCTGCTGAGCAACGAGGTCAGCCTGGAACGCAAGATTCGCGAAGCCATCCTGTCGATCCGCATGGAGCGTGCGCTTTCCAAGGACCGTATCCTCGAGCTCTATCTGAACGAGATCTACCTGGGCATGGGCTCCTACGGCGTGGCATCGGCGGCGATCAATTACTTCAACAAGTCCATGGACGAACTCACCCTGGACGAAATGGCCTATCTGGCCGCCCTGCCCAAGGCGCCCAGCAATTATCACCCCATTCGTGAGAAGGAAACCGCCATAGCGCGCCGGAACTGGGTGATCGGGCGCATGCTGGAAGATGGATTCGTCACCGAGGAACAGGCCGAAGCCGCACGCGCCGCCGACCTGGAAATCCAAAGCCGCGGTGAAACCGAAGTCACCCGCGCTGATTTCTTCTCCGAGGAAGTGCGTCGCAAACTGGTCAAGCGCTTCGGGGACGATCAGGTCTATAACGGTGGCTTGTCCGTTCAAACATCCCTGGATCCGGATCTTCAGGAAATCGCGCGAAAGACCTTGCGTGACGGCTTGATATCCTATGATCGCCGGCACGGCTGGCGCGGTGCTCTGGGGCAGATCGAATTCGGCGAGCAGGGTTGGGCCAAGAGCCTGAACGAGTTGCCGATTCCGCCATCCGCTGCCCCCTGGCAGATGGCCGCCGTCCTGGAACTGGATGAGGCCGAGGCGCGCATCGGCCTGACGGACGGCAGTCACGGTCGAATCCCCATGTCCGAACTGACCTGGGCGCGGCCCGCGCTGGACAACCAGGCTGTCGGCGCCCAGCCGTCAACACCGTCCGATGTCCTTGAAGTTGGCGATGTGATCCTGGTTGAGGCCCTTAAATCCGGGGACACGGAGGAAGAGGACAGCGCCGAAGCGGAAGGTTCGAACGACGCCGAAACGCAAGAAGAAACCTCGGTGCAAGACTATGGCTTGCGCCAGGTTCCCGCCGTTAATGGAGGGCTGGTGGCGTTGAACCCGCACACCGGCAGGGTGCTTGCCATGCAGGGCGGCTTCTCCTATTCACAAAGTGAGTTCAATCGCGCAACCCAAGCCATGCGGCAACCTGGCTCCTCCTTCAAGCCCTTCGTCTATTTGACCGCGCTGAACAACGGCTTCACCCCTTCGACCATTATCCTGGACGCCCCCTTCGTGGCAGACCAGGGGCCAGGTCTCGAAAAGTGGCGTCCCAGCAACTACACGAACCGCTTCTATGGACCGACGCCCATGCGCATCGGCATCGAGAAGTCGCGCAACCTGATGACCGTACGGCTGGCCCAGACGGTCGGTATCGAGAAGGTGGCCAATACGGCGGAGCGTTTCGGCGTCTTTGAGACTGAGGTCATGCCGACCCTCTCACTCGCGCTCGGTGCAGGCGAGACGACTGTCCTGCGCCTGACGGCCGCTTATGCCAAGCTGGTCAATGGAGGCAAGGAGATCACGCCCACTTTCATCGACCGCGTCCAGGGACGCCTGGGCGAGACACTGTTCCGGAACGACGATCGGAACTGTGAAGACTGCCGGAACGTCGAATGGAACGGCCAGGCCCCGCCGCGTCTGCCTGATGACCGCGAGCAGCTCGTCAGTCCGGGCAGTGCCTATCAGGTTGTGTCCATGCTGGAAGGCGTGGTCCAGCGCGGCACGGCAACGACCGTGTCCCAGGTGGGCAAGCCGCTTGCCGGCAAGACGGGCACGACGAACGATTACAAGGATGCCTGGTTCGTCGGCTTCTCGCCTGACCTTGCCGTTGGTGTCTACGTCGGTTTCGACCAGCCGCGCAATCTGGGCAGTGGGGAAGCCGGCGGACGAGTCGCGGCCCCGATCTTTCGGGATTTCATGATGGCTGCGCTGGAAGACGCGCCAGCAATACCCTTCCGCACGCCCGAGGATATCCGGCTTGTCCGTGTCATCCACGAAACCGGAAAAGCGGCGCGCGGCCAGGGTGGCCAGGTGATCTGGGAGGCTTTCCAGGAAGGAACCGGCCCCGAAGACCGGCGACGCATCACCTCCGACGGCAGCGTCATGGCTGAGGAACCCGTCAGCGGATCATCAGAGGACGACAGCGACTCGTCTTCTTCCTCCTCAGGAAGCACCGGTGGGCTGTACTAGCCCCCGGCAGGTCGGTTATAAGGCAGGCCGATTCAAGCGAGTCACACGCAACAGATTTTTGGGAGTACCCGCAAATGCGCGCTGAAACGCAAGCGGTGGTCGACGAGATTCGTCAGTCGTTGACCCTGCTGAGGAGGCATCTTTGACTGGGACAATGCACTTAAACGCCTGGAAGAACTGAACGCTCTGGCCGAGGACCCCCAGCTCTGGGACAATCCGGACAATGCCCAGAAGTTGATGCGCGAGCGCAGCAACCTCGAGGACAAGATCACGGCCTATCGCAAACTCGAGCAAAGACTCGAGGATGCTTTGACCCTGTACGGGCTGGGCGAGTCCGAGGAGGACGAGGACAGCCTGCAGGAAGCCCATGAGCAGTTGGTCCAGATCAAGGCAGAGGTGGCTAAGAAGGAGGTCGAAAGCCTTCTGTCCGGCGAGGCCGATGCCAACGACTGTTATCTGGAGGTAAACGCAGGCGCCGGCGGAACCGAAGCGCAGGACTGGGCGCAGATCCTGGTGCGCATGTACACGCGCTGGGCCGAAGCCAAGGGCTACAAGGTCGAGTGGGTCGAGGAAAGCGAAGGCGAGGAAGCGGGCCTGAAATCCGCGACCATGATCATTCGCGGCCACAATGCCTTTGGCTGGCTGAAGACCGAGACGGGCGTGCACCGCCTGGTGCGCATCTCGCCCTTCGACAGCCAGGCGCGCAGGCATACCTCCTTCGCCTCTGTCTGGGTCTATCCCGTGATCGATGACAGCATCGAGATCGAGGTTCTCGACAAGGACCTTCGCGTGGACACCTACCGCGCCTCGGGTGCAGGAGGGCAGCACGTCAACAAGACGGATTCCGCCGTTCGCATGACGCATATCCCCACGGGTATCGTTGTGCAGTGCCAGAACGATCGCTCGCAGCACAAGAACAGGGCCACGGCCATGAGCATGCTGCGTGCCCGTCTGTACGAGCACGAGCTGCGCAAGCGCGAGGAAGCCGCCGAAGCGGAGACTGCCGCGAAGACCGAGATTGGCTGGGGACATCAGATCCGGTCTTACGTCCTGCAGCCCTACCAGATGATCAAGGATCTGCGCACCGGCGTCGAGAAGGGCAATGCCCAGGGCGTACTGGACGGCGACCTGGATGACTTCCTGGAAGCTTCCCTGGCTTACCGCCTGGACCGTGGGTCCCAGCGCGGTGACCAAGAGTCGGCCTGAGGAACCTTCACTTCATGTCATCAGAAGACAAAGCCGCCGGCCCTCTGTCCGGTGAAAGCCGGAGCGAGCGTCGGCGGCGACGCGAACAGAGGCGCGGGGCTGTGCTGGACACCTCCGTCCCCTCACCTTGCGTTGCGATCTGCCAGATGGACAGTTCAAACGCGCAATGCATCGGCTGTCATCGAATGATCGACGAAATTCGCGACTGGCCAATTCTTACGGCAGACGAAAAACGCGCCGTTCTCGCAGCCATTGAAGAACGCAAGAACGGCGCTTAAGGTTTTCCGAGGGAGTCGGAATAAAGGGGCGGTTCAGGCCGCCTCTTTTTTCTTCCGCTGATTCGGATCATAGGCCAGGTTCGGTGCCAGCCAGCGCTCGGCATCCTCAAGGGACATGCCCTTGCGCTTGGCATAGTCCCTGACCTGATCCTCCTCGATCTTGGACACTCCGAAATAGGCCACGTCCGGGTGAGCGAAGTAATAGCCGCTGACCGACGAAGCCGGCCACATGGCACAGCCTTCCGTCAGCTCGATCCCGGTACGCTCGGTGGCCTCCAACAACTTGAAGAGTTCCGGCTTTTCCGTGTGGTCCGGACAGGCCGGATAGCCAGGTGCCGGACGGATTCCGCGATACTTCTCGGCAATGAAATCCTCGTTGCTGAGGTTCTCATCGGGCGCATAGCCCCAGAATTCCTTGCGCACGCGCGCATGCATGCGCTCGGCGAAAGCTTCCGCGAGACGATCGCCCAATGCCTGCACCAGGATGGCATTGTAGTCGTCGTTGTTGTTCTTGAGCTCCGTGGAGATTTTCTCCACCTCGGTACCCGTCGTGACAGCGAAGGCACCGATATAGTCCTCGACCCCGGTCTCCTTGGGCGCAATGTAGTCGGCCAACGCCAGGTGCGGACGATTCTTGCCGCTACGATCCATCTGCTGGCGCAGGGTATGGATATGGCTCAGCACCTCCTCGCGGTTCTCCTCGGTGTAGAGCTCGATATCGTCACCCACCGAGTTGGCCGCCCAGAAACCGATGACGGCACGCGGACGGAACCACTTCTCCTCGATGATCCGCTTCAGCATTTCCTGAGCGTCCTTGAAGAGACTGCGGGCGGTTTCACCCACCTTTTCGTCCTCGAGGATGGCCGGATAGCGCCCGGAAAGCTCCCAGGTGGCGAAGAAGGGCGTCCAGTCGATGTACTGGCTCAGTTCCTCCAGGTCATAGTTGTCGAAGGTCATCAGGCCAAGCTGGCCCGGACGCGGCGGCGTATAGTTCTGCCAGTCGAGTTGCAGCTTGTTGGCGCGTGCATCCTCGATGGCCACCTGCTTGCGGCCGGCCCCCTTCTTCTCGTGCTTCTCGGCGACCTCCTGATACTCCTCCTGGATCTGGGCGACATAGTCGTCCTTCTGCGTCTTGGACATCAGCTTGCTGGCCACGCCGACAGCGCGGGAGGCATCGAGCACATGAACCACGGGCCCACTGTAATGAGGGTCGATCTTCACCGCAGTATGCACCCGGCTGGTGGTCGCCCCACCGATCAGCAACGGCACCTCGAATCCCTGGCGCTCCATCTCCGCGGAGATATAGCTCATTTCCTCCAGGCTCGGCGTGATCAGGCCGGACAGCCCGATAATGTCGACATTCTCCTGCTTGGCGGTCTCGAGGATCTTCGCGCTGGGCACCATGACGCCCAGGTCAAGCACCTCGTAGTTGTTGCACTGCAAGACCACGCCCACGATGTTCTTGCCGATATCGTGCACGTCGCCCTTCACGGTGGCCATCAGGATCTTGCCCTTGGCCTCCTGCTTGCCCTGCTTTTCCGCCTCGATGTAGGGCAACAGGTAGGCCACGGCCTTCTTCATGACACGGGCGCTCTTGACCACCTGCGGCAGGAACATCTTGCCTTCGCCGAACAGGTCGCCGACGACGTTCATGCCGTCCATCAGCGGCCCTTCAATGACCTCGAGTGGCTTGTCGAACTGCTGGCGGGCCTCTTCGGTATCTTCCTCGACCCAGTCGGCGATGCCATGCACTAGCGCGTGGGTCAGGCGATCGCCAACGGAGCCTTCACGCCAGGAAAGGTCGGCTTCCTTCTTCTGGCTGCCGCCTTTCTTGAACTTGTCGCTGATCTCCAGCAGTCGCTCGGTCGCATCCTCGCGACGATTCAGGATCACGTCCTCGACAGCTTCGCGCAGTTCCTCGGGAATGTCCTCGTAAACCGTGATCTGGGACGGGTTCACGATGCCCATGTCCATGCCGGCCCGGATGGCGTGATACAGGAAAGCCGAGTGCATGGCCTCACGTACGGCATCATTGCCACGGAACGAGAAGGAGACGTTGGAGACACCGCCCGAAATGTGCGCATGCGGCAGGTTCTCGCGAATGCGGCGCGTGGCATTGATGAAGTCGACCGCGTAGTTGTCGTGCTCCTCGATCCCGGTACCGATCGCGAAGATATTGGGGTCGAAGATGATGTCCTCGGGCGGATAGCCGATCTTCTCGGTCAGGATCTTGTAGGAACGCTCGCAGATCTCGAACTTGCGGTCCTCGGTATCTGCCTGCCCCTTGCTGTCGAAAGCCATGACCACCACGGCGGCACCGTAGCGCTTCAGCTTCCGGGCCTGCTCGAGGAACTGTTCCTCACCTTCCTTGAGACTGATGGAATTCACCACCGGCTTGCCCTGGACGCATTTCAGGCCAGCCTCGATAACCGACCACTTGGAGGAGTCGATCATGATCGGGATACGGCTGATGTCGGGCTCGGAGGCGATCAGGTTGAGGAACTTCACCATGCAGGCCTCGGCATCCAGCATGGCATCGTCCATGTTGATGTCGAGTATCTGGGCACCGTTCTCGACCTGGTCGCGCGCGACCTCCAGGGCCGTGTCGAAATCGCCTTCGGAAATCAGGCGCTTGAATTTGGCGGAACCGGCGACGTTGGTGCGCTCGCCGATATTTACGAAACGGGCTGTTTCAGTCATGGGTCACAGCCTCCTTATCTTGGAAGGGTAAAGGGTTCGAGGCCGGAAAGCCGCAGCAGCGGATCGAATTCCGGAATCTCGCGGGGCTTCTTGCCCTCGACGGCCTTGGCAATGGCCTCGATGTGTTCATACCGGGTGCCGCAGCAGCCACCGACAATGTTCAGCAGGCCGTTGTCGGCCCAGGACGAGATATGCTCAGCCATCTCTTCCGGCGTCATCTCGTACTCACCGAACTGGTTCGGCAGGCCGGCATTGGGGTGCGAACTGACCCGCGTATCGGCCACACGCGCCAACTCGGCGATATGCGCGCGCAGCTCACCCGGTCCAAGCGCGCAATTCAGGCCGATACTGAAGGGACGGACATGGCGCACCGAGTGCCAGAAGGCCTCCGGCGTCTGGCCGGACAGCGTACGTCCCGACATGTCCGTGATGGTGCCAGAGATCATGATCGGCACATCTTCGCCCATGTCCTCCAGCAATTCGTCGACGGCATAGAGTGCGGCGCGTGCGTTCAGGGTATCGAAGATCGTCTCGACAAGGATCAGATCGACGCCATTCTCGACCAGCGCCTTGGTGGCCTCGTAGTAGGCCTCGCGCAGCTCGTCGTAGGTGACGTTGCGCGCACCCGGATCATTGACGTCCGGCGAAATCGAGGCCGTGCGCGAGGTCGGCCCAAGGACACCGGTCACGAAGCGGGGCTTCTCAGGTGTCTTCTTGGTCATCTCGTCGGCCGCCTCGCGTGCCAGGCGCGCACTTTCCGCGTTCAACTCATAGGCCAGGTCGGACAGGTCGTACTCGATCTGGCTGATGGCGTTCGCGTTGAAGGTATTGGTCTCGATGATATCCGCACCAGCCTCCAGATACCCCAGGTAGATCTCCTTGATCAGGTCGGGGCGGGTCAGGCTCAGGATATCGTTGTTGCCCTTCAGATCCTTGGAATGGTTCGTGAAGCGGGACCCGATAAAGTCGGCATCCTCCAGCTTCTGGTCCTGGATTGTGGTGCCCATGGCTCCATCCAGAACAAGGATCCGTTCACGTGAAATCTGCTTCAGGGAGGCCACCCGGGCCTCACGTCCGGTAGTCATCTATACTCAGCTCCTTTCGGGAGTCACTCAGTCAATGCAATTCGGCCAGGATGGGATCCGGCCGTATCAGGCTTGACGGGGGTTCGCTTTCCTCAATGGCACCCAGACGGGCGCGCAGGTCAGCATTCAAGGGGCGTAGGTTGTCTTCCGCTTCCAGGCGCAGCAGGCGGTCCAACTCTTCCGTATCCTCGGGAGTATCTCCGCCGCCCAGCAGATTGATGCCTTCTTCCCGTATGGCTCGCTGCAGCCAGCGTCCCCGGGAAGGCGCGCCTGGACGATAGACAATAACGCCATCAGCCTGCGCGCGAGCGTGATCGGAAAAGCCTGTCCCGTCAACGCCGCCCTGCAGGAATATGGGGACCCTGGCGCCCACGGCCTGCCGCGCCCTGGCCGCACCATTCAGGAAAATTGGCCCGCGCCCGATGCCCGGCGTGATATCCAGGGCGATGCCATCGACACCCCCGGACAACAGGCCTTCGACCTGAAGGGCTACGGCCTGCTCGATCTCCTTCGGTGTCGTGTCCCAGCCCTGGTCGCGAACCAGCCCAAGAACAAAACGACGGCGACCACGGCCAGGCACGGCGTCAACGGACTCGCAAGCCAGCTGGGCTGCCGCATGGTTCAGGTAGAAGGCATGATCGGCCAAGCCGGCCGCCTCCAGCGAAAGCGGCGAAGCCGCCAGTGTATGGGTACGCAGCACATCCGCCCCGGCACGCAGGAAAGCCTCGTGCAGGTCACGCACCAGACCGGCGCGTGTCAGGTTCAGGATCTCAAGGCAGCTCTCCGCCCCCCAGAGGTCCCGCTCCACATCCAGGTCCTGCTGACGCAGTCGGCGGCTCAAGGAGCCATCGGTCAGCAGCACCCGTCTGTCCAGGACGTCATGCAGGCAGCGCATTTCAGGCGGCCTCCTCCATGCGCGGCTGAATGCCCAACTGGCGACAGACCGCATGGGTCAGCGGCGCACGGTTCAGGGTGTAGAAGTGGAAGCGATCCACGCCTTCGGCCTGCAAGGCGCTGCAGAGCTCGGCCGCGATGATGGCACCGACCTGGCCACGCGTTTCCGGATCGTCATCCAGGCCCTCGAAACGCGGCCCCAGCCAATCCGGCACGATGGCGCCGCACATGTTCGCGAAGCGCACCATCTTGTGATAGTCGTGAACAGGCAGGACACCGGGAACCAGCGGTACGTTGATCCCAGCCTTTTCCGCCTTGTCGCGGAACCGCAGGAAGGCTTCGACGTCGAAGAAGAACTGGCTGATCGCCCGTGTTGCGCCGGCATCGATCTTACGCTTCAAGTGCTCGATATCTGCCTCCTGTGAAGGCGAATCCGGGTGAACCTCGGGATAGCAGCCAACCGAAATATCCTTGGCACCACGCTTGGCCAGGACCTCGACGAGGTCGGCCGTGTTCTCGTAGCCCTCGGGGTGCGGCTTGTAGGGCTGCCCCGGTTCCGGCATGTCGCCACGCAGCGCGACAAAGCGCTTGATGCCATAGCCCGTCCAGGTGTCTATGAGCTCGTCAATCTCGGCCTTCGACTGCCCCACACAGGTCAGGTGAGCGGCGGTTTCGAAGTCCTTGCGCTTGCCCAGTTCCTTGAGAATGCGATTGTTCACATCCCGGCTGCTGCCGCCAGCCCCGTAGGTCATGGAGACGAATTCGGGCTCGAGCGGGGCCAGTTGGTCCAGCGCCTCGTAGAGGGAAGCCTCGGTCTTTTCGGTACGAGGCGGGAATATCTCGAAGGAAACTTTAAGTGTCATGAGCTGACGGCCTCCTGACCGTTCGTTGTTGAATCGTTTGCCTGCTTCGCAGGAACATCATTGGCCGGACGCCGGCCCAGCCAGACGGAAACTGTAATCTCGCCGCCACGCAGGCGGATGGGCGATTCGACGACCAGGCCGTTTTCCGCAAACAGCCCTTCGATGGTCATGTCGCCGAACCCAAGCCAGCGATGCGCATGTTCCTCGCGCAGTTCGTGTCGGTTATGTGGCGTGAAGTCGACGATGACCAGACGCCCGCCAGGGCGCAGGACACGCGCGGCCTCAGCCACCGCACCCGCCGGCTGTCCGGCATAGTGCAGCGCCATGTGCAGCGTCACCGCATCGAAGCGCCCATCCTCGAAAGGCAGTTGCAGCATGTCGGCCTGCCGGACCTGACAGTTGCGCAGACCACTGCGGAACAATTCCGCACGGGCCACGGTCAACATGTCACGCGACAGGTCGACCCCGATCGCGTTCTTCACATGCGGCCCCAAAAGCTTCAGGACATGGCCCGTTCCCGTTGCAATATCGAGAAGCTCGCCCACTGGCTCCTTCTCGAAAACGCTCTTGAGCACAGCATCCACCTCGGCCGGATCCGCATGAAGTGCCCGCAGCCGCGACCAATTGGTCGCATTGCGGCGAAAGTAGGCGGCTGCCTTCGTCGCCCAGCTTTCCTGAACCGACTGAAGGCGCAGGAGATCCCGCGCATGCTGCGGATCGCTCTCGGGCAGCAGGTCCGCGATCAGGCGGGCCAACGCTCCGTTGCGATGGCCCTCCGCAAGACGGTAGTAGGCCCAGCTGCCCTCCTGGTGACGCTGCAGAAGCCGCGCCTCGACCAGCAGCTTGAGATGACGCGAGACCCGCGGCTGGCTCTGCCCCAGGATCTCGACCAGATCGCTGACGGTCAGTTCAGCCTGGGCACAAAGCGCCAGTATGCGCAGCCGTGTTGGCTCCGCCACTGCTCTCAGACCTTGCAGCAGCTCGTCCATCTCTAACGAAACTCCCTTTCGAAGATGGACATAAAGATATCTTTATATGCTTATCGATGCAACCCCTGTCCCGGAATGGGCGCTGAATCGCCCTGAAACTGCGCCCCACAGCCCCACTGGACCGTATTTCCTGGACAAAGTTTGCGCTTGCGGTTGCCATTGCGGCTGGCATCGTCAATATCAGCCCCGATCATCTATCGGACAGGACATGAAAGAGACAGGATCGGCCAGGAACGGAGAGCAAGCCATCACAGCCAGGGACGAATACCGATTAGACGAAAGCGCACGGACGGATGCGGCGCAGGACAGTGTCCTTGAGCACGCTGCGACCGGAACGAACGTTGCAGGCCTGCGCACGGCATTGGGCAGCTACGCCACCGGTGTCTGCATCGTTACCACGACCACAGCGGAAGGGGCGCCCATCGGGCTGACCGTCAACTCCTTCAATTCCGTTTCCCTGGAGCCGCCGCTCGTTCTTTTCAGCCTGGCCCTGCGTGCCATGAGCTTGCCCATCTTCCAGCAGGCCGAACACTTCGCCATCAACCTGTTGAGCCGGAAACAGACCGCGCTGTCGCAACGCTTCGCCAAGCCGCTTGCCGACCGCTGGGCCGGCGTCGCCTACCAGACAGGCCGCGACAGCGGCTGCCCGCTTCTGCCCGACAGCCTTGCTGTATTCGAATGCGCCCGCCATGCGGTTCATGAAGGGGGCGATCACATCATCATTGTTGGTGAAGTCCGACGCCTGCACTGGACGGGCAACGCCGAACCCCTGGTCTACCTGCGGGGCCAGTACGGTCACTTCCAGCCCGAGTCGGACTGACAGCGAAGGCTTGTGCGCCACATGATGATCCTTCGACATTACAAGTCGGTCCCCGAACAGGCGCGCGGCGCTGTGGTCGTGATCGGCAATTTCGACGGCATTCACCGCGGTCATCAGGCCCTGATCGCCAAGGGCCGGCGGCTGGCCGAGGAGTTCGGAGCCCCCCTCGCCGTCCTGACCTTCGAGCCGCATCCGCGCAGCTATTTCCAGCCCGACCAGCCGCCCTTCCTGCTGACTCCCTTTCGCGTGAAGGCGCAGCTGATCTCCACTTTGGGTGTGGATATCCTGGTGGTACAGCGCTTCAGCAAGGCCTTTGCCTCGCTGACGGCCGAACAGTTCGTCGCCGACGTCCTGGCCGAGGGGCTGCAGGCCCGCCATGTCCTGGTGGGGGAAAATTTCCGCTTCGGCAAAGGCCGCGGCGGCGACCTTGCGTTGCTGGAGACGGAGGGGCGCAGACACGGCTTTGGCGTAACCGGCATGAGCCTGGCCGGCGCACCGGGAAAAACGGATGCGGACAAGCCGCAGGAGGTCTTTTCCTCAAGCCTGGTGCGGGAATACCTGCGCGAAGGTAGCCCGACCCGTGCCGCCTTGCTGCTGGGCCGCTACTGGGAAATCGAAGGGCGAGTCCAGCCCGGGGCCCGGCGCGGGCGCACGCTTGGATTTCCCACTGCCAACATCGCGCTGAAGAAGGAGATGTTGCGCCCGGCCTATGGCGTTTATGCCGTACGCGCCACACTTGAAGGCCAAGGCCCTCCGCACTGGCGGGCCGGCGTTGCCAACCTGGGACTCAGCCCCATGTTCAACTACAAGGAGCCTCTGCTGGAGGTCTACCTGTTCGACTTCGAGGGCGACCTCTACGGCCGCAACATGCGCGTGGCCTTGATCGACTACCTGCGCGGCGAGATGACCTTCGACAGCCTGGACGCACTCAAGGAACAGATGGCCGAGGACAGCCGCCGCGCCCGCGCCACCCTGGCCTGGGAAGACTGGGACGCCCAATGGCCCGCCAGTCCCTTCCTGACACCCCCTGGGTAATGCCGCTGGGAGCCTGCTTTAGAGAGCACTCCCATAATTTCAGTACACTCAGTCTCCGCAGGTGATGACACTGCCGTCCGAGGCATTGATGATCTCAAAACCGGGACCGGAATAGGTTGGCCCCGACCCTTCATCGCACACTTCACCAGCAATGCTTTCCGTGGCATTGACGTTTCCGGTTCCGTCAAATTCTCCACCTCTTATCTCGAACAGGTTATCACTGGCCGTGTGCCCGACCTCCCCTTCGATCCGATTCCTCAAAACAGTTATTCCAGAGGCATCATCACCAAAATCGATCGCATCTTCTCCAGGCACTCTGATCAGATTGTCTCTTACAGTCAGATTCTCTGAAAAATCACCTATGTGAAGACCATCACCGCCGGTCTCGGAAATCTGGTTGCCGCTTAGCAACACGCTGCCACCAAGGTCACCGGCGCCGTCTCCGAAGGAAACGCCATCTTCGCCCGTTCCGGAAATTTTGTTGCCACCCAGCAGCACACTGCTGCCAAAGGCGCCGGCACCAACCCCGAAACCTATGCCATCCTCATCCGTTCTGGAAACCTCGTTATCTTTCAGAGTGACAGCCGTCACAAAGTCACCGAAAGCGACGCCATCACCACCAGTCTCGGAGATATCGTTGCCGGTCAGGGTGATATTGTCGATGAAGCTGCCGCCATAGACCCCCATGTTGTCTGAAGCGGCTGAGGTCCCGCCGCCGCGCACAGCGAGCCCACCGACGTACGTGTTGTCGGCCAGTTCGACGACCGGCGAGTCGCTGCCATGGCTTACCGTCCCACGGCTGCCGGGGGCTCTGTAGGTCAGGGTCTGGCCCGAGTCGACACCACGCACGGCGAGGTCGTGGCCGCCGCCGATCAAGGTCTGGCCGTCCTCCAGCGTGACGCCACCTTGCAGATCATCGTCACCGCCCTTTGCGACAACCAGCCCATTCTCCTCGGCTTCGGCCAGAGCATCCGCCAGGTTGCCGCCGCCGGCCACCTCGACCACCTCGCCGATAGTCACGCCGGTGGCGACATTCTCCACATCCTCCGTCGTCTCCGGGCGCTCCGAGGGACCGGCCTCGGTGACGATGTCCACATCGCGCACCACCGGCGCCATCATGCGCCGCTCCTGGCGTGTGAGCGGCCGCGCGTCCGAACCGCCCATGTCGCCCTGCAGCGGGATCGACAGGCTGAGCCCCAGGAAGCCCTGGCTGCCCCGCGGCTCGTCCCACTGCGCCTCGGCGCTGGCCGTCACCCGCGCGTTGGGCGAGAGCCCCGGCAGCTCGAAGATGTCCAGCTCCACGCGCCCGCGCGGGCCGGTCACACTCTCTGCGCTCGAACCGTCGAAGTGGTAGCCCCCGGCATAGACCCGCAGGTCCAGCGGGCCCTCGCGCTCGAAGATGGGAACCCGCGCCCCCACTTCGGCATCGACCCCGTAGAGCGCACGCTCCTCACCGGCGCGCAGCTGCAGTTTGCCGCCCTGAATGTCCAGCTCGGATTCGCTGGGCGCGTCCTGCCACTGCGCCCCGAAGGGAATGTAGGCGTTGGCGCGAACGTCGAAGTCCGGCCCCAGGGCCTCGACGCCCAGGGTCGCTTGGTGGAAGGTGTTGTCGTGCGCGCTGCGGCGGACGTCCAGGTAGCCGTAGCCACCGACATTCCAGCCGCTCTCCAGCATGCGCCGGTAGATGACGCCCAGGTTGCCTTCCATGGAGCTGTTGTTATCGCCCACCATGCGCAGGTTGACCAGGGCCAGCGAGCGTTCGTCCTGCCAGACCGGGGCGTAGATGTCGAACTGCCCCAGCGAGCGCTCGGTGCCCAGCTTGCCCCCCATCTCCAGCCAGCCGGACCATTTGGGCGTATCGGTCTCGCTTTCTTGCGCAAAGGCGGCATAAGAAGGAAGCATCAAGGCCATCGTACCGGCCAATAGGGCTTTCTTTGATACCTGGTAAATCCACGCACGAAAAAAGCGGCTTACGCCGCTTACATCGGTTTCAACAACTCGAAACATCTATTGCCAGCCCCCGGCTCAAGCGACATCTGCTGAGTGCCGGAAAACTGGCATTAAACGAAAAAAGCTGTCAACCCTTGATAGCCATAATCCAAGGCTTTACAGCTTCTCTTGATTTGGTTGTTATCCGGTGAGAATGAGCCCTGACCATAGCTCTCTCTAAGAGAGTTCTGGCACCAGCACGCAATAAGGCCATGGCATTCATACCATGGCCTTATTGCGTTCGGAAGCCGGATCGAAGCTTGCTTCTATCCCGCCTCGTTGCATTCAAGCATAAGGCTCAGACATTCGGCTGCTTGGTCACGCGCAGGTACGGCTTTTGCTCGTCCCAGCCCTGGGGGAAAAGCTTTTTGGCGTCTTCGTTGCTGAGCGACGGGACGATGATGACATCTTCGCCTTGCTTCCAGTTGACCGGTGTGGCCACCTTGTAGCCGTCGGTCAGCTGCAAGGAGTCGATCGTGCGCAGGATCTCGTCGAAGTTCCGCCCCGTGGAGGCCGGATAGGTCAGCATCAGGCGGATCTTCTTGTTGGGATCGATGATGAACACCGAACGCACCGTCAGGGTATCGTTGGCGTTTGGGTGAATCATGTCATAGAGATCGGAAACCTTGCGGTCCGGGTCGGCCAGCAACGGGAAGTTCAGGGCCTGGCCTTGGGTTTCCTGGATGTCGCCGACCCAGGACTTATGGTCATCCAGCGGATCGACACTCAGGCCGATCACCTTGACGTTGCGCTTGGCAAATTCCGGCACGAGCTTGGCTGTATAGCCCAGTTCGGTTGTGCAGACCGGTGTGAAATCCTTGGGGTGCGAGAACAGCACCACCCAGCTGTCGCCGGCCCACTCGTGGAACGAGATGGGGCCTTCGGTGGAGTCCTGTGTGAAATCGGGCGCTGTATCGCCGAGACGAAGGGTCATGGCTTTCCTCCTGGCCTGTATCAGGCAGTTGCGAATTTCGAGTGATTGACACATGGCATGCCCAGGCCTTTCCTGCAAGTACTGACTGGACAATTATTATATATACAATTTTTTTATGTTATTTATTTGTCGCTTACCCTGCCCTCTTCGGCGTTCACGGACGTGTGCAGCGGGTTTGCCGCTCCCACCCTGTGGTAACCAAGACAGGAATGCCCGAACCGAAAGGACCCCTGCATGGAGGACAAGGAACTCAAGGCCTGGCGCAAGGAAAAGCGCCGCGAGTTACTGGAGGCACGAAGCACCCTGGACCGTGAAACGCGCCGGAGCTACGGCGAGGAGATTCAGCGCCAGTTGAAGGGCATCCTTGGCGATGTCTCAGGCCATTGTGTGGGCGCATACTGGCCCTTCCGCGGAGAATTCAATGTTCACCCCCTGCTGGAAGAGCTCCAGGCCAGCGGTACAAGCCTGGCCCTGCCAGTGGTGGTGGAGAAAGCTGCGCCGCTGGAATTCTGGAGCTGGCAGCCCGGCGCCGCCCTGGGCCGCGGTGTCTGGGACATTCCCATACCGGCCGAACGCAACCCGGTTACGCCGGATATCCTACTGGTGCCTCTGGTGGGCCATGACGACCAGGGATACAGACTGGGGTACGGCGGCGGCTATTACGACAGGACACTGGCCCAGTATAAGCGCAAGCCGCTTGCAATCGGGATCGGGTACAGTCTTGGCCGGCTGGACACCATTAATCCACAGGATTTCGACATCCCCATGAGCCGGATCGTCACCGAAATCTCAGGCTGACGCGCTTTCCATGGCCGCTTCGGGCTGCAGCTGCCGCGCCATGTCCAGACGCTCTTCCAGGCTGCATTCCTCCGGATCCATTGCATCGATACGCGCAAAGGGAAGTTCCAGCCCTGTTCTATTGGCGATCTGGATTGCCAGGCCGGGCCGAGCATTGAGCTCGAGGATCAGGGGTCCCCGCTTGCGGTCCAGAACCACGTCGACCCCTAGGTAACCGAACCCGGTCAGGTCCGCGCAGCGCGCCGACAGGCGCAGTATGTTCTGCCACCCCGGAACCTGCAGTCCTTCCAGTTGGTGGCCCGTGTCGGGGTGCAGGGCAATGGGATTGTCATGGAGCATGCCCCCGCAGGTCATGCCGGTTGTCAGGTCGATCCCGACCCCTACGCCCCCCTTGTGAAGGTTGGCTTTGCCGTCCGAGGCCCGGGTGGGCAAGCGCAGCATCGCCATGGCCGGCACACCGCGATAGACGATCACGCGCAGGTCCGGCACACCCTGATAGGTCACCTGGTCGAAAACGGAATCGAAATCCACGCGATATTCCACCATGGCCTCATCCGGCTGGCCGGCCAGGCTGTACATTCCGCTGAGGATGTTCACCAAGTGATAATGCAGGTCCTCGTCTGTGATCATGGTGCCATCGGCCTTGCGCCAGCCGTGGTACATCCGGGAATCGATCACCAGGATGCCATTGCCCTGAGAGCCCTGAGCCGGCTTGATGACGAAACGCTCGCGCCCTTCCAGTAACTGTTCGAAACGCTTCACCTGCCAGTGCGCCGCCACCACTGCATAGAGTTCGGGAACCGCCAGCCCCGCCTCTTCCGCCAGTCGCTTGGTCTTCACCTTGTCATCGACCAGAGGATAGCGACGCCGGTCGTTCAGCAGCATTTGATAGGACGCATTGCGGGCATTGATGCCCAGCAACCCCGCCCGCTTCATGCGACGTGCCAGACCGATCATGACGATTTCCGCTTCATCAGGCTTCGGAAGCGGTAAAGCTCGATCAGGCGATAGCCTGTATAACGCCCGAACAGCAGCATCAGCGCCAGGATCACCAGCAGCAGTTCAGGAAAGGTGAACAGCAGATGCTCGACCTCCCAGATATTCATGACGAAATAGGCAATGACCGCGGCAAGACCGCTTCCAAGTCCTTCCTTGATGCTCTCGAAGGGGCCGTACTCCTCCCAGACAATGGACATGCGCTCGATGGTCATCGCCAGGATGACGATGGGGAAGAGAGCAATGGACAGCCCCATGCCCAATCGTACGGTTTCAAGCGCCGTACTGGCCACCGCCATGATCAGGATCACCACGGTCAGAACCGCTGATAGTCTGGGGACGAACAGGAGTTTCAGGCGTTCGAAGTAGAACCGGAAGAACAGGCCGACGGCCACCAGGCCGGAAAACATGAGCAAGCCTGTAACCAGCTCGGTCTCCCGGAAGGCCAGGGCGATCAGCACCGGCATGAAGGTGCCGAATGTCTTGAGCCCCACCACCTGGCGCAGGATGACAATCACCAGCGCTCCCAGCGGCACCAGCATCAACAGTCGATAGACGGCCTGGGTATCCACGGGCAGCTGGTAGAAGGTCAGCTTGCCGACGAAGCTGTCCTCCAGCTCCGTGTTCAGATTGGCAAGCGAGATGCGAGGGCGCGATTGCTCGGCAAAGGAGAGGGTCAGGTTGCTGAGCTCGGCCCCACTGATCTGCATCTGGGGTGTGACGCCCCGCCAGAGGGGCAAGAGGTTTTCAGGCAGGGGCGTGTCGGGACCTTCCAGCGAATACGCGCTCCAGTCACCATCCAGCAGGATCTCGATCCAGTGGTAGAGTTCCGCCTCGCGATCGATATCCCCCAGTTCCACGCCATGAACGGCGCGGGCAGGAATGTTGTACATGCGCAATGCCCTTTGCGCGACCTCGGACTTGCGCAACAGCGAAGGTCCCTCGTTGCCGAGCAGAAGCTCCTCGTAATCCTGTGGGTCCTCGGCGTTCAGCCGGTTGATCAACTGTGCAAGAAAGGTTTCCGTATCGGCCGAGCCCTGTTCCAGGCTGTCCACAAACTGCTCCAGGGCAACGCGCTTGGTTGCGCCCAGTTCCTCATTGCCGATCTCCAGCACCGTGTTCAGGTCATCCGGATTATCGCTGCGCATTGCGCTGGAAAAGCGATAGATATCCGCTTGATAGATGAGGGTCGCAGGACCGGAACGGTCGCGCACCGACCAGACAGCCAGTTCGTTCCCAAGATCGTCGGTGGTCCGCGTCAGTCCGAAACCGCTGGACAGATAGGTCTCGTCAGTGATTCCGAAAAGTCCCTGGGTCTGCGGCACATAGGTCGAGAAGATGGCCGGCTCTCCGTCAAGCTCCAGGTCGGCACGGATCTCGAAACGCCAGGACTCGGCGCGCTGGGACGGCAGGATCGGGAAGTCGAGGACCTGGGACTTCCAGGCAAAGATTCCCAGCCCCGTGATAACAAGTAGAAAGACCAGGAGGTAGAGATGCAGGCGTCTCACTCGGGCACCGCGAGGTCACAATCGGGGGTGCTTGTGTTCTTCTCGGTGCCATTCACGAGGATTCCCGGCTGCATGAAATTGCGACCGATCAGGGCCGAATAGGTCAGCTCGGAGCGATCGTTCAGATTGACTTCCACAGTCTTCTGCAGGTTCCCCAGACAGACGTCCATCATGATCACCGGACGTGAGTTTTCCTCTCCTATAATCTTCACGGTGTGCAGAACCTCTCGCTCGTACTCGGCGTTCTTGCCGTCGTCCCCCTCCGTGGTGAAGCGCACCCACTCTTCATCATCCTTTTCGAAGGTCTCGATATCCGTGGCGTGCAAGGACGTCGTTTCGGCTCCGGTATCCAGCCGTGCCTGCATTTGAATATTGCCCTCCACCAGGACAATCGGCTCCACATAGCCGAACAGGCGGACCTTGTACCAGTCCTCCCTCTCCTCGTCGTCCGCCAATCCGGCAGACATACCGAGAAGCATTGCAGTCATAATGAAAATGCCAAGAAGGGCACTTTTGCGCCAGTCTATGGAAGCCATACTTGCTGTTATCCTGTCCCGCTTATTCTGCCAATTGCCGGCTTGAACCCGGCCCAACCTGCTGAATTACAGGGCACGATGGCTCTTTGCAATCCGTCAGAATGGGATCGAGGCGGCACGTCCGCGACCTGCATGCTACTTTACCACTTATAGCCCAAACGGAGTCTCAGCGTGCGTTCGAATTGATCCGCGCTTCCACGCGGGTCGCTGTCCAGCCCGAGTTCCATTATGCCGGCCAGGTAAAGATCTCCGAAAATCTTGTAGCGCAAACCTGTATCCATCTCGAAAAGCAACCGGCCGGTGTCCCCATATACATCCGTGGATCCGCTCTGCTCGTGGAAAAAGGATACGCCTTCAACCAGGTTGTACAAGCGCCGGTTATACCTCCCGCCCCAGGTCGCGAGATAATCCTCATACATGCCATCATCCTCGATCCGTTCGCGGCGATAGCCAGGGCCGGCCTGTACTGTCAGGCTCTGCTGGTCACTGTCGAAGACATCATAGCCTGCCTGCAGGACCGTTGTGATGCGACGCTCAAGATCCGCCACGGAATCACGCCGATACTGAACGCCCGGAGCCACAAAGAAGCGTTCGCTCAAATAGCGATTGTAGGCCGTGGCGACATGCTGCTTGTCCACAAGCGTATCCCCCTTGGTACGTTCGTGACGCACGTCCACGTTCAGGACCAGTCGGTCGTCTTCCACGGCCCAGGAGTTTTCCATGTCGACGAGATACTCCTGACGCGCGTTCGTCCCTTCGACTGCGGCAAGATCGATCTCCAGTGAGCCGCTCCAAGGAGACTCATCCTCGGCCTTCTCTTCGGCCTGCCCAGACGTCTTCCTTTCGCGCGCATCCCTGTCGGACTGAGGCGGCATACTTCCCTCCGCCTCTTCCCAATGCCGGGCGACCCTCTCATCCATGTTGTCCAGCTGTTCGATCTGGTCCGTGTCGATCTTCACTCTGCCGGAATAACCGGTTTCCAGGACCAGTGTTCCGTCTTCTATCGCGATCACCTCTCCGGTTATGCGATCGCCATTGTCCAAGTGGACCTGAGCGGCCTTGGCGGGCAGTGCAAAGACAAAAAGAGGCATGAGGAACCGGAACAGGCAGGTGAGTCTTGAAAGCATGGAGGGATTTTTTGCAGACGGCTTTGACAGCAGATGCGTTGCGGGCCGCATCCTGTGGAAATAAGGTGGCCAGGAACAGTGCACTTTTTAAGACAATTAAAAGTCTTTGAGGGTTCCCTTCCTCAAAACCCCTTTTCCGGAGCCGAAGGCGTCATGGCAGACAAGCAGACGAGACGCACAGCCACCCACTGGGGTGTCTACGACATCGAGACTCAAGCGGACAGGATCGCCTCGGTTCATCCCTGGCCCCTCGACCCGGACCCTTCTCCCATTGGACAGTCCCTCGATGCCGTCGATGGACCGACCCGGGTGCGTCGGCCTGCTGTCCGGAAAGGCTGGCTGGAAGGCGGCCCCGGGCAGGGACGTCGCGGCGCCGAACCCTTTGTGGAGATCGACTGGGACACGGCGCTCGACCTTGTAGCCGGCGAGCTGGACCGGGTGCGCCGGGACCATGGCAACCAGGCCATCTATGCCGGCTCCTATGGCTGGGCCTCGGCAGGCCGCTTTCATCATGCGCAAAGCCAGATCCATCGCTTCATGTCTGCCCTTGGGGGCTACAGCCGTTCGGTCAACAGCTATTCCCTGGCTGCAGCGGAAGTGATCGTGCCGCATGTCGTCGGCCACCGCTACGGGGATGTACAGCTTGCCACTACCTCGCTGAACGTCGTGGCGGAGGAAACGGACCTGATGATCTGCTTCGGCGGCGTACCCTTGAAGAACGCACAGGTCCAGAATGGCGGCCAGGGACAGCACCGCACGCGCGGCCTTCTGGCACAGGCCCGGCGCAATGGCTGCCGTTTCGTCAACATCTCTCCCATCGCTCAAGACCTGGACCGTGAGCTCGAGGCACAGTGGCTGGCACCGCGTCCCAACAGCGACACGGCCATCATGCTGGGACTTGCTCATACGCTGGTTACGGAAAACCTGCATGACCCGGCTTTCCTGGAACGCTATTGCGTCGGGGCAGCCCTGTTCCTGTCCTACTTGAAAGGTGAACAGGACGGACAGCCCAAGGATGCCGACTGGGCATCTGGAATCAGCGGGCTGGACGCGAACGATCTGCGCCAGCTTGCCCGCGAGATGGCGTCGTCGCGCACCATGCTGAACGTCAGCTGGAGCCTGCAACGGGCCGAGCATGGAGAGCAAACCTTCTGGATGGTGATTGTTCTGGCCGCCATTCTGGGCCAGATCGGCCTGCCCGGCGGCGGTTTTGCCCTGGGGTACGGAGCTGTAGGTTCCGTTGGCAACGGCGCCGCCCGGCACAAGCAGCCAACCCTGCCACCCCTGCCCAACCCCGTGGACAGTTTCATTCCTGTGGCCCGCATCGCGGACATGCTGGAAAGCCCGGGCAAGCCCTACAGCTATAACGGACAGACCCGACAGTATCCGGACATTCGCCTAATCTACTGGGCTGGCGGCAATCCCTTCCATCATCACCAGGATCTCAACCGCCTGGTAGAGGCCTGGCAGAAGCCCGAGACCGTTATCGTCAACGAACCCTTCTGGACCGCCACCGCACGCCACGCGGATATTGTACTGCCCGCGACCACGCCCCTTGAGCGAAACGACATGAGCGGATCCTCGGCCGACGACTTCCTGGTGCTCATGGAACAGGTCCTGAGCCCACGCGATTCAGCGCGCAACGATTACGACATCTTCTGTGGCCTTGCGATGCGGCTGCGTTGCCTGGACAGCTTCAGCGAAGGCCGCAACGAAGCCGCATGGCTGGAGCAGATCTACGAGACCTTTCGCAAGCAATCCAACCAGATACCCGACTATGAGGCCCTGCGCGAGCGGGGCCACCTGCAGTTCGGTGGCGAACAGGCCGGCCGTGTGCGCCGTATCCTGTTCGAGGATTTCCGCAGGGATCCCGATACCAATCCCCTGCCCACACCCTCGGGCCGCATCGAGATCTGGTCGCAGCGCATAGAAAGCTTTCAGCTGGATGATTGCCCGCCGCATCCCGCATGGATGCCTGGAGAGGAGTGGCTGGGTGCACCGCGCGCCGATCGCTTCCCGCTGCACCTGCTGACCCACCAGCCGGGAACACGCCTTCACAGCCAGCTGGATGCGGGAGCGCACAGCCGCACGCACAAGGTACAAGGCCGCGAAGCCGTGCTGATAAACCCGCAGGATGCCAACACCCGCGGAATTGCCGATGGCGACCTGGTCAGGCTGTTCAACGATCGCGGCGCCTGTCTGGCGGGCGCCAGGCTCACAGCGGACATTCGCCCCGGTGTCATCTGCCTGCCGACAGGGGCCTGGTATGACCCCCAGCAGCCGGGCGAAGCCGGCAGCCTGGACAAGCATGGAAATCCCAATGTCCTCACACGGGATTGCGGAACCTCTGGCCTGGCCCAGGGCAGCAGCGCCCAGAGTTGCCTTGTGGAAATGGAAAGGTTCGAGGGCGAAGCCCCACCTGTGACGGCCTTTTCGCCCCCATCCCTGTCACCGGCCTCCTGAGAAACAGGGCAGCTCGGTCAGACGACCTCGCCCTGCAGGCCACGGCGCGGGATGCTGATATCTCGGTGTACGCGTACGCAGAGGATCAGGCCGAAGGACGTCATCGCGGTCAACATCGCCGTCCCGCCATAGGACACCAGGGGCAACGGGATGCCAACCACCGGCAGCAGGCCCATCACCATCGCGATATTGATGAAGACATAGAAGAACAGATTGACGGTCAGCCCCAGGGCCAGCAGGCGCCCGAAGTGGTTGCTGCTGGTCAGGGCCACGGCAAAACCATAGATGAAGACCAGGAGATAGAGGCCGATCAGGCCCAATGCCCCCACCATGCCGAATTCCTCGGCCAGCATGGTGAAGATGAAGTCGGTCTGCTTCTCCGGCAGGAAGTTCAGATGACTTTGCGTGCCTTCCAGGAAGCCGCGCCCGAAAACGCCACCCGAGCCCAGCGCAATCTTCGACTGCGTGATGTGATAGCCGGCCCCCAAAGGATCGCTTGAGGGATCCAGGAAAGTCAGCACCCGGTTCTTCTGGTACTGGTGCAGGAAATTCCAGGCCACGGGAAGCGCTGCTCCTGCACCTGCTGCAACCAGCAGGAACTTCCACAAGCGCACCCCCGCCAGCAGGAAAAGCGCCCCGCCCGCCAGGACAAGCATGGCCGCCGTGCCCAAATCCGGCTGTTTCAGGACAAGGCCGGCCGGTGCCAGCACCAGGAACAGTGGAAACAGCAGATAGAGCGGACGGCGCACATCCTCCAGGGAGAGGCTGTGGAAATAGCGGGCCAGCGCCAGGACCAGCGTCACCTTCATGACCTCGGAAGGCTGCAACTGGATCACACCCAGGTCGATCCAGCGCTGGGCCCCCATGCCAACGGTGCCCTTGAATTCAACGCCCACCAGAAGAATCAGCGTAATGAAATAGGCCGGATAGGCGAACCTGAACCAGATGCGGATGTCTGTGAGGGCGATGCCGATCAAGAGGACCAGCAAGACAGCGAAACGGATGAGATGGCGTTCGGCCCAAGGATCCATGTTGGCGTTGGCCGCCGAATAGAGCATCCCCGCGCCAACCCCGGCCAGCGCACAGATCAGCAGAACTATGGCCCAGTTGACCTGGAGCAGTTTCTGCAGCAGCGACATGGAGGGGGCGCGGCGGAAGCTGAGATTGTATCCGGCCATGCCTCTACTCCTTCAGGCCGGCCAAGGGGGATGGCGGCATGGCATCCATCGGATCGCGCCTTTGCGTCTCGATCAGCAGGTCACGTGCAATGGGCGCCGCGACCGAGCCGCCACCGCCACCGTGCTCGACCACCACGGAACAGACATAGCGTGGATTGTGAACCGGCGCATAGCCAACGAACAGCGCGTGGTCCCGCCGCCGCCAGGGCAGGTCCTCGTTGCGCACGATACCCGCCGCACGCTCGGAAGCCGTGATGCGACGCACCTGGGAGGTTCCGGTTTTCCCGCCCATTTCCCAGCCCGGCAGGTGGATACGAGCCGAGTAGGCCGTACCACGCTGCTCGTTACAGACAGCATCCATGGCATCCAGGATCGACTTCACCTGCAGGGGCATGAGCCCAAGGTCCGGCGATTCCTCCTTGACCTCCTCTGTGATGTTCTCGACGCCCACGATGCGGCGCGTGACATGTGGACGAATGGCCTTGCCGCCATTGACCAGGCGTGCCGTCATCACGGCCAATTGCAGTGGCGTTGCCAGCATGTAGCCCTGGCCGATGGCCTGGATCAGGGTTTCGCCGCCTTGCCAGCGCTCTCCGATGTTGGCCAGCTTCCAGTCTTCCGTCGGCATCAAGCCTGTTCGCTCGCTCGGCAGATCGATGCCCACGGTCTGGCCAAACCCCATGCGCCGCGCCATGGAAGCAATGGCATCAATCCCCAGACGCTTGGCAATGTCGTAGAAATAGACGTCACAGGACTGCTTGATTGCATCGCGCATATGCATACGGCCGTGACCGCCACGCCGCCAGCAATGGAAACGATGGTTACCCAGATCCATGTAGCCGGGACAGTAAACCTCTTCCTGAGGCCCTATGTGATGCTCCATGGCCGCCAGACTCACCACCATCTTGAAGGTCGAGCCTGGTGCGTACTGGCCGGATATGGCCTTGTTGCTCAAGGGTGAGAGCGGGTCCTCGACCAGACTGCGCCAATCCGAGGAGGACAGCCCGCGCGTGAAGGCAGAAGGATCGTAACTGGGCACCGAAACCAGGGACAGAACATCCCCGGTGAAGGCGTCCATCACGATGGCACTGGCACTGCGCTCGCCGATCAGGCGCTGGTGCGCATAGTTCTGAAGTCCCATGTCCAGCGTCAACTCAACATCGTGACCGGGTTGCCCCTCCACGCGTGAAATCTGCTGCATGACACGGCCGACGGCATTGACTTCCACCTGGGTATTGCCGGCGCGGCCGCGCAGTTCTTCGTCATGGACCTTCTCGATGCCATTCTTGCCGATACGAAAACCGGGCAGTTCCAGCACGGGGTCCCCCGTCAGGTCCTGTTCACTGACGGCACCGACATAACCGACGATATGCGCCAGGGTCGGCCCGTAGGGATAGTGGCGGCTCTGGCCGGCCTCCACAAAGACACCCGGCAGCTCCACCGAATTGACGGCAATCCGGCTGACCTGGTCCCAGGTCAGGTTGTCCTTGACCCGCACCGGAACAAAGGAGCGGCGCGCGGCAATGTCCCGCTTTACGCGGACACGGTCCTCGCTGTCCAGATGAATAATGTGGGTCAGCGCATCCAGGGTCTGGTCCACGTCCTGCGCCTGCTCGGCAACCAGGTGGACCTGGTAGTTCTGCCTGTTCACGGCAAGCGCTATCCCGTTGCGGTCAATGATCCGTCCGCGCCGCGGCGCACTCAGCCGCATGGAAATGCGATTGTCCTCGGCCAGCAGGCGGTAGCGCTCGGCATCGACCACCTGCAGGTAATAGAGGCGTGCGCCCAGAACAGACAGCAGACCAACCTTCGCGCTACCCAACAGCAGGGCACGGCGCGTGAAGGACTTCTGCCGGTTCTGTTCCTCGGTGCGGGCTCTGCTCATCGACTGACGCCTGTCATGTCTGTCTCGATCTTGTAAAGCAACATGCACTCAATTCAAGAACAGCTGCTGTGCCCGTGCCAGCAACCAGGCCAGGCAAGGGTAGGAAGCCACGGTCAGGGCGTACTGCAGCATCACGGGATCCCCTGATGGTACCATTGGCATCAACAGGGCGGCCAGTCCCCATCCCAGTGTATAGGCAATCGCGGAAAACAGCGCGAAGATCACCCAAAGCATGGGAAAGGTGGAATTGGTGAAGATCCGCCTCTGTCCCATGACGGCCAGATGCACGACCAGCAACATCATGATCCCGGTGCCCAGCGGCACCCCGGTCAGGAGGTCCTGGACCAGTCCAATCAGGAAGGTGGCCCAGAGCGGCAGCAGGTCCGGCCGGAACACGGCCCAGTAATAGACCGCCGGCATCGCCAGTGACGGCACCACAGGCGCATAATCCGGCGTGTTGAATGGCAAGAGGCTGAGCAGCACCAGCATCAGCGTCAACACGAAGGGAATGATCGCCCGAGCCGCAGTGTCCAGGCGATACCAGAGACCCGTCTGCTTCATGGCATCAGTTGACGGCCGTCTGGTCCTGCCCTTCGACCAGCGGCGCGATCAGTCCAGGCAGTTCGTAATCCACCAGGCGCAGGAATTCGGGGTCGCGCCAGTCGGCGTAAAGGCGCACGCGGGCGCCGGTATCGTCCACCTGCGAGATCACGCCAACGGGAAGGCCGGAGGGGAAAACGCCGCCGTCACCGGAGGTCATGATGGCTTCGCCGACCCGCACCTCTTCATCGGGTGCCAGGTAGCGCAGCGAAGGTTCGGGAGAATTGTCTCCGGCCAGGACGGCCTTCTTGCGGTTCGAGCCGACAGCCACGGGAATGCGGCTGTTCAGATCGGTCAGCAACAGGATACGCGCCGACTCCTCGGCCACCTCGACCACACTGCCCACCAGACCCTGGCCCGCCAGGGCGGCCTGTCCGCGGCTCACTCCGGCGGTCTCTCCCGCCGCAATCAGGACAGAGCGCACAAAGGCCCCGCCGCTGTCACCGACCACACGCGCCGTGACAAAGCGCATGCCGGGTTCGGGCACAAGGTTGAGAAGATTGCGCAGGGCCGCATTCTCGGCTTCCAGCTGCTGGGCACGATGATGCCAGGCCATCAGACGCTCGTTCTCGGCCCGCAGGTCGGCATTGATCTGGCGCAATTCCGCGATCTCGCGGACATTGGTAATGAGTTGTTCGACTGTGTTGACCGGCTTGGCCAGGGTCTCCAGCACGGGGGTGGTTATGTCCACCACCTGGGTCCTCAGCGTCTCGACGAGCCGGTTGTCCGTACTGCCCATGACCATCAGGGCGAAGGTCATGCCTATGATCAGGAGGAAACTGAAACGCTGCGCCCAAGCCTTGAGAGGCGTGGCGATGCGAGTCATTGTTCCGGTCCTGTGCTTCAAGACCCTCCTCCTGTGGATGGCACATCCATCCTTACGGATCTATCCGTATCTCGGAATCGTAAGAGATTACAAAACAAATTGAAAGGCATATCTGAGTGTCGGCGCCGAGCGGCCTGGAACTCCGAACGACGAGGACTGTTAATACATGGTGATGAGGACGTTCTTCAGCGTCTTCATCTCCTCGAGGCAGCGTCCCGTTCCCAGGGCCACGCAGGACAGGGGATCATCCCCCAGGGACACCGGCAGGCCCGTTGCCACGCGCAGCACATAGTCCAGGTTGCCCAGCATCGAGCCGCCACCGGTCAGGACAATTCCCTTGTCGACGATATCGGCCGCCAATTCCGGTGCCGTGCCTTCCAGCGCGACTTTCACGGCCTCGACGATGGCGCCAACCGGCTCGGCCAGGGCTTCCGCCACCTGGCGCTCGGAAATGACCAGTTCCTTGGGCACGCCGTTCATCAGGTCACGGCCCTTGATCTCAAGCGTCCCGCCGTCGCCGTCCTCGGGCGGACAGGCCGATCCGATCTCTTTCTTGATGCGCTCGGCCGAGCCCTCACCCACAAGGAGGTTATGGTTGCGTCGGATAAAGGCGATGATGGCTTCGTCCATCTTGTCGCCGCCGACACGTACCGAGCGCGAATAGACAATTCCGCCCAGCGACAATACGGCAACCTCGGTGGTGCCGCCGCCGATATCGACCACCATCGAGCCCGTGGGTTCCGTCACCGGCAGGCCGGCGCCGATGGCAGCCGCCATGGGCTCCTCGATCAGGAAGACCCGCCGCGCACCTGCCGCTTCCGCGGATTCCTGAATGGCACGGCGCTCGACCGCGGTGGAGCCGGAGGGCACGCAGACGATAATCTGCGGACTGGTGAAGGACCGCCGATTATGAACCTTGCGGATGAAATGCTTGATCATTTCCTCCGCCACTTCGAAATCGGCAATCACGCCATCACGAAGCGGCCGGATTGCCTGAATGTTTCCGGGTGTACGGCCCAGCATCAGCTTGGCTTCGTCGCCGACGGCCAGCACCTGCTTCTTGCCGCGGATTTCCGCGATGGCAACAACGGATGGCTCATTCAGGACAATGCCGCGGCCCTTGACGTAGACCAGTGTATTGGCTGTACCGAGGTCAATGGCCATGTCGGCTGACATGAAGCCGAGAATGCGCGACATCATAGGCTTGTGAGGTCCCCTCGAGACTGAACAGATGCGGCGGTGTGTGTGACAGGCACCTTTATGCCGCAAGAACGTTAACGTCGTCTTAGCGAATAACGTTCCGCCCGCGCGATTTCAAGGAAAGCTTTTCTGGGCGGCAAAAGCAAGAGGTCGGGTGCACTGCAAAAAAAGCGGCCTCCCGAAGGAGGCCGCCTTGTGTCTCACAGTTGTCACCGCCTGTTGGCTCAGGCCGTCATGGCCGTGGGCTCCGTCTTCTCGCGCTTCACCATCATCTTGTTCAGCGCATTGATGTAGGCACGGGCCGAAGCCACCAGAGTGTCGTAATCCGCGCCTTGGCCATTGACGGTCTTGCCGTTCTCCTCCAAGCGTACGGTCACCTCGGCCTGGGCGTCGGTGCCGCCTGTCACGGCATGGACCTGATAGAGCTGCAACTGCGCCTCGTGCGGAATCAATTCACGGATGGCGGCGAAGGTTGCATCGACCGGACCATTGCCCTCGGCCTTGGCTTTCTGCTTTTCACCGCCGATCTCGACTTCCAGCTCTGCCGTCTGCGGGCCTTCGGTCCCGCACTGGATACCCAGCGAGACGAAACGGATGTGATCGTTGTGGCGCACCACGGCATCGTCAACGAGGGCGATGATGTCCTCGTCGAAGATCTCTTTCTTGTGGTCGGCCAGGTCCTTGAAGCGCACGAAGGCGTCCTTCAACTGGTTTTCCTCCAGTTCGATGCCCAGTTCGGCCAGCTTCGACTTGAAGGCATGCTTGCCGGAATGCTTGCCCATCACCAGCGTGGAGCGGTTCAGACCCACGGACTCCGGTGTCATGATCTCATAGGTCTGGGCATTCTTCAGCATGCCGTCCTGATGGATGCCGGATTCGTGCGCGAAGGCGTTGGCACCGACGATGGCCTTGTTGGGCTGGACCGAGAAGCCGGTGATCGTGGAAACCAGGCGCGAGGCCTTCGTGATCTTGGTGGTGTCGATACCGGTTGAATAGGGCATCACGTCGTTGCGGGTACGCAGCGCCATGACGACCTCTTCCATGGCGCAGTTGCCCGCGCGTTCACCAATGCCGTTGACGGTGCATTCGATCTGCCGTGCACCGGCCTGCACGGCCGCCAGCGAGTTGGAGACGGCCAGTCCCAGGTCATTGTGACAGTGCACCGACAGCACGGCCTGATCGATGTTGGGCACGCGGTTCATCAACATGCGGATCATTTCCGCGAATTCCTCCGGCACGGTATAACCGACCGTGTCGGGGATGTTGATGGTGCGCGCCCCGGCCTTGATGGCGCCTTCCACACAGCGCGCCAGGAAGTCGTGTTCGGTGCGCGTTCCGTCTTCGGGCGACCACTCCACATTGTCGCAAAGATTGCGCGCATAGCCGACGCTCTCGACGACGGCATCGTAGACGTCCTCCGGCTCCATCTGCAGCTTGTACTTCATGTGCAGCGGGCTGGTGGACAGGAAGGTATGGATGCGCGGGCTGGCCGCCGGCTTCAGTGCCTCCCAGGCCCGGTCGATGTCCTTGGGCGTGGCGCGGGCCAGGCCGGCAATCGTGGAATTGCGCACCTGCTTGGAAATGGCATTCACCGCCTCGAAGTCTCCGATGGAGGCGATGGGGAAGCCGGCCTCGATCACATCGACGCCCATCTCTTCCAGTGCGCTGGCCACCGCCAGCTTTTCCTCCAGGTTCATGGAGCAGCCGGGCGACTGCTCGCCATCACGCAAGGTGGTGTCGAAGATGATAACGCGGTTGGTGTCTTTTTCGTTGATCTGTACGGAACTCATGGATGATAACCCTTCTTCCTTGTTCCAGGCCGGCGTCAATTGCGCTCGAGGCCACGGAAATTTCGTTTGTCAGACTGTCCCCTGCCCGCTTGCCGCACCGCGGCTGTGGCGTTCAGGGGCTGATAAGGAGAAGGAGGAGAGCGCCGCCGGACAGGCGGAGATCGGTCAGATCGGTTGCGCGCGCAGCCGCGATATCCGCGGATGCGGACTTCGGCAGTTCATTCTCTGTGCGCAGCTCTTCGGACATTATCCAGTCTCTAACCCAAGGCTCTGGTTTATATAAATAACGCTGATTTACCTTCGCGACAACAGGGAATCTGGTCACGCGGCTGGAGCCTGCCAAGATGACAGGATAGATTCCAGGCCATGTCAACATCCATAGCAGGGAGCCCTCATGAGAGCCGTCCTTTTCGAAGACTTCGCAAAACCACCCCAGGTGCAGAACCTGCCTGACCCGACGCCTGCCCCTGATGGCGTCGTCATCAAGGTCCAGGCCACCGGTCTCTGCCGCAGCGACTGGCACGGCTGGATGGGCCATGACCCGGATGTGACTCTGCCCCATGTGCCGGGACACGAACTGGCCGGCACCGTGGCCGCCGTGGGGTCGCGCGTCACCCGTTGGCAGGGCGGAGAACGCGTGACCCTGCCCTTTGTGGGCGGTTGCGGCAGTTGCCCCGAATGTCACTCCGGGAACCATCAGGTCTGCGAGCAGCAGTTCCAGCCCGGCTTCAATGCCTGGGGCTCCTTCGCCGAATATGTGGCCATCGACTATGCCGACACCAACCTGATCCCCCTGCCCGAGGAGATGAGCTTCGAGGTGGCCGCCAGCCTGGGGTGTCGCTTCGCCACGGCCTTCCGCGCCATTGTCGACCAGGGCCGGGCCCAGCCCGGCGAATGGATCGCCGTCCATGCCTGCGGGGGCGTCGGCCAGTCCGCCATCATGATCGCCTCGGCCCTGGGCGCCAGCGTCTTGGCCGTGGATGTCAGCGAAGACAAGCTGCGCCGTGCCGAAGAGCTGGGCGCCGTCGCCTCGATCAATGCCGCTCACAGCCCGGACGTGGCGGAGGACATTCGGGAGGTGACGAAAGGCGGCGCTCACCTGTCCCTCGACGCTCTTGGCCATCCGGCAACGCTGTTCAACTCGGTTTCCTGCCTGCGCCGGCGCGGTCGGCATGTGCAGGTGGGCCTGACTCTTGGCGACCAGAAGCACCCGCCGGTGCCAATGGATCGCATTGTTGCACATGAGCTGGAACTTCTGGGCAGCCACGGCATGCAGGCTTTCCGCTACGACAGCATGTTTGAAATGATCCGCCGCGGTCGCCTTGCGCCGGAAAAACTGCTCGAGCGACGGATCAGCCTGGACGAAGCGCCGTCCGCCCTTATGGCGATGGATGATTTCGGCGGGCGCGGCATCACGGTCATCACGCAGTTCTGAGCGCACTTCTTCCCTCTGCCACATTCCCGTGACAGGCTGACTGGACCATGATGCCGCTGCAGTCTTTCCGCCTCCGCCGGTCTTTCCTGGTCCTGGGCCTGGTCCCGGGCCTGATGATGGCCATGGCCCTGCTGGCTTCCTGTTCCCAGCGTGGCGGCGAGGCGCTGGCGCTGCTGGATTCCTTTTCCGGAAGCCAGCGGGCCGACAGCCCTGTCATCACGCGTGAGTCGGGGCGCCTGGACAGCGAACAGGGGGACTTCGAGGTCGATGTCTACAAGCGCGCGGACGAGCAGGTGCGGGCGAACCTCCTGCTCATACCCGGCGTCACGCCCCAGGGCCGCGACGATCCGCGGCTGATGGAGTTCGCCGAACTGCTGGCCCAGGCACGTTTTCGGGTCACGGTGCCCGAACTGCCCAACCTGCGCGAACTGAAGGTCTCGGCCGAGGATATTGCGTCCATCGACTCCCTTCTGATGCGCCTTTCAAAACAGGCCAGTGCAGAAAGCCGTCCCCTGGGTCTGGTTGCGATTTCCTATGCGGCTGGCCCCGCCCTGATCGCGGCCAGCCAAGCCGAACCCGAGAACAGGCCGGATTTCATGCTGGCCATCGGAGGCTATTACAGCACCGAGAATGTGGTGCGCTACTTCACCACCGGCGCCTTCCGCACGCCAGAAGACCAGGACTGGCAGGAAGGCCGGCCCCATCCCCAGGCGCGCTGGCTGTTCCTTAGGGCCAATGCGGATCGACTGGACAATACCGGAGATGTGTTGGCCCTGCGCAGACTGGCCGCACGCAAGCTTCAAGGCCCGAACGCCGGCAATGCCGCAGTGCACTCCCAGCTGACGGCCCAGGGGCGGGCGGTCCTGGCTCTGCTGGAGAATGACGACCCCGAGCGTGTGGAGGAAGGCATTGACGCGCTCCCCGAAAGCCTGCGCGCGGAACTTTCAGCCCTCAACCTGGCCGACCGGCCGCTGGACGCCGTCGATTTCCCGGTCCTGTTGCTGCATGGGCGCGATGACCCGGTCATTCCCTACAGCGAGAGCCTGCGCCTGGCCGAGGCCCTGCCCGAAGGCATGGCCGAGGTGACGCTGACCGAAGGGCTGATGCATGTCGACATGAGCGACAGCCGCATTTCCGATGGCCTGCGGCTTTATGATCTGACGGTCCGCCTGCTGGAACTGCGCGACGCCGTCGAATAGGCGCACGAAACGAAAAAGCCGGGGCGAGCCCGGCTTTTTCAGAAACGAAAGCTGCGATGAACAGTTTCAGTTCTTTTCCTTGTCCACCAGCTTGTTGGCGGAGATCCAGGGCATCATCTCGCGCAGCTTGGCGCCAACGTCCTCGATCTGGTGCTCGGCATGGCGGCGACGGGTCGCCTTGAAGCTGGGCTGGCCGGCCTTGCACTCCAGGACCCAGTCGCGGGTGAAGGCGCCGGACTGGATATCCTCCAGCACCTCACGCATCTCGGCCCGGGTCTCGTCGGTAATGATGCGCGAGCCCGAGGCATAGTCGCCGTACTCGGCCGTGTTCGAGATGGAGTAGCGCATGTTGGCCAGGCCGCCCTCGTACATCAGGTCGACGATCAGCTTCACCTCGTGCAGGCATTCGAAATAGGCCATCTCCGGCGCATAACCGGCCTCGACCAGGGTCTCGAACCCGGCGGTGATCAGCGCCGAAAGCCCGCCGCAAAGCACCACCTGCTCGCCGAACAGGTCGGTTTCGCATTCCTCGCGGAACGTGGTCTCGATCACACCGGCGCGCCCGCCGCCAATGGCCGCGGCATAGGACAGGCCGATCTCGTGGGCGTTGCCGCTGGAGTTCTGCTCGACGGCCAGCAGGCAGGGCACGCCGCCGCCGCGCACGTATTCACTGCGCACGGTGTGGCCGGGGCCCTTGGGCGCCACCATGAAGACATCCAGGTCGGCGCGCGGCTCGATCAGCTTGAAGTGAACGTTCAGGCCATGGGCGAAGGCGATGGCTGCGCCTTCCTTCAGGTTCTCGTGCAGTTCGTCGTTATAGAGATCGGCCTGAAGTTCGTCCGGGGTCAGGATCATGACCACATCGGCCCAGGCGGCGCCCTCGGCCGGTGTCATGACGGTAAAGTCGGCGGCTTCCGCCTTGGGGGCGGAGCGCGATCCGGCACGCAGGCCGATACGCACCTCCTTCACACCACTGTCCCGCAGGTTCATGGCATGGGCATGGCCCTGGCTGCCATAACCCACGACCAGGATCTTCTTGCCCTTGATCAGGTTCACGTCGGCGTCGCGATCGTAGTAAACGCGCATGGTTGGCTTTCTCCCTCTCTGGTGGCCTGCCCGGATTCAGCCGGACGTCGACCGGGATGCCACCTGACTCGATGATGATGTGAAGAGCCTCTGGCGCGTGCACCGGCCTGCACTCCGCCCGCTGGGTCTTGGCCCTTCTGTGATCGGACCGCCCCCGTGAGCACGGCCGTGAAACATACCCGTCCTTCTAGCTGCCCGCGGCGACAGCCGCAACGACACAGGAGCGCACTAAAGACCCTCGGCGCCGCGCGCGATGGCCACCACACCCGTCCGGCTGATATCTGACAGGCCCAGAGGTCCCATCAATTCGGTAAAGGCGTTCAGCTTGCCACTGTCGCCGGATATCTCGAAGATGAAGTGGTCGTGGCTGGAATCCACCACCCGGGCCCGAAAGACGTCGGCAATGCGCAAGGCCTCAACCCGCTTCTCGCCGGTGCCCACCACCTTCACAAGCGCCAGCTCGCGCGGCACATGCGGACCTTCGCGAGTGAGGTCGCTGACTCTGTGAACAGGTACAAGACGGCCCAACTGGGCCTTGATCTGTTCCAGGATCATCTGGGTCCCGCTGGTGACAATGGTGATCCGCGAGAGATGCTCAGCGGGATCGACCTCCGTCACAGTCAGGGACTCGATGTTGTAGCCACGCCCCGAGAACAGGCCGATGACGCGGGCAAGCACACCCGGCTCGTTGTCCACCAGCACGGCAATCGTGTGCGTCGCGATTTCTTCCCCGACTTGCGGGTTGGGACCATATGCCATTTCAAACCGTCTTTTATTGTTTCTTGCTTGCGTCTGCTGCCAGCCGGCAAAGGTCGGCTCAGACCAGGACCATGCCTTCTTCCGAAATCGGCTTGGCGGCCCGGTCGTCGGGTCCCATGAGCATCTCGTAGTGCGCCGCACCCGACGGAATCATCGGGAAGCAGTTCTCGTTCTGGGTCACGCAGCAGTCCAGGATCACCGGGCCCGGTGTTTCGACCATGCGGCGAATCGCGTCGTCCAGTTCCGAGGCCTTGGTGCAGCGGATTCCAGTGGCTCCGAAGGACTCCGCCAGCTTCACGAAATCCGGCAGGGAGTCGGTGTAGCTTTCCGAGTAGCGCCCGCCATGCAGCAACTCCTGCCACTGACGGACCATGCCCATCCACTGGTTGTTCACGATGAAGACCTTGACCGGCAACTTGTGCTGAATCAGCGTCGACATCTCCTGGATGTTCATCAGGATCGAGGCCTCGCCAGCCACATCGATCACCAGCGACTCCGGATGCGCGACCTGCACACCCATGGCCGCCGGCAGGCCATAGCCCATGGTGCCCAGACCGCCCGATGTCATCCAGCGGTTGGGCGCTTCGAACTTGATGTACTGGGCCGCCCACATCTGGTGCTGGCCGACCTCTGTGCTGAAATAGACGTCCTTGTCGCTGGTCAGGTCGTACAGCCGCTTGATGGCATGCTGCGGCTTGATCTCCTCGCCATCCTGGAGGTAGGCAAGGCAGTGCCGCGCACGCCACTCCTCGATCTGGTTCCACCAGGTCTTCAGGCCTTCCTGGTCCAGGCTGTTGCCATTCTCGCTCCAGGCCTTGTTCATGGCCTCCAGCGCTTCGCCCACATCGCCGATGATCGGCAGGTCCACCATCACCGACTTGTTGATGGAACTCGGATCGATGTCCACATGGATCTTCTGGGAATTGGGCGAGAATTCCGAGAGCTTGCCGGTCACGCGGTCATCGAACCGCGCCCCCAGGTTGATCATGACATCGCAGTTGTACATGGCCAGGTTGGCCTCGTAGGTGCCATGCATGCCCAGCATGCCCAGGAACTGGGGATCGCTGCCGGGATAGGCGCCCAGGCCCATCAGCGTGCTGGTGCAGGGCATGCCCGTGGTCTGAACGAACTTGCGCAGTTCCTGCGTGGCCTTATCGCCTGAATTGATGACCCCGCCGCCGTAATAGACGATCGGGCGGCGCGCCTCGGCAATCAGCTTCACGGCCTCGCGGATGCGTGCCGGCTCGCTTTTCACCTGCGGGCGATAGGTGCGATGCTTGACCTCGGCCCGCGGTGTATAACGGCCATTCGTCTGCAGGATGTCCTTGGGCAGGTCGATCACGACCGGGCCGGGACGGCCGTTGCGCGCGACATAGAATCCTTCATGGACCTGCCGGGACAGCTCGTTCACGTCCTTGACCAGGTAATTGTGCTTGGTGCAGGGCCGTGTGATGCCCGTGGTGTCGGCTTCCTGGAAGGCATCGTTGCCGATCAGGTGGGTGGGAACCTGGCCGGTCAGGCAGACAATGGGGATGGAATCCATCAGGGCATCCGTCAGGCCGGTCACGGCATTGGTCGCCCCCGGGCCGGAGGTCACCAGGACACAGCCGACCTTGCCCGTCGAGCGGGCATAACCCTCGGCCGCATGCACGGCCGCCTGCTCATGGCGCACCAGGATATGGCGAATGGAGTTCTGCTGGAAAAGCGCATCATAAATCGGCAGGACAGCGCCGCCGGGATAACCGAATACGACCTCGACATCCTGCTCGATGAGGGCCTGGATCAGCAACCTGGCACCATTCTGCAGTTCGGTATTCTGTGCGCTTTCCGTACTCATGTCGTCTCTTCCATTCATCCTGCGTTCGAGCTGTGCGCTGCACGGGCCACATTCCGGCTCGCGAAGCTTGCAACAGCTTTCTGCCGAGAAAAACATTTCGGCTCCAAAAAACCAAGCCGGCTGCGCATTTCACGGAAATTGGCGCAGGCGTCCCAAATGGACCGCGCCGCGCCCCTGCGCCGCCGACTGTCGGCAAGCTAGACCCTCAGCCTTGGGGGGTCAACACAAACTGACGAATAATTGAAAAGATTCTCTCTTCTGCGCTTTCATAATATTTCGTTTGCTCCAGGTGAACATTCTTTTTATGTCTGAGAACCTGGGTTCGCAGCCAGGTTTCCTGGCGCTTGGCATAGCGGCGCGTGGCGCGTTGCGCCGCTTCGATCGCGTCTTCCAGGGACAACGCTCCTTCCAGATGGGCGGACAGCTCCCTGACGCCCACGGCCTTGCGGATCGTGGCATCCTCGGGCGGTTCCAACGCCATCAACTGCCTGACCTCCTCCAGCGCACCGGCGTCCACCATTTTCAGGAACCGCTGGTCACAAACGGCGCCCAGCTCCGCGCGCGGCGGCAACAGGACCAGCCAGAGGAAGCGAAAGGGCGCAGGTGCCACAGCCGTTTCCCGCTGCCAATCGGACAGTGGGCGCCCGGTGTCCCGGGCCACCTCCCAGGCCCGCAGCAAGCGTTGGCTGTCGTTGGGATGCAGGCGCCCCGCCATCTCCGGATCCAGCTGCCTGACCTCCTCGACAAAGGCATCCCGGCCCAATTCTTCCAGGCGCTGTCGGGCTGCTGCCCTGGTTTCCGGCGCGACGGCCGGCGCCGTTGCCAGGCCTTCTTCCAGCGCCTTCAGGTACAGCCCCGTCCCGCCTGTCAGGATCGGCAGGCGCCCGTCCAGCCGCGCGGCCTGAATTTCCTGCTCGGCCAGTTCGCTCCAGTAAGCGGCCGAGAACCTTGTATCGGCTTCAGCAAAACCGTAGAGGCGGTGCGGCACGCGCGCCTGCTCCTCCTTGCCGGGCTGGGCCGAGAGCAGGAGAATGTCGCGATAGACCTGCAGCGCGTCGGCATTTATGACCGTTCCCTGGAAGACCTCGGCCAGTTTCATGGCCAAATCCGACTTCCCGCTGGCCGTGGGACCGGCCACGATCACCGCAGGCGGCAGGTCTTCCTGCGCCAAATGATCGCCATTCGTCTCGACAAGGCTCTTGTGACCGACGGGCGCTCTGTCTATAGGGTCCTGACTCATGACTTGGATATCCATTTTGCTGGCCGATCCGGCCGGAACGCCCTTGCGTGAACAGGATAGCGAAGCCGCCTGTCAAGGTCTCGCCCAGCTTGGCGCCACAGCAGACAGGCCGAACTGGCTGGCCGACGGCATTGCCCTGGAAGTGCCCTTCCAGGATGCGGAGCCCGCCGCCGCGCTTGAGGCCTTACGCGTGCAATTCGCCGCGCAGCCTTTCGATATCGCCGTCCTTCCTGCCAAGGGCCGACGCAAGAAACTGCTGATCGCCGACATGGAGTCCACCATCATCGTCGAGGAGATGCTGGACGAACTGGCCGACAGCCTGGGGCTGCGCGACGAGATCGCAGCGGTCACCGCGCGCGCCATGCAGGGAGAGCTGGATTTCGAAAGCGCCCTGCGCGAGCGCGTGCGCAAGCTGGCAGGGCTGCGGCAGGAAGTGCTCGATGAGGCGATACAGGCCATGACCCTCAACCCCGGTGCCCGCAGCCTGGTCGCCAGCATGAAGGCTCAGGGCGCTTTCTGTGCCCTGGTTTCGGGCGGCTTCACCTTTTTCGCCGATCCAATCGCCAAGACCTGCGGCTTCGACCGGATGCGCGCCAACAGGCTGGAGATTCGCGATGGGCAGCTGACGGGCGAAGTCCTGCCCCCCATCCTGGGACGCGAGGCCAAGTTGGCCAGCCTCGAGGAATTCACGCGCGAGCTGGGCCTCTCCACTCAGGACGCGGTGGCTGTGGGAGACGGCGCAAATGACCTGGCCATGCTGTCGGCAGCGGGCCTGGGCGTGGCCTGGCGCCCCAAGCCCCTGCTACGCGAAGCCATGGACACCTGCCTGGATCACGCCGATCTGACGGGCCTGCTCTACCTTCAGGGCTATCAGGCTTCCGAGATACAGCCGGGCTGAAGCCGCCGGGAAACCAAGGGAGCTTCCCGGCGTCGGTTACTCCTCACCCAGCGGCAAGGCCACCCAGAGGTAATCGTCGGCGCGCAGGATCAGCAGCGTGATCACGCGATAGCCTTCCTGGCGGGCCGTCACGACATGCTCCTCGATATCGGCCGGGCGCGAGACAGGCTCCTGGTCCACCTCGGCTATGACATCTCCCGGCTGCAGGCCCGCTTCCGCGGCAAGTCCCCGGGGGTCGATCTCAGTCACCAGGACCCCCTCGATATCCCGGGGAAGCCCGAACTCGCTCCGGCGTTCTTCCGACAGACCGCCCAGCTCAAGCCCCAGGTCGTCCAGGGATCCACTTTCCGGTTCCGGCTGGGGTTCACGCTGGTCATCCGAGCCCGGGCCGGACAGGGCCTCGTCGTCCATTTCGCCCAGGGTTATGGTCAGCGTGCGTTCCTCGCCCCGGCGCCAGACGACAACATCGACCTCCTTGCCGACCCGCGTCTCCGCCACCATGCGCGGCAATTCACGCATATCGGCAACCTCGCGACCATCGAATTCCAGGATGACGTCCCCCTGCTGGATGCCGCCCTTGTCGGCCGGTCCGTCCTCGAAAAGCGAGGCAACCAGCGCACCGGCTGCTTCCGGAAGCCGCAAGCCTTCGGCCAGTTCCTCGGTCACGGTCTGGATCTGGACACCCAGCCAACCGCGGCGAACCTCGCCGTGCTCCTTCAGGGAATCGACGACATTGCGCGCCATGGCGGAAGGAATGGCAAAGCCGATGCCCACGGAGCCGCCGGAGGGAGAAAAGATGGCGGTGTTCACGCCGATCACGCGTCCATCCATGTCGAAGGTCGGTCCTCCCGAGTTGCCGCGATTGATCGAGGCATCGGTCTGCAGGAAGTCATCGTAGGGGCCGGCATTGATGTCGCGCTGGCGCGCGGAAATGATGCCGGCGGTTACCGATCCGCCCAGGCCATAGGGGTTGCCGATGGCCAGGATCCACTCCCCGACACGGGCGGAATCGCTGTCCCCCCAATCGGCGGCAGGCAGGTCGCGATCCGTCTCGACCTTCAGCAGGGCCAGGTCGGTCTTCTCGTCCGTACCGACGATCTCGGCTTCGAGCGTTGTGTTGTCGAACAGGCGCACCGCGATTTCATCGGCGCCGGCCACGACGTGATTGTTGGTCACGATATAACCATTCGAATCGATGATGAAGCCCGAGCCCAGCGATGAGGTCCGCCGTTGACGCGGGAAGTCCGGGTCCTCGCCCCCATTGCCGCGTCGCTCGAAGAAATCACGGAACAGCTCTTCGAAATTCTCGATCTGGCCGTTGTCCTCGACCACCTGGCTGGTCGAGATGTTGACCACGGTGGGCAGCAGTTCGTCGGCCAGGTCGGCAAAACTCTCGGGTGCGGAGCGTGCCTGGACAGGAAACGACAGAAGCATGCCGACAATAAGCAGCATCCCGATCTGCAGGACGGCCGGAACCGGCCAGGCGATCGTGACGGGTGCTCCACTCGGATTTTTCTGGGCCTTGGCCTTCATGAGGTCGAACATCTGATAACTTCCGTTCTGTTTCGCACTGGCTGCGGCATGCAACATGCCGAATGGGATGATGCCGTCAGTCTAGCCTTGGGAAACAGTATGGGGAAAGCCCGCCGTCCAAGAATTTTTGTCCGCTGCCGGGACTCTCAGGTCGCAAGCCAGATCAGGAAGATACCGAGAAGGGCGGAAAACATGCCGGAATAGCGCAGCGCTTCCGGCGGCAGATCACGTATCTGCTCCAGTATCCGCTCGGGCAGGTTCGGAAACAGGGTCAGCACCAGGCCCTCGATCACGAAGACCAGGCCAAGCCCGACCAGCAGGTCGCCACCCGTCATGTCACGAGCGTCGACGGGCGCTGTCGCCAGCGCCCGTCTGTCCCCGCAAGTCCCGCATTACTGGGCGTCCCGCATTACTGGGCGTCCTGGGGCTCCGGTGCCGTTTCGCCGTCCTGCTGCGACTGGTTGAAGTAGCGCAGGAACTCGTTGTCCGGCGACAGGACCAGGGTGGATTTGTCGCCGCCCAGGCCTTCGCGATAGGCCTGCATCGAGCGGTAGAAGCGGAAGAAGGCCTGATCCTGGCCGTAGGCTTCGCTGAGCGTACGCGTGCGCTCGGCATCGCCCTGACCACGCAGGATCTCGCTCTCCCGCGTTGCTTCGGCCCGAATGACCGTGGCCTCACGATCGGCCGTGGCACGAATGCGCTGGGCCTGCTCTTCACCCTGGGCGCGGAATTCCGCCGCTTCCCGTTCACGCTCCGAGATCATGCGGTTGTAGACCGCCTCACTGGTCTCGTCCGGCAGGTCCGAGCGCCGGATGCGCACGTCGACGATCTCCATGCCCAGGCTGTCGGCTTCCTGATTCACCTGTTCCTGGATCATGGTCATGATGCGGGTGCGTTCCTCGGACAGGATGCTGGCCAGGGTTTCGTTACCCAGCACGGCACGCATGGCCGAGTTCACGATGACGTTCAGGCGATCCTCGCCAATCTGCTCCGTGCGTACGGCCTGATAGAACTGCAGGACATCGGCAATGCGGAAACGCGCGTAGGAATCCACCAGCAAGGGCTTCTGGTCGGCCAGAAGGACACGCTCCGTCGGCGGGTCCAGGTTCAGGACGCGCTTCTCGTAGAAGATGACATTCTGGAGGAAGGGTATCTTGAAATAGAGGCCAGGCTCGGTATTGACATCCTTGGCTTCACCGAATTGCAGGACCAGGGCCTGGTCGGTTTCCCGCACGATGTAGGCCGAACTGAACAGGGCGACGCCGGCGATGATGATCAGGATACCAAGCGGCAGCAGAAAGCGTGGTGACATGATGATTTCTCTCCCTTCGCTTACTGGCCGGACTGGTTGGACTGGCGGCCGGATGAAGACGACGGTGTGTCGGTTCGGACCGGCTGGCCATCGCTCAGCGTGCGGCGGTTCAATTCATTAAGCGGCAAATAGGGCACGATGTTCTCTGCTCCGTCGGAGTCCATCAGGATTTTTTCCGTACTGCCATAGACTTCCTCCAGGGTTTCCAGATACAGGCGCTGGCGCGTCGTATCCGGGGATTCCGCATAGGCCTCGTAGACGCTCAGGAAGCGATTGGCCTCACCTTCAGCCTCGGCCACGACACTCTCGCGATAGGCGTTGGCCTCCTGGATGATCTGCTGGGCCTCACCGCGGGCCCGCGGCAGGATGTCGTTGCGATAGGCTTCCGCCTCGTTGCGCAGCCGGTCACGATCCTGCAGGGCACGCTGCACGTCGTTGAAGGAATCGGCCACCGGTTGGGGCGGCTGCACATTCTGCAACTGGATCTGCACAACCAGTATCCCGGAGCCATAGCTGTCCAGGATGGACTGCAGCAACTCCTGTGTTTGTGCCTCGATCTCGCCGCGGGATTCCGTCAGGGCCCGCTGGATCTCGGTCTGGCCGATGATGTCGCGCATGGCGCTTTCGGCCGCCGTCTTAACGGTCTCGAAGGGCTCGCGGATGTTGAAGAGGAATTTGCGCGCATTGGAAACGCGCCAAACCACGTTGAAGTCGATGTCGATGATGTTCTGGTCCCCGGTCAGCATCAGGCTTTCCTGGGCCACATCATCCTGCGACACACCGGAGGTACCGGTGGTGCGGAAACCGACCTCGATGGCATTGATGCTTTCCACCGACGGGGTCTCGACCTCGCCGATGGGTGCCGGCCAGTTCCAGTGCAGTCCCGGCTCGGTCGATTCGATATACTCACCAAAGACCAGAACCACGCCTTCCTGATCCGACTCAACGCGGTACAGGCCGGACAGCAACCAGACGGCAATGACGGCGATCACAAGCAGCCCTATGACCTTTCCACTGCCGAAACCACCGGGCATCAGCCGCTTCAGGCGCTCCTGACCCTTGCGGATCATGTCTTCGAAATCGGGAGGACGCTGCCCGCCACCGCCACCGGAATTGTTGCCGCCGCCAGCTCCGCCGCGCCCCCACGGGCCGCCGCCGCCACTGCCGCCGCTGCCACCCCAGGGGCCACCGCTACCGCCGGACGATTGCCAAGGCATATGCACTCACTCCCTCTACATTCATGCGGTCCGCCCTTGTATAAAAACGGACGTGCGGACCATATATCACGCGGTACACTGTTAGAAAGCCGCAACTTGTATCCGCGGCAAAAAATCCATCTACATGCCATCAGGCCACAGGAAAAGATCAGTATGAGCGGACCCAGCGAAAACGACATTCTCGAAGCCCTGGAACAGGTACGCGACCCCGACAGTGGAGAGAGCATCGTCCAGCGCGGCATGATCAGCGGCCTGGTCGTGAAGGACGGGAATGTCGGCTTCTCCATCGAGGTGGATCCGGCCAAGGGTCCAGAACTGGAACCCCTGCGCCAGGAGGCCGAACAGGCCGCCGAAGCGGTGAAGGGCGTACTTTCCGTCAGCGCCATCCTGACAGCGCACCGCGGTGCCGGACAGGCCGCCTCCGGCCAGGCAGCCGCAGACCAGGGACAGGGCGCTGCGCACCAGCATGGCGCCGGACAGCAGGGCGGCCAGGAGGGCGGACAGCAGGCCCGCCAACTGGCCCCCGACGTGAAGCACATCATCGCCGTGGCCAGCGGCAAGGGCGGCGTCGGCAAGTCCACGGTCGCCACCAACCTGGTGCTGTCGCTCAGCCTTCTGGGCCTCAAGTGCGGCATCCTGGACGCCGACATCTATGGCCCCTCGCAGCCGCGCATGCTGGGCATCACCGGCCGGCCGCAGAGCGAGGACGGCAAGATCCTGAAGCCCATGCAGAACTATGGCATTACCTGCATGTCCATGGGCTTCCTGGTGGCCGAGGACGCGCCGATGATCTGGCGCGGCCCCATGGTGCAATCGGCCTTGCAGCAGATGCTGCGCGACGTGGAGTGGGGCGATCTGGATGTGCTGGTGGTGGACATGCCCCCGGGCACGGGCGATGCCCAGCTGACCATGGCCCAGCAGGTACCCCTGTCTGGCGCGGTCATCGTCTCCACGCCCCAGGACATCGCCCTGCTGGATGCGCGCAAGGGCCTCAACATGTTCCGCAAGGTGGACGTGCCCGTTCTCGGCATCATCGAGAACATGAGCCTCTTCGTCTGCCCCAACTGCGGGCATGAATCCCATGTCTTCGGCCACGGCGGCGCGAAAACCGAGGCCGAGCGCCTGGGCTGCGACTTCCTGGGCGAGATCCCGCTCAACATCGACATCCGGGAGACCTCGGACAGCGGCCGGCCCATTACCATCTCGAATCCCGACAGCCCGCACTCCAAGGCCTTCGCCGAGATCGCCGGCAAGGTGCGCGACAAGCTGTTTCAGGGCACCCAGAAGGCGGCCCCGAAGATCGTCATGGAGTAGGCCGGGACCGGGCCCGAAGGGTTGGAAACGGAAAAATCAGCCGCGGCGAGCTGCTGAAGGCCTATTCCTCGGAACGCACGACGGAGACCTCCACTTCCATGGAGAGGAAGCTGGAGCCCCCATCATGATAGCTGCCGCTGACCGGCATGGCCTGTTCCGGTGTGCGGGTGCTGGCCACGCGCACCAGGTTGCGCCCGGCGATGATCTGGTTGGTCGGATCGAACTCGATCCATCCCGCGCCGGGGACGAAGACATCCGCCCAGGCATGAGTCGCACCACCGCCGCTCAGGCTGGCGCTGTTCTGCTCCTCGGCCTCCGCAGGATCGTAAAGATAGCCCGTTACGAAGCGCGTTGCGAACCCCAGGGAACGGGCCGCCTCCATGAAGAAATAGGCGAAGTCCCGGCAGGTGCCGCTGCCAGCTGCCAGGGTTTCCGCCGGCGACTGCACACCGCTTTCCTCCCGCCGGCGATAGGCAAAGCATTCATGGATCCTGCCGCTGAGCAGGTCCAGCACCTGAAAGCTTCCATCCGGCAGCTCGGGCAGCTGTTCTGCCAGCCACTGCCTGAGCACGGGTTGGTCCTGCGGGCTGTGGATATGAAGCAGAGGTGACAGATCGAAAGCCTCCTCCGGCTCGTAGGTAAAGGGCCAGGGACCGGCGGAGCGCTCTATCCGGGCTTCTGGATCGTCCAGTCCATAGCGTCGCAGCAACAGGTCGCTCGCAATGACCAGCCTGTCCGCCTTCTCATGAAAGGTCAGCTGCGCCACTGAATTCCCGAAGGTATCGTACTCCCAATGGACCGACGCCTTGGGCGTCACGGTCAGAGCCGACTCCAGAATCCGCATGTCATGGCCATCCCGCGGACGAATTCTCAGGCGATGGGCGCCAAAGGTCACGGGGCCGTCATAGGAATATGTGGTACGATGATTGATACGCAGCGTGGTCATGGCCCGCTGAATTTCTGAGCTGCGGCGTGTAACAAGCCGTTCCTCCCGAGGGTTGAAAGCGCCGAATCTCTTTGCTGCGCCTGCAGGCCGGCGCCCCGCACGACGCTTTTATCGGGGCAGCATAGAGTGCGCGTCGCGCGGAAACCAGACACCAACCGAAGAAAGCCATCATGTTTATCCGCATAGGCCACGAAATCGTCCTTGAGTGCAAAAGCGAAACGCCGCTTATCCTGGCGCTTTCGCGGCACCCCGAATACGAAGGCCGCGTGATCGGCGACGATCGCGTGCACTGTGACGCCGACCTGTCCCTTCAGGAGTACATCGACGAGTTTGGCAACCGCCGGACCCGCCTCACCGCACCGCCCGGCCCGCTGAAGCTCTGGTCGGACTGTATCGTGGAAAACTCCGGCCTGCCGGATGTCTTCGACTGGAACGCCCGCCAGCACAGCGTACCGGACCTGCCACCCGAGGTGCTCGGCTATCTGAACGCCAGCCGCTACTGCGAATCCGATGAACTGTCCGAGCGCGCCTGGGAGCTGTTCGGTCAGACACCGCCCGGCTGGGCCCGGGTCCAGGCAATCTGCAACTGGGTGCACAATCACATAACCTTCGGCTATCACTTCGGGCGCCCGACAAAGACCGCCGTGGACGTCATGCGCGAGGCCACCGGTGTCTGCCGGGACTTCGCGCATCTTGCGATCACGCTCTGCCGGGCCATGAACATTCCCGCACGCTATGCCAGCGGCTACCTGGGCGATATCGAGGCACCGCCAGTCGAGGCCGGCGATTTCTCTGCCTGGTTCGAGGCCTTTCTGGAAGGGCGCTGGTTCACCTTCGATGCCCGTCACAACACGCCGCGGGTCGGCCGCGTCTTGATGGTCCGCGGCCGGGATGCGGCCGATGGCGCCATGATCACCTCGTTCGGCTCACATAACATGAAGCTGTTCCGCGTCTGGACACATGAAGTAAGCGGGGCGGACACGGACCAGGAGCGGCTGGCCCTGTTGGAGACCCTGCCCGATGCACCGGCCCTGACCCTGGCGCCGGAAGTCTCTCCGTAACCCCAGCGCCAAAGTCTCAGACGCGCGAAAGCTTCAGGACCGCTAAAGTTTCAGGTCGGGGGCCGGCAGGCCCTTGGCGCGGCAGGCGGCGGTCAGGGTGTTTGCCAGCAGGCAGGCAATGGTCATCGGCCCGATCCCGCCCGGCACCGGCGTGATGGCCCCGGCGACCTTGACCGCCTCGTCGAAATCCACATCGCCGACCAGGCGGGTCTTGCCTTCCTCACCCTCGATCCGGTTGATGCCCACGTCGATCACCGTGGCGCCCGGCTTGATCCAGTCGCCCTTGACCATCTTGGGCCGGCCCACGGCGGCGACCAGGATATCGGCATTGCGGCACTCGGCCGGCAGGTCGCGGGTACGCGAATGGGCGATCGTCACGGTACAGCTGTCGCCCAGCAACAGCTGCGCCATGGGCTTGCCGACGATGTTGGAACGCCCCACCACCACGGCCTTCTGGCCCGAGAGGTCGCCCAGGTGATGGCGCAGCAGCATCAGGCAGCCCAGCGGCGTGCAGGGCACCAGCGCATCCTGCCCGGTTGCCAGCCGTCCGGCGTTGATGACATGAAAGCCGTCCACGTCCTTGGTCGGATCGATGGCATCGAGCACGGCCGCCGAATCGATCTGATCCGGCAGGGGCAACTGCACCAGAATGCCATTCACCCGTGGGTCGGCGTTCAGAGCCTCCACCAGCGCCAGCAGTTCCTCCTGGCTGGTCTCCGCGGACAGGCGGTGCTCGAAGGACTCCATGCCGGCCTCGGCGGTCTGCTTGCCCTTGTTGCGGACATAGACCTGGCTGGCCGGATCCTCGCCCACCAGGACAACCGCCAGGCCGGGGGTCAGGTCGGCCTCGTCCTTCAGGCGGGTCACTTCCTGGCCCACGCGTTCACGCAGGCGGGCGGCAAAGGCCTTGCCGTCGATGATGCTGGCGTCCGTCATGCTTGCTCCTCTATTCCTGTGCGATGCAGCCTTGCCCTATGCGGTGCAGCGTGCCGCAGCACTTTCCCTGCCCCCGCGCCTTGCGGCCAACCCGGAAACGTCGCATTCGGCGCCACCACCGACACTGCCCATGATCCGGCGATGAACCGGGCCGTCCCTCAGGTCAGGGCGGGATAGATATCGTAGAACAGCAAGTTGCGCAGGAAGATCAGCAGCAGGATCAGGATCATCGGCGAGATATCGATGCCGCCCAGGTTGGGCAGGATCCGCCGGATCGGCGCCAGTGCCGGTTCGGTCGCACGATAGAGGAAATCCCCGATCATGTAGACGATGCGGTTGCTGGTGTTGACCACGTTGAAGGCCACCAGCCAACTCAGCACCGCCGAGGCGATCAGGATCCAGATGTAGATGTTGATGACCAGGTCCAGAATGGAAAATAGCGCGTGCATGCGGCCGGGACTCCCCCTTGGCTGTGGGTGCGCCCCACCTATAGCCATAGACAGGCCGCTCCCGCAAGGATTTCTCCCTTGTCTTTCAAGGAGTCAGCCCGGACGCAAAAGCCCGTTGAAGCACCGCCACGCAGAGGCTTGACAGCCTCCACGCCCGTGACCATTATCCGCGCTCCCGACGCCGCACGCACCGGATACAGCCAGGGCGCGCAGCAGCTTTTGTGGGGCCGTAGCTCAGTTGGGAGAGCGCAGCAATCGCACTGCTGAGGTCAGGGGTTCGACTCCCCTCGGCTCCACCAATTTTCAAAATGTCCAACCCGAAGACATAGGGGCTCTTCCCCATTAACGGGGGATGGGCATTCATGAGACCCGGTTTATTACACCGTTTCAGCCGCAGAGGGCGAGCACCCTACCTGCCGCTTGGCGGTCTCTAGCACATCGTATTCCTTGCTGTGCTCCGTTTCGATAATTTGAAACTCATTCGAGTCCGGGTCCGGCGGAACTCGGCTAAGAGTCGAGACAAGCCAAAGCAGCGCGGCGAGAAGGCCGAAACCAACTGCCAACCAAGTTAAGACAATTTCAATCAGGACAATCCCACCCCCCTCTATGAAAGTCCCCGGAACCGGCCATACACGTCCAGCAACCCAACCACGAACAGTGCGTAAGATGCGATCCCCAGCGCGATGCAAAGGAGGTTCATCCAGAAACCGGCCTTCCGCGCCGCGCCATGCTCGCTCGCGTAGAGCCACTGGGTAAGATAGACCGCCCCGGACACGACTGCGATAGCCAAGACCCCAAGAGCGAACCACAAAAGGGAAACAGCGAACCCCGAGACCAACCCAACCCGAAACTGCGCCAAGTGACCAATGAAGGCCAAAAGCGCGACGGAAGCGCCACCGTTCAGGAGAAAGGACGACTTGATTGCCTCTTGTCCCGACATAATGACCGAGCGGAACATCTCCAGCCGGTTGTTCTCGGTTGCTCTATAGTGTTCAAGATTCGACTGGAGTTGGGCACGGTACTGCTCAAGCTGAAACTCGGTCGGCTCCTGCTCAGGAGAGGCCAAGACCTCATCGAGATACGCAATCAGATTATCGACCTTAATCTCAGTGGTACCCTTCTCCCTCGCGTCCTCGACAATCTTCTTCAACTCGGTCGCAAAGCTCTTGACGCTCATACTCCCTCCCTCGACTGTGGACTCTGCCCGACTTTACCAGATCATTTCTCTCGGAGTGCCCATACTCCACCTCAAGGCCCTTCAACAACTTTCGGTGGATGTGATACACTGCTTTCTCAGCCTAATCGCTGAGGGGGCGAGAGATGAAGCTAGAAAAGGTGATCTTGGAGGGATTCCGCGGGTACCATGAACGTACGGAGATTAGCGTTTCCGCGCTCACCGCACTGATCGGGGAGAACGACGTCGGAAAATCCAGTGTCCTCGAAGCGCTAGATGCCTTCTTTAACGACGTAGTGGACGCGCAGGACGTAAACACCCGAACGGCCGGCGGCAAATTTACGGTAGGATGTATTTTTTGGGACCTGCCGGACCAGATCAATCTCGACGCCCAATCACAAACAACGCTCCAAGACGAGTACTTGCTCAACGATTCCGGCAAGCTCGAAATTTACAAAGTTTGGCGGACGACGGCGATAAAAGCCGAAGTGGAGCGCATCTACGCGCGGGCTAACGCTCCAGCACACGAAGTGGGTAAGGACCTCCTCTTCAAGAAAAGAGACGAGCTCAAGGAGATCGTCGAGGCGCACGATCTCCAGGCGAATAAACGGAAGAACCCGGACATGCGCCAAGCCATCTACCGTCACTTAGAAGCAGCCGGCGAACTCAAACTACAGCCCCGTGAAGTTGAGCTAGACCGACCAAAGGACAAGGGTGACGATTTTCAGGACGCTCGGAAAATCTGGAAAAAGCTCAATGACCGGCACCTCCCAGTCTATTCAATCTTTAAGGCGGATCAGGTGCGAGGGGACAAAGAAACCGCCGTTCGATCCCCACTCGACGCGACGTTGAAGGCTGCCATCAAGGAACTGGAAGAGCAACTTTCAGCTATAACAGAACAAGTCCAGAAACAGGTGAAAGAAACAACCGACCGGACGCTAGAGCGACTAAAAAGAGACTACCCAGAAATAGCGCAGAGCTTAGTTCCCGATTACAAGCCTCCCTCATGGTCAAAGGCATTCGACTTAGACGTGCTCCGAGGAGACGATGACGTGCCCCTGAACAAAAGGGGGACCGGGGTTCGCCGCCTCGTGGTACTGGCATTCTTCCAAGCCGAGGCAGAGAAGAAGCGCCAAGAACGTGCGGAGGGTGTTATCCAACCGCCGATAATCTACGCAATCGAGGAGCCGGAAACCTCACAACATCCGAATTTCCAGCGCAGCATCATAGAGGCCTTCAACTCTTTAGCCGAGGCGGGTGACCAAGTCCTACTAACAACTCACGTTCCGGGCCTTGCGGAATTACTGCCCATCGACTCAATCCGCTTCATTGATCGACCTCCGGGAGCTTCCACCCCGCGGGTCCGAAGCGGCACAGAGGACAGGGACGTACTATTAGAAGCCGCAACGAGCCTCGGTGTGCTGCCGAGCGCGATCCCCAGCGAGAACGCGCAGGTCGCCGTTTGGGTCGAAGGCGATTCGGATGTGTGGGTGCTGGAGACCATCGCCAGCAAGCTAGACCAAGCTGGAGCAGTGCCAGAACCGCTCGAAACGAGTCGTATTTTCTTCGTGTTCGGTGGGGGCGGAGACCAGCTGAAATCCATCGTGAACGGTGAGTACCTCGACGCGCTCGGACTGCCGCAGTTCTACCTGCGCGACTCAGACAAGGAGGCACCCGACCATCCGGGCAAGGCAATCCCCGCAGAGGTAGCGGAACGCGTCAGGAAGTGGGACGAGGACGGGGAGGGTCTGCCTATCGCGGTCGTGATGACGCGGAAGCGCGAGATCGAAAACTACCTAGATCTAGCCGCTATCGATCGCGTATGCGGGACTCCCGTCGATATCGAGACGCGACTCCCCGGACTCGACCTCGATTTCGGGAAGATTTCTGAGCGTGACACCGATTTCTGGCAGGAACTGTCGAGAGCGAAGACCGAGCTAGGATTTCATTTTCCCGCCGAGGTTCGGCGCGGCGTCACCTTAAAGCACAACAGGCCTAAACACGTGATCTGCGGCCTCCTACTCAAGGAAACGACGCTAGACGAACTGCGAGAACGCTGCGCTTCAACCGACCCGGAAGACGCAGAACGAAGCGAAGTCGAAGATTGGTTTCACGGAATAGCGCAGTTGGTTCGGGCAAGCCAAGGCTAGTGCGTTTTCCGATAACAGCTGCAATGACCGGAAAGTATCCTGCTCTGCAAATCCCCTGGTGGCATAGCGCAACCCATCGGCAGGTCAATCTATTCCCAAAGACGCGCACTGTACTTACACCAGAAGATTGACACTTTTCGTCCAACTTCAGTCTTTGCAGAAGAAACAGACATAGGTGTGTTGAACGATTAGACTGCCAAAAATCCGACCCCCATTAATCACTCCTTAAAACTTTTTCGGCAGGCTTATGAGCATGGAAGCTGTTTTCCGTCCCTAGCATCTGCTTCCTTTTCTGCCCAGAGAGCCGCGCTGCCCCGCGCGGCTCTCGCCTTTTGGGACCCTGTCATTGCTGCTGGTCGCGCGCCTGGGCCGCCCGGCGTTCGCGGAAGAAATCCCTCAACAGATCGCCGCAGGCCTGTTCCTGAACGCCGCCCACCACCTGGGGCTGGTGATGGCAGGTCGGTTGCTGGAAGATCCGCGCGCCGTGATCGACACCGCCCCCCTTGGGGTCATAGGCCCCGAAATAGAGCCGCCGGATGCGCGCGAAGGCAATCGCCTGAGCGCACATGGCACAGGGCTCCAGCGTGACATAGAGGTCGCAATCGGCCAGCCGCGCACTGCCCGACGCAGCCGCCGCCGCACGCAGGGCCAGCAGTTCGGCATGTGCGGTGGGGTCGTCATCGCACTCCACCCGGTTGTGCGCACCTGCCAGGATGGTCCCGTCGGGCGCGACCACCACGGCGCCCACGGGGACCTCGCCGGCCCGCGCACCGCGGGCGGCTTCATCCAGCGCTTTCTTCATGTAGTCCCTGCGCGCTATCATGGCCGCCCGGATCCTGTCTTGCTGGCTGTCACGGCTTTCAGACAAGCGTCGCGATTGCACCAGGTCAAGGATCAAGGTAAGGGTGCAAGGACTGCGTGAACAGGCCGAACATGGCAGCCCAAGGAACGGAGGCTCAAGGATGCTGCAGATTGATCCCGACAAGGTTTGCTACATCATCGCGCGGTTCCACGAGTTCGAGGAGGAAGACCTCATCGACGACCCCGATAGCCTTGAGACTGACGACGAGTTCGACCTGGACCACGAAGAAGCCTTCGACGAGCTGGACGGGCATGACGACAACGATCCCCTGGGCGAAGAGCTTGCGGGCTACATCTCCGCGCTGCCCGAAGACGAGCAGATCGAGTTGATCGCGCTGACCTGGGTCGGGCGCGGCGACTACGGACCCGAGGAGTGGTCCGATGTGATCGAAGCTGCAGCCGACCGTTTCAATCTGCGCACGGCGTATTATCTTCTGGGCATGCCCCAGCTGGCAGACTACCTGGAGGAGGGCCTGGCGGCCTTCGGCCTGTCCTGCGGGGATTACGAGGAGAACCGGATCTGACGCCACAGCGCCAGCGCCTTTTGAACGCGCCAGCGCCTTCTAGAACACGACAAGTGAGATCATGACAGAATCCCAGAGCGCCCCCGAGGGTGAGCGCATCGCCAAACTGATTGCGCGTGCCGGCGTCTGTTCGCGCCGCGAGGCCGAAACCCTGGTCACCCAGGGACGTGTCGCCGTGGACGGAGAGACCCTGGAGACACCGGCGGTGCGGGTGCGTCCCGGCCAGCGCGTCACCATCGATGGAGAGCTGCTGCCCGCCGTCGAGCACACGCGCCTCTGGCGGCTTCACAAACCCCGCGGCATCCTGACCACGGCGCAGGACCCGGAGGGACGGCAGACCATCTATGACGGCCTGCCCGCCGACCTGCCCCGCGTCATGCCCGTGGGGCGGCTGGACCTGACCTCCGAGGGGCTGTTGCTGCTGACCAACGACGGCGGCCTGAAGCGGCAGCTGGAGCTGCCGGCGACCGGCTGGCTGCGGCGCTATCGCGTGCGTGTCTTCGGCAGCGTCAACGAACGCGACCTGGCCAGCCTGGCCGACGGCCTGACGGTGGACGGCGTTTCCTACGGCCCCGTTCAGGCCAGGCTGGATTCCACGCGCGGGCGCAATTCCTGGCTGACCTTCGCCTTGCGCGAAGGCAAGAACCGCGAGATCCGCAAGCTGTGCGAACACCTGGGCTACCAGGTCAATCGCCTGATCCGCGTTGCCTATGGCCCCTTCCAGCTGGGCAACCTGAAGGAAGGGCATGTCGAGGAGGTTCAAACCAAAATCCTGCGCGAGCAGTTGGGCAACCGCCTGCCACAACAGCCGGAAAAGACGGGCCGTCCGGGACGCACGAAGCAGCCTGTGCGGGAGAAGCCCGCTGCGCGCCCCGAGCGTGCACCAGGCGGCAGGAACAGGCGCACGACGAAGCCATGAGGATCGTTGCCGGACAGCTCCGCGGTCGGACCCTGGAAACCGCGAAGGGGCATGCCGTACGCCCAACCAGCGACCGCACCCGCGAAGCCCTCTTTTCGATCCTGGAAAGCGGCAGCCTGCGTGAAGGCCACAACCTGGTGCGGGGGGCTTCCGTCCTGGACGCCTTTGCCGGCACGGGCGCCCTGGGGCTGGAGGCCCTGTCCCGCGGCGCTGCCGAATGCATGTTCCTGGACAAGAACCGCGACAGCCTGGCCCTGCTGCGCCGGAACATTGCGAATCTTGGCCTGACAGCCTCCTGCCAGCTGCGCGAAGGCGATGCCCTGCACCCGCCCACCGCACGGCATGCCTGCGGCCTTGTCTTCCTGGACCCGCCCTATGGCAAGGGACTGCTGGCCCCCGCCATCGAAGCCTTGCGCACGAGCGGCTGGATCGATGGCGACAGCCTGGTGGTCGCGGAAACCGACGGCAAGCACCCGGAAGCCTTGCCCGACGGCCTGCAGGTGCTCGACCGGCGCCGCTACGGCAAGGCGGGACTTGTCTTTGCTATCCTTGGCGATGAGCCAGCTTGACCGCGGGGGCCGTCGACCTAACTCCAGTTCCGGTTGATGCCAGCAGCACTGCCCAAGCCGAACCGTCCGAGAGCCGTCATGCCCCTTGCCACCAGACTTCTTGCCCCCCTGCTGATCCTGCTGCTTGCCGGCGGCTGCAACGCGCTCTGGCCGGACGAGCGGACGACCGAGGACAGGCTCTCCGTCTTTCCGACGGAGGACCTGCCCTTGAAGCAGCAGGTCAGCCTGCGCTGGAACGACCACCAGGTTCCCTATATCGAGGCCGGCAACAATCATGACCTGGCCTTCACCCTGGGCCTGGTCCATGCCCATCTGCGCGGCGCACAGCTCTCCCTGCTGCGTCATGTCTCCAGCGGCCGGCTGGCCGAAATCGCCGGCCCACCGGCCACGGAGATCGATCATGCCCTGCGCATCCTGGATTTCGGATATGCCACCGAGGAAATCGAGGCCGACCTGCCGCAGGAAACCCGCAGTTGGGTCCAGGCCTTCGTCGATGGCCTGAATCACTACCAGGCGCAGCGCCAGGAGCCGCCGCCCGAGTATGGCCTGGCCGGCCTGGAAAGCGAGCCCTGGACGGTTCGCGACGTGCTGCGCATCGGCCGCCTGGCCGGGTCGGATGTGAACTGGCTGGTCTATTTCTCCCTGCTGGCCGAACGCGGCGATCCGGAATTCCAGCGTCTCTGGAATCGCGCACTCGAGGCCGGGCAGAACGGCACCGTCTCTTTCCGCGAAGGCTCACAACAGCAGGCCCTGTCCGACTTCCTGGGCGGTCTCAGCCGTTCGGGCAGCAACACCGTGGTGGTGGCGCCCGAGCGCAGCGCCAGCGGTGGCGCCCTGATCGCCAGCGACCCCCATCTGGGCCTCAATCTGCCCAACCTGTGGATACTGGCCGGCCTGAAATCTCCCGACTATCATGCCGTCGGCCTGATGGTGCCGGGCCTGCCCTTCGTCGCCGTGGGACGCAATCCCGAGATGGCCTGGGGCGGCACGCATATGCGGGCGGCCAGCAGCGACCTCTACGATGTCTCGGACCTGCCCGCCGACGAGATAGACGTCCGGCAAACCGATATTTCCGTGCGCTTCTGGTTCGACGAGACCCGCCAGGTCCGCCGCACGCCCCACGGGCCGATCATCACCGATGCCGAAATCCTGCCCAACGGCGCGAACGAGACCCTGGCGCTGCGCTGGGTGGGACATGAACCCAGCAACGAGCTGACGGCGTTTCTGCGTGCCAACCGCGCCACAACGCCGGAGGAATTCCGCGCGGCGCTGGAAAGCTTCGCGCTTTCGCCCCAGAACATGCTGATCGCCGACCGGGCCGGCAACATCGGCCACATCATGGCCACCTTCCAGCCCATCCGGGAGGTCTTCCCGCCGCCCAACCTGGTGCTCGATCCCGAAGATCCGGACACCCACTGGCAGGGGCTTCACCGCACCTCGGACCTGCCGTTCCTCCTGAATCCCGAAAAGGGCTTCCTTGCCTCCGCCAACAACCGCCCCACGGACGCCGGTCCCGAAATGGGGTACTTCTTCAGTCCGGACGAGCGCGTAGACCGCCTGCAGCAGTTTGTGGGCGAGCGGCGCGACATCACGCTGGATGACCTGGCCGAGCTGCAGCGCGACACCCGTTCCCTGGGGGCCGAGACCCTGTCGAACTATCTGCTGGGATCCATCCGTAGTGCCGGACTTTTCGAGGAGCACGCGGATTTTCTGGCCCCACTGGAGGATTGGAATGGCGACTACGCGGCCGAAGCGCGGGCCCCCGTCGTCTTCGAAAGCCTGCTCTACCACCTCTGGCCAGGAATCCAGGGCGTGGACAAGGAAAGCGACCTGGCCGACGCCGTCAACGGCTGGAACTACATTCTGGCCTACCTGGAAGAGGACCTGGCCGCCCTCTCGCCCGAAGCGCGCACGACGGCCCTGTCCGAAAGCCTGCAGGCCGCACGGGAGGATGCCGAAGCCTATCCGAGCTGGGGCGATCTGCACCGCCTGAAGGCCGCGCACAGCCTGGCCAACCTGCCGGTGATCGGGGGTTTCTTCGAGTATGGCGACTACCCCGTGGGCGGATCGCGCGAAACGGTCATGAAGACGGCCCACGACCTGGTCAACGCGCGCCACGCGGCGCGCTACGGATCGCAGGCCAGGCATCTGTCCGACCTGTCGGATCCGGACGAGAACTACTTCGTGCTCTTCGGCGGGAACGACGGCTGGCTTGGCAGCGCGAACTTCATGGACCAGGTGCCGCTCTGGCGACAGGGGGACTACATCCGCATGCCCTTGACCCGCGAAAGGATTGTCGAGGACTTCCCGCGCCGGATGCAACTCCGGGCGGGTGATGGATGATTGCCCGTCCGCTGCCGTGCTAGGGTGAACCATGATGGATGCGACACCGATCCTGCGTCTCTATGCACGCTGGCGCCAGCGCCGCCTGGACAGACTGGACCCCGTGAAATGCCAGGAGCAGATCCTGCTCAAGCTTCTCCGGGAGGCGCAGGACACGCGTTTCGGGCAGGACCACGGCTTTGCGGACATCCGGTCCGTCGAAGCCTTCCAGAAATCCGTTCCGCTGCGCCAGTACGAGGATTTCTGGCAGCTCTATTGGCGGGAGTCCTTCCCCCGGCTCGACAACATCACCTGGCCAGGGCGCATCCCCTGGTTTGCGGTGACCTCCGGCACCACCACCGGCAAGACCAAGTACATTCCGGTCACCGACCGCATGCTGGCCAGCAACCGCAAGGCGGGCCTCGACGTCATCACCTGGCACCTGCAGGCCCACCCGGACAGCCGCCTGTTTGCCGGCAAGAGCTTCCTGCTGGGCGGCAGCACGGCCCTGGTGGAGGAAGTCCCGGGTGTCTACAGCGGCGATATCAGCGGCATCATCACGGGTGCAATGCCCTGGTGGGGCAATATCTTCGCCTTCCCCGACAAGGACCTGGCCCTTCTCTCGGACTGGGAGGAAAAGCTGGAGCGCACGGCGGAAGCCTCGCTGACCCAGGATATTCGAAGCCTCAGCGGCACGCCCAGCTGGCTGCTGATCCTTCTGGAACGCGCGCGCGAACTGAACGGCGGGCAAACGCCCTATCCCGAGCTGGAACTGCTGGTCCATGGCGGCGTCAATTTCGAGCCCTATCGCGCGCGTTTCGAGCGCCTGCTCTCAGATACGCCGGCCTCTTTCCGGGAAGTCTATCCCGCCAGCGAAGCCTTTATCGCCGCTGCCGATGCCGGGCCCCACGATGGCTTGCGGCTGAACCTGGATCACGATGTCTTCTATGAATTCGTCCCCCTGGACGAACTGGATCGGGACACTCCGACCCGCCACTGGATCGGCAACGTCGAAACCGGTGTCAACTATGCCATCGCGGTCACCAGCTGTGCCGGCGCCTGGGCCTACCTGATCGGCGATACCGTGCGTTTTGCCAGCCTTCAGCCACCGCGCCTCTTCGTAACCGGCCGCACCTCCTACAGCCTGTCCGCCTTTGGCGAGCACCTGATCGCGGAAGAGGTGGAAAATGCGGTCGCCGAGGCCGCCCAAGCCGCCGACCTGGAGGTGACCGACTACTCCATGGGCGCCGTTTTTCCCGAGGACGACCGCCGCCACAAGGGTCATCACCGCCTGTACATCGAGTTCGACCGCTTGCCGAACAGGGAGCAGCACCAACGTTTCGCCGCGGAAGTGGATCGCCTGCTTACGGAAGAAAACGACGACTATGCCGCCCACCGGTCAAACGAAGTCGGTATGGGCGCACCGGAGGTGCGGGCCCTGCCGGTTGGGACCTTCGCGGCCTGGATGAAGAAGCGCGGGCGGCTGGGCGGCCAGAACAAGGTGCCGCGCCTGATCAGCGACCCCGAACTCTTCGCGGATCTTCAGGAATTCTGCCGCGCGCGGTAATCGTTTTCCCCCTGCTGCAGGGTCCAGGGAACGACCTCTGACAACACCTTGCCGAAGGCCTTGTTGAAGCCGCGAATGATCGCATCCATGCTGTCACGTTCGGCCTTTTGCCGTGTCTCGAAGATCTTGGTGGCCACTACGCTGCTCTCCTGGATCGACAGCAGGCGCTGGACAAGCCGCACATGCACATCCGGCGGCGTACCGTCAAAATACTCGGCCTGGAAATCGCGAACTTCGGTTCTCAATCGGTAGTCCGGGCTCAACGCCAGGCTTTCGCGCCCGACATTCAGTATGCTGTCGGAGTTCTCGAATGCCGCCAGCATGCGGTTGGCGATCATGTCGGACAGGTGATTCGTCCAGTTGGCGCGGGCGAAGTATTCCACCTGAAGCGGCGATTGCTGCAGCGGGATTCTCAGGCTGTCCATGTCGGAGCCCGAGTCCACATCGGCGATGACGAGATGCCAGTCGACCCGGGGCTGGCTGGAAGGCAGCGTCAGATCGGGATCCAGGCGGTAGAGGCGCGGCTCATCCCGCTCGACAGCCTGAATCAGCGAACCGCAACCGGGAAGCAGACCGACACCGCCCAGCAGTCCGGCCGTCAAGAGACCGCGTCGCGAATAGAGAAGCTGTTTCACTGGTCTGATCCTTCCTGCTTACTGTCTGTCACCCTCGGGCTCATAGCCTGACTGGGGGTCGCCCAACAGGAACTGGGCCGGATCCCGTTCGATGCGTGTGACCACCTGGTTCAGATTGCCGGTCAGACTGCGCAATTCGGTCAGCAGTGAGGAAAGCTCCCCCAGCCCCGATGAGGTGAACTCGCTGAGGGGGCCGCTGTTCTGTTCTATAACCTGGTCCAGGCGCCCTGCCACGGCCGTGACCGACTGGGCGGTGTTGCGGAAGTCCTGGACCATCGGGTCGACGGACTTGCTGGTCCCTTCAGCCGTCTTTGCAAAGGCCTCTACGGCCAACAGGGTCTTGTTCGCCTGCTGCGTCAGGTTACCGGTTTCCGTGCGCAGGTCACGTGCCAGATCGGCAAATTCGGCACTTGCGTCCCGCACATTCCCCGCGGCATAGGCGCCTTCTTCCAATATCATGGAGACGTTGGAGATATTCTTGTCGCTGAAGACCTTCTCGGCCTGGCTCAGGACCTTGCTGACCGCCGACATGATGTCGGGGGCCCCTTCCAGGATCTGATCAATTGATGAGGCCTTGGTCTTCAATCTCGGATAGCGGTCACCGGACTGCCTCTGGGGCCGTTCGGCCGAGCGCGAACCGACCGTCAGCTCGATGAAGCGCCCACCGGTCAGGCCCTGGAAGGCCAGGGAGCCGACTGTATCGGCACGCACAGGCGTGCCCTCTTCCACACGAATGACCACATCGACTTTACTCGGGTCACTGTCATTCAGGTGAACGCTGTCGACACTGCCAACCCGCACCCCGTTGTAGCGCACGGAGCTGTCCTTGCTCAGCCCCGTCACGGAGCCATCGAAAACCAGAAGGTAATGATCGAACTTCTTGTCCCAGTTGCTCTCGGCGAGCCATATGGCGAACCCCAGTCCAGCCACGAACAGCAGCAGGACGAATATACCGACCGTCAGGTAGTTTGCCTTGGTTTCCATCAGCTGCCTGCCCTGCCTGTCATTATCTGTCCGGCCGTCCCGTCAGGTCCTGTCATGGGCCTGTCCGGCCTGCCTTCCGCGCGGACCGCCGAAATACTCGCGAATCCACGGATCGGGTTCGCGTACCAGTTCTTCGATGGTCCCGACTTTTACACGCCGGTCGACAAGCACCGCAACCCGATCACAGATGGCGTAGAGGCTATCCAGGTCGTGGGTCACCATGACCACCGTCAAACCCAGGGACGCCCTCAGGTCCCCGATCAGGCTGTCGAACGAGGCCGCCCCGATCGGGTCCAGGCCTGCCGTCGGCTCATCCAGGAACAGGATATCCGGATCCAGCGCCAGTGCACGGGCCAAACCCGCACGCTTGCGCATGCCACCGGAAAGCTCACCCGGATACTTGGGACCCGCATCGGGTGGAAGTCCGGCCAAGGACAGCTTCACGGCCGCCAACTCTTGGCGCAATGCTGGCGAGATCTTGGTGTGGAAGCGCAGCGGGACCTCGATGTTCTGCAGCACCGTCAGGGACGAGAAGAGGGCACCGTCCTGGAAGAGGACGCCCCAGCGCCGGCGCAAGGCAGCACGGGTCTTCGCATCCCCCGTGGCCATGTCCTGGCCAAGAACCTCTATATGGCCGGCATCGGGCTGGCGCAGTCCCACGATGGTATTCAACAGGACCGACTTGCCGGTGCCGGAACCGCCGACTAGGCCCAGAACCTCTTCACGATAGACATCCAAATCCAGGTTCTCGTGAACCACGTTGGTCCCGAAGCGGGTCTCAAGTCCCCTTACGCTGATGGCCGTCTCACTCATGCGCCTCAGACTCCTATCAGCGTAAAGAAGATCGAGAAGAAGGCATCCAGGACGATCACCAGGAAGATGGCCTCGACCACGGCACGGGTGGTCTGCCGTCCGACAGACTCGGCGTCCCCGCCGACACGCAACCCTTCGAAGCACCCGACCAGCGCAATGACGAAGGCAAAGACCGGTGCCTTGATGATACCGACCCAGAACGACCCGACCGAGACGGCATCATGCAGCTGCGAAATGAACTGGTTCGGATCAATATCCAACTGGGCCATGGCCATCACCGCGCCCCCCAGCAGGGCCATGAAATTCGCATAGACCGTCAGCAAGGGCAGGACCAGGACCAGGGCAAGGATGCGCGGCAACACCAGGATCTCCACGGGATCCAGGCCGATGGTCCGCATGGCATCCACTTCCTGGTTGACCTTCATGGTGCCGATCTGGGCGGTGAAGGCACTGCCGGAACGACCGGCCACTATGATGGCCGTGATCAGTATTCCCATCTCGCGCAGGACGGAAACCCCCAGCAGGTTGACCGTGAAAATCTGTGCCCCGAAACGGGCAAGCTGTCCCGCGCCCTGATAGGAAACCACGACACCGATCAGGAAGGCCAGCAGGCCCACAATGGGAAGAGCGCGAAATCCGACCTGGTCGATCTGATTGACCAGCGAGACGATACGCAGGCGCTTGGGGTGAAGCAGCGAACGCCCCGTGGCGACGATGCAAAGGCCGAGAAAGGACAGCAGGTCTCGCGCATCCCGTCCCAGCTCCACGGTCCCCCGCCCCAGTCTTTCCACCAGGCCGCCCAGACCCCGCATGCCGGGTGGCACCGCTTCTGGCTGGGAGGTTTTCGCCACCACGTCCAACAGCTCCTTGCGCGCGCCTTCGGCGCCCGCCACCTCAACCTGGAACCCGCGATCGCGCAGGCCGTTGGCCGTGCGCTCGACGACCCAGGCGCCCGCCGTATCAAGGGCCTCGACGTCGGACAGATCCAGCACCACGTGTTGCGAGGAGCGAATATCCTGGGAGTTCACCAGGTCCGTCATGTCCTGTTCGCGCGCCGCCACCGTCTCGGTGATCCAGGCACCGCTCAGCTCTATGGCCAGCCAGTTGGCCTCGCTGCGCCGCGTCAGACCTGCTTCCAGCAGTTCCGGTGACCGTGATGATACGCGCGAAATCATGGGCTACTGCTACTCCCTCGTCCCCTCTTGTCCCGATGTCTGATTGTCCCAGAGACGAGCCAATTCCTGTTGGTGCACTGCCTGGGCCTCGGCACCCTGCTCGGAGCCGTTATAGCGTCCAAGCTGGCGTAGCAACTGAAAAAACCCGCGTTGAGGAAGATTGCCGGTCGTGCGGCTGACCACCAGTGCGGCCCTGAGAGGACGTCCCGTCGCATGATCCTCGCGCATGGTCTCCTCCAGGAGGGTCGTCAGCCTGTGTATGCTCTGCCCTCCGGTCATGTCCAACCTCTTGGCCAGATCCCGATAGGTCACCGTGCTGCGCTCGGCCCGCAAACTTTCCAGTTCGGCTTCAAGGCGTTCCTTCAGCTCTGAATCCGGCATTGCGGCTGTCCTGATGAATGAGGCGGAGGAGTGCGGCCAGGAGTTGCTCTGACGACCGTAATGCCAGAATGGAGAGATCGAATAAAGAAAAGGTAAAAGCCGAGTTGTCCGAACAGGCCCCTTGGGACCTGCAGACAGTGTAACCGGACTCTGCTCCTGGGATCTGTGAAAATTCAGTCTTACTCTTTCAATTCCCCCTGTCCTTCCCTAAGCTGACGGCAATCCATTCAGAGTGGAAAATGAAGCCAACCGACAGAGGTAGAGGATGACACAGGAACTGCACCATTTCATAGGCGGACAGGTGGTCAAGGGCACCAGTGGACGCACCAGCGACGTCTACAACCCAGCCACAGGTGAGGTGACGGGCAAACTTTCCCTCGCCTCTGCTGCAGAGGTGGACAATGCGGTGCAGAATGCCGCGGAGGCCTTCCAGGACTGGGCCGCCACAACGCCGCTCAACCGGGCCCGTGTCTTCTTCAAGTACCGTGAGCTTCTGGAAGCCAACAAGCAGAAGATCGCGGAGCTGATCTCCCGCGAACACGGCAAGGTGCTGGCCGACGCTGCCGGCGAGGTGACCCGCGGCATCGAGGTGGTGGAGTTCGTCTGCGGCGCGCCGCATCTGCTGAAGGGTGAATTCTCCGAGAACGTCGGCACCAATGTCGATTCCCACTCGGTGCGCCAGCCGCTGGGCGTGGTGGCCGGCATCACGCCGTTCAACTTCCCCGCCATGGTGCCCATGTGGATGTTCCCGGTCGCCATTGCCTGTGGCAACACCTTCATCCTGAAGCCCTCCGAGCGCGATCCCTCCGCGCCGCTGTTCCTGGCCGAGCTGGCCAAGCAGGCCGGTCTGCCCGATGGCGTCCTGAATGTCGTCAATGGCGACAAGGAAGCCGTCGACACCCTGTTGACCCATCCGCAGATCGAGGCCGTCAGCTTCGTGGGCTCCACCGGCATTGCCGAGTACGTCTATCACACCGGCACGGCGCACAATAAGCGTGTCCAGGCCCTGGGCGGGGCCAAGAACCACATGGTCGTCATGCCGGATGCCGACATGGACCAGGCTGCCAATGCCCTGATGGGAGCCGGTTACGGCTCGGCCGGCGAGCGTTGCATGGCCGTTTCCGTTGCTGTCGCCGTTGGATCGGCCGGAGACGAATTGATCGAGCGCCTGGCACCGAAGGTACGCAACCTGAAGGTCGGCCCCTTCGACGACCCGGAGGCCGACATGGGCCCGCTGGTCACCAAGGAGGCCTATGAGCGCGTGCGCGGCTACATCGACTCAGGCATCGAGGAAGGTGCGGAAGCTGTGGTCGATGGCCGCGAGTTGAAGCTGCAGGGCTACGAGAACGGCTACTTTGTCGGCGGCACGCTGTTCGACAAGGTCAAGCCGGACATGCGCATCTACAAGGAGGAGATCTTCGGCCCGGTCCTCTCCGTGGTCCGGGCAAACGACTACGAGGAAGCGCTCAAGCTGGTGAATGATCACGAGTACGGCAACGGAGCCGCCATCTTCACCCATGACGGCGATGCCGCGCGCAACTTCTCCAACCGCGCCCAGATCGGCATGATCGGCGTGAACGTGCCGATCCCCGTCCCGATGGCCTTTTTCAGCTTCGGCGGCTGGAAGCGCTCGCTTTTCGGGGACCATCATGCCCACGGCCCGGAGGGTGTGCGCTTCTACACACGCATGAAGACGATCACCTCGCGCTGGCCCAAGGGTGTTCGCAGCGGGGCTGAATTCGTCATGCCGACCATGAAATAACAGGAAGCAGTCCAGCGGGGCCGGGCCGTGCCTATGTGCGTGTGCCTGGAACCCGCAGGTCGGCCTTTGCGGCGGCCTCGACCTTCTTGAGCGAATCCTCATCAAGGCGCGGAGACAGAACCAGTTCCGCGCCTTTTCTCATGGCCGCCAGAACGGCGATCAGGCTGTCCCGCCGCGTGAGCGGCTGATCCAGCAGCCAGCACTGCCCTTTCCTGCTTTGCGCCTGTGCTCCGGCTTCCTCCACCAGGGCCGACAGCGAACAGGCGCCCGACGACACCACGATCTCGCTTTCGCTTGAAAGTGCAGGTGTCATCTGTCCGGACTTTCCCATCAGCTTGTCCAGCCGATAGAAGGCGGAGTGCGCCGGCACCCGCGAAAAGGTGCCGCCACGCAGATACGGCGCAAGTATGCGCTGGAAAAAGGGCATCTGGCTGGCAAAGCGGGCCACGGCAACCTCTGGCTGCCGGCCTTCGGGCAGCACGGAGAGCAGCCTGTCCTGAACCGCCGAGAGATCCACGGTCAGGATAAGGTCGCCCTCCTCGATGTCCGCAAACTGGGGCTTCAGGTCATTCAATGCCGCGCGCGGATCCAGCAGGCGCGGCGCATACCCGGCGGCAAGACAGGCCAGCAGGGCGGTGATGGCCAAGGGGCAGTTGGGCATGAATATGGTCACCTGCCCTTCCTCTGAGCCCTTCCGTTCGACAAGCCCGGCGGCGAGCCGTTCCGCATCCTCACACAGGTCCGGAACCGAGGTCGCGCGCCCCATGAAGGAAACACGCGCCTTCGTCGAGAGACCCAGTTGTCCGACTATATCCTGGCTTCCTGCCATCCCGGACAACCCCGCGCGACCGATCAGAGGTCCAGCAGCATGCGCTGCGGGTTTTCCATCTGTTCCTTCAGGCGCACCAGGAAGGTGACGGCTTCCCGCCCGTCGATGATGCGATGATCATAGGACATGGCGACATACATCATGGGGCGGATCTCCACCTTGCCATTCACGGCCATCGGCCGCTCCTGGATCTTGTGCAGGCCCAGGATACCCGACTGCGGCATGTTGAGGATCGGCGTGGACAGCAGGGAGCCGAAGACACCGCCGTTGGTGATCGTGAAGCTGCCGCCCTGCATCTCCTCCATGGTCAGCTTGCCATCGCGCGCACGCGCGGCGACATCGCCCAGGGACTTCTCGATATCGGCGTAGGATTTGCTGTCGCAGTCCCGGATGACTGGCACCATCAGGCCGTTGGGGGTCGAGACCGCCATGCCGATGTCGTAGAACTTGTTGTAGACGAGTTCCTCGCCTTCGATCCGGGCATTGACCGTCGGCTGCTCCTTCAGGGCCCCGACCACGGCCTTGGCAAAGAAGGACGTGAAGCCCAGCTTCACGCCGTGCTTCTTCTCGAAGGCTTCCTTGAACTCGCTGCGCACCGCCATGACCTCGCCCATGTCCACCTCGTTGAAGGTGGTCAGCATGGCGGCCGTGTTCTGGGCCTCCTTCAGGCGACGGGCGATGGTCTGACGCAGTTTCGTCATCCGCACCCGTTCTTCACGGGGGCCGCTCTCCGCAGATGCGGACTGGCTGGAGGGCTGCGCCGCGGCGGCGGGTGCCGCCTGACCGGCCGACACCTTGGGGCGCGGCTTCAGTTGCGTCTTGCCGTCGATAACGTTCTGGACGTCTTCCTTGGTAATACGCCCCTGCGGACCGGTCCCCTGGATGCGTGCGGGATCCAGGTCATTCTCCTCGACCAGCTTGGCGACAGCCGGTGACAGACTGGCGGCGCTGGGCGAGGCGGACTCCACGAACTGCCTGAGATCATCGGCCGTGATCTTTCCGCCTTCACCGCTGCGCGGTGCAGCGCTCGGGTCCAGGTGCTGATCGTCATCCGCCTTTGCGTCGGGCTGGCTCTTGCCCGTATCCGCAGCCTTCTTGCCGCCATCGGGTTCAGCCTTTCCGCTCTGTTCTTCCTTGTCTTCAACTGGCGCGGAGTCGCCGCCAGACGCGCCGGCGGCAACCTTGCCCAGGACAGCGCCCACCTCGACGTTCGTGCCTTCCTTGGCGAGGATCTCGGACAGGCTGCCGGCCTCAGGTGCGTTGACTTCCAGGGTCACCTTGTCGGTCTCGAGTTCCACCAGCGCCTCGTCAGCCTCGACGGCCTCGCCCGGCTTCTTCAGCCAGCGCGCCACCGTCGCCTCGGAGACCGATTCCCCAAGGGTCGGAACGACTACATCCACGCTCTTGCCGGAGGCGGCGCTGCCGGATTTGCCCTTGCCTGAAGGGGCGCTGTCGCTGGGCGCGGACGCAGCCTTTTCTTCGGCTTTCGCCTCCTGCTTAGCCGGCTGGCTGTCCTTCTTATCTTCACTGGCCTTTTCGGAACTGGCCTTGTTGGACGGGGCAGCCGCCTGGCCTTCACCGATCAGGCCCAGCACGGCGCCCACTTCGACATTCGCGCCTTCCTCGGCCTTGACCTCGCTGATCGTCCCGTCGGCTGGCGCGTTGACCTCCAGGGTCACCTTGTCGGTCTCGAGTTCCACGAGCGGCTCATCCGCACTGACACTCTCGCCCGCCTTTTTCAACCAACGGGCCACCGTGGCCTCGGTTACCGATTCCCCCAGTGTGGGCACCTTGATTTCGGTTGCCATGTCTTTCCTCGTTCCACCCTTGTACGCCGGACGGGCCTGGCCACCCGGCTTTCGTGTCATCCCTCAGGCGCCGCTACTTGGCCGCCTGCTTGGCCTTTTCCTCATCCATCGCACGCCGTGTACCGATGCGTCCGGTCCGCTTGAGCCCCTTGGTCAAGGCTTCATCTATCAACTGGGCCTGCTCGGCCTCATGGCGCTTGAACGAGCCCGTGGCCGGGGATGCAGCCGAACGACGGCCAGCATACCGCGGGCGCGGGTTCTTGAAACCGACATCCGTGGCCACTTCCTCGATGAAGCTCTCGACCGTGGACCAGGCGCCCATGTTGCGCGGCTCTTCCTGGCACCAGACCAGATCGCAGTGCTTGTAGGCTTCCAGTTCCGCTGCCAGGCCGTCCACCGGAAAGGGGTAGAGCTGCTCCAGGCGTATCAGGTGGATGTCCTTCAGTTCCCGCTTTTCCAGCTCGTCCAACAGGTCGTAGTAGACCTTGCCGCTGCACAGCACCACCTGCTTGGCATCCTTGGGCTGGCTCGGCTGCTGTGGTGCCGGCAGGACCCTGTGGAAAGTGGACTTGCCGGTGAACTCCTCCATGGTGGAAACACAGCGCTTGTGGCGCAGCAGGGATTTGGGCGTCATGACCACCAGCGGCTTGCGGAAGTCGCGATGCACCTGGCGGCGCAGAACGTGGAAGTAGTTCGCCGGTGTGGTGCAGTTCACCACCTGCATGTTGTCTTCGGCGCAAAGCTGCAGGAAACGCTCCAAGCGCGCCGAGGAGTGTTCGGGCCCCTGGCCTTCGTAACCATGCGGCAACAGCATGACCAGGCCGGACATGCGCAGCCACTTGGCTTCGCCCGAGGCTATGAACTGGTCGATGATCACCTGGGCGCCGTTGACGAAATCACCGAACTGCGCCTCCCACAGGGTCAGCGCACGCGGTTCCGCCAGGGAGTACCCGTATTCGAAGCCGAGAACCCCCATCTCGCTGAGGGGGCTGTCCACGATCTCGACCTTGGCCTGTTCCGGATCGATGTGGGCCAGGGGCTTGTAATGCTCTTCGGTTTCCTGATCGACCCAGGCGGCATGACGCTGCGAAAAGGTCCCTCGGTTGCTGTCCTGGCCGGACATGCGTACCGGATGCCCTTCCAGCAACAGGGTCCCGAACGCCAGCGCCTCGGCCGTGGCCCAATCGATGTTTTCGCCACTCTCCAGCGCTTTCTTCTTGGCCTCGAGCTGACGTGCAATCTTGCGGTTCAGGTTGAAGTCGTCCGGCGCCGTGACCAGGGCCTTGCCGACCTTCTCCAGCTCGTTCTTGGGCACGGCTGTCTTGCCGCGGCGCGGATCATAGCCGCGCGCGGCCTTGAAGCCGCTCCAGGCCCCTTCCAGCCAGTCCGCCTTGTTCGGCTTGTAGTTCTTGGAAGCCTCGAATTCCTCTTCCAGCTTCGCATACCAGTCCTTGACGAAAGCCTCGCCCTCTTCCTGGCTGATGACCTTCTCTTCCACCAGCTTTTCCGTATAGAGCGCGCGCACCGACTTCTTGTCGCGGATCGTCTTGTACATGATCGGCTGGGTGAAGGCCGGCTCGTCGCCCTCGTTGTGGCCGTAGCGGCGATAGCAGAACATGTCGATGACGACATCCTTCTTGAAGGTCTGCCGGAATTCCGTCGCGATGCGCGCCACATGGACCACCGCTTCGGGGTCGTCGCCATTCACATGAAGGACCGGGGCCTGGATGATCTTCGCGACATCCGAGCAATAGGGACCGGACCGCGCATTCACCGGATTGGTCGTGAAGCCGATCTGGTTGTTGACGATGAAGTGGATCGTCCCGCCGATGCGATAGCCACGCAACTCCGAGAGATCCAGGGTCTCGGGCACCAGGCCCTGCCCGGCGAAGGCCGCATCGCCATGCATCATCAGGGCCATGACTTCGGTGCGGTCGGTGTCGTCGTGCTGCTGCTGCTTGGCCCGCACCTTGCCCGCCACCACGGGATTGACCGCTTCCAGATGCGAGGGGTTGGCGGTCAGCGACAGATGTACGCTGTTGCCATCGAACTCGCGGTCCGTCGAAGTGCCCAGGTGATACTTGACGTCCCCGGAGCCGCCCACATCCTCGGGATGCGCGGCCCCACCCTGGAACTCGCTGAAGATCGCCTGGAAGGGCTTGGCCATGAAGTTGGCCAGCACGTTCAGGCGGCCCCGGTGCGGCATGCCCAGCACGACCTCCTTCAGGCCCAACTGGCCGCCACGCTTCACGATCTGTTCCAGCGCCGGGATCATGGACTCGCCGCCGTCCAGGCCGAAGCGCTTGGTGCCGGTGTACTTCTTGTTCAGGAACTGCTCGAAGCTTTCCGCAGCCGCCAGGCGCTCGACAATGGCCCGACGTCCCCGCTCGGTGAAATCCGTGCGGTTCAGCTCCGCGCCCTCGATGCGCTCCTGGATCCAGCGCTTCTGGTCCGGGTCCTGGATATGCATGAACTCGACACCGATGGAGCCACAGTAGATACGCCGCAGGCGCTCCATGATCTCCCGGATCGAGGCCGTTTCCAGCCCCAGGACATTATCGATGAAGATCGGGCGGTCATAGTCCGCTTCCGTGAAACCGTAAGTCTTGGGATCCAGCTCGGGATGCGGCTCGATCTCCGTCAGGCCCAGCGGATCCAGCTTGGCTTCCAGGTGGCCGCGCACACGATAGGCGCGGATCAGCATCAGTGCGCGAATGGAATCCTTCGCGGCTGCACGCACCTTTGGATCGTCGCAATAAACCCCGGGGCCTCCGGATGGCGCCGGGCCGGCCCCCTCGGCCTTGTCCACCATCCCGTCCAGCAGGCTGCGCGCCTCCTCGGACAGGGACCCAAAGAAGTCGTGCCAATCGGCATCCAGGCTATCGGGCTCTCCCAGGAAACGGGCGTAAAGTTCGGCAATCTCTGCTGCGCTCGGGCCGATGAGAGCGGTATCAACGTGCGGGTTCTGCTGCGCCATCTTGCAATTTTCCGGCGGGGGCCGGCTGGCGGACCCCGCCGCCTCTCCTTCTGATCGGGTCGCGGCCTTACGCGGCCTTAAGTGCCTCTAACATAGTGCGTCCCAGGTGCGCCGGCGACTCCGAGACGTGGACGCCGGCATCCTGCAGGGCCTTGATCTTGAAATCGGCGGTGTCCTTGCCGCCGGAGATCACGGCACCGGCATGCCCCATGCGACGGCCCGGTGGCGCCGTACGGCCGGCAATGAAACCGGCAGCCGGCTTCTTCCGCGGCGCATCTCTCAGGAACTCGGCCGCCTCGACCTCGGCATCGCCGCCGATCTCACCGATCATGATGATGCCTTCGGTCTCGTCATCATCCAGAAACAGCTTGATGCAGTCGACAAAATTGGTGCCGTTGACCGGGTCGCCACCAATGCCAATGCAGGTGGATTGCCCCAGGCCGGTGGCGGTGGTCTGGGCCACGGCCTCATAGGTCAGGGTGCCGGAACGCGAGACAATGCCGATCTTGCCGCGCTTGTGGATATGCCCTGGCATGATGCCGATCTTGCAGGCATCCGGCGTGATGATGCCCGGGCAATTGGGCCCGATCAGCCGTGTATTGGAATCGGCCAGGGCGCGCTTGACCTTCACCATGTCCAGGACGGGAATGCCCTCGGTGATGCAGACCACCAGCTCGATACCCCCGTCAATGGCTTCCAGGATCGCATCGGCCGCAAAGGGTGGCGGCACATAGATTACACTGGCATTGGCCCCGGTTTCCGAAACGGCATCGCTGACGGTGTTGAAGACCGGCAAGTCCAGGTGCTTCGAACCGCCCTTGCCCGGCGTGACACCGCCGACCATCTGCGTGCCATAGGCGATGGCCTGTTCGCTGTGGAATGTTCCCTGCGCGCCGGTGAAACCCTGGCAGATGACGCGCGTGTTCTTGTCGACGAGTACTGACATTTATGCAGCCTCCTTTACCGCTTTCACGATCTTCTCGGCTGCGTCCGCCAGATCATCGGCCGAAACGATCGGCAGGCCCGATTCTTCCAGAATCTTCTTGCCCAATTCGACATTCGTGCCTTCCAGACGCACAACCAATGGCACATGCAGGGAAACCTCCCGCGCGGCCGCGACAACGCCCTCGGCAATGACGTCACAGCGCATGATGCCGCCGAAGATGTTGACCAGGATGCCCTCGACGTTCGGATCGGACAGAATAATCTTGAAGGCTGCCGTCACCCGCTCCTTGGTGGCACCGCCGCCCACATCCAGGAAGTTGGCCGGCTCACCGCCGTAGAGCTTGATGATGTCCATGGTCGCCATGGCCAGGCCCGCACCATTGACCATGCAGCCGATGTTGCCGTCCAGCTTGATGTAATTCAGCTCGTGCTGGCTGGCTTCGATCTCCATGGGATCTTCTTCGTCTTCATCGCGCAGTTCGGCCACTTCCTTGTGGCGGAACAAGGCGTTGTCGTCGAAGTTCATCTTGGCATCCAGGGCCAGCACGCCGCCCTCACCGGTTACCACCAGCGGATTGATCTCCATAAGCGAGGCATCCAGCTCGGTAAAGGCCTTGTACATGGCGCCCAGGAACTTGACCGCGGCGCCGACCTGCTTGCCTTCCAGGCCCAGCGCAAAGGCGATCTTGCGGCCCTGATAGGGCATGAAGCCAATGGCCGGGTCGATCGCCTCCTTGACGATCTTCTCGGGGCTTTCAGCGGCCACTTCCTCGATCTCCATGCCGCCTTCAGTGGAGGCCACGATGGTGACACGCGAGGTGGCGCGGTCCAGCAGCATCGACAGGTAAAGCTCGCGCGCGATGTCGCAGCCTTCCTCGATATAGAGTCGCTTGACCTGCTTGCCCTCGGGGCCGGTCTGCTTGGTGACGAGCGTAGAGCCCAGCATCTGCTGGGCGCTGTCGCGCACCTCGTCCTTGGACTTGACGACCCGGACGCCGCCCTTGCCATCCGGATCCTCCTTGAAGCGGCCGGCGCCCCGTCCGCCCGCATGGATCTGGGATTTGACGACCCAGACGGGGCCGCCCAGTTCGTCAGCTGCCTTCTCGGCCTCCGCCGGCGTATAGGCCACCTGGCCCTTCGGCACGGCAACGCCGAACTTCGCCAGCAGGCTCTTTGCCTGATATTCGTGGATATTCATGCTGGTCCGTTCGTGATGTTCGTGATCAGTCTGCGGGTGACGACATGGCGGGGCGATCCCGCCACATCCTCTTGCGCACCGGAAGCGCGCGTCACTTTATCACCCTGCCAGTAACACGCAACCGTCGCGACCGCCTTTTGCAGCGCCCGGTCAGGGTTGCCCAAGGCTGGCTGCATCAGCCGCCGGCCAGCTTCTTGCAGGTGTCCAGAAGGCCGCGCACTGTGTCCACCGAGGTCTCGAAGTCCTTGCGTTCCTCATCGGTCAGCTGCAGCTCGACAATGCGCTCGACCCCCTCGTCACCAATGACCACGGGGACGCCGACATACATGCCGTCGACACCGTATTCACCGTCGAGGTAGGCGGCACAGGGCAGGATTCGCTTCTTGTCCTTCAGGTAGCTCTCGGCCATCTCGATTGCCGATGAAGCCGGCGCATAGAAGGCCGAGCCGCTCTTCAGCAGGCCGACGATCTCCGCGCCACCGTCCCGGGTGCGCTGCACGATCTCTTCGACACGCTTGGCATCGATCCAGCCCATCTCGACCAGGTCCGGCAGGGGGATACCGGCCACTGTGGAATAGCGGGTCATGGGCACCATGGAGTCGCCGTGACCGCCCAGGACGAAGGCGCGCACGTCCTCGACGGAGACCTTGACCTCTTCGGCGATGAAATGACGGAAGCGCGCGGAGTCCAGGACGCCGGCCATGCCAACCACCTTGTTGTGCGGCAGGCCGCTTGCCTCGCGCAGCACCCACACCATGGCATCCAGGGGGTTGGTTATGCAGATCACGAAGGCATCGGGCGCGTAGGTCTTGATGCCTTCGCCCACGGAGTTCATGACCTTCATGTTGGTTTCGACCAGATCGTCGCGGCTCATGCCCGGCTTGCGCGGCACACCCGCGGTGACGATCACCACATCGGCGCCTTCGATGTCGGCATAGGAGTTGGCACCCTTCAGCTTTGCATCGAACCCCTCGACCGGCGCAGACTGCGCGATATCCAGCGCCTTGCCCTGGGGAAGGCCTTCGGCAATGTCGAAGAGCACCACGTCGCCCAGTTCCTTGAGGCCAGCGAGCAACGCCAGCGTACCGCCAATATTGCCTGCGCCGATAAGTGCAATTTTGCTTCGTGCCATGAGACGACTCCTCGAAAGCTGTGGTCGGGCAACCCGCCCTTGTGAAATTCACGGGCTGTTTACGCCCTTTGCCTCCAGCGAGCAAGGGACCGGCGACTGCGGGAGCCTCCTTTCAGAACAGTCTATCAACCTTGAGTGGCAGATCTGCCTGCTCTAGCTTCTCCCGCTCGTCGAGAAGCTTTGCACCGGGGCCCCATTGCGCCAACTCCGGGTCCCCTTGCAGCGAACGCAGATGCGTTCTCCTGCCCATTCACTTTCGAAAGAGACGTGGCAACGCAGGCATTGCCTGGTCTTGCCATCGGCCATATTTGGCTTGTCTCCCGACGGGCTCTCGCCCACGGGCTGGAAGAAGGTCATGTCCTGTTTTCCTTGCAGAGTCGGTTAGGCCCACAAACCTCTCTGTCCGGCAGTGATCGCACCACCGGACAGTCGGGCACGGGCAAGCGCAGAGCTTCAACTGGCGAGCATCAGCTGGCAGGTATTAGCCGGCGGGCTTGGTCTCCTTGCCGGAGCCGCCACTCTTGCCTGTGCCGGCAGGAGCTTCAGCCGTCTTCGTCTCGGCTTTGTCTTCAGGTTTCGGTTTCTGTTTCGAAGAGAAATCTTTGAAGGACATTGAAATTTTCTTTCGTAATTTCCGGCATCAATTCACCGGTATCAAATATATGGGGACTGCATTATTGATTCCCAGAATATAATATTTACATAGAGACTCTACGGTTATTTCCGCTTTCGGCCGTAAACACGGTATGGAACATGCAGGAAAATGACGTGGCTTCAAAGCACAAGCCCATGAAAGACCACAGTGATTCAAGAAGAAACCCAGGGGAAAACTTCCCCCACCCAAGCTGAACTTCAGCGTGCCACCGCCCCTTTCCAGACGCCGACGCTCCATGAAAGCCTGGGCCAGCTAGCCACCTCTTTCGGGGGCTTCATCCTGACCTGCGCAGGCATGTATCTGCTGGCCGCGCAATCCTACTGGCTTGCCCTGCTGCCCGCCCCCCTGGCCGCACTCTTCCTTGTCCGCATCTTCATCATACAGCACGATTGCGGCCACTACTCCTTCTTCCGCTCACGCAAGGCCAACAACGTCACGGGTTTCATTTGTGGCCTGCTGACCTTGACTCCCTACACATCCTGGCGCCGCCAGCATGCGGGACACCATGGCATCTGGAACGACCTGGACCGCCGCCAGAGCGGAGCGGATATCTATTCCTCCTGCCTGACCACCCAGGAATACCTGGCTTTGAGCCCTCGCCAACGCTGGGTATACCGTACGGCACGCCATCCGCTGGTCGCCAATCTTCTGCTGCCGCCGCTGATCTTCCTGCTGCTGTACCGCCTGCCCTTTGACATGCCACGCAGCTGGCAGCGTGAAAGACGGGGCGTTTACCTGACGAACATTGCACTGGTCGGCCTGGTCGTGGCTCTCGGCCTGTTCCTGGGCTTCGAGCGGGTTGCCCTGGTTCAGTTGCCGGTCATGGTGCTGGCCGCGATCATTGGTGTCTGGCTGTTCTCGGTACAGCATCGCAGCGAGAACACCGAATGGTTCCGGCATGATCGATGGAGTGCGCAGGCAGCTTCACTCAGGGGCTCGACCTTTCTGAACCTGCCCGGCATCCTGCGCTGGTTCACGGGCAACATCGGCTATCACCATGTTCACCATCTCAATCCGAGAGTCCCGAATTATCGCTTGAAGAGCTGCCACGAGGCCTTGCCGGCCTTGCAAGGCGCAGCGCAACTGAACTTCCGCGAGGCAATGCGCGCGCTCTGGTACCTGCTCTGGGATGAAAGCCGCGAGAAAATGGTGACCATCCGGCAGATGAATCGCGAACAGCCGCAAGCCAGGGCGCCTGCATGAAGCTCTTCGAGTGCCAGAACTGCAGGCAGCGCCTCTATTTCGAGAACACGAGGTGCGAACACTGCAGCATGGCACTGGGCTACATTCCCGAAGCAACGACGCTGAGCGCGCTCTCACCGTCAGACGACGGCCACTGGCAAGCCTTGGCCGCACCTGGCCAGGTCTTCCGCTTCTGCGCCAATGCCGCCCATGACGCCTGCAACTGGCTTGTCCCGCGTGGCAGCGACGAGGTCTACTGCCGCGCCTGCCGGCACAACCGGACGATACCCGATCTCTCGGATGCGCGGAACCTGTTGCTCTGGCAAAGAATCGAAGGTGCCAAGCACCGGCTCTTCTACGGCCTGTTGCGCCTTGGGCTGCCGCTGGTGGACAGGCGCGAAGATGCCACGCATGGCCTGGCCTTCGACTTCCTGGGCCAGGCTCCCGAGCCGTTCGGGGACTCCCCCCAGGTCATGACAGGGCATGCCGAGGGCCTGATCACACTGGATATTTCGGAAGCCGACGATGCGGCCCGGGAACGCCATCGCCTGCAGATGGCAGAGCCCTATCGCACCCTGCTCGGGCATTTCCGGCACGAGATCGGACATCACTACTGGGAAAGGCTGGTGCGCAACGGTGTCTGGCACAGGGCCTTTCGCGATCTGTTCGGTGACGAGCGCCAGGACTACGCTGAAGCGCTACAGACCCACTATAATCGAGGGCCGCTGCCCAACTGGCAGGACCACTACATCAGCAGCTATGCCAGTGCCCATCCCTGGGAGGACTTCGCCGAGTGCTGGGCGCATTACCTGCATATCCTCGACACCCTGGAAACGGCTCATGCCTTCCAATTGCAGATTGCGCCCCGCACCGGCCGCGATCCCGAGCTCGCCCGGACCTTTGACATCGACCCCTACGAGGAAGCGGATTTCGACCGCATATTCGCGGCCTGGCCTGCCCTGACCTTTGCCATCAACAGTCTCAGTCACAGCATGGGCCAACCCGACCTCTATCCCTTTGTGCTGACGCCGACTGTCATGGGCAAGCTGCGCTTCGTGCATGGCCTCGTCCAGACCAGCGCCAGGCACTCCGGCTAGATCAGAAAGCTATCCGCGCCGTGGCATCAGGACGGTATAATCCAGGTCCAGGACAACGGCGGGATCGGGCTTTCCGTCTTCCCCCTTGTCGGGGAAATCAGCACAGGGCCGGTCCTTCGTTGCCAAGGTGCGCAGCCTCAAGGCCGCGAGGTCCTCACGTCCAGGTAGCTCCATCTTCTGCAGCACGTCCGACCAGGCAAAAAGCGTATGCCCCGCGAAGGTGGGCGAAACATGGCGTCCCCCATTGATGGCAGCGATCCGGAAAGCATTGCCCAGGCCATTGAAGCTGAGCGCCCGGGCCAGGGAGATGACGTGGCCGCCATAAACGATCCGCCGCCCGAAACGGTTGCTGTTGGCCGCCAGTTGGTCGAAATGCACCCGGGCGGTGTTCTGGTACAGACGGGTTGCCATCTGGTGCTCGGCTTCCTCCAGGGTCATGGCGTCCCCGTGGTCAATGCGTTCACCAACCGCGTAGTCTTCCCAGAAATGTGAACTGCCTGCCAGCTCGGCGTCATAGCCGCTGCAATCGAGGCCTTCGGGCAGCACCAGGTCTTCCGCCGCGACCGCATCGGCCAGCTCCGGAACCTGGGTTTGCGGCGCCGGTGAGTCCGGATCGCGCTTGTTGACCAGAACCCAGCGCTTGAAGTCCAGGACCGGCTCGCCCAGCTGGTTCACCCCCGTGGTCTGGACATAGACGATCCCGGTATTGCCCGCGGATGTCTGCTTGAGACCGATCACCTGTGAATAGGCCGTCAGGGTATCCCCGGGATAGACCGGAATACCGAAGCGGCACTCGGCATAACCGAGATTGGCCACGGCATTGAGCGAGATGTCCGGCACCGATTTGCCGAAAACCACGTGAAAGACCAGCAGGTCGTCCAGCGGCGCCTCATCCAGGCCCAGCGAAACGGCAAAATCCGCAGAGGAATTCAGGGCAAAGCGACTGCCCGTAAGCGCCATGTAGAGCGCGACATCGCCTTCCGTCACCGTGCGCGGCGTGGCATGCCGGATGTCCTGGCCAAGCGTGAAATCCTCGAAGAAATTGCCTTGAAAGGCCTTGTCACTCACGGTCTTCTCCCTGTTCTGCCTGCTGGGTTCGTCCTGCAGCCTGGTACGGCTTTGCCCTTAGGACGCCGCCTGATCCTCCAGTTCCTTGATGGCTTCGGCCAGGGCCACGCTCCGTTTGGCCGTTTCCACATGCAGGTTCTCGATCAGCTTTCCATCCAGGACGACCACACCCTTGCCTTCACGCACGGCTTCGGCATGGGCCTCGATAATGCGCTTGGCCTCGGCCACTTCGTCGGCGGAGGGTGCGAAGGCCTCATTGGCCTTGGCAATGGTCTTGGGATGGATCAGCGTCTTGCCGTCGAAGCCGAGCTCACGGCCCTGGCGGCAATGCTCGGCAAATCCCGCGTCGTCGCTCAGGTCCAGATGCACGCCATCGACGATCGCGAGACCAGCGGCGCGGGCGGCCAGGACACAGAGCGACAGCGAGGTCAGGACCGGCAGGCGCTGATGGGTATGCTCGGCATTCAGTTCCTTCACCAGGTCCGAGGTTCCCATCACCAGACAGGTCAACCGCTTGCTGGCCTGTGCGATCTCGTCGGCATTCAGGATTCCGCGCGGAGTCTCCATCATGCACATCAGGCCGACGCTGTCCGGCGCCCCGGCCTTCAACATCAACGCCTCGGCCTTCTGGACCATGTCCGCCGATTCCACCTTGGGAAGCAGCAGGGCATCGGCCCCGCAATTCGCCAGGACCTCGATGTCCGCGCGTCCCCAATCGCTATCCAGCCCGTTGACGCGCACGATGATCTCACGACGCCCGTAGCCACCCTGCTTTACGGCCTCGGCGATGTTTGCGCGCGCCTCGTCCTTGGTATCGGGCGCCACGGCATCCTCGAGATCCAGGATGAGGGCATCCGCCGGAAGTCCACGGCCCTTTTCAAGAGCCCGTGTGTTCGAGCCAGGCATGTAGAGGACACTGCGGCGCGGGCGGAAGGTCTCGGTCATTCTGCTCTACCTCTCTTGTCGTATGGTCTGTCGAGGCCTTCTCAGCGACCTGACCGACAGATCGTTCTTATAATCAAAGGAATTCTTGCCGAAGCAGGGCCACTGCAGCAAGTTTGCCGGAAAGAAAAATCGTCAATCCATTGGAAAGTCCCAAATGAGCATACTCTCCGTCCAGTCCCATGTCGCCTATGGTTACGTCGGAAACCGCGCCGCCGTCTTCCCGCTGCAACGCCTCGGTTTCGATGTCTGGGCCGTCAACACGGTCCAGTTCTCCAATCATACGGGATACGGCAGCTGGACCGGGGAAATCTTCACGCCCGAGCACATCTCCTCGGTCCTTTCCGGGATTTTCGAGCGCGCGCCGCTGGACTCCTGCGAAGCGGTGCTGTCGGGCTACCTGGGCGCGGCCAAGCTGGGCGAGACCATTCTGTCCACCGTGGACCGCGTTCGCGAAGCCCGACCGACGGCACTCTATACCTGTGATCCGGTCATGGGGGATGTTGGCCGCGGCATCTTCGTGCAGCCGGAAATTCCCGACTTCATGAAACAGCGTGCTGTCCCGGCCGCGGACATTATCACGCCCAACCAGTTCGAACTGGAACTGCTGACGGGGGAAACGCCAAGCGATCTGGAGCACGCCATCGAGGCAGCTCACAAGGCCCGCACCCTGGGCCCCGAAGTGGTCGTGGTCACCTCGCTGCGCACCTCGGAGACCCCGGACGATTCCATCGAAATGCTGGCGGTGTCAGGCGAAGGTGCCTGGCGCGTGCGTACGCCCATGCTGCCACTCGAAATCCCGCCGAACGGCGCCGGTGACGCCGTCACGGCATTGTTCCTGGCGCATTTCCTGAAAACGCACTCGGCCCCCGATAGCCTGGCCGCCATGGCGGCGGCTGTCTTCGAGATCATTTCAGCCACATTGCAGGCGGGCACGCGGGAACTGCAGCTGATTGCCGCGCAGGACCGCTTCGTGAGCCCGGACAAACGCTTCACGCCGGAAAAGGTGGGGTAGAATACGTCCCCGATCCTTCTCCGGTGTTGCCGCCGTTCAGAGGTAGCTTTCGACCAGTTTCTCGGCGATCTGGACCGTGTTGAGGGCGGCGCCCTTGCGCAGGTTGTCGGAGACGACCCACAGGGCCAGCCCGTTGTCGACGGTCGGATCCTGGCGGATGCGGCTGACGAAGACGGAATCTTCGCCGGCACACTCGGCCGGGGTGACATAGCCTTCGTCGACACGGTGATCGACCACCGAGATGCCCGGCGCCTCGCGCAGGATCTCGCGGGCGCGATCCTCGCCCAGTTCGTCCATGAACTCGATGTTCACGGCCTCACCATGGCCAATGAAGACCGGCACGCGCACACAGGTGGCGTGCAGCTTGATCTGCGGATCCATGATCTTCTTGGTCTCGACCGTCATCTTCCACTCTTCCTTGGTCGAGCCATCGTCCATGAAGACATCGATATGCGGGATGACGTTGAAGGCAATCTGCTTGGTGAACTGTTCCTTCTTGATGGGGTCGTTCACGTAGATGGCGCGCGTCTGGTTGAACAGCTCGTCCATCCCCTCTTTCCCGCTGCCGGAAACCGACTGGTAGGTGGAGACCACGACCCGTTCGATGGGCATGACTTCATGCAAGGGCTTCAGCGCCATCACCAGTTGGATCGTCGAGCAGTTGGGATTGGCTATGATGTTCTTGCGCCCATAGCCGGCAATGGCTTCGGGGTTGACTTCGGGCACCACCAGCGGAACGTCAGGATCCATGCGAAAATGCGAGGTGTTGTCGATCACCACGGTTCCGGCGCGCGCGGCAATCGGCGCGTACTGCTCGGAAACCTTGCCACCCGGCGAGAAGAGCGCGATATCGACACCGGTGAAGTCGAACTTGGCCAGGTCCTGGATTTTCAGGACCTTGTCCTCGCCGAAGGAAACCTCACTGCCCGCCGAACGCTCTGAAGCGACGGCATAGACCTCGTCAGCGGGGAATCCACGCTCGGAAAGGATCGTGAGCATTTCGCGACCAACGTTGCCGCTTGCCCCGACAACTGCCACCTTGTAACCCATAGTAACTTATCCATATTTAACTTACGCCTGAACGGGGCTTGGACTTTAGACCTTTGCCGCTGTTTTGCAAGAGATGCAGATGGAACAATGCCATGCCTCAAGCACGTCAAGATAAGCCATTTTTCTCCCGCCGCAGCTTCCTTCAGGCCAGTGCCTGGGCCGTTGCTGCAGGCGCCCTGAGTTCGACGGCACTGTCCGCCGGACAGGCCCTTGCCGTTGACGGCACCGCCACTGAAGAAGGTGAACGTCCCGAAAGCCGCCTGGTGGGAGAACTTCGTCATTACCAGGCCAGGAAGGACGACACCCTGGTGGATATCGCAACGCGCATGGGCATCGGCTTCGTGGCCCTGCGCGCCGCCAATCCCGATGTGGATGTCTGGCTGCCGGGCGAGGGAACGGAAATCGTTCTGCCGACACAGAGTCTTCTGCCGCCCGTCAACCCCAAGGGCATTGTCATCAATCTTCCGGAAATGCGCCTCTATCATTTCCGGGAAGCCGACAGCCTGCCCGTCTTCTACCCTATCGGCATCGGCCGCGAGGGTCGCACCACACCGCTGGGCAGCACACGCATCGAACGCAAGACCGAGGACCCGACCTGGTATCCACCGGAGTCCATCAAGGCCGAAAAGCCGGAGCTCCCAGACGTCGTACCACCCGGTCCCGAGAATCCCCTGGGCACGCGCGCCCTCTACCTGGGCTGGCCGGCGTACCTGATCCATGGGACCAACAATCCCTATGGCATTGGACGGCGTGCCAGTGCCGGCTGTATCCGCATGTACCCGGAGGATGTCGAGACACTTTACCCCACTGTCCCCATTGGAACCGGGGTGCAGGTCCTCGACGAGCCGGTCAAGATCGCCTGGGTGGGAAGTGCCCTTTACCTTGAGGTTCACCCCACCCAGAAGCAGGCCGACCAGGTGGAAATCAGCGGCTATTTCGAACGCGAAATGCCCGCCAACCTGATCAACCGCGTCATGCGTGCGGCCGGCAAGGACAAGGGACGCCTGAATTGGCAGGCCATCGAGAAAGCCGGCATGGAGCGCCCTGGTTACCCGATACAGGTCAACGTGTAATCTCTATCCAACTGCAATCCGGTGCGAAGGCTGATTTTCAGGACGGACAGGAGCGGACGTGGCCATCGAGACCATAGAAGAACTGGAAACGCTTTACGATGCACGCATCTCCGATGCCGCGCGCCTGAAGGAAACCGACAGGATCATCGCACCCTACGCACGTCTGATCGAGGCCTCGCCCTTTGCAATCCTTGCAACGTCGGGCCCTGAAGGCCTGGATTGCTCTCCGCGCGGCGACCGGCCCGGCTTCCTGAAGGTCCAGGATGACCGAACCCTGGTCCTGCCGGATCGCAAGGGCAACAACCGCCTGGATTCCCTTCGCAACATCCTGAACGATCCTCGTGTGGCCCTGCTGTTCCTGATCCCGGGCAGCAGCACGACCCTGCGGGTGAACGGACGGGCGGTTATCTCCGACGATCCAGTCCTGCTCGAAAGCCTGGCAATCGACGACAAGCTGCCGAAGACAGCCCTGGTGATCTCCGTCGAAACGGTCTACTTCCAATGTGCGCGCGCCGTCCTGCGGGCCGGACTCTGGGACAGCGACAGCCAGGTGGATCCGAAAAGCCTGCCCAGCGCCGGAGATATCCTGGAAGCGGCATCGGATGCACGTATCAATGGCGAGAGCTTTGATCGGGACTGGGCGGAACGAGCCGTGAAGACGCTATGGTAAGCAGGGCTCACCCCTCTTCCGCGCCTATCCAACATCAAAAAACCCGGCCCTGAAATAGGACCGGGTTTTTCTTTGACAAGCCGCCGTAAGGCTTACTTGCGAACCGAGCTTTCGAAAGCACGGTCGGCGCGTGCGGCCGCACCTTCAGCCCGCTCAGCTGCAGATTCTGCCCGAACAGCAGAGTCCTCTGCGGAACGTGCAGCCTGTTCAGCTCGCTCAACGGAAGCCTGGAGCTGAGATTTATCCTCTTCGCTCATAGCAGTTGAGCAGGCAGCAAGGCCTGTTGCACTGAGGGTCGCGATACCGACGATAGCAAATGTACGTGCGAACTTGGACATGTTGAGTCCCCTTAAATCCATTGTTCGAAGATTTATAATTCTGCTTCTACCTTCCTCTCGGGAAGGACTAGTGCACAAGGTGTGGTTCAATCGGGAATATTGCAAGGTGGGTCCCTATAATGTCCCAAAATTGCAACCAATCACCTCCACACCCCCTTGATTCGCCCGGAAAGCGTCACAGCCTAACGGCGAGAAGGGGATGTGATATCGTTCATTATTGGTAAACTTTGCGGCAAAGTTGAGGCAATCACGCCTCACTGCGATCAGCCGTTGAGGCGCTCCAACTCCGCGAGTACGGCATCGCCCATCTGGCTGGTCGAAACGGCTTTCGTGCCCGCGGCCATGATGTCGGGCGTCCGCAATCCGGCATCGAGGACATTCTGCACCGCCTGTTCGATCAGGTCGGCTTCTTCTGCCAAATCGAAGGTATAGCGCAGCGCCATGGCATAGCTGAGCAGGGTCGCAAGAGGATTGGCCTTGTCCTGCCCGGCAATGTCGGGGGCCGAGCCATGCACCGGCTCGTAGAGGGCCTTGCGCCGACCGCTCTCGTCTACATCACCAATTGAGGCCGAAGGCAGCATGCCCAGCGAACCGGTCAGCATGGCGGCCACATCGGACAGCAGGTCGCCGAACAGGTTATCGGTGACGATTACATCGAACTGCTTGGGGTTGCGCACAAGCTGCATGCCGGCATTGTCGGCGTACATGTGGTCCAGCTTGATGTCGCTGTGCTTCTCCTGGTGCAGCTTCGTGATCTCCTGGCGCCAGAGCACACCGGACTCCATCACGTTGGCCTTCTCACTGGAGGTTACACGCCCGCTACGCTTGCGCGCCAGGTCGAAGGCCACATCGCCCACGCGCCGGATCTCGTTCGTCGTGTAGACTTGGGTGTTGATGCCGCGGCGCTGTCCGTCGGGCAGCTCCTCGATGCCGCGCGGCTCGCCGAAATAGACCCCGCCGGTCAACTCGCGCACGATCATGATGTCCAAGCCCGAGACAATTTCCGGCTTCAGACTGGAGGCACTGACCAGCGCCTCGAAACAGAGCGCCGGGCGCAGGTTGGCATAGAGCTCCATCTCCTTGCGCAGGCGCAGCAGGCCGCGTTCCGGCTTCTTCTCGAAAGGCAGATCGTCCCATTTCGGACCGCCCACGGCCCCCAGCAGCACGGCATCCACATTCAGTGCCTTGTCCATGGTGGCGTCGGTCAGGGGCACGCCGTGCGCATCGATGGCCGCCCCGCCGACCAGGTCCTCGTCCAGCTCGAAGGAAACGGAACGCTCACGCCCCATCCAATCGATGACCCGGCGTACCTGGCTCATGGCTTCGGGCCCGATGCCATCACCGGGAAGGAACAGAATCGATTTGTTGGCTGCCATCTTGCTTACTTTGTCCTGTCTGTTGTGTGTCGTTCGGGGAACCGGCCTGGCTCAGGCATAGAGCCAGGGTTGCCGGGCCTTCTGCGTGTTCTCGAAGCTGTCGATCTCGGCCGCCTTGTTCAGGGTCTGGCCCACATCATCCAGGCCGTTGAGCAGGCAGTGCTTCTTCCAGGGGTCGATGTCGAAGGTGATGCGTCCCCCGTCGGGTCCCTCGATCGTCTGGTTCTCCAGGTCGACCGTCAGGGTCGCATTCGCGCCCCGCTCGGCATCTTCCATCAGCTTGTCGATCTCCTCCTGTGGCAGGACGATCGGCAGGATGCCGTTCTTGAAGCAGTTGTTGTGGAAAATATCGGCAAACGAAGGACCGATCACGCAGCGGATGCCCGCATCCAGCAGCGCCCAGGGCGCGTGCTCGCGCGACGAGCCGCAGCCGAAGTTGTCGCCGACGATCAGGATCTGCGCAGACCTGTAGGCCGGCCGATCCAGCACGAAGTCCTTGGGATTGCCGTCCTTGTCGTGTCGAAGGGCATAGAACAGCCCCTCGGAGAGGCCGGTGCGCTTGATGGTCTTAAGGAAGCGCGCCGGAATGATCATGTCGGTGTCCACGTTCACCATGGGCAGGGGCGCGGCTACGGCGGTCAGCTTGTCGAACTTTTCCATTGTCTTGTCTCCTCTCGCTTGCGCCCTGCTCAGCAGGCCAGCTCACGCACGTCGCTCAGGTGACCCGAAATCGCCGCCGCGGCCGCCATGGCCGGGCTCATCAGGTGGGTACGTCCGCCCGGGCCCTGTCGGCCCTCGAAGTTGCGGTTGGACGTCGAGGCACAGCGTTCGCCTGGGTTCAGCTTGTCGGCGTTCATGGCCAGGCACATGGAACAGCCCGGCTCGCGCCAGTCGAAACCGGCCTCGCGGAAGATGCGGTCCAGGCCCTCTGCTTCGGCCTGCTCCTTCACCAGGCCCGAGCCGGGCACGATCATGGCATAGACACTGTCGGCCACACGGCGGCCCTCGGCCACACGCGCCACTTCGCGCAGGTCCTCGATGCGCCCGTTGGTGCAGGAGCCGATGAAGACCTTGTCCACGGCGACGTCCTGCAGGCGGGTGCCGGGGGTCAGGCCCATGTACTCAAGAGACCGCTTGATGGCCGTGGCCTTGTTCTCGTTCGGTGCATCCTCGGGGTGCGGGATGGCACCGGAAATCGGCAGCACATCCTCCGGCGAGGTGCCCCAGGTGACCAGCGGCTCGATCTCGTCAGCCGAGAGCACGACTTCCTTGTCATAGCGCGCGCCCTCGTCGGACGGCAGCGAGCGCCAGAAGGCCTCGGCCTGTTCCCAGGCCGCCCCCTTGGGCGCATAGGGACGTCCCTTGATGTATTCGATTGTGGTATCGTCGGGCGCAATCAGGCCGGCGCGGGCACCGCCCTCGATGGACATGTTGCAGATCGTCATGCGCCCTTCCATGGACAGATCGCGGATCGCCTGGCCGGCATACTCGATGACATGGCCGGTGCCGCCGGCCGTGCCGATCTTGCCGATGATCGCCAGGATCAGGTCCTTGGCCGTCACCCCGGTGGGCAGCGGTCCATCCACCGTGATGCGCATGTTCTTGGCATGGGTCTGATAGAGGGTCTGGGTGGCCAGGACGTGTTCGACCTCGCTGGTGCCGATGCCGAAGGCCAGCGCCCCGAAGGCGCCATGGGTGGAGGTATGGCTGTCGCCGCAGACAATGGTCATGCCGGGCTGGGTGAGACCCTGCTCCGGACCGATGATGTGCACGATCCCCTGGCGCACGTCGTTCATCCGGAAGATGGGAACGCCGAACTCTTCACAGTTCTGCTCCAGCGTATTGACCTGGATGCGGCTTTCCTCGTCCTCGATGCCGCGGGCGCGATCCGCCGTGGGCACATTGTGGTCGGGAACAGCTAGCGTGGCTTCCGGGCGGCGAACCTTGCGACCGGCCATGCGCAGGCCCTCGAAGGCCTGCGGACTGGTCACCTCGTGCACGAGGTGACGGTCGATATACAACAGGCAGGTTCCGTCATCCTGCTGATCCACAACGTGGCTGTCCCAAATCTTGTCGAACAGCGTACGCGGCTGAGACATACTCTCGCTCCTAACCCTTCCGAATGGGAATTGTCCTAATATATATGGCCCCTGATCAGGGACATGTCTTCCCCGGGGCGGGCGAGAATAGCGCTGGTCACCGGGAACCGCAATTCACCCCCGGCTTTTTGTCGCGAAGTTTTTCCCCCAGTCAGGCGCGGCGCGAACTCTAGCGTGCGAAGAAGGGCCCGCCTGGTCCAGGCTGGATCTGCGAGGAGTGTGCAAAGTGCTGGGTCGAATGGGGCTTGGCCGTGTAGGGTAAATTGCTTGCAGGTGCCGACTGGCTGCTGTCTGTCTTGCGAGACGCCTGCTGGACGGGAAGGGGGGCATCCTCCTTGCCAGAGGCCATCTTCTGCCGTTCCTTGTTCCAGATATCCATGACCTTGGTGCGATAACGCAGGTTGTACTTGGGCGTTGCCGAGTGGTAGCGGCCCACGGCGGCTTCCCAGGAGTTGAATTTGCGGTAGTGGTCGATCAAATACTTCGCGCTGTAGGCCACGTTGTAGGCCGGATTGAAGGCCTGCTCCAGGCTGTCGAAGGCATCCGGGTGATACATCAAGTTGATCTGCATGCAACCGACATCGATGTTGCGAACCCCCTTGGCCTTCAGTTGCCGCACTTCACGCACTGCAGCGGCGCGACTGGGCAGATAGCGCCCCCTGCCTTCGGCCATGACGGTCCAGGGCCAGGCAAAAACTGCCCGCAGCTCCTTGTTGTGCCGCCCCGATTCCGCCTTCGCAATGGCTGTCAGAAGTCTTGCCGGCACGCCCAGAAGGCGCTCCGCCTCGGCGATGTTGCGCGCACAGAGCGTCCAGTCGGAGTCGACACCGGCGGGCGCAAACTGCGGCTGCTCGGCTCTGACCGGCCAGGCTGCGAAGACAAGCAGCCCCAAAAACATCAGGGAAAAAGTCACTCTGCCGAAAGTGGTCACCTTGGAACCTCCTGTGAATTCACAGAAGGAGTGAAGCAAGCTTCATGCCACATAAGGAAATTAGGCCCCGAGCAGCCAGATACGCGGCCGCCCGGAATTGTGCGTTGCAGCACAGAACGGCCTCTGCAACCACGCACTATCTGGCGGCTATTAATAGTGGAATATATATGTATTCCAACTAGATACTATTTTCACCCTTGCACGCGCCCGGAAAATCCTTATATTGTGCAGTGCGGCATATGAAGGACTTTCTTCGTTTGCCGTACGTCTCTAAGGGCGTTTCCTCCCTAGACTTGGGGCCGTGCATAGCGCACGGCCCTTTTTTTCTTTCAGGACGCCTCTCGCTTGGACTTGCACGCGAGGGCCCTGGCGCACCCCGCCCTGCTTCTATGCGCCTTGAAGGTCCAGTTGACCAAGGTGCCGGATCAGTTCCGGCATCCTTTTGGCAAGACGGTCCAGACCCGCTGTGCGCTCTATGCGCGCCTCATCCATGTAGAGCCGGCGGTTGATCTCGATCTGCAGGCAATGCAGGCCTTCGCGCGGCCGGCTGTAGTGCCGCGTTACATAGCCTCCCGAATAGGGCTTGTTGCGTCCCACCCGATAGCCGGCCGCACGCAACACTTCGGTTGCGCATTCGGTGACCTCCGGCGCACAGGCCGAACCATGGCAATCCCCCAGCACGATATCCATCGTCGGCACGCGCGGGTCGCGCCCCCAGTTCTGTGCGCTGGAGGGCATTGAGTGACAGTCGAGCAGCAGGCAGGCCCCGAACTGCGCCCGGGTTTCGGCCAGAAGGCCGGCCAAGGCGTCGTGATAGGGCCGATAGCAGCGCTCGATCCGCCTCAGGGCATCATCCAGAGTCAGCTTGCCTTTGTAGATTTCCGCACCGTTCGCCACCACGCGCGCCACGGTCCCCAGACCGGCGGCAACGCGGGGCGAAGAAGAATTGACGTAATCGGGCAGCGGCTCATCGAACATGGAAGGATCCAGTTCGTAGGGCTCGCGGTTGGGGTCCACATAGGCACGCGGGAAGAGCGCACGCAGCAAGGGGACGCCCAGTCCGGGTGCCGCGGCGAAGATCTCGTCGACAAAGCTGTCCTCGGAGCGACGCAGCATCAGGGGGTCCAGCCGCGAGCGCGCCAGGAAGTCGGCCGGGTAGCTGCTGCCGCTGTGCGGCGAGGCCACCACGAGGGGCAGGCACTGGCGCCTGGGGCGCAAGACCTCGTGGCTCTCGCCTATGTCCGTCCTCTGGGCCGGGCCGTCCATGCTGACTCCGCAAAATCCCTCATTCCTTCGCTCAATGTCCGAATGTTGCCGGCACTTCGCAACGATTTCTTTGGCCGTTAGCCCCATCATGCCGCTCTCCCGTCATGCCGCTGTCGAGTCATTCCTGGCGCCGAGGCGCAATACGACTCCCCTATGGGGGGCGAATCCGCTAATCTGTCTCTCTCAAGGCCGTCACATCCGGGCGTCATGCTCCGAAGCGGCGCGCTGGAAGGACAGACAGGCGGGACACAAGCAGCCCTTGCCCGGAGCAGGACGCCCGGGGCCGCCGGCTCGGAGTGGAGGCAGGAAACCCATGGCGCGCATACTGCTGGCGGAAGACGACCCGGGTCTGCGCCGAGTCCTGGTGCGCGCACTGGGATCGGCCGGACACTCTGTCGCGGCCACGGGCAACGGCCTGGAAGCGCTGGAGACCCTTAAGAAGCGCCCCGTGGACCTGTTGCTTGCAGACATCGTCATGCCGGGGCTGGACGGGATGGAACTCTCCCGCCAGGCGGCAGCGCTCCATCCAGCTATCCGGATCATGTTCATCACCGGCTTTGCCGCGGTCACCATGCACGACGGCAGGGTGGAGCACGCACCGGAGGGCGCCCGCCTGCTGTCCAAGCCCTTCCACCTGCGCGACCTGGTCCGCCAGGTCGAAGCCCTGCTGGAAGCCGCGTGAAGGCCGCTCCATGAACAATGCTCGGGCCATCGAAAATGAAGGCAGAGGAGACTTGTCAAACGCCAGCGAGGGTGCTATCTGCCCGCCCTACCGCAGGCGATCATCCCGTGCATCGCCGAACTGGTGCGGGCGCGTAGCTCAGCGGGAGAGCACTACGTTGACATCGTAGGGGTCGCTGGTTCAATCCCAGCCGCGCCCACCATCCTTGGTAACGAAGTGGTAACGAGCAGGCCTGAGAACCGGCCAGGCTCACTCCATCAATACCAGCTGCTCACGCACCCCAATCATCCGGCTCTTCCCCATGAACGGGGGATGGGCATTCATCAGACCCGGTTTATTACACCGTTCCAGCCGCAGAGGGCCAGGACCATGCGCGCAGACAGTCCACCCGTCGCTTCAACAGCTTCAATCCACAGCTGTGGCCGGACCCATGAAGGAGAACCGCTCTGTACGATCTGATAGGCGACATACACGGCCATGCCTCTGCTCTTGAACGCCTGCTGGGCAAGCTGGGCTATCGCCATGATAGTACCTGTTACCGGACCCCGAACGCAGGGCGATCTTCCTGGGGGATTTCGTTGATCGTGGGCCGGAACAGCTTGAAAGCGTGCAACTGGCGCGTGGCATGGTGGAGGGTGGCGCGGCCCTGGCCGTCATGGGCAATCACGAATTCAACGCCGTTTCCTATGCCACGCCACACCCGGAGCGTGACGGCGAATTCTGCGCACCCACTCCGCCAAGAACACAGTCCAGCATCGTGCCTTTCTGAACGCCGTCGGTGCGGGCTCCGCCCTTCATGACGAACTGGTCGACTGGTTCCGGACGCTACCGATCTATCTGGAGCTTGAAGGGCTGCGAGTGGTCCATGCCTGCTGGCACGACGCCTCGCTGCAGGACATCTCACCCCACCTGGCGCCGGATGGTTCCATCCGGCCCACGGCTTGGCCCGAGCTGGCAAGCAAGGGCAGCAGGGGCTATGCGGCGCTGGAGACACTCCTGAAGGTATACGAGATCGCCTTGCCCGACGGCTATCCCTTTCCGGACAAGGATGGAAACCCGAGATGCAATATTCGCACGCGCTGGTGGGCCAACGAGCAGGCAAGCTTCAAGTCTGTCGCGATCGTTCACCAGGAGGCCAGGGAAGGGATACCCGACCTGCTCGTCGGCTCTGCCAGCCTGCCCGGATATGACAACGCGAATCCCCTGTTCCTGGGGCATTACTGGCTGACCGGCCAGCCTTCACCGACGACTGACAAGATCGCGATCCTGGATTACAGCGTGGCCGCCGAAAGCGACGACCCGGAGCATTCCGGAAAGCTCTGTGCCTATCGCTGGAACGGCGAGCAGAAACTGACGGAAGACAACTTCGTCTGGGTGGACAGTGCGACCAGAATTCCACCCGCTCAATGACCAGCCTTCTATTCCTAAAAGGGAATTTTCTGTCCAACCAAACCCCGACCCCCCACATGCTGGGATCGAACACCTTATGTGTCTCTGGCCTGCTATAAATACCCCGTCACCAATCCCGGCCAGGATCGGTGACGGGGTGGGATGCAGCGCTTAACATCTTGTGGCCTGACCACGTT
>NZ_JMLV01000013.1:0-2500 GCF_000686045.1 Fodinicurvata fenggangensis DSM 21160
AAACGCAAGTGCAAGCCGGAGCACAAGAGGTGAAGCCTTAGCGCTCCTCCTCGGACATAGCAAAAAGCCCCGCGGCTTTGTGGGCTGCGGGGCTTTTCATGCTTTGATATTGGTGCAATTGGTTGCGGGGGCAGGATTTGAACCTGCGACCTTCAGGTTATGAGCCTGACGAGCTACCGGGCTGCTCCACCCCGCGTTTGTGGGTGTGTTTTGGTATGTGTGGTGTTGATTGCGGTGAGGGTTCTTGTTGGATGGCCTTGCGGTTTTGGAAGACCTGGCGGCGACCTACTCTCCCACGTCTTGAGACGCAGTACCATCGGCGCTGGGGGCTTTCACGGCCGAGTTCGGGATGGGATCGGGTGTTTGGACCCCCGCCCTAACCACCAGGTCGTCGAAAACCGCAAGGTGTTGTGCACGTTTCTTTGTTGGATCTTTTCATCACTCGGGCTTTGGAGCCTTTGTGTTGGCCTCACGCAGCGCTGGCGAGCAGCTTCTGGCTTGCTGCTGTGCGCGGTGGGGCCGGTCGGTAGCTTTTGAATGATCAAGCCAATCGAGCGATTAGTAAAGCTCAGCTTCACGCGTTGCCGCGCTTCCACATGCTTCCTATCGACGTCGTGGTCTACGACGGCTCTTATGGCGAGACCTGGTTTTGAGGGGGGCTTCCCGCTTAGATGCCTTCAGCGGTTATCCCTTCCGTACATAGCTACCCGGCGATGCGGCTGGCGCCACAACCGGTCCACCAGAGGTACGTCCATCCCGGTCCTCTCGTACTAGGGACAGCGCCTCTCAAGTCTCGAACACCCACGGCAGATAGGGACCGAACTGTCTCACGACGTTCTAAACCCAGCTCACGTACCACTTTAATCGGCGAACAGCCGAACCCTTGGGACCTGCTCCAGCCCCAGGATGTGATGAGCCGACATCGAGGTGCCAAACACCCCCGTCGATGTGGACTCTTGGGGGGTATCAGCCTGTTATCCCCGGCGTACCTTTTATCCGTTGAGCGATGGCCCTTCCACGCGGGACCACCGGATCACTATGACCGACTTTCGTCTCTGCTCGACGTGTCTGTCTCGCAGTCAGGCGGGCTTATGCCATTGCACTCGACAGCTGATGTCCGACCAGCTTGAGCCCACCATCGCGCGCCTCCGTTACTCTTTGGGAGGCGACCGCCCCAGTCAAACTACCCGCCATGCAGGGTCCCGGACCCGGATCACGGGCCGCGGTTAGGCACTAAAACGCGCAAGGGCGGTATTTCAAGGATGGCTCCACACAAGCTAGCGCCTGCGCTTCAAAGCCTCCCGCCTATCCTACACATACAAGTCCTAGTACCACTGCAAAGCTGTAGTAAAGGTGCACGGGGTCTTTCCGTCTAACCGCGGGGACTCCGCATCTTCACGGAGAATTCAATTTCGCTGAGTCTGTGCTGGAGACAGTGGGGAAGTCGTTACGCCATTCGTGCAGGTCGGAACTTACCCGACAAGGAATTTCGCTACCTTAGGACCGTTATAGTTACGGCCGCCGTTTACCGGGGCTTCGATTCGAGGCGTTAACCTCTCCTCTTAACCTTCCGGCACCGGGCAGGCGTCAGACCCTATACGTCGCCTTCGCGGCTTCGCAGAGCCCTGTGTTTTTAGTAAACAGTCGCCACCCCCTGGTCTGTGCCCCCCGACCCTGGTTGCCCAGGACCGGGGCCCCCTTCTCCCGAAGTTACGGGGGCAATTTGCCGAGTTCCTTCAGCACAGTTCTCTCAAGCGCCTTGGTATACTCTACCTGTCCACCTGTGTCGGTTTAGGGTACGGTCTTGCGCGGGGGCTGTTTCCTGGGACTGCTTGGCTGCCCGGACAATCCAATAAGTCCGGACAACGTCCACAATCCGTCACCACCCGCAGGCCACGGAATATTAACCGTGTTCCCATCGGCTACGCCTGTCGGCCTCGCCTTAGGGACCGGCTCACCCTGCGCGGATTAACCTTGCGCAGGAACCCTTGGACTTTCGGCGGGAGTGTTTCTCACACTCCTTGTCGCTACTCATGTCAGCATTCGCACTTGCCATACCTCCAGAAGCCCTCGCGGGTCTTCCTTCACAGGCCTAGGCAACGCTCCGCTACCACTCACACTCAAAGTGTAAGTCCGCAGCTTCGGTACATGGCTTGAGCCCCGGTACATCTTCGGCGCAGGACGGCTTGTTTAGACCAGTGAGCTATTACGCTTTCTTTAAAGGATGGCTGCTTCTAAGCCAACCTCCTGGTTGTCTTGGCCTTCCCACATCCTTTCCCACTTAGCCATGATTTGGGGACCTTAGCTGGCGGTCTGGGCTGTTTCCCTCTCGACGACGGACCTTAGCACCCGCCGTCTGTCTGCCGGACTGATACTCCTCGGTATTCGGAGTTTGGTTAGGTTTGGTAAGCCTCGCGGCCCCCTAGCCCATCCAGTGCTCTACCCCCGAGGGCAATATCCGACGCACTACCTAAATAGTTTTCGCGGAGAACCAGCTATC
>NZ_JMLV01000013.1:7500-104320 GCF_000686045.1 Fodinicurvata fenggangensis DSM 21160
AGCTGGCCGTCCGCGCTGAATGCGAAGTGGACGCCGAAAACGTAAAGAAAGGGGAAGAGCCTTCCTGCTGAAGGCCCCTCCCCCTCTTCTTCCTGAAACATCGATGAAAGTGGATCAGGCGGCTGCGGCCTGAGCGGGCTCCCCGTTTATGGTCAGACCCGCCTCGCTACTGCGAATCTTCACGGTATCGCCGTCAGCCACATTGCCCTGCAGAATCTGCTCCGACAGGGGATTCTGCAGCTCTTTCTGGATGACCCGCTTCAATGGCCGTGCGCCATAGACCGGGTCATATCCGGCATTGGCCAGCCACTTCCGGGTCTCCTCGTCCACATCCAGCGTGATCTTCCGTTCCGCCAACAGCTTCTCCAGATGCGCCAACTGGATATCCACGATCCCTGTCATCTGCTCGCGGGTCAGGCGATGGAACAGCAGGATTTCGTCCAGGCGGTTCAGGAACTCGGGCCTGAAGGCGCCGCGCACCACGTCCATGACCTGCTCGCGCACGCCGGGGCTGTCCTCGCCCGGTGTCTGCGCGGCCAGGATATCCGCGCCCAGATTCGAGGTCAGGATGATCAGCGTGTTCCGGAAATCCACCTGTCGGCCCTGGCCATCGGTCAGGCGGCCGTCGTCCAGCACCTGCAGCAGGATGTTGAAGACGTCCGGGTGAGCCTTCTCGACCTCATCGAACAGGATCACCTGATAGGGACGGCGCCGGACAGCTTCGGTCAGCGCACCGCCTTCCTCGTAGCCGACATAGCCAGGGGGCGCACCGATCATGCGCGCCACCGCATGCTTTTCCATGTACTCGGACATGTCCAGGCGCAGCAGCGCCGTCTCGTCGTCAAACAGGAACGACGCCAACGCCTTGGTCAATTCGGTCTTGCCCACGCCTGTCGGTCCCAGGAACAGGAAGGAGCCGATGGGGCGATTGGGGTCCTGCAGCCCGGCACGGGCACGCCGTACGGCATGTGAAACCGCGGTCACGGCCTCTTCCTGCCCGATCACACGTCCCCGCAAGGCAGACTCCATCTGCAGGAGCTTCTCGCGCTCGCCTTCCAGCATCTTGTCCACGGGAATCCCGGTCCAGCGCGACACGACCGAGGCAATGTGCTCGGAGGTCACTTCCTCCTCCAGGATATGCTCTTCGTTGGCCTCTTCTGCCTCGATCAGCTTGGCCTCGAGTTCCGGCACGATGGAATAGCGCAGCTCTGCAACACGCTCCAGGTCGCCACGGCGCTGGGCCGTCTCGACTTCCTGCCGCGCCTGCTCCAACTGCTCCTTCAGCTTCTGGGCCGACGCCAGCTTGCCCTTTTCCTTCTGCCAGCGCTCGGTCAGTTCGGCCGACTGGCGTTCCAGATCGGACAGTTCGTCCTCAAGCCGCTCCAACCGATCCTTGGAGGCCTTGTCCTTCTCCTTGCGCAGGGCCGTCTGCTCGATCTTCAACTGGATGATGCGCCGGTCCAGCTCGTCCAACTCCTCGGGCTTCGAATCCACTTCCATGCGCAGGCGACTGGCCGATTCGTCCACCAGGTCGATGGCCTTGTCGGGCAGGAAGCGATCAGTGATGTAGCGATTGGACAGATTGGCAGCCGTCACCAGGGCGGAGTCGCTGATTCGCACGCCATGGTGCACTTCGTACTTCTCCTTCAGACCGCGCAGGATCGAAACGGTATCCTCGATGCTGGGCTCGGAGATGAAAACCGGCTGGAAGCGCCGGGCCAAGGCTGCGTCCTTCTCTATGTACTTGCGGTATTCGTCCAGTGTGGTAGCGCCAACACAGTGCAGGTCACCGCGCGCCAGTGCCGGCTTCAGCATGTTGGAAGCGTCCATCGCGCCTTCCGTCTTGCCGGCACCGATCAGTGTGTGCAACTCGTCAATGAAGACGATGATCTCACCCTCCGCGGCCGAGATCTCCTGGAGCACGCCCTTGAGGCGTTCCTCGAACTCGCCGCGATACTTGGCTCCGGCCACCATGGCACCGAGATCCAGCGCCATCAGGCTCTTGCGCTTCAGGCCCTCGGGGACGTCGCCGTTGACGATACGCAGGGCCAGGCCTTCCGCGATGGCGGTCTTGCCGACGCCCGGCTCGCCGATCAGGACGGGGTTGTTCTTGGTCCGACGCGACAGGACCTGAATGGTCCGCCGAATCTCCTCGTCACGGCCGATCACCGGGTCCAGCTTGTTGTCCCGGGCCGCCTGAGTCAGGTCGCGCGCATACTTCTTCAGCGCATCATAGCTGTCCTCTGCACTGGCAGAATCGGCCGTACGCCCCTTGCGCATCTCCTCGATTGCCGTGTTCAGCGCCTGCGGCGTCACATCAGCGGCCTCGAACGCCTTGGCAGCGGGCGTGCCCTTCTCCATGCACAAGGCTTGCAGCAAGCGCTCGCTCGTCACGAAGCTGTCTCCAGCCTTCTCCGACAATTTCTCGGCCTGCTCGAAAACCCGAGCCAGTTCGGGACTCAGGTAGACCTGGCCGGCGCCGGCGCCTTCGACCTTGGGCAGCTTCTCCAGGGCCTCCTCGACATGCTTGAGCGCCAGGCGCGGATCACCACCAGCCTGGGTCATGAGGTTGGCGGCCAAGCCTTCCTCGTCGTCCAGAAGGGTCTTCAAGAGATGTTCAGGAGTCAGTCTCTGGTGCCCGCGGCGCAGAGCCAGGGTCTGCGCTGCCTGCAGAAAACCGCGCGCGCGTTCTGTGTATTGTTCTGGATCCATGTTCAAACTCTCCTCTTCTGCGTCTTATCAAGCCCGCAGATGATTCTGTTGCCTTTTCGCACCCTCTACGGAGGCATGCGCCTTGTCCGCGGAAATGATCCGCTTGTTCGATATATGGTGCGTTGCAAAAACGCCACAAGGCTGTCGGGCGAGAAAAAAGCCCCCGCAACAGAAAACTGTGCGGGGGCAGGGTCAGGAGAGATCGATGCCTACGCCCGAGATCGCTCAGGACAAAAAAGCCGGTTCGCGATCGGCCGCAAACAACGATGCGGAGCATAGTAAAGTTACCCGGGTGAACGCAACTGCAATTCATTATCATACACAGAAAAATTTTCTTTGCCAGCAGGCTTGATCGCCGGAACCGCCAGCGGTTGAATTGGTTCTGCACGCTGTCAGCCGGCCGGACTCATGACCATTACCCTTGCCGCCATCAACCGCCATCCAATCAAGGGCCTCAAGGCCCAGAGCCTGGAGTCGGCACGTCTGTCACCCAGCAAGGGCCTGATCGGGGATCGCCTCTTTTCCCTGGCCCGGGGCTCTGCGGGATACAGCCTTCCCCGCCAGATGCCGCCGGCGGCCATCAGCATACTGGATCTGGAGAACGAGGAACGGCTCGCCAAGCTTGAGGCCCGCTACGACGACGACAGCCAAACCCTGCAGCTTCTGCGCAGCGGACAGGAGCGTCCCCTGGCCCAGGCACGGGTGGACACCCCACTGGGACGCAGCCTCATCAGCCAGTTCTTTGCGGATTTCCTGGGGGACAGCCGCCGCGGCCTGCCGCGTCTTATCGACAGTGAGGAAGCCCTGGGCCCCAGCAACTGGGTCAGCTTGATCAACCTGGCTTCCTTGAAGGACGTTGAACGAGTCGCCCGGCAGAAACTCGATCCGGCACGTCTTCGCGCCAACCTTTGGCTGGAAGGTGCCCAAGCCTGGGAGGAAAGGGAATGGAACGGCTGTCGCTTCCGGCTCGGCGGCGCTGTCCTGCAGGTCACGGCTCCGCTGGAGTGCTCCGGCAGTGCGAATGTCAATCCGCGCGAAGCGCAGCGTGACATCAACCTGCCTCTGCTGATGCGCAAGGGCTTCATGCATCAACAGGTGGGGGTGCAGCTCACCGTCCTGGAAGGCGGGCGTATCCAGCAGGGCGATCGCCTGCAGCCCTTCACCCAATAAGCGCCCCGACAACCCTTCGCCGCAACTGTCGCGCAATCAAAAAAGGCCGTTCCACCTGTCGGCGGAACGGCCCTTTGAAAGGATTGAACAGACAGTTCTATCAGGAGGTCACGAGACCGGAATCCCCACTGGGCTCCTCGCTCTTGCTCGTCCGCCGGCGGCGTGCCTTGGGCCGTTCGGCCTGCTGGTCCCCGCCTTGACCGCTGTTGTCCGTGTCCTGTTTGTCTTTGTTCTCTTCCCGCGGCGGTTCACCCAGGATCTTCAACAAACCGGCGTCTTCATCATTGCCGCTGTCCGACTTGGCTGTCTCCGCGTTGCCGGAGTCAGCAGAGGCTTCGGGCTTCTTGCGAGGACGGCCGCGCCGCGCTCCCGTACCAGCGCTGGACCTACCCGACTTCTCACTGCCGGTCTTTTCGTTCGCAGGGTCCTGGCTGTCTGCCTGCGTATTGTCGCCCGCTGTCTGGTGGTTGGGTGCCTGATTGGCCTCATCGGCATTGTCAGAGCTGTTGCTCCGGCTTCTGGCAGCAGGCTTGCGCCGTGGCCGTGCAGGACTGTCACTGACAGGGGCCTCGTCCGACTGACCCGAACCGGCCTGGCCATCATCACCGGAGCTATCCGCAGCACCCTCCTCCTGCGCAGCGTTTGCTGCTCGTTCGGAACGGCTGCGTCCATTGCCGCGGCGATTGCCGTTGCGTCCACCACCATTATCCTGGTTGTCGCGCGTGTCTCCCTGGTCAGACTCTCCGTCCCCATAGTCCGCGTCGTCATTGTTGTTCTGACGCGGCTGGGTGCGTTGCTGACCCGGATCCATGCTTTCATTCAGGATTCGGTAGTAGTGCTCGGCATGCTGCTGGAAGGATTCAGCAAGCACGCGGTCCCCCGCCATCTGGGTGTCCCGAGCCAGCTGGGAATACTTCTCGTAGACCTGAGTGGGGTTGCCCCGCACACGGCCTTCCGGCCCTGTGCTTTCAAAGGTCTGTGCGCGAAGCGGCACATTGGAGCGGCGCCCGGAGCGTCCGCGGCCCCGCCGTTGATTGTTACCTTGTCTCATCGATGCGTTACGTCACATGTCGGATATTGTTTTTGCACGAGCGGATCATTCATTCCCGATGTTCTCGACAATCCGGGAAAGACAGTTCAACTCTGATGTCTATTGAACGTCTCGGGATTATTACCCTGATGCTCGGCGCCTCGGCGCCGGACCCGATCAGCTTCGACAACACACTATCGCCCTCGTCCCGACTTTCCAACCTTTTTTTCTCCTTATTCCTTAGATGCGAAAGCCGACAGCAACAGGCAGCGCGGATGGCCTGCAAGATCTGTCAGCAATTCGACCGAACCGGCCCCCACTGCATGGAACAGCTCGGACACGACATCCGCCTGTTCATGGCCAATTTCAAGAGCCATTATCCCCTTTGAGTCAAGCAGTCCCGGCAGCTGTCGCGCAAGTACGCGATAGGCCGCAAGCCCATCCGCCCCCGAAAAAAGCGCGCCGGGCGGGTCATGCTCGACCACGGCGTCCGACAGGTCACGCCGCTCACCTTCTGCAATATAGGGTGGATTGCAGACGATCAGGTCGAAGCGGCCTTTCAGGCTCGCTCCCCAATCGGCACAGAAGAAGTGGCTGCGCACCGCCAGGCCCAGACGCTGGGCGTTGCGCTTCGCCACCTGCAGGGCTTCCGGGCTTTGATCCGTCCCCACACCCCATGCCTGCGGCAGTTCATGCAGGAGGGACAGCAGCAGACATCCGCTGCCCGTGCCCAGATCCAGGATGGATAGCTCAGCCCGGTCGCCGTTCAAGCGGGCTAGAACGCCCTCGACCAGGGTTTCGCTGTCAGGGCGCGGGTCAAGTACGTCGGGCGTGATCTCGAAATCCAGGGACCAGAACTCTCGCCGGCCCAGGATGCGCGAGAGCGGCTCGCCGCGCACCCGGCGCGCCAAGGCGGCATCGAAGTGTTCATGATGAGCCGACTCCACTTCCTGCTCGGGATAGGCCAGCAAGTGACCGGGGGGCAATCCCATTACGCCGGCCAGCAACAGGCGGGCTTCACGGCGCGGACTGTCCAGCCCGGCCTGCCGCAGCTCCCGTACGGCCTTGTCCAGCAGGATACCTGCGCGTGTCACTGGAAGTCGGCCAGCCGGGCCGCCTGATCCTCGTGGATCAAGGAATCGATCACTTCGCCCAGGGCCTCCCCCGTAATGACCTTCTCCAGCTTGTAGAGGGTCAGATTGATGCGGTGATCGGTCACGCGCCCCTGTGGGAAGTTGTAGGTACGGATCCGTTCCGAGCGGTCACCGGAACCAACCTGCTGTCTTCGGTCCGCCGCCTCGGCATCCTGCTGTTCCTTGCGCATCTCGTCATAGAGCCTGGCGCGCAGGACCTTCATGGCCTTGAGACGATTCTTGTGCTGGGATTTCTCGTCCTGGCACTGCACCACGATGCCGCTGGGCATGTGCGTGATGCGCACGGCCGAATCCGTCGTGTTCACATGCTGGCCGCCGGCCCCCTGCGAGCGATAGGTGTCCACGCGCAAGTCCTTGTCCTCGATCTGCACGTCCACCTCCTCGGCCTCGGGCAGGACCGCAACGGTCGCAGCCGAGGTGTGAATGCGCCCGCCCGACTCGGTCACCGGTACGCGCTGCACGCGATGCACGCCGGATTCGAATTTCAGCCGGCTGTAGACATTCTGGCCGGAAATCGAGGCACTGGCTTCTTTCAGGCCACCGATCTCGGTTTCCGTATAGTCGAGGGTCTCGAATCGCCAGCCCTGGCCTTCGGCATAACGCTGATACATGCGGAAGAGTTCACCCGCGAACAGCGCCGCCTCGTCCCCCCCTGTTCCGGCGCGCACCTCAAGGATGACGTTGCGATTGTCATCGGCATCCTTGGGCACAAGCATCAACATAAGTTCATGCTCCGCCTGTTCGATGGCTTCGCGCAGCGCCTGGTATTCCTGCTCGGCCAGATCGCGCATCTCGCGTTCAGCCTCTGTATCCTGCCGCAGGCTCTCCAGGTCAGACAGCTCCTGTCGCTGGGCCTCCAGACTGTCCAGCTTTTCCACGAGCGGCGTCAACTCGTGAAACTCGCGCAACAGCTTCGTGTAGGCCTCGGATCCGGGGTCGGGATGGTCGCTCAGCAGGGCGGTCAGCTCGCGATGGCGGGCGGCGACCTGCTTTAGATTCTCGTCCAGTTTCACCTGTCGTTCTTCCCCTTTCCGGTGTCGATCCGGAAAAGCCGTTCCAGAAATTGCTCGGCCTCCGCCTGCGCATCCGGGCTTTCGGAAGACATCTCCCTCAGCGTCCGGGTGGGCTCATGCAGAAGCCGGTTCAGCAACAAGCGCGTTGCGGCTTCTGCGTCAAGCTTTCCGTCAGCCAGGACTTCGGCCCTGAGGTCCTCGCAATGCCGGCGCAAGGCAACCAGCGGTGAATCCGCACCTCCAAGCTGACCCTCCCGGCAGAAGCTGTCCAGTTCCTCGGCAAGGATCCCCCAGGCCCGGCCGGCCGCTTCCTCGCGGGCCTGCTGGCCTGCCCGGGCGCGATGCTCAAGGTCCTGCAAGTCATAGACAAACGCCCCGTCCACCTCGTTGACGTCCGGCTCTATATCACGCGGCACACCTGTATCCAGGAACAGCAACGGCCGGCGGCGGCGCTGCTTCAGCAATCTTTCCGCCTGCCCCCGATCCATCAGGAACTGGCCACTGCCATGAGCCAGCAACAGGATGTCGACCCGGTCCAGATGATTTTCCCAGTCCGTCCAATCCAGGTAATGCCCGCCCAGGCGCTCTGCCGCAGCCCTGGCCAGGGCCGGCCTGCGCTGAACCACCTGGATGTTCTCCAGGCCAGCCGACCGGAATTCCGCCGCCAGGACCTCGCCCATCTCGCCCGAGCCCACCAGCAGAAGGCGGCACGACTCCAGGCGCCCATGCAGGTCCCGGGCGACACGCAGGGCCGAGGCCGCAAGAGTCGCCGGGCGTTGAGCCAGGCTGGTCTCGCTGCGCACGCGCTTGGCCAGCCGGTAGGCCGCCTGCATGACACGGTCCAGGCGTGGACCGCTCAACCCCAAGGCCTCGGATTGACGATGGCTTTCCTTCACCTGCCCCAGGACATGGGGTTCCCCCAGGACCTGGCTTTCAAGGGCAGCCGTCACGGCAAAGAAGTGATGCAGGGCATCCGTTCCCCTCAGGCTGTACGCGCTTGAGCGGACCACATCCCCCGACACACCGATCCAGTCGGCCATCCTGGACAACAGGCTGTCCTCCAGTGACTCAGCGGAATCGGAGACGGCCAGAACCTCCAGCCTGTCGCAGGTGGACAGCAGCAAGACCTGTTGAAATCCAAGCTCGGCAAGATCCGCCAGGCCGCGTTGGCGCTGCGCGCTTTCCAGGAACAGCTGTTCGCGCAGCGCGCCGCTGACACAGCGATGGCTCAGGCCATAAAGGATCAGGTCATTCGGCATCCGCTCATGCTAGCAGAAAAACTGCCACACCATCATGCCGGGCCGCGCTCAGTAGAGTGTGTCCAGACGCGCGGGCAAGGCATCCAACGCCAGCGTTTCCTGTTCGCCACTGTCCAGATCGCGCAAGGTGACCTGGCCGGCCTTCAATTCATCGTCCCCCATCATGACGGCGGCACGGGCATGCATCTGGTTGGCCCGCTTCATCCGCTTCTTGAGGTTGCCCGAATAGCCCAAATCGACCACGTATCCGCGATGCCTCAACTCCTGGGTCAGCTTCAGGGCCTGGTCCGCGGCAGCTTCGCCCACAGGGATCACGGCCACGGCGCGCGGTGCCGGCGAGACATCCTGGACCAGCATGGCCAGGCGCTCGATACCGGCGGCCCAGCCAATGCCCGGCGTTGCAGGCCCCCCCATGGTTTCGATCAAGCCGTCATAGCGCCCGCCCGCCAACACGGCACTCTGAGCACCAAGGCGGTCGCTGGTGAACTCGAAGGCCGTGTGGGTGTAGTAATCCAGCCCGCGGACGAGCCGGCTGTTCAGTTGGTAGGGGATGCCCAGTTCATCCAGGCCGCGCCGCACCTCGGCAAAGAAGTTCTGGCTGGTTTCATTCAAATAGTCCTCGAAGGCCGGTGCGCCCTCGACAACCTTGCGGTCGCCTTCGTCCTTGGAATCCAGGATGCGCAGGGGATTGCGCGTCAGGCGCGCGCGGCTGTCCTCACTCAGGCTGGTTTCATGCTGCTCGAAATAGCTGACCAGCGCCGCACGATAGGCCGTGCGGCTTTCGGGATCGCCCAACGTGTTCAGCTCGAGTACGGTATCCTGGAGAATACCCAGCTCCTGCAGGATGTGCCTGCCGACCGCAATCACCTCGATATCCGCCTGGGGCTGTGGCGCCCCCAGCAACTCGACACCGATCTGGTGGAACTGACGCTGGCGCCCCTTCTGCGGACGCTCGTGCCGGAACATCGGTCCGGCATAGAAATACTTGAGCGGCAGGTTCTGGTGCAGTCCATTGGAAATGAGCGCACGCGCCACCCCGGCCGTATTTTCTGGGCGCAGTGTGATCTCCTCGCCTTCCTTCAGCGAGAAGCTGTACATCTCCTTGGTCACAATATCCGAGGTATCGCCCAGCGTCCGCTTAAAGACGTCGGTGAACTCGAACACCGGGGTCGCGATTTCCTCGAAGCCGTAGCGTTCGGCTATGCCCCGCGCACGTTCAATCACGGCGCGATGGCGGCGCATCTCCTCGGGCAAAAGATCATGGGTTCCGCGTACAGGCTGCAGGGTCGACACGTTCTTGTTCCTGATTTCCGTCGATGGGGTCCGGGATGGTCCTGCCGAAAACAGGCAGGCGTTACTCGGCAGCGGCCTGCTGCTTGCTCGCCTCGATCTCGGCGGCCTTCTTTTCCACCAGCTCGACCAGATGGTCAACGATATCGCCATCCTTGAGGCGATGATCGGGCAGCCCCTGGACATAGACCTGGTGCGTGCCGCGCCCGCCCCCGGTGAAACCGATGTCGGTCATGGTGGCCTCACCCGGGCCATTCACCACACAGCCGATCACCGAGACGGTCATGGGCGTGGTGATATGGGACAGCCGCTCCTCAAGGACCTCGACCGTCTTGATGACATCGAACTGCTGACGCGCACAGGACGGACAGGAAATCACGTTGACGCCCCTGTGACGCAGGTTCAGGGACTTCAGAATCTCGAAGCCGACCCTGACCTCCTCCACAGGATCGGCGGAGAGGGAAACCCGCAGCGTATCGCCTATGCCGGACCAGAGCAGCATGCCCAACCCGACCGACGACTTGACCGTACCACTGCGCAGGCCGCCCGCCTCGGTGATCCCGATATGCAACGGGGCATCGGTGGCTTCGGCCAGCTGCTGATAAGCTGCAACGGCCAGGAAGTTGTCCGAGGCCTTGCAGGAGATCTTGAACTCCAGGAAGTCCTCATCCTCCAGTGCCTTGGCATGATTGAGCGCGCTTTCCACCATCGCCTCGGGACAAGGCTCGCCATAGCGCTCCAAAAGGGAACGTTCCAGGGAACCGGCATTCACGCCGATGCGAATGGAACAGCCGTTGTCACGTGCCGCGCGCACGACTTCCCGCACACGCTCCTGGGAGCCGATGTTGCCGGGATTGAAGCGCAGGCAGGCTGCCCCGTTTTCCGCCGCCTCGATGGCGCGTTTGTAGTGGAAATGGATGTCGGCAACGATGGGCACCGTTACCTCGGGCACGATCTCGCTTAGGGCGGCGGAGGAGTCCGCGTCGGGACAGGACACTCGCACGATATCTGCACCGGCCACTTCCATTTGGCGGATTTGCTCGATCGTTGCCGCCACATCGGTGGTGGCCGTGTTTGTCATCGACTGAACGGTAATGGGGGCATCCCCACCCACCGGCACTCTGCCAACGTGGATCTGGCGGGACTTGCGTCTGTAGATATCGCGATAGGGCCGCACGCTCATGACTGGCCGGCTCCTTAGGCTATCAGGGCAGAAGACATCATGCCTGCAAGATGCTCTTCTGCCGCATGGACTTCAAGGCCGCCGCCCCTTGCAGGGCGGCCAGCACTCATTGCTGCAGGGCGCCCGACGACAGCTGCTGCGGATCCAACGGCACATCCCGGCGCACCGTTCCCATGCCGCCCAGGGAGGGGATCGCGTCTCCGTCCACGCGGATATCCAGGCCACCCGCATTGCCGGTCAGTAGGGTCATGCCCGCTTCGTCCGGCACCAGGTAGCTTTCTCCGGACCGCAGGACCCGGGTGAAGACCAGTTCCCCGTCGGCATCTCGAATCTGTACCCAACTGTCCGATGTCGCCTCCAGCACGATTCGTGCGCCTTCATTCTCTTCACCGTAAACCCGCCCCGACCCCGTTTCGTTAGGCGTGTCTTCCTCTGCTTCATCCTCGGATCCGGGAAGATCGGGGATTGCACTGTCCGCTTCTTGCCCACTGCTCTCGGACTCTGCGGCCTCAGGGTCTAGCTCGCTTTCCTGCGTCTCCTGCCCGGTAGCGGTGGCGGCAGCTCCGTCCTGCGTTTCTGTAGAATCGCTATCTGGTGTCGCGTTGTCAGCCAGATCCGCCGTCTCTGTCGGCTCCTGTATAGCTGACTCGTCCGTATCGGCTTCGGACAGGCTGTCCGGTGCCTGCGGCACCCTGCTTTCGGAATCTCCTGCCTGATCCTGCAGGGCCGTGGAAGCGGCATCTTCGTCCAGGCCACTCTCGTCGACCGATTCGCGTTCGGTGATCTCCGGGGCCGGGGAAACTGAACTTTCGCCTTCAAGGCCGCCTCCAGCGTCCCCTTCCGGCTCGTCCATCCCCTCCGAGTCTGATGTCGACAGGTCGGTTTCGTCCGCACCGCTGTCAAAGTCCTGGGAAGTGGCCAGATCGTCGTCATCGGTGATGGCCTCGCTGCCCACGCCATCGTCGGCCCCGAGTCCCTCTTCTTCGGAAACCCCGGGGAGCAGTTCCACATAGGGCCGTCCCTGATCATCCCAGAAGTACCAGGCGCCATAGACCAGTGCGATCAGCAGAAAGGAGATCAGGACCAGGGCGACTCCGGGAATGCGCCCCTCCGGTTTTGGGGCCGGAAAACTGAGATTCTGCTCGGCCGCAGCCAGGTCGCGCACCTCGGCCTTGAAGCGCTGGACCATGTCATCGGTGTCGAGGCCCAGATAGTCTGCATAGCTGCGCACGAAGCCAATGGCGTAGGTCGTGCCGGGAAGATCCTGATAGCGTCCCTCATCAATGGCCAACAGGTAGTCGTAGCGGATGCGCAGTTCCTTGCTTACATCCCGCAGTTCAAGCCCCTGCGATTCACGCACCTGTCTCAGCGTGTCGGAGACACCGGGTTCGTAATAGTGCCAACCGCCGTCGTCATACTCGGGATGATCGGAAGATCCTCGCATACCGTCGTTCTGCGCCATGAGTGCTTATTGCAACCGCATTTTTCGGAGACAGACGGGATGCCCGCCTCACACTGGTTCAAAGAGGCCGGCCGGGGCAGTTTTCCATATGTCCCGGTCAGATAAGTCGCGACTCTTCAGTCTTTCTTCTAACAAATACCTGCAGCGAACAGCAAATGCCTTAATCATAGTGAAATACCATCAGATTGAAATCCCATGATCTATGGCATAACCGCGCAGCAGTTCGCGCACGCTGTGATCAGGCCGCTGGATCAGCTCATCGACGAAATTTTCCAACTCGGACAAATCCAGACTGCGAATCATGGTCCGGATCTGTCCGACGGCGGCCGGCGGCATCGAGAGGATGCGAAAACCACAGCCCAGTGCCGCCAGGGCTTCCAGCGGATGGCCCGCCATCTCGCCACACAGTGAAACCTGTGCGTCGGCCTCGTGCGCCTGCTGCATCAGGCTTCTCATGAAATTCAGGGCCGGCGGGGACAGGACGTCATAGCGCCGGGCCAGGCGTGGATTGCCGCGGTCGCTGGCAAAGAAGAACTGGAACAGGTCGTTGCTGCCCACCGAAACGAAATCGCTGCGCGCGAACAATGCCGGCAGCTGCCAAACCAGGGCCGGCACCTCCAGCATGGCCCCGACCTCAAGGCGCGCGGGCTCGCGGCCTCCTTCTTTCAGATGCCGCTCCATCTCTCGGTCCAGCAGGTCGCGTGCGCGGGCAAGTTCACTGACGTCACTGACCATCGGGAACATCAGGCGCAGGTGCCGCTCCTCGGCCGCGCGCAACAGGGCACGCAACTGACGCCGCAGCATGGCGGGCCGATCCAAACCAATCCGGATGGCCCGCCACCCCATGACCGGGTTCTCGTCCGGCGTGCCGCTCCAATAGGGCAGCGCCTTGTCACCTCCGATATCCAGCGTGCGAAAGGTCACCGGCTTGTCTTCGGCAAGGCTCAGCACGCGGTCATAGAAGTCGACCTGGGTGGGCACATCGGGAAAGGCCTCCCTCACCATAAAGGGCACCTCGGTGCGGTAGAGACCGATGCCCTCGGCACCGCAGTCATGGGCTTGCGAGATATCCATCAACAGGCCCGCATTGACCATCAGGCTGATCCGCCGGCCATCCTGTGTTTCGGGCGGCAGATCCCGGTTGCTGGCAAAGGCGGCGCGCCGCTGGTCACGCACCTCGATCGCATCGGCAAAGTGCTCGCGCACACTCAAGCGCGGGCGCAACAACACCTGACCGTGATCGCCGTCCACGATCATGAAATCGCCCGGCCGCACCAGCTTTAACAGGTCCGGACAACGTCCCAGCATGGGGATGCCCATGGCACGCGCAACGATGGCCACGTGGGCCGTCGGGCCGCCGTCCTCCAGGACCACACCCTTCAGCCGCTGCGGGTCATAGTCCAGAAGTTCCGCCGGTCCCAGCGTGCGCGCCACCAGGATCATTTCCTCGGGCAGGTCTCCCGCCTCGGCCGACCCCTCAGCCCCGAGCAGATGGTGCAGCAGGCGGTTACCCAGGTCCTCCATGTCCGCATACCGCTCGCGGATATAGGGATCGCGCACCTTCGACATGCGCGTACGCATGTCCTTCTGCACGCGCTGGACGGCCGCCTCGGCGGTCAGACCACCGCGGACCGCCTCGCGCAGGCGCTCGATCCAGCCACGATCGGCCGCAAACATGCGATAGGTTTCCAGGACCTCGCGGTGTTCGCCGGATTCCGCCAGCTCGCTGCGCTCCAGCAGGGTGTCCAGGGCTCCCAACATCTCGTGCAGAGAGCGGTCGAGGCGCTCCAGTTCACTGTTCACGTCCTCGGCCACGACCTGCTTGATGACGATGCCGCGCTCGTGGGGCACCGCCTCGCCCATGGCCACCCCCTCGTGCAACGCGATCCCGCTCAGCCTCAGGGGCAGGCTGGTGGTGCTGTCTGTATGACGCTCCTCTTCCTCACCGATCAGGCCGGCGGCCCCGATCAGTTCGACCAGCACCATGGCAACGATCTCGAGGGTTTCGATTTCGTCATCGGTATAGCTGCGACGTGTCTTGTTCTGCACCGCCAGGACGCCGATTACCCGCCCCTCGCGCAACAGCGGCACGCCCAGCATGGAGTGATAGACCTCCTCGCCGGTTTCGGGGCGATAGGCAAAGTTGGGATGTTCCTGGGCATCCGGCAGGGACAGCGCGCGACCGGTCAGGGCGACTTCACCGACAATGCCCTCGCCCATGCGCAGGCGGGTGCGATGGACGGCTTCGGGGCGCAGCCCCCAGGTGGCGAACAGCTCCAGGACCTCGCCGGCCCGCATCACGTAGAGCGAACAGACCTCGGCCACCATGTCGCTGGCGATCAGGCGCACGAGCCTGTCCAGGCGGTCCTGCCAATGGCCGCCGCTCTGCATGAGATCGCGCACCTGCCGTAACAGTCTGCGCGAACCTCCCCAACCGGTTGACTGCGGTGGCATCGATACGACTCCCGCTTTCCCGGCCTGACTCTGCCGGCCGTGAAGAATTACGGCCTCAGGTTACGTCGAGGCCGTATACTGTGTGCAGGCTGCGCAAAGCCAGCTCAAGATAGGCCTCGTCGATCAGGACACTGATCTTGATCTCGGAGGTGGTGATTACCTGTATGTTGATACCCTTTGAGGCCAGCGCCTGGAACATCTGCTGGGCCACACCCGTGTGGCTGCGCATGCCGACGCCGATCACGGATACCTTCACGACGCCTTCCTCGGCCACCAAGTCTGAAAACCCCAGGTCCTCACGGTGGCTTTCCAGGACCTGGACCGTGCGGTCCAGGTCGCTGCGGCCAACCGTGAAGGTCATGTCGGTGGACTTCGTGTCCGGCGATATGTTTTGGACAATCATATCAACATTGATGGCCGAGTCGGCCAGAGGGCCGAAGATCGACGCTGCGACACCGGGACGGTCCGGGACTTTGCGCAAGGTGATCTTTGCCTCGTCCCGGCTATAGGTTACTCCGCTGACTACTGCCTTTTCCACGATCTCATCCTCATCTACCACCAGCGTACCGGGTTTGTCCTCGAAGGTGGAGCGCACCTGGACGGGGACATTGTATTTCATGGCCATTTCCACGGAACGGGTCTGCAGCACCTTGGCACCCTGGGATGCCATTTCCAGCATCTCCTCATAGGTGATCCTGTTCAGCTTGCGCGCACCCTTCACGATGCGTGGATCACTGGTGTACACACCATCGACATCGGTATAGATGTCGCAGCGGTCGGCCTTCAGGGCCGCGGCCAGCGCCACGGCTGAGGTGTCGGAGCCGCCGCGTCCCAAGGTGGTTATGCGATTGCGGCTCGGCTCCAATCCCTGAAAGCCCGCGACCACGGCCACCTCTCCGCTTTCCAGCCGACGCTGCAATTCCTCGCCGTGAATCTCGACAATGCGCGCAGAGCCGTGCGCTTCATCCGTGATGACGGGAATCTGCCAGCCCTGCCAGGAACGGGCGGCTATTCCCATGTCCTGCAGGATTATGGACAGCAGGCCGGCCGTGACATTTTCCCCTGATGAGACAATCGCATCGTACTCACGCAGATCGTAAAGACGCGCGGCCGAGCGGGTATGTTCCACCAACTGGTTTGTCACGCCAGCCATGGCCGAAACCACCACGGCAACCGAGTTGCCGGCATCGACCTCGTGCTTCACCCGGCCGGCAACATGCCTTATTTTCTCGACGTCGGCGACCGAGGTGCCGCCGAATTTCATGACGATGCAAGCCATCGTGTTCACTAACCTTGTCGGGAAGAAAACCGTCAGTACCGGTCAACCATGCGGTTGCCGAGCGGACACCCGCTATCCATACTTGATCCGCATAACCGCACGCAAGCGCACACAAAGATTCTTCCTTTTCCGGAGCCAGTCATGAGCAGGGGCAATTCCAGTTCGACCGTCGATCCCGCTGAAATCGAAAAGTTTTCCGCCATGGCGGAAGCCTGGTGGGACGAGCAGGGCGACTTCGCGCCCCTCCATCGCCAGAATCCCATGCGGCTGTCGTACATACGCGACAAGGCCTGTGCCCACTTTCAGCGAGACCCCAAAGAGCTCACACCCTTGAAGGGCCTGCGGGTGCTGGATATCGGCTGCGGCGGCGGACTGCTCTGCGAGCCACTGACCCGCCTCGGCGCGCAGGTCACAGGCATCGATGCGTCCGAGAAGAATGTCGCCGTGGCAGGTCTTCATGCAGAACAGGGGGGGCTCGAGATCGATTACCGCTGCATCACGGCCGAGGACCTGGCCGAGACAGGGGAAACCTTCGACATCGTCCTGGCCATGGAGATCGTGGAACATGTGGCGGACGTGGGGGCCTTCCTCGAGGCCTCTGCCAGCCTGCTGGACAAGGACGGCGCCTTTTTCCTCTCGACGCTCAACCGAACGACCAAGTCCTTCCTGATGGCGATTGTCGGTGCGGAGTACCTGCTGCGCTGGCTACCGCGCGGCACCCATCACTGGAAGCGGTTTCTGCGCCCTTCGGAAGTGACCCGGCAACTGCGGCAATCCAGGATCGAGGTCCGGGACCTGGCGGGCATGGTCTACAACCCCCTGAACGACAGCTGGCGCCTGTCCCGGCGTGATCTTGAGGTCAACTACCTGCTGTACGGTCAAAAGGCGGACTGACGGCGCGCAGCCTCAGGCATCTTCACGGGAAACCCAGGGCACCCGGGCGAAGGGCACGCCCTCTTCTTCCAGTTCCTCGGCTTCCTCGGGCGTGGTTTCACCGTAAATGTTGCGCTCGGGCGCTTCCTCGTTGTGAATGCGCCGCGCCTCTTCGGCAAAGGATGACCCCACGTAGTCGCTGTTAGCCTCAACGTACTGGCGCAGTTTTCGAAAAGCCTGACGCACCTCGGCCTCGCTGGGCGGCTGCTGCTGAAGGCCCTCCGTGCCTTCGGATTCAGAGTTCGCCGGCACGCCCGCATTCTCGGCAGGCGCCTGTTGCGCTTCGTCCTCGGGGGCTTCCGTCACGGCCTCCTGGCCGCCCCCCTTGGACAGCCGCGGCGACATGATCGCCTTCTCCACCTTCTGCGAGCCGCATTGCGGGCACACGACAATGCCGTCTGCAACCTGTTGGTCATAGGCGGAACTGTCACGAAACCAGACATCGAATTGATGCGCTTGCTCGCATCTGAGAGAGTAGAGAATCATGCTCCTGGCCTTGTCAGGCAGAGTGGTACTGCAGACTAGATGGCATCCGAATGAACACAAGTAAAGTCTCGCACTGCAACCCCGACCAGCCGGCCTCCGCCTGGGTCTGCCGTTTTGCGTCCCTGGCGCCTGAGGGCCGCCCCGTCCTGGACGTCGCCGCCGGAGCCGGCCGGCACACGCGTTATTTCCTGGGACGTGGGCACCCCGTCATCGCGGTGGATCGCGATGTCAGGGCCTTGCGCGACCTGGAGGACAAGCCGGGGCTCTCCATTGTCGAAGCCGACCTGGAACAGGATGCCCCACCGCCCTTCGCAGGGCGCGGTTTCGGAGTGGTGGTGGTCACGAATTACCTGCACCGGCCCCTCCTGCCAGCGCTTCTGAAGGCGGTCGAGCCCGGCGGCCTGCTGATCTACGAGACCTTCGCCAAGGGCAATGAACGTTTTGGCAAACCTTCCAGCCCGGACCACCTTCTGAATCACGGCGAACTGCTGCAGGCCTTTGCCGGTCACTTGCGTATCCTGGCCTACGAGGACCTCGAATTCGAACAGCCGCGTCCAGCCTGCATCCAGCGCATTGTCGCGCGCCGCGAAGGCATCTGATGGGTCACCGGGGGCTTCAGGCCCCTGGACCGGAGAATTCGCTTTCGTAGCCCAGTGCCGGCACCATACCGCGCGCCTTGGTGACCTCTGCGGGATCGATCTCGGCCACCACGACGCCCGGCTCGGTCCCTGCGTCCGCCAGCACCTCGCCCCAGGGCGCAACGATCAGGGCATGACCATAGGTCTGACGGTCCTCTGCATGGGTCCCACATTGCGCCGGCGCAAGCACGAAGCACCCCGTCTCGATCGCCCGCGCCCGCAAGAGAACGTGCCAGTGGGCCTGGCCGGTAAAGCGCGTGAAGGCGGCCGGCACGGAGATGAAATCGGCGCCGGCGCGGGCCAGCCGCCGGTAGAGATTGGCGAAACGAACGTCATAACAGACGGTCATCCCCAGCTTGCCCCAGGGCAATTCGGTGGCGATGGCCTCCGTACCGGGACGGAAGGTGCGCGATTCGCGATAGGTCTGACCATCCGGGATGTCCACGTCGAACATGTGGATCTTATCGTAGCGTGCCGCGATCTCGCCAGCAGGAGTCAGCAGGATCGAACGATTGGCCACGCGTTCCGGTGGCCCCGCCGCCGCTTCCTCCGCACCACGCGGGTCTATGGTCAGGGAGCCCAGCAGCAGCCAGATATCCAGTTCCCGCGCCAGATCGGCAAAGGCGTTCACAGCGGGATGCCCTTCCTCGGGCAGGGCATTGGCCAGAATGTTCCTGTGGCCGGGAATCATGAAGCTGGTGTTTTCCGGTGTCAGGACAAACTGCGCCCCCTGCCCGGCCGCCTCGCGGATCAGGGTGGAGGCCTGATCGATGTTGTCCTGCAAAGCGGTACCGGCGGTCATCTGGATACAGCCGGCCTTGAAAGGGGCTCTGTTCCCGGCTGTCGACGTCATTCGCTGGTCTGTCCTTCCAGAAGCGGATCGAGTCGACCGGCCGCGTCCAACGCATATAGCTCGTCACAGCCCCCGACATGCAGACCATCGATGAAGATCTGCGGCACCGAGGTCTTTCCCCCGGCGCGCTCCGTCATTTCCACACGCCGTCTGGGTGCCGAGAAGACATCAATCTCCTCATAGCTCGCGCCCTTGCTGTCCAGAAGCTTCTTGGCCCTGTAGCAATAGGGGCACATAAATGAAGAATAGATCTCGATCTCTGCCATAAGTCCGCCTTAACCTTCCATCCGGTCACGCCTGTTCAAACTCTGTCTCCCCTTGGGAAACGGTCCTCCACGGCGCCATGATGCCCGTTCCGTGACGGCGGGAAAAGTCCTGTCGTCACCGTTCTTCAAGCGCCCGTCTTCACCACGCGTGCCAGGGTCAGCGCCTCGACCCGGGCTGCACCGGCACGCAGCAGTGTTCTGGCGCAAGCTTCCAATGTGGCGCCCGTCGTATAGACATCATCGACCAGGAGCAGGTTTGCACCCGATACCCTGTGACGGGCAGAGGGCCGCACGGTGAAGGCCCCGCGGACATTCCTTTGCCGTTCGCTTGGTGTCATCTGGCCTTGCGAGGCCGTCCGGCGCGTCCGCTCCAGCAGGTCCACCGCCAAGTGTCCCCGCGGCGCCTTTGCCGCGAGCGGGCGGGCCAACAAGGCGGCCTGGTTGTAGCGTCGATGAAACAGCCGCCAACGATGCAGGGGCACCGGCACCACAAGATCGCAGTCCTCCAGGAGGGACCGTCCGGCCCGGTACATCCACTCGCAGAATATCGGTGCGGCATGCAGGTGATCGGCATGCTTGAAGCGCAGGATCATCTCGCGGCTGGCATCGTTGTACTGAACCGCGCTTCTGGTCCTCTGGCAGGAAGGCATCTGTCGCAGACAGGCGCCACAGAGGCTCTCCTCCGCGACCTCGTAGGCGAAAGGCAGGCCGCAGGCGGAACAAAGCGGCTCCGCAATGAAGCTCAGACGACTCCAGCAGACGCCGCAAACCAGTCCCTGCTTGCCGACGGGCATGCTGCAACCGGGGCAAAGCGGCGGCAGGACGGCATCCACAAGGGCGGTGAGCTGCCGACGGCCCGTTGCCAGTAGTGCGTCCATTTCCTCCCCCGGTGGTACGGCCGGAGGAAGATTCGGGACTTTCACCGTCCCGCTTCCTGGGCCATATCTTGCGCATGGATGAGTCTATCGAGATTTTCGACCGGCGGATAGTCCGCCGGCACCGTGACCGGGCCGCAGACGGCTTCCGCGATCATGACTTCCTGTTCCGGGAAGTGGGCGATCGACTGCTCGACCGCCTGGACGACGTGAAGCGGGATTTCTCCTCGATCCTGGAGCTGGGGTGCCGAACCGGCGGTCTCTCAGCGGCCCTTCAGAGCAAGTATCCAAGGGCCAATCTCGTGTCCTGCGATCTTTCCCCCGCCATGGCGGTTCATGCACAGCAGGAATCCGGGACACGGCCGACCCTGAGCGCCGATGAAGAGGCCCTGCCCTTTGCGCCCGGAAGTTTCGACTTGGTCTTCAGCGTGCTGGATCTGCACTGGGTCAATGACCTGCCAGGCTGTCTGCTGCAACTGCGCCAGGCCATGCGTCCCGATGGCCTCTTCCTGGCTGCCGTGCTGGGCGGCGACACGCTGTTCGAGCTTCGCAGCAGCCTGGTCCAGGCGGAAACCAGCCTGGAAAGCGGCCTCAGCCCACGCATTTCACCTATGACGGAACTGCGTGATCTGGGCGGCCTGCTGCAACGCAGTGGCTTCGCCCTGCCCGTCGCGGATGCCGACAACCTGACCGTCACCTACGCCGATCCCTTCCGCCTGATGCAGGATCTGCGCGCCATGGGTGAAAGCAATGCCGCCAACCATCGCCGCAACAGCTTCAGCCGGCGCGAAACCCTGGCCCGTGCGGCCGAAGTCTATTTCGAACAGTTCGCGGACGCGCAAGGACGCGTGCCGGCCACCTTTCAGGTTTTCTACATGACGGCCTGGTCTCCGCATGAAAGTCAGCCCAGCCCCCTTCGCCCAGGTGCTGCCGCCAATCGCCTGGCTGATGCACTGGATAGCCAGGAAGAAAGCACAGACGACATTGTTAACTAGATTTATGTTTTATATCAATTAGATATATTATAGTTTGGAATTATTAAAAAATACCTTGCAACCTGAGCGGAAAGACTTATCTAATAGGAGTAACACAAGGCAGCGTGAAACCGCTCACGGACGTTTCCCGTCATCCCGAAAGAAGGAGAGAAAAATCATGTCCCTCAACACCGGAATTCCCGCCGAAGACCGAAAGGTTATAGCCGAAGGGCTTTCGAAGGTTCTCGCCGACAGCTACACGCTTTATCTCAAGACCCACAATTTCCACTGGAACGTCAGCGGCCCGCAGTTCTCAGCCCTGCACAAGCTCTTCGAAGAGCAGTACCAGGAGCTTGCCAGTTCAGTCGACGAGATTGCCGAACGCATTCGCGCCCTGGGGCATAGCGCACCGGGCAGCTACAAGGCCTTCTCGAAACTCACCTCCATCGAGGAAGCCGACGACGTGCCGGATTCCAAAACCATGCTGAAGCAGCTTGCCGAGGACAACGAGAGCGTAGCGCGCACGGCTCGCTCGGTCTTCCCGGCCACCGAAAGCGGCAATGACGAGGCGACGGCGGACCTTCTGACCCAGCGACTCGCCGCGCATGAAAAGGCCGCCTGGATGCTGCGTGCCCATCTCGAGTGAGGCGGATCGTACCCACAGACTTGAAAAGCCCGCGGTTCTACCGCGGGCTTTTTGCTGTCCAGCCGCCACGCACGAAGATGTGATTTTGACATCTGCGCCGTCCGTTCTATCTGTAAGAGATATACAGGAGTCTGGAGGCGCAGGATGTTGATCCGTAAACGGCGCGGCTGGGAGCTTGCCGAAAGCCAGGCAACCCCGGAGGAAGTCTTTCGCAATCGCCGGCGCTTCATGCGCGCGGCGGGGGCAGGATCATTGCTGCTCGCCGGTGGCGGACTGTTGTCCGCCTGTGACGACATGAACGGCGGCAGTCAGGCAAATGCGGCAGAAAGCGATGCTTTTGACCAGCTCTCAGAGGACCCTTCCTTCGATCTTTATCCCGTGGAACGCAACAGCCGCTACCAGGTTGAACGGGACATAACCGAACGGGAACTGGCCGGTACCTACAACAACTTCTATGAATTCGGCTCCTCGAAGAACATCTGGCAGAAGGCCGAGGCCCTGCCCATTCGCCCCTGGACCCTGCGGATCGAGGGCGAGGTCGAGGAACCCTTCGATATCGACATCGACGATCTGCTGGCGCGCATGCCCCTTGAGGAGCGCATATACCGCCTGCGCTGCGTCGAAGCCTGGTCCATGGTGATCCCCTGGTCAGGCTTCCAGTTGAGCCACATGCTCGACCTGGCCCGGCCCACATCGAACGCACGCTACATCCGCTTCACCACGCTGGAGGATCCCGAGGTCATGCCCGGTCAGAGGGCTGGGTGGTATCCCTGGCCCTATATCGAGGGGCTGACCATGGAGGAAGCGGCCAATGAGCTGGCCTTCATGGGAACAGGCATGTACGGCGCGCCCTTGCCGAAACAGAATGGGGCTCCCTTGCGTCTGGTGGTGCCCTGGAAATACGGCTTCAAATCGATCAAATCGGTCGTTTCCATCGCCTTCACACGTGAGCGTCCGGTTTCCTTCTGGGAGGAAATCGCCGGCAACGAGTATGGCTTCTGGGCCAACGTCAACCCTGAAGTCGCTCACCCGCGCTGGAGCCAGGCCGAGGAACGCGTCGTCGGCAACGATGAACGCGTGCCAACCCGTATTTACAACGGCTATGGCGAATACGTGTCGGAACTCTACGCCGGTATGGATCAGGACGACCGCCTGTATCGATAGGCCGCGCAGGCCGCGCGCTGACCTTCAGGAAATCCCAGCAGGTTCAGCAGTCCCGGGAAGGTCGCGTTTTCATGCCGGACCCGAATCAGCGGAATGTCCTGCAGGTAGGCCGAAAAACGCCCCTTGTCGAGAAAGACCTCCTGGAAATGCTGGACATCGAACAGCTCGTCCAGATGCTGCAGGATGCCTCCTGTCAGATACAGCCCCCCGAAGGCCCCATAGGCCAGGGCTGCATTGCTTGCGGTTATGGCCAGGAATTCGGTGAACAGCCTGAGTGACTGCTGACTGACAGGGCATTGCTCATGGCCGGCCCGATGGACCACTTCTGCCGGATCCTCCAGTTCCTCTTTCGCACCCTTCAAGTCGGAAATCGCCTGAAACAGATTGACCAGGCCCGGTCCGCTCACGACCCGCTCGACCGAAACATGGCCGAACTGTCTCCTCAGGACGGAAAGCACCTCTGCCTGTTCATCATTCACCGCAGCCTGCGTCATGTGCCCGCCCTCACCGACCACGGGGCGCCAATCACCGTCGCCCAAAGGCAGCAGGGCTGCCATGCCAAGGCCTGTGCCGGGCCCCAGAAGAACCTTTGAACTGTCCGGCTGCATGCGTCGGTCATTCAGGTGCTGGCAGTCATTTGCCTTCAGGATCGGCAAGGCCAGAGCCTGTGCGGTGAAATCGTTGAGCAGCAGCAACTCCCTGCTGTTCAGCTGTTGCTCCAGGGCTGCGATATCGACCCACCAGCCACGGTTAGTCAGCTTGATGACCCGGCCGCGCACGGGGGCTGCGATGGCAAGGGCCGCAGCCAAGATGGGCGGATTACCGGCTGACTCCAGAAAGCTTTGCAGGGCCTCCAGGAAGGTTAGCTCTTCTTCCGCTTCCACCACATTCTTCCTGATGGGCTTGGCATCAGTCGGCGCCCAGGCTTCATAGAGGGCAAAACGGGCATGCGTGCCCCCGATATCGGTCAGGAGCCAACAGCCCTCCCCATGCGTACCGGACAGTGACATGCCTTCAGCCAGCCTCCAGGGCCGCTATGAAACTCTTGCGCCAGGTTGTTATATCCTGTTGGCGAATGGTTTCCATCATGGCGGACCAGCGCTCCTTGCGCTCTTCCAGGGACATGCTGAGTGCGCGCTGGAGCGCCTCGCCGGTATTCTCGTAGTCCAGCGGATTGACGATCAGGGCTTCCTTCAGTTCATGCGCAGCCCCGGCAAAACGCGAGAGCACAAGGACACCAGGATCTTCGGGATCCTGTGCCGCAATGTATTCCTTGGCGACCAGGTTCATGCCATCGCGCAGCGGGGTCACCACGGCCACCCGGCTGTGCCGCAGCACTCCGGCAAGGGTCTTCCGCGCCAGACCGCGGTTGATATAGCGCAAGGGCGTCCAATCCACCTCGGCAAAGCGCCCGTTGATGCGCCCTGACAGGCCTTCCAGGCGGCTGCGGATCAGCTTGTATTCCGGTACCTCGGACCGTGAATAGGGTGCGATCTGCAGGAAGGTGACACGTCGGCGATTCTCGGGGTACCGGTCCAGCAGGTGCTCGAACGACAGGAAGCGCTCCGGCAAGCCCTTGCTGTAGTCCAGGCGATCCACGCCCACCATCAACGCGCGGCCGTCCAGGCTTTCGCGTAGCCGATTGGCAATGTTCGAGCGCGAGCTTTCCCGGGCTGCCCCGGCAAAGGAATCAGGATCGATGGAAATGGGAAAGACCTGGGCCCGGAATTGGCGGCCAAAGGCCTCGAACTCCTCGTTCGCATGGACCTGTCCCCCGGCCTCATGAGTGATGTAATCCTCGAAGGAGCGCAGGTCGGTCGGGGACTGGAAGCCGATAAGGTCGCAGTGACACAGTGAGGCGATCAGTTCACGGTGATTGGGCAGTGTGGCGAAGACGTCGGCCGAGGGAAAGGGCGTGTGCAAGAAGAAGCCGATGCGGTTCTTGACGCCCGCCTGGCGCAGATCCCGCGGCGCCATCATCAGGTGATAGTCGTGTAGCCAGATCAGGTCGTCTTCCCTGAGCAACGGGACGAGTTGGCTGACAAAATTCGCGTTCACCCGCTGATAGGTGCGGAAATGTTCGCTATGATACTCCATCAGATCGCTGCGATAATGCAGGATCGGCCAGAGAATGCGATTGGCATAGCCGTTGTAGTAGCCGCTGTGCTCAGCCGGAGTGAGGTCCACCGTAACCGTGTCGAAGGGGTTGGCTTGCGTGGGCGCACTGTGCTTCGGCGTGTCCACCGGGGCCTCGTGAACGTTGCCGCTCCAGCCAAACCACAGGCCATTGCTTTCGCGCAGCGTCTCCAGGATGGCCACCGCCAATCCGCCCGTCGCCCCCTTCGAGGCTGCCTCGTTCACTGGGGCCACGCGATTGGAAACGATGACGATCCGTCTCATTCCAGCGCCTCCCAGCTCTTGCTCAGGCGTGTGGCCGAATGCACCACGCCGACCAGGGAATAGGTCTGGGGAAAGTTGCCCCAGAGTTCACCCGTTTCGGGATGCAGGTCCTCGGACAGGAGGCCCACATGATTTCGACAGGACAGCATGTGCTCGAACAGCTCTCGCGCCTCTTCCCGCCGTCCCACGGCCGCCAGCGCATCGATGTACCAGAAGGTACAGATGGTGAATGCCGTTTCGGGCACGCCGAAATCGTCCGGCGCGTGATAGCGATAGAGATAATTGCCCTTTTTCAGTTCGCGTTCCACGGCCGCCAGGGTTCCCAGATAGCGCGGGTCCTGGGCATCGATGAAACCCAGCTCGTGCATCAGCAGCAGGCTGGCATCGATATCCTCTCCCTCGAAGGATTCCACGAAGCTCGACACCCTTTCGTTCCAGCTGCGCTCCAGAATGACACTGCGCAGGCGCTCGGCCTCGGAACGCCAGAAACCATGACGGTCTTCCAGGCCCAGATGCCGGGCGATCCGCGCCAGGCGGTCACAGGCCGCCCAGCACATCAGGCTGGAATAGGTATGAACCTTCTGCTGTCCGCGCAATTCCCAGGGCCCGGCGTCGGGTTGGTCGAAACGCAGGCGCGCCTGCTCGCCCAGGGCCTCCAGGCGCCGGAACAGCTCCACGCCGCCCGGTGAGATCAGGCGGCAATCGAAGAAGCATTGCGTGGCTGCCAGAACCACGCTTCCGTATCCGTCATTCTGGATCTGGGTATAGGCCTGGTTGCCCACGCGCACCGGCCCCATGCTGCGATAGCCTGGCAGGCTGGTTACCTTGCGCTCATAGAGGTGCTCATCCAGGCCGATACCGAACACCGGCTGCAGATAGCCGTCGGGCGCGCTGCTGACGATGTTCAGGATATAACGCAGGAAGCCCTCCATGGTCTTGGTCGCGCCCAGCCGATTCAGCGCATTGACCACGAAATAGGAATCCCTCAGCCAACAGAAGCGATAGTCCCAGTTGCGCCCGGAATCCGGGGCCTCTGGCACCGAGGTCGTCAGGGCGGCGATAATGGCGCCTGTTTCCTCGAAATTGCTGAGTTTCAGGGTAATGGCCGCACGGATCACCGCTTCCTGCCACTCGAAGGGGATGGATAGCGAACGCGTCCAGCCGCGCCAATAGGCATCTGTCTGCTCGATCATGCGCACGGCCGTGGCCTCGATGGATTCCGTCAGGCTCTCGTCCGGCCCCAGGATCAGGTACTCGTCCTGTTCCAGCAGGAACCAGCGTTCCGACAGGACATAGGACAGGGGTATGGTCGTATAGAGGCGCAGGGTCAGGTCCGGAGCAATGAAGCGGGCGTGATTGCTGCCACGCGTCCGCTCGGGCACAGCGGCCCCATAGTCATGCGTAGGCCTGAGGCGTACGCGTACACGCGGCGTCCCAGCCAAGGGGCGCACGCGGCGCACCACCATTGTGGGTCGGAAAGTGCGATCGAACTGCTTGTAACGCGGCGCACAGTCCGTCACCTCGATGGCGCTGCCATCGTCGGAATAGAGACGTGTGGTCAGCACGGCGGAATTGCGCTGGTAGAACTGTTCGGATCGTTCGAAACCATCCAGGTCGATGGCAAAAACGCCCTGGTCGGGATCCTCCCCACCCAGCAGGGCATTGAACCAGGGGTCGCTTTCAAAATCGGGGAAGCAGCACCAGACAAGCCGTGCAGCCCGGTCGACAAGGCCCCCCAGTACACAATTCCCGATAACGGCCAGATCCAGGCCGGATTTCACATTCTCACTCATAATGTCCTATCACACTTGTCTTCCGGCGGGTCCAGTCCTGCCAATTCGGCCAGCCAGGTACGCAAGCCTGCGGCCGAGCCAACCGACCAGCGGGCAGCACTCGGCCTGTCGCCCACCAGGATTGCATGCCCGCCCAGTGCATTCACAGTCTCGAAACCGTCTTCATCCGTCACATCATCACCGACAAACACCGGACAGCGGCCGGCAAAGGGCCGCTCTTTCATGAAGTCCGCGATGGCCGTGCCCTTGTCATGGCCAGGCACGCGCAGTTCGGCCACCATCTTGCCGCGCAGCAGGTGAAGCGGGGGACGGCTGGTCTGCGCCAGGGCTTCCGCCAGCGCCAGGACCTCCTGCTCCAGCTCGGGAGCCTTGCGGTAATGCACCGCCAGGCCATGGGACTTGCGTTCCAGGAAGAGCTCGGCATGACGGTCGACGAACAGCGCCAGACGCGCCTCCACCTCGGCAAAACCCTGCGGCAATTCAAGGCCGGGAAGCAAACGCCCGTTTGCCATCCGCCGCTCCAGGCCATGCTGTCCCGCAGCCGGCAGATGCAGCGGGGCGAACAGGCAATCCAGTTCCTTCAGGGGACGGCCGCTGATCAGAGCCAGGGCCCCGCAGAGTCGGCTGCGCAGCTTGCCAAGGCTTTCCACCAACTGACGATCTGCAGAGACCGCTTCCGGATGGTCGGCAATATCCAGCAAGGACCCATCCACATCCAGGAAAAGGGCCCAGTCTTCGGAAAACCTGGGCAGGGCAGAGGAAGGATGTGTCGCAGTTTCTGCGGCCCGAATCATGACCTCGCCTTTGCAGGACTGGAAAACGGGGATTACCTGGAATTGGCCTTTCAGGCCCTGAATCTAGCCTCTCGCCGGGCAGCAAGCAACCCGGCGGTCCAGGACCTTCATGGAAGCGACGGGCGAACCAGGATTATCACTTGCCTTCTGGCGCGGAAGCGTGAGTCCTGAAGGAAGGAACATACCCCGTCTGTACCGCAGGAAGGCAGCCTATGGACCTCCTCCCCCTTTTCATCCAGGCCCTCGTGATCGGCTTTGTCATGGCGATACCCCTGGGTCCGATTGGGCTTCTCTGTATCGAGCGCACGCTCAGCCGAGGAATTGGGGCCGGACTCTCCACGGGCCTGGGTGTGGCCGTGGCCGATGCCATCTTTGCGGCCCTTGTGGCCTACGGCGCGCGCTGGGTGGCCGATGAAATGCTTCCCTACCGCGACCTGCTGCGTTTCGGCGGCGGGGCGGTGGTCATCCTGCTGGGTGTGCGAACCTGCCTCCAGACCCCTAAGGCCCGCCTGCCGCGCAACGTCAGTCTCAGCGGCTCGACCTTTCTCACGTCCTTCATGCTGACCCTTGCCAATCCGCTGGTGCTTGTGGGCTTCATCGCCATCTTTGCCGCCCTGGATCTGGCGGAGGTCATCCAGGACACCCACCATGCCTTGCAGGTGATCGGCGGAATATTCCTGGGATCCATGGTCTGGTGGTTCTGCCTGACCGGCCTGATGGCCGCCATCCGCCATCACCTGGACCAGCGCACCCTGGTATGGTTGAACCGTGGCGCCGGGGCGGCCCTGATTCTCTTGGGCCTGCTGGTCATGATCTTTGGCGGGAAATAGCGTCAACGCCGCCCGAACAGGCGTTCGATATCGGCCAGCTTCAGTTCCACATAGGTCGGACGGCCGTGATTGCACTGCCCACTGTGCGGGGTGGCTTCCATCTGGCGCAACAAGGCATTCATCTCATCGCTGTTCAGCCGGCGGCCGGCACGGACGGAACCGTGACAGGCCAGGGTGCCGCACACCTCCTCCAGCTTTTCCTTCAGGCTGAGCGCCTGGTCCATTTCGGCGAGTTCATCGGCCAGGTCCCGGAGCAGCCCCTGGACGTCAAGTTTTCCCATGAGCGCCGGCACCTCACGCACCAACAGGCTACCTTCACCGAAGGCCTCGATTTCCAGCCCGAGCTCGGCCAGCTCCTCACGGCGCGCCAGGACACGCACCGCACTGGACTCCTCCAACTCTACAACTTCGGGAATCAGCAGGGCCTGGCGGGCCACGCCGCGGGCCGCGATCTCCTCTTTCATGCGTTCGTAGACCAGGCGTTCATGGGCCGCGTGCTGATCCACGATCACGATGCCGTCGCGCGTCTGGGCCACCACATAGGTCTCGTGCAGCTGGGCGCGGGCTGCGCCCAGTGGGTAATCGTCCACGCTGACGGAAACCGCCTCGGTTATGCTTTCACCAGAGCTTTCCACCCCTGCCGCATCTCCCTCGGCTCCGGCGGGAGCAGACCGCCCCTGCGGTGGCGCCTGCAGCCCCGGTAAAGGCGCGTGATAGCCGTCCGCCCCCTCGGCAAACCCGCCTGCGGCTTGTTGCTGTGCGCCTGCTGGGAAGGCTGGCCTGTATCCGCCACCGCCTGCCGGTGCGCTGCCCGGCCGGAAGGACCCAAGGGCCGATCCCGCCACCGTGGTCGATGCCCTGTGCCCGGCCTCGGCCAGGGCATGTCGACAGGCCGAGACGATCAGGCCGCGTACCAGGCCAGGGTCACGAAAACGCACCTCGGCCTTGGCCGGGTGCACGTTCACATCCACCTCGTCCGGTGGCACCTCCAGGAACAGCGCCACCACAGGATGGCGGTCGCGCGCCAGAAAATCCTGGTAAGCGCCGCGGATGGCGCCAAGCAGCAGACGGTCGCGCACGGGCCGGCCATTGACGAAGAGAAACTGCTGCTGGGCGTTGGCCCGGTTGTAGGTTGGCAGGCCGATCAGGCCTTCCAGGCGTAAGCCCTCGCGCACCGCCTCCACCGGCAGGCAGTTCTCGCCGAATTCCCGGCCCAGGATGGCGGACAGCCGCTTGCGCCGTGCGTCGAACAGGTCCGGCCCGCCACGCTCCAGCTTCACGACGGTCTTCTTCTCGTCGCTCAGCGTAAAGGCAACATCGGGGTGGGCCATGGCCAGGCGCTCCACCACATCGCGGACATAGCCCTGTTCGGTGCGCGCCGTCTTCAGGAACTTCAAACGCGCCGGTGTGGCGAAGAACAGGTCGCGCACCTCGACACGCGTGCCCTGTCCAAGAGCCGCGGGCTTGGGCTGGCCCATCTGCCCGCCCTCCACGGACAGCAACCAGGCCTCGCCTGCGCCTTCCTGGCGGCTGGCCAAGGTCAGGCGCGCGACCGCGCCGATCGAGGGCAAGGCCTCGCCCCGGAACCCCAGCGAGGCGATGTGAACCAGGTCATCGCCCTGCAGTTTCGAGGTCGCATGACGCTCCAGGGCCAGGGCCAGATCCTCGGAAGACATGCCACGGCCGTCATCGGTCACCGAAAGGTAGGCACAGCCGCCCTCGCGCAGTGCGAGCTCGACCTGACTGGCACCGGCATCCAGGGCATTTTCCACCAGTTCCTTGGCAACCGCGGACGGCCGCTCGATCACTTCACCGGCGGCTATACGATTGACCAGTGTCTCCGGCAGGCGTCGGATCGTCATTCAGGGTCTTTCGTCATCTGGTTCAGGTACTGCCGTGCCAATTTCTTGCCCTCCTCGACGGCGGGCTGGTCGTAGGGATCTACCCCCAGCAACTCGGCGGCCAGGACAGTTTCCAGCATGAAGTGCATCAGCAGGCCGCCCAGGCTGGTCTCGTCCAGCTGGTCCACCGTCATGACCCGGGTGGGCCGCTGGTGCCGGATCAGGGTTTCGGCCGTGGCCCGCGCCATCGCGTCCAGCAGGTCCCCCATGCCGTGGCCGGCCAGGTACTCCAGCCCCAGTGCTTCCGCCTGTTCGGCCGGAACAGGGGCATCGCCCGGCGCCTGGGCATGCCGGATCAGAGTAATAAACTTGTCCCGCGGTCCTTCCAGATAAAGCTGCAGCTGGCTGTGCTGGTCCACGGCGCCCATGGCACGGATCGGCGTCAGTCCCTTTCCCTGCTTGCCCAGGCTTTCGGCCCAGAGCTGCCGGAACCACAGCCCGAAATATGCCAGGCGATCAATATAGGGCATCAAGACAGTCTGAGTCAGGTTGGCCTGTCGGGCATATTCGACGGCCAGGACGGCACCGGCCTGCGGTGAGGCAAAACTCCCGCCACCTTTACCCAGGCTCTCTTCAAGGACTTCCCGGGCACCTCGTCGCAGGGCGGCAGCATCCAGTCCGGCCAGAAGGGCCGGCAAAAGGCCCACAATGGACAGCACGGAATAGCGACCGCCCACACCTTCGTCGTGGTCCAAACAAGGCAGGTGATAGCGCCCGGCCAACCTCTTTAGGGGACTGTCCTTGGGTTCGGTGATCACCACGACCTGTCGGGCCAGGCGGCTTTCATCGACCTCGCTCAGCAGTGTCTCCAGCATCCGCAGCGTCTGGCAAAGGGTCTCGGCCGTCCCTCCGGACTTGGAGATGGCCACCACACCAAGACGGGAGAGATCCACCGCCGCCAGGAAGTCGTCGAAGCTGTGCGGATCCACGTTGTCCAGGAAATGCAGGTTCGGCCCACCCAGGCGATTGCCATATCCGCTGTCGGCCAGGGCATAAAGGGTCTGCCCCCCCAGTGACGAGCCCCCCGTGCCCAGAATCAGGATGTCATCGCAATTCTCCGCCAGCGCTTCGGCCACTTCACCGGCACGGGCCAGGTCCTCGGTGCGGTCCGGCAACTGCAGGAATTCAGGTCCTGTTCCGTCCCTGCGCTGTTGCGCGAGGCGGCGAGTGGCTGGTGCCAGTTGCTGCAGGCCTGTTTCCAGATCCTTTATGGACAGGCCACCTTCACCCGCAGTCTCTGTCAGGCAACCATCCACATTCACAGAAAACGGCATTCCCATTCTCCCGGCACTGCATGGGCTTCATTCTTGGCCCACCCGAAGGCGCCGCACAAGCTCCCTTGCAAGTGTTCGGCAAGCCCTTGATTCACGGTGGTTTCGCGTGGCCGCCCTATTCTCGCGGCGGCAGGACCAGGTCCGACTCGACACCCTCGGGCTGGCCCACCACCACGAAGCTCAGGGCCTCGGGCTGCAGCAACGCACTGGCCACGCGGCGCACGTCCTCCATGCTCACGGCGTCGATCTCCTCCGTGCGGCGGTCGATGTAATCGATGCCCAAATTGTCCATCTGGATGGACAAAAGGACCGAGGCGATGCTGTCGCTGCTGTTGAGCTGCCGGGCAAAGGCGCCGGTGACATAACTCTTGGCATTGGCCAGCTCTTCTTCCGTCGGCCCTTCCTCGGCCAGGCGCTGCCATTCGGCACGCAGCACCGCCAGGCTTTCGGCCACGCGGGCATTCTGCGTTGCCAGTCCGCCGGTCAGCACGGCCGCATGGTCCATGGTGTTCAGCCCGGTGCTGACCGAATAGACCAGGCCGCGCTCCTGACGGATCTCCTCGTTCAGGCGCGAGGCGAAGCTGCCGCCTCCCAGGATGTAGTTCACGATATAGGCGGCGAAGAAATCCGGATCGTCGCGGGCCATTCCCGGCTGGCCAAAGGCCACCACGGACTGTGGCTGCTCACGTTCCACCACCGCCACGCCGCCCGCGCTGTGCGGAGTGGTATCGGGAACCTCGGTGGCTGTCCCCTCCTCCGGCAGCGATCCGAAGGTTTCATCAAGCAGCTCGCCCAGCTCCTTCGGGGTGATGTCGCCGGTCGCCGCGATATACAGGCGCTCGCGCGCCAATTGGTTTTCCAGGAAGGCCCGCATGTCGGCGACTTCGACGGCACCAATGCTCTCGGGGGTGCCCTCGCTTGGACGGCCATAGGGATGATCGGGGAAAAGCAGGCGATAGAGGCCGTTCCAGGCCAGCGATTGGGGGTCCTGCAAACGGCGCGCCTGCATTACCTGGTACTGGCTCTTCAGGCGCTGAACGGCGGAGTCGTCGAACCGCGGCTCGGTCAGGGCCATGCGCAGATAGTCGAAGGCCTCGTCGCGATTGCGCGTCAGGGTCATCAGTGAGCCGCTGAATCGGTCGCGACTTGTATTGAAGGACATGCGGATCGAACGGTTGTCCAGAGCTTCCTGGAAAGCCGTAGAGTCAAGCTCGCCCGCGCCTTCATCCAGCAGGGCCGCCGTCAAGCCTGCCAGACCCTCCTTGCCCTCGGGGTCCGTTGCCGAGCCGCCGCGAAAGGCGAACTCCACCGCCAGCACGGGATTGCTGTGATCCTCGACCAGCCAGGCCTCGATCCCTCCGGGGGAAACCACCTTCTGGATATCCATCGCCCGGGCGGCCAGGGGTGTTGCGAGACAAAGCAGCAGACCCAGAAGCAGGGTCGACACCAACTGCGGAAGGGAACGGAAACGCGCCATCATGCTCTCTGCCCTCACGAGGTCGGTTCGCTTTTCAGGACGCCCGTGACCGAACGGTTCGGGTCGAAAACCAGCTCTGCCGCCGCCTCGACCTCTTCAGCCGTGACCTCACCGATGCGATCGGGCCAGGCTTCGATATCCTTCAGGTCCTGTCCGGTGGTGAGCGCCCGTCCGATGAAATGGGCCGGCCCGCTGACGGAATCCTGGGCATAGGCGACGGAATCCATCAGGCGTTGGCGCGCCTGTTCGACTTCCTGTTCGCTGACGCCGTCTTCCAGGAGACCTGTGATCTCAGCGCGCAGCGCCGCTTCCGCCTTGGCAAGGTCGTCGCCCTTGCGCGGTGTCACCGAGATGGAGAATTCCGAAAGATCCAGGCTGTTGGCACGATAGCCTGCGCTGGCGCCGGCGGCAATTTCCTGATTCACCACCAGTTCCTGGTACAGTCGCCCGGTTCGCCCGCCCATCAGTTCGTCGAGGACCTGCAGGGCGTAGGGCGTAGCATCGCTGCTGTCGCCCAGCGCAGTGTTATAGCTCGGGGCCAGGTAACTGATGCTCACCGAAGGCTGCCCCACCTGTGTATCCGCCAACTCCACGCGACGGCTGGCCCACTGGCGCGGCTCCTCCACACGCTGGCGCTCCGGTACGGCGCGCTCAGGAATGTCGCCGTAATGCGTCTCGGCCAGGCGGCGCACCTCCTCGACGGTGGTATCGCCGGCCACGATCAGGATCGCATTGTTGGGCGCATACCAGGTCTCGTAGAAATCCAGGGCGATGTCTGCATCAAGCTGCCGGATCTCGTCTTCCCAGCCGATGATCGGGCGGCCATAGGGGTGATGCAGGTAAAGGGCAGCCGAAACCATCTCGCTCAGCTGCGAGGACGGCTCGTTGTCGACCCGGCTGCGGCGCTCCTCCAGCACGACATCCCGCTCTGGATTGACTTCGGACTCCTCCAGGAGCAGGCCGGTCATGCGATCGGCCTCGAGTTCCATCACCATGTCCAGCCGGTCGCTGGCGATGGTCTGGAAGTAGGCCGTGAAGTCATAGGAGGTATAGGCATTGTCCTGCCCGCCTTCGCGGGCGACGAGACGCGAGAACTCGCCGGGCTCGACCTTGTCGGTGCCCTTGAACATCAGGTGTTCCAGGAAGTGCGCGATCCCCGACTGGCCAACCGGCTCGTCGGCCGAGCCCACCCTGTACCAGACCATGTGGGTCAGGATGGGCGCGCGGTCATTGGGGACCACGACGACCTGCAGGCCGTTGTCCAGGGTGAAGCTTTCAGGCTCGAAGACCTGCGCCTGCACAACCGGCGCCAGGGCGAGGGTGACGAAGAACACAAGGGGTGCAAGCAAGTTACGCATGGAAGCCTTCCGAAGCGGGCCGTGATCCGAACACCCATGTGATATGGGGCCGGACTGCGGTCTCGCAATCCGCAGCCCGGCCCCGACCATCAGAATAGCTTTTCGAACAGCGTTTGTTCGGGCTTTTCGATGACGGGGACACCTTCACCCGTTGGGGTCTCACCCATGGCGGACGCAGCCCGCAGACGCCGCGATTCAGCCGACGGGTCGATGACATCACCCGTCAGCTTTTCATCGGTTTGCCAGAAGATCAGGTCTTCCAGCAGGCTTTCGTTGGCCTCGTTGATCTGGCTTGTTTCGCGCTCGATCTCCTGACGGATATCCGGGTCGGCCTGGTCGGCGCCGGCGGCACGAGCCAAGGCGACCTCGCCTTGCGAGCGGCCATCATCCGGCCTCTGCTGCCGAGCCTCGGAGTCCTCGTCCTCGATGCGGAAGACGGTCTGACGCGCCCGGTCGGTGGGCGAGCCTTCCTGAGGGCGACGCGCACCGGGGGTGGGCGGTCGCAGGGAATAATCCGGAGGCATCGTCAGTGGTGCCCTGGACACCACGCGGAATTCATCCGGCGACGAACGCGTCAAGCCAAACTGCTTGCGAATATCGCTGCCACAGCCCGCCAGCAACACGGCTGCCGCAAGCAGTCCGACAACACCTGCTGTCCGCTTAAATCTGGTCATTACTCCTGCCACCTTTCGCCTGCCTATCCTGCATTCAATCTTTAACGCCGTCTTGCTCCCCGAACAACCCGTCCCATAGCAGCAGGGCAACACCTGCCACAATAGCCGAATCGGCCAGGTTGAATGCAGGCCAATGCCAGCCTGCATAATGGAAGTCCAGGAAATCGACCACACCGGGGTGTATAAAGCGGTCGATCACGTTGCCCAGCGCTCCACCCGAAACCATCCCGACGGCCAGGATCATCATGACATTGGTCTGCTGGCGCAACCAATAGAGCAGGGCCAGGACGATCAGCAGCGAGATGACGGAGAGCACATAGGGTTGCCAGGGACTGCCCCCGGCCAGCAATCCGAAGGAAACCCCACGGTTATAGGTCAGGACCAGGTTGAAGAAGCCTGTCACCTCGATGATGCGCGGCGGCTGCATCACTTCAAGCAGAACGAACCACTTGGTGGCCTGGTCCAGCACGGCGATCAGGCCGGCCAGGCCCAAGGCTTTTCCCAGGGCGGCCCGTGCATTTCCGCTCATTGCGCAGCCGTGTCCAACTGTGCCACGGCGGAGGCACAGCGCCCGCAGGCGCCGGGCGCATGGGGATAGCTGCCCACGTCCGGCAGCACCTGCCAGCAGCGTTCGCATTTCTCGCCCTCGGCGTCCTGGACCACCACTGCAACGCCCGGCACCTCCTCCAGGCGATAGGCCGCCTGTGGCGCCGCATCGCCCCGCAGCTCGATGCCAGAGGTAATGCATATCTCCGCAAAATCCTCGTTGTCGAGCAACTCGCGAAGTGCCGGATCATCCACATGCACCGCCGGACGGGCCTGAAGCGACGACCCGATGCGCTTCTCCGCACGCTCAAGTTCCAGCGCACCGGTGACCACCCGTCGCGCCTGACGGATGCGGGTCCACTTCTCCGCAAGTTCGGGCTGCGACCAGCCCGCGGGAACTTCCGGGAAGCTGCGCAGGTGAACGCTTTCGGCCTCGCCGGTCTTGCCCCTGGCCCACCAGGCTTCCTCGGCCGTGAAGCAGAGGATCGGCGCCAGCCAGGCGCTCAGGTGATCGAACAGGATATCCAGGACGGTGCGACAGGCGCGGCGTTTCGTCGAGGATGGCAGGTCGCAGTAGAGACTGTCCTTGCGCACATCCAGGTAGAAGGCCGACAGGTCCACAGCACAGAAGTGGTGCAGTGTCTGGTAGATTTCATGGAACGAGAAATCCTCGCAGCCGCTGCGCACGATCCCGTCGATCTCCTGTACGCGATGCAGGACCCAGCGCTCCAGTTCCGGCAGCGCGTCATAGTCCACCTTTTCGGAGTCCGTGAATCCGTCCAGGGCCCCCAGCAGGTAGCGCAGGGTATTGCGCAGGCGGCGATAGGCATCGACCTGGTACTTCAGGATTTCCTTGCCGATGCGCAGATCTTCCGAGAAGTCGGAGGCCACCACCCAGAGGCGCAGGATATCGGCGCCCTCGCGGTTGATGACGTCATGCGGCGCCGTCACGTTGCCCAGGGACTTGGACATCTTGCGGCTCTTCTCGTCCAGCACGAAGCCGTGGGTCAGCACCGCCTCGTAGGGCGCACGTCCGCGCGTGCCGCAGGATTCCAGAAGCGAGGTGTGGAACCAGCCGCGATGCTGGTCCGAGCCCTCAAGATAGAGCGAAGCCGGCCACTTCAGGTCGTCACGGGCTTCCAGCACGAAGGCATGGGTGGAGCCGCTGTCGAACCAGACCTCGACCACGTCCTGGATCTGTTCGTAATCCTCGGCGTCGTAGTCGTCGCCCAGCCAGCGCTCCGGCGGCGAATGGAACCAGGCATCTCCGCCCTCGGCCTCGAAGGCCTCGGCAACGCGATCGATCACCGCCTGGTCGCGCAGCGGCTCCCCCGTCTGCTTGTGCACGAACAGCGGCAGGGGCACGCCCCACAGGCGCTGGCGCGAAATGCACCAGTCGGGGCGCTGCTCGATCATGCTGCGCAGGCGCAGCTGGCCGCGCGGTGGCACGAAACGGGTCTCGTCGATGGCCGTCAGCGCCTTCTCCCGCAGGTCGTTCTCTTCCATGGAAATGAACCACTGCGGCGTGTTGCGGAACAGCAGCGGCGCCTTGGAACGCCAGGAATGCGGATAGCTGTGCCTCAGCGAGCCCTTGGTGAGCAGCTTGCCGGCCTCCATCAGGGCCTTGATGACCGCTCCGTTGGCATCGCCGTCCTTGCCCTCTCGGGTATAGACCACCTTGCCCGCGAACAGCGGCACATGGGGCAGGAAGCGTCCCTCGCCATCGATGGTCTGGGGAATCTCCAGGCCGTGTTCCAGGCCCAGGTAATAGTCGTCTGTGCCGTGCCCGGGCGCGGCATGGACGAAGCCCGTACCCTGGTCCGTGGTGACGAAATCGCCCGGCAGCAGCGGCGTGTCCTGGGAATAGCCCTGGTCGTGGAAGGGGTGATCCAGGATGGCGCCAGCCAGTTCATGTCCCTTCATGCGCTCCAGGCGCTTGGCGGACTCGATGCCGGCGTCCTGCAACACCTGCTCCTGCAGGGCCTCGGCCACCATGAAGCGCTCGCCGGGCACGGCCAGGGACTTCTCGGTGACACTCTCGACCTCCAGCAGCAGGTAATCCACGTCCTCGGCATAAGCCACGGCCCGGTTGCCCGGAATGGTCCAGGGCGTCGTGGTCCAGATGATAACCGATGCGCCCTCCAGCACGGGTTTCGGCGTCTTGCGGAAGGGAAAGCGCACCCAGATGGTGGGCGACTTGTGTTCGTGGTACTCCACCTCGGCGTCGGCCAGCGCCGTCTTCTCGGCCACCGACCACAAGACGGGGCGCGAACCGGCATAGAGACCGCCGTTCATCAGGAACTTGCCGATCTCGCGCACGATCTGTGCCTCGGCGGAAAAGGCCATGGTGGTATAGGGGCGCTTCCAGTCGCCGATCACGCCCAGACGCTGGAATTCCTCGGTCTGCTGTGCGACCCAGCCCTCGGCGAAGGACCGGCACTCCTGCCGGAACTCGACCCGGTCCACCGCGTCCTTGTCCAGGCCCTTCTCGCGATAGCCCTCCTCGACCTTCCATTCGATGGGCAGGCCGTGACAGTCCCAGCCCGGCACATAGTTGGCATCCTTGCCCAGCATCTGCTGGCCGCGGTTGATGACGTCCTTCAGGATCTTGTTCAGCGCATGGCCCATGTGCAGGTGCCCGTTGGCATAGGGCGGCCCGTCGTGCAGGACGAATTTCTCCCGCCCGCGCGATGCTTCGCGCTGCCGGCTGTAAAGATCCATGTCCTTCCAGTGCTCAAGGATTTCCGGCTCGCGCTTTGCCAGTCCGGCGCGCATGGGAAACTCGGTCTTGGGCAGGAAAACGGTGGAGCGGTAATCGCGGGTCATCTGGCAGAAACCTTGGGCTGGGCTTGGGCGCTCGTCTGGCTGGTCCGTGGCAGGCTAAGCGGCTTGCGGGCAATTCCTCGGACAGGGTCCCTGCCGAGGCGTTCCCCGGACAGGAGCCATTGCATCCCGGCCTTCCTCAGAAGACCGGGCCCATAATTCGCAAACTGTCGGATCGCCGCACATACCGCATCATGCGCGCGGATGGTAATGATCCCGCGTTCCGGGTCAAGCGCCATGGGGTGTGGGAACGGGCGCTTGCGCAGCCTTTATTCGGCGGCGGCGGTTTCCTGTGCCCGGCTGGCAACCATCAGGGTGGCTTCCCCTTCCAGCACGTTCTTGCCGTTTACCAGGCAGACCGTGTTGAACACGACCCGGCGGCTGTCGCTGTCGATGGACTTGACCGTCACCTCGGCCGTGACGGTGTCGCCGATGCGCACCGGACGCTTGAAGCTGAGCGACTGGTCCACATAGACGGCTCCGGGGCCCGGCAGGCGGGTGCCCAGCACGGCCGATACGAACCCGGCCGTCAGCATGCCATGAGCGATCCGCCCCTTGAACATGGTGGTCTCGGCATAGTCCTGGTCCAGATGCAGCGGGTTGGTGTCGCCGGTGATTCCGGCATAAAGCACGATGTCCGCCTCAGTCACGGTCTTGGCAAAGCGCTCGACCATCCCGGTTTCCAGATCTTCAAGGAAATAGCCTCGGCTACCCTGCATGCTGTCCTGTCCTTCCCCGTCTGTGACGGACCTGCGGCGCAGGCCGTTCGATTCATTCGGTGTATTGTGCAATGCACAAAATACTATGGGACGAGGCTCTGTGCAAATCCAGGCTCATCTCATTGAAATTTCCGTTTTTTCCATAAGATTGCGACACCCGGCTCATGCTGCAGACGCGAAATACCCGCTTTCGCCCCCGCATAAGCAGCATAGACATGCTGCTGTTCACCCCTCAGGACCACAAGCGCTACATCTGGAGCGGTATTGCCGTCTCGACCACAACCCCTAGCAAGCCGCCGGGCCACGGCACGGAACAGCACCTCTAAGGCCCGGCCCGGACGGGGTACCACCGAAGGCGAAATCGTGACATCTGTCTGATAGCAGGTGATTTATGATTAAAAATGAGCTACCATGGCTTTCTCGTTTTGCCATGCATGAAGCCATTGGAATTTGTGGTCTTCCACATGACGGTTGTCAGATACGCTAGATACGGGACAGGCGTCCCCGGAACTCGCATTTCCAGCATGGTCCCAGTACAGGAACAACTCGTACAGGAAAGTCGGCATGGCTGTATCACGGCGTCTCGCATTGGGGCGCCGTTTGTTTTTCTCGCGTGGAGTCTTTAGCAAGTGATGAGCGATTTTTCCGGGTCGGAAACCTCCCAGTCCCAAGTCAAGGCTGTCGTCAAGTGGTTCAACGCTACAAAGGGCTTTGGCTTTGTCCAGCCCATGGACGGATCACCCGATGCCTTCCTTCATGTTTCGGTGCTCCAGACCATCGGACGCAATGACCTGCCGGAGGGTGCAGAGCTGATTTGCGATATCGGTCCAGGACGCAAGGGGTTGCAGGTTTCTGCAATCACCAGCATCGAATCCCTGCCGGAAGCCCCTGTCTCGAACGGCTTTGACCCGTCCCAGGGCGCAGCCGGGCCCGAGGTTCAGGGAACGGTCAAGTTCTTCAACAGCGACAAGGGATTCGGCTTCGTCGTTCCGGACGATGGCGGGAAGGATGTCTTCGTTTCCCTGCGCGTGCTCGAACGCGCACGCCTCAATGCCCTGGAACCCGACCAGCGGGTGCGCATGACGACCCGCATGGGAGAAAAGGGCCCGATGGCGGAAACCGTCGAACTGGCCTGACGGACTTTTCCTGCCGGTCTGGCCGGCAGGCACGCACGAACGCGGCTCACGGGCTCTACAGCCCGCGGCCGCGTTTTGCTTTTTGGCACCCCGGTGCGCACTTTTCTGAACCTGCTTTTCTTCCCTCTGCCGATCAGGATTGCGCCTGCAGCAAGGCAGTCATAACTGCATAGCAGGTTGATGCATTACCCCTCTAGGTATATGCAGAGTCCATGAGTGCGCAGACCGAAAACCCTGTCGAATCTCGCGAAGGCCTGGACCTGACCTGCCCTGCCTACTGGCGGGGCACCATCAAGATGGGCCTGTCGCGCTTCTTCATCCTGCGCGTGCTCCATGACGGCCCCCTGCACGGCTACGACATCGCCCGAACCGTCGAGCGCACCACCCACGGCTGCTGCTCGCCCACCGAAGGCGCGCTCTACCCCGCCCTGAAGGAGTTCGAGAAGGGCGGCTATGTCACCGTCATGCCCATGGTTGTCGGCGGACGCACCCGCAAGGTCTACAGCCTGACGGAACGCGGACGCCAGGCCTTCCAGGTGGCACTGGCGGCCTGGATGGAGGTCACCGACTGCCTGCTGGACACCGAGCGCCAGCTCGGCGGCCCGCCCGGACAGACGGATGGGGAGCGCACAACGTGAGTTCGGACAGCCTTCCCCTGGGCGGTCAGCGCGCCGGGCGACGCCGCTTCATCGCCGCGCTCGGCCTCGGCCAGATCATCTCCTGGGGCACATTCTATTACAGTTTTCCGCTGATTGCCGAGGCCATGGCGCCGGACCTGGCCGCCGACAAGCCAGCAATCTACGGGGCCGCCACCCTGGGCCTGGTCATTTCCAGCCTGGCCGCCTATCCCATCGGCGCCGCCATCGACCGCGGCCACGGCCGTGGCATCATGGCCGGCGGCTTCCTGCTGGGCGGCCTTCTGCTGCTGGCCTGGAGCCAGGTCACCGCCATCTGGCAGCTCTATCCCATCTTCCTGGGCATCGGCCTGACCATCGCCGCCACGCTCTACGACCCCGCCTTCGCCGTGGTGGCGCGCCGCTTCGGCCGCGAGGCGCGACAGGGCATCACCGCACTGACCCTCTGGGGCGGTTTTGCCAGCACCGTCTTCATTCCCCTGATCCAGTTCCTCCTGGACCGCACCGACTGGCGTGAAACCCTAATCGTTCTGGGCCTGGTCAACCTGGTGGTGGGCGTCGGGCTGCACCTGCGCACAATCGACCCAGGCCGGGACGTCATGTCCGATGAAGCCGAAACCGATCCGCGGGCCGATCAGCCGCCGGCAATGGCAGGCACCACCGCCCTGCGCTGGGCCAGCCGGCGTCCTGTCTTCTGGGCGCTTCTGATCGCCTTCACGCTCTATTTCGGCAGCTTCTCGGCCCTGACCTATCACCTCTACCCCCTGCTGCTGGAACGCGGCTTCGATTCAACGACGGTCGTCAGCGCCATCGCCATCATCGGCCCGGCCCAGGTTGCCGGCCGCGTGGTCATCTGGACCCTGGCCCGGCACAGTCCGATACGGCAGGTCGGCCTGTTGACCTCGCTGGGCTTTCCCCTGGCCCTGGCCCTGCTGATCCTGTTGCCCGATCACTTCGCCTACCTGGCCCTCTTTGCGCTGATCTATGGCGCCGCCAACGGCATCATGACCATCGTCCGCGGCCTGGCCATTCCGGAAATGCTCAGTCGCCAGGCCTATGGCGCCATCAACGGCGCCATTTCGGTGCCCAGCAACGCTGCCAAGGCCCTGGCGCCTGTGGGCGCCGCCCTGCTCTGGTCGGCCAGCGGATCCTATGACTCGCTGCTTCTGGCCGCCATTGCCACAGCGCTGGTCGTGGTCGCCAGCTTCGCCACCGCCGCCTGGTACAGCGCCCGCAACACCCACGCGCAACAGCCCTGAGATTCGAATCCCACGAGGACCGCCATGCCCCTTCACGACCTTCCGGCCGCCAACGCCCTGCCCAACCTGGAAGAGACCCATTTCGCCGCACCCGATCCGGGGCAACTCGAACCGGCCGAACGCACCACGCATCCACCGCGCATCCTGATGCTCTACGGCTCCCTGCGCGCTCGCTCCTACAGCCGCTTCCTGACCGAGGAGGCCGCACGCATTCTCATCCGCCTGGGCGCCGAGGTCCGCATCTTCGACCCGCGCAACCTGCCCCTGCCCGACTCGGCCGAGACGGACCACCCGGCCGTACAGGAACTGCGCAACCTCTCCATCTGGTCCGAAGGCCAAGTCTGGTGCAGCCCCGAGCGCCACGGCAACCTCACCGGCCTGTTGAAGACCCAGATCGACTGGCTGCCGCTGGAAAGCGGCGGTGTACGCCCCACCCAGGGCCGCACCCTGGCCGTCATGCAGGTCTGCGGCGGCTCGCAATCCTTCAACGCCGTCAACAGCCTGCGCGTCCTCGGCCGTTGGATGCGCATGATCACCATCCCCAACCAGTCCTCGGTGCCCAAGGCGTGGCAGGAGTTCGACGACGACGGCCGCATGAAGCCCTCGCCCCTCTACGACCGCGTGGTCGACGTGATGGAGGAACTGATGAAATTCACTCTGCTGACCCGCGACCGCAGCGCCTATCTCACCAGTCGCTACAGCGAGCGCCGCGCCGAAGCGGCCAAACAGGCCTCCGAGGCCGAGAAGGTCGCCGCCCGCGTCTGAACCGTCCTGCTATCGACCGTCTTCCCCGGTCTCTGACGGCAGTTCGCCGGCCCAGACGGCGCGCTGCACCATGTCGGTGACAATCGCGGTGACCGACTCGCCGGCGAAGCGTGCCAGGCGGGACAGGGGCCGATCGGCGGGATAGGACAGGACCAGTCGACGCCCGGGGGCGGGATCGCTCAAGGCGGTGGCCGTCAGGCGGCCCGCCTCGATGTCTTCGTGAATGGGCGCGCGCGGCAGGATGGTCCAGCCCTTACCGTGCCGCACAAGTCTCTTCAGGGTGGCCAGGGAATCGGCCTCGACGGCAACGTCGAGCGCGATACCCGCCTCCGCAGCACAACGTTCGACGATGATCCGCAAGCCATGCTGGGGGCTGGGCAGCAGCAGACGTTTGCCCGCCAATTGATTGAAGGGAAATTTCCGCTCACTCGACAGGCCGGCCTCCGACGGGCCAATCAGGAACAGCTTCTCGTGCAGCAGGGGCTGCGAGCGCAGGGAACGCGCCGACTGGGGGTCGTAAAGAACCGCCAGGTCGATCTCGCCGCGGTGCAGCCAGTCGAGCAGGTGGCCGGTATAGGCGCTGACCAGGCGCAGCATGACCCTGGGATGAGCCGTCTCGAAGGCCGTCACGAGCGGGACCGAGATGATATCGGCCACGGTCGGCGGCATGCCGATGGCAATCCGCCCCATCAAAGGGGCCTCGGCCTCCGAGGTCTGCGCCCGGATCTCCTCCAGCTCCGCCATCACCCGCATGGCATGGCCCAGGACGTCGCGACCCTGGTCCGTCAACAGCATGCCGCGGCCATGCCGGGCGAACAGGCGGACGCCCAGTTCCGCCTCCAGCATGCGGATCTGCCGGCTGAGTGCCGGTTGCGCGATGTGCAGCTGGTCGGCCGCCTTGCTGAGGCTGCCCAGTTCGGCCACGTGAATGAGGGTGCGAAGCTGGGACAGCTCCATCCAGCTATCCAATCCTGTTATAGCTGATCACGAAAATCGGTCGCGGAATTAACGAGAAAAGATAGCTATGCTGTTCTCGAATGTCGAGACGACACCGGAGCAAACACCGTGCAGACCACCCAGAAAGAAGACTGGCCCAGCGCCGTCTATCGGACCCTCAAGGCCGCGAAGGTACAGCAGATGGCCTATGTGCCGGATGCCGGGCACAGCACGCTGATCAAGCTGCTGACGGAGGACCCGGAGGTGACCTCGAACGTGCTGACCACCGAAGAGGAAGGCATCGCCATCTCGGCCGGGGCCTGGCTCGGCGGCCAGCGGACCGTTCTGCTGATGCAGTCGAGCGGTGTCGGCAACTGCACCAACATGCTCTCGCTTCCGGCGATGGCGCGTTTGCCGCTGCTGATGCTGGTGACCATGCGCGGGGAATGGGCGGAGTTCAATCCCTGGCAGGTGCCCATGAGCCGCGCCACCCAGCCGACGCTGGAAGCCATGGGCCTGCGCACCCTGCGCGTCGACAAGGCCGCGGACATGGTCGAGACCGTCGAGGCCGCGGCCGCCCTCGCCTATGAAGCGGACCAGCAGGTGGCCGTGCTCATCGGCCAGCGCCTGCTCGGCAAGAAGAAGTGGTGACAGCCATGACAGAGACTTCAACCAGCACAACAGCCACGCTTGATCGTCGCGAGGCGATCGCCGCCCTGCTGCGCGCGCGGGAGAACACGCTCGTGGTCACCGGCCTTGGCTCGCCAAGCTATGATGTTCATGCCCTCGGCGACCGCGACGACAACTACTACCTCTGGGGCGCCATGGGCAGCGCGGCCCTGGTCGGCCTTGGCCTGGCCCAGGCACAGCCCGAGAAGCGCGTTCTCGTGGTGACCGGCGACGGCGAGCAGCTGATGGCCTTCGGCAGCCTGGCCACCATCGCCGTCGCCCGACCCAGGAACCTCAATATCGCCGTGATCGACAACCACCACTACGGCGAGACCGGGATGCAGATGAGCCATACCGGATACGGCATCGACCTGGCCAAGGTCGCCGCCGCTTCCGGCTTTGCCGAGACGCGCACGCTGCACAGCCTTGAAGAGGTGGAACAGGCCGGAGAGACCCTGAAGACCCCGGCCGAAGGCCCGCGCCTTTTTGTCCTCAAGGTCACGGCCGAAAACCCGCCGCGCTCCCTGCCGTCACGCGATGCCGTTTTCATCAAGAACAGGTTCCGCGCGCACCTGGGCTTTGCGGAGCAGTAGGTAGGCAGGGGCACCCTCCTGCCGCTGGGTAGGAGTGATTTCCGTCACTCGGCTTTTTAGCCCTCATAGCATCCTTGCAAATTTAAAATAGAGCTTTAAATTTGCAAGGATGCTATCGCGCCACACATATCAGGCCGTACTTCAGGCCTTGGACCGTCAAGCAACGGTCGCCTTGATTGGCCCGCGTCAGGTTGGAAAAACCACCCTGGCGCTGGAAGTTGCCGCGGAAAAAGGTGCGCTTTATCTGGACCTGGAAACACAAAGGGATCGCGGCAAGCTGTCCGATCCGGCATTGTTCCTCGAAGCCTATGAAGACCGTCTGGTCATCCTGGACGAGATTCACCGCACGCCAGAATTGTTCCAGGAACTGCGCGGCATTATCGATCGAGGCCGTCGTCGCGGAAAACGGACCGGGCGTTTTCTGATCCTTGGTTCCGCATCCATGGATCTGCTGAAACAATCAGGCGAAAGCCTGGCGGGACGGATATCCTATGTCGAGATGAGCCCGCTGGACGTTCTCGAGGTCGTGCCACAACAGAATGCCCTGCAGCAACTGTGGCTGAGAGGGGGGTTCCCGGACTCGTTCCTGGCGAATGATGATGCTGACAGCCTGATTTTCCGGCAGGATTTCATCCGCACATATCTTGAACGTGACATTCCCCAGTTTGGATACCGCATACCGGCCGAAACCCTGGAGCGCCTCTGGACCATGCTGGCGCACAGCCAGGGCGGTTTGCTCAATGCCTCCAAGCTGGCAAGCAGCCTGTCGGTTACCTCACCCACCGTCGCCTCCTACGTCGATCTGATGGTGGACCTGCTGTTGGTACGCCGGCTCAAACCATTTCATGGCAACACAAAGAAACGACTGGTCAAGTCACCTCGCCTCTATGTTCGGGACAGTGGCCTGCTGCATGCCTTGCTAGGGATCGAGGATCACAATGACCTGTTCGGGCATCCTGTTGTCGGCGCCAGTTGGGAAGGATTCGTCATCGAGAACCTGTTGGCTGTGGCGCCTCGCGGAGCAAAGGCCAGTTTCTATCGCACATCTGCAGGGGCAGAGATCGACCTGCTGCTGGAGATGCCGGGGCGACGCGGCATCTACGCAATCGAGATCAAGCATGGACTGCTGTCCACGCCCAGCCGGGGTTTCTATACCGCCATCAAGGACTTGAAGCCCACAGAAGCCTTTGTCGTGAATTCCGGTGAAGAGCGATATCCCATCGCCGAGGATGTGGAAGCGACTGGTCTCAGGGAAATGGCTACAATCATTGCCGAAAGCTGAAACAACGAGCCGCAAGCCATGGCCTGACAGCCCTGATGATACCTGCTTTCGCAAATAGCAATTATTGAAAAATTGGTGCCCCTGGAGGGATTCGAACCCCCACTCCTTTCGGAACGCGATTTTGAGTCGCGCGCGTCTACCAGTTCCGCCACAGGGGCGTGGGAAACGGGCTGCAGAATACCCGAGACAGACGGCTTTGCAATGATCCTCTGCAGGCTTTTCGACTGGCCGCCGGAACCCGGGCATTTGCCTGGCGCATGAACCTCGCTGTACTGGCCGGGACAGAGCCGAACCTGCAGGCACTCGCCCCGCGCAGAATGCGCCTTTTCTTGAAGACCGCACAATCGTGGCTATCTCTATGGATGGCTTTCGTGCAATAGAACGCTTTGAAATCAAGAGACTTCAGAAGCAGCCATGAACAGCTCAGAGGCCGACCCGCAAGGGCCTGAAGCCATTCCGTCAAGCAATCCCCGGGGGACAAGCAAGCATGTGTGGACTGGTCGGTGAAATCCGCTTCGACAAACAGGAATCGTCCCTGTCCCTGGTCGAGGGCATGTCGCAGAGGATCGCACAGCGCGGGCCCGACGCCTTCGGCCTGTTCCGGCAGAACAGCATTACCGTCGGCCATCGCCGCCTGAAGATCATCGACCACAGCGAATCGGCGCAGCAGCCGATGATCGATTCCCAGCTGGGCCTGGGCATCGTCTACAACGGCGCCATCTACAACTTCCGCGCCCTGCGCGAGGAACTGCAGGGCAAGGGCTATCATTTCTTCTCGAACGGCGACACCGAGGTCATCCTGAAGGCCTATCATGCCTGGGGCCCGGCCTGTGTCGAGCGCTTCGCCGGCATGTTCGCCTTCGCGCTGTGGGAGCGTGACAGCGGCCGCATGCTGCTGGCCCGCGACCGCCTGGGCATCAAGCCGCTCTACCTGGCCGAGGTGCCCGGTGCTCTGCGCTTCGGCTCCAGCCTGCCGGCCCTGGCCCACAGCGAGGGTGTCGATACGGATGTGGACCCCGTGGGTCTGCACCACTACATGACCTTCCACGCCGTGGTTCCGGCGCCGCACACCATCCTGAAGGGCGTGCGCAAGCTGCCGCCGGCCAGCCGCCTGCTGGTCGAGCCCGACGGCCGCATGCAGCAGGAGGTTTACTGGCGCCTGGCCTTCGGGCCACAGGAGGGCGACGCAGCCCGCAGCGAGAGTGACTGGCAGGACCTGGTATTGGACAGCCTGCGCACCGCCGTCGAGCGCCGCCTGGTGGCCGACACGCCGGTGGGCGTCCTGCTCTCCGGCGGCCTGGATTCCAGCCTGATCGTCGGCCTTCTGGCCGAGGCCGGCCAGGAGGGGCTGGAGACCTTCTCGGTGGGCTTCGAGTCCGTGGGTGACGAGGAAGGCGACGAATTCCGCTATTCCGACATCATCGCCGATCGCTTCGACACCCGGCACCACAAGCTGTTCATCAACAGCCGCGAGCGCATGCTGCCCAACCTGCCCGGCTGCATCCGGTCCATGTCGGAACCCATGGTCAGCCACGACAACATCGGCTTCTACCTGCTGTCCCAGGAGGTCGCCAAGCATGTGCGCGTGGTGCAGTCCGGCCAGGGCGCCGACGAGGTCTTCGGCGGCTATCACTGGTATCCGCCGCTGCTGGACAGCCGCGATCCGGTGGCGGACTATGCCCGGGTCTTCTTCGACCGTGATCACGAAGGTTTCGCCCGGGCCGTCGACCCGCGCCTGGTGGAAAGCGACTACAGCCGCGCGCTGGTCGAGCGCCACTTTGCCGAGGTGCAGGCCGAACGCCCCGTGGACAAGGCACTGCACCTGGACAGCACCATCATGCTGGTGGACGATCCCGTGAAGCGCGTGGACAACATGACCATGGCCTGGGGGCTGGAGGCGCGCGTGCCCTTCCTGGACCACGAGCTCGTCGAGCTGGCCGCCCGGATGCCGGCCGAGATGAAGGTGCGCGACGGCGGCAAGTACGTCCTGAAGGAAGCCGCGCGCAAGGTTATCCCCAAAGGTGTCATCGACCGTCCCAAGGGCTATTTTCCGGTGCCGGCGCTGAAGTACCTGGAGGGCGACTCCCTGGAGTATGTCCGCGGCGTCCTCGAGCACCCCGAAGCGCGCGCACGCGGCCTCTTCCGACAGGACTACATCGATCAGCTTCTGCAGGCGCCGGACCAGCACATCACACCCCTGGGGGGCTCCAAGCTGTGGCAGGTAGCCCTGCTGGAAGCCTGGTTCCAGGAACATGGTCTCTGAAGCACGCAAGCAGCACAGCGAGGCAAGGCCCATGCAGACACGCGGCCCAGGCGCTGAAACGGCAAGACAGACTGAGACCCCGCAGGACGTTGTGCTCGATTGCGGCTGGGGGCGCCTGCTGTTCGCGCAGACCTTCGAGGACGGCGAAGCCCTGCTGGACAGCCTTCTGGAGGAACAGGAAGGTTGCCGGGACATCGCCTTCTACGTCAGCGATCCGCACGTCCTGCTCAGCCTGCGCCCGCAGCAGGTCTTCCTGGACCCGTCGCATACCTATCGCCTGGACCTGGAGGACCTGCCCGAGGAGCAGACCCACCCGGCCTTCACGGTCGCGCGCCTGGAAAGCCGCCAGGACGCCCAGGGCGTCAACACCTGCTATGCCCATCACGGCATGGTCGCGATCGACGAGGACTTCCTGCTCGCCTGCCGCGACGATCCCCGCTACATCCATCTGGTGGCGCGCGACACGGCCTCAGGCGAGGTCCTGGGCACGATCACGGGCCTGGATCACGTGGAGATCTTCGGCGATCCCGACAACGGCTCCAGCCTCTGGTGCCTGGCCGTCGCGGCCCAGGCCCCCTACCCGGGCATCGGCGTTGCCCTGGTGCTCGAACTGGCGCGCCGCCTCAGCCAGCGCGGGCGCAGCTACATGGACCTCTCGGTGCTCTATGACAACGAGGAAGCCATCGCGCTTTACGAGAAGCTGGGCTTCCGCCCGGTCCAGCGCTTTGCGCTCAAGACCCGCAACTCCATCAACGAAAAGCTCTATATCGGCCCGGCGCCCGAGCAGGACCTGAACCCCTATGCACGCCTGATCGTGGACGAGGCGCGCCGCCGCGGCATCGCCGTGGAGGTCCTGGACGCCGAGGGCGGTTTCTTCCGCCTGACCCACGGCGGACGCTCCATCGTCTGCCGCGAATCCCTGTCGGAAATGACCACGGCGATTGCCATGAGCCGCTGCGACGACAAGGCGGTGACCCAACGCCTGTTGCGCCGCGCCGGCCTGTCGGTGCCCGAACAGGTCCGCGCCGGCACGCCCGAGGAGAACGCCCGCTTCCTGGAAAAGCACGGCCAGGTCGTGGTGAAGCCCCTGCGCGGCGAACAGGGCCATGGCGTCGCCGTCGACCTGCGCACCGCCCAGGAGGTCGAGGCCGCCGTGGCCGAGGCACGGCAGCACTGCGACGTGGTCCTGCTGGAGAAATATATCGAGGGCGACGACCTGCGCGTCATCGTCATCAACCATGAAGTCGTGGCCGCCGCCGTGCGCCGCCCTGCCGAGGTCATCGGCAGCGGCAAGCACACGATCCGGCAGCTCATCGAAACCCAGAGCCGGCGCCGCGCAAAGGCCACGCACGGCGAAAGCTCGATCCCCCTGGATGTCGAGACCGAACGCTGTGTCGAGGCGGCCGGCTATTCCATGTCGGACATCCTGCCCGCCGGCCAGACGCTGCGCGTGCGCAAGGCCGCCAACCTGCACACCGGCGGTACGATTCACGACGTGACCGAGACCCTGCACCCGCACCTCTCGGCCGCCGCGGTCGAGGCGGCGCGGGCCATAGAGATTCCCGTGGTGGGCCTTGACTTCCTGGTCCCATCGCCCGAGGAGTCGGACTATGTCATCATCGAAGCCAATGAGCGGCCGGGACTGGCCAATCATGAACCCGCCCCCACGGCGCAGAAATTCATCGACCTGCTGTTCCCGCATCTTGCCGCCTGAAAGGAGGGCCTGATTCATGGCCAGCCCAAGTCCCAAGGCGCTTTCCATCGACATGGACTATCTGCAGGACGTGATGGTCCGCCTGTTGGAAACGCACTCCCCCACCGGCTACACCGACCAGGTGGTTCACATGGTCTGCCAGGAACTGGAAAGCCTGGGGATCGAGCATGAACTGACCCGGCGCGGCGCCATCCGCGGCAACATCCAGGGCAGCCGGCGCGCCCCGGACCGCGCCATCGTCGCCCATGTGGACACCATCGGCGCCATGGTGCAGGGCCTGAAGGACAACGGGCGGCTCAGCCTGGCCTCCATCGGCACCTGGTCCAGCCGCTTTGCCGAGGGCAGCCGGGTCACGGTCTTCACCGATCACGGCGCCCGCACCGGCACGATCCTGCCGCTCAAGGCCTCGGGTCATACCTTCAACGAGGGCGTGGACACTCAACCCTCGGAGTGGGACCAGGTGGAACTGCGCCTGGACGAGATCGTCTATGACCGCGCCGGTCTGGAGGAGCTGGGTCTGGCCGTCGGGGACTTCGTGGGCGTGGACAGCAACCCGCGCATCACGCCGGCGGGCTTCGTGGATGCCCGCCATCTGGACGACAAGGCGGGGGTGGCCTGCCTGCTGGCCGCGGTGAAGGCCATCATGGAATCCGATGTGCGCCTGCCCCTGGACTGCCACCCGCTGTTCACCATTTCCGAGGAGGTCGGCGTCGGCGCCTCGGCCGTGCTGCACCAGGACGTGGCCGAGATGGTGGCCATCGACACCGCACCCCAGGCGCCGGGTCAGGAGACCCTGGAAAGCTGCGTGACCATTGGCATGAAGGATTCCTCGGGACCCTTCGACTGGCACCTGACCCAGCGCATGCTGGAACTGGCACGCGACAACGAGATCCGCCACGTGCGCGACACCTTCCGCTATTACCATTGCGATGCCGCCGCCGCGCTCGAGGCCGGAAACGACCTGCGCACGGCCCTGGTCTGCTTCGGCACCGATTCCACCCACGGCTACGAGCGCACGCATCTGAAGGCGCTGCAGGGGGTCGCGGAACTGCTGACCGCCTACATGCAGAGCCCGGCCGTCATCGCCCGCGACATCAAGCCGCTGGGGTCGGCAAAGGGCTTCCCCGTCCAGCCGGTGGAAGAGGCCCGGGAACACCCCGACACCGAGCACCACGACCCCGAGCATCCGGAGAAAGGGGCGGCAGAGTAGGCACGCGCTTCCGTCGAACCTCTGACCGGAGCGGGCCAGGTCTCAGATGATGTTCTTGCGCACCCTGGAGGAAACCCATTCCGAGAAGATCACGGTGGCCAGGATCAGTGCGAAGATCACCGTGACCTGGGACCAGGCGAGCGTGTTCAGAGAACTCTGCAGCTGCAGGCCGATGCCGCCTGCCCCGACGAGGCCGAGGATCGTCGATTCCCGGATGTTGATGTCCCAGCGGAACACGCAGATCCCGGCAAATGCCGGCAGGACCTGGGGCACGATGCCGTAATCGATCACCTGCGCCCGGCTGGCCCCCGTGGCCTGAACGGCCTCGACCTGGCTTTCGTCGATCTCCTCGATCGCTTCATAGAGCAGCTTGCCCACGAAACCGATGGACCGCAGGGCGATGGCGATGATGCCGGCCAGGATACCGGGGCCGAGGATCGCGACCAGCAACAGCGCCCAGATCAGCGAATTGATCGAGCGGGAGGCGACGATCACGAACAGGGCGAAGGGGCGCAGCACCAGGTGGCTCGGCGTGGTGTTGCGGGCGGCCAGGAAGGCAACCGGCACGGCCAGGATGACACCGATCAGGGTGCCCAGCGTGGCGATGTTGATCGTGTCCCAGAGCGCGCGCCAGAGCGTGTTGACATAGGACCACTTGGGCGGCCAGGCCCGCGAGAACAGGTCCGCGGCCTGGCTGGGTGCATCCTTGACGAAGAACCATTTCGTATCGACCGTCATGATCTGCCAGCAGAACACGAAGGCCATGGCGGCGAGCAGCCAGCCCAGCCAGTGGAGCCACTGGGCGGTGGTGGTGCGGTGGCGCCAGGCAGGGCCCTGTTCCGTTTGCCAGACCGGCATTACTGGATCCACTTCCGGATATAGCCGGAGCTGTACTCGGCCAGCATGACGAAGATGATGATCAGGATCAGGATGGCGCTGGCGGTGCTGTAGTCATAGCGGTCCATCGCCGTGTTCAGCGTCGCGCCGATCCCGCCGGCGCCGACGATGCCGATCACGGCCGATTCCCGGAAATTGATGTCGAAGCGATAGAGCGACAGGCCGATCAGGCGCGGCATGACCTGGGGCTGCACCCCGTAGTTCACCACCTGCCACCAGCCGGCACCGGTGCCGCGCACCGCCTCGGCCTGGCGTGGATCGATCTCCTCGATGTCGTCGGCCAGCAGCTTGGCGAGGAACCCGATGGTGGCAAAGGACAGGGTCACGAAGCCGGCGAAGGCGCCAAAGCCGAACATGGCCACGAAGAGGATCGCGATGATGATTTCCTGGAAGGCGCGCGAAACGGAGATGATGGCGCGGCAGACGAGATAGACCGGCAGGGGCGAGATGTTGCGCGCGGCGCCCAGCCCGATGGGCACGGAGATCAGGATCCCCACCATGGTCGAACAGACCGTCATGGTGACGCTTTCCACCATGCCGCGCTGGATCTGGTCGAAGCGGCTGGTGAAATCCGGTGTCAGGAACCCCTGCAGGAAGCGGGCGCCCCGCTCGAGCCCCTCATAGGCACGTTGCCAATCCACCTCCAGCGTACCGATCGCCAGCAGCAGATAGAGCAGCGCGCCGCTGTAGATGGCCCGGCGCCAGAAGTCGTTGCGGATCAGGACGGGCGGGCGGCGCCAGCGCCGGGATACCGCCTGGACCTCGCTCATACCGTACCCGCCATGCGTTCTTCCTCGGCCGCCTTGAACGCGGCCGCGTCTGAGGCGTCCTGTGCCGCTTCGTCGGCGGCCTTGCGCATCTCGCGCCAGTCCTCCTCGCCATAGATCCGCGTCAGGGCCGCATGATCGAGTTCGGCGGGGGGGCCATCGAACACCACCTCGCCCGCGGTCAGGCCGATGACCCGGTCGACGAACATCTGGGCCAGCATGACGTCGTGGATGTTGATGATGGCGGGCAGGTCGTGCTCCCGGCAGATCTCGCAGATCAGCCGCATGATCTGGCGCGACGTCTTGGGGTCCAGCGAGGCCGTGGGTTCGTCCACCAGCAGCAGTTCCGGGTCCTGTTCCAGGGCGCGCGCGATGCCCACGCGCTGGCGCTGGCCGCCGGACAGCTCGTCCGCCCGCTTGTCCACATGATCGGACAGCCCGACGCGCTCGAGCAGTCCGAAGGCCTTGTCCACGTCCTTCTGGGCATAGCGGCGGGAGAGCGAGCGCCAGAAGGAGACATAGCCCAGGCGCCCCGACAGCACATTCTCCATGACGGTCAGGCGCTCCACCAGGGCGTACTCCTGATAGATCATGCCGATCCGACGGCGCATCGTCTTCAATTGGGTGCGGCCCAGCTTCGGGATGTCCACGTCAGAGAGCCGGATTGCTCCCGCCGTTGGCTCGACCAGGCGGTTGATGCAGCGGATCAGCGTCGACTTCCCGGCCCCCGAGGGACCGATCAGGCCCACGACCTGGCCGCGTTCGATGGAAAAGGATACGTCCTTGAGCGCAAGATCCCCGGTCTTGTAGCGCTTGGTCAGCGCTTCGATCGACAGCATTGCAACTCCTCATTCTCCTCGATCCGAAGGCGGGAGCCACCCCACGGCGGCCCCCGCCGGATCCGTGTCGGGACCGGATCAGTTGCAGGTGTAGGACACCTCGTTCGCCTCGTCGATCTGGCGGATCACCGCCCAATCTTCCTTGAAGGAGATCTCGATGAACTGGGCCTCACCGGATTTCTCGAACTCTTCCTCCAGGGCCGAACCTTCCCAGGGGAAGGAGAAGAAGGCCTCGCGGATCTTGTCCTGCAGCTCCGGCGTCAGGTTATAGACGGTGCCATAGCCCGTGGTCGGGAAGGTCTGGGACTGATAGACCGTCCGCACCTGGTCGGCGGAGATGACGTCGCGGTCGATCATGCGCGCCATGACGGAATTGGCGATGGCAGCGGCGTCGTAGTCGCCGTTCGCCACACCCAGGACCGAGGTGTCGTGGGAGCCGGAGAACCCGGCCTCGAAATCCTCTCCGGCCTCCATGTCGAATTCACTCTTCAGGATCGCCGAGGGCGCCTTGAAACCGGAGTTGGAGGTTTCCTGCGTGAAGGTGATCTCGCCGCCGCGCAGGTCCTCGATCTCCTGGACTTCCGAATCGGCCGGCACGATGATCTCCATCTCGTAGCCGAACGAGCCATCCTCGGCGGCCATCATGGCGAAGGGCCGGAAGCCGGCGCAGGCCACGGCGATGGGATTCGAGCCGGTGTTGAATCCTGCGATATGCAGGCGCCCGGCGCGCATGGCCTCCAACTGGGAGGCATTGGACTGGACGGGGAAGAACTCCACCTCCTTGCCCGTGACTTCGGACATGTGGTCCATGAACCCCTCCCAGACATCCTCGTAGACGGCCGGATCCTCCACCGGCGTGTAGGTGAAGATCAGCGTGTCGGGATCGACCAGTTCGTCTTCATTGGAGGGGATGTCAGCCACCAGGTCGCCGTCCTCGTCGGAGTAGCGGCTGTCGAGATTGAAGTCGGCATAGGCGGGTGCTGCAAGCAATGCCGCGAACATGGATGCGGCCAGAAAGGTTCTCATTTTCGCCTCCTCGAGTTATGGAAAATCAGTGGAACCGGGTGTCAGACATCCCGCTTATGGTCGCCCTGTGTTAAGCTTTCATGTTAGCCTTGTGAAAGTAATATAACGTCAAATGAAGCGGCTGTCATAGTGCGGTTGTACCGCCCCGAACAGGAACACAACCCGCCCCTTCGTCAGCAAGCGTGAACGCAAAAAAGCTGCGCAAGAGAATTGACAGACGCGCCCGGATCACGCAGTTCTAGCGCGTGAAGCAACGCCCACCATTCAGCAGCGTTGCCCAAGGTCGCCGGCTTAGCTCAGTTGGTAGAGCAACTGATTTGTAATCAGTAGGTCGCGGGTTCGACTCCTGCAGCCGGCACCATTCTTTCCAACTCGCATCTCGATTAATTCCAACTTTTATCGATGTGCTGCACACGTTTATGTGGATATAGCTGTAGCACGCCAACCTTTTTGAGCAATCGCGCTACGCTATTTGATCACCGCTTCAGTTTGCTGCTGAATTAGGTGTTTGGTCCCGGGGTTTGAAGGTGCGGTTCATGCGTTCGACCTGACCATTGGTCCAAGGATTCTTGGGCTTGATCGATCGGTGATCGATGTCGTTCTCAGCGCAAGCAAGCTCGAACGCATGGGCCCGAAACGTTTCACCATTGGCCAGGGCTTCCTTGCTGAAGGGGGCGGCCGATCCGCCTCTGCCCGGTGTCGTGTAGTGGAGGCCGTAGCACCTACGGAAGGATGATTTAGCAGTCGCCGAGACAGCGGTGCAGCGCGGACCGTGTCAGCTCCAGAATGGTTGGCTGCTGGGAATAGAGGCAGTCATCCAGCGGCAGCAGTGTGTGCTTCCTGAAGGCGACAATGATCGCTTCCTCCTCAATGGACAGCATTGTTGAGTGAACATCCTTCGCGCCGGTGCGCTGACCGGTGGTCTCAGTTCGGCTGCGCCATTTGGCAACCGTCTTCGAGTTGACCCCGTATCACTTGGACATTGTCTTCAGGCTTCCTTCACTCTGCTGTATCGCTCGACGGACTGCCGCTGTCACGCGGGCGCTCCCGTGTAGTATTTGTCCTATATCGCATCTTTCCACACTTGCATGAATAATGCATCATCAAACTATAGTGCCAAATATACATCACTTTAATCGTGCAGGACGTGCGTTTTTACTCCATGTTTTCTTTATTTTTTCTCTGGTTTAACTCACACTAAAGGGTAAATACAGAAAATAAAGCATATTTTATTTTTTCATTTGAACTGTCCTCAAAGCTGCTCTCGCGCATCGCTCACGATGCATGCGCGAGAGCAGCTTCGAAGCAAGCTGTGAGGCTGTGGCGCCTGCATTCTTCACGAACAAAGGAAAGAAGCTATGCACACGATTGACTACACTGCCCCCATTCCGTCGCTGAACGCCGCGATTCCCGGTGCTGCGTACGAATTCGACCCAGTCGAAGGGTACACATTTGCCGCGGGTGAAGGTTCACCGCTCGATTTCGACACAGTAGCTAATCGCTTACTACCCATCTGCTGTCACCTGCGGCATTATTTTGGAACAGCAGACCTGCGCATGAGCGGTCGAGCGCCGGCCAGCGCGCCGAAGTATGCACTTCATGCTTACACGTTCGATGACGCATTGTCCGAAATGCTTGAGTGCGCCAACGCAGGTTTAAAATCAGCAGATCTGAGAGGATCAGAGCTCGAATTGAGCATCAAATTCAGCAGTTTATCATCCGGCGAGACGGGATTGCATCTGCTCGTCAGTATCAACGGCGAAATCACAAACAGAATTTCTCGCGAAGATAAGAAGGCACGCGAGCAGGAGGTTCAGAAGATTCTGCATCGCTACTGCGTAAACTCCGGTGAATGGTTCATCGCATCGGGGTTTGAGTATCTACAGCTCTCATACAAACTTAGGAAAAGCGGGTTTCATCCTGCCGTACCACGCGCATGGCTTGAAGCAGATCAAGCACCTAGCATCGATGAGATGGCTGGTGTGGACGCGGTCGGTTCTTTCCATTGAGCAATAACCGATAATCAAGTGACTCGCGAGCAGTGTACTGCACGGCTCGCGAGTTTCATTTCCCCGCCTCCAAGAATTCGCTACGCCTATTTTGTTCGTGTTTTGTTTTGTACTCTCCCAGCAAACCACAGAACAGGACATGCACATGACAAAACAAGAAGCCTGGCTGACGATCGCCGACTGCGCCCAGCAGCTATGCGTTTCGACAAAGACAGTACGGCGTGCGATCAAGCGCGGAGAACTCACGGCCCACAAGAGCAAGCAGGTCTACCGGATATCACCGCGCGACTGGCGACTTTATCTCGCCGAACACTGGCCAGAGGCCCCTGCCGAGCGACAGTCATCTATGCCTGAAGAGGCTGTCCGCTCTGTCCGCAAAAGTCCAGCGTTGTCCAAGAGTTAACCCCCTGGTGTGAAAACGGCCACGCTTGAAACGAATTTTTTTAAGCGTAGCCATTCTCACACCAGGACACTGCAGTCCACACCTGTCCACCGCAGTCCAATACAACAGTCCCGACCAGTACACACCGCGTGGTGGGAGTCGCTGCTCGGGCGACGACCCCCACCACACGGAGATGAACAGGAGTCCAACATGATGGAACCACAGAACCTTGCCGTAATCGATGTTCGCAGTCAGGTCTTTGAGGATTTCTTCCCCTCTCGCGGCGTTCAGCTTGCCGCCCGCCGTGCCTGTCGGCGTATCCACGAGGCCATGGGTCAGGCGCCGGAAATCATCGAGACAGCAGATATCAGAAAGACCTACGTCGAGAACGTCGGCGCGACCGTACCCAGGCGCACCCGCACCGACGAAGCCGGCGCTCTACGTCACATCGATGACCTTCCGAATCTGCCATCCGAGCTCTGCATGCGGATCCGACAGGGCCAGGCAACGCTCGCCGATGCCATCACCGTTGCCCGGGCACAGCCTTGGGGACGGGAATGCGGGCGTATCATCGGGGCCTTGAAGCGGTACGCGGAGACGAAGAATCGTACCCCCGAGGCCATTCCCGCAGTCGAACGGACTATCAAGACCGAGCTCGCAAAGATGAGTGCCGCGGATTTCGGTGTGACCCAAAAATCCTTCGGGACTTTGCGCGCGCGGATATTGCGCGGTGTCCGGGCCGTGGATTTTCATCGGCACACCCGCTTGTCCGCCGCTGCGCTCAGCGGATCGTGGCGTGTGCTGACCGATACGGTCCGCCGCGATCATCCCGAACTCCAGGGTGATCTGGCGAAAATCTGGTCGCTTGTCGATTACTGCTGGCAGCGCAACTTGGGCCCGGATGACGTGGATGATTCCGTCGTCCAGGATCTCCTGGCCTATCTTGAAGCGCACCAAGTTGAGGGGCCTTTCAAGCGCACGCGCGCGACGGTGTATTCCTGGGAACGTCTGCAAAACCACGTATCCGGTTGGCCAAGTGCACAGCTCTCCCGCCTCTATGCTGATGGCAATTCAGGTCGGGTCTCGGCGCACTTTGTAGACCTCCCTGGGCACACCCAACAGCTCTGGCATGCCTTTACAGCCGCCATGCGCAAGACGGACAAACCCGAAGACCTGGCAGATCTGGTACCCCCTGAGGACAGCGCCGACCCCTTCGCGGGTGCTGGTCTCGATCAATCCGCTCCAGACATAACGGGAAGCTATGGTGAAACAAGCCTGAAAAGCCTGAGACACCACTGGCTCATCTGCGTGAAGGCGCACCTTGAAGAAACCGGTGCATACCCCGCTCGGCTTTCCGACGTCACGACGCGCGAGACCCTGACACGTGTAGTCAGGGAGATGGACGCACGCCAAGCCGCGCGCAGCAAAGGCCAGACACCCTCACGGCAGGGCATCTACAAGAAGGCCATTCTGACGTCTGCAATCGCCTGGGCTCGGTATGATCTCTGTCCTGAAGAGCACATCAACAAGCTCCAACTCATGCGCGATCACGTGGATCCACACTTGCTCGGCAAGTATACGAACGCCTTGGGCGAGACCAAGCGTCGGTATGAGCATTACAAGATGGGGGCGCGACACAAGGAGCGTCTCAGGCAGTTCAACGATCCCCTTGCGATTGTCACATGGTACAATCTTCCAGAATGTTTGGTCACCGAGGCCAAAACCCGGCTGGCGCGGTCCGACAAAGATCTCGAGGCGATGAACCTCGCTTTGGTCGCTGTCCTCCACCGCATTCTGCGCTGCGCTCCGCTGCGCCGCAGAAATCTTGCCGGTCTGCGTATTTCAGGCCCCAGTCCGCAGGTCACCCTGCCGCCAGCAGGCCGCGGCAAAGGCCGCATCACAATCGAGGCCGAGCAAGTCAAGAATGAACGTCAGATCGACATCGAGCTGGATCAAGAAGCCGTGAGTCTCCTGCGCTGGTGGATCCAGGAGGTCCGTCCCCTCCTCGCCAGGTCGGTCGGTGCTGCTCCGGACAACGTGTTCTTGTTCCCGGCTCAAGGGGATCAGCATCGCGCCAAGGAGCTTCTGAACTACCACTTCCGAAAGACCAACGAGCGCCATGGGGGGTTCCGGATGAATCTGCATTTAGCGCGTCATTTGACCGCAAAGATACTGCTCGACAGTGATCCCGCGCAGATGGACCTGGTTCAGAACCTGCTCGGGCACAAAAGCCGACGGGTCACGGAAAGCTACTATGCCGAGGTTCAACAGATCCTTGTGCAACGCCGCTGGCACGAAATCCTCGATCAGGCCAGCCAAAGCGCCCGCCTCTCTCTGAAGCGGAAAGGATTTACATCATGACCGCAATCAATCACCGTCCCACGACCACAGACCAACTGACCCAAGAAACCGCAACCTGGCCGGCAGACGCCGGCCAGGCCTGGCGCGAGGCGCACGACCCGCTGTGGGGTCCTCTGAATTGGGCTCCTGAATCACGCTATACCTATGCCCGGGTCTTTACCCGGTACCTGGAAACAGCCCGCAAAGCCGGATTACCGGAAGACGCTGTCTGTCTCCTCACTCCGACCGGGGTGAAGCACTTCATTCGTGAGAACCAGGGGAGTGCGTCACCACGCACGTTACACGGCTACATTCATCAGCTCATCGAAGTCGCAAAGGTGGTCAATCCGGAGCACATTAGGTCGGGAAAATTGGACTGGCTTTATCAGACCCGTGCCAATCTCTTTCCCATTGCCGCCAGCTCACCGAAACGGCGACATGATCTCCTCGTGTCCGCGGTCGACTTAACTTGGGTTGCGCATTCGGCTCTAGTCGAAGCATGTGATCTGTCAGGTTGGAAGGCAACTCAGCGGTACCGGGATGGAATGTTCATCCTGCTCGGGCTCTATGTCCCCGAACGCCGCCGTGCGCTTTGCAGTTTGCAGCTGGACCAGATCGATCTGGAAGGCGGGGCCATCCACTTCGATGCATCACAGATCAAAACCCGACAGGAGCACAGTTGGTGTATCCCTGACGGCGTGGTGGAGGTGATACAAAGCTGGTGTGAGAAATGGCGTCCAAGATATGCCCAAGAAAGCGTATCATCGCTTTTCATCAGTGCACGCGGAACACCCGTCGTGGACGCAACCCTCTATGCCGCCATGCGCGAGCTCTGCCGGGAGAAGCTGGGCGTGGCTGTGTCTCCCCACATAATGCGGCACGCATCTGCGACCACACTGCTCGAGCAAGAGCCCGAGCGGGCCGATCTGGTGACCCTCCTACTCAGACACAACAGTCCGAAAACGAGGGCAGAGTACACAGAGCGCGCAAACGCGATCCTGGCGAGCCGGAAGGCAAGCGATACGATACGTGCAGTCGGTGAGATGGCTGCCAGGGAATTGCGCACTCGGCGCAGCCATTGAGCGTCTTGCTTACCTGCCATCAATCCGGCCCCAACCTCTCCACTCAGGAGGGAATTTCATCAAGAGGACATTCTAACCCATTGATTATAATATTATAATCAGGTTCTCCGAGTTTTGAGCGATTTCGCGGCTTGCTTTTGCCCTGCAAAAGGGGGAACGGCTTCGCCGTTCGGGGGAGAAGTGCAGGGATATGCCGGGTTCAAAGGGGTGCAGATATCATAATAATATCTCTCCTATTCCACCCTGGGGTAGACAAGGGCTTCGCCTTATCCAAGCGTGACAGACTTGTCTCACGATTTTCCTGGTTTGTTCTTAGCTGTTTGCTTCAACGGTTTGCTCAAGCGTTGTGCGCCGCTTGCGCAGCACCTTAATGTACGTAAAGGACATGACCGCGATCAGGCTTAGAAAAACCGCCAGGAACGTGGCATTGGCGCCGCATAGTCAGCAAGAACAGCAACACAGCTGCGCATGAAGCCGACACTTTACTTCCAGAGGATTTCAGCGCCCCAAGTGCCAGATCTGACCCGTATGGGAAAAATAGAGCGCTGGGCACCGGACAACCACGTAAACTAACTATTAATCTTCTCAAAAAGACAAAAAAATTTTGTGTCGCGCTTGCGCGAATGATCCATGGGACTATATCTCTTAGTACGAGGCGCGATGATTGGAATTTTCTAAAGCTCCACTCCATCAAATCTCGGCTCTTAGTCCGCCGCGCAGGCGGCTAAGAAAGTAAAGACGAAATTTAGTCTCGTCGTATCTTGTTGAACCGCCGCGCAGGCGGATCGGGCTCGGCGCCGGTCTTTCCGGCCCGGGCCACCAAGAGAGTAGGCCGCCGTGCAGGCGGCTAAAAAAGTAAAGACGCGACCCAGGTCTCGTCGCATCCTGCTGAACCGCCGCGCAGGCGGATCGGGCCCGGCGCCGGCCTTCCCGGCCATCAAGCGTGATGCGAGTCCTTTGCCTTCTCCAGCCTCGCTTCTCGGGGGTTGTAGCGATACTCAGCGATCGTTCCGGCCCTGATATACTCAACAGCTTCGTCAATTACCTTCAGCGGAACCAGGAACCATTCGCGCGGAACGACCGGATTGCCAAAGCGGTCCTTAATCTCGATGTCCAGGCGCGCCGGGCTGAAGATGCGGTGAATCAGGTTTTCCAGCTTTGTGGAATTGATGTTGTAGAGCTCGTAGGTGGCGACGACCTCCACATCGGCCAGCAGGAATGTCGGCTGAAGACGCGCGCCGGCAATGCGCTTGTCGACCTCCGTATTCGTCACGCCGATCTTGTGGACCAGATTGCGGTTCTCCGCGACCAGCGGGTAGTCTGACTTGCTGCGCAGGACATAAACGGTCCCGCTGGCCTGATCCGTCTCCCCCTGCTCGCCGGAAAAGAGCGGGCCTGCCACCGGTTCGGTGATACGACGCCCGGCTTCATCCTTGTTCAGGGCACGCTGTAGCGAGCGCATCAGCATGTTGCTCTCGGTGCCATTGTCGAAGATGACGCGCAGCCGCGCATCGGTCCGCCCTTGCTCCGTGAGTGTCGTTTCCCCCATATCGGCGATGTAGGACTTCTGCCCGCCGACGATGAAGAAACGGCCCTGCTGAATCTCCGCCTTCATCTCGAAGGGGCGCGTTTCGCGCACCCCGTTGTCGAGATCCCTCTGCACCTGTTCGAACAGCGGTTTGAAGGTCTCGAAATCCCTGCAGCGCTCCCGATTGGCAATTTCCTCGGCCGCCTTCTTCTCGGCGCTCGAGCGCACATGCTTCAGCTCCGTGATGCCCCCGCTTTCCGCTTCGACGCCCAAGGCGTCCAGCAGAGCTTCATCATCCATCTCCTCGGCAATGGCCTCTGCAGCCCCCTGTGCCTCCTCCTTCAAAAGGCCTTGATGATCCATTGGCTCCACCAGATTGCGGCACTCCTCCTGCTCGCGGATGCGATCCAGGCGCACGGCATAGAGGCGCTCGAAAATATCATGATCTTCTCCATGGCGCGGCGGATGCCCGTGTTCCTCCACAAAGCGCTGGATTTCCTCAAACCCCGCGATGATTCGCTCTTCCTTTGGAGTCCGGGTGGGCGCGCTCTTCTCCTCGACCTCGACGCCCAGCTCGGCCAGAAGCGCATCATCATCGTCCGTGAAGTCAGCCACGCGCCGCCTCCGCTTTCATGCGCTGCAGGAAGGCCACGCCCTCAGCCATACGCCGTTCCCAGGCATCCAGCGAGCTGAGGGAAGGCACCCGCCCGCGCTCCTGCTTGAACCTGAGGGCCCGTTTGGCAAGGTCGCGTGCCTCTTCGTGGGTCAGCTTCACCTTCTTGGCCGAAATGACGGCCTCCACCTGCTTCAAGCTTTCTTCGCTCATGGTCTTGGCCAGAATAGCATAGGCTTCGCTGAAGGGATTGATCCGGTCGATCATGTCAATATCCAGCTCGCGCACATCCATTGTGATCTTCCGCACCCCGTCGATCAGGGCCGTATTCCCGCTGACCTCTTCGTCCTGTTGCTCGGCCGCAGCCGCCTTGCCTTGCTGCGTCAGGTTCAGGGCGGCAATGGCGTGCTGGCGCACCGCCTCCTGGTCCTCCTCGTCCAGCTCGGGGTATTGCTCCTTGACGATCTTGCCCATGGCAACCTGCGTCAGCTCTTCCGGCACAAGCTCCTCGTCGAACAGGCCGCGCTCCACCGTGGTCTTGTCCTGAACGAAGGCGGTGACCAATTCATTCAGGTCTTCCTTGCAGATACGTTCGGCTTCCTTGCTCTTGGGCTCGCTCAATCCCTTGATCTCGATCTGGAAGGTGCCGGTCTCTTCGTTGAAACCGGTGTTGCACTTGCCGGAGTCATAACCACCCTCACCGTAATCAAACCCCTCCGCGGGTTCATTCTCGGGGTGTTTCGGGATGAAATTGAAGCGTGGCGCCAGCACCTGTTCCATCAGCAGGCTGGCCGCGATCGCTTTCAGCGTGTCGTTGACCGCCTCGGTCACCGCGTCTTCCGCGGCATCGGGTTCCGCGATCAGGTTGGTAAACCGGGCGCGTGTCTTTCCCTCAGCATCCCGTGTCGCACGGCCAATGATCTGCACGATCTCGGTCAGGCTCGCCCGATAACCGACGGTCAGTGCGTGTTCGCACCAGACCCAGTCAAAGCCTTCCTTGGCCATACCCAGGGCGATGATCAGGTCCACATAGTCACGATCATCGTTGAGTGCAGGGTCCTTCAGCGCTGCGGTCACACGGGCCCGTTTCCCGGGATCGTCATCAACCAGGTCGGCAACCTTCAGGACCTGCCCATCGGGCCGCTTGACCAGGTGGAATCCCGACTGGGGGGCGGTGCCCTGCCATTCGCCCAACTCGTCGATGATGTGCTCGACCTCCCGAATCTTGTCCTTCGTGCTTTCGCGCGAGTTCACGTTCGGGATGTGAATGATCGTCTTTTCCCCGGGATCCAGCACGTTCAGGATCTCATCCGAATAGGCGCCAGAATAGAAGTAATAGCCGATATCCAGTTGTTTCAGGTAGCGGTAGCCGTTCAACTGTTCATAATAAGTATAGGTGACAATATCGAACCGCGCCTCGTCCTCCGGCATCAGGACCGGTTCCGCATCCCCACGGAAATAGGACCCGGTCATCGCAACAACATGCACGCGGTCGCGTTCGATGAAGGCGCCCAGGCGTGCGCCCAGCTTGTTGTCGGGATTGGCCGAGACGTGATGAAACTCATCCACGGCAATCAAGCGGTCGTCAAAGGCCGCAATCCCGTACTGCTCGACGGCGAAACGAAAGGTGGCATGGGTACAGACCAGCACCTGGTCATCACTCTCAAGGAAGGTTCCCACCGCCTTGACCTTGCCGCCGTCGCTGCCCGGCGCATCGCAGAGATTCCATTTCGGTGCGACGGACCAGTCGGCCCAAAAACCATACTGGGTTAGCGGCTCGTCATGGAAGCTCGCGCCAATGGACCTCTCGGGCACGACAATGATGGCCTGCTTCAGGCCCTGATTGTGCAGCTTATCCAGCGCGATGTACATCAGCGCCCGGCTCTTGCCCGAGGCCGGCGGCGACTTGATCAGAAGATATTGCTCGCCCCGCTTTTCATAGGCCCGCTCCTGCATCGGGCGCATACCCAACTCATTCGCCTTGGTCGAGTTGCCATTCTGGGCGTAGGTGACGGAGACCGAAGGGACGGATTCTTGATTCTGGTTGATCATTGCGTCACCGCCTTTCTTCTGTTTGTTCTGCCGTCTCGGCCTTATCCGGCAGGTAAGAAACACCTATATCTTCGCCTTCCGTAATTGCCTGAATTAGCGAGCGTTTGTTGTACGGGGCCACCACTCCTCTACGCTTTTCCGGATCGAAAAAAATTTTACGCCAAACCACGGACGGCCCACTGGTAAACGCGTTGCCAAAATCAAGAAAAACTTGCTTCTCCGACGCATTCCAATCGTGCAGGATCCGGCTTCGTCCATACCAGTCCAGTTGATAGGCAAGCGGATTGTGCTGAAGTGGGTCGCGATGCAGACCCATCTGAAAATAGCTTGCATCGAGCTCTCCTCGAAGCCCATCTACAATCCAGATCATGTTTCCATAGAACTTTTCGCGTGAAGATCTTTCTTCATTTCGAATCGGTGAATGTTGAAACTCAACGACTAGGCCGTGAGCGGTCTTGACATCTGCAAGATGTCGTTCGCCGGTTTGCTGATCTACATGTACGATCTCTTGCCAATCCTCTGGAAACTCAGATTTCCAAGCTCGGTGCCACTTCGTCTCGTTCTCCCACCAAGAATCACACATTTCACGAGACTTATGCGCCCAGTGCCAGACTTTTGTTCGCCCGCACTTCGCCATCATTTCTTCTCCGCAATTCGCGCAAATGCCACGCTTTTTCGGTTCGGCAGTGCTCCGTACATTTTCGACTAGCGCAAATTTCACGACGCCTCCTTCGTTGATCTCGGAGAGGTCATCTTCGTATAAAGCTCGAAGAGTTTTTCCAATCGTTCGGTATCATTACGGAAGCGGCGGCCGATATAGATGCGTTCCAGCACCTCGTCGTTGCGATCATGCGCGGCGCGCAGATCGGCGGGCATCTTCTCGGGATCATAGAGATCGGCGATAGTCTCGGGAAAATGCGCTTCGCGCGCCAGAAGAAGATCTTCAGCGCACCTGGTCAGATCTCTTTTGTTCTTCTCGGTGAGCTTAGGAACGGGAAATGTATTCCATCCAAGAGTATTAGAGAAACGAAAATCTGTCTTAATCTTCCCGCAAACTGTTGCTATCCATATGAGGGAAAGTCTAGAGGCGAAAACAGCGATGTTCCAGAATGGTGGGTCGTAGAAAGAGAAAGCTCCATCACCAACTATCGCGCCTTTTGGAAGTGATATTACAGGATAGTAGTCCCTACCTTCAGATGAGTGACGGGGAATCTGAAAAACTAACTCACTACCAGTCTGCCTAATCTGTTGAAATAAAAATGGAGATAATGCGCCATTTTTAGTAAGTTCTTTCTTGCTTTTTTCCCTCATTTTACGGACCAACGAGAAGCGCTCAGCAAACTCATCGATATTCTGTAAAACATCATACTCTTCGCGAGTCGCCCAAATGCAATATCGACCAATACCATGCGTTGCATCATGTGCTCCAAAGAAAGGACGAACTACATGCGAATAAAATGGAGCAGCTTTCTTAAGTCTATTTGCAATATCTAAATCGAAAATTAGCCCTCCCCCATCAGCTGGCTTGTTCCCGTTCACAACTGGGGCCATACCATTTCTTGGATTGGTCTCATTCTTTACATAAATATCTCTATATGGGACTAAATACGCGTTGATATTCTCCACATTTTTTACAATATTGCTGCCCCCATCGAAATGCATTATCTTGCCGGGATTCCGGGATAACCCTACAATGCAAACAGTCACGCCGGCATTCTTGCTTGCAAGATTCGACCACTTAAAAGATGTGACCGCGAAAGAGATGCGCACACCATCAGAAATGCACTGTGGCCAGAAGCGATAGACCTGCTCTCCTTGGCAGACGGAGTTGGTTGTTACGAAAGCCGCTTCAGCTTTGCAGTCATTCAAGAACAATCGTGCCTTCTGGAAGAATCCCAAAATATAATCGAATGACTTCCAAGTAGGAAACGTCTCTCCAAATATGGCCTGCATTTCGCTTTTCTGAACACTGTCCTGCTCGGTTCCGCCCTTATAAGGCGGATTCCCGCAGATATAGGTTTCGCCGCCTTCGTTCTCGAAGTCGATCTGCGCTTGGTTGAGCGGCGAATGGAACAAATCGTCGGCATGGTGCTTCACACCGGTTCCGGTTGGCGGACAGATACTCAGCCAGTCGAGCCGAAGGGCGTTGCCGCAGGTGATCCAGTTCATGGCATTGAGCGGTAAGAATTCGGCCAGAGCTTCCTGCTGTCCGCGATAGAGCACATCGCACTGATATTCGGCGATGATTAGCGCCAGCCGCGCTACTTCGGCAGAGAAATCCCGCAATTCGATGCCACGAAAATTGGTGAGCGGAATTTCCGTGCGACGATCGGCTTCCCCGCGCCGTCTGTTGATCTCGGCCTCGATCGCCCGCATTTCCTTGTAGGCAATCACCAGGAAGTTACCGGAGCCGCAGGCTGGGTCGAAGACCCGGATCCTGGAGATACGCCGGCGCAAGTTGAGAAGCTTTCGGGTATTGTCCCCCGCGTCTTCAAGTTTCTCGCGCAGATCATCCAGGAACAGCGGATTCAACACCTTCAGGATGTTGGGCACACTGGTGTAGTGCATGCCCAGCGCACCGCGCTCTTCATCATCGGCCACGGCCTGGATCATGGAGCCGAAGATGTCCGGGTTCACCTTCTGCCAGTCCAGATGTCCGATGTGGATCAGATACGAGCGTGCCATGCGGCTGAAGCGCGGCACCACCGTGCTGCCGGAGAACAGACCGCCGTTCACATAGGGAAAGACATTGGCCCAGTTTGGTAACGCGGCAGATGGGCGCTCGGCTATGGGCGTATTCATGGCGCGGAACAGCTCGCCAATGACCTCGTGCGTGTTCGAGGAGTCCTTGGCGCTCATCTGTTCAATGGTCGCGGTGAACAGCCCCGTGTTGTGAAAGATGCCGGTATCCTCGGCAAAGAAACAGAAGATCAGGCGGGCCATGAAGTGATTCATGTCCGGGCGATAGTCGTCGGTATCCCAATCAGGATTGCAGCGAAGCAATTCCACATAGAGGCGATTCAGGCGGCTGGTCGCCTTGATGTCGAAGGTGTTCTCGCGAATCTGCCGGACCGTCGTGATACCGGCCAGAGGCAGGAAAAAGCCAAACTGGTCGGGAAAATCGACATGGCGGCAGGCAATCGTTTCGCCAGAGTTGAGGTCCTCGGCTTCCAGGTCCAGGCCATCGGTGGCCAGGATGAACTTCACCCTGTTCCTGGGATTGTTGGTGGCGGCACTGTCCCTCAGTTCTGCCAGCGTCGAGGTGACCTGTCCTTCGGGTGCAACCTTGATGTGGATGTTGTTGATCTGCAGCACGCCACCCAAGTCGGACTTGTTGGAGGCACCCGAACGCAGGCGCTTGATGGTTGTTTGCTTGTTGCCGAAGGCCTGCAGGAAGGAAAAGGGAAACTCCTCCGCATCAAAGGGCTGCTCCACAAGCGCAGAGACGGCTTCCTCGATCTCGACGGCGTTCACGGCGTGTCTACCCCTGTATCCATTTATCTGAGGCCAAAGCTATCCATCATGGACCGCGTTGGCGAGACCTTCTCGGTCATGGCTAGGCCAGCCCTATCGCCGAACCTCACTCCCCCATTAATGACCGAAGCAACACACTTCAACGTAGTCTGGATATCATCGGTTCAGCCCGGCCCGCTTCAGTCCTGCCATGAGGCCAAACAGCTGGAATTTTCTTGCACTGGCTGAACCAAATTTGGGAGCGAGATCAAATCAACCAGTGATTCCAGTCCGCAAATGTATAAAGCTTTGGGGTCAGGTCACTCTCTCTATATATGCTTGGCACGGCTCTGCCAGAATTTTCCTATACCCTCAGCCAACCATCACACTGCGTCCGACATCGAATGCATCCTTTAGAGCGCCATGCCCTTCAAGGCCTTCTACACAATAGGGGTTCAGAAACTGGCGTCCTGCGAAGAGCTTTTGATCGACAGGACTCAGCGCGGCTTCGTCACAGACCGATTGCCAGGTTTCGGCAAGGGTTGCTATCTGGGTTTCGATGAGCGATGCGGCTTCATCCTTCGTCAGATGGAAATCCGGTGCAGCCTCCAGGCACGTGGCAATTGTACTGGCGCGGGCTACCCCCTTGATCAGCATCGCTTGTGAAGCCTCGCCGCCCGCCCGGTTTTGCGGACAGATATCATAGGCAGGCGTTAACCTCAGTGCCTTGCCGTCCCAGAAGGCCGCGTGATTGCGTGCATGATCATCGGTATTGCCGCACAGAATGTTGAAACAAAGACGCCCGTAGAGTTCTTTGAGAGTCTCATCCGGATCCGTGAAGCGATGGCGGATAAGTTCCGCAAGGTCCTCATAAGACGCGTATCGCGCCATCATTTCATCAAGACCCAGCATGGTCAGCCCCGAGACCATGGCGCGGCGTGTCCAGCCCTGTGCTGCCTGTTCACGATCAAAGCGTTCGATGAGCAACACGTCTTTGCCGGCCGCTTGTGTGATGGATACTTGTGCTGCGTGCAGACCACAGGCTGCAGCCAGCCTCATGGCGATGAACTCCGCTTTCACAACACTATGCGTGTCTGTGCTCGACGAAAACTTGGCAATGTATTTTCGATCCTCACCATCGATCAGAGCCTTGGGGCGCGCACCCCCAATGGACGTGCCGTGGTTGAGCGCCTGGTCGAGCGCCGGGGTGAGCGGCAGCCCCTTTTCGATGCGCTCGGCTGCCTCTAGCAACTCTTCGAAAGAGGCTTCTGCGGCAAGGCGTGGCACATAGTCCTTCGAAGACGTCTGGAAGTCGAGCGCGCCGATCCGGTCCGAGCCGGATTGCAGCAGATAGGTGATTTCACTGATGTCCGGAATCCCCGCAGCGTCGGGTTTGGCGCCGGTCAGGCGGTTGATGATAACACGCCGCCCCCAGGCATCCGGCGAGCCGTCCCGAATACAGCTGGGCATGGTCAGACCCGGCTTTGGCGCGATGGTGCCGCGTTGCAGCGGGAGCTCTGGCTCATAGATGGGGATCGCATTCTTGCGGTCCCGATAGCTGGCACCATAGGTAAAGAGCAGACGGTCACCATCCTGCGTTAGCCGGCCGGCCACCACCGGCTCGGTTTCGCCCGGCAACCATATCCAGACAAAGGCCTCTGTCGCATCCGTCTTAGAAGTCATCATCAACCTCCTTCATGGACGGGCGGACATGCTTCGGGAGCAATGTGAGCTTCTCGTCCAGACGCGCATTATGCATCTGCAGTGAGCGCTCATCATATTCGAACAGGCGCACACCGACGATCGCAGCGACCTCGAAAACCAGGCCAACCTCCGGGCCGGGCTCGCCGTACTCTATCCGTCGCAAAGTCTTGCGCGTGATGCCGGCGCGCTCGGCAAGCTCTGCCGCCGTCATTCCACGCTCAATCCTGCCGACCTTGATCAGTTTCCCAAGGATCGAGAGTGCCTGTTTCGTGATGCGTGAATAGCTGCGTGTTCGCTTCATTCTCATACCAGTATGGATAACTTATGATCCATATCATCAATTTATGAGCCTTTAACTATCCATATTACCAGTCCTTTACTGAACTCGTCAATTCGATGGATATTTTATAATCCTCATTACGGTTTTATGGTTCTTAGAGTATCCATTTGTAACGACCCTCTACAGCCCGCCTCCGGGATCCCGGTACGCTTCAGTCGAGCGAGCCCCGTACCGATAGCTCACCCCAGCACGGCACCCCAAACAATGTTTCCTGGCATAATGGCCACACCTCCTCCCCCACGCGGGAAGCACTATCTTTGGGGCATCTATTTACAAGTCGGCGAATAAGGGCGCATGCTTCTCGTTGTATGAGAAAGCTTGCCTTATGAAGGCCAGCAACTAGGGAGGGAAGCATGCCCAACGACGATAAATTTCCTGCAACAAGGTATGGACCCGCTGAACGCCACATGGCCGAAAGCCTGGTCGAGATCGAACGCCAGATGCTGGCTGATCCCCAGGAAGAGGACTGCGACTGCAAAGAGGGGATGTTCAATGGCCTGACACGGCGCGGATTGCTGGCTGGCGGCCTTGCACTGGGCGGTGGAGCCTTGATCGGCGGGCGCGCAGCCGCCGAGGCACCCCCGGGTGCTGTCGAATACTACGTTCAACCTGATCCCACCAAAGAGCAGGGGCGCCTGATCCTCCAAGATGGTGGTTATGGGTCCCGTTCGCAGTTCGAAAGCGAAGTACGCTGGCGTTACCCGACAGCGAGCATTGAGTCGAGCTGGTCCATGACGCCGCTTGCCTCGGGGCACGGTATCATTACGCCTTCAGGCCTTCATTTTGAACGTCACCATGCCGGCATCCCGGCGATCGACCCGCGCACCCACGAACTCATCCTGCACGGGATGGTCGACACACCGATGCGCTTTACCATGGACGACCTGAAACGGTTGCCGGCGGTCAGTAAGATCCATTTCATTGAATGCTCGGGCAATGGCCTGACGGAATGGGACGAGCCGACGCTGAAGACCGTACAGGGCACCCATGGCCTGACCTCGACTTCGGAATGGACGGGCGTCCGTCTATCCACTCTGCTGGAGATGGCGGGTGTTTCGGATGGTGCGGCCTGGATCCTTGCCGAAGGTGCGGATGCCGCAGTCATGACCCGCTCGGTCCCGATCGACAAGGCAATGGATGACGCCATCCTGGCCTATGCCCAGAACGGCGAAGCGATCCGGCCTGAACAGGGCTATCCGCTCCGTCTGCTGCTGCCAGGTTACGAGGGCAACACGCATATCAAGTGGCTCAGGCGACTGGAGGTGAGCGACAAGCCCTTCATGACCCGTGAAGAGACGTCCAAATACACCGACCTCATGCCGGACGGCTCGGCGCGTCAATTCAGCCTCGAGATGGAGGCGAAATCTGTCATCACTTTCCCCTCAGGTGCGATGAAGTTGCCGCGGCCTGGTTTCTACGAAGTCACAGGTGTCGCCTGGTCCGGTCGCGGGAAGATAACCAAGGTGGAGGTCTCAGCCGATGGCGGAAATACCTGGCAGGAGGCATCCCTGGAAGGACCCGTTCTGCCCATATGCCACACACGCTTCCGTCTTCCGTGGAAATGGACGGGTGAGCAGGCGGTCCTGCAAAGCCGTGCAACTGACGAGACCGGCTACGTACAACCAACCCTTTCGGAGCTTGTGGACGTGCGGGGTTTAAACTCGGTGTACCACCTGAATGCCATTCAAAGCTGGCACATCGCTGAAGACGGGGAGGTAACCAATGTTCATGCGTAATCTGACTGTTGTCTGTGCCATCGCACTGGCAACAAGCCCCCTTCTTGCCGATGAGTCCGGGAACGGGGACACAACTGAGCGCACATCAGCGGCACTGCCGGAGAGGCTGGAGGAGACAGGCGAACGCGCCCCCATGGAACCACCGAAATCCAGCGCTGAGACTGTAGGTGATATAGATATTTCCTCGAATGCCTTTGGCATCGGCCAGCCCGCCACGGAAGAGCAGATTTCGGCCATTGATATCGACGTGATGCCGGACGGCCAAGGCTTGCCAGAAGGCTCCGGGACCTTTGCGGATGGCAAAACGGCCTACGATCAGGCCTGCGCCGCCTGCCATGGGTCGGACATGGAGGGTGTCAGCGAGCTTGGTGCCCCTGCACTTCTGGGGGGCCGCGGCACCCTGGCAGATGAAAGCCCCGTCAAGACCGTTGAAAGCTACTGGCCCTATGCCAGCACGCTTTATGACTATGTGCACCGCGCCATGCCACTACAGTCGCCTGGTTCCTTGTCGCCAGACGAAGTCTACGCGATCAGCGCTTATATCCTGGGGCGTGCTGGTATCATCTCGGATGATCCCGAGACCACGCTCGACGCGGACTCCATGGCCGAGATCGAGATGCCGAACGCAGATGGCTTCGTTGAAGACCCGCGTCCGGATGTTGGAGGCAACGAATAGGCAGGCACCACTCACCTGCAATGGCACGCACCTGAAACCGGCGAGGGTCATCACCGCGGCGTATAGAGAATATGCCTCGGAGGTGGCCCTTGCCCCGTCCGTCTACAAGCGCATTCATCAACCAACGAATCCAGCTCTTTATGGATGACACCTGGGGCAGTTCATGTTCGAGAAAATAGCTATAACCAATTGAAAAATATACTTAATATTAAAAACCCCCGAAACTTTGGCGGCGCGCGTCGGCTTTTGCAGGCAAAAGGGGAACGGCTTCGCCGTTTTGGGCAGAATTCAGGAGGTTAAGCACTGCTCAAAGAGAAGTGCACACGTCCAAGTTTTTCACCCTTGCCCCTTCAGGGGTAGACAAGGGCTTCGCCTTATCCAAGCGTTAGATAGTTGTCTACGCCACTTTCCGGTTTTGTTCCTCTATGGTCGAGATCGCAGTTTCTTCCGCTTCCACAGGACGCTTATGAAGCCCCTTCTTGTACCATGCGCTGCGCGACATCCCATGGGCCTCCCAGGGCTTCTGCCTACTTGCTGAATTCTCTTCATAGTCTGCCCGTGAACGTTGACCACGCTTTCTGCGGTGACGCTCCTGTCTTTGCCGATTCACCTCCCGCCGGTGACGTTCGCATTGCTCGGGATCAGGATTGAGGTGTACCAGACCCAGGCTTTGCGCCTCCGCAGAGGTAATCCCCAACCCCTGAAGGATCCACGCCTTGGACAACTTGTACCGACCTTGCCCTTCGGCTGGATTGTTCGTGCCATCTGTAGCTTCATTGTATGCTCGTTTGACTACAGACTGCGTAACTTGCTTGACCCGATTGCGCGTCCACCCCCGTATATCCAGGAGACCGCTTTCCGTGGCAAAGGAAACAATGGAATTCTCAAGACGAGATGGCTCAACAAGCCACGCGAGCGAACAAGCTGCGCAGAACAGAAAATGATCTCGCATCCCATCCGGGATTTCCACATAACTCACTGCCCACCGCTTAAGCTCTTGGAGCCGCTCACTGTGCAGATTGCGATGCGTGCGGTCGGATTTGAGCGTCCCATTCTTTACTGTCTTCGATTTCCGGGGTTTCCGCGACCTCCTCGGGGGCAACACATCATTCGCGATGTCATCTAAACTACGATCTTCAATGCCGTTCGGATGGCACCAGAGCAGCCTGACATTGCGACGACGTTTTCTGTTTTTCGTTCCGGGAACCCGGCAGACAGCAGCAGCGTGCTTTTGACTGTAATCTGCGCCGAGCGGGTAAAGAGCTTTGTGCAGCGTGTCTTGCACCTGACGCCACCGCTTGATCGCGCCTTCCTTGTGTTTTACCGCCCGTGCCGGAACCGGATTGATCATCCAGACTGCAAGCAGGCCTTTGCCGCTGAACATTATGAAAGACGGTGCCGGGAGGTTCTTGTCCTGCAGTTTCTGAAGGACCGCTTGCGCTGCTGTTTCTGGCTCCAGATGCGGACGCTTCTTGTAGTAATCGATATCGACGTGAAACGCCTGTAATTGGCTAACCAACCGCTCCTGGCGTTTCCGACCGCAGTACCTGTGAAGGCATAGATAAATATCGCTCTCGCCATTGAGTGCAGAGAATGCCACTTCAACCTCGCGGAATGCTCTTGGGTTATGGTTCTCGAAGGAATCCGGGTACTTACGGGCCCACGCGACTTTACCCTTGGCATCTTCGTGTCCATGGATCAAACGCAGGAAGTCCGCCGGAGAGTTGAAGCACTCACGTAGTGAAGCTGCATCATGAGGGTGCGGCTTCCTGAGGCTAGGGGATTGTTCCGTTTGGGCTGTGTTGTTCTTGTCTTGTCTCTGCATATCGCGTTGCTCGCTCGTTGCATCGGCAACACGATATAGAGTCGGTTTTCAGAAGAATCTTTGTGAGTGCGGAATCTTTTCTTCTAGCAGCTGCTGTGACCCCATACTTGGACTTCCAAAACTAGAAGGCCGCTGACGGCTTGCGGCGCTTGCGGCAAAGATGCTCGATCTTTGCGCCTGCCTTATACTGCCGCAAAACCCCGAAAATCTGTTCTTCGCTGAACCTGCACTTCCTCTGGACCGGTCCGCTCCAATGTTTTCAGGGGGGCAGCTCATAGCGCATCAATTTTGTTTTTTTAGAACGATAGGACTATCTCGGAAATATGATGACGCGAAATGCATGCGTCAGCCGAATAAACCGAGAATCAAGAAGCAAGGTTGACATATGAGTGAACCAAATTCGAACCGTCACGTTACGCAGACGCCCAAACGTCGCATGTTAAGCATCTCTGAAACGGCAACATATCTGGGTAAGTCCGAAACTTGGCTGAGAACGCATGAACATGCACTGAAAGAAACGGGCTTTCCGTCACGACACCCGTATCTTAATGCCTACGATAAAGTCGCCGTCGACGCTTGGATTGAAGCAAGCGAGCGCTTCAAAGAAGGTTCAGTAAAAGATGATCAAAGCATCCTTCCAGGCCGACGTCGGCTAGTCGAGGCGGCTCGCCATGCGTAACATCGGCGTTCGATATTTAGTCGCAAAACGCTTAAAAAGCGGACAACAACTTTGGTACTGGCAACCATCTAGAAAACTGCGCAGCTTCGGGTTCCTTCCACGCCGTTTAGCTGAGAAAACGGGTACCCGTGAAGACGCAATAGCTGAAGCTACGCGACTCAACCAGAAACTCGACGCGTGGCGAGACGGCTTGATCTCGGATGGCCCGCCGCAGAACACAATGCCGTGGTTAATCAAAGCTTATCGCAGTGAATCGAGAGAGTATAACAAACTACGCGATAAAACACGCTATGATTACGACAGGCATCTAGCGCGAATTGAACAGTGGTCTGAGCATGCGGGACACCCGCCGCTGGAGGCATTTGACAGAGAAGCGATCGATGCTTGGTACCGTTCGTTGCACGACAAAACGCCCACACAAGCTAATGCTGTAATGCGTGTTCTTAAACTTTTATTCAACTTCGGCATTTCTAGGGACTATGTTACTGATAACCCGGTCAAAAAAATACGATTGGAATCAACGCCACCGCGTCGCGAGTTTTGGACCGACAAGGAAATTCAAACAATTTGTAGTGTCGCTGAGCAAATCGGTAGACCCTCAATTGCTTTATCAGTTCAGTTGTCGCTCGAAACAGCTCAACGAAAAGGCGATATTCTCAACCTAAAATGGTCTAACTATTATGACTCCGCTGTTCACATAACACAGTCAAAAACAGGGACCATGCTCTCAGTTCCATTGCGGACTGCCATGCTTAAAACACTCAATGATTTATACAATAAAGAATACCGACAAAATCCCGCGCAAATGGATGATCGTCCGATAATTAAATCCGAGATTACCGGAGAAATGTATACGTCCTCGCAGTTCCGAAATGCCTTTGAGGAGGTTAGAGAAAAAGCTGGCTTGCAGCATCTGCAGTATCTCGATCTTCGGAGAACAGCCGTTATTCAGTTGGGAATTGCGGGGTCTCCAGCACCCGAAATTGCTTCCATGACCGGGCACTCAATCACCTACACGTCAAGGATACTTGAAACATACCTGCCTCAAAATCGCGCAATGGCTGAGAACGCTCAAAAACGGCGGAATAACTGGGAGCGCAAGCAAAAATCAAAGCGTAAGCGTCAAGATGCATAGTTTGCCATTAAAGCATAACAAAGCACTCCCGCTAACGCACACTTGGCTTACTGATTGTTGTCTGCGTCATTGCAGGAGAGGCAAGATAATCACTGATCAGAAATTTTTGCGCACGAAGCTATCAAACCTCAGGATCAAACATATCAGAGCCTCGCACACTTATCGCACTTCACACCTTGCCGATTCCCTTGGTGAACGAACCAAACTTGACTGGAGCCCCACTGTACGAAAGATCGAGAATCGACTCGTTCGGTGGCATTAGGATCTCGTGATACGAGATCGCCGAGCCGTCGCTTTCATGGCCATAGACGGTGAGCACAATGGCAGTTGCACCAGCATCACAATTCAGCTCTTCGGCGTCATCAGTATCGATCGTAGTGAAGTGAATCGTTTGCTCAATGAAGGTGTTCGTGACCCCGAAGTTGCGCCGAAGCAGAAGTTTCATGTTGCTAAGATCGACTCCTTCCATGGAGCCATCAACCAGGCTACCAAAACGTGTCGCCGGCAGATATATCCGGCTAAGGCACATCCGCCGTCCATCCACGGTTATCACCCGGGCAATCATGACGTAGCCCTTCCGGTCAAGTCCGAGGCTAGTCGACCAAGGCCCCGATGCGGTGACCAAGTGGGCATGAAGTGTTTTCGTAAACACGGTGAGGTACTTCGGATCCAATCCATCCGTGAAGAAGCGAAAATGCCAGAGCTCATCCTCCGGGATGCGATTCTCTGCGACAAACGTGCCTTTGCCCTGACGGCGATCCAACAATCCCTGGCGCGCCAGTGCTCCCAAGGAGCGCTGTGTAGTGCCAAGACTAACACCCAGAATCTTCGAAAGGTCAATCTCGGGCGGAATTTGGTCCCCCGCCTGCAAACGGTATTCCGCCATGGCGTCAACGATGGCATGCTGCAGCCGCGATTGCTTCGTTTGTAGTCCGACGCCTGGGCGATTGAAGTAGTGGTGGATGATCTCAGCGACAGACATACTTTCCATAGGCGGTATCTTTAAGGCGTGAAGAGAATCGGCATTACTGGTGGGAGGCATAAGATCAGGTTCTTTCGAAGTAATGCTAACGTCTGCTCTCCTTATCATGCTGGTCGCTTATATCCGATACCCCACGTAGGTCTCTCCTAAGTAATAGACCCTGTGTGGCAAGCACGGCAAGGATCAATACTAACCCAACCAGAGTTGACCCCCCCCCTGGCACGAGCATGCTACCACCGCCAAGCGCCATCAGCGCCCGCCCGACGGCATTGAGCCTGCCTAAGGCATGGCCCTCAATCGCTACGTTGATCGCCGTGACCCCGGCGAACGCGGATAGCCCGTAAAATATCCATTCCTTCGGTCCTCCAGCCAGACCGAGAATCTCGGGATGAGCGAGGAAAAGAAACGGCAGCAAGAACGCTGGCAAACTTAGTCGTATCGCGGCCAACGCTGTCGGCAAGAACTTGCCCTTAGCGATATTGGCCGCGACCAGTGCTGCGATGGCGATTGGCGGTGTCAATGCCGAGACATTGGCAAAGTAAAACACGAATAGGTGCGCCGCCAGCAGCGGCACGCCTGTCTCGACTAGAGCTGGAGCGCCGAGGAGAGCGACGATTAGGTAAGCCGCAGGTGTTGGGAGGCCAAGTCCGAAGACCATGCACGCAATCGCGACTATTAGTGATAGAAGCCACGGACGACCATCGGCGATGTCGAGCATTGAACCAGAAAGCTTCTGCGCAAAACCAGTAACGGTTAGGATCTCCACCAGAATGCCAATAATGGCGAGAATCACCGCTACTTGGGCGCCGGTACGCCCACCCGCCGTCAACGCCCCATAGATCGAGCGGAAGAGCTCGCTCGCGCGATGCTGCGATGACTTTCCTGAAAACAGAAGAATGCGGCAGGCATTCAACACCAGCATGAAGACGGAGCCATGCAACGCAGCGAGCCCAGCCGGTAATTGTTTCATCAGCAGGGCGATCAGCAGCCCAATTCCTGCGATGATATGGATGTGGCGAAGGATCAACGCAAGCCACCCCAGAGCCTGCAGATGATCGGCGCTGCTTACATTGTTTAGCTCACCGACAACGATCTGCTCTTTTACGGCACGAATGTGCACAGCAGCAATCAGGTAAGCGTAGTAGATTAGTGCCGGGATAAGGGCCGCCACCATTACCTCTGTGTAGGGCGCACCAGTCAGGCCAACGATTAGGAACGCTGCCAGACCCATGACCGGTGGCGTCAACTGCCCTCCCATAGAGGCCGCCGCCTCGACGGCACCCGCGAATTCCGAGCGAAAGCCAAATCGCTTCATCATCGGTATCGTCATAGAGCCGGTGGACGCAATGTTGGCCACGGTGCTACCAGATATCATGCCCATTAGGCTGCTGCCGATGACAGCGACCTGGGCGGGACCAGCTCGGGTTCGTCCACCAAGACGTCGCGCTACCTCGAGGATAAAGTCAACACCGCCAGTCGAGGAAAGTACGGCGCCAAAAAACAGAAAGATGAAGATCGTGCTCGCCGACAGTTCGGTCAGGCCGCCAAGGAGTCCCTGGAAAAACGGAATCGCGGTATAGGACATAAGGCGACCTACGGAGATGCCCCCATGGAACAAGAGATCTCCAGGCAGAACGTATCCGAAATATCCATACAACAGGGCGAGAAGAGCGAGAAGCGGGATACCCCAGCCCCAAGCGCGCCACGCCGCGTAAAGCGCCGCCAACAGAAGAACGATGCTAATTGCCGCGTCCGCAGCGTTACCAAAGATCGCGCGGTTGGTGACGAGGTTCTCGTACTCAACGAAGATGTATCCGGCACCGACTATTGTCATTGCCGCGGCGATCATCGCCAGAAACTTGAAGATTGGGTGCGAGCGCCCCTCTAGGACCGCAAAACAAACGACCAACGTGCCCATAACCAGATGAGCAGTCTTGAATAAGCCCGCCGGCAGCGCTAGGAACTGGACCTGCACTAGGTGCAGTACAGTCATCGCGGCAGCCGTGACGGCGGTGACGGCTGCCGCGATAGAATTCCATCCCAACCGGCCGCGGAACAACGGATCAGGTGTAGAAGGAGTATTGTCCGTCATCGCTGACGGCCGGTTTTCAGCTCGCGACCTTCAACTCGTCACGCCACACACCCTTTTCCTTGAAATACTGGGCGGCGCCGGGATTGACTGGGTACTCTGTCAGAAGATAATCGACGGCGAACTGCAGTTTGATGTCTTGGAGTTGCACACCGATTTTTCGTATCTCGGCCTCGTTCTCGAATATGGCCTTGGTTACCTTATAGCAAATTTCCGGATCTAGGTCCGGATGAGCGCCTACAACGCCAGAGATAGTGGGCGACTTGATCGTTTGGCCATCACCGTCCCAAGCGGCACTCGACACTGATTCAGATAGAACGCCCGGATTGAGGGTACGGGCCTTGTCCATAATGTCCTTCGGAACTTCGATCGCCCTCACCTTCTGGGAGACAAGCAGTTCGGTTAAAATCGGCGACGGGCGACCATTAGTGACAAGCGCGGGTATGGCGTCCACTTTGCCCGTCTTGAGAGCGTTGTAAGTTTCGCGCCAGGAGCCGTAGTTCCAGTCCACATCTTCGTCCATGCCAGCTGCTTTGAACACTACCTTCCACATTGCGCCTGCCGAACTAGTGGGATTCGATGGCATTATGCGCTTTCCCTGCAGGTCTGCGAACGACTCTATGTTCGAGTCGGCGCGCACCAGGGGCGGCATATTCCACATGGTGTAAGCGAACATCTGGTGGCACTTGATGGGCTTGTTGTACGGCTCCTCACCCTTGATCGCCGCCGGCCAGTCACTTGACGTGGTTTGTCCGAGGTGGATGGCACCTTCGCCGATCAGCGCCATGTTCTCCGCTCCTCCAGACGTCGACATGGAGGAATTCCTCAGATTGGTCTTGTCATTCACTGTCGAGGCAAGTGCCTCGATTATGACGTAGCCGGTGGAGCCGAGACTGGATGAGCCCCAATGTAAAACGGACGGCGCCAGTTCTTTAGCAACCGTCCCCTGCGGCAACGTGAGCACACTGGCAAGGCCGGCTGCACCACCCGCGGCAAAGCGCAACGCGGTCCGCCTCCCTACTGTAGCATCGTTTTTATCGATCATTCGTCAGCACTCCCTATCTTTGTGTTGGTTCGTGCCCGCAACGGGCGATGCGAACCTCGCATTGGTAAGCTGAAACATGGATAGCGTACCGAGAAGGGGCTTGCGAGTCAAAAAAATATAAAGCTATATAGTAATTAGCTTTATGAGACTTTGATCTAAGGAACCAGAACATGGAAGTAACACTTCTCGGAACAGGCACGCCCACGCCCTCCCTCAAACGCATGAGCTCGGGCTACATGGTGCGGATCGGCGATGACACGATGATCTTCGACTGTGGCCCCGGCACCTACCATAGAATGATGCAGGCAGGAGTCTCAGCAACAGAAGTCACGCATATCTTCCTCAGCCACCTTCATTACGATCATTGTCTAGACTACCAGCGCTTCGTGCTGACCCACTGGGATCAGGGCGTCGGCAAAGTGCCTGAACTGAAAGTCTACGGGCCGGCACCGCTTGCTCGCATCAACCAGCAACTTTTCGACAGAGACGGTGTCTGGGGGCCCGACCTGTCGGCGCGGACGGAGAACGAGCTCAGCATTGACGTCTACCGCCAGCGCGGCGGGTTTCCCCCACGCGCATGGCCCGATCCACAGGTAACGGAGATCGAGAATGGAAAAGTGATCGAGGGGAGGAACTGGAGCCTCAAGGTCGGTAGCGTCGTCCACGTCCAGCCACAGCTCTATTGCTTCGGCTTTCGACTCGAGAGCCCCGAAGGGGTCTTCGTTTACTCCGGTGACACCGGACCTTGTGCCGGAATCGAGAAGCTCGCTACCGGCTGCGACATTCTAGCCTCAATGTGCCATTACCTGACTGGGACGGCACCCTCTGAAGGGTTCGCTGCTGGTTGTATGGGGCATATGGAGTTGGCCGAGCTAGGAGAGAAGGCCGAAGTACAAAATCTAGTAATCAGCCATGTGACGACTCAAATCGATCAGCCTGGCATGCGTGAACGGGTGCTTCGGGAGATGGCCACGATCTACAGCGGGAACCTGTTCTTCGGAGAGGATCTGATGACCATCCCCGTCGGCGCACCAAGTCCGCCTATCCTCGATTAAGGCGGCGACCGACAGGTTCACCAGATTTGACCTAACCCCTTGAAAATCATCCAGTCGCTACTGGAAGCAGGTCAAGGGCGTTTCGTCCTCTGTCGCCTGATAGATGGTCTCTCGCAGACGGTGATAGTAGTAGGCCGCCGTGGTCTTGTTCACACCCACAAGGGCCGCAGCTGTGCGCGCCGTCGAGCCCGCCACAAAGTGCTCCATCAAACGGTGCTGTTTGTCTCTGCTTAATCGGCTGATTGCTCAGGCTGCCTTGGCCAGGACTGGGTTCGTCCAGTTCCAGGGCAGGAGGTCATCGATCCGGTTGATCGGGTGGTCGTTGATGCGGGCGAGGACATCGGCCAGATAGGCCTGCGGGTCGTGGCCGGACAGTTTGGCGGTCTCGATCAGCGTCATGGCATCGGCCAGGGTCTCGCCGCCGGCGTCCGAGCCGGCAAAGAGATAGTTCTTGCGGTTATGCAGAGGTCTGCATAACCGCAATTATGCCCACCGTGTGATTATGCGCAGCTCGCCGAGGAAAGCACTACAAGGGCTGATGCGCCTGTGTTTTTCAGCCCAACGAACTGCACATAATTCAGAGGCTCTGAAGGAATTTCATCAGCTGGTCCGGGGGGTCGATACCGACCGAGGCTTGCTCCGATCGGTTGAAGGCGGTCGAGGGTGCGCTCCCTCATTGAGAGATCGGCCTCAAGGTACATATGCGTCGTAGCGGGACTCTCGTGTCCCAGCCAGAGTGCGATGACGGTGATGTCGACTCCGGACTGCAGGAGATGCATCGCCGTGGTGTGGCGGACCGTATGCGGCGATATCGAAAGGCGTGCGAGTTGCGGGTGATGCTGTGCGGCGGCCGAGACGGCCAGATTGAGGCGCTGGGTGACGCTTGAGCGCGCCATCCTTTCTCCGCCCCGGCTTGGGAACAGGAACCTGTCGTCGCCGGCGCCCTCCAGCCGATGTTTCCAGCCCCGGACCAGCGACGCGGTCGAACGCCAAAGCGGCACGCTTCGCTCCTTGCGCCCCTTGCCGTGGAGATGCGCGGCCATTGTATCGTCGATGACAACATCGCCGACCCGCAAGCCGATGACCTCCGACACGCGCGCGCCGGTGTTGTACATGAGGCTGAAGAGCGTCCGGCCCCGCTGACCCGCCCAGGTTCGAGGATCCGGCGCCTCGAGGATTGCCTGCATCTCTGAGCGCGCCAAAAACCCAAGTACCGGCCTGTCAAACCGCTTCATCGGGATGGCCAGCGCTTGCTCAATCACAGGGAGCGCGGTCAGGTTTGACCTTGGCCCTGAAAACTGGACCGTTTGGAGTGAGAGAATTCTCGGTTTAGGCTTTTGGAATGAACCGGGGAGATAGTTGATGAAACGGTCGAAGTTCAGCGATCAGCAGATCGCCTTTATTCTGCGGCAAGCTGAAGAGGGCGTGCCCGTTGATGGTAACCGCCCGTTCAGGCTTGCAGTTACCCATAAGTCATCGGGCATGAAGTTTTCCGTTGCTCCGGCGGAATCAGCCGTGATTCGTTCTCTGGCACCTTCAATAATTCGGTGCGGGGGCATGGGACAGACTTGGGTAGACGAGGAAATCTCGAAGTGCGATCTGGGAGATGCGCGGTTAAACCAACGCCTGGGAGCGATGCTGGAAGCTCTAGATGAACGACCGGGGCAATCTCTGCCCACGGCATTTCAGGATTGGTCGAACACCAAGGCCGCCTACCGCTTCTTTGCCAATGACAATGTCAGCGAGGACAAGATCCTCGCGGGCCATTTCGCGGCCTCGGCTTTGCGTATCCGGGCGACCGACGGCCCGCTCCTGATCCTGCAGGACACCACGGAGTTTTCCTTCAAGAGAGCTGCCCCCGAGAAGATCGGATTCACGAAGGTTTCGACCGGACGCAAGCTGAAGGAGGGCCGTCATCAAAAGCACACGATCTGCGGCCTGCAGATGCATGCCAGCCTGGCGATCACGCCGGACGGGCTGCCGCTTGGCTTGACGGCGGCCAAGTTCTGGTCGCGCAGCCAGTTTAAGGGAACCGCCGCCCTCAAACGTAAGATCAACCCCACCCGGGTGCCGATCGAGCAGAAGGAAAGCATGCGCTGGCTCGACAATCTGCGCCTGTCCACCGAATTGACAGGTGCGCCGGAGCGCTGCGTGCATATAGGCGACCGCGAGAGTGATATCTACGAACTCTACTGCCTGGCTGAGGAGCTCGGGACCAGCTTCCTGGTCCGAAGCTGCGTCGATCGCCTGGCCGAAGACGGCGACACGACTATCGCCAAAGTGATGGCGGAAATCCAGCCCAGCGGCACGCATGAGATCCGGTTCCGCGATGCGCAGGGCAAGGACCAGAGGGCCGTGCTGTCGATCAGGCATGCAATGATGACGGTCCGCCCGCCGATCGGCAAGCAGAAGAAATACCGGCATCAGCAGCTCCAGATCATCCATGCCGAGGAGATCAGCCCACCTGAAGGTCGAGCACCGGTCTTCTGGAAGCTGATCACAAACCTTCCTGTCGAGACGCACGCCGACGCCGTGCATAAGCTCGAATGGTATGCCCTGCGCTGGACCATCGAGACCTTCTTCAGGACCCTGAAAACCGGATGCCGGATCGAGGAGCTGCGTCTGACCACGGCCAACCGCCTGACCAACTGCATCGCCCTGTGTTGTGTTGTGGCCTGGCGCGTGTCTTGGCTAACGATGCTCCGGCGCAGGTCACCAGCCGCATCGCCTGCTGCCGTCTTTACCGGCATTGAGTGCCGTCTGCTTGAGCGTTCGATGCCGGACGGCAAATGCAAGGACCCACCAGACTTGGACTTCTACATCACGGCCGTAGCACGGCTCGGAGGTTATCTCGACCGTGCCTGCGACGCGCCGCCGGGAACCACGGTTATCTGGCGAGGTTTCTCCCGCCTCGCTGATCTTGTCGAAGGGGCCCGCATCGCTGAAGACCCGTCATCAAGCATTTATGGGTAACTGCAAGACTGAGCGGACGGTTACAAATCTCCGAACTCGGACGAATGACTTCCGACGAGGCCGCCGCAATGACTGGCCTCGTACCTGTATTCCATGACAGCGGGACGAAGTGGGGCCACCAGATGATCGTTGGAGGCCGGCGCGCCTTGCGGCATCTGCTGTTTCAGGCAGCGCTTGGCCGCATGCCACAACCCGATCCGGAAATCCATCGCCAGGCGCCTCAAGGAACGAGGAAAGCCGCACAAACTGACCATCACCGCCATCGCTCAGCGACTGATCACCACTACAAAAAACAATACCAAATCAGGCATCCCATGGCGCCATCAGGTCTGTGCATAAACACAATTGCGGAGGCGTCCACCCAAACAGTTCCATCAGAAGGCGCTCTATCCTCCTCCAAAGGGCTGCAGAGCTTGGCGAAAATCATAGTCCGAGGGGGGTGTTGTACCTAGCACCGCTGTCATAAGCAGGTGCAGCTTGCCTGTCGTCAGCCAGCCACCCAGCATTACGCCTCGTCGGTGCAGGTCGATCTCCGAGCCGATGAACCCGTAGGTGTTTCTCAGGACATGACTACCAACTACCCGTGTCGAAATGACGACAGGCATCTCCCTGCACAAGGCTTCAAGACTTTCTGCTGCGCGAGGGTGCACGTGGCCGCCGCCCATACCTTCAACGACAACCCCGGCATAGCCCATTTCTGGAAGCTTGGACGCGAGCCTACCATCATCACCCACCCATGACTTCAAAACGGCCACTTCTGGCAAGTGTGAACGCGGGCAAGGCAGCGCAAAACTAGATAATTGGGGCCTAAGCCCGTCAACCAAGACATCGACAGACCCTTCCTTAACCCAACCGAGAATGCCACTTGGTGACGACCCGAAAGCACGCACGGTGGCCGTGTGTCTCTTTGTGACGTAGCGAGCCGCGTGCAATTCGCCGTCCATGACGACGACAGCCCCGAGTCCCACCAGTGACTCACAGGAAACTGCCATGATCGAATCACGAAAATTTGCCGCGCCATCCGAGCCAGGCGCATCTGGATGTCTCATTGCACCTGTAACGACCACTGGAACGTCACAGGGCCCCCAAAGGTCGAGAGCGAACGCGGTCTCTTCAATCGTATCTGTACCCTGCGTGACGACAATACCGTCAACATCAGGTGCAAGCTCCCTGGCCTTCGCGGCGAGCTCGAGAAGATCAGTCACTTTAAGTTGTGCGCTCGCCAAGCTGCGGAGCGACAGCACCGAAACCTCGAGGCACGGATCAGCCACGCCAAACTGTTCTAGTAGCTCCTCGCCGGAGAGTGTCGGCACGATCCCACCGCTAGACGCCTCCCGCATCGAAATCGTTCCGCCCAATGACAGAACACCGATTTTACGTTTCATTCGATACTCACATGCCTCCGTTAGAGCCCCGCAGGAGGGTGTGTGGCCAGCCAATGGCGCGCAATATCTATCCTCCGCGCCACCCAAACATCGTCGCCGAGTGACTTCAGATACTCTAGCAGCTGCTGCACAGCCCAGAGCCGAGCTGGACGTCCGATGATCCGTAAGTGCAGTCCGATGTTCAACATCTTGGGATCCCCGCGTTCACCTTCCTCAAGCAACACCTCAATCGAGCGCTTGAGGTATTCGAGGAAGGCGCTCGGCGCACCAAAAGGGTCTCCCACAATGAACTTGAAGTCATTGGTATCGAGGGAGTAAGGAACAACAAGTATTGGCCCACCGCTAACAGTACGGTAATAGGGTAGATCATCGTTGTATTCGTTAGAATCATAGATGAATTCTAGTTCTTTCAGGATCGTTCGCGTGTTTAGACTCGGAGCCCACATGCTGTAGAAGCCATAGGGCCTTTCGCCCGTCACTTTCTTGATGATGGCATTCGCCTTCTCAATGTCGCGCTTTTCAGTTTCGTAGTCTCGGTAGTTCGCGTGGCAGAACCAACGGTACCCGTGGAGTGCCGGTTCATGCCCTCGCGTAACGATCTCGGCGGCGACTCGTGGTGTTCGCTCGACCGCTCGACCGCACATATAGAACGTCACCTTCCGCTCATAACGGTCAAAAAGATCCAGTACACGCCAAACGCCAGCGCGCAAACCATATTCGTGGAATTGCTCCATTGCCAAGTCGCGTTGGCCGTCATGAAGAAGCGACTTAAACTCTCCTGCCTTGTCGTTTACCGGCTGGCCATCCTCAAAGGAATCTTCGGCGCCTTCTTCAAGATTGACGACAAAGGAAAGTGCAAGCTTAGCCCCGCCCGGCCAATTAGGGCTAGGCCGGTCCATCCCATAGCCGAAGAAGTCACGCTCACGCCTGTCTTCAAACTGGTACGTCATATTTCAACCTCACCAAGCATCATGTTTCCTTATCGTGAAGAAAGAGGATAGCCGACAGAACAACGGCACCGAGCACGATCTGCCGCACCGCATGGGACAGGTCCGTGCCAGTTACCAGCATGCCGATAGTCGTCAGCAGAAGAGCTCCGCCGAAAATGCCTACATAATGGCCGCGCCCACCGGTCGCCAGGGTGCCCCCCATGAAGACGGCCGCCAATGTAGGAAGAAGGTACGATTCGCCCATATTCAGTACCGCCGACCCGGTATATCCGATCAGAAGCAGCCCTGCTGCAGCAGAACACAAGCCGCTAAACACAAAGGCAAGCGTGATTGTGCGCGCTACCGGCACCCCGGAGAGACCAGCTACAGCCCGGCTACTGCCGACTGAAAGGACCCGCCAACCGAAACGGGTGCGGGAGATCACAAACCAGCCCACCGCCAGCAAGGCGAACAAAACGACAATCGCAGGCGCAAAGCCGATTAGGTCGCGTCCAAAGAGCCACCGTAAAGAGGCCGGCACTGTTCCCGACGGCACCCCGTTTGTATATAGTAAGGTCAGTCCAGACAGAACTCCATTGGTGCCGATTGTCATGATAACTGCGGGGATACCAATTAGCACGACGCCAATGGAATTAAGTAAGCCGATCAAAGCGCCCGCAACCAACACAATGAAAAAGATGAGCGGCACAGCGCCTGCGACGTCACCAAGTTGGCCGTAAAGACCAGCTGCAAGCACGCCGCACAGCGTCACTGCCTGACCAACCGATAAATCCATTCCGCCGGTTATCACCACGATACCCTGTCCGAGTGCCAATACTGCTGTAATTAGCGTAAGGACCATTAGGGAATTAAAGTAATTGACCGTGAAAACCGTGGAACCGAGCAATAGCGCGTTTATCATAATGGCGACGACGAGCAGTACGTAAACTGGGGCGATTATCTTAAGGGTATTACCATATTGACGCAAAAAGCGCTGAAACGCCGATCCAGTCAGTTCGTCATTTACTGGTAGTTGCTGCGCACCCTGAACTTTAATGGCGCGCTCGGTGCGAATTTTTCGGGGAACTGCAAGCATCGCCGCCAGCTCGGCACGTACACTTTGGTAGGTGGTAGACCCTGAACTTCCTGACATTATTGTAGCGATCGCAATTGACACTAGCACGATCAATCCTTGGAATAACGGCGCTACATTGGTCGAGACGCTCAGCACCAGCATCAAGCTGCTGATTTGCATGAGGATGAAAGCAGCTAGAACTGTGCCCAGGCATCCGCCGCGCCCACCACCCAGACGGGTACCACCGATAACCACTGCAGCGAAGATACTCAGCAGCAGCGCGTCGCCACCGAGGGGGTCGCCTGATCCAGTGTTGCCCGATAGCAAAAGCCCTGCGTAGCCATAGAACAGTCCCGCCAATACATAGGAGAAGAACTTTGTCCGTGCTGACCTCACTCCTCGCGCCGTGGCGGCTTCCTCGTTTCCACCGACCGCATAAAGGGCGGTGCCGAACCGGGTTTTCTTCACGGCAGCCCAAATTAATAGAGCGATAATGACATGTACTATGGCGGCAGGAATAACGCCTGTGACAAGATCTCCGGCGAAGAAATTCGATGTACCGATTGGTACATTCCCGCCGGGAAACGGCAAGATCAACAGGTTAACGCCCGATACCATAAACATTACCGCCAGCGTGACGACGATCGGCTGCAAGTTTCGATATGCTATCAGATATCCGTTGACTGCCCCCACCCCACCTGCAGCGAGAACGGCCAAGCAACCCCACAGCACCTGGTTGGCAGGTGACTCACCCGCCTGGCTCGCCACTATCACGTTGCTCAGCGACACAATGGCGCCGGCCGAAAGATCAAATCCGCGCACGAGTATCACGACGGTCTCACCCATCGCAGCTAGTGCCAGCGGCGCCATACCGGATGCTGTGGAGCTGATCTGGAAGTAAGTGATTGAGTTTCCGCCAAATAGTGTAACAGCAGTAAACATTGCCACAGCCACTAGCATTACTGGCAATGTTGGCCGAATCCCCAGCCAAGCTGCTTGGAACGGATAGCTACGCGAGGGGCTGCTCGTGGGCGGATACTCAGTATTTGCCGCTAGTTTCATTGCTTTCCTCGCCTAGCATGCTGCGCATCAATTGCTCCTCAGTGACGCGCTCACCTGATATTTCCTCAACCATCTTGCCTCGGTACATGACGATGATATCGTTGCACATGTTCACAAGTTCGTTCAGTTCAGTGGAATGGAAAAGTACCGCACCTCCCGCATCAGCGAATTCGCGCATGATCGTGAATATCTCGAGCTTGGTGCCAACATCGACACCGCGTGTTGGATCGTTCATTAAGAGCACGGGTGGCCCCGCCAACAGCCATTTAGCGATCACAATCTTCTGCTGATTGCCCCCGCTGAAGGAACCCGCTACTCGATAGAGCGCACGTGGATGGATGCTCAGTTTCTCGAGATAAAGAGCGATGGCGGGGCGCAGGCGGGGGAAGTCGATCACGCCAAAGAAGGCATAGCGATCCAGGACCGGTAGTGACATATTTAGTGCCCCAGACTGGTTCACGAGCACGCCCTCGCGTCGACGATCAGAAGGGACATAGCCGATGCCCGCGGTCATCGAATCGAGAGGTGACTTCGGCCTAATCTCTGTCTCACCGACGGAAATCGTGCCACGATCCAATGAAAGCACTCCGAACAAGGCTGAAAAGAGTTCCTTCTGCCCCATACCGTCCAAGCCTGCTAAGCCTAGGATCTGCCCCCTATGTAGATCAAAGTTGACACCATCAACGGCAGTCCTGACGTGAACATCTCGGACCGACAATGCCCTCGGCCGTGATTCGCCTTGCGCAGATGCTTTTGGTTTGGCGGGAAAGGCGCTTTCCAACGACCGCCCGATCACCAGACGTACGATCTCGGCGTCGCTCACGTCTGCCGTCGCAGCCGTAGATATGTGCCGACCGTTGCGTAGTATGGAAATCGAGTCGCAAAAGTCTCGGATTTCAGATATCCTATGGGAGATGAATACGACTACAGTACCGCTCTGACGCAGGCGTTCGATGAGATCGTAGAGCCAGCGAACATCTGTCGCTGAAAGGGCGGACGTGGCCTCGTCTAGTAGCAGTAAACGCGGAGAGCGAGCAGCAGCGCGGGTGATCTCGATTCTTTGTCTATCAGACAAAGAAAGTTCACGGACTTCTGTATGCGGCGAAATAGACGTTACGCCAAAAGAAGCAAGTATCCGCTCGCTTTCCTGAATAGTCCTCTTTTGCGAAACTAACCCAAATGGTCCGTGCGGTTCGTAGGGAATCAGGAGGTTACGCGCGACCGAAATGTCCTCGACCAGTGTCAGTTCTTGAAATGCTGTCTGGATGCCCAAATCGTGCGCATCAAGAGGTGAATATGCATCGTAGGGACTGCCGAAAACTCGGATCGACCCCTCATCTGGCCTCACCAATCCGCTTAAGACCTTGAGCAGAGTCGACTTTCCGGCACCATTTTCCCCAATGAGGCCGCGAACCTGTCCCTGGTCGATGCTCAGGCTTACATTATCCAGCGCTTGAGTTGCGCCAAACCGCTTACTAAGGTCCTCGATGAGGACGGCGCATGCGCCGTCCTCCATAGCATCAGTGGCTGAGGCGTGCATGCCGCTCTCTGATTGCTGCGCCATGCTTGCTGAGTTCCTATGATGCTGTGCAGCATTCACTCGGAAACCTCGCCCGTCGTGACAGCCTCGAAGTCGAGTTGCGGCAGATCCGGATGCCAAAAACCCGCTTGCCAATCATTCGGCACCTTATCGGAAGGGAAGACATTACAGCCGGCCTGTAGTTCAGATGTGGAGCCGGTCTCACAAAGCTTAACCGTGTCGTTAGTCACAACGCCAGCCTGGAATATCTGCATCTTCTCGACGTCCGCCCCCGCGATCTCGTCCAAAGCAAACTTGAGTGACATGGGAATCACCCAGATCATGCTGTCGGTAGAGTAACCCCGCATTCCGACGGAATGTTCGGTTGTTCCCTCCGGTAGCATTGCCAAGCGAAAGCCGTTTTCATCCTGCGCTGCGCAGGGCACGAGCTGTTCGGGAGTACGTCCGGCTTCAACTTGCATCTGATAGATCGTGTAACAAGCTTCAGCAGCCACGACACCATCGATATCGTCCCAAGTCTTAGTTCCAAGAAGTTCCTGCATCCGAGCCCTAGTCGCCTGTTGGCTCCACTCACCGTTTAGGGTCGAAATCACGTTGATCCCGGGATTTTCCTTGAGAGATTCCTCGACGCCGCGCTGTGTCTCATCACTGAAGGTAGTACCGGGTATCCCCGTAAGAACCACGACATCGCCTTCGCCATTTAGCTCTTTTGCCATCCAGTCCATACGTGTTTGACCGAGCGAATAACCGTCAATCTTCACAGAGTGGGCGCAAGTTCCGTCATCAGTTCCGTTGATAACAAAGAACTCCACACCGGCCTGACAGCCGCGCCTGATTACCTGTCGAAGTGCGGACTCGTTGATCGGATAAATAATCACTGCGTCGGCACCAGCCTGGACCATACCCGATATCTGCTGGATCTGCTGCTGAGCGTTACCACCAGCGCTTTGGATTTCGAACTCAACCCTATCCCTATAATCTCTACTTTCGGCAAGAGCGGTAATCATGTTGCGAGCTTCAGTCATCCAATTATTCCCGACGAAGCCCATACTGAAATATACTTTTGGTTCGTCGGCTGCATCAGCTACGTCCGCAAAGCCTCCAGTCGTTAGTACGGCTCCAAGCGCCATCGCGCCTACGCTCCCGGTAGCGACTTTGTAAAGCTTCCTGAGCATGTTCATGGTCTAATTCCCATTTCTAAAATCTGTTGCTGCCGTCGGCCTTACCGATTGCAGGATTGGTTTTCTTGGCTTTATGCCAAGTTTGGAACAACGAGAGCTACCAGCGACGATGAATCCGTTCAATTTCGCAAACTGACGGCAGAATTGGCATGTCCACGATACTTACGCTTCAACTCGCTTCAGATGCGCGTCAGTTCGATCGATTTCAAAGGCGCTGTTTGACGTCCACTCGACAAATTGCCGATGTTGTCTCTCTTCGTTTTAATTCTGTAACCAAACTATGCCGCTATTCTAGCAGCACGGAGCACCGTATGTCCCTCGACTTCACATCTCCCCAGAATAGGGCAGGCTATCCCATCAAGCAGGGGATAAATGGCGTACAGCACCGCCGGATCGGCATCATCACAGGCTCAGGCCCCGAAGCGGGAATTGACCTTTGGAGCAAGGTTCTTTTTTGGAACCGCAATGCATTAGGCGAACGTTTCAAGGGCGACCTCGAGAGCCCGCCGGTTGTGGTATATTCCGAACCACTTCTCGGACTCTCAATGAACCTGCGACGCCACGATAATACTGTATGGAATTGTCTAGCACGCACTGTGCGTGCGATTGAGCCGCATGTAGATGTCTTCACAATTGCATGCAACACCCTTCACTATTATGCACCAAGGGTTCGCAGCATGTGCATCAGTGCCGACTTCCTCGACGTTGCAGAGGTGGTTCATTCATATATCACTGAGCGCGCCACCAATTCGGCCGCACTCCTCGGTGCCAAACCAGTCGGCTCATTGGACGAATGGTCGCCTTACCATGTCCTGCACAGCGAAGTATCATTCGAACAAGCCGCAGATCTCGAGTCAGTTCACGACCTTATCCATCGCATAAAGCATGTTGGAGGAGACAATCCGGAAATACGGCAAAGTTTTATTAATATTCTATCTGCACTGCGGTCGGAAACAATCTTCCTAGCTTGCACTGAACTGCCACTCGTCAACGCAACGGTACCCGGAAAGCTTTTAGTGGACATCAATGACCTTCTGGCAAAGGAGTTAGTGGCCCGCTCAATCTCTGAACAGGAGCAACCAAAAGAAACGTGACTTTTAGGAGGAATGAGTGAGCGAAACTTACGACCTGCTATTCCGAAACGTGCGGATCATCGATGGCACGGGGGCAGTTGAGCGCATTGGCGACGTGGGCGTTTTTGGAAACCGCATCTCTGCGGTTGGGAATCTGTCGTCAAGCCGAGGAACCCGGGAAATCGAAGGCCGTGGCCTCGTATTAGCCCCCGGCTTCATAGATGTACACACACACGACGATGCACTTGCCCTGGACGGCAATCCAATGGAGCCGAAGCTCACGCAGGGCGTCACAACTGTTGTGGTAGGAAACTGCGGCATTAGCCTAGCTCCGCTCAAGCCGGGGATACCTTTGCTACCTCCTCTCAACATTATCGGCGGAAGCGATGAATACCGATTCCCTACTTTTCGCTCTTATGTGAAGGCATTAGAAGAAAAGCCGCCAGCACTCAATGTTGCTCCGATGGTAGGCCATTCGACACTGCGTGTAGCCGTCATGGACCGACTTGATCGTGCAGCTACATCTTCCGAGATCACGCAGATGGAAGAGCTTCTACAGGAAGCGCTAGATTCCGGCGCAATCGGGTTCAGTACCGGACTCTACTACCCACCAGCGCGTGAAGCACCGCCCGAAGAAGTTCTTACCCTACTCAAGCGCCTTGCCCTGAGCGGAGCCATTTATACAACGCACATGCGGAATGAGGATGACTTTCTTGAAGACTCATTGCGAGAATCCTTTGACACCGCCGGTGCTGCTGATGTGCCGCTCGTAATCTCCCATCACAAGTGCATGGGCAAAAACAATCATGGCCTGAGCATGCAAACTTTGAAAATGTTCGATGAAGTCAGAAAAAAGCAGCTTGTTGGGCTTGACGCCTATCCTTACACTGCTGGGTCAAGCGCTTTGCTTCCTGAGATGGTAGAACAGTGCGAGCGAGTTCTTATTACTTGGTCCGAACCCCATCCAGAATGTAACGGTCGTGATCTAGCTGAAGTCGCACAGGAGTGGGACACCACGATCAACGATGCGATTGAACACCTACTGCCGGCGGGTGCCGTCTATTTCCACATGGCTGAGGAAGATGTGCAGCGAATCATAAGCTATCCGCACACTATGATCGGCTCAGATGGCATTCCCCGAGGCGCTCGCCCGCATCCACGCCTTTGGGGCACCTTCCCGCGCGTACTCGGCCGGTATGCTCGCGACCTGAAGCTAATGTCGCTCGAAAATGCCGTTCACAAAATGACCGGGCTTGCTGCTGAAACCTTCAGGCTTGAGGATCGTGGTTACGTCGCCGAGGGGAAGTTCGCTGATATGGTACTGTTCGATCCTGAAATGATTGATGACACCGCCACATATGAGACCCCCGAGATGCGAGCGAACGGTATTCATATGGTAGTAGTGAATGGTACTGTGCTTCTGGAGGAAGGTTTTATTCTTGACCACTCACCGGGAAAGGTACTTAAGCGCACTTCCCACTAGCAATTGTGTTTATGCACAGACCTGATGGCGCTGACCTGCTTCCCGAAAACTGGACCGTTTGGAGTGAGAGAATTCTCGGTTAGGCTTTTAAAGCCTGTCGCGTTTAATTGATTTCATATCCGGCAGCCCTGAAGAAGTTGGTGCATTCCTCCTCGGTGAAGAGGTCGCAGACATGGCCGACAGCCTGCCAGAGTTCGTCGTATGAGCGGGCGGCGGTCTTGCGGATCAGGGTCTTCAGTTTGGAAAACGCCATCTCGATGGGATTGAGATCGGGGCTGTAGGGCGGCAGGAACAGGAACCAGGCACCGACAGCGCGCAGTGTTTGGGCAGCCTTTGGACTTTTATGGCTGGAGAGGTTGTCGAGGACGACCACATCGCCAGGCTGCAGGCTGGGTGCGAGCTGGGTTTCGATATAGCGCTCGAAGCGCTTGCGGTTCATCGTCCCCTTGATGACCCAGGGGGCGTCGACGCGGTCCTGACGTAAGGCGGCGATGAAGGTCTGGGTGTTCCAGTGCCCGAAGGGCGCATGATCGACAAGTCGTTGGCCACATGGCGCCCAGCCGGTGGTCTTGATCATGTTGGTCTTCAGCGCCGTCTCATCGATGAAGACCAACCGGGAGAGCAGCGCGCGCATAAAGGGCTGGCGCTGATGGATCCAGACTTTCCGCGCGAAGCGCACATCCGGGCGAGCTTGCTCAGCTGCGAGCAGCTGTTTTTTTGTGCGTCAGGCCGAGCTTGTGCAGCCGCCGGGCCACCGAGGAACGGTGAACATCTATACCCAGACTTTCGCGTAATTCGAGCACCAACTCATCGAGCGTGATGCCTTTCTTTTCGCTCGTCCTGGTGCGCAGCCAGTCAGACACCTCGCTGAGTTTACCCCGCCCGGGATTGCCCTGGCGCTTTGGCGCCAGCCCGCCCGTCTCGCGCTTGAGCTTGACCATGTCGTTGACGAATTTGATCGAAACCCGGAAATGCGCCGCCGCCCCACGGTGGGTATGACCCTCCTCGACAAACTCGACAACACGGCGGCGAAGCTCAAAGGGATGCGGCTTACCCATATGTAACCCCCTATATCTGCCATGCGCAGAGGGAATCACAGATCAAATCTCAGGGGAATCCCGAATCTGATCTACGCCGACACGCTCTAAGAGAGAACCGGGGAGATCTTGATGAAACGGTCGAAATTCAGCGATCAGCAGATCGCCTTTATTCTGCGGCAAGCTGAAGAGGGCGTGCCCGTTGATGAGGTTTGCCGCAAGGCGGGGATTTCAGTGCAGACCTATTACCGCTGGCGCAAGAAGTATGGCGGCCTGATGCCGTCGGAGATGAAACGCATGAAGCAGCTGGAGGAGGAAAACCAGCGGCTGAAGCGCCTCGTTGCGGATTTGAGCCTGGACCGGGAAATACTGCAGGAAGTGGTGCGAAAAAAGCTTTGAAGCCTGCGCAGCGACGCAGATTGGTGGATTGGCTGTGCACGACCTGGCAAGTGAGCATCCGGCGTGCCTGTGGGGCCCTGGACACGGATCGCCCCACCTACCACTACCGATCGCGGCGTCCTTCGCAGGCTTGTTTGAGAAAGCGCATTCGCGAGATTACTGAAACGCGGGTGCGCTATGGAAAGCTGCGCGCACCGCTGTCTCGGCGACTACTAAATCATCCTTCCGTAGGTGCTATGGTGTCCAATTCAGCCTGCGTGCCCAGGACATCCATGACAGCGGCCATATCTTCGGACGGGTTTGCACCGAGAACGGCATCGAGCACCGCCTGACCAAAATCGGTCATCCCTGGACGAACGGACAGGTGGAACGCATGAACCGCACCATCAAGGACGCCACCGTCAAGCGCTTCCACTATGACAGTCATAGTCAGCTGGATGCCCATCTCTACGACTTCGTGAAAGCCTACAACTTTGCACGAAGGCTGAAGACACTGGGTGGTCTCACGCCCTATGAATTCATCTGCAAAGCCTGGAC
>NZ_JMLV01000014.1 GCF_000686045.1 Fodinicurvata fenggangensis DSM 21160
CTCGCGCCCAGCCTGCAGCCAGGCGATGTGGTCGTCCTCGACAACCTCTCCAGCCATAAAAGTCCAAAGGCTGCCCAAACACTGCGGGATGTCGGTGCCTGGTTCCTGTTCCTGCCGCCCTACAGCCCCGATCTCAATCCCATCGAGATGGCGTTCTCAAAGTTGAAAACCCTGATCCGCAAGACCGCCGCCCGCTCATACGACGAACTCTGGCAGGCCGTCGGCCATGTCTGCGACCTCTTCACCGAGGAGGAATGCACCAACTTCTTCAGGGCTGCCGGATATGAAATCAATTAAACGCGACAGGCTTTAAACCAGATCGTCGACGGATACTCCGAGTGCCTCGGCCAGCTTTCGGATTGTCTCGACCGACCCGGAATTCCGTCCGGCTTCTATCTCGGTGATCTGAACGCGATTGACGTCTGACGCCTCGGCCAGTGCGGTCTGTGTCATGGCGCGCCAATCGCGAAAGACACGTAGAGGGCTCTCGCCATCGATGATGCGGTTGGCGTATTCAGCCGGGATGAGTTCGTCCTGTCCGTTGGCAAGACGGGCAATTGCGCGATCATAGGCGGCACTGTCGGCGGCGTCTTCAGCGAGCCTGAGGAGGCGCTCATACTCTTCGCGGGGAATGGTCACGGTGTCAGTCATCGTAAACACTTCCTCTCGGGCCTATTTCGAGCACGGCTAACAGCGAGCCGTTTATCTCCTGCGCAGGGCGTCGAGGCTCCAGGGGCCCGGGCCGGCAAAGACGAGGTAGAGGAAGATGAAGCAGTAGAGGATGGCGGCATCGCCGCCGTTGTTGACGGGGAAGACGTCCCGGGGCGCATGCGCGATCCAGTAGGCGGCGGCCATCAGGCCGGAGGCCAGGAACGCCGCCGGCCGGGTGAAGAGACCCACGACCAGCAGGGCGCCGCAGAACAGCTCGATGGTGCCGGAAATCCATGAGAGGGTGAAGGGCGCGGCCGTGCTTTCACTGGGCGGAAAGCCCAGCAGCTTCTGGGTGCCATGGGCCAGGAAGATGAGGGCCGTCACGATCCGCAGGATGCTGAGCATACGCGGCGTCCAGGCGTTCAGGTCTTTTTCCATGGCGTGTCTCCTCAGGAAAACAAAACTGTCCTGACAGCATAGCCTATCGATAAGGCTTATGCTTTGGGAAGACGCCTTTTTAGATGCGCAATCTTGTTGGAATTATGCATGTGCGCGGGTGTGCTGGCCGGTGAGGCCTTCCCTCTGCATTTCCTGGCGGCGGCCCAGGCGTTTCCAAACGCGCTCGTGGAAGAAGTAGAGGACCGTGTTGGCCAGGGGCTCGATGAGCGCGATGCCACTGGCGATCGCGAGAGAGCCGGTCAGGGCGAACGCGATGCTGAATCCCACCAGAATGTGGAAGAAGCCGTAGCTGAGTGTCTTGGCCAGATCGCGTTTCATGGGTGTCACCTTGAACTCACTTTCATTGCTTAGAATGATTATAAGAACGACTTGCAAATAGTCAAGGGAGTCACGGCATGACAATGCAGGAAAGTTGGTGCCCTGTGGTGTGGCCTCGGAACCCCGCCGGCGGCCATACCGGCTCGACGGCCGGCAGGAGCGGGAGGAGTCAGCCGGCGCGGCGTTTCTGGGCCTTGCGTTGCCGTGCGTCCTGGATCTCCGGCTCGTCGAAGAGTTCGGCCAGGCGTTCCAGCATGGCGCCGCCAAGCTGTTCGGCGTCGACGATGGTGACCGCCCGCTTGTAGTAGCGCGTGACGTCATGGCCGATGCCGATGGCGGTCAACTGCACGGGGCTGCGGGTCTCGATGTACTCGATGACCTCGCGCAGGTGCTTTTCCAGGTAGTTGCCGGGATTGACCGACAGGGTGGAGTCATCCACCGGCGCCCCGTCGGAGATCACCATCAGGACGCGCCGGGCCTCGGGTCGGGCGATCAGGCGATTGTGCGCCCATAGCAGGGCCTCGCCGTCGATGTTCTCCTTCAGGATGCCTTCGCGCAGCATCAGGCCCAGGTTCTTGCGCGCGCGGCGCCAGGGGTCGTCGGCGGACTTGTAGACGATGTGGCGCAGGTCGTTGAGACGCCCGGGCAGGGCCGGCTTGCCCGCCGAAACCCAGCGCTCGCGCGCCTGGCCGCCCTTCCACATGCGGGTGGTGAAGCCCAGTACCTCGACCTTCACCCCACAGCGTTCCAGCGTGCGTGCCAGGATGTCGGCGCTCATGGCCGCGACCGAGATCGGCCGGCCGCGCATGGACCCGGAGTTGTCGATCAGCAGGGTGACGACGGTGTCCCGGAAATCGGTGTCCTTCTCGTGCTTGTAGGTCAGCGAGTGCGTCGGGTCGGCGATGATGCGCGCCAGGCGCGCCGAATCCAGCAGGCCTTCCTCGAGATTGAATTCCCAGGCGCGGGTCTGCTTGGCCATCAGGCGCCTTTGCAGGCGATTGGCCAGGCGCGCGATGACGCCCTGAAGGTGGGCCAACTGCTGGTCCAGGAGCTGGCGCAGGCGCTGCAGCTCGTCGGGATCGCAGAGCGAGGCCGCATCCACCACCTCGTCGAATTCCGTGGTGAAGGCGCGGTAGGCTTCCTGGGGAATGGAGTTGCGGCGGTCGTCCCACTCGGGCGGACGGTTCGGGCTGCCCGGTTCCTCGGCGCCCTCGCCCTCGTCGGTCTCGCCTTCGCTTTCGACGGCCTCCTCGCCCTCCTGGCCTTCACCGCTGTCCTGGTCCTCCATTTCGCTGCTCTGGCTGCTTTCGGACTCGTCGGAGTCCTCCTCGCCGCCTTCGCCGCGGGTCTGGTTGTCGTCGCCGGCGTTGTCCTGGCCTTCCTGTTCGCTTTCGCTCTGGTCCTCGTTGGGCTCGGGCTCGCTGCCGGCATCCATGTCCAGGTGCTGCAGCATCTGGCGGACCTGGCGGGCGTACTCCTCCTGGTCGCCGGCTGTTTGCTGCAGGGCATCGATGTCGCGGAAGATCTGCGGGTCCAGATGGTTGCGCCAGCTTTCCACCAGCCGCTGGGCCGAAGGGGGCAGCGGCTTGCTGGATATGGCCTCACGCGCCATCAGGCGCAGGACCTCGGAGAGCGGAACGTCGTTGTGGTCGCTGACCTGGTTCAGCCCCCGGCTGCGGTAATTCTCCTCGAGGGCCGCATCCAGGTTGAGCGTGCAGCCGCTCATGCGCCGCATGCCGAGCGCTTCGCAGCGGGCCTGTTCGACGGCATCGAAGACGCTGCGGGCCTCGCCGTCGGTCGGCTGCTGTGCGGCATGTACCCCACTGTCGTGATGGCGCAGGCGCAGGGCGATGGAGTCGGCCTCGCCCCGGACCAGGGCGATGTCCTCGGGCGGCAGGTCGCGTGCCGGCATGGGCAGCCGTGCCTCCGTGCCCTGCAGGCCACGACCCGACGGCGAGAAGTTCGCCGTGATGTCGTCGCGTTCCGCGATCGCCCGCATGGTTGCGGAGGTCACGCGCTTGAACCGCTCGATGGGGGAATCACCCGAACTCATGCTGCTCTCCGTCCCTCAAGCCCCTCAGACCAGGGTGGCCTGGACACCGGTTTCGGGCAGCTCCGTGCCGAAGCAGCGCTGGTAGTACTCGGCCACCGTGGTGCGTTCGATCTCGTCGCACTTGTTGAGGAAAGTCACCCGGAAGGCGAAGCCCACGTCATTGAAGATCTCGGCGTTCTCGGCCCAGGTGAGGACGGTGCGCGGGCTCATCACCGTAGAGATATCGCCGTTGATGAAGCCGCTGCGGGTCAGGTCCGCCACGGCCACCATGGCGCGCACGCGCTCGCGGCCTTCCTTGCTGTCATAGCCCGGCAGCTTGTTGAGGACGATCTCTTCCTCGGCATCGTGCTCCAGGTAGTTGAGCGTGGCGACGATGTTCCAGCGGTCCATCTGGCCCTGGTTGATCTGCTGCGTGCCGTGATAGAGGCCGGTGGTGTCGCCCAGGCCGATGGTGTTGGCCGTGGCGAACAGGCGGAAGGCCGGATGCGGTCGGATGACCTTGTTCTGGTCCAGCAGGGTCAGCTTGCCTTCGACCTCGAGCACGCGCTGGATCACGAACATGACGTCGGCGCGGCCGGCGTCATACTCGTCGAAGACCAGGGCGGTGGGGTTCTGCAGCGCCCAGGGCAGCAGGCCTTCGCGGAACTCGGTAACCTGCTTGCCGTCCTTGAGCACGATGGCGTCCTTGCCGATCAGGTCGATGCGGCTGACGTGGCTGTCCAGGTTGATGCGAACCGTCGGCCAGTTCAGGCGGGCGGCCACCTGCTCGATATGGGTGGACTTGCCGGTGCCGTGATAGCCCTGGATCATGACGCGGCGGTTGTAGGCAAAACCGGCCAGGATGGCGAGCGTGGTGTCACGGTCGAAGCGATAGGTGGAATCGCTGTCGGGCACGTAGTCGCATTCCTGGGAAAAGGCCGGCACCATCATGTCGCTGTCGATGCCGAAGGTCTGGCGCACGGAGACCTTGATGTCGGGTGCGCCCTTCGGCATTTCGCTGGCGCCGTTCTCTGTCATTTCGGACATGATACTGATTTTTCCTTGGACTTTCTGTTGTGACTCAAGTTGGTGCGTGGCCCTTAGAGATAAAGGGCCTTGAGGATACCGTAGGCCTCGTTCACGGCCTTCATGCGATTCTCGGCGACCTTGTCCCCGCCGTTGGTGTCCGGGTGCAGGCTTTTCACCAACTCCCGATAGCGCTTGCGTATGGCCGCCCAGGTAACAGGTGCGGACAGTCCCATGGCTTCCAGGGCGCGGTCCCGGTCAGAGACGGGCTGGGCTCCGGCCTGTTCGCTCCGGTCGCCGGCGCGATGCCTTTGTCTCTGGCGACGGCGCCGTCCGGCCAGTTCCTCTGCCTGGGCGCGTGCGGCGGCCTCTGCATCGCGCAGGTCCGCAGCGCCACTGCCCACCCGCCAGGTTGGACGATCCCAAGTGTAGGCCTTCAGGCGGTCGGCTTCAATGTCCTGGGGATCCATGTCGCGGTGATAGTCCCAGGCGGCGTTGTAGGCGCGCACATGCTCCAGGCAGAACCAGAGGTACTCGTTCAGCCGGTCGCGCGAGACAGGCGCCCTGTAGTCCCCGGCCGCCCCGCAGTCGGGGTGGTCGCAGACACGAGCCCTCTCGCCAGCCTGCGGCCCATCGGTTTGCAGGCTTTCCATCCGTGGCGTGCGTGACGTCATGCCATGAGTATGAGGCGCACTCCCGGTGCTGACAAGGTGCCGGCCGGCTATCGGCTGCCGTTCGGCTTCATTTCCCCGTCGTCTCCGGTTGGCCCCTCAGATCGGCCATGTTGACCAGGGCCAGTCCGGCCACAATGCCCAGCAGGCCCATCAGCAGGCTGGGTGTCATGGCTTCGCCCAGCAACAGGGCGGAACTGCCCACGCCCACCATGGGGACGCCCAGCAGGCCCAGTGAGGTGGATATGGCCGGCAGGCTGCGCGTGACCGTGATGGTCGCCCAATAACAGAACCCGGTGGCGATGGGACCGTTGTAGGCGATGACAACCCAGGCCTTGGTGGAGAGGTCCGGCCTGTAGTCGCCTTCGAAGACCAGGGCCAGGGCGGTCAGCGGGACCAGGGCCACCATCATCTGCCAGGGGATGACCTGGAGCACCGAGTTGCTCCAGCGGTGGCCGCGCACGTGCAGGATGGCGATGGCCCAGCCGACGGCCGCCAGCATCAGGATCAGGTTGCCGGTGACCACGTCGCGGTCGCTCCAGTCCAGCGCCAGGGGGTTGAAGAGCGCGATCAGGCCGGCCAGGCCAAGCAGCAGTCCGCCCACCTTCAGGCGCGAGGGCCGCTCGCCCAGGATCAGGATGGCGGCCGGTGCGACCCAGAGCGGCGTGGTATAGGCCAGCACCGAGGACCGCCCGGCCTCGACGAACTGCAGGGCGAAGTTGATGGCGCCCAGGAAGAGCGCCACCTGCAACAGCCCCACGGTGAAGATGACCGGCAGGTCGCTGCGGCGCGGAAGGGCAAGCCGGCCCAGGGCGGCCAGCAGCGCCAGCAGGGTCACCATGCCCAGGAACAGGCGGCTGACGGCGAACCAGAAAGGCGGAATACCCTCGTCGAGCCCGATCTTCATGATGGGCCAGTTGCTGCCCCAGAGCAGGATGATCGCTCCGAGCAGGAGGTAGGCGCCACGCAGGGACATGCTTTGTACCCTCAACGCTGATAGCTTGACAGGCGACCGGGGGGTTCCCAGCCTTGCAGGACAGCCGCCCGATGAAAGCGGAAATTGAGCGTTAACGCGGGAAAGCCCAGATGTCCATGCCCACCGACTCCTCCTCCGGCGCCGGGCGCGCGCCTTCCATGAAGCAGCGGATCGAGGATAAGCTGCGTGCCGGCCTGGCGCCCCAGCGCCTGGAGGTCGCCGATGACTCCCACAAGCACGAAGGCCACTCGGGCTGGCAGCCGGGTGGCGAGACGCACTTCCGTGTGGAAGTGGTCTCGCAGGCCTTCGAGGGAGAAAACCGCGTCGCTCGTCAGCGTCGGGTCTATGCCCTGCTGTCCGAGGAGATGGCCGAGCGTATCCACGCCCTTCAGATCAGGACGCTGACTCCGGACGAGGATGCCGGATAGGAAAAGAGCCCTGCCAAGGCTTGGAGCTGCCTCGACAAGGCTCTGATAGGAACGGGCCGCAGGGTAAAGCCTGCGGTCCGGCGTCCTTTTGATTGCTTATGAGCCGAAGGAGCTCATGCGGCTGGGAAAGCCTTCCATGACTTTCGTCACCAGTTCCCGCATCTGCTCTTCCTTGCGCGGGGTCAGGGCCGCACCGGCCAGACCGCCGCCTGCAGCACCAGCCGTGCCGCCGACGATGGCGCCGGTGGTATCGTGTTCGGTCACCGCAGCCCCGGTCACGGCGCCCGCAGCAGCACCGAGGAAGGCGCCCACGGCCTGGTTCATGCCATCACCCGTGGTACCGGAGCCCGAACCGGTCCAGACAATCTCGGCTGTCTGCACGTCCACCGCCCGTGCGCTGAGGCTCATGTCCTCCCTATAGCTCGGGATGCTGATGATCATGGCGAGATCGGTGTTCAGGATGCGGCCGATGCGGGCCGCGCCCGCCGCCGTGGTGCGCTCGCTGAGCTGGAAATCCTGCTCATCGATGATTTCGCGCACACGATCCCGCTCGATCGGCGAATAGCCTTTGCCCATCAGGTCCTGGGTGACCATGTTGCTGACCTGGGTCCGGGCGGCCTCGTTGGCGCCCAGGCCTTCGACGGCCACGACGGCAATGCGCGAACTGTCACGGAAATTGTAGGTCTGGTTGAAGGAACTGCTTCCTTCGGTCTGGGCACAGCCCGTAAGTACTAGTGCCGAGAATAGAATCCCGATCGTGGCGAGAATCCCGTTCCTCATGTTTGCCCCCTGAAACAGAATTGATGATAGCCCAGCAGTATGAAGGGGCGAATTCTCGAGTCAAATCAAATTCCCGCCAGGGCGGTATTCGAAACGGGGGTCGACAAGGGGGTCGTGTCGAGGGGATCGAGTGCAGCGTTTCTGCCTCACTCCCCCGTGTACTGATCCGGCCAAAATTCCTTGACCAGGGGGCCGTCGGCCGAGAAGGCATGGCAGCTGTTGACCAGGTTAGAGCGGCGCGGCTTTCCATCCCGGTTCGAGGGGTCGCTCTTCGAGACATAGGTCTGGTAGGCAACAGTGCCCATGGCGCCCAGCATCTCGGTGATGTGCGTACAGCCGCCGGCGCCGCCGACCGCCTGGCGCAGGGCCTTGCGCCACCCTGGGCCGACCCTGGCTCCGATCAGGTTCCGGTAGTTGGGGGTAACGCCCGGACAGATGGCAAAGGGCGAGGCCGTGGTGTCGGCGGCGATGTCGCGCACCACGAAGTCATCGTCCAGGGTCAGGCGCACGGCCATTTCGTGCAGCGGCTCACCCGGCTGGATGCTGCCCCGATGCTGGTTGTCGAAGGCGTAGTGCTTGGTGTCGACGATGCGCCCCTCGATATCCCAGAGGCCGTCGCTGCGCTGGAAACCCTCGAAGTGATAGCGGCGCGTGTGCAGCGGCTCACGCTCGACTGGCGGAGGAAGCGGCATGCAATCTGATTCCCTGAAAGGCTCGAAATGGACAGAAGGCATAGCGCCGCGCCAGCGGCGACGCAAGACACCGGCCGGAAAGGTGGGACTCAGCCGCCGGCGCCGGTTCCGTAGCCGGTGTCGAACAGCAGGGCGTCGCGTTGCTGCAGGTCTTGCTCCAGTTCTTCCTGCACCGCGGCAAAGAGGTCGCGGATCGAGACGATGCCGATCAGCTTGCCCTTGTCGAGCACAGGCAAGTGGCGATAGCCGCGTCCGCGCATCAAGAGCAGGGCTTCCATGGCCGTAGCATTCGGGGCCAGGGTGTCCGGATCCGGTGTCATCACCTCCTCGAGCGACGTGGTGTCGGGATCGCGCGTAGCGCCCACGACCCGGCGCAAGAGGTCGCGCTCGGTGAAGATGCCGGCCAACTGTTCGTCCTTCATGATCAGGATCGCTCCGATGGAGCGTTCGGTCATGACGGCGGCTGCCGTGCGGACGGTGGTTTCAGGAGAAAAGGTCGTCAGCTTCTGGCTGTTTACGATATCAGGGACTACACGGCGTTGCATGGCGTCCTCCTGTTGCAGGTTTGCCGGGAGGATACCCGGCCAACGCTGGCAACCAGTCTGGAAGCCCTATGAAACGCGGTCAAGCGACATGCGTGTGACGCTCTACTTGCCCCGGGATACCTGCCCCGAGCGCGCCGTCAGCCGCGCTCATCCTCGCTGACCTCGTCCTCGTCGTGGGGCATGACACGCAGCAGGGTGACCTGGTTGCGCTGGCGGCCAAGGATTTCGAATCGGAAGCCGTGGAAGGAGAAGGCCTGGCCGACATCGGGGATGCGCCGGGCCTCGTGCAAAACCAGACCGGCAATGGTGGAGGCCTCGTCATCGGGCAGCTGCCAGTCGCATTGGCGGTTGAGGTCGCGGATGGTGACCGTTCCGGCGACGATGGCCGAGCCATCGCTCTGAACTTCCAGCCCCTCGATATGCAGGTCGTGCTCGTCACTGATGTCGCCGACGATTTCTTCCAGGATATCCTCCAGCGTGACGATGCCGCGCATCTCTCCGTATTCGTCGACGACAGTGGCAAAGTGCTCCTTGCGCGAGCGGAAGGCCTGCAACTGCGAGAGCAGGTCCGTGGATTCGGGGATGAACCAGGGCGTACCGGCGATGGACAGGAAATCCAGCTTCTGGATATCCGGGTCGTCCGCCTGCAAGGCCCGGAAGAGCGCCTTGACGTGGAGCACGCCGACAATGTTCTCCGGCGAATCCTTCCAAAGCGGCAGACGGGTATAGGGACTTTCGCGCACCTGTTCGAGCAGCTTGTCCGGCGGATCATCGGCATTGAGGGTCAGCACGTTGCGCCGATGGACCATGATGTCGGCGACCTCGACATTGGCCAGGTCCAGGATGGAGCGCATCATCTCCCGCTCGTGGCGGCTTTCCTCTTCGTCGGTGCCGGTGTGCAGGTCGATGGCTCCGCGCAGCTCCTCCTCCCAGCGTTCACCGGCATGGCCCGACTCAGGGCCGGCGCCCAGCAGGCTGAGGGCGCGCGTGACCAGGAACTGGACCATCTGAGTGATGGGGCTGAAGAGCACCACGATTACACGCATGACAGGGGCGACGGTGACCGCCGTCTTGTCGGCGTGATGGAGTGCGAAGGTCTTGGGGAGAACCTCGGAGAAGATCAGCACGATGGCGGTCATGCCGAAGGTGGCATAGACCACGCCCGCCTCGCCGAAGAAGTAGATCAGGACCGAGGTGGCGAGCGCCGAGGCCAGAATGTTTACCAGGTTGTTGCCCAGCAGGATGGCGCCCAGCATGCGTTCCTTGCTGTCCCAGAGCTTCAGGACGGTGTTGGCGCCCTTGCTGCCCTGGCGGGCCAGGATGTGAACCCTTGGGCGTGATGCCCCGGTCAGCGCGGTTTCGGACCCTGAGAAGAATCCCGAGATCACCAGGCAGATCACGATGCCCACCAGGCTGAGGATGATGGAGGTTTCCATGGTTATGATCGGTCCGTTGCAGAGCTTCTATGAGAGCCAGGTATCAGCTTTGAATCACGGCTGTTTGTGAGATTTCCTCGGCCAGCAGCTGCAGGATGTCCTCCTCGCGCACCTCCTGGGTCAGGAAGGCCTGGCCGATGCCGCGGGCCAGGACCAGTGTCATACGGCCATCCGCTACCTTCTTGTCCTTGCGCATGTGCTCCAGCAGGACTTCCGGGGTCCAGCTGCGCTGGGCCAGTCGCTCGAAGCTTGTCGGCAGGCCGACGGCAGCCAGGTGGCGGCGCACGCGATCCGCGTCCTCGGCCGGGCAAAGCCCCAGCTGGGCGGAAAGCTCGAAAGCCAGGACCATGCCGATGGCCACGGCTTCGCCATGCAGCAGGTCGCCGTCGTAGCGGCACTCGGCCTCCAGTGCATGGCCGAAGGTATGTCCGAGATTCAGCAGGGCGCGCACGCCGCCTTCGCGTTCGTCAGCAGCCACGATCCGAGCCTTGCTGGCACAGGAAGTCAGGATGGCGTGGCTGCGGGCCGCCGGATCGCCGGCAATCAGGCGACGGCCATGCCCCTCAAGCCAGGTAAAGAAGGCCGGGTCGTCGATCAGGCCGTATTTCACCGCCTCGGCATAGCCGGCCAGCAATTCCCGCCGGGACAGGCTGGTCAGCACCTCGGTGTCTGCCAGCACCAACCGAGGCTGGTGAAAGCTGCCCACCAGGTTCTTGCCCTGGGCGGTGTTGATCCCGGTCTTGCCGCCCACGGAGGAATCCACCTGGGCCAGCAGGGTGGTGGGGATCTGGATGAAGGGTGTGCCGCGCAGAAGGATGGCGGAGGCAAAGCCGGTCAGGTCACCGACGACGCCACCGCCAAGGGCGATCAGGGGGGTTTTGCGCTCCACCCCGGCCTGGAGCAGGCGCTCGCAGAGTTTTTCCAGGTGGCTGAACGACTTCGTGGCCTCGCCCGCGGGTACGACAAAGGCCTCGAAGGCGATGCCCTCGCTTTCCAGGGAACGCTGCAGGCTGGCCAGGTGCAATTCGGCCAGTGTTTCGTCGGTGACGATCATCACCTTGCGCCGCCCCGCGACTTCGGCGATGTGCCGCCCGGCCAGGGCCAGCAGCCCTTCGCCCACCAGGATGTCGTAGCTGCGCTCTCCCAGCTCAACGGGCAGGCGTTCAGGCACGTTCAAGGGGGTCCTCCTTCGTTCGGGCCGCCTGTTCCAGGCTGGCAACCACTTCGTCGACCGTGGCGTCGATGGGGCCCTCGCGGCTTTCCACCGTGATGTCGGCCTCGGCATAAACCGGATAGCGAGTCTCGATCAGGTCTGCAAGGACTTGGCGGTGGTTGCCCTTCTTCAGCAGGGGACGGTTGTCCCGCTTGGATGTGCGGCGCGCCAGGACATCCAGTTCGGCTCGAAGCCATACGGCCAGGCCGTGTTCATGGATCTCCGCGCGGGTTTCAGGGTTCATGAAGGCGCCGCCCCCCGTGGCAATCACTGCCGGTTCGTCTGTCCTGAGCAGCCGTGCGATTACCTTGCGCTCGCCGGTGCGGAAAGCCTCCTCGCCGTCGCGGGCGAAGATTTCGGGAATGCTGCACCCGGCCGCGGCCTCGATCTCGCTGTCGGCATCGATGAAGGCCAGGCCATAGCGTGCGGCCAGGCGACGGCCCACGCAGGACTTGCCGGCTCCCATCAGGCCGACCAGCACGATCTTGTTGACGCCCTTGCGTTCCAGGATTTCGGGCAACCGGGGATCCGGGCCAGAGTTCATGTTCGTCTGCCTCCCGCAGATGTTGCGTCAGCGTTGCGTGACCTGTGCTTCACCGATATCTTGTCCCGACGTTCTTGGCAGGGGTATGCCGCAGTTTGGCCACAGTCAAAACCTAGCATCCTGGATCACTATCCATCATTCTGGCCTGCAAGAGACAGGCTATCGGTGAGTCTGAAAAACTTCACCTTTCCATCAATACATCGGGAAGTCCTTATGGGTCGAGTCGGCGTCGTACTTATTCTTCTCTTGCTTCTTCTCATCGGCGGGGGAGCGGTGGCCCTGATGGCCGTGGATATTCCGCCGCCCACCGAAACGATCGAGAAGGAAGTGCCGGAGGGGCGTTTTGACCGTTGAGGTTAACCTTCCCCTCGCCGGCCTGTCACGCACAGCACAGCGCGTGGCCCTGGCAGCAGGCCTGGGGCTGGTGGTGCTGTGCGCGGGATCGGCGGTCCTGGCCCAGGACGGGCCGCGCAACCTGTTCCCGGAGGGTGAGTCATCGCCTACGGAACGGACGGCGCCTAACCGTGAGCGTTCGCTCGACAGCTGGTCCCTGCCGGAGTCGGGCAGGGACTACGAGACAGACCGCAGCGACGCGCCTGAGCAGGCGCGCCCGGACGATGAAGGATTCGGCAACGAGAACAGTTGGCGCAGCCCGGAGCGTTCCACTCAACCCAGTGGCCCCACCGAGGGGCAGGCGCGGTTGCGGGGCGGCATTCTGGTCGATGAACTTGACGCGCGATTTCCCGAGACGCTGGGCCCGCTGACAGCGGGGAACGGGGGACTGGGCCTGGATCTCTGGCAAGGCAGCCGCCGCGGGGACATCATAGAACTGCTGCGCGAGCAGCCGCGTGGCCAGCGCAATCCCGTTGCGCGCGACCTGCTGCGCCGACTGCTGCTGTCCTCGGCGCAGCCGCCGCGCGAAGAGGGCCGCGGCGGCGAAGAGCCAGAACTTCTGGAAGCGCGCGCCCATCTGCTGATGGCCTTGGGCGAATACGACAACCTGGTGAATCTGCTGGTCCAGATACCGGGCCTCGAGAAGGCTCCGGATCTGGCCCGTCTGCAGGTGGAAGCGGCCGTGCTGGCCGCCGAGCCCGAGGCGGCCTGCCCGATGGTGCGCCGCGCGCTGTCCCTGCATCGCAGCCAGCCTTTCTGGCCCAAGGCGCAGATCTATTGCCAGATATACAATGGAGAAAAGAGCGCTGCCGGTATCGGCATTGGCCTGCAGCGTGAGGTTGGCAATACCGATACGGGTTTCCTGAACCTGGCAGACGCCTCTCTGGGCGTGGGCGAGGTGCCGCGACTTTCCCAGCCTTCGGCCCTGGATCTGGCCTTGCTGCGCTGGATGGAGGCTGGTGACGCACTGGTTACAGAAAGGCTTGAACCTTCGCTCATGGCTGGGGCCGTCATGCTTCAAGGACTGGAAGCCGACCAGCGCCGCCGCCTGGCCGAGGAGGCCGCCCGCCGCGGTGTCCTGCCTCTGCGGCTCTTGGGCGAGGCCTACACCGCGTCTCCTTCGCAGGGTGAGATCGACAATCCCTTGCGGCAAGCCAACCAGGCCGAGGGTGCGGCGGCGCGCGCCCTTTACTATCAGGTCCTTCGCCGTGCCACGACACCCGAAGCCCGGGGAGAAGCCCTTCAGGCACTGATGGATTCGGCGCGCCAGGCGGGCCTGGAGTCACAGATCGCTGAAATCGCGCTGCCGGCTCTGGAGCAGCTGAATCCGGAACCGGCTGTCGCTTGGCTGGCGCCGACCGCGGTGCGGGTTGCCCTGTTGACCGGTCGTTTCGAACGGGCACAGGCCTGGACGGATATGGCACGGCGTACCGGAAGCGGATCCGAGGCACGCGCGGCCCTGACGGAACTCTGGCCCCTGTTCCGGTTGGCCGGGTTGGACGGCCTTGAACCCGGCATGACCAGCACCGATTGGGCGGAAGCGCGCATTTCGCGTGGCGCCGGCCGCGAGGGGACACGTGCCCTGTTGCAGTTCTATGAGCGCGCGCAGGTAGCGGTGTCCGGGCGCGGAGGACTGGAGAACGCCAACGCGCGTCTGCGTGGGGCCGTTCGTGAGGACCGGCGAGGGGAGGGCTTGCTGCTCAGCCTGCAGGCTTTCGGGCAGGGGCGTTTGACGGAGGTTTCACCACGCCCCCTGACCGAAGCCCTGGCGGCCCTTTCCCAACTGGGCTTTTCGCGCGAAGCACGGCTGCTGGCCATGGACGCTCTGGTCGCGCGCGGGCTCTAGAGTGTACGAAGGCGGCTGAGGGCATGGCACGCAAACCCGGACGCAAGGCTGCTGCCGTTTCCCTGTCGCCCTCACTGGAAAGTTTCCTGGAAATGCTGGTGGCCGAGCGCGGCGCCAGCCTGAATACACTGGAGGCCTATCGTCGTGACCTCTGCGACCTGGAAGGCTTCCTATCCGCACGAGGTGTCGCGCTTCAGGATGCCGATGGCGAGGACCTGCGCGCCTATCTCACCCGCTTGTCCGAAGCCGGAATGGCGCCACGCACCTCTGCCCGGCGCCTGTCCAGCCTGCGCCAGTACTTTCATTTCCTGTTTACCGAAGGACAGCGCGGGGACGATCCGGCGCTGAAGCTGGAATCGCCGCGTCAGGGCCGGGCCCTGCCCAAGGTCCTGGAGGAAGCCGAGGTGGATCGCCTGTTGACGGCAGCCCAGGAAGGCGGGAAGCCCGAAGACCTGAGGCTCAATCTGTTGCTGGAACTGCTCTATGCCACAGGCATGCGTGTCAGCGAACTGATCGCACTGCCCTATGCCGCGGTGGCGCGCGAGCCCAAGGTGATGATCGTCCAAGGTAAGGGCGGACGTGAACGTATGGTGCCACTCAACGAATCAGCAGCGGACGCGCTGGCGGCCTACAAGGCCGTGCGTGAACACTTCCTGCGTCGGCCGGGCCAGGAACGATGGCTGTTCCCCTCGCGCTCGGCCAGCGGGCACCTGACCCGGCATCGGGTCGGACAGATGCTCAAGGAGCTTGCGGTGGCTGCCGGCATCAGTCCCTCCCGGGTCTCACCGCACGTCCTGCGCCATGCCTTTGCCAGCCACCTGCTGGCCCATGGCGCCGACCTGCGCTCGGTCCAGCAGATGCTGGGGCATGCCGACATTTCGACCACCCAGATCTATACCCATGTGCTGAACGAACGCCTGAAAACACTGGTGCATGGCCATCATCCCCTGGCCCGGGACAGGGACGAGCCGGACCGGAACGGTTGAAATTGGTATTACCACTTGCTAAACGCGACAGAAATCGGATCGCGTGCGATAACAGAAGTACTGTCTCCACAGTCACGGCAACCCCGATCAAGGAAGAGGAAGGACCCCGAGATGAGCTTTACACCGATCGAGCAGGCCCCCGCCCGCCTGAACCGCAGCGAACTGGCGGTTCCGGGCAGCAATTATCGTTTCCTGGAAAAGGCCGCGGATGCCCCGGCCGACGTGATCTTCCTGGATCTCGAGGATGCCGTGGCGCCCGACGACAAGGAGCAGGCGCGCAAGAACATCATCAAGGCGCTGCAGGAACTGGACTGGGGCAAGAAAACCCTTTCGGTCCGCCTCAACGGCCTGGATACGCACTACATGTACCGTGATGTGGTGGACATCATCGAACAGGCCGGCGAGCGCCTGGATCTGATGATGATCCCCAAGGTCGGCACGGCTGCGGACATCTATGCCGTCGACATGCTGGTGACCCAGTGCGAACAGGCGGTCGGACGCAAGAAGCAGATCGGCTTCGAGATGATCATCGAGACAGCCCAGGGCATGGCAAACGTCGATGCCATCGCCGGCGCCAGCAAGCGCAACGAATCACTGCACTTCGGCGTGGCGGACTATGCCGCCTCGACGCGCGCCATGACCACGAACATCGGTGGACCGAACCCGAACTACGGCGTGTTGACCGACGATGACGGCTCGGGCAACCGCGATTTCCACTGGGGTGACATGTGGCACTATGCCATTGCCCGCATGGTGGTGGCCGCACGTGCCAATGGCCTGCGGCCCGTGGACGGGCCCTTCGGCGACATCGAGGACAAGGAGGGCTACAAGGCCCAGGCCCTGCGCTCGGCCGTTCTGGGTTGCGAAGGCAAGTGGGCCATTCATCCCTCGCAGCTGGAGCTGGCCAACGAACTCTTCGCACCCAGCGAAAAGGACGTGGAGCGTGCCAACAAGATCCTGGCGGCCATGGAGCAGGCCCAGAAGGAAGGCCGCGGTGCGGTCACCCTGGACGGTCGCCTGATCGACATCGCCTCCATCAAACAGGCCGAGAACCTGGTCAACAAGGCCAAGCAGATATCCAACGCCGGCTGATACGCTTTCACGGCAAACGACAAAAGAACCCCCGCAAGGTTGCCTGCCTTGCGGGGGTTCTTGCATTCACAGCCTTGCCAGTTTCCCGGCTGCCAGGTCGCAGCCCGGAGTCATGTCCCGGTTTCGGGCGTGTAGGCATGGTCGAAGAAGCGTTCCTCCAGTTGCATCATGTGGCGGAAGGTGCGGCACATTTGCTGCTGGACATCGGGCGGAGACGCGGCGCCGACGCGTGACGTCTCGTCACGCAGCCAGGTGACAAATTGCTGGAACTCCGGGACGGCGTGCAGGTCGATCCACTCCGCCATCCAGAATTCCCGCGGCCGGCGTGCGCCGCAGGCCAGGCCCCAGGTGAGATAGCTCCACTCCGCCGCCAGCAGGGTTGCCAGGACCAGGGGATAGGAGCCGCTGCGGCCCGAATCCTGAAGAATGGAGAGCAGTTCCGCCGTCACAGGCGCAAGTTCGGGCTCTCGCCACTCCGTGTCAGGCACGCCCAGGGCCCGGAAGGACCGCAGGAAATAGTCGTTCTCCTCGCTGGTCACCGCAGCCAGGAAGCCGGCAAAGGGACGTTTCTCTGGCATCGCCGGCGCATAGGCCACGGCGTAGCCGAGCAGGCTGACGAAGCTGTCGACGAAGGCATAGTCCTGGACCAGGTAGCGGGCACAGGCCTGAGGGTCCAGGGTGCCCTCGGCCAGTTCTTCGGTGAAGCGGTGGGCCGTGGCTCGGGTCCAGAAGGGTTCGGCCGATTCGCGCAGCCAGTCGTGGAAGGCCGCATCCGGGTTCTTGCTCTGGAAGGCCGCGAAGCTGTCGGGTTGGCTCATGGCCGCTCTCCTTGTTTGCGGGACAGGTCGGTGACGTAGTCGCTCAGTGGCGGGGGATCGGTTATGATGCCGGCGTCCTCCAGGAAGGCGGCGAAGCGTCGGTAACGGCCCCAATCCACGGCCGCCGGGCGCAGGGCGAAGCGGGGCAGGGTGTCGCTCCAGGCCCGTCGGTTCAGTTCGTCGTCCAGGTCGTCCTTGTAGCCGGCAAAGAGCTTCCAGCTCTCCTGAGGATGGTTGACCAGGTACTGGACGCCCCGCTCCATGGCTTCGACGAAGGCTGGCAGGCGCGGGTCATCGAGCTTCTCGCTGTGGGCCAGGACGATCAGTTCGTCATAGGCGGGCACGCCTTCCTCCTCGACATAGAAGGCGCGTCCCTGCGCGCCCTCGATATCCAGCTGGTTCAGTTCGAAGTTCCTGTAGGCACCGATAACGGCGTCGACCTGCCCGCTCATCAGAGCGGGGCTGAGCGAGAAGTTCACATTGACCAGTTCAACATCATCCAGAGTCAGGTCGTGTCGTTCGAGCATGGCGCCCAGGACCGCTTCCTCGACGCCGCCCACGGAGTAGCCGATCTTGCGCCCCTTAAGGTCCGAGATCTGCTTTATCGGGCCCTCTTCCAGGGCAAGCAGGGTGTTGAGCGGCGTGGCCACCAGTGTGGCGATGCGCGCAAGGGGCAGGCCCTGTGTCGCCTGGATGTGCAGGGTGGGTTGGTAGGATACGGCCAGGTCGGCCCGGCCCGCGGCCACCAGCTTGGGGGGATCGTTGGGATCGGCCGGCTCGGTGAAGCGGACCTCGATCCCGGCATCTTCAAAGAATCCCTTCTCCTGCGCCACGATCAGCGGGGCATGGTCGGGATTGACGAACCAGTCCAGCAGGACCTCGAGCGGTTCATCGCTTTGGGCGTGGACGGATGGGCTTGTGAAAAGCAGGAAAAGGCCCGCAAGAAGGCCTGATAGTCGGCGCAAAGTAGTTCTCCCTCATATGCGCCGGCGCTTGGATGGACGGGTGAGGGAGCGGCGAATCCGCCCGCTGCGGATGCAGCGGTCCAGTGCGGACTGTCCCTTCCGTTCCCTAACGCCGGCATGATCCGGATCAGGTTCTAAGGGTTTCCGCTTTGAAACCGCGGCTCTCAGCCCTCATGTCGCATGAGGACACCCCTAGGAAGTCATGGGCAGTCTGTGCCCGCCTTCGCTTTCCGTCAAGCAAAGCCCTGCGAAACGGTTGGCCTGGCCGGGACGCCTGCGTTTCAATTGAAGGCGTGGCGGGGCTGTGCCGCGGCTTCGACAAATGCCGCCGTCGCGGCTTGCACTGCCCCTGCCCCTGTGATACCAACCGCTCGCACGAACGGGGGCATACCCGTTTCAAGCGTTTCATTTTTTGGTCTCAAGGCAGAGGCGCCGCCGTATCGAAGCGGTGTTCTGCAACGGGGTTTTAGCGAAAGCGAGCGGTTCGACGTGCCCAGAGGCATGTTGCGGACTGTTTTCTTTCCGGGGAGCGACTGGGGTTTGGCAGGAAATACGACCTCCAAAGACGGTCTGGCGGGGCGCTATGCCCTTGCTTTGTTCGATTTGGCGGACGAGGCGAAGTCCCTCGACGCCGTGGCCGAGAATCTGCGTGAGCTCAAGAAGCTGATTGAGGAGAGCAGTGATCTGCAGACCCTCATTCGCAGCCCGCTTTATGGGCGCGATCAGCAAGCCAAAGCGATGCAGGCTGTGCTCGAGAAGGCCGGCGCCGACGATCTGACCCGGCGTTTCGTTCTGGTGATTGCACAGAATCGCCGCTTGTTCGCGCTTCCCGAAATCATAGAGGCCTATCTTGCCGAGCTGGCGCACCGCCGCGGCGAGATCAGTGCCGATGTCACCGCTGCCACGTCCCTGACGAAAACGCAGGAAAAAGCGTTACTCGACACCATCGCCAAGTCGGTGGGGGGCAAGGTGCAGCTCAATGTCAAAGTCGATCCGGACCTGCTTGGTGGTCTGATCGTCATGGTTGGCAGCCGCATGGTCGATACGTCGATCAAGAGTAAGCTGCAGAGACTTCAGTTCGCGATGAAAGGGGTTGGGTGATGGACATCCGCGCCGCGGAAATATCGGCGATCCTCAAGGAACAGATCGAGAATTTCGGTGCCGATGCCGATGTGGCCGAAGTTGGCCAGGTTCTCTCGGTCGGGGACGGCGTGGCCCGTGTTTACGGGCTGGATAATGTTCAGGCCGGTGAGTTGGTCGAGTTCCCGGGTGGCGTTCAGGGCATGGCCCTGAACCTGGAGAACGACAACGTCGGTGTCGTCCTGTTCGGTGAGGACCGGGGCATCAAGGAAGGCGATACCGTGAAGCGCACGGGTCGCATCGTTGACGTGCCGATCGGCAAGGAGTTGCTGGGCCGCGTCGTGGACGCCCTGGGCAACCCGATCGATGGCAAGGGCCCGATCAAGACCGAGCAGCGCTCGCAGGTCGAGGTCAAGGCGCCGGGCATCATTCCGCGCAAGTCGGTGCACGAGCCGGTCCAGACCGGTCTCAAGTCCATCGACACGCTGATCCCCATTGGCCGTGGCCAGCGTGAGTTGATCATCGGTGACCGCCAGACCGGCAAGACCGCCATTGCCGTCGATGCCTTCATCAACCAGAAGCATACGAACGCAGATGCCGAGGAATCGAAGAAGCTCTACTGCATCTATGTCGCGGTCGGCCAGAAGCGTTCCTCCGTCGCCAAGCTGGTGAAGACCCTGGAAGAGCAGGGTGCGATGGAATACTCCATCGTGGTGGCCGCCACGGCTTCTGATGCAGCGCCGCTGCAGTTCCTGGCGCCCTACACGGGCTGTGCCATGGGCGAGTACTTCCGTGACAACGGCATGCATGCCGTCATCTGCTACGACGATCTGTCCAAGCAGGCCGTCGCCTATCGCCAGATGTCGCTGCTGCTGCGCCGTCCGCCGGGCCGCGAGGCCTTCCCGGGCGATGTCTTCTATCTGCACTCCCGTCTGCTGGAGCGCGCGGCGAAGATGAACGACGAGCATGGCGCGGGCTCCTTGACCGCCCTGCCGATCATCGAGACGCAGGCCGGTGACGTGGGTGCCTATATTCCGACCAACGTCATTTCCATTACGGACGGCCAGATCTTCCTGGAGACCAGTCTGTTCTACAAGGGTGTCCGCCCCGCCGTGAACGTCGGCCTGTCGGTCTCTCGTGTGGGGTCGGCCGCGCAGACCAAGGCCATGAAGAAGGTGGCCGGCACCATCAAGCTGGAACTGGCGCAGTTCCGCGAGATGGAGGCCTTCGCACAGTTCGCCTCGGACCTGGATGCTTCCACACAGAAGCTTCTCAGTCGCGGCGCGCGTCTGACGGAGTTGCTGAAGCAGCCCCAGTACAGGCCGCTGCCGTTCGAAGAACAGACTTGTGTGGTCTATGCTGGTGTCCGCGGTTTCCTGGATGGCGTTGCCGTCAACAAGGTCCAGGACTTCGAGGCCAAGTACCTTGATGAGCTTCGGGACAAGGGCAAGGATATCCTGGAGACGATCCGCAAGGAGAAGGACCTGTCGAGCGAGACGGACGACAAGCTGAAGTCCTTCCTGGAAGACTTCGTCAAGACCTACGTCTGATCGGTCCCCGCATTACGGAAAGTCGGTTGAAGCGATATGGCTAGCCTCAAGGAGCTGCGCTCCCGGATCAGCAGCGTCAAGTCGACGCAGAAGATAACCTCGGCCATGAAGATGGTTGCGGCGGCGAAGTTGCGTCGTGCCCAGGAGCAGGTCGAGGCCTCGCGCCCCTATGCGGATCGTATGGCCCGCATGCTCGGGTCGCTGGCAGGGTCCGTGCAGGGCAGCAACGGTCCGAAGCTGCTGACCGGAACGGGCAAGGATGATGTCCACCTGCTGATCGTGGCCACGGCCGACCGTGGTCTTTGCGGCGGCTTCAACAGCTCGATCGTGCGGGATGCCCGCAAGCATATCGAGCAGCTCAAGTCCGAGGGCAAGACGGTCAAGATCATCTGTGTAGGACGCAAGGGCCGTGACCAGTTGAGGCGGCAGCATGGGAACGACATCCTGGAGACCGTCGAGGGTGTCACCAAACCGCGGCCGACCTTCGACAAGGCTCATGCCATCGCCCAGGACGTCCTGAACCGCTTCGATCAGGGTGAATTCGATGTCTGCACGCTTTTCTATGCCCGCTTCAAGTCGGCGATCAGTCAGATCGTGACCCGCCAGCAGCTCGTGCCCTTCGATGAAGAGCATAGTGCAAACCTGGAAGCGGCCGAGGAAGAGGCGCAGGCTGAAAAGCAGGCCGGGTTCGTGTACGATTACGAGCCGGACGAGGAAGAGATCCTGAAGGAACTGCTGCCGCGGAACCTGGCGGTACAGATCTACAAGGCGATCCTCGAGAACAACGCCAGTGAGAACGGGGCGCGGATGACCGCAATGGACAATGCGACCCGGAATGCCGAGGAAATGATCAAGGACCTGACCCTGGTCTACAACCGGACGCGTCAGGCCGAGATTACCAAGGAACTGATTGAAATCATCTCCGCCAAGGAGGCGATGTAGCGCTGTCTAGGCCGCGCTGGATCGCAGTAGAGGCACGATAAGGAGCAGACACGATGGCCAAGAACCTCGTCGGAAAGATCACCCAGGTCCTGGGACCGGTGGTAGACGTGCAGTTCGACGGTGACCTGCCGGACATTCTCAATGCGCTGGAAACCGACAACCACGGCAACCGCCTGGTCCTGGAGGTTGCTCAGCATCTGGGTGAGCATGGTGTGCGCACGATTGCCATGGACGCCACCGAGGGCCTGGTTCGCGGCCAGGAAGTGACGGATACGGGCTCGCCAATCGAGGTCCCGGTTGGTCCCGAGACCCTGGGGCGCATCATGAACGTCATCGGTGAGCCGATTGACGAGCGTGGCGAGGTCAAGACCAAGAACAAGGCACCGATTCACCGTTCGGCACCGACCTATGCGGACCAGAACACGGAATCGGAAATCCTGATCACGGGCATCAAGGTCATCGACCTGCTTGCGCCCTATGCCAAGGGCGGCAAGATCGGCCTGTTCGGGGGTGCCGGTGTCGGTAAGACCGTTCTGATCATGGAGTTGATCAACAACATCGCCAAGACGCACGGCGGTTACTCCGTCTTTGCCGGCGTCGGCGAGCGCACACGCGAGGGCAACGACCTCTATCACGAAATGATGGACTCCGGCGTCATCAAGACCGACGGCAGTGATTCCAAGGCAGCGCTCGTCTATGGCCAGATGAACGAGCCGCCTGGTGCGCGTGCGCGTGTCGCCCTGACCGGCCTGACCGTGGCCGAGTACTTCCGCGACGATGAAGGCCAGGACGTTCTGTTCTTCGTGGACAACATCTTCCGTTTCACGCAGGCGGGCGCCGAGGTCTCGGCGCTGCTGGGCCGTATTCCTTCTGCAGTGGGCTATCAGCCGACGCTGGCCACCGACATGGGCGGTCTGCAGGAGCGAATCACCACGACCAACAAGGGCTCGATCACGTCGGTCCAGGCCATTTACGTTCCGGCCGACGACTTGACCGACCCGGCGCCGGCAACCTCGTTCGCGCACCTTGATGCCACCACGGTGTTGAGCCGCCAGATCGCGGAGCTGGGCATCTATCCGGCTGTTGACCCGCTGGACTCCACCAGTCGTATCCTGGAGCCGGATGTGGTCGGCAAGGAACACTATGACGTGGCCCGTAAGGTCCAGGAGACGCTGCAGCAGTACAAGCAGCTGCAGGACATCATTGCCATCCTGGGCATGGACGAGCTGTCCGAGGAGGACAAGCTGACGGTCTCGCGGGCCCGCAAGATCCAGCGCTTCCTGTCCCAGCCCTTCGATGTGGCCGAGGTCTTCACCGGCTCGCCGGGCGTGCAGGTTCCGTTGGAGGAAACCGTCAAGGGCTTCAAGGGTCTGGTGGAAGGCGAGTACGACCATCTTCCGGAAGGCGCCTTCTACATGGTCGGCACGATCGACAAGGCCGTCGAGAAGGCCAGGAAGATGGCCGAAGAGGCTGCCTGATTGCAGCCCTGAGGCAGGCCGAGGCCCGACAGACAGGATAGAGACGAAAAGGTCATGGAAAAAACGCAGTTCGAACTGGTTTCACCGGAACAACTTCTCCATTCGGGAGAGGTTGCCATGGTGGTGGTGCCCGGCGCGGAAGGCGACTTCGGCGTCCTGCCACGCCATGCTCCGATGATTTCCACCGTTCGGCCGGGTGTCATTTCCGTTTATGAGGAAAACCGCAGTATGGTCAGCCGCCGCATCTTTGTCGGTGGGGGCTTTGCCGAGGTGACCCAGGAACGCTGCACGGTCCTGGCCGACAGTGTCGAGGCCTTTGACGAGATCGATCGTGGCGCAACCGAGCGGGCACTGAAGGATGCGCGCGAGGACCTGGAAGACGCCAAGAACGAGATAGAAAAGACCGAAGCTGCCAAGCAGGTGAATGTCCTGGAAGAAAAACTGAGGGCCCTGGAGACATTCTGATCCAGCGGGCCCGCACCGCACAGGCCGCCGCTTGAGCAGGGATGCCAGCGGCGGCTTTTTTGTTCGCGCCCCTGTCTGCAAGGACGGTCAGCGCAGAATGCCGAGTCAAAGCGTACTCTTGCGAGCAATCCTGCTTTTCCCTACATATGCAGGAACCTGCAAAGGGGTGCATGGATTTCAGGAAGGGCGGATAACATGTCGGCTGGGCACTGGACTCTCGATGACATAGACTGGAACAGCTTCGACCGTTCCAAAACCGATCCCGAGATGATCAAGTTGATCAAGGCCGCCAGCCTTGTGGAATACAACGGCGATGACTATGCCGACTATCTCTGCAACGTTTTCGGGGACGACCCCGAGTTCCAGGAGGCCGCCCGGCAGTGGGCGGCGGAAGAGGTCCAACACGGCGAAGCCCTTGGCCGCTGGGCCCAGATGGTCGATCCCGAGTTCGACTTCGACAGCGCCGTAAAACGCTTCCGCGACGGCTTCAGCGTCGATGTGGAAGCCACCTCCTCCGTGCGCGGTTCACGTTGTGGCGAGCTTGTGGCCCGCTGTATCGTCGAGGTGGGGACCTCATCCTATTACGGGTCCCTGGCGGACAGCACCGAAGAGCCCGTGCTGAAGGATATCTGCCAGCGCATCGCGGCCGACGAATTGCGCCATTACAAGCTGTTCTACACACATCTGCGCCGCTATCTGGACCATGAGCGCATCGGTAAGCTGCGGCGCCTGATGATCGCCCTGGGTCGGGTGCGCGAGACCGAGGATGACGAGTTGGCCTATGCCTATTACGCGGCCAATACGCCCGCGAACGAGGATTACGACCGCAAGCGCTGGAGCAAGGCCTACATGAACCGGGCCCTTGCCATCTACAAGCCGGTCCGTGTCGAGCGGGCAGCCGCCATGACCTGCAAGGCGGCCGGCCTGAATCCGCGCGGGCGCACGGCACAACTGCTCGCGAAAGCGGCCTATCATCTCATGAAGTCGAAGCAGCGCAGAGCTGAGGCAGCAACGGCTGCCGCTGCCTGAATTTTGGGCTGATTTTCCGGGCCTGATTTTCCGGGCGGCCTGCCGTTCAGGTCCCGCGCGTACGGATACGCTCTGCCAGGTGGCCAAATTCGTCCACCACCCGTTCGTAGAGTTTCCGTTTGAATGGCACGATCAACTGGGGTGTCTCGGGCAGGGGGCGCCAATTCCAGGTCGAGAATTCGGCGTGAGGACCGCCGATATCAATTTCATTCTCATCGCCCAGAAACTTCAGCGCATACCATTTCTGCTGCTGGCCCCGGAAGCGACCGCGCCAGATCTTCGGCACCAGGTCATGGGGCAGGTCGTAGCTGAGCCAGTCCCGGCTTTCGGCCAGCAGTTCCGCATTGCGGACACCGGTTTCCTCCTCGAGTTCGCGAAAAAGCGCCGCACGTGGATCCTCGTCGGGATCAATCCCGCCCTGGGGCATCTGCCAGGCATCGCTGGCCATGTCGATGCGCTGGGCTGTGAAGACTCGCCCATCACGGTTGAACAGAACGATTCCCACGCCGGGGCGATAGGGAAGCTTTTCGATCTCCTGTGGTGTCAGGGTCAGGTCGCTGTTGGGGTCGTAGGGAGAGTTGGACATTCGCTCAGGATGCTTTTCTTGTAACAGGACATTGCATTTACCGCTACTGGCGGACAAGTGCACTGAGCGGGGCCAGTTGCACGCCCCGCTCGGGCAATTGCTCGGTCCAGCTCTGGAGGCGTTCCAGGCTGACCGGATAGGGGCGTGCCACGGCCACGGCCTGGCCTTCAGACAGGGCTGTCCGCTCGGTGGCCGTCAAACCGGCATCGATCACGGCCCGGCTGGCGGCCTGCTGATCCAGGATGCGGTCACTGAAAAGCAGGGGCAGCCCGGCAAGGCTTGCGGCTTCGCGCATGGCCTGCTGGCCTTCCATCGGGTTGCCCAGGAAGACCAGGCCATCCTGGGCCAGGCGTTCGAACAGTGGATCAATGGCACCACGTGCTGCCGTGAAGCCACCGCCTTCCGTACCGGCCACACCCAGATAGGCACTGCCGCGTGACAGGACCCACTGCAGGCGCTCGGCATTTTCCTGCGGACCCAACTCGGTCAGGATCGCCTGCGGACCAGGGTCGTCCTCAGGAAAGGTCTCAGGTTCCATGGGCAGGTCCAGCAAGACTTCGTGTCCCTGCGAGCGCGCCAGGGCAATCCATTCGTCGATTCGGCGCGCATAGGGACTGAAGGACAGAGTGATCTCAGCGGGGAGCTGGCGAATGGCCGCTTCCGTTGCGCCTTCCGACAAACCCAGGCCGGTGATGACAATGGCGATCATCGGTTTGTCGGCAGCAGGCTCGAAGGGCTGCGCATAGCGCTGCCAGGCTGGCGTGCCGCTGCGAGGTGTCGTGGCTTCCTGTTCGCTATCCGCCGGCTCCGCCGGGCTGTCTGGCTGAGGTGGTTCACTCACCTCTTCTGGCGCGACCTCTGTGTCCCTCTCGTCTGCGTCTTCGTCATCTTCGCTGTCCGCGCTGTCGTCGCGGGCCGGAATTGGCGGCGGTGGCAGGCCGGGCGAGGACTGGGGCGGAGCAAAAGCCGGCTGTTGACGGTCTGCCGCGTCGCCTGTCGTTGTGTCCTCGTTGTCCGGATCCTCTTTGCTGCCTTCCAGGATGGTTTCTGATTCCTCTGCCAGGTCGGCTTCCGGGGCCTCCTCAGGGGGAGATTTTTCGGAGGCTGTATCCGGGCTGCCTTCCGTTTCCGATATCTCTTTCTGGACCTCGGCTTCTACTGCTTCGGGTATGTCGGAGGTATCAGGGATGGCTGGGACTTCCGGTGGTGATGTCGTGTCCTGCAGAGGTTGCGAGTCTTCCTCGCCAGCGTCGATCAGTGGGGCGTCCTGTACCCTGGGGGCGGCTTCGTTCTCACCCCGCAACTCCGGAGGACGGGTCAGGTCCCCCTCGGCAGTGGCCTGCTGCGATGTGCGTTCCTGCTCGGGATCGGAATCAGCCGCTTCGGGCCCGGGGGTGGGGTCGTCCTCGGGCCCTTCGGGCAGGACCTCCTGATAGGCAAACTGCTCCTGGGAATAGGATGCCGGTTCGGGTGGCCGGGTGAACAGCCAGACTGCCAGGACAGTCAGTCCGGCAAGCAGGATGCCCCAGCCCAGCAGCAGCGCGATCAGCCCTGTTCTTCGCCCTTTGCGCTCAGCGGCCACGTTCTTCCCCAACCCCCCTGATCTATCCTGGCGCTTCTGTGCGAGCTCAGTTCATTTCCAACTGACTGAGAAGCGACAGGCCGCGCAGAAGATCGAGGGCCCGTGCCAGCTGGTAGTCCTGCTCGGGATCCCCTTGATCCTCGGGCGAGACCATCGGTTCCTCTTCATCCTCGCTGTTGCCCTGCTCCTGAGAGTCAGGCGTTTCGATTTCCGTGGGAACCCCGTTATCGAAATCATTCTCCAAATGGCGGGGCAGGTCCTCTTCACGGCGAATGCGGCCGTTGTCCAGTTTCTCCAAGCGTGCCTGCTCTACCAGGATATCCGGCTCGATGCCCTTGGCCTGGATCGAGCGGCCGCTGGGCGTGTAATAACGCGCCGTGGTCAGGCGCATGGCACCGTTCCCGGAAAGCGGAATGACCGTCTGGACGGATCCCTTTCCGAAGGAGGGGGTGCCCAGGACGATGGCGCGACGATGATCCTGCAGCGCGCCGGCCACGATCTCCGATGCCGATGCCGAGCCGCCGTTGATCAGGACAACAATGGGCAGGCCTTCTGCCATGTCCCCGCCTTCCGCATTCCAGCGCTGGGCTTCGTCCTCGGTCCGGCCCCGCGTGGAGACGATCTCGCCGCGGTCCAGGAAGGCGTCACTGACGCTGATGGCCTGATCCAGGAGGCCGCCGGGATTGTTGCGCATGTCCAGGACAATTCCTTTCATGTCATCGCCCAGCTCATCACGAATCTCCCCGAATGCTTCCTCGAGTCCGCTCATGGTCTGCTCCGTGAAGGAGGTCAGGCGGATGTAGCCGATGTCCTCCTCGACTCGGCTGCGCACGGACTGGACCTGGATGATGTCGCGCGTGATCTCCAGGTCAAAGGGCTCTTCGTTGCCGCGCCGGATGGTGACCTCGATGTTCGTGTCTACGGGCCCGCGCATAAGCTTGACAGCTTCGTTCAGGTTCATGCCCATGATGGGTTCGCCGTCAATGTGCGTGATCAGGTCTCCCGCCTGGACGCCGGCACGGAAGGCCGGTGTGTCGTCGATGGGCGAAACCACCTTGACCACCCCGTCCTCCATCGTGACCTCGATGCCCAGGCCGCCGAACTCCCCGCGAGTCTGTTCGCGCATGTCCTTGAAGCTTTCGCTGTCAAGATAGCCCGAATGCGGGTCCAGGTCGGCGAGCATGCCTTCGATCGCGGCTTCGATCAGTTCGCGATCGCTGACTTCTTCCACGAAATCGGCGCGCACGCGCTCGAAGACTTCACCGAAAAGCTTCAGTTGCTTGTAGGTATCGTCATTTTCCTCGTCTTGGGAAAAGGCTGGCGCGCTGATCAGAAAAACAGCGGCCAGTGTCACGGATAGGAGAAATCGCATCAGCCTTGCGCCTCATTTCTGCTTGTTTCGAGCCACGGCAGGGGGTCGATGGGTTGGCCGGCCCGCCTCAACTCTATGTAAAGTTCCGGGTCTTCGTCACCCGATTCCTTCATGGAACCGACAGGTTCGCCTGCCATGACCCACTGGCCAGCTTCCGCCGAAAGGCGGTCGAAGCCAGCCAGGAGGGAATGATATCGTTCGTCATGCTCAATGATCAAGATAAGCCCGTAACGACGGAAGGGGCCGGCATAGGCCACCTTTCCGTCAAAGGGCGCCACGACCTGTGCAGCCTTGCGTGTACGCAGGATTACACCTTCGGAATCCTCCCCTTCCAGATGGGGATGCTGGTCGCCAAAACCGGCGGTTACGCTGCCTCGGGCCGGCATCACCAGGCCACCCGGCTGGTCCGGGAAATTGCGCAGGTTTGAGGGCGGCTGGCTGGGCAGAGCGGCCTGCTGTCGCTCACGTGCTTCGTCGGCTTCCCGTTCCGCGGCTTCGGCTTCCTGCCGTGCGCGTTCCTGGTCGGCGCGGCGTTCCTCTTCCGCACGCTGGGCCTCTTCACGCAGCCGCTGGGCACGGGCGGCGGCCTCCGCCGCTGCACGGGCCTCGGCTTCCCGGCGTTTCCGCTCACGCTCGGCCTCGGCCTCCAGGCTTGCAATCAGATCGCGCAGGTCGTCGGCCTGGTCGGCGAGGGTGTTCAGGCGTTCTTCGGTGCGCGCTCGTTCAGCGCGTGCTTCTTCCTCAAGGGCGCGCTTGCGTTCGGCCAGGCGTTCAAGTTGCTGCTGCTCGTCCTCCAGTTGGCGGCGCCGCTCTGTCAGCTTGTCGCGCTGGCTGAGAATCTCGGTTTCCAGCGCCTGTTGTTCCTCAAGTTCCCTGCGTATCGTCGCCGCCTGTCGTTCCATCTGTGGTATGGCATCGCTCAGCAGCATGGCGCTGCGCAGGCTGTCCAGCGGTTGTCCGGGGGCGCCGAGCACGGCGTCCGGAGGAAAGACGGCAATGCGTTGCAGGGCCGCCAGGGTATCGGCAAGCTGGCCCTTGCGCCGTGTCAGGGACACATCCAGGCGCAGGGCCCGTACATGATGAACCGCCAGCAGCAGTTCCAGCTGGGTGATCTCTGACTCCAGTTCCTGGACCGAGGCGGCCACTTCAACACTCTCGCCACGGACTTCCTGGATTTCCGTTCGCAGGCTTTCCGCCTGTTCCTCGAGTTTGCGGGCCCGCTCGCGGTCACGCTCCAGGGCCCGTTCCACCTCTTCCAGCTGTTCCCCGGCTTCTTCGGTATCGGCTTCCTCACCCTCCTGCGCCGCGGCGAGTCCCGCGAACGACAGCCATAGCCCGACCGCAAACGGCAGTAGAGCGGTCAGTTGGACAAGGTGGGCGGAACGCGACGGCATCCCCCGGATACTAGAGCAGGAACAGCTACAGTGAAACGGGCAAGATGACAGGGTAACCTTGGAGTGGCTCAGGCTTTCTGGACGCTAGCCTTGCAGGTTTCTGGAGTCTCGATGCTTCTATCTGCAGGAAAGATAACGCGAGCCGAGGTACCTGAACCAACCTCGCTTTCCAAAATCAGTTCCGCATCATGCAGTTCGGCAAATCGCTTGCAGAGTGAGAGCCCGAGACCAACCCCCTCATGCTGGGCATAGGGATCGCTGGCAACCTGCTCGAAGGGTCTGAGGATGCGATCGAGATTCTCTTCCGCAATTCCCAGGCCATTGTCCCAGACCTCAACAACCGCTCGCCCCGTGGTATCCCTTCTCAGGTCGACCCCGACCTTCTTTCCTGCCTGCGTAAACTTCACGGCATTGACCAGAAGGTTAAGAAAGATCTGTCGACAAAGTCGAGAATCAGCATAGATCCATGGAAAGTCAGGCGCGCGATCAACGGAGAGGGTGATGTGCTTCTCTTCTGCTCGACCCTGCATCATCTTGAGGCAATTCTGGGCGATTTCCGCGAGGCAGATGCAGTCCTCGTTCAATTGCATGTTGCCGCTTTCGATCCGACTGGAATCCAGTACATCATTCACGAGATCGAGAAGGTGCTTGCCACTTCGCAGGATATCTTCGGCATAGCTGCGATAGCGCTGCACGTCACCGTCGAACAGGTCCTGGGAAATGAACTCCGAGAAGCCGATGATGGCATTGAGCGGGGTTCGCAGTTCGTGGCTCATGTTTGCCAGGAAGCGCGTCTTGCTCTGATTGGCTTCCAGGGCTGTGTTGCGCGCATCCACCAGTTCCTGATGGATGCGCGCTTGCTGGGTGATGTCCTGGATCGTTCCGACCCATTTGGCTGCACTGCCGTCTTCGTGCTGTTCCGGCCGCGCTTCAAGCCGGATATGCGGAGGGAAGGAGTTTGCACTGCATTGATCCTTCGGAGAAGGTGTCAATCGGAGAGTCACGCTGATCGGCGAGAGGGTCGTCGAAGCGGAAGCGAAGGCATCCTGCACCTTGTGCCTATCATCTGGGTGCACGCATTCCAGAAAATCGGCGGGAGTGGCCGTTGTCGTGGAAAGCTGTGGCCCCAGGATGCGGCTTGCTTCATCTGACCAGTGGAGCTGGTTGTCGGAGAGGTTCCATTCCCAATCTCCAAGCCTGGCTATATGCTGGGCCTGTGTCAGCTTCTCCTGGCGCTTCTTGAGTTCCTCCAGGGCCTGTAGCAGGGCGCTGATATCGTTGCATCCGAAGAGGACCGTGCGTTTTCCCTGGTAGGTCAGCCGAACTGTGGAGACGATCGAGTGGGCGTTCGGTGCCCCTCTTCGACGTATCGGGATTTCCATGTCCTTGAAGGTTGCCTGGCTCCAGAGCGGCTCCAGGGCCAGTGAGCTCTCGGAGAGGCCCTCAAAGAATGCCGAGGCATGCAGGCCCTTGATCTCTTCGGCCGGCATGCGTGTCATCTCGACGAAAGCGTCGTTCGCGAGAAGCACCCGGCCATCGTCCTCACCGCAGATGGCAATACCGAACGGCATGCGCTCGATGATCTCCTCCAACTCGCTTTCGCGTTCAAGCAGTGCGTATTCGGTGTTCCGCAAACGGGTAAGATCACGCACAACGGCGGTCATCAGGGTCTGATCGCCGTTAGTGGACTTGGCTATGGAAACATCGGCCGGGAATAGACTGTTATCCTTGCGCCGACCAAAGACCTCAGGTCGGCGCCCCATGGACTTCGAATGATCGGGCCGGGACATAAATTCACTGATACGGGCTTCATGGGCGGCTTGCACCTCATGGGGGATGAGGGTTTGCAGAGGTTTGCCGATGATTTCCTCTGAGGTGTATCCGAACAACCGCTGGGCCTGTTCGTTGAAAAGCAGGATGTTTCGTGACTGATCGATGGTCAGGATGGCATCGCCAGCGGCATGCAGGATATCCTTGAACAGACGGTGGCTCGTCTCGGCCCTATCCGCCCTGGCCCGACAAACAAGGGCGGGATAGAGGCGGGAAAGGACCATTTCGGTCAATTCCTTGTTCTTCGGGCGCCTGCAGGCCAGGAATTGGACCTGCAGAACCGCATTCTCTCCAAGCGGCGTCTTGTCATCGAACCTGAGTGACAAGGGGTGTATGGACGAAATGTCGTCTTTGCGTGCGCGCTTGCTTGTGTAGCTCGTGCGTTCGCCATCGACTCCGTTTAGTGAGAGTTCGGCCTGTGCATGGTCCGACTTCAGGAGCAAACTTCCCATACGCAGGCTGAGTTTGAGTGCTTCCTGACAGTTGGGGGCAGTGACGATCTGTGTGGAAAGAAAAGACGCAAGCCTTCGGCTTTGTATCCGGATCGAATGATTCATGGGGTTCTCTAAGCTATCTACTGCCAACAGGCGCTCAAGCTACGTCCTGGCGAATACTCTCCAGAAAGGTATCGAAATGCTGTCGCAGATCTCTGCTGCAAGAGGAAAGGCTGCTTGCGACTTCCTCAAGGCTGACTGAGGTATCCTCCGTCTCAGCCGTCGAACTGGCGACCCTGGTGATGTTTTCAGTGACCTCGCGGGACCCTTCGGCCGTCTGGTGAACACTGTGGGTGACTTCCTGGGTAGATTGCTTCTGTTCATGAACGGCTCTGGCAATCTCCGCTGCTGCACTATCCATCTGTTCGATGGTTTCCTTTATCTGATCGATCGAATGGACCGAGCGGGTCATGGCTGATTGTATGTCAGCCACCTGGGACTCGATGTCCTGGGTGGCGCTAGCGGTCTGTTCTGCAAGTTTCTTGACTTCGCTGGCGACCACGGCAAAGCCCTTGCCAGCCTCTCCGGCCCGTGCGGCTTCTATAGTTGCATTCAGGGCCAGGAGGTTGGTCTGGCCGGCGATGTCGTTGATCATGGTCACGACTTCGTCGATCCGCTCAGCAGCACTCGCGAGCGCCTTCATCTCGCTGTCGGTCTTCTGTATTCCAGAAAGGGCATGGCCCGAGACTTCTCTGGCGGTTTCGGATTGACGACCGACTTCGGCGATGCTTTCGAGGGTTTCATCACTCGCCGCGGCAATGGACTGGACGCTTGTCGAGGATTCTTCGGCGGCCGAGGCAACGGAGGACGCGGCTTCGCGCGCGACCTGGGCCTGTTTGGCCAAGGCTGTTGTCTGGGTGCTCATTTCTCCGGTGTTGCTGTCAAGCTTGCCGAGGGCCTGGCTGACTTGAGAGTCAAGTTCTGCAATGGCCTCTTCGAGTGTTTTCTGGCGTGCCATACGGTCTTCAATCAGGGCATCCTGATAGGTGGATACCGCGATTTCCATGTCGATCATCACCGCCGAGATGACGGCATTGACGTCCAGATATTTGGGTGTTCCGAAGAAGCCTTGTCTTGTGAGGAGACTTTTGACCAATCGGCGCAGAATGAAGCTGTAACCCCCAATATACCAGCGTGGCTCGAGTCCAATGCGATTGTGGGTATAGCCAATGATCCGCACGCTCTCCATGTAGTCTTCACTGAATCCAGAAGTGAACAAACGCTTCCAGTGCTGGCTTTGCGCTCTTTTCAGGCGTTCCTGCTGGTCACCAAGAAGTGAGCGGAGATGGTATTGCTCCATCAGGTGTGCATAGAATTCGTCCAGGATGGCCGGCAGAACCTGTTCGATGTGTGGCCAGAGGTTTCTCAGGCGCTCGCAGAGCGCTTGATCGATTTCCATGAATTCAAGCCGTTCATGGCAGGCTGTCTCATTCTGGGAGGGCATCGAGATATCTCCTGTTCTAGCCATTAGGGCGTTATGGAGTCTCTGCGCAGTAATTATTATTACAGACTATTTTTACTGTAACTATAATTAATATAAATGAATATAAATTTATAAAATATTAAATTATGCAAGTAGTTTAAATCATTTATTTATAATACTAGTTTATAACATATGTATAGTCTAATAAGAGTTCTTGGGTATTTTGCACTTTAAGATTAAAGGATAAATTTCGTATAACTGTAAAGTTTATCCTTGGTTGGAGAGTATGATTGTCAGAGCCATCACCCAGTGGCTCGGAGAAAATTGCCCATGAAGAAGAGACTCCCTGCCGGTCCTGCAAGGTCGGCCGGCTGGGCTTCTGCCGTTTCTTCAAGGACGTGCTTCCGGACGCACCAGCGCCATTCTACATGGGGCGGCAAAGTTTTCTTCGACGTCGAACCCTTTACACACAGTCGAGTTCTATCAAGCATATCCATGTTGTTCGCGAGGGCTGGGCCTTTCGCTACATGCTCAGCCAGGATGGACGGCGACAGATTCTTTCCTACCAGCTTCCGGGTGAGATCATTTCGCCCTCATTCCTTTTTTCCTCGCAGCCACAGTTTGCCGGCCAGAGCCTGACGAAATTGGAGACCTGCGTCTTTGACGTCGAACTCATTCGTCGGGAATGCCAACAGGATCCAAGCTTCCTCGATCACGTGATTGCGACCTGCCTCTCGGAAAAGGAAGACTACGAGATGCGGCTCTTCGAGTTGGGGCGGTGCCGGGCAGAGGAGCGTCTTGCGCGCCTTATCCTTTATCTTGAGAGCAAGCAGGAAAGCATGGACCTGAAGGCCAATGATCGAATCCAGTTCCCCCTGACCCAGCAGGACATAGCGGACACGCTGGGCCTGACCCAGGTGCATGTCAGTCGCGTCTTGAGAGAGTTCCGGGAAAGGGAATTGATCCTTAGCCGGCAAGGTTTTCTGGAAATCAAAGACGCCAATGCCTTAAGGGAACTGGCGACCGGGAGCCTCTAGGCCCCACTCCCCATCTCACTTTCCGTCCAGGAAGCGGTAGGTCTTCGGACTGCCGTTGTCGGTTTCGAAGACCATGGGCACGCCGGTGGGGATCTCCACACCCGAGATTTCCTCGGGGCTGTGACAATCCAGAGCCACCAGCAGCGCGCGGACGGTGTTGCCGTGCGCGCCCACCAGGATGTTCTTGCCGGCCTTCAGCTCGGGCAGGATTTCGCGTTCGAAATAGGGCGCGACGCGCTCGACCACATCCTTCAGGCTTTCGCCGCCCGGCGGGCGCACGTCATAACTGCGGCGCCAGATGTGAACCTGTTCATCGCCGAATTTCTCGGCCGTCTCAGCCTTGTTGAGCCCGGCCAGGTCGCCATAGTCACGTTCGCGCAGGTCGTCATGCTTGGTGATCTGCCATTCGCCGTTCTCGCGCAGGTGTTCGTTGTTGCCGCTGGCTTCGAGCGCGATCTCGGCCGTATCGTAGGCCCGTTTCAGGGTGGAGGCGAAAACCCGATCAAAGCGGATGTCCTTCAGCAGGCGGCCGCCCTTCTCGGCTTCCGCCCGTCCCTTGTCGCTGAGTTCGACATCAACGAACCCGGTGAAGCGGTTCTGCGCGTTCCAGTCGCTCTGTCCGTGGCGCAGCAGTACCAGACATCCCATGACTTGCTTTCTCCGTATTGCCGTTCCGATTGCCGGTCCCGGACGGGATCGGCCCTGAGAGGTCCCCTTCATAGCTTTCCTGCCCGGCAAAGGGAAGGGGCCGGCGGATCTTGTCTTCAGTCTGCCCTGTGATAGGGGTGGCCGCTCAGGATGGCGTTGGCGCGGAAGACCTGCTCGGCCAGCAGCCCGCGGACCAGCAGGTGCGGCCAGGTCATGCGCCCGAAGCTGAGAACCCTGTCCGCGCGTTGGCGCAGTTCGGGCGACAGGCCATCGGCCCCGCCAATCAGAAACACGGTCTCGCGGAGACCTTCCTCGCGCCACTGCCCCAGAAGACCGGCCAACTGGGCGCTGTCCAGGTTGTCGCCGCGTTCGTCCAGGGCGATGCAGCGCGCGCCCTCGGGCAGTGCGCGGTCCAGCAGCTCGCCCTCGCGCGCCTTCAGGCGCGCGGGCTCGAGATTACGTTTCTCCTCCACTTCCTGCAGCTTGAGTGGCCCCAGCAGGGTGCCTTTCTTCAGGCGGGCCGCGTAATCCTCGTAGAGGGCGCGTTGAGGCCCGGAACGAAAGCGGCCAACGGCAAGAATTGTGATCTGCATGTCAGGAAGCTTTGTCGTAAAGGGCGGTCGTGGCCCTTGAAGGGCTCATATCTTCCAGGAGGGCAGCAGGTCACGAGACCCGCGCCCGCAAGCCTTGGCCGGACATTCGCCTGTGTGACCGGGGCCTGTGTGACCGGCTTGGTGTTAGCCGGCCTCAGGCGTCGGCTTCGTGCGTCTCATCGGACAGCGATCCACCCCACATCTTCTCGAGATTGTAGAATTCGCGAATCTCGGGACGGAAAAGGTGAATCACGATGTCTCCGGCATCGATCAGCACCCAGTCGCAGTGGGACAGGCCTTCGACGGCCAGGTCCTTCAGACCGGTCGCTTTCAGTCGTTCGCGCAGGTGCTCGGCAATGGCGCCGACCTGACGGGCCGAACGGCCGCTGGCGATCACCATGTAGTCGGCGAACGAGCTTTTTCCGGAAAGATCGATGATCACGGGCTCCACGGCCTGATCCTCATCCAGGGAGGCCTGGACCAGTTGAATCAGGCTGTCGGAATCGGTGCCGGGCACGGCCTTCAGGTTGCCGGGCATCTCTTCGACGCTGTTTTGCGTCATGGCTTTGTCGAGTATGACAGTCTTACTCCTTGTCTGGGCGAGGGCTCGCATGGGCGAACGCTTCGCCGTGGTTGGTTGTTCTCGTGCCGTCAACCAGATGGCCGCGGCCTTCTCTCAGTGCCGTAGCCGAAAGGGGATTGAGCCGTATGTGCAGAAACGTCCATGCCGGCGCAGATCGCCCTGGAAGCGTGGCGGCCCGTCTTTCCGCAACTCGGGCACTCGCGAACCGCTGCGCTGCCTTGGCATACAACACAGATAAAGAATAGGATGGACGATCAAGGACCGCAACGGGGAGCGTGTTAAAGATTTCTGTCCAGCGCCCCCAGCGATGGACCTGGGCCAGGTTGTCCGCCCCCATCAGCCAGACGAAATCGATCCCGGGAAAGCAGCAGCGCAGCGCCTTCAGGGTGTCCGCCGTCACGCGTGTGCCCAACGCGGTTTCCAGGGTCGTGACCCGCAGACGCGGGTGCTGCGCGATTTGTCGCGCCGAGGCCAGGCGCGCCTCCAGACCGGCCATCCCGGCTGCTTCCTTGAGGGGGTTCTGCGGGCTGACCAGCAGCCAGACCTCGTCCAGCTTCAGGCGCTTGCACGCTTCCAGCGCAATATGCCGGTGTCCCTGGTGGGCCGGATTGAAGGATCCGCCCAACAGGCCGATCCGGCGGCCAGGCTTTGGCAGGGGGCCGCCCAGGGCCTGTCCGAGCATGGCCGGCGTGGGGCAGCGGACAGGTTTCGGACGGGTTCGCGACATGGATCGGGACGGCACTCTTCGAAAAGGAATTCAGGGGCGGATGGCGCCGTTGCTGCGGACCAGGTACTTGTAGCTGGTCAGCTGGTCTGCCCCCACGGGGCCGCGGGCATGCAGCTTGCCGGTGGCAATGCCAATCTCGGCCCCCATTCCGAACTCCCCGCCGTCGGCAAACTGGGTCGAGGTGTTCTGCATGACGATGGCGGCGTCCACCCGGGCCAGGAAGCTGTCTGCGGCCTGGGCGTCCTCGGTGACGATGCACTCCGTGTGCCCCGAGCCATGGCGTGCGATGTGCGCAAGCGCCTGTTCCAGCCCCTCGACCAGCCGGACCGACAGGATGGCATCGAGATACTCGGTATCCCAGTCGGTGTCCGTTGCCGGCGCAACGGAGGAGTCCAGGCGGCGCACGGCATCATCGCCGCGCAGCTCGCAGCCGCTGTCCCGCAGGGCCTTCAGGATCGGTGGCAGAAGCTCTTCGGCAACCGCACGATCAACCAGCAGGGTTTCCGCAGCACCGCAGACGCCGGTGCGCCGCATCTTGGCGTTCATGACCACGTGAAGCGCCTTCTCGGGGTCGGCGGCCTGGTGCAGGTAGCAGTGGTTGACGCCTTCCAGGTGGGCCAGGACAGGTATCCGGCTTTCCTCGCTGACACGTTCGATCAGGCTGCGGCCCCCGCGGGGTACGATCAGGTCGATGCAGCTGTTGAGGCGCAGCAGGTGCCCCACAGCCGCCCGGTCGGAGGTGGGAGGGCGCTGCAGGGCTGACTCGGGCAGGTCGGCCGCCAGCAGGCCTTCACGCAGGCAGTCCAGGATGACCCCCGAGGTGTGATGGGACTCCGAGCCCCCGCGCAGGATCGCGGCATTGCCGGATTTCAGGCAGAGCCCACCTGCATCCGCGGTCACGTTGGGCCGGCTTTCGTAGATGATCCCGATCACACCCAGCGGTACCGACCGCCGCTCGATCTCCAGGCCGCTTGGCTGCTCCCAGGCGGCCAGCGTGCGTCCGAGGGGGTCGGGCAGGGCCGCGATATCCTCGAGTCCCTTGGCCATGGCCTCGATACGCCCCTCGTCCAGCGCCAGGCGATCCAGGAAGGCGCCGGTGGTCCCGCGATTGCGGGCCTGGTCCAGGTCCTGGCTGTTGGCCGACAGAATGGCGGCTGTGCCGGCGCGCAAGGCAGCGGCGGCTTCACGCAGGGCCCTGTTGCGCTGCTCCGTGCTGCTGATGGCCAGTTCCTGGGCGGCCGTGCGTGCCTGGCGGCCCAGTTCCGCGATCTGCTCTTCCAGGCCCGGTTCAATCCGGCTTTCAACTGTCTCTGCGGTCATCCGGCAGCTCCCTTTTCCAGGGTTGTAAGCACCAGGTCGTCACGGTGAATCATTTCCTCGCGCCCACGGTAGCCAAGGATGGTTTCGATGTCCCGACTCTTGTGACCCAGGATGCGCCGGGCGTCCTCCGCACCATAGGCCGAGAGCCCGCGGGCGATTTCTTCGCCTGCCAAGTCGCGTACCAGCACCGCGTCACCGCGCTCGAAGTCTCCCGTGATTGCAGTGATGCCGGCGGGCAGCAGCGAACGCCCGTTCAGCAGGGCCTGGCGGGCGCCTGCATCGATATGAATGCTGCCGCTGGGCTTCAGGGCGCCGGCAATCCACTGCTTGCGTGCGGCCAGCGGCTCGGTGTCGGAGAGGAACCAGCTGCACCGCGCGCCCTCGGCCAGCCGGCGCAGGGGCGCTTCGGCGCGTCCATCCGCAATGGCCATGTGACAGCCGGCGCCGACGGCAATCCGGGCCGCGGCAAGCTTGGTCACCATGCCGCCCGAGGAATGGCCGGGCGGTGCCTGGCCGGCCATGGCCTCTATCTCGGCGGACAGGCGCGGGATCTGTGGGATATGCTTGGCCTTCGGATCGCTGCGGGGGTCGCTGGTGTATAGGCCGTCGATGTCCGAGAGCAGGATGAGGGCCTCGGCATTGATCATGGCCGCGACCCGGGCCGCGAGGCGGTCGTTGTCGCCGAAGCGGATCTCGCTGGTGGCGATGGTGTCGTTCTCGTTGATGACCGGCAGGCTGCGGTGGCGCAGCAGCGTGTTGAGGGTGTTGCGTGCGTTCAGGTGCCGGCGGCGCTCCTCGGTGTCACCCAGGGTCAGCAGGATCTGGGAGACCGTGATGTCGTGGGCGGCCAGGCCTTCCTGGTAGGCATGGGCCAGTCGCAACTGCCCCGTGGCCGCGGCTGCCTGTTTCTCCTCCAGCTTCAGGCGTCCGTTGCCCAGGCCCAGGTAGTGCCGACCCACGGCAATGGCGCCGGAGGAGACCACGATCACCTCGCGTCCCTGGCCATGCAGGTTTGCCAGGTCCTGGGCCAGGCTCTGCAGCCACCCATGACGGATGCTGCCGTCGCTTTCCTCGACCAGCAGGGCCGAGCCGATCTTGACGACAATGCGCCGTGCGCTGTCCAGGGGCGAGGTCTCAGTCATCGTCGCGTTGCGCGGTCAGCTCCTCGAGCGCCTGCTGGCGTGCCGCGTCCGCTTCGGCCTCGGCTGCGCGGTAGGCGCGGATATGCTGCTGCAACAGCCGGAGCATCTGCTTGACGCCGCGCCCCGATATGCCCGAAATCGGATGGACCTCCTCACCCGAGGCCTCGGCCAGGGCTTTCTGGCGCGTACGAATGGTTTCCTCGTCCAGCGCATCGGTCTTGTTCAGTGCCAGAACCTCGGGTTTCTCGGCCAGGGCGCCGCCATAGGCCTCCAGCTCCTGGCGCACGGTTCGCCATGCGCCAACCGGGTCCTCCTGGGTGCCATCCACCAGATGCAGCAGAACACCGCAGCGCTCCACATGGCCCAGGAAGCGGTCGCCCAGGCCGGCGCCCTGATGCGCGCCCGCGATCAGGCCGGGAATGTCCGCCAGGACGAAGTCGGCCTCGTCGTTGCGGATTACGCCCAGGTTGGGGTGCAGGGTGGTGAAGGGATAGTCGGCCACCTTGGGCCGGGCGCGGCTGACGGCGGAGAGAAAGGTGGACTTGCCGGCATTGGGCAGGCCGACCAGGCCGGCATCCGCGATCAGCTTCAGGCGCAGCCAGACCCAGCGCTCCTCGCCCGGCCAGCCGGGGTCGGCGCGTCGTGGCGCCTGGTTGGTGGAGGACTTGAAGTGGGCATTTCCGAATCCGCCGTCGCCGCCGCGCAGCAGGGTCATGGTCTGCCCGACTTCGGTCAGGTCGGCCAGCAGGGCTTCCTTGTCCTCGGCCAGGATCTGCGTGCCGACGGGCACCTTGATGGTAATCGTGTCTCCGGCGGCCCCCGAACGGTCGCGTCCCATGCCGTGATGGCCGCGCCCTGCCTTGAAATGCTGCTGATAGCGGAAGTCGATCAGGGTGTTCAGGCCGTCCATCGCCTGGAAGACGATGTCGCCGCCGCGACCGCCGTTGCCGCCGTCAGGTCCGCCGAACTCGACATACTTCTCGCGCCGGAAGGAGACCGATCCGCCTCCGCCGTCACCGCTTTTCAGGAATATCTTGGCTTCGTCGAGAAACTTCATGCGGAGAGGCTCATGTCAGCGCCCTGGTTTGAAACGAAAAAGGGGGAATGGCGTACCATTCCCCCGAATCCTCGAACGCGGCAGGGTCCGCGATCTACTCGGCCGGCTCCTGGATCGGCGTGACCGACACATAGGTACGGTTTTCCGCGCCCTTGCGATAGGCAACCTTGCCTTCGATCAGGGAGAAGATGGTGTGGTCCTTGCCCAGGCCCACGTTCTCGCCCGGGCGCCACTTGGTGCCGCGCTGGCGAATGATGATGTTGCCGGCGCGAACCTCTTCGCCACCGAACTTCTTGACGCCCAGGCGGCGACCAATTGAGTCGCGCCCGTTCTTGGAACTGCCGCCTGCCTTTTTCTGTGCCATTGCAGCTTACTCCTCGGTCTTTTCCGCAGCCGCCTTCTTAGGGGCCGCCTTCTTGGCCTTGCCCGCGCCGACGATTTCCGTCACGCGAATCTTGCTCAGCTCCTGGCGATGCCCGTTCTTGCGACGATAGTGCTTGCGGCGGTGCTTCTTGAAGACGACGATCTTGTCGCCGCGCGTCTGCTCGAGAACCTCGGCCTTGACGCTGGCGCCGGACACGGTCGGGCTGCCCACCTTCAGGTCGCCTTCGGCGCCCACCATGAGGACTTCGTCCAGAGACACGCTGTCTCCGGCGTTAGCAGACAACTTCTCGACCGTGAGAACGTCGTCTTTGGCGACTTTATATTGCTTGCCGCCTGTCTTGATGACTGCGTACATGATGAAATGCCTGCGTTCGGACGTAAAAAACGACACGGAAATCCATGCCTTCCGTGCGAGAGGGGCGAATATAACCCTGACAAACGTGCTGTCAACGCCTTTCCCCGCTTGTTTGCTTTACTCCTGCTTTCCCAGGTCCAGGCTTGCCTGAGCGTAATCCGAAGGCAATTCCAGGTCCCAAGTGTGCAGGACCTTCAAGCCGATTTCCTCTGCAAAGGTCGATTGGTTACGATCATCTGTATAAAGTGCTTCCGCACCATAAACCTTCGCAATCATTGCAATCTGGCGATCATATTTGACCTCATTCCATCCTGCCTTGGAGCCAGATTTCTTGTCACCCTTGTCAAATGCCTTGCGAACAACCTCTGCAAGCTCGATGGCACAACGGGCGTCGAAGGAAGCGATCTGAAAGGCAGGAGACCTGTCTATTTCGGAAACAGCTCTTTCCAGGTCAGGCACGGCAGACAGAAGTTCGGTAAGGCAGGGCGTGGGTATCAGGACACGTCCGCCCGTATTCGCCAAACTGTCTACAAGCGCCTCTATGCGTTCTCTGCTGTATTCAACCGGTTGGCCCGTTTCGTAATTCGAGGCGGGGGGACTGCCTGGCCGTAGCACCAAGGACAGGAAGGTATTGTCGAATGCGACAATCAATGAGCCTGCCCGTTCTTCTCTTCCATCTCACGCAAGCGTGCCAGTGGGTCACTTGGCCAATCCAGGTCCATGTTGCGGATGTGGTCTACTGTTTCCCGCAGGTTTGCACTGCCAACCGGAGTGAAACTGGCAACGGTAAACGACTCTACCGACCAGGTTCCATCCTCATGGCGCAGCCATTCTCCATGTCCATCCAGTTTCACCTGTTCGAACAGAACGCTGCGAAGCGCATGTCCCACATCCTTGCTGGTCGTGCCAAAGACGGCACCATGGCTTTCCGTCCTCAGGCGAACGGCAACATTGTTGCCGCTGGCAGCCAGGTAATAGAGTTCCCCGGTCAGGCTCATGGTATCCCTGAGAGAAAGCGCAGCCTTGGAGGGTTTGTGACTCCCTGGAAATGTCATGACTTGTGCATTGCCCGGCCCGGACAGGCAGCCGCTTGTGGAATCCTCACTCAGCATCTCATTGATTCTGTTGCGGGCCGTCAGGGCTTTCTTGGGAGCCTGTCCACTCTGCAGACCGGAAAGCCGCTCCGTGAGTTCGGTTTCATGCGCGCAATCCATGGAGAAGGCATTGGCATGACTGCCCTCTCCAATTGCAACCAAATGAAGATGGTCTTCGAGACCCAGCATGTCCTTGAGCTGGACATAATAGTCCAGCAGACGCCCGAACGGCATGGTTTCGGGCGTCTTGTCGTTGATTCGGAAGGTGTAGCGAAGCTGCTCGTTGCTCATGACTTTCTCCAGTCTGGAGTCTACGTCCGGAATGAGTCGCGGTAAAGCGTCCCGTTCCGGAGGGGTGCTGATCCAGATGTGTAGCTTCTGGTTCTTCCGATGCCGCCGATTATCCTGTAGGACAAACAGGGGCGGGGTAACCAGTGATTTGAACAGGTGAGCGCAGGGGGCGTTCGTGTCGGTCGATACAATAATACAGAGTGGGCTCTTTTCCAGCGACTTCCTCAAAGAGGCCGTGACTCGATTGCCCGATTGGCAAGCCGTCACGGAGAATGAGGTCATCGCTTTCCGGGACTTGTGCCTGGCCTGTATCAATGCCCTGGCGGCCGGCCAGCCCGATGCCGATATCGACCTGTGAACTGCAATGTTCTTTCTGAAGAAGCTGCTGGGCGCGCTGCTGTCGCCGGTCGGGCTTGTGCTGGTGCTGTTGCTGGCCGGCGTGGTCCTGATGCTGGTGGGCGGTGCGCCGCGCCTGGCACGGGGACTGCTGGCCTGTTCGCTGCTGCTTTTTCTGGCCTTTTCCCTGCCCTGGTTGCCCAATGCCTTGCTCCGCCCGCTGGAAAGCCAGGTATCGCCCTTTGCAGGGCTTCAGGAGGCACAGCCACGACCGGAAGCCATCGTGGTGCTGGGGGCCGGCCATCATGTGCGGCCGGGCCAGCCGCCGGCGGACTGGCTGGGGCGGGCGGCCTCGGCGCGCTTGATGGAAGCCCTGCGCCTGCGGGGCCTAGCCGGACTTTCGGATCTGCCGCTGATCTTCACGGGCGACGCCGGGCGGGAGCCTCTGCCCGTGGCCGAGGCGATGAAGCGTGCAGCAGTGTCCCTGGGCGTGCCGGAGGCGGCCATTGTCGCCGAGGCAGCGCCGCGCGATACGGCGGGGGAAATGCAGGCGTTGGCGCGCAGGATGGGACAGGACCCATTTATCCTGGTGACCTCCGCCGCGCACATGCCGCGGGCGCTGAAACTGGCAGGCAGGGCCGGGCTGAACCCGATTCCGGCCTCAACGGACTCTCGGCGGGTGCAGGCTTCTGCAGCCGAACTGCAGGCTTGGCTGCCCTCAGCGGGGAACCTGCGACGCAGCGATCACGCACTGCATGAGTGGCTCGGTCTGCTGTGGCTGCGCATCAAGGCTTGATGCGGATGGGCGTGCCGACCTCGACCGATTCCCAGATCTGCATCATGTGGTGATCGCGAAGCGCGATGCAGCCATTGGTCCAGTTGGGTTCGTTGAAGACTTCCTTGCGGTATTCCGTGTCGTTGGGCATGCCGTGCAGCATGATTTGTCCGCCGGGACTGACCCCGTATTGTTCGGCGTAGGCGCGGTCCTGCTCGTTGGGATAGGTGATGCCCAGCGAGAGGAAGAAACTGCTTTCCGGATTGCGCCAGCCGATACGATAGGTGCCTTCGGGCGTACGTTGGTCCCCTTCGAAGCGCTTGTGTCCCTCGGGACGCTTGCCGAGCTGGATCGGATAGCTGGCCAGGACCTCGCCATCGCGATGGAGTTCCAGCACCCGATCGCCCTTGCGGACCTCGATGTAATCCACGCCGGCTTCCAAAGCGGCCATCTGGCGGCCTTTCGGATTGCTCTGCCCTGCCGTTTCGCCCTGGGCCGCCGCCAGGCCAGGAAGCAGGCAGAGGATGATGCTGGCCAGCATCAGGCTTCTGCGCGCGACTCTGTGCATGATATTCCCCCACCGGAATGACTTTCCGGGTGGAATGTTTAACACATTGCCACTAGTTTTCAGCAGCGGATTTCGTCGCGTCCGGATCGATTTTTGCGGAGACTCCGCACGAAAGGGTGTTGCGGCGAAATGGTCCGAACAGGAATCGAGCTCGTAAAACACCCGATGATGCGCACAGTCTTCCAAATTCTCTTCATCCTGCTACTTGCCGGTGGCGGGTACTATGCCTGGCAGAACTTTTCTTCCAGCGGGCCCGGCGGCTCTGATGGTGCCCCGCCGGGGAATGGCGCCCAGGCCAGTCCTGTGGTGGTCAGCGACGTGCGGGTCGGCCTCGTCGCCGAGCGCGTGGAGGCCGTCGGCACGGCCGAGGCCCGGGAGTCCATCGATGTGGTCCCCGAAGTGGCCGGACGCATTGAAACCATCCATTTCGAGCAGGGCCAGGAGGTTGCGGCCGAGGCGGTCCTGCTGGAACTCGACAGTACGCGCCAGCAGGCCTTGCTGCGCGAAGCCGAGGCCAATCGTCGGGACATGGCCCGCCAGCTGGAGCGGGCACGCCAGCTTCTGAGCAGCCAGAATGTCCCGCAGGCGCGTGTTGACGAACTGCAGGCCGGGCTGGAAGCGGCCGCGGCCCGGGCGGCCGCAATCGAGACCGATATTGCCGACCGCAGGATCCGCGCGCCCTTCGATGGCGTGGTGGGGCTGCGGCGTGTTTCCCCGGGGGCCTATATCGACAGCCAGACCGTCGTGACCACCCTGGACGACCTGTCCGAGATCAAGATGGAGTTTTCGGTCCCGGAACGCTTCATGGGGGTGCTTTCACGCGGCCTGCCCGTGGAGGCGACCTCTGTGGCCTGGCCGGACGAAACCTTCGAGGGCGTGGTCAGCGACGTGGATACCCGCGTGGATCCGACCACCCGCTCCCTGCGTGTGGAGGCAACGCTGCCCAACGAGGACCGCCGCCTGCGCACCGGCATGTTCATGGCTGTGCGCCTGCTGGTCAGCCAGCGGGAAAACGCCCTCCTGGTTCCCGAAATGGCGCTCGTGGCCGAGGGGGACCGGCCGCATGTCTATGTACTGGAGGAGGCCGAGGGCCAAGCCAGCGTACGCCGTGTGGATGTGCAGATCGGTACGCGCCTGCCCGGCGAAGTGGAAATCCGGGAGGGTCTGTCCAAGGGCGATCGTGTGGTGACCTATGGCCTGCAGCGCCTTCAGGATGGCGCCACGGTGCGTGTGGTCGGGACCGGCGACGGCCCCGATGCCGGCAGCTGACCGGGCAGTAGGGCGGACAGGCTGATGTTTCTTTCCGATACCTCGATCAAGCGTCCCGTCCTGGCAACGGTGATCAGCCTGATGATCGTCGTGCTGGGTGTTGCTTTCCTGATGCAGATGGCGGTGCGCGAGAATCCCGACATCGACCCGCCCGTGGTGTCCATCGACACGACATACACCGGGGCCGCCCCTCAGGTGGTGGACAGCGAGATCACGGAAGTGATCGAAGGCGCGATCAGCGGCGTCGAGGGCATCCGCAACATCCAGTCGGAAAGCCGTGACGGGCGCGCCGAGACGACGATCGAGTTCAACACCTCGCAGGATGTGGACCTGGCGGCCAACGATGTGCGCGATGCGGTTGGGCGGGTGCTGTCGCAGCTGCCCGAGGAAGCCGATGATCCCGTGGTGCGCAAGGCGGATGCCAACGCACGTCCGATGATGTGGATCACGCTGACCAGTGACCGCCTGGATCCCGCAGAACTGAGCGACTATGCCGAGCGAACACTGGAGGACCGCCTGTCCATCCTGGACGGTGTGGCGCGCGTTCGCATCGGCGGCGATCGCCGCTATGCCATGCGCATCTGGCTGGACCGGCAGGCCATGGCGGCTCGTGACCTGACGGTCTCCGATGTGGAACAGGCCTTGCGGGCAGGGAACCTGGAACTGCCGGCCGGACGCCTGGAGTCGGAAGCGCGCGAACTGACGGTGCGCACCGAAAGCCGACTGCAAGATCCGGAGGAATTCGCCAGCCTGGTGGTGAAACAGGAAGACGGCTATCAGATCCGCCTGGGCGAGGTGGCCCGCGTTGAACGGGGCGTGGAAAGCGAACGCTCCATCCTGCGCTCCAATGGCGAGGGTGCCATCGGCCTGGGCATTATCCGGCAGTCCAAGGCCAATACCATCGATGTGTCGGACCGGGTGCGTGCAGAGATCGATGCAATCCGGGACGATTTGCCTGCGGGCGTCGAGCTGAATGCCAGCTATGACGAATCGCTGTTCATTCGCGAGGCGATCAAGGAAGTGGTGAAGACGCTGTTGCTGGCCATTGGCCTGGTGGTGGTGATCATCTTCCTGTTCCTGCGCACGATCCGCGCCACCTTCATTCCAGCCGTGACCATCCCTGTCTCGCTGGTCGGCGCCTTCATCATCATGGCGCCGCTGGGATTCTCCATTAACGTCCTGACTCTGCTGGCCATGATTCTGGCCGTGGGCCTGGTGGTCGACGATGCCATCGTGGTGCTGGAGAATGTGCAGCGGCGCATAGAGGAGGGCGAGCCGCCATTGGTGGCCGCCTTCCACGGTACGCGCCAGGTGGGCTTTGCCGTGATCGCCACCAGTTTGACCCTGATCGCGGTCTTTGTGCCCATCGCCTTCCTGCAGGGCAGTGTCGGGCGCCTGTTCGAGGAATTCGGACTGACCATGGCGGCGGCTGTCGCCTTTTCCAGTCTGATCGCGCTGACCCTGGCGCCCATGCTCTGTTCCAAGTGGCTGAAGGCCCCCGATCGCACCCGCCGGCCGAATTTGTTTATGCGCAGCACGGAATCCGTCCTGAATGGTCTGACCCGGGGCTATCGCTGGCTGCTGGAGCGTGTGATCGTCCTGCCCCTGGCGGTGCTGGGGGTGGCCCTGCTGGTGGCCCTGATTGCGTTGCCGCTGTTTTCCCTGCTGCCCAACGAGTTGACTCCGACCGAGGATCGCGGCGTGATCATCATTCCCAGCTCGGCACCGGAGGGGGCGACACCACAGGAAACCTTCCGCAGCGTCCTTCAGGTGGAGGAAGCCATCCGGCCGGTCTATGAACGCGGGGATGCGAACCGGATCTTTTCCATTGTCGGATGGGGAAACGTCCCCAACAGCGGTTTCACGATCCTGGGGCTGGCCCCCTGGGCCGAGCGCGACATGAAGCAGCAGGAGATCACGCAGGAGATCTTCCCGAAAATCCTGGCCATTCCCGGTCTGCGCGCCTTCGCCGTCAATCCGCCGGGGCTGGGCCAGAGTTCCTTCGAGCAGCCGGTCCAGATCGTGGTGGGCGGCTCCGATTACGAGACCGTGGGGACCTGGGCCAATCGCCTGGCGGAGCGGGCATCGGACAACGAGCGCATCCTGAATCTGGATACCGACTACAAGGAAACACGGCCGCAGTTGAGCGTTTCCATCGACCGCAAGCGGGCGGCGGATCTGGGCATTCGCGTGCGAGACATCTCCACCACGCTTGAGAGCATGATCGCTTCGCGCGTGGTGGGCAGCTATCTGGATCGCGGGCGCGAGTACGACGTGATCGTGCAGCTGGAGGACAGTGACCGCATGACACCGAACGACCTGGAGAACATCTTCGTTCGGGCCGACAGCGGGGAACTGGTGCCGCTCAGCAGCCTGGTGACCCTGACCGAGCGCGGGGCGCCGCCGTCCCTGACCCGTGTGGACCGCCTACCGTCCGTGACGCTCACGGCCTCGCTGGCCTCAGGTTACGATCTGGGCGAAGCCCTGGCCTATTTCGAGGAACTTGCGGAGGAGGAACTGCCGGAGGCGGCCCGCCTGAGCTACCTGGGACAATCGCAGGAGTTCCAGGACACCTCGAACGAGATCTACTTCACCTTCCTGCTGGCCCTGGTGATCGTCTTCCTGGTGCTGGCCGCCCAGTTCGAAAGCTTCATCCATCCGGCCATCATCATGCTGGTGGTGCCCCTGGCCGTGACCGGCGCGCTGCTGGCGCTCTGGCTGACCGGCATGTCGATCAACATCTACAGCCAGATCGGTGCCATCCTGCTGATCGGCCTGATGTCCAAGAACGGCATCCTGATCGTGGAGTTCGCCAACCAGCTGCGTGAAGAGGGACGATCCGTGCGCGAATCCATCGTCGAGGGCTCGGTCCTGCGCTTTCGCCCCATCCTGATGACGGCCATCTCGACGGTGGTCGGGGCGGTTCCATTGGTCCTGTCCACGGGCGCCGGAGCCGAAAGCCGAGGCGCCATCGGTGTGGTGGTGATTGGTGGCCTGGTCCTGGCGACCCTGCTGACCCTCTTCGTGGTCCCTGTGCTCTATGACCTGCTGGCCCGCTTCACGTCCTCGCGCAACGCCGTGGCAAAACAACTGGATGCAGAGAGCGAGCGCGTTACGGCCGCTCCCAGGGAAGAGGGGCACCCGGCCGAATAGGCCGGGTGGTGCCGTTCCGGGGGCTTACGCGGCGGTGCCGCCCACGGTGATGGAGTCGACGAGAAGGCTCGGCTGTCCCACGCCCACGGGCACACCCTGCCCTTCCTTGCCGCAGGTGCCGATGCCGGGATCGAGCTGCATGTCGTTGCCCACCATCTTCACCTTGGTCAGCACGTCCGGACCGTTCCCGATCAGGGTGGCGCCCTTGACGGCGGGTCCGATCTTGCCGTTCTCGATCAGGTAGGCTTCGGTGCAGGAGAAGGTGAACTTGCCGCTGGTGATGTCCACCTGGCCGCCACCGAAGTTCACGGCATAAAGCCCCTTCTTCACACTGGCGAACATCTCGCCCGGATCCTTGTCACCATTCAGCATGACGGTGTTGGTCATGCGTGGCATGGGGATGTGCGCGTAGGATTCCCGGCGTCCGTTGCCGGTGGGTTCCATGCCCATCAGGCGGGCGTTCTGACGATCCTGCATGTAGCCGGTCAGGATGCCGTCCTCGATCAGCGTCGTCCGTTTCGTGGGCGTGCCCTCGTCGTCGATGGTCAGCGACCCGCGCCGTTCGGCCATGGTGCCATCGTCGATGACCGTCACGCCGGGGGCGGCCACACGCTGTCCCATCAGGCCGGCGAAGGCCGAGGTTTTCTTGCGGTTGAAGTCACCTTCCAGGCCATGCCCGATGGCCTCGTGCAGCAGGATGCCGGGCCAGCCGGGCCCCAGGATCACCGGCATTTCGCCGGCAGGCGTGTCGATGGAGCCCAGGTTGACTTCGGCCTGGCGCAGGGCCTCGTCGGCGAGCCCTTTCCAGGAGTCCTCCTCGATCAGGCCGCTGAAGCTGACGCGGCCGCCGCCGCCGGCGCTGCCGGTTTCCATGCGGCCGTCCTCTTCCAGCGCCACCGAGACGTTCAGGCGGACCAGGGGGCGAATATCGGCCTGGCGCTCGCCGCCGGCGCGGATGATCTGCACGGCCTGCCAGTTGCCGGCCAGCGAGGCCGAGACCTGCTTCACCCGTGGGTCCTTGGCGCGCAGGTAGCTGTCGATCTCGCCCAGCAGGGCGACCTTGGTCTCGAAAGCAACATCGTTGAGAGGGTTGTCGCTTTCATAGAGACGCTTGTTCGTTCCCTGGGGCGGTTCCGCCATGACGCCGCCACGTCCGCGATGCACGGCGCGGACGGTCTCGCTCGCACGGTCCAGAGCGGCTTCCGAGAGTTCACCGGCATGGGCGTATCCGGCGGCCTCGCCACTGACCGAGCGCAGGCCGAAGCCCTGGGAGGTATCGAAGGATGCGCTTTTCAGCCGGCCGTCGTCCCAGCCGAGTGCCTCCGATTGCCGGTATTCCAGGAACAGCTCGCCATCATCGGCGCCGTTCAGGGCCTCGTCGACCTGTGTCTGGGTGCGGGCGCGGTCCATGCCGGCACGTTCGAAGAACAGCGAATCGGTTTCGGCAATCAATGACATGAAGATTATCCTCAAACTCGGTGGAACAGTCTGTCCTTGTTGATATAGCGTTGCTAAGCGTAAATAACAGCACCGGAATCCAAGGATTCCGCAATCGGGGGGCCTTGAAAAGCATGAGCTTCGATCTGCCACTGTCGGACCATCCGCTGCGTCAGGAGCTTTCGGCCGAGGTGCATGCCCGGCCCTATATGCACCTGAACAAGAACGAGCGGGCTACGCACCTGGCGTTCCTGACCGGAGAGCGCGGCGCCGAGGAGGAACGCGCCCTGGTGGCGGAGCTCTGCCAGAAGCAGGGTGTCGAGGCCCCTGCCGAGGGCAGCAACTTCCATACGGCCGATCTGGGGAACTATCGCCTGCGTTGGGAGCGGCACACCGAATTCACGAGCTACAGCTTCTTTGTGCGCGCCGAGGTTTTCGACGGGGAGGGCGCACGCGAGCGCTTTGCCCGCACGGCCATGGAGTTCGTGCCGCAGGAGTGGCTTTCCCGGCTTCCCGGGCAGGTCCTGGCCGGCATTCACATGGAGATGGAGGAGCGTGAGGCGGGCGAGGTCGATGTGGATGAGATCGAGCGCATCCTGGGAATCCAGAATTTTGCCGGCTCCACAGTGTCCGGAGGCGCCGCCCGGGTCTGGATGAACTTCACCATCAATTCCGATGGATTCGGGCGTATCCTTCTGCGTGACCATCGCCTGCGGCCCCGCCAGGCCGGGCGCCTGGTCCAGCGGCTTTTCGAGATCGAGACCTATCGCATGCTTTCCCTGTTGGCGCTGCCGCTGGCGCGTCGACACGGCGTGGAACTGACGGAACTCGGTCACAGCCTGATGGACATCACGGCGGAGTTTTCCGAGTGCGATGCACTGGAGAGCGAGCAGAGACTCCTGGCGCAACTGACAGACCTCTCTTCGGAAATCGAACGGATTGCCGCGGCGACAAACTTCCGATTCGGGGCGACACGCGCCTATTACGAACTGGTCCGCCGGCGCATCACGGAACTGCGCGAAGAGCGGATCGAGGGAATCCAGACCATTGGCGAGTTCATGGACCGGCGCCTGGCACCGGCCACGAATACCTGTGTCGCCGTGGCCGAGCGCCTTGATACCCTGTCCAAGCGTGTGGCCCGGGCCAGCCAACTGCTGCGCACGCGGGTGGATATCAAGGTGGAGGCCCAGAACCGCGACCTGCTGGAGACCATGAGCCGGCGCGCCAAGCTGCAGCTCCTGTTGCAGGAAACGGTCGAGGGGCTGTCCGTGGCGGCGATCACCTACTATGGCGTGGGCCTGGTTTCCTATGCCGCCGAGAGCCTGAAGGCCAGCGGCCTTGATGTGCCGGGCGCCTACCTGGAGATGACGCCGGGATTCGCCATTCCCGTGGTTGCCGGCCTTGTCTGGTTCGGCATGCGCCGGGTGCGCCGTATCATAGGGCGCGAGGTCGAGGACGAGATGAGGCACGAACAGGAGTAGGCCCTGTCAGGCCCCTCGGATATTTGTGAGGACCCTCCGGGATTTTGCGGCAAAACGCCGCATAACCTCGGGAGAGCCTGGGGTATTCGCTATAGTGAGGCAATTGCAAAGCGAGAGCGAAAGAGGTGTTGAAAACCGGGAAGCCGCTTGAGAGGCGGCAGGGAGTAAGCTAGGTTGCGCACCTCGAAAGTAGGGCGGACGGCTTGTATGCCGAATATCCGGAAGTGACCTGTCGCAGGAGAGCGGCAGGCAGTGCCGGGTCCGCGCGTTCAGGCGAAGACGGGAAAAGATAAGATGGCGCTTGTTTCTCGATGGGCCACTACGTTGGTGGTGGCATTCTATGCACTGATGGCGCTGGCCGTGCCGGCCAATGCCCAGGGCAAGGGGCAGCCGGAAAACTGGGGGCTGGGCCTTCAGGAGGCCGCGACGGTCATCAAGTCGCAGATGGAAAGCTTCCACAACATGCTGCTGGTCATCATCACGGCCATCACGCTGTTTGTGCTGGCTCTGCTGATCTACGTGATGATCCGCTTCAGGGCGCGGGCCAATCCGACCCCCTCCAAGACCACGCACAACACCCTGATCGAGATCGTCTGGACGGTGGTGCCGGTGCTGATCCTGGTGATCATTGCGGTGCCGTCCTTCAAGCTGCTCTATGCCAGTGACCAGATTCCCGAGTCCGAAATGACCATCAAGGCCACCGGCAAGCAGTGGTTCTGGACTTATGAATACGAGCATCCGGAAGAGGGGCTTTTCCAGTTCGATTCCTTCATGCTGACGGACGAGGAGGCAGCCGAGGCCGACCTGCCACGCCTGTTGGCCACCGATACGACCGTCGTGCTGCCGGTGGACACCAACATCCGGATTCTCGTGACGGCCGGTGACGTGCTGCACTCCTTCGCCGTACCGTCCTTCGGCGTGAAGACGGACGCCGTGCCCGGGCGCATCAACGAGACCTGGGTGAATATTGACGAAGAAGGCACTTACTATGGCCAGTGTTCGGAGATCTGCGGCACCGGCCACGCCTACATGCCGATCATGATCAAGGCCGTTTCCAAGGACGAGTACGAGGAATGGCTGGACCAGGCGGCCGAGGAATACGCGGCTGCGCCGGAACAGGACCGGGCCGTGCAGTTGGCCCAGGCCGAACGCGCAGAATGATCCGCTAGCAGGGAATGAGAAAAATGGCTGAAGCCAAGACACACGATTCGCACGATCATCACGATCACAAGCCGGGCTTCATCACGCGCTGGCTGTTTTCGACGAACCACAAGGACATCGGTACGCTCTACCTGCTGTTCGCGATCATTACAGGTCTGATCGGCGGTCTGTTTTCCGTCATCATGCGGATGGAGTTGCAGGAGCCTGGCGTCCAGTTCCTGACCCAGGGTGGCAGCCCCGATGGGCAGCTCTGGAACGTGCTGATCTCGGCGCATGGCCTGATCATGGTCTTCTTCGTGGTCATGCCCGCCTTGATTGGTGGTTTCGGTAACTGGTTCGTGCCGCTGATGATCGGCGCACCGGACATGGCCTTCCCGCGCATGAACAACATTTCGTTCTGGCTTCTGGTGCCGGCCTTCACTTTGGTTTTGGCTTCTGCATTCGTGGGCAGTGGCGCGGGCACGGGCTGGACGATCTACCCGCCCCTGTCATCGAGTCTGGGGCATCCCGGCATGTCAGTGGACATGGCGATCTTCGGCCTCCACCTGGCAGGTGCTTCCTCTATCCTGGGAGCGATCAACTTCATCACCACGATCTTCAACATGCGCGCGCCGGGCATGACGCTGCACAAGATGCCGCTTTTTGTCTGGGCCATGCTGATCACCGCATTCCTGCTGCTGCTCGCCTTGCCGGTCCTGGGCGGTGCCATCACCATGCTGCTGACCGACCGCAATTTCGGGACGAGCTTCTTCGATCCGGCTGGCGGCGGTGATCCGATCCTGTTCCAGCATCTCTTCTGGTTCTTTGGGCATCCGGAAGTCTACATCATGATCCTGCCGGCCTTCGGCATCATCAGCCACATCGTCTCGACCTTCTCGAAAAAGCCGGTTTTCGGCTATCTGGGTATGGCCTATGCCATGGTCGCCATCGGCGTGGTCGGCTTCGTGGTCTGGGCACACCACATGTTCACGGTAGGACTGGACGTGGACACCAAGGCCTACTTCACCATGGCGACCCTGATCATCGCGGTGCCGACGGGTGTGAAGATCTTCAGCTGGATCGCCACGATGTGGGGCGGCTCCATCGAGTTCAAGACGCCCATGCTGTGGGCAATGGGCTTCATCTTCCTGTTTACCATCGGCGGCGTGACCGGCGTGGTGCTGGCCAATGCCGGAATCGACACCGTGCTGCACGACACCTACTACGTGGTGGCCCACTTCCACTACGTCCTCAGCCTGGGCGCGGTCTTCGGCATCTTTGCCGGCATGTACTATTGGCTGGGCAAGATGAGCGGACGGACCTATCCGGAATGGGCCGGGAAGCTGCACTTCTGGACGACCTTCATCGGCGTCAACCTCGTGTTCTTCCCGCAGCACTTCCTGGGCCTTCAGGGCATGCCGCGCCGTTATATCGACTATCCCGATGCCTTTGCCGGCTGGAACTACATCTCCTCCATCGGGGCCTACATCTCCTTTGCCTCCACCCTATTCTTCATCGGCCTGCTGATCTGGGTCCTGGCCGCTGGCCGCAAGGTGGGCGAGAACTACTGGGGCGAGGGTGCCACAACCCTGGAGTGGACCGTCAGTTCCCCGCCGCCGTTCCACACCTTCGAGGAACTGCCGCGCATCAAGTAAGGTAAATCGGGCCGTCCCTGCAGGGACGGCCTGGTCATAACGAAAAGGACAGCAAACGTGGTGGACGCAACCGTCAGCCTGGACCAAGAGATAGACGCGAAAGGACGCGTGCAGGACTATATTGCCCTGCTCAAGCCGCGTGTCATGTCGCTGGTTGTCTTCTCCGGCCTGGCCGGACTGCTGGTGGCACCGGGGACGCTGCATCCACTGATCATGGCCGTGGCGGTGCTCTGCATTGCCATCGGGGCCGGGGCAGCCGGCGCCATCAACATGTGGTACGACCGTGACATCGATGCCGTGATGCAGCGCACACGCGGTCGTCCCATCGTGCAGGGCCGTGTGGCGGCGCCCGAAGCGTTGGCCTTTGGCGTGGTGCTGTCGCTTTTTTCCGTGATGCTGATGGGACTGGCGGTCAACTGGACGGCAGCCGCCCTGTTGGCGCTGGCCAATGCCTTCTACGTCTTCGTCTACACTATCTGGCTGAAGCGCCGCACACCGCAGAATATCGTGATCGGCGGGGCGGCCGGGGCCTTTCCTCCGATGATCGGTTGGGCGGCGGTGACGGGCGGCGTATCCCTGGAGTCGCTGGTCCTCTTCCTGCTGATCTTTCTCTGGACTCCACCGCACTTCTGGGCGCTGGCGCTCTATCGCTCCGATGATTACCAGCGCGCCGGCGTGCCCATGATGCCCATAGTGGCCGGTGCCGAGTCCACGAAACGCCAGATGCTGCTCTACACCCTGGTGCTTCTTCCAGTGGCGGTTCTGCCCAGCTTCCTCGGAACTGCCGGCTGGATTTATGGCGGAGCCGCACTTGGCCTTGGCGGTCTGTTCGTCCTCTGTGCCCTGAGGGTTATGCGCGATGAGACCCATCGCGCCGCCAAGCAGATGTTCGCCTTTTCCATCCTGTATCTATTCCTGCTTTTCGCTCTGCTGATCCTGGACCGTGCGCCGGGGCTCCTGAGTGGAAGCCTGTTGGCATAGGGAACGAATATGTCCGGAGACGACAGGAACAGACGCCCCGGGGATTCCAAGGTGCACCGTGCCAAGCGGGGCAAGAATCTTGCGATCCTGGCGGCGCTGGTTGCCTTTATCGTGATTGTCTACTTCGTCGCCATTGTAAGGATGGGGGGCTAGGCATGTCCGCTTCATCCGGCAAGAATGCACGCATTGCCCTGCTGCTTTCGGGCATTGTCTTCGGCATGGTCGGCGTCTCTTTCGCAGCCGTTCCGCTCTATGAGCTGTTCTGCCAGGTCACGGGTTTCGGGGGCACGACACAGCGGGCCGAGGCGGGCGCCGAGGCTGTTTCCGAGCGGCGCATGAATGTTCGTTTCAACGCCGACGTCAACGGTGACCTGCCCTGGAGCTTTGCCGCTGAGGAGCGCGAAGTGACGGTTCGGGTTGGTGAAAACCGCCTGACCTTCTACAAGGCGAGAAACGAGGCAGACCAGGCGATCACTGGTGTCGCCACTTTCAACGTGACGCCCACCAAGGCCGGACAGTACTTCAACAAGGTCGCCTGTTTCTGTTTCACTGAGCAGACCCTGCAGCCGGGCCAGGAAATGGAAATGGGTGTCAGCTTCTTCGTCGATCCGGCGATCGAGGAGGATCCCAACCTGGACAACGTGAAGACCATCACGCTGTCCTATACCTTTTTCCGCAGTCTTGACGAGATCGAGGATCCCGGAGAGGAAACGGAAATCAGCCGCCGTGAGGACTCCTCCGGCAAGACGGGCCGGGTGGCCAAAGCGAACTGATAGAGCAACAGCGCGCGGCCCCTTGTGCAGGGGGCGGCGCCGACTGGGGGAACGAAGGAACATGAGTGAAGCACACGGCAAACCGAACCATCCCTATCACCTGGTCGATCCCAGCCCCTGGCCGCTGATCGGCGCGATCTCGGGCGGCACCCTGGCCTTTGGGACCGTGTTCTTCATGCACGGGGAAGGGGTCTGGCTGATGGCCCTGGGCATTCTGATGGTCCTTATCACCATGGTCGGCTGGTGGGCCCAGGTCATTCGCGAGGCCGTCGTCGAAGGCCATCACACCCCGATCGTCCAGATCGGCCTGCGCTATGGCATGCTGCTGTTCATCGCTTCGGAAGTGATGTTCTTCGCGGCCTTTTTCTGGGCCTATTTCGACGCCGGCCTCTTTGCCGGCGAGGCCATTCAGCAGGCGCGCGTCGAGCATACCGGTGGCGTCTGGCCGCCCGAAGGCGTGATCACCTTCAACCCCTGGGACCTGCCCTTCCTGAACACAATGATCCTCTTGCTGTCCGGCTGTACCGTGACCTGGGCGCACCATGCGCTGCGCGAGGGGGATCGCAAGGGGACCCTGCAGGGTCTGGGGCTGACGGTCATCCTGGGGGCGATCTTCACCTCGTTGCAGGCCTATGAGTACAGCCATGCCGCCTTCGGCTTCCGTGATGGCATCTATTCCTCGACCTTCTACATGGCCACCGGCTTCCACGGCTTCCACGTAATTGTCGGCACGATCTTCCTGGCGGTCTGCTGGCTGCGCGCATACCGCGGCCACTTCAAGTCGGACCACCACTTCGGTTTCGAGGCAGCGGCCTGGTACTGGCACTTCGTGGACGTCGTCTGGCTGTTCCTGTTTGTCAGCATCTACTGGTGGGGTGCCGGGGTAACCCACTAGTGAATTGAAATCGCCCGTCTGTCGGAGAGAGTCCTCCGGCAGGCGGGGCTGGAGTTCCGTAATGTATGACAAGGCTGTCTCTCCGCTCGGCGCAGGCCTGTCCTGCCGCTGTCCGCGTTGTGGCAGAGGGCGCCTGTTCAAAGGCTTCCTGACGGTCGTTGATCGCTGTGCCGTTTGCGGCCTGGATCTCAGGAAAGCCGACAGTGGCGATGGACCGGCGGTTTTCCTGATCCTGATTCTCGGGGCGCTTCTGGTTCCCGCGGCCCTGTTGCTGGAGGTCTCGGCGGAACCGCCCCTCTGGGGGCATGCCCTGATTTGGCCGGTTGTGATCACGCTGGTGGCCAGCCTGCTGCTGCGGCCGTTCAAGGCAACGATGATCGCGCTGCAGTATAAGCACAAGGCCAGCGATTCCGGTTCCGAGAAATACGATTGACCGCCGTGGCCTTCCGTCTTTCCCGCTTGACCTTTCGCCCGCGCCTCTGGCCCACATTGCTGACGCTGCCGGTTCTGGCCGCGCTGCTGGCCCTGGGGTTCTGGCAGCTTGACCGGCTTGCGTGGAAAGAGGCCCTGATCGCGGAGTTGGAAGAGCGCCGCGAGGCGGCGCCCATCTCTCTCTCGTCCGCCCTGGAGGCGCCTCAGGAAAACGAATACCGTTCCGTCAGCCTACAGGGAAACTATCTGCATGATGGCGAGATCCACTGGCTGGCGCGCACCCACGAGTCCAAAAGTGGCTATCATGTCCTGACCCCGCTGCGCCTGACGGATGGCCGGGAAATCCTGGTGGACCGCGGCTGGATGCCCGGGACCGACCCCGAGGCCAATTCCGCGGAGGTTTCGCGTCCCGAAGGGCGGCAGGAGCTGACGGCAGTCCTCAGACGAGGTGGCTGGGGCGGCCCGGGGTGGTTGTCGAACTTTCTGCGACCGGAGAACCGGCCGGCGGAGAATGAATGGCTCTGGCCGGACCTGCCGGCGATGGCCGATGCGGCCGGCATGGAAAACCCGGTGACAGAGGCCTATGTCACCCTTCTGCCCGAATCTGCGCCCTCAGGCCTGCCGCTGGCGCAGGCCCCGCCGATCAACCTGAAGAACGACCACCTGGGGTATGCCATCACCTGGTTCACCCTGGCCGGAGCCCTGGCCGTCATTTATCTTCTGTTTCATCTTCGCCCTCGGCCGGGCCCTCCGTCTCGGCCCGACGGACCTCGGCCTTCCGGGCGGCATGCTGAATGAACGATATGACCTGAAGCGGCGTGCCCTGGAGGAAGGTCATGTCGATATCGGCGCGGCCGCCATCGCTGAGCACGACCTTGATGCCGCGCATGAGAATCTGCCGCTTGGGGCTGGCTTCCTCCACCTCGTGCCAGGACACCCAATCCCGATCCTCCAGACGGCGATCCCGGAAGCCTTCCTGGGTCATCTCGAGGATTGGCTTTTCCAGACGTTGATCCAGGATCAGCTTGACGATCAGGTAACCCGGCATGGAAATCAGGATGAGAGCGACCAGCCAGCTGACCTGTTCTTCCCCGTTGCCACCGGACGGGCCCACGATGGCGGCGATGCCGAAGATCACCAGGGCCGTCAGGATCACGAGGTGAGAGATTACCTTCACCTGATCGAAATTGAGTTCGAGGCTGTCGGGTTGCGGGGCATTGCGCGCCGAAGTCTTGGTGTTAAACAGCGGAAGCTCCATCTGGCTGCGTGAAAGCCGAACATGATGAGGAAAGGGTACAGCGTGTCCGCATATCAGCAATTGCAACAGCGTTTCAAGCGCCATGGCTGCCTTGATGACGTCCTGGCCGTCCTGAACTGGGATACGGCAGCCAACATGCCGGCCGGGGGCGCCGAGGTGCGCTCGGAGCAATCGGCGGAACTGGAGGTCATGCAGCACGAACTGCTGACAGCACAGGAAACCGGGGAATTGCTGATCCAGGCGAAAGAGGAATGCGGCCAGCTCGATGCTTGGCAGGCCGCCAATCTGTACGAGATGGAACGTCTCTGGCGTCATGCCACGGCCGTGCCGGCCGACCTGGTCGATGCCCTTTCGCGAGCCGCGCAACGCTGCGAGATGATCTGGCGTGACGCCCGACCGGCCTCGGATTTTGCGCAAACGCAGCCGGCCCTTCAGGAGGTATTGGACCTGACGCGCAAGTCGGCCCAGGCCAAGGCCGAGGCGCTTGATTGCAGTCTTTACGACGCCCTGCTTGACCAGTACGAGCCGGGTGGCAGCAGTGCGGAAGTGGACGCGATCTTCCAGGATCTGGCGGGCTTCCTGCCGGACTTCCTTCCGCAGGTCCTGGAACGGCAGGCACGGCAACCGGAACCTGCCTTGCCAGCTGGGCCTTTCCCTCTGGATCGGCAGGAAGCCCTTGGGCGGCGCCTGATGCAGCAGGTGGGGTTCGATTTCGGGCATGGCCGCCTGGACAGTTCTCTGCATCCCTTCTGCGGTGGTGTGCCCGACGACATTCGCCTGACAACGCGCTATGACGAGAACGATTTCGTCTCATCGCTGATGGGCATCCTGCACGAAACCGGGCACGCCATGTACGAGCGGGGGCTTCCAGCTGACTGGCGTCACCAGCCCGTGGGCATGGCGCGCGGCATGGCCCTGCACGAAAGCCAGAGCCTGATGATCGAGATGCAGGCCTGCCGCAGCGATGCCTTCCTGAGCTTTCTGGGCCCCTTGCTGGCCGAGACCTTCCCCGGACCTTCAGAGGTCTGGCAGACGGGCAATCTGGCGCGCATCTACCGCAAGGTGGAGCCGGGCTTCATCCGCGTGGATGCGGACGAGGTGACCTATCCGGCCCATGTGATCCTGCGCTATCGCCTGGAGAAGGCCTTGATCGAGGGAGACATGCAGCTGGCCGACCTTCCGGCGGCCTGGAACGACGGGATGAAGGAATTGCTGGGCATCACGCCGCCAGAGGACCGTCTGGGCTGCCTGCAGGACATTCACTGGTATGCCGGTGCATGGGGCTATTTCCCGACCTATACCCTGGGCGCCATGATCGCTGCCCAGCTGTTCGACACGGCCCGCAAGCAGGTGCCGGATGTGGAGCAGCGTCTGGGCCAGGGGGATTTCGCCCCCTTGATGGGGTGGCTGAGACAGAATGTGCATGCTTGGGGCTCCTTCATGGAAACCGGTGCGCTGCTGGAGAAGGCAACCGGACGTTCGTTGGACCCCGAAACCTTCAAGACCCACCTTCGCCAGCGCTACCTGGGAGGGTGAGTCCGGCCAAGGCCTGGAACGGACAGGCTTGCCGCCCTGCTGGTGCCAAGACTAGAGTGGCCGAGATTTCAGACTGACAGAGGATACCTTGCGCTATTTTTCCACCCGCGGCCACGCGCCGGTCCTGAACTTCGACGACGTCCTGCTGACGGGCCTGGCCCGCGACGGCGGCCTTTACCTGCCGGAAAGCTGGCCACAGCTGTCCCCCGATCTGCTGCGGTCGCTCTCGGGTGCGCCCTATGCCGAGGTGGCGCGCCAGGTCATGGCGCCCTTCGTGGCCGGATCCGCCATCGAGGAAGATTTCGGGCGGCTGGTCGCCGAGGCCTATGCCGACTTCGAGCACGCCAGCGTGACTCCGCTGCGCCAGTTGGATCCCGATCTCTGGCTGATGGAACTGTTCCACGGGCCGACGCTGGCCTTCAAGGATGTGGCCCTGCAACTTCTGGGGCGGTTGTTCGACGCCGTCCTGGAGGCGCGCGGAGAGCGTTTGACGATCGTCGGCGCGACCTCGGGTGATACTGGATCGGCGGCCATTGAGGCCTGTCGCGACCGGGAGCGGGTGGATATCTTCATCCTGCATCCGCACGGCCGGACCTCAGAGGTCCAGCGCCGGCAGATGACCACGGTGGAAGCGCCCAACGTCCACAACATCGCGGTCGAAGGCACCTTTGACGACTGCCAGGATCTCGTGAAGGCCATGTTCAATGACGCGGCCTTCCGCGACCGTCTGCAGATGTCGGCGGTGAACTCCATCAATTGGGCACGGATCATGGCCCAGATCGTCTATTACGTGCAGGCGGCCGTCAGCCTGGGGGCGCCGGAACGCCGGGTTTCCTTCTCGGTGCCGACGGGCAATTTCGGGAACGTCTTTGCCGGCTATGCCGCCCGGCGCATGGGAGTGCCGATCGAACGTCTGCTTGTCGGCTCCAACAGCAACGACATCCTGACCCGATTCTTCGAGAGCGGAGTCATGGCCGTGGAAGAGGTGCAGCCGACTCTGTCGCCCTCGATGGACATCCAGGTTTCCAGCAACTTCGAGCGTCTGCTCTGCGACATTTATGAGCGCGATGGCGACCGCTTGACGGAAACGCTGGAGGGCTTTCGCAAGGAAGGACAGTTCCGGATCGATCCGGAACTGTTTGCCGCCTTGCCCTTCGAGGGGCATCGCCTGGACGATGCGGAAACCCTGGCGGAGATCGAACGGTCCTATCAGGCCTATGGCGAGTTGCTCGATCCGCACACGGCTATCGGCGTGGCCTCGGCACGGCAGTCCGCGACCCGGCGGCCGGAAACCCCCAGCGTGGCCTTGGCCACGGCGCATCCGGCCAAGTTTCCCGATGCCGTCTTCAAGGCTACGGGCAAGCGGCCCGAATTGCCGGAGCGATTATCCGATCTTTATGAACGACAGGAGCGCTATGTGACTCTGCCCGGTGAACTTGCCCGCCTGCAGACCTATATCGAGGGACACGCGCGAATTACGAAGGATGTTGCATGACGGTACAGGTTTCCCGACTTGAGAATGGCCTGACGGTGGCCACGGACCGGATGGAGGAGGCCGAGACGGTTTCGCTCGGTGTCTGGATCGGTGTGGGCACGCGTCACGAGGTGGCCGAACAGAACGGTGTAGCGCACCTGCTGGAACACATGATGTTCAAGGGGACGCAGCGCCGCAGTGCGCGGGCCATCGCCGAGGAAATCGAAGCCGTCGGCGGCCTTTTGAATGCTTATACCGGCCGCGAAACCACGGCCTATCATGCCAAGGTCCTGACCGAGGACCTGCCCCTGGCGCTCGACCTGGTCGCGGACATCCTGCAGGACTCCCGCCATGATGCCGCGGAGCTGGACCGCGAACGCTCGGTGGTGCTGCAAGAGATCGGGCAGGCCGAGGATACGCCCGATGACATCATCTTCGACCTGTTCCAGGAAACGGCCTATCCGGAGCAGGGCATCGGCCGGCCGGTCCTGGGCCGCCCCGACATTGTCCAGAGCCTGCAGCGTGATGACCTGGTCGGTTTCCAGTCCCAGCGCTATGGCGCAGAGCGGATGGTGCTTTCGGCGGCCGGCCAGGTGGAGCATGAGGATTTCGTGGCCCGTGCGGCGGCGGCTTTCGGCTCCCTGCCCAGCCGCAGTCATCTGCCTCAGGAAGGTGCCCGCTATCAGGGCGGCGACCTGCGGATCCAGCGCGACCTCGAGCAGGTCCATGTCCTGCTGGGCTTCGACGGCGTGGGCTATGCCGATCCGGATTACTATCCCGCTGCCGTCTTCTCGTCCCTGCTGGGCGGGGGCATGTCCTCGCGCCTGTTCCAGGAGATACGGGAGGTGCGGGGCCTGGTGTACAGCATTTTCGCCTTTCATGGCGGACAGACGGACAGCGGTCTGTTCGGGATCTATGCCGGAACCGGGGAATCCGAGGCCGGCGAATTGATGCCCGTGATCTGCGATGAAATCCTGAAAGCGGCCGAAGCGCCCATCACCGACGAGGAACTTGCGCGTGCCAAGGCACAGCTGAAGGCCGGAATATTGATGGGGCGCGAGCGCAGCGACAATCGGGCGGAACACCTGGCCAGCCAGATTCTGGTGCACGGGCGCCCCCTGGAAACCGAGGAGATCGTGGCCGAGGTCGAGGGCGTGACGCAGCAGGATATCCAGCGCTTTGCCGCGCGGATGCTTGCAGGGACACCGACCCTGACCACATTGGGGCCGATTTCGCGTATCGAAAGCCACGACAGCGTGACGGCCCGTTTGAAGTCGGCGGCCGACCCCGTCGTGCAGCAGGCTGCCGAGGTCTGAGGCACGACATGCTGCGGCCGCTGTTCTCCACGGACGCGCCCGGACCCGTTCTTTCGTCCCGAAACCTGGTGCTGCGCCTGCCGGAAACCAGGGATTACCGCCAATGGTCTGACCTGCGTGAGCGCAGTCGCGAATTCCTGAAACCCTGGGAGCCGAGTTGGCCGCGGGACAGCCTGACACGCCGGGCCTATAGGGCGCGTGTGCGCCAGGGCGTGGCCGATGTCCGCGAGGACACGGCCTACAGTTTCCTGATCTTCCGGCGCAAGGACGAGGTCCTGCTGGGCGGGGTGACGGTCGGCCACATCAGGCGGGGGGCCGCGCAATCCGCCAGCATCGGCTACTGGATCGGGGTTGACCACGCACGGCAGGGCTACATGTCCGAAGCCTTGAGCTCGGTCCTGAAATTCTGTTTCGATGCCTTGCGTCTGAATCGGGTCGAGGCGGCCTGCCTGCCGCACAATACGGCCAGCCGCGGGCTGCTGGAAAAGATCGGCTTCGTGGAGGAGGGGGTGGCCCGCGAGTACTTCCGTATCGACGGGGTCTGGCAGGACCACGTCCTCTATGCCTTTCTGGAGCGCGACCGGCGGTTCAAGACCGTACTTGAGAACGCAACGCGCTGAGGCTGTGGAAATCAGGCGTGGCCGGCAGCGCCCGACAGTTTGCTGACATCGAAGCCAAGCTTGCCGATGGCCTTGTTCCATTTCTCCTCCAGGTCCGGCTGGAAGATCAGGTCGGGGTCGGGTTCGACCGTCAGCCAGCCATTGGCCTGGAGTTCTTCGTCAAGCTGCCCCGGTCCCCAGCCCGCATAGCCGATCGCCAGCAGGCTGTGGTGTGGGCCCTGGCCATTGGCCATGTCCTTGAGGATGTCGATGGTGGCCGTCAGGGCCACCTCGTCGCAGATACGCAGGCTGCTGTCCTGTAGATATTCGGAACTGTGAAGCACGAAGCCGCGACCGGTCTCCACAGGGCCACCGAAATGCACGCGGATGGTTTCGTCGGCGCTGCTGTGGTCGATGTCCAGCTGTTGCAGAAGGTCTGGAAAGGTCAGGCTCTCGACCAACTGGTTGATGACAATGCCCATTGCACCTTCGGCGCTGTGAGCGCAGAGATAGATGACGCTGCGCTCGAAACGCGGGTCGCTCATGCCGGGCATGGCGACGAGAAGCTGGCCTTCTAGGTAGTTTGCCTGGTCTGTCTCTGAACTTGTCATACCTGGATACCGGTCTCCTAAGCTGTTCGTGAGCGGCTTCACGCGACGCTTCGCCACGCATCAGCTGTCTTGCTGGATCAAGGCTGTAACACCATGATTATACAGATAGTGCCTCCAAGCGTTAACGCCAGGGAAAGACGTGGCAAGGATTAAATTTCTCATGGATGCCCTTAGCCGGCCATGGGCCATGTTGCCGTGGCTGCTGCTCGCCCTCCTGCTGCCCCTGTCCAACGCCCTGGCGGAAGCCGGCGATTGGGCGGAAAACGAGCACAGCCGTGTTCGCCTGATTTCCGCCCAGGATGCCGTCGGCGAGTCCGAGGCGCTTTCGCTGGGCGTACAGGTGGAGCTCGATCCCGGCTGGAAGACCTACTGGCGCTCGCCCGGCGATGCCGGGTATCCCATCAGCCTGGATTGGAGCGGCTCGGAGAACCTGAAGGAAGCGCGTCTGGACTGGCCGGTTCCGCACCGCTTCGAACTGTTCGATCTGCAGACCTTCGGCTATGAAGAGGAAGTGGTCTTCCCGCTGACCCTCGTTCCGGAAACGCCGGGCCAGCCCATGAAGTTGCGTGCCACGGCGGATTACCTGGTCTGCGAGGAGGTCTGCATTCCCTTCGAGGAACGGCTTTCACTGGACCTGCCTTCCGGTGAGGCCGGGTCGGCACGCGAAACCTTCCTGATCGAACTCTATCGTGCGCGTGTGCCCCAGGGACCGGAGCAGAGTCCCTTGCGGATCGAGCAGGCCAGCTTCGCGCAGCAGGATGGCGAGAACGGCCGGTTGCTGGTCGAGGCCACGGCCGAACAGCCGATGGAGTCACCGGACCTGCTGGTCGAGGGGGCAGAGGGGTACCGTTTCGGAAAGCCGGAGGTCAGCCTGCAGCAGGATGGGCATTCCGCGCGCCTGGTGTTGCCGGTGACAGGGCGACCGGCCTCGGCCGAAACGGGTCTGTCGGAACGTGAACTGACACTGACGCTGACGGATCGGGACCATGGCCTGGAACAGCGCCTGGTTCCGGGCCGGGCCTCGGCAGGACCGGCAACGGCGGCCGCACCGGCTGCATCGAGTGGGAACCTGTTGCTCTATGTGGGCATCGCGCTGCTTGGGGGACTGATCCTGAATGTCATGCCCTGTGTCCTGCCGGTGCTGTCGATCAAGCTGCTCTCGCTGGTGCGCCATGGTGGTGCAGAGCGGCGCAAGATCCGGCTGTCCTTCCTGGCCAGCACGGCGGGCATTCTGTCCTTCTTCATCTTGCTGGCCCTGGGGGCCATTGCCCTGAAACTGGCCGGCGCGTCGGTCGGCTGGGGGATCCAGTTCCAGCAGCCGCTGTTCCTGTTGATCATTGGGCTGGTTCTGGTGCTGTTCGCCGCCAATCTGTTCGGCCTTTTCGAAATTTCGCTGCCGGGCCGACTTTCTACGGCTGCGGCACAGGCGGGACAGGGACGCGAGGGACTGAGCGGCGCCTACCTGACGGGGGCTTTCGCTGCCGTCCTGGCCACGCCCTGCTCGGCACCCTTCGTCGGTACGGCCGTGGGATTTGCGCTGACACGTGGCCCAATGGAAATCCTGGCGATCTTCCTGGCACTGGGGACAGGCCTTGCCTTGCCCTATCTTCTGATCGCGGCCTGGCCCGCCCTGGCGGGCGCCTTGCCGAAACCAGGACGCTGGATGGTGGTGCTGCGCCGCATCCTGGGTCTGGCCCTGCTGGCCAGTGCGCTCTGGGTCTTGATGGTACTGTCCGTGCAGTTGTCAGCCCTGGCGGCCTGGTTGTCCGGCATCCTGTTTGCCCTGCTGCTGTTTGTGCTCTGGTTGCGGCACAGGAACCAGCTGCCCTATGGGCCGGCGGTGGGGATTGCCGGCATCATTGCCGTGGGCGCCCTGGGGATCGCCCTGCCGGGCATGCCGTTCGGGGAAGGGCCGTCCAGTTCCACGGCCGCGCCGCAATCCACGGCCGCCGGAGAGGTGGACTGGCGGTCCTTCGCACCAGACGAGATCGCCCGCGAGGTCGAGCGAGGCCGGGTGGTCTTTGTCGACGTGACGGCCGAGTGGTGTATCACCTGCCAGGTCAACAAGACGCTGGTGCTGGACGGTGCGCCCGTCGCCGACCTGCTGGCCGAAGACGCGGTGGTGACCATGCGCGGTGACTGGACGAAGCCGGATCAGCGGATTTCCGATTACCTGGCCCGCCACGGCCGTTACGGAATTCCCTTCAATATCGTCTATGGCCCCGGTGCGCCTGAGGGCATCGTCCTGCCCGAAGTCCTGAGCGAAGGACGTGTCCTGGCGGCCATCGAGGAGGCGGCCGGTGGCGAGGTGGCAGCACTGCAGTGATGCAGATCCACGAATCAGGAGGCTTGGCACCACCCGGCCACTCGCCTAGGGTCCCTGTGACCGATCCATCGCCATCGACGCATGGCACAGACAACAAAGGAAATTTGGCGATATGACCATCTCAGTGGGAGAACAACTGCCCAGCGGAAAGCTCTGGATGAAGACGGAAGACGGTGTGCAGGAGATCGACACCGACGAGTTTTTCGCCAACAAGAAGGTAGTGGTTTTTGCGTTGCCGGGGGCCTTCACCCCGACCTGTTCGGCCAAGCACCTGCCGGGCTATGTGCAGCATGCCCAGGCGTTCTTCGACAAGGGCGTGGACGCCATCATCTGCCTGTCCGTGAACGATGCATTCGTCATGGACGCCTGGGGCAAGGACCAGAAGGTCGACGGCAAGGTCATGATGGTGGCCGACGGCAACGCCGACTTCTCCAAGGCGCTGGGCCTGTCCATGGACGTGAGTGCACGCGGCATGGGCATCCGCTCCCAGCGCTATTCCATGCTGGTGGAGAACGGTGTGGTGAAACTGCTGAACGTCGAAGAGCCTGGCGCCTTCGAAGTTTCCGGCGCCGAAACCATGCTGCGGGCGCTCTGATACCTTTTTGATGACCGGGGCCAATGTTTACCTTGGCCCCGGTCATCCCTCGACAGAGTCTCAGTGCTTTAATCGATGGAGGGCCGATAGGCCTTGAGCGCTTCGCGGGCCAGGGCATCGCAGCGTTCGTTCTCGTCGTGGCCGCTGTGGCCCTTGATCCAGTGCCAGTCGATGTTGTGCTGCTCCGTGGCCTTCAGGAGGCGTTCCCAGAGGTCGCGGTTCTTGACCGCCTTCTTGCCGGAGGTCTTCCAGCCGTTGCGCTGCCAGGAATGGATCCATTTCGTGATGCCGTCGCGCAGGTAGACGCTGTCCGTGGTCAGATCCACCTTGGCCGGACGCTTGAGTGCTTCGAGCGCGGCCACGGCTGCCATCAGTTCCATGCGGTTGTTCGTGGTCTCGGGCTCACCGCCTGACAGTTCCTTCTCGTTACCCCGCCAGCGCAGCAGGGCGCCCCACCCTCCGGGGCCGGGATTGCCGCTGCAGGCGCCGTCCGTGAATATCTCGATCCGGTCGGTTTCAGGAACGCTCATGCCTCGAGGCCATAGGCGCCGGGGCCGGATATATCGCGGTGGAAACGAAGCTTGCGCCAGTATTCCAGCGGATCCTTCGGATCCACGAAGGCGCCGGGTGGATGATTCAGCCAGTCATAGAGCCGGGTCAGCAGGAAGCGCAGGGCCGAGCCGCGTGCCATAAGTGGCAAGGTCTTGAGCTCTGGCTCGGACAAGGGGCGGACCTTGCGATAGGCGGCCAGCAACAGACGGGCCTTTGTGGCATTGAAGGCGCCGTCGGGCTCGAAGCACCAGGCGTTCATGCAGGTGGCCACGTCATAAACATAGAAATCGTTGCAGGCGAAATAGAAGTCGATCAGGCCCGAGAGCCTTTCATCCCGGAAGAAGACGTTGTCCGGGAAGAGGTCGGCATGGATGATTCCGCTGGGCAGATCCTGCGGCCAGCGCGCTTCCAGATCCTGAAGTTCGCTTTCCAGTTCCTCGCCCAGGCCGGAAAAGACCTCGTCGGCGCGCGCCCGGCAGGTATCCAGCAGGCCGCGCCAGTCACCGATGGACAGGCGGTTGCGGCGATAGCCTTCGAAATCGGCGCCGGCCAGGTGCAGGTTTGCCAGGTGATGGCCCAGTTCCTGGCAGTGGAAGGGGTGGATGCGCCGCGGCCAGAGTCCGTTCAGGAAGGTGATGATGGCGGCGGGGCGGCCGTTCAGCTCCTGCAGGGTTTCGCCATCGCGGCTGTGCACCGGCGTGGGGCAGGGAATGCCGCGCTGGGCCAGGTGCTCCATCAGGTCGACGAAGAACGGCAGTTCGCTGCGCTCCACGCGCTTTTCGTAAAGCGTCAGGATATAGCGTCCGCGATCGGTCTGCAGCAGGTAGTTGGAATTCTCGACGCCTTCGGCAATGCCCTTGAACGAGAGGATCTCGCCCAGGTCGTAACGCGCCAGAAAAGCGCGCAGGTCGGCATCCGAAACTTCTGTGTAAACGGCCATGGGCTGCAGGAATTCTTAGGCGGCGTCAGTGTCGGCCAGGAGCCGGGGAAGCTTGAAGTGCACGTTCTCGCGCGACTGGTCGTTCAATTCAACCTGAACCTTGTCGTAGCGGGCCCGGAAAGCGTCGATCACTTCCTCGACCAGGGCTTCCGGGGCCGAGGCGCCCGCCGTGATGCCGACCGTGGCGGCCCCTTCCAGTCGCTGCCAGGGAATGTCGGCGGCCCGCTCGATCAGGTGGGCAATGGGACAGCCCGAGCGCTGGGCCACCTCGACAAGCCGCTGGGAATTCGAGGAATTGGGCGCACCGACCACGAGCAGGGCGTCGCATTGCCCGGCGATCTCCTTGACCGCCTGTTGCCGATTGGTCGTGGCATAGCAGATGTCTTCGCGGGCCGGACCCTCGATATCGGGAAAGCGTTCCTTCAGTGTTTCGACAATGCCGGCCGTATCATCCACCGACAGGGTCGTCTGGGTGGCGTAGGCCAGCTTATCCGGATCCGCCACCGCGATGTTGCGTGCGTCCTCGATGGTTTCGACCAGCAGGATGGCGCCGTCGGGCAACTGTCCCATGGTGCCGATGACTTCCGGGTGGCCGCGATGGCCGATCAGGATAACCTGCCGCCCGTTGCGATGATGGCGTTCCGCTTCGCGATGGACCTTGCTGACCAGGGGGCAGGTGGCATCGATGTAGAGCAGTTCGCGGCCAGCGGCTTCCTCCGGCACGGCCTTGGGAACGCCGTGGGCGGAAAAGATGACGGGCACGTCGTCTGGCACCTCAGAGATTTCATCGACGAAGACCGCGCCCTTGGACTGGAGCGAATCCACCACGAAGCGGTTGTGCACGATCTCGTGACGGACATAGACAGGCGGCCCGTATTTCGCCAGCGCCCGCTCGACGATCTCGATGGCACGCTCCACCCCGGCGCAGAATCCGCGCGGGTTGGCCAACAACAGCGTGAGGGTGGATGTGCTCATGGCGTGCGCTCGTGCCCAGTTCGTGACGGCCCCGAGCCTACTGCAGGCCGGGACCACAGAAAAGAGATCATGATGATCCGGCGCTTTCGCAAGGGTGCGAAGGGAAGGCAGGCTTGCGCTGCGTTGCGGGACGTGCGAGACCAGACAGCATGTACAAGCATCCAGCGGTTGGTCTGAAGCTGCTGGCGATCCGTTTTCAGGGAAGGCAAAGATGCGAAAAATCTTGAGTGCGGTTGCAATTGTTCCCCTGCTTTCGGCCTGTTCGTTCCTGGGCAAGGAGGAAAATCAGGCAAGCCCAGAGGACTGCCCCGGCGTGGTGGCGCTGGAGGAGACCCGGGAGCAGGTCAGTTTCGTGGGCGAAAGCCGCGATTTGACGCAGGTGGATTACAGTGCCGAGCTGGTGGACGTGCGTTATGGCTGCGAATACCGTGACGGTGGCCGCGAAATCGCCATGGAAATGGATGTGATCCTGGCCGCCAGCCGTGGGCCCGCCAATCGGGATCGTCAGGCCGAACTCAGCTATTACCTGGCCATCGGGCACCCCGGGAACCCGCCGGAGATTCTCGTGCGCGAAGCTTACAGCGCTCCTGTCAGCTTCGAGGGAAACGAGAACTCCGTCACCCTGACGGATGAAGCCAGCATGACCCTGCCGCTGGCGGAGGGCGAAACCGCCAGCGACTATCGGGTGTTCGTCGGGCTGGTGTTGAGCCGCGACGAAGTGGACTACAACCGCAACAGCCGCTGACCTGCCGTGGACTCCAACAGCGGGATCCGTGGGCAATGACGCAATCCAACGCCGAAGGGAAAAGGTTCATGAAAATTCTCTCCTGGACATTGAGCGCCTTTTTGCTGGCGACTCCGGCCACTGTGGCAGCAGAAACCATGCCGCTGCCCGAAACCGACTTCGAGGGCGAATGGGCCGATCCGGGCGCCGACTCCTCCGGCATGAAGGTCCGCTATTCCAGTGACCTCGAGACCATGCGCGTCGAGGGCCAGTCCGAAGGAGCCTCTGGCGGCATGCTGCGCAACATGCGCAATGGCGAGATGACGATCTGGAGCGACCAGATGGGCGACCAGGCCTTGCAGGGACAGATCGACGACATGGGCCTGATGGAAGGTGAGGACACAGGCGAGACCAAGACGGTGAATGGTGAAACCTGCACCATCTGGGAGGTGCAGGGCTCGCAAACCTGCCTGACCGACGACTACATCCCCATGGAAGTCGAACACCAACAGGGCCATGCCGTGCTGCGCAATCTCCAGCGCACGTCCCAGGACGAAAGCCATTTCTCGCCGCCCGAAGGCCTGACCGTCGTGCCCATGCCCGATGCCATGAAGAAGATGATGGAGCAGGCCGGCGAAGAAGCGCCGTTCTGAACAACTCGCCCAGAACTTCTTGATTGAGAAAGGCGCCGGGGAATTCTCGGCGCCTTTTTCGTTTCGGCAGCAGAAGGGATGCGGAAAATCCAGGAACCTCCTCTAGGAAGAGGAAGTTCCCTTGATGTCGCGCCTGAAGACCAGTCCATACATCACGATCCCAAGCAGGCAGTAGGCTGAACAGCCGGCCAGCAGAGCATCGACACTGACGCCTGCGTCGATCAGTAGGCCCAGCAGGCCGGGGGCGAGCGCCGTGGAGATGACCATCAGGGCGGCGGCCACGGCCCGGATCGAGCCCAACTGCGCCGTGCCATAGGTTTCGGCCCACATGGCCGTGGTGACGGAGGTGTTGGACCCTGCGGTCAGGCCGGCCAGCAGCATGTAGGCCAGGGCAACCCAGGGCGCAGAACCCAGGGACATCACAAGACAGGCCAGTGCCAGAGGAATCAGGTAGAAGGGCATGATTCGCCGTGCGGTCAGGCGGTCGATCAGGACGCCTGACAGCAGGGTTGCGCAGACCGAGGCCGCGGCAAAGCCGACGAAACAGGTGGCGAACCAGGCAAGGTCCCAGCCCTTTACCTCGGTGATATGAATCTGGTGAAAGAAGACACCGGTACTGATGAAGCCCGAGGCCATCAGGCCCGGAAGCATGAGCAGGAATCGGGGCTGGCGAACGAAGGGGCCCAGGCGGAACCTGCTGCCTCCCTTTGGCTGGAAGCTGCCGGCCTGGCCACCGCGCAGCAGGAGCAGCACCACCGGCAAGAGGACGAGCAACAGGAAAGTTGCCGCCAACAGCCAGGTGTTCCGCCAGCCTACGGCCGCCGTCACCACGACGAGGGTCAGGGGGAACACCGCTTCCCCCGCCGGATTTCCCATGGTGGCAAAGGCAATGGCCTTGCCGCGGCTGCGCTCGAAATGGCGCGCCATGCTGGTGATCGCGGCATGCACCATCAGGCCCTGGCCGCAGAGCCGCAGCAGAAAGAGGGCGATCCCCAGCATGAGCACGCTCTGGACCGAGAAGGTCAGCAGGCAGGCGATGCTGAGTCCCACAAGCGTGGCCATCACAAAGCGCCTCAGCGGCATGCGGTCGAGCAGTCCGCCAATGCGGATCATGGACAGACCGCTGGCCAGCGTTGCCAGGGAGTAGACCGTGCCGAAGCCGCCGTGGGAGAGATCGAAGCTTGCGCGGAAATCCGCACTGAAGAGCGAGATGAAGAAGGTCTGTCCGAAGCTGGAGAAGAAGGCCAGCAGGAAACCGAAAGCAAGCAGCTTCAGGCGCTCGGGGCGCGCAAAGTCTGTTTCGCTCGCAGCGGTGGAGGGAGAGGGTTTCTCTGCTGGTGACATGGGATCCTGGTGTAGCGGGGGCGCTTGCGTGAGCCAAGGACAATGATCCCAGTTAGATGATCAAGGGGATCTTGTTTCCGGCTTTCCGGCGCAATGGCCAAAATCTGCCGGTTTAATTGTCCGGGCCATAGTATCTTCAAGGGCTTATAGATGAATGCTTACATGTTCCACTAATAGGCTCCTAAGAAATATTGTCATATTTTATTTTATGAAATCTCAATTACGCAATAAATCAAGAATAAAGAAGCCATTCTCTTTTTGAATACAAGGTATTCACGCCGATTTCTTAACCGATTGAAAAGGAATAAGGCGCATAAACCGTTCATCTCTAATCCCAGTCCCTTACAGGGCGGCATCCAAAGGCAGTGTTATGTCACTATTCAATAACCTAAAAATCGCATGGAAGTTAATCATTGGATTTGGAATGCTTGCTGTCCTGGTAGGCGGTATCAATGCCTTCGTCATTGATCGGCTTAATTTTCTCGATCAAAGCGCAGCCTGGAAGGACCATACTTACGAAGTATTGGGGGCTTTGGATGAGACACTGGAGGGCATGATCAATCAGGAAACCGGCGTGCGGGGCTATCTGATCTCGAATGATAAAAGCTTTCTCGAGCCTTACGAAGTAGGGGTGAGGCAATACGAAGAGGCTTTTGAAGAAGCAAAACAACTCACGTCGGATAACCCTCAACAGCAGGCACGTTTGGAAGAACTTAACAGTCTTGCTCTTGCCTGGCGCAACGAGGTCGCCAAACAAGAGATCGAGTTGATGTCCGATCCCGCGACGCGTGAACAAGCACGCGCCATGGAAGCGAGTGGCGCGGGCAAGGAATCCATGGATGGTTTCCGAGCCAAGCTCACAGAAATTGCAGATGTAGAGCGCAATCTCCTGGAAACACGGAATGCTGCTCAGTCTGAAGCGGCTGCTATAGCTTCCAATGCCGCTTTAGTAAGCGTTATTGGAGCTTTCACCCTTTCTCTGCTTATGGGTTTTGTTCTTTCGAAAGGTATCGGAGGCCCCATTTCTCGCATGACCTTGGCTATGAAGAGCCTAGCTTCTGGTAGCTTGGACACTGAGATTCCAGCGCGAGGACGAAAGGACGAAGTTGGCGCTATGGCCGACTCGGTGCAGGTCTTCAAGGACAACCTGGTCCGCACGAGAGAGATGGAGGCTGAAGCCGAAGTCCAGCAGCAGAAGGCCGAGGAAGAGAAGACTCAGGCCATGAACGCCATGGCGAACCGTTTCGAGGAGACGGTGGGCCAGATGGTTCAGGCGATCGGTTCCATGGCCAACGAACTGGAGGCCGCGGCGCAGACCATGACCTCATCGGCCGAGGAGACGAATTCCCAGGCGACCAGCGTGTCCGCCTCGGCGGTCGAGGCCTCGTCCAACGTGCAGACCGTGGCCAGTTCGGCTGAGGAGATGGCCGCCTCCATCCGCGAGATTAGCCAACAGGTGGCGACCTCTTCGAAGACAGCCACCGAGGCAGTCGAGGGCGCGGATCGTACCTCGGATACGGTGAACGTACTGGCGAGCTCCGCCGAAAAGATCGGTGACGTCGTGAAGCTGATCCAGGACATTGCCGAGCAGACGAACCTGCTGGCGCTGAATGCCACCATCGAGGCGGCGCGGGCCGGCGAGGCCGGCAAGGGCTTTGCCGTGGTGGCCAGCGAGGTCAAGAACCTGGCCAACCAGACGGCCAAGGCCACCGAGGACATCTCGCAGCAGATCTCCGGCATGCAGGGTGTGACCAGCGAGACGGTGGAAGCCATCGGCAAGATCAGTTCCACGATTCGCGAAAATCAGGAGATTTCCAGTTCCATAGCAGCAGCGATGGAGGAGCAGGATGCGGCCACCGGCGAGATCACGCGCAACGTGCAGCAGGCGGCCGAGGGCACGAACGAGGTGTCCAGTGCCATCGAGCAGGTCAGCCAGGCGACGGCCGAAGGTGGCTCTGCCGCCGGGCAGGTGCTTTCCAGCGCGCGTCAGCTGGGCGAAACCGCCGGGCAGCTACAGAAGGGCGTGGACGACTTCCTGAAGAATGTCCGGGTTGCATGACGGCAAGCTGGTTTTGACAGAGGTGTCCATACACAGGCGGGAGAGTCAGTCAAAGACTCTCCCGCCTTGTTTCTGGGCGCCGAGCCTGGGGAGGCGTAACCTGAAAAGTTAAGAAGTCTGTTCAGCGCACGTTTCAGAAACTTTGACGTATTTAACCTTTTCAAAAGGTTTTCTGTTTCACCCTGTGGGGACTTCAACACCTTCCGTAGCAGGCTAGAACTCCAATGAATGAGAAGAAAACTTCGCGTGCAGGCTTCTTTAGCAACCTAAAAATCAGCACCAAGATCTTTACCGGCTTTGCCATTATCCTTGTCCTGATGGCGGCTCTGGGGATCGTTTCCTTCGTGAGCTCAAAGCAGGGTTCGGAGAACCTGGCAGAGTATTCCGCACAAGGTGAGATTGTCGAACTGGCCGCATCGGCGCAGTCCGAGATTATCCGGGCGCGCCTGGCCGTGACGAGCTTCATGAACACAGGCGCGAATGCTGATGTCGAGGCCTTCAGAAAGGCAAATCAGAATGCCATCGAGCACTTCGAGGCGGCACAGGGTCTGATGCAGGCCCAGGGAAACCAGGATTCGATCGAGCAGATCCTGAGCAACCAGCGCAGCTATAGCGACCTCTTCGAGTACCTGGTCAGCCTGCGCAAGCAGCGGGAAGGAATCATTGCCGCGACCCTGAATGCCCTGGGCGCCCAAGCACGTGCCAGCATCACGGAATTGCAGGAAGCCGAGATTGCGGGCCAGGACCTGGGTGACATCGGGATTATCGCCGGCGTCAACAATGACTATCAGATGTTGCGCACGGTCGCGGCCCGCTATCTTCAGGGTGAGGATGCGGCCGATCGCGACGAGGTCCTGGAGCTGCTGCCGGACCTGCGCGAACGCTTGGGTCAGTTGGCGGAGTCCACACTGGTTCCGGATCAGCCGCAGAAAATCAAAGCCACCATTGCCATGCTGCAAAGCTATGAGCGTGGCTTTGCCCGTCTGGCTGAAACCCTGGACTCTCTCAATGAGCAGGAGGCCGAGATCACGGAGCTGGGACAGAAAACACTCGGGCTTGCCTCGGACATCCGCTACATATCTTCCGAAAAACAGTCCCAGGTTGCAGAAGCTGCAGAGGCACAGTCAACCCTGGCTGAGCAGCTTTCGCTCGCCTTGACGGCCGGTGCTGTTGCCCTGGGCCTTCTGGTTGCCTGGCTGATCGCGCATGCCATCACGCGGCCGGTAAAGGCGATGACGGGGACCATGGACAGCCTGGCGGACGGGGACCTATCTATCGATATCCCGGCTGTCGGCCAGAAGGACGAGATCGGTCAGATGGCTGAAGCGGTGCAGGTCTTCAAGGACAACCTGGTCCGCACCCGGGAGATGGAATCCGAGGCTGAGGCCCAGAAGCAGAAGGCCGAGGAAGAGAAGAAACAGGCCATGAACGCCATGGCGACCCGTTTCGAGGAAACGGTGGGCCAGATGGTGCAGGCCATCGGCTCCATGGCCAATGAACTGGAGGCCGCAGCCCAGACCATGACCTCTTCGGCCGAAGAGACCAACGCGCAGGCAACCAGCGTTGCGGCCTCCGCGACCCAGGCTTCGACCAACGTGCAAACCGTGGCCAGTTCGGCCGAGGAGATGGCTGCCTCGATCAAGGAGATCAGCCAGCAGGTGTCGACCTCGTCCAAGACGGCGGATTCGGCGGTCGAGGATGCGGATCGGACTTCCGAAACGGTCAATGTCCTGGCCGGCTCGGCCGACAAGATCGGCGATGTGGTGAAGCTGATCCAGGACATTGCCGAGCAGACGAACCTGCTGGCGCTGAACGCCACCATCGAGGCGGCCCGGGCCGGCGAAGCCGGCAAGGGCTTTGCCGTGGTGGCCAGCGAGGTCAAGAACCTGGCCAACCAGACCGCCAAGGCCACCGAGGAAATTTCCCAGCAGATTTCCGAGATGCAGGGCGTGACCAGCGAGACGGTCGAGGCGATTGGCAAGATCAGCTCGCGCATCCGCGAAAGCCAGGAGATTGCCAGTTCCATCGCCGCGGCGATGGAGGAGCAGGATGCGGCGACGGACGAAATTTCTCGCAACGTCCAGCAGGCGGCCGAAGGGACGAACGAGGTCTCCGGCTCCATCGAGCAGGTCAGCCAGGCGGCGGCCGAAGGTGGCTCTGCCGCCGAGCAGGTGCTTTCCAGCGCCCGTCAGCTGGGCGAGACGGCCAGCGAGCTGCAGAAGGGCGTGGATGATTTCCTGAAGAACGTCCGGGCCGCATGACGGCAAGGTGGTTCTGACAGAAGTTTTCGTTCAAAGGCGGGAGGACTCCACAAGGGCCCTCCCGCCTTGCTTTCAGACCATAGGATCCGGGCGCTTGGACCAGTCGGGGGAAATGTCTCCATGACAGCCATGTGGGGACTGTGTTACGCGAAAGGGTCGGCAGCCAACCCGAAACAGGTCTAATCCATAGAACAAGGCTGCCTGGAACAAACGGGGATGTGAATTCATGATGGTGCTGCCGTTCCTACTGCTGTTTGCCGGACTGGTCGCCCTGGCCGGCAACAAGCGGGAGCTTGGCATGGGGCTGTGGTTCCTCAGCCTGGTGGTGACGCTGGGACTCTTTGCTTTGCACGCCACCGACACCTTGTCGTTGCAGTGGTGAGGCCAGCTTCATGATCACGCCCGAACTGTCGCGCCAACTGAATGCGCTGATCCTTCTGGGAATTTCCGGACTCCTGGCCTTTGCCTTCCTGGATCAATTCCTGCTGGATGACCTGCCCTGTCCCCTTTGCCTGCTGCAGCGGGTCGGTTTTGTCCTGGCTGGCTTCGGTTTCGCATTGAACGTGGTCATTGGTCCGCGCCCCAGCCATTACGGTGTGGCGATTCTGGGGGCGGCCGTCGGGGCCGGCGTGGCCACGCGCCAGGTGCTGCTGCACATCGTGCCGGGCAGCGGCAGTTATGGCGATCCGCTTTTCGGGCTGCACTTCTACACCTGGTCCTTGATCGCGTTCTGTCTGATCATCGTGGCTTCGGCCCTGCTGCTGCTGTTCGAGGACCAGTTCCGGCCGACGCCCGGAATGATCAAGCGGGAAGGCTGGCGCGGCGCGACGGGGCTGGGGCTCGTGGCCCTGTTTTTCTTCACGCTGCTGACCCTCGTGAACGCCGGGTCTACCTTTGTGGAGTGCGAATTGGGTCTCTGCCCGGATAACCCGGAAAGCTACGAGTTGCTGGACGAGGGTTAGACGTTCAGTTCCGAGGGCAGCGAGATGCGACGACCCTTTGGAGGCTGCCAGCCAAGATTACTTCGGGCAGAAAATATACTCTACGCTGAATGAAAAAGGAAACGGCGACCCTGGCCAGGGCCGCCGTTTCCTGCGCTTATTGCATGCCCAGCTGCATACGCAGCGTTTGGGCCAGTTCCTTGACCCTAGCTTCGGGATCTGCACCTTCGGTGATATCGACCATGGCGGCGGCGATCATGTCGGTCACAGCTACGCCCTCGGGACCAGGAAAACTGTACCAGGGACCGGCATACTGCGCGACTTGCGTGTGCGCAATGCGAGCGTTCTCATCCTTGTCGTAGTAGGAGCCCAGATAAGTCTGGTCCTCGAGCACTTGGGCGTTTGCTGGCGCATAACCGGTATTCTCGACAATGATCCGCTGCCCCTCGGGGCCTGTGACAAACGAGATATAGTCCCAGGCAGCCTGTTGTTTTTCGGGGTCCTCGGTCAACATCACGATCGCCGACCCCCCGGTTGGGAACCAGACATTCGAGGGATCTTCGGCAGCGATCGGCAGGGAGCGAACCGTAACCTCGAAATTGTCGCCAGCGCCTTGCTCGAACCGAGTTTGAAGGGAAGAGCTTTCGAACATGATGCCAAGCGTACCTGCAGGAAAGGCCTGTCGCGCATCGGAATCGGTATAGGAGGGCATGCCTGCCTCTTCAGCGAAGCGTTGATAGAGCGTGGCCGCAGCGATACCAGCTTCATCGTCGAAGGTGATATCCGTCTCGTCCGAATTCATCGGTAGGCCGCCGTAGGAGCCGAGAAGTGATTGAAAACGCCAGTCATGCCGATCGATCCAGATACCGTCGATCCCGTCTCCCAGTGCGTCTATTTCTGCGGCCAGTTCAATCACTCCATCGAAGGTGGTCGGGAAATCCTCCATCGAGCCGCCGGCTTGCTCCACCAAGTCGGGGTTCACGTACATCACCAAGGTGGAGGCAGACGTAGCGAGAGTGTATTGCGTATCCTGATAATGGCCCAGTGACAGAAGCGCTGGCGTGTAACCCTGTGTCTCCGGATTCTCGCCAAGGAAATCATCGAGAGGCTGGATCAGGTCTCGATTCTCGAGAATTCGCCAGCGGTTCAAGCCGACATAGGCCACATCCGGGGCCGTTCCCGCCACGCTTTCTCGCAATAGCCTTTGTACGCCTTCAGGGTATCCTTCAGCAGGTCCGTCGAGAATGATACTGACCTCCGGATGCTCCTTCATGAAGGCCTCAGCCAGGGCATCCTGGGTCTCGGACCAAATGGTGGGGATTGCATAGTGGACGCGGAGTTCGGTCTGGGCAGCGGCACTTGTGGCCGTCAGCGCCAATACGGTTGCGGCAAGAAGGGTTCTCATGTGCAGGACTCCATTGTGTGCGGTTGCTGGTCGGAGTTTTGGCGGGTTCTGCCCCGCACTCTTGGTTGTGTATTGCTCATCCCTTAAGCCCCCCTGCTGCCAGTCCTTGCAAGAACTTCCGCTGTGCGAAGAGGAAGGCAAGGACCAGTGGAGCGGTAATGATCACGGCGCCGGCCATCAGCGGACCTACATCGTCGCCCGATTCTTGATCACGGAAATAAAGGATGCCGCGAGGTGGGGTGGCGATTTCCGGACTCGTCGTTGCGATCAATGGCCAGAACAGATCATTCCAGTGCGCTGTCACCGAGAAAATCGCGAACGCCGTGGCGGCGGGCAGCGCCAGGGGAAAGGCGATCCGCCAGACCACCGCTGTTTCGGATAGGCCATCAACCCGTGCGGCATCGAACAGTTCCGTCGGCATCTGTGCGAAGAACTGGCGGAACAGGAAGATGCCGAAGGCCGTGGGGATGAAGGGCAGGATCAGAGCCGCGTAGCTGTCGAGGAGGTTCACAGCTGCCAGACCGAGGAAGATCGGGATGGCGGTTACGTGGAATGGCACCAGAAGTGCTGCCAGGACCAGTCCGAACACGACGGTTCGCAGTCGGAAATTCCGCTGAGCCAAGGCAAAGGCGCAGGGGATCGAGAACAGGAGCTGGAAAAACAGAATCCCTGCGACCACAACGAAGCCATTCCAGAGGAAGAGCGGAATATTCGTCTCTGTGAAGGCCTTGACGTAATTTCCCCATTCCAGGCGCGAGGGGAACAGGGCGATGGTGCTGGCAAAGATTTCGTCCTGCGGTTTTAGCGAGAGCGAGAGCATCCAGAGGAAAGGCAGCAAAATCAGCGTGGCTCCTGCCAGCAAGAGCAGTGTAGACACGCTACGAGAGATCATCCTTCTGCTCATCGATAATGCACTCTGCGTTCGACGAGGCGCATTTGCGCCAGCGTCAGAGTCAGGAGGATTGCGAAAAAAATCACAGTTATTGCACTGGCGTAGCCCGCCTTGAAGTAGACAAACCCCTCGCGGTAAAGCGCATATACCAGTGTTTCTGAGGCGAAGGCTGGCCCCCCGCGGGTCAGCGTTGCGACAGTTTCAAATACACGGAAGGCATTGGTGGCGGTGACGACGAGTACGAAGAGTGTCGTCGGCCCCAGCATCGGCCAGGTTACGGTCCAAAACCGCGCCCAAGCACCGCCGGCCCCGTCAACTTCCGCCGCTTCGTAAATGTCCTCCGGGATGGCGGAGAGGCCAGCGAGGAACAGGACCATGTTATAACCCACGCTCTGCCAGATACCGATTGCTGCCAAGGTATAGAGAACGAGCCCTCGGTCGCTTAGCCAATTCTGGGGAGCGCTTCCGAGCGTACTTAGTACCTTGTTTACAAGGCCGAGATTCGGATGCAGCAGCATCTGCCAGGCCACAGCCATGGCCACCAAAGTCGCCGCAACTGGCAGGAAGTACACTGTGCGCAGGATCCGTGACAGAGCTGGCGCCCAGTCCAGCATCCGGTGCAAACCGATGGCAACAAGCAGTGCGAAGACCACCGAAAAAGGTATGACGATGGCGACATAGATCAGTGTATTGACGATCGCCCGCTGTCCGATGGCCGAGGTGAAGAGGGTGATGTAATTCTCCCAGCCGACCCAACTCAGGTCTCGTGCACCGAATTGATAGTCCGAGAAGGAGAGAATGGTGACGATCATAATGGGCAGGAAGATGAAGATCAGCAGCGCAAGGGTTGCCGGACCGGTCAACCAGACATCAGTCAGTGTTTCGCGCTGGCTGCGCGTCAGGAACGACATTCCGGCGCTCCAATCCGTGCTCCTGTTTCGGGATGGAATAAGTGTGTGCAGGTTGGATCGAAGCTCAGCCGCACACTATCGCCCTGCAGAGGTGGCTCGAAAGTTCCGGGCGCAATCGATTTCAGTTCGACGCCCTGCTCGGTACACAGGGTCAGCACGATCTCAGAGCCAAGATATTCTACGCTTCTGAGTTTTGCGATGAAGCTGCCGTGTGGGGCAGGGACCACATGCTCCGGTCGTACTCCCAGGATTGCACGCGCCGCTGAAGACAGTATCTCTCCTGCGCCTTGTTGCGGTGTGATCAGATTAATCGCGTGCGTTCCCACGAATTCGGCCACAGCGAGTGAGGTCGGGCGTTCGTAAAGTTCGCGTGGTGTGCCAGCCTGGGCGATACTGCCCTTAATCATCACGATCACCTGATCGGACATGGCCATTGCCTCGGCCTGATCGTGCGTTACGTAAACGAAGGGCTTCCCGGTTCGACGATGGAGCGCTACGAGCTCTGCCCGCATCTGTACGCGCAGTCGTGCATCGAGATTGGAGAGCGGCTCATCCAACAGAAACAGGACCGGATCGCGAACCAGGGCCCGTCCCAGTGCAACGCGCTGTTTCTGTCCGCCCGAAAGGGTACCCGGCTTGCGATCGAGCAGATGGCTTAATCCCAGCATTTCGGCGGCCGCCGAGACTTTTGTTTGGATCTCCTTGCGAGCTGCTGCCGTTCCGGGGATCAGGGTGCCGAGCAGCGGCAAGCGCCCGAAGGCGGACAGGCTTTTCATAGTAAGCGGTAAGGCTATGTTCTGCGCCACTGTGAGATGCGGATAGAGAGCGTAGGACTGGAAGACCATAGCGATATTGCGTTCGTGAGCAGTCAGTGCACTCACTTCTTGGCCTTCCAGGCGCACTGCGCCAGCTGTCGGTCGATCAAGGCCGGCCATGATTCGCAAGGTTGTGGACTTTCCACAGCCCGAGGCTCCCAGCAACGACGTAAAGCTGCCGGGCGGAATGGCAAGCGAGATGCTGTCCAAGACAGTCTGCTCGCCGAAGCGCCGCGTCACGTCGCCAAGCTCGAGGGTGGGGATGGCGTTCACGTTGCCTCCAGGAATGGAACTATTCTTCCATTATACATTTAATTGTGTAGGTAATATTACATTCCGTGGATATTTATCCCGCAGCCGATGCGAGCAGGTGAGCCGCCAGGCGGTCGATGGCGGCAGCGGCGTCGGCAACGATCTCCACCCCCTTTATGGCATGGGCCCCAGCCAGGCCGATCACCGGCTTGGAGAAATGCAGGCCGTAAGCGATTTCCGACAGTGTCCCGTATGAGCCGCCGACCGCTATCAACGCGACACTGGATTTTGCGATGATCATGTTGCGCGCCTCGCTCATTCCCGTGGCGATGGGCAGGGCGATGTAATCGTTCGCAGTCCGCCAGTCGTGATCAGGCAACAAGCCAACACTAAGTCCACCAGCGGTGTGGCAGCCGCGGGCGACAGCCTCCATCACCCCTGTCTTTCCTCCACAGATTACCGTCAGGTTCAGGCGCCCCAATGCGGAGCCGATCTCTTCGGCCAAGCCAAGCTGTTCGTCTGTGGCCTCGCGTGGGCCGATGACCCCTACAGGAATGCGACGCATTTCCCCGGTGCGGGCCAGGTGCTCCAAAGCTCGGCGCGGTGACGCCGCCATCGCCTTGGCGGGGCTCTCCTCCGGCAGCCAGTGCCAAAACCAAGGGTCAAGACGTCCTTGAGGGCCGTATATACTTTCTTGGGCGATCAGGTAGCTGTCGGTTTGCATTGCCGTCTCCTTGTGGTAATGTAAGTTTTCTTACATCGGACTTGATCCTTTCGCAACTGGCCTAGATGCAGTGACGCAAGACATCCCGAAACGACATGAGATTTCGTTATCCTTGGGGGAGTTGAGTCCACGGCAGAAGCACATTCTGCGTCTTGCCGAGCGGCAGGGCTTCGTCACGATTGACAGTCTGTCCGAGGATTTCGGAGTTTCCGCGCAGACCGTCCGACGGGACATCATTGCCCTATCCGAGGCGGGACTGCTTCAGCGCTTCCATGGGGGAGCCGGGCCCATCGGCGAATCGGAGGCGGTTCGCCTTGATCATGAGCATAAAGCCGGTGTCGCTGTGGAGGAGAAACGTCGTATAGCCGAGGCAGCGGCCGCGCTGATCAATGATGGAACCAGCCTGTTTATCGATGTCGGTACAACAATGGAGATGACAGCCAAGGCCCTGAATACCCGGCGTGGCCTAAAGGTTTTCACCACCAGTATCCGCGCGGCACTGGCCTTTGATGCTTCTAGGCACGAGGTTCGAGTGCTGGGGGGGCGTGTTGCTGGCCGCGATGGATCCTTGGTTGGAGAGGAGGTTGTGCTCGCTCTCTCCGGGATGCAACTCGATCTGGCGCTGATCGCTTGCTCCGGTGTTGACGTAGAGGGCAGGGTGATGGACTTCAGCCTGTCCAAGATAACTGTGAAGCAGGCGGCGATGCGTGCTGCCAGCCGAACGTTCCTGTTGGCGACCCCATCGAAGTTCGGTCGGTCGGCCCTTGCAACGGTGGCGCGAGTTGGTGATTTCACGGAGGTGATCGATGGTGTGGCCCCTTCTGTCGCCTCCCAAGTTCGCTAAGAAAGGTCTTCCGGGTGTTTCCTGAGTAACTCAGTCTGGTGTTTTTCCAGCTTGTCTGGTCACAGAAAGCTGTAGGAGCTTTTCACCTCGGTTCGTGGCACCATGTAGGAACGGGTTTCAATGCGCGGGCTGATGCGACTGCGCTGGCCTCCGCCGCCGGCCGGGCCACAGCAGTAAAGCGCCAGGACTTCCTGGAGGGCTGCGGCCACCTGATCACGTTCCATGCCGCTGACCGCCAGGCGTACGCGCAGGTCTTCGGGCAGGAGTTCCGGGGCCTGTTCTACGGCCGCGCGCCAGAGTTCGCCCCCATCGCTGTCGAAGGCGCTGCTGATGCCGATCACGTCCAGGCGATGGCGCAGCTCGAGATTGCGCAGGACCAAGCGCTTCTCGATGGTTTCCGCGGCCAGCCTCGCTCGCGCGAAGGCATTGGGGCCGGCATAGGAAATCTCGGCCTCGCCCAGCCAGTCGCCGATGAATCCCACCGTGGTTTTCAGGCTGTCGGGCCGCGCGTGCCCGCGTGCCTCGCTGACCGCCACACGGTCCGGGCCGAGCTGTTCCAGGGACACGTCGGTGATGTCCAGAACCACATCCGGCGTCAGGTAGCAGCCCGGGTCATGGATCTCATAGAGTATCTGTTCCTTGACGGTTCTGAGGTCGACAAGGCCGCCTGTACCAGCGGGTTTCGTCAGGATGAAGCGGCCGTCGGCCTCGACCTGGGCAATGGGAAATCCGATGTTCTCGGGTTCCGGCACATCCTTCCAGCCCGGATCCGCGAAATAACCGCCGGTGACCTGGGCCCCGCATTCCAACAGGTGCCCGGCCAGGGTGCCGGCAGCAAGCCGCTCGTTGTCCTGCCACGACCAGCCGAAGTGGGCCACAAGAGGACCCAGGACCAAGGCCGGATCGGCCACGCGGCCCGTGACAATCACCTGGGCGCCGGCCGTGATTGCTTTGGCAATGGCTGCGGCGCCGATATAGGCATTGGCCGAGACCATTTCGCCCTGCGGCGGCGGCTGGTCGCGATCTGCGTCCCAGAGCGCGTGCCGCTCCAGATCGATGGAGTCGCGGACATCATCGCCCTCGATCACGGCTATGCGCAGGTCGTGCAGGCCCTGCTCGTGGCCAATCTGCCGGATGACCCGGGCGGCTGCCGGTGGATTGGCGCAACCGAAATTGCCGATGATGGCGATGTCGTTCGCGACAGCATCTTTCAGGATCGGACGGATGATCTCAGGCAGCAGGGGTTCGTAGCCGCTCTCCGGGTCCTGCTGGCGGGCCAGCTGTCCAAGCGCCAGGGTGCGTTCCCCGATGGTCTCGAAGATGATGGCGCCGCCCTCGGGATTTCCCCTGGCGATCTCGGCAACGACCGGGCCGGCCGCATCGACGCGGTCACCGGAAAACCCGGCCCCAGAACCGATCCAGAAGGACATGCTATCTCCCTGCACTTCGTTTTATGGTTTAGATTATCGATAATCTAAACTGAAGTTCCGATACAGTTCAATCCACAGAGTGAGAGGCTTTGTGCACCCCTAAAGTCCGGGATTGGTTTCCAAGTAGTAGTCCTTTGGCCCTTCAATATGCACACGACAGAGCTGCAGGAGTGCCGTGCGGTCCCCGGATTCGATGGCGGAGACCATCTGCCAGTGCTCGCGGATCGCCGTTTCGCGCAGTTCGCTGTTCGAAAAGCCCCGGCTTCGGATCGGTTGGGTCATCAGCGAATAATGGCGGATGGCAGCCGAGAGCTCCGGATTTCCAGCGCCGGCATAGAGGGCTTCGTGAAATTCATTGTTGATGCGGGAGAGGTCGAGATAGCGCTGTTCCCGGGAGGCACGCTCATGCCGTGCGGCGAGTGTCTTGAGCGTCTCCACATAGGCCGGATCTCCCGGCATTGGCACCAGGGCGGCGGCGCGTTCCTCCAGGGCCGTGCGAATCTGGTAAAGGTCCTCCACCTCCTTGCGCGAATAATCCCTTACCCGGGCTCCACGGTTGGGTTGGCGCTGGACAAGCCCTTCACGTTCCAACGCGTCAAGCGCACGGCGAACGGCGTGACGGGTTGCATCGAAGCGCGCAATCAGGTCGTCCTCGACCAGGCGTTCCCGTGGCAGAGCGCGTCCGAAGAGAATATCCACTTGAAGAGTCTCATAGACCTGGGTCCAGCCCTTGTGGCTGCGCTCCAGGGTGTTCTTGCGCGCAACTGCTTGTTCCATTCCGGGAAATTATCTTGTTCATCCTGACAACACAATCATTGTTGACATTATCGATAATTATCGCGATGAATTTCCGGGGAGGACGCAATGACCAAGAATTCGTCCGGAACGGAGGTCCGTGAAGCTGGGTACGTTCAGGTGCCGTTGCACCGCCTTGCCCATGGGCGCTCCGGAGACAAGGGCAATCGCCAGAACATCAGCGTGATCGCATATGACCCTTCTGTCTGGCCCTTTCTGGTCGATCAGGTGACCGAAGAGCGCGTGCTCGAGCTGTTTCGGCATCGCGGTGTGCAAAAGGTCATCCGCTATGAGCTGCCGAACATCCAAGCCCTCAATTTCGTCATCGAGGATGCGCTGGAAGGAGGGGTGAATGCTGCGCTGGCCTTGGACACCCATGGCAAGACCAGCTCCTTTCGTCTGCTGTCCATGATGCTGGATGTCCCGTCAGAAATTGCGGCCCTTAATCCCGAAATATCAAAAGCTTCATGCAAGGGAGGAACAGAATGAGACTGTTAGCGACAACACTTCTCGCCGCGGCGCTAGGAAGTACGCCGGCCTTGGCTCAAGACGAGCGGATTGCGATTGGGTCCACGTCTTCATCGTCCAGCCATTACGCCTACTTCGTTGCCGTCTCGCAGCTGATCAACAACAACATCGAAGACATCCAGGCCGACGTGGTCGAGACCGGCGCCACCATCGACAATCTGAAGCGCCTGCAGCGCGACCAGGTGGACATCGGACTGGTGACCACCAACGTCGCCTACGATGTACATAGTGGTCTCGGCGACTTCGAAGGCCGGGCCTACCAACCCCCGATGCTCTGGGTCTATGCCTCCGCGCCGCAGAACGTCGTGGTGCGTGAGGATGCCGGTATAGAAAGCCTGGAGGACCTGGAAGGCCAGGAATTCAATCCCGGCATCACCGGCTCGGCCACCGAGGCGACAACGGAAGCGGTCTTCGAACTGCTGGATATCCAGCCTGACTGGGCCCGCGGTTCCACCGGTGATATCGTCAATCAGATCAAGGATGACCGGATCATCGGCTACGTGAAAAGCGGCTCCGGTAAACAGCTGGACGCTTCCAGCATGGATATCGCGACCAGCACGCCAATTTCGCTGATCGGGCTGGACGAAAGCCAGGCCGACACCCTGCGCAAGGACTTTCCCAACCTGGCAGTGCTGGATATCGCCGAGGGCGAGGCCGGGGAAGGCTATCCCGCCTATACCACCTGGGCTTTCGGTGTCGGGGCCGTTTCCACCCCGGACCTCTCGGAGGAAGCAGCCTACAAGATCGTGAAAACCGTGGTCGAGGACGACAGCGAGCAGGCCGCGGCCTTCTCGGGCCTCAAGGGTTCGCAGATTCCCGAGATGACCATGGAACTGGCAACCACGCCGCTGCATCCCGGTGCCATCCGGTACTATGAAGAGATCGGCGTCGAGGTGCCGGATCGCCTGCGCCCGGAGTCCGACTGACCGCGAACGGCATTCGGACAACACGTCGTACGACAGTATCCGCAACCGGGCCCTTCGCGGTGAAGGGTCCGGTTGTCCGAGAGGGATAGTGGCATGAGCGTTCAGCTGAAGCGGTTTGTCGCCCTGCTTATCGGGCTATTCATTCTCTATACAGCCGCTTTCGGTGCCTTCGATTCCCTGATCCAGCGTTCCCTCATGCTGACCCTGGTCATCACGCTGGCCTTTCTCTCCTATCCGTTGGAGATTTCAGGTGTGTCGCGCCTGGTGACCCGCGGATTCGATGCCCTGCTCTGGTTGGTGAGCTGTGCAGCCTGCCTGCATGTAACCTGGACGGCCAATGAAATCCTGACGACCCTGCCCTGGGCGGAGCCATCGGATATGGTCCTGATCGGGGTCCTGGTCGTCACCATCCTGGAACTGGCCCGGCGCGCCGTCGGCATCATCTTTCCGATACTCGTCATAACCGGACTGGCCTATGCCTTTCTTGGAAACCTGCTGCCCGGGCGGCTGGGACACAGCGGTTTCGATATCTATACCATCACCGAAACGCTCTATCTCAGCGATATCGGGCTCTGGGGCACGCTGACCGGCATTGCCGCCACGGTCATCGCTGCTTTCGTGCTGTTCGGTGCGGTGCTGCTGCACACCGGCGGCGGGCAGACCTTCATGGACCTGGCGCTGCTGATCTCGGGGCGATCCGTTGGGGGGGCGGCCAAGATGGCAACCGTGGCCTCCGCCTCATTCGGAACGGTCAACGGCAGCGCCGTGGCCAATGTGGCGACCACGGGCACCATGACCATTCCGCTGATGCAGCGTATCGGCTATCCGGCCCCCTTTGCCGCGGCGGTGGAAGCGGTGGCCTCGACCGGGGGGCAGATCACGCCGCCGATCCTGGGGGCGGCCGCCTTCATAATGGCCGAGATGATCGGCGTGGAGTATCTGCGTATTGCCCTGGCGGCCCTGATCCCGGCATTACTGTTCTACATCGGTGTCTTTCTCACGATCGACCTGGTGGCCCTGCGCAAGCAGGTCGGTTTCGTGCCACGCGAGGAAATTCCCTCTGCGCGCCAGGCGCTCAATCCTGTGCGGCTGCTGCCGGTGCTCGGGGGCCTGACGGGATTGATCTGGATGCTGGTGGCCGGCCGTTCCGTGGCCTTTTCGGCGGCGTTCGGGATGGCCTGTATCGTCGTGCCATATGTCGTATTGAACCTGGCCGTTTACCGGCGCCCCAGGGAAACGTTGCGGGCGCTACTGGATGCCCTCGTTGCAGGTGGCAACGGAGTGATCATCATCGCCCTGATGCTGGCCGGCGCCCAGATCCTGGTTTCGCTGATCAACATGACGGGTATTGGCGTGAAACTCTCGTCCCTGACGGTCGCGCTTGGGGGTGAGAGCACGGTGCTGGTGGGCCTGATCGTGGCAGTGGCCTGCCTGATCCTGGGGATGGGCATTCCCACGACGGCGGCTTACGTCCTGGTGGCGGCCGTCATGGCACCGGCCCTGATCGCGATTGGTATCGAGCCGTTGATCGCGCATATGTTCGTTTTCTACTACGCGACGATCTCGGTCATTACGCCGCCTGTCTGCATTGCGGTTTTCGTGAGCGCGTCCCTGGCCTCCACACGATGGTGGCCCGTGGCCGTCAATGCCGTGCGCCTGGCGGCGGTCACCTACATCATACCCTTCATGCTGCTGTCCTATCCGGGCCTGGTCTGGTCCGGCAGCGGGTTTGACATCTTCGAGGCCGCGCTTTCGGGAAGTGTCCTGGTGGTCTGCTCGTCCATCCTGCTTTCCGGCATGCCAACGCGTGGTCGCTGGGTGTTTTCGCTGGTCTTGTATGGTCCCGCTGCTGCCCTTGCCCTGGTGCCCGCGCATTGGGCGCTGGCTGTGGCCCTGATTCTGACGCTTGCGGGGCTTGTCCTTGGACGTCCATTCAGTCGCCGGCAGTTGCGTGAGGCAGAAGCCAATCCGTAGCGCTGCATAAGGTCGACGGTGCAAGGCAAGCAGTCAGTTCACAACAAGATCAGTTCGAGTGCTGTCTCTGGATAGCCATGGGAAGCCGGTGCCTTTCATTGCTTCCATGGATGTCGAGGTGACGCAAAGGGGTGCCGCCCGGCTTTCCACCACGCCAAGGAACTAGAACTGCAATCTCTCATTAGGGGGTCCGCGAGGCACCAATCCGGGGAATATAGACACTTTAAAAGAAGAATTGTGGATGCTTATTAAATCTGCTATTTTAAGAAGTGGCCGAATGCCTTGGTATCCAAATGCCTTGGCAGCCTGAAGCGTAATTTCAGGAATAGATTAGAAAGGCCATTATGACAGTGATTACTTGGAAGAGTGGCTGTTCCTCATGTCACCTCCGAGAATTTGGTCTTTGCCAAGCCCTCAAAGGCCCTGAAGAAATTGCTTGCTTGGAATCCATGCGACAGCCACCCCGGTTATTCCCCGCTGCTCGCGCTGTCTATTTGCAGGGTGCACGGGACGTTCCTCTTTATAATATAGAGAGCGGCTGGTTGTTCTCCTATCAGTTGCTTGCGGACGGGCGCCGTCAGATCTTGCAGTTTCTGCTGCCTGGCGATCTTGCCGGTTTGGAAATGGATGGTTCGGCCGGCATGACCCATGGGCTTGACACTTTGACTGACTCGGTTCTCTGCAGCATCCCGAGAGAGGGCTTCCAGAGGTTGTGTGATAGTTGTCCCGTAGTTGCCAATCACATGCAGTGGATACGCGCGCGCGACATGGCGCTGTTGTCCGAGCATGCAGTCAGCCTGGGGCGGCGAACGGCGCGCGAGAGTATGGCCAACCTGTTCATGGAACTGGCTGTGCGCAGTGTTCGGTCCGTACAGTTGATCAGCGGGACGAGTCTGCGCATGCCTCTAACTCAGCCTATCATTGCAGATGCTCTTGGACTGACTTCCATTCACGTGAATCGCGTTTTAAGCGATTTGCGAAAGTCCAGGATCATGGAGTTGAAGAATAAGATGCTTACCATCCTGGACATGGAACAACTGACACGCCTTGCCAATTCACCTGAGGGTTTTCTGGAGCTGTGGGGGCCCAAGGCGCAGGCGTGAAAAGGTCTGCACAAAGTGGTTCATTCAGGCCAAGTGAGGGCGCCAGAGCAATTTCCTGCGCTGATCCTAACATAGGTTAAAGAAGGACTGGCTGTACACGATTAGCGTGCGTCTCCATGCTAAAGTCCGGTTGGCCTGAGTCTGGAAACCACAAGTCCCAGTTGCTCTAGTTGGAAGGTGGAGACGCTGGCACTCTGCTGTTTGTAGCCAGCGCTATTACGATCTGACGCCAAATGGGATGTGAGGCCTGTGACGATATAATTTCCAACTAATGGTAGAATTTTAGATGATTGACTGTCGGTGTCGTTTTTGCTTTCCGGCCTTTTTGTCGGCTTTTCTATGCCTTCCTGTTGTTTCTGTCTCGGCGCAAGAGGATGATTCCGTTCCCGAGCCGGAGAGAACAGGCCAATCGTCACCTGAGCCGCTTCAGGAGTCCCCTCCGGAAAAGCAGGACGGGGAGCAGAAGGCCGCGAAGCTGGGCCCCTTTGTGCTTGAGCCCAGTCTGGACCTGTCCTTCGGGTATGACGATAATGTTTACTCGACGCGCAATGACCGCGACGGGGATTTCATTTCCATCCTGACGCCTTCCCTGACGGCCGAAGCCGAAGGTCAGGACTTCGATCTTGAATTGAATGCGGGCGCAGAGATTGGTCGTTACCGAAAATACGACAGCGAGAATTACGAAGATTACTATCTTGGGGCCGATGGACGTTATCGCTTTTCGCCGGCGCACAATCTCATCGGAGGCGTGACCTTCCGGCGTGCGCATGAAGGGCGGGATTCACCCGATGACGTCAATGGCGAAGAGCCAACGATCTATCATGACCTCCAGGCCTATCTCGGTACCGTCAATCGCTTCGGCCGCTTTACGACCCGTGTTGCCGGAACCTATCAATTCCTGAATTTCGACGATGTTCGCCGCGCCGACTTCGGAACAATTAACAATGATGACCGCGACCGGCACCTCTATACGGCAGGGGCGCGTGTCGGTTACCAACTGTCCCCGAATTACGAGGTCTTCGCCCAGGGAAGCTATGACCGTCGCCGCTATCGGGACACGCCGGATGATTGGGGGCTAAACCGGGATTCACAGGGCTTCAGGAGCGGTTTGGGACTGCGTTATGTCCAGGGGCGGACATTGGAACTGGAGGCCATGGCCGGATACATGCTCCAGGACTATGAGGATGCGGACCTGGAGACCATCAAAACCTGGGACGCAAGACTGAATGCCAGTTGGCGCTTCGCGTCCAATACAAGATTGGAAGCCAGCTTTGATCGCACGATCGAGGAAACGACGCTTTCAGCCTCGGGTTATGTCAGCAGCGGTTTTGGCCTGGGTCTTGTGCACCTGTTACGTCCTGACCTGAGCACCAATGCCGGTCTCGGGTATTACAAGGATGATTATTATGGCGACTCTCGTGAGGACAATGTTTTCGTGGCGACACTTGGTGGACGCTACTATTTCCAGCCCAATTTCTACCTGGGGGCCGACTACCGCTTCCTGAGACGTGATTCCAGCGACCCCGATGACGATTACGATGACAATCGCTTCCTCTTGAGTTTCGGTGTCCAGCTGGCCCCAGAGTATGAAGAGGATCAACTTGACCTGCCAGGCGTCTCCTCCGGGAAGGGTGGGTTCTATGGGGGCCTTCAGACGGCTATCGGCAAGATCGGGACGGAACTGGAGGGCGAGCGCGGCCCGCCCTCAGGCTCGGGGTCCCTGACATCCGACTTTGGCGATCACGGCTTCAGTGGAGGGGCTTTTGCCGGCTATGGTTCCGTCATCGGCCCCGCTTATCTGGCCCTGGAAGCAGATATTGAACAGAGCAGGGCGGATTGGATCCATACACGAGAGCCCAATCATAGAGTTTTCGGCGTGGAGAAGAACCTCTCCGGCAGCTTGGGCCCCCTGGTCGGCTATCTATTGCCGGGTGGCATGATCTACGGCCGCGTGGCTGGCGTGCTCGCTGACATGGAAACAACCTACAGGGAAGGTGATAACGACTACAGCGAAGATAACACCGTTGCTGGCGTGCGTTTCGGTGTTGGCATGGAGGTTCCGGTATCAGGTGGCCTGTTCACCCGTATGGACTTCAGTCACACGAATTATGAAGACTACGATATTACATCGAACAACGGGCGGGTCGATAACTTTGCCAACAATGAAAGTCTGCTGCGCCTGGGCATTGGCTATCGTTTTGGAGCCCAGACCCGGGATGAGGACAGGGAAGACTTCAAGGCAGACTTCGACGGTTTCTATGGTGGCGTGCAGCTGGGTTTTGGTTCCTTGCAGAATGACCTCCAGGGCCCTCGAGAAGGCGGGAGCCCGGGAGATCTGGATGCGCAGTATGCAGATGAAAGCCTGGCCGGGGGGGTCTTCGCTGGCTATGGCCAGACCTTCGGGCCGGTTTACCTGGGTGGCGAGGGTGAGATCGAGCTGGCCGACGGGAATATTGACCTGGAGCGGCAGCCCTCGGGCCGCAAAGTGCAACTCTCGAAGGAAGCGACCTACGGTGCGGGATTGCGTGTCGGTTATCTGCTGAATGATGCCGCCATGCTCTATGGGCGTATCGGTGGTGTCCTGACCGATTTCGGCACCGACTACGAGGTGAGTTCGAACAAGACTTCACAGGACAACCTGCAGCGTGGCTTGCGCTTTGGTGGCGGGTTGGAAGTGGCCGCCAGCGAGAACATCTTTCTGCGCCTCGACTATACCTACACCAAGTATGATTCATTCAAAGTCAACTATGGAGAGAGTGGAGGGGATTCCTTTGAACCTTCGGAAAGTCTGGTACGCCTTGGAATCGGTTATCGGTTCTGAGGTTCAGAGTCTCGGCTCCTCCGATTTTGGGAGGCCATATCGAATAAGAGCTGGGTATTAATGTGAGTTAAGTGTTCCCGGCTGCGTAGATGCTAATTTGACTTGAAAACTCTGGTTCACATTCACGAAGGCGCATTTTCTATCCTGCGGTTTTGACCAGGTCCTGATTAATTGAGTAAGGGTATCACGAATATGAAACGCGAATTCAGATATACAATGTTTACTGGTGTCGCACTTGGCGCACTTATCTTCTCCGGCTTTGTGTCGGAAAATTCGCTGGATGGTCCAGGTAACACTGCCTATGCAGCTTCAGACAAGGCAGGCCAGGGCAGCCAGGGCGGCCAGGGAAGTGCAGGCGGCAAGGGTAGCGGCTCTGGTGGACAGCAGTCCGGCAAGGGCGGCCGTTCGCTTCTGGATGATGCCCTGAGTCCTCAGGGCGAAGACGAAGAGGATTCGGACCGTCCGGATTGGGCGGGCCAGTCGGGCCGCGACGGCAAGCCCGGCAATCCGAACCAGACTTCAGGCATCTCAAAGGGCGGACTCTATGGGGATCTCTTCGTAATCCTTCGCGACGACAACGGCGTTCCCATACTCTATGTCTGGGAGGATCAGGACGGAGACGGTGTGCCTGACACAGCGGTCCAGTCTGATGACGGTTACCCGCAGCCAGTCGATGCGGAGGGCAACCTCATTCCGCTGAACGAGGAAGGCGAGCCGGTCAGCGATGAGAACGTTACTGAAATCGAATTCAGCCGGCTGAACATTGCCCGCTCGCCGACGCGGGTTCTCTCCAGCCGCTATCTTGAGGCCATCACCCTGATCAACCAGGCGGACGAGCTGTCCCTGGACAGCGCGGGGCGCTTGGTCATCACGGTGGACGGTGAATCGCGTACCATCGACTCGCCGCTCGAGAATCTCGCCATTTACGTCGAACTGATGAACACCGGCACTCTCGATGGCGTGACACTGGATGCGGAAACACTTGGTGACCTGGCCTTTATGGC
>NZ_JMLV01000015.1:7500-72993 GCF_000686045.1 Fodinicurvata fenggangensis DSM 21160
CAGTCGGTCACGGGCCTGCCACACCCGCCAATAGGCCAGACGCAGCAGGAGGATGCCAGCCGCAGCAAGTGCCGGCAGTGCCGCCAGCACCGGTGGCACGGGAGTCAGATCAAGCAGGCCGGCCAGGACCAATGCCGCCAGGCCCAGGGATTCCAGCTGTCCCTGGGCTGCGGGACGTGGCAGGTCTTTGCGCTGTAACAGGCCCGAGGTGGCCGCCGCCGTGATGCGCCCGCCCATCAGGAACAGCATCAGGATGATCAGCCAGGCGACGGCACCCAGGGCGGTTTCGCTGAGCTGCGGCATGGCCAGCAGGCGCCCGGCCTGGAAGATGGCTTCCGCCACCAGCAAGAGGGCCAGGACGATGCCGGGAATGGCGGAACGTATACGCTTGGCCGCGCGCAGGAAGGGCAACCCGGCCTCGATGAACAGCAGGATCATGAGCGCGATGTTGGCCGTGGCCGAGAGCAACAGGCCTGCCAGGTCCGGAACGAGGACGGAGCAACGGGCGAGCAGCCAGAGGCCGGCGAACACACGGATTCGGCTGGGGCCGGCCCGGGTCATCAGGTATCCGCCCAGAATGGCCTGGGAATAGCCCAGCAGCATTTCGTGTCCGTGCCAGTAAGGTGCCCTCGGAAGTATGCCTCCCACCATATCCGCTACGCCGGGCAGGTAGACCGCGGCCTTCAAGGGCACGAAGACCAGGGCCCCAAGGGCGCCGAGCAGGAAGAGCAGCAGGAAATCAGTTCTGATGGGGCGCATAGCGAGAGGGGGCTGTTCCGCTGAAGGTGGCAAGCCCAGTGAGTATCAGGAAACGCCCAGAGGGGGACAAGGGCAGCTGATTGTCCACGGGCATCGTTTCAGGATAGGCAAGCCCTTCATTCGCAGGGGGACGTGCTGGATCACGCTGTGGTAGCTACTGAGCTTCCAGGACTTCAAGGATATGAAAAGGGGACCGCGCATGATGGAAACAGCGAAGGCGCTTGGACTTGGTTTGGCGGGATTGGCGCTGGGCTCTACCGTTTTCCTGGTCTCCGGAAAAGAGGCGCTGGCGGAGGCCAGCGGACCGGATGCCTGGCGTGTCGTGGATGTCGCGCCTGGCGATACGCTCAATGCCCGTATGGGGCCGGGCACGGACTATGACGTGATCGGCGAATTCGCCCATGATGCACGCGGCCTGCAGCAGGTGACCTGCGTGCCCCTGGTGCCGCCGGGGCTGTTCTTTGAAATGAGCGAGGCCGAACGCGCCGCCCTGCCGCCGCGCTGGTGCCTGATGGAGAATGAAGATTACAGCACACGCGGCTGGGTGGCCCAGCGTTACCTTGCGGAGGATTCTGCGGTCATCGATGAAGAGGCGGCGGACCAGGCGCCCGATCCGACTCAGGAGGCCGAACGCCTCGTCCAGCGGCTCTACCGCGATCATCTGGAGTCCTTATCCGGAAATATGACCAGCCCGCTGGCCCCGTCGCGCGCCGATCAGTTCTTCACGGCACCACTCGCGGATCGCATTGCCAACGAGGGCCTTCAGGCCGACCCGCTGTTCGACGCCCAGGACAGCGATATCACAGACCTCAGCATTGCCCTCGACGAGGACCGCCCCATGTTCCGCGGCCTCATCACCGTCAACGCCGACTTCCGCAATTTTGGCGAACAGCGCCGAGCGGTCGTGCGCCTGCGTTATGAGGACGGTGCCCCACGTGTCATTCGCATCGAGCATGAGAAATGGGCGTTCGAGTAGGAACTGCAGATAATCTGAGAGTGTCCACTCTCTCGACCTTTAAGGCCGCGCGACCGGCATAGTTCCCAACCAAACGGCGTATCACCAATGAGTGCATTCATTGGCAATTGACAGCCGTTAAATAGGTTGATATCAACCTTATAAATTGAAGCAGAGAGGCTGCTGGTATGCGGGGACGCAAGCTTTTGGCCGTCGTGGCTGTGGACCTGGCGCTATCCTTCGGGGCGGCGCCGGTGTTTGCCGAAGGGCCGGAGCCCGGGCGCACGGGGCAGATCGCCGTTAACGGCGTCGAATACTACTATGAAACTCACGGCGAGGGCGAGCCCCTGTTGCTGCTGCACGGTGGGCTGGGGACCTTCGAGATGTTCACGCCGATCCTGCCGGAGCTGACCGAGAGCCGGCAGGTCATCGGGGTCGACCTCTATGGCCACGGCCGTACGCAGCTGGTGGACGGACGGCCCATGGACCTGACGGAAATGGGTCGGGACATGGCCGCGCTGGTAGAAGGCCTGGGCTACGAGCGCGTCGACGTCATGGGCTATTCCCTGGGCGGCGGTGTGGCAGGGCAGATGGCGGCCCAGCAGCCCGAGCGTGTGCGGCGCCTGGTGGTGCTGTCCGCGCCCTTCGAGCGGGCCGGCTTCCACGACGGCATCCAGGCCCAGATGGAGCAGATCGGCGCCCACCAGGCCGAGGCCATGAAGGGCACGCCCATGTACCAGGCCTATGCCAACGTGGCGCCGGACGTGACGGCCTTCCCCGACCTGCTGGATGCAGTGGGCGATCTGCTGAGCCAGCCGGATTCCTTCACGCTGGATGTCGAGGCGCTGGAGCCGCCGGTGATGTTGGTCTACGGCGACGGCGACATGATCCGCCTGGAGCACATGGTCGAATTTTACAAGCGCCTGGGCGGCGGGCAGCGCGATGCCGGCTGGGAGCGTGCACACATGCCGGAAAACAGCCTGGCCATCCTGCCGAACCTGACCCACTACGAGCTGTTCGGCGCGCCCGCCATGGTCCGCACCGTCCTACCGTTCCTGAATGGCGAGAAACCTGATCTGAGCTGGGCAAACGCGCAGGAGGCCGCACAATGAATGCGGTCGGGCGCCTCTGTCTTCCACGGCACGGCCAAATCAAAAAGCACGGTCACCTAAAAGGGCATGGCCATCCCCAAACGAAGAGGAAAAGCAAATGAGCTATATCGACGGATTCGTCCTGGCTGTGCCCACGGCCAACCGCGAGACCTTTCGCGAGCATGCCGAGACCGCCGGGCATGTCTTCAAGGAATATGGCGCGCTGAAGGTCATGGAGTGCTGGGGCGATGACGTTCCGGATGGTGAAGTCACCTCGTTCCCCATGGCCGTGAAACGCAAGGAAGACGAGACGGTGGTCTTTGGCTGGATTATCTGGCCCTCGCAGGCCGTGCGCGACGAGGCGATGCCCAAGGTCATGGAGGACTCGCGCCTGCAGATGGATGCGAACCCCATGCCCTTCGATGGCAAGCGCATGATCTACGGCGGCTTCACGCCGGTGGTCGACCTGTGATCCGGACGCCATACCTGCAAGAGAGGAAACGCCATGGCTGACATCGATTCAAAGACCTGTTCCGAGGAGAACGCAGGTGCCGTTCCCGGCGCCATCTATCTCAACCTGCCGGTCGCCGACCTGGGGCGCAGCCGCCGCTTCTTCGAGGCGCTGGGCTATCGCTTCAACGAGCCCTTCAGCAACGACGAGGTGGCCTGCCTGATCCTCTCGGACCAGATCCGCGCCATGTTGCACCTGCCGGCCAGCCTGAAGCGCTTCACGAAGAAGGACATCGCCGACGCACACAGCGCGACCGAAGTTCTGCTGGCTCTGCAGCTGGACAGCAGGGCGGCGGTGGATGCCCTGATGGACAGGGCGCTGGCGGCCGGCGCAGCGGAACCCCGTGCCCCCGAGGAGCACGGCTACATGTACGGCCGCACCTTCGAGGATCCCGACGGACACATCTGGGAAGCCTTCTGGATGGACCCGGCGCATAGCCCGCGGTGAACGAGGACAGGAAAAGGACCAGCCCATGACACCACAGCAGACAATCGTGCCCTGCCTCTGGTTCGACGACCAGGCCGAAGCGGCGGCAGAGTTCTACACCTCGCTGTTTCCCGACTCCGCCATCGAGGAAACCACCCGCTACAACCGCACGGTGGCCGAGATCGCCGGACGTCCGGAAGGCTCGGTCATGACCGTGGGTTTCCGCCTGGCCGGCTGCGCCTTCACCGGGCTGAACGGCGGGCCGATGTTTCGCTTCACGCCGGCCATCTCGCTGTTCGTCAGCTGTGCGGATGTGGAGCAGGCTCGGTCCCTGTTTGACCGGCTGTCGGAGGGCGGCACGGTCCTGATGCCCTTCCAGGCCTATCCTTTCAGCGAGGGCTATGGCTGGGTGGCGGACCGCTTCGGCCTGACCTGGCAGGTCAACGGTGCGCCGCGCGAGCAGACGATCGCGCTTAGCCTGCTGTTCACGGGCGCGCAGTGCGGTCGGGCCGAGGAGGCCATGAACCACTACACCACGCTCTTTCCGAACTCCGGCATTGACGACATCTGGCGCTATGAAGACGGGGAGGGGCCGGACGCAGCGGGTACGCTGAAGCAGGCCGTTTTTACGCTGGCCGGGCAGGAATTCCGGGTCATGGACTCGGCGCTGGATCACGCCTTCACCTTCACCGAGGCCCTCTCCCTGCAGGTTCTCTGCGACAGCCAGTCGGAGGTCGATCGTTACTGGGAACAGTTGGGTGCGGGCGGAGATCCCGACGCCCAGCACTGCGGCTGGCTGAAGGACCGCTTCGGTGTTTCCTGGCAGGTGGTGCCGAGGATGCTGCCGCGCCTGTTGCGGGAGGGGGATGCGGAGCAGGTCGAGCAGGTGAGCGGTGCAATGCTGCAAATGAAGAAACTGGACATTTCCGGCCTGGAACAGGCCCATGCGGGAGAACGAGCATGATCACGCTTACGACCTACAGCTGGGTGCCGCCCTTTGCCCAGGGGCTGGTACGAGACATGCGCGTGCGCTGGGCGCTGGAGGAAGCCGGACTGCCCTATCGCACGCGCCTGATCGGCCTGGACCAGCGGGACAGCCCTGAGCACTTGGCTCGCCAGCCCTTCGCCCAGGTGCCGGCCTATGAGGACGAGTCCGTCAACCTGTTCGAATCTGGCGCCATCGTCCTGCACATCGGCGCGCGCAGCGAGGCCCTGCTGCCAACGGATCCGGCCGCGCGGGCCCGGGCCATCACCTGGCTGTTCGCTGCGATCAATACCCTGGAGCCGGCAATCCAGCCGTTGGCCGAGCTCGACCTGTTCCATGCCGAAGAGGATTGGGCGCGCCAGCACCGGCCGGAAGCGGAAAAGGCCGCTCGGCGCCGCCTGGACCAACTGGCCGCCTGGCTGGGTGATCAGGAGTATCTGGAAAACCGCTTCACGCTCGGCGACCTGATGACGGCCTGCGTGCTGCAGATCCTGCGCGGCACCGCGCTGGTCGAGGAGCAGCCGCGGCTGGCGGCCTATCTGGCCCGCTGCGAGGCCCGTCCGGCCTATCGCCGGGCGCTTAGCGATCACATGGCGGTCTTCGAAGAAAGCGAAGCAGAGGTAGCTGGCATCTCCTGAAGCACGGCGAGGCCTGTGATTATTTGGAGCGCCAGCCGCGCAATGTGTCGGTGATGGCGCGTGCGGCGTGCTTGATGGCCGGTCCGATCTGTTTGCGCGCCTCTTCTTCCGACCAGTAACTGACCGCGGTGGTCATGCTGATGGCCGCCACCAGGCGACCGTCGTGATCCAGTATCGGAGCGGAAACGGAGATTTCGCCGTCAGCGGCTTCCTCGTTGACCAGGGCATAGCCATCGCGCCGGATGATCTGCAGGCGCTCCTCCAGGGCGGCCGGGTCGGTGACGGTCCATGCGGTCATGGCTTTCAATGGCGTGTCATGGAGCCGTCTGCGCTGTTCGTCCGGAGGCAGCATGGCCAGCATGGCCAGGCCGGTGGAGGTGGCATGGGCCGGCATGCGGCGGCCAATCATGGAGGTCGGATTGATCCGGCGTGCCCCCGGCATGCGGATCAGCAGCATGGCCTCCAGCCCGTCGAGAATGGAAACGTTGACGGTTTCCTGCCATTCGTCGCGCAGGGCGACCACGACGGGGATCGCGGCCTCGTAGAGCGGGCTGGACTGCAGATAGCGATAGGTGGAATCCAGCGCCTTGGGCGTCAGGCGGTAACGCCGGGTCTGCGCGTCCTTCGCCAGGTAGCCCATCTCGGTCAGCGTATGGACCGCGCGCTGCACTGTGGGCACCGCCAGGCCGGTGGCGTTGGCAATCTCGCTGAGCCCCATGGCCTCCCAGCCGTTGGAGAAGACCTCGAGCACGTGCAGCCCGCGGGCCAGGGCGGTGATGAAGAGTGGATTCCGCTCCGTGCTGGCCTGTGGCGAAGGGGGAGGGGAGTCCGCGATGGGGTCTTGGGCGATGTCGTTGGCCATGGAGCTACCGGTCCTGTGGTCCGTTGTCTTCCCATTCCGCGCGAAAACGTCATGGTTGATTCTTTTTCAAGGCGGTTTCATACTTATAAGTGATAACTAATTATCGTACAACGATAAGATAAGAAGAGAACAAGAATTACATATCGGTTCATCTGAACAGGAGGATAGGACATGAGATCCCGTCTGCTTATGGCTTCGGCCTTTGTCGTGTCCTTTGCGGCTGCCCCGGCAGCGGCTGAGGACCTGACGATCGCCCTGGCCTCGGAACCCACTTCCGTCGACCCCCACTACCATAACCTGACGCCGAACAACGCGCTGACGCGGCATATCTTCGAGCCGCTGATCAAGCAGGACGAAAACCAGTCCCTGGAGCCGGGCCTGGCCACCGAATGGGGCGTGACGGACGATCCCCTGGTCTGGGAATTCAAGTTGCGCGAGGACGTGACCTTCCATGATGGTACGCCCTTCACGGCGGAAGACGTGGCCTTCACCATCGAACGGGCGCCGGACGTGCCGAACAGTCCCTCGAGCTTCAGCCTCTACATCAATGACATCAGTGAGGTCGAGATCGTCGACGACCATACGGTGCGCTTCCATACCGAGGAGCCCGTGCCCCTGATGGCCAACAACCTGTCCACGATCGCCATCATCAGCAAGAAGAACGCGGAAGGTGCTTCCACCGAGGACTTCAACAGCGGTGAGGCGACCGTCGGTACGGGACCCTATCAGTTCGCCAGCTACACGCCCGGTGAAGAGGTCGAGATGGAGGCCTATGACGGCTACTGGGGGGATGAGCCACAGTGGGACAGCCTGACCTTCCGACCGATCACCAGTGCCTCGGCCCGGGTCGCCGGCCTGCTGTCCGGCGATATCGACGTGGTCGAAGCCGTGCCCACCAATGACGTGGCCTCTCTGGAAGAAAACGAGGACGTCTCGATCTGGCAGGGCATCTCCAACCGCGTGATCTACATCCACCTGGACAGCGATCGCGAGGTGACGCCTCAGATCACCGCCAAGGACGGCAGCGAGATCGAGAATCCTCTGCGCGACAGTCGGGTGCGCAAAGCCCTGTCCCTTGCCCTCGACCGCGAGTCGATCGTCGAGGACGTGATGGAGGGCATTGCCATACCGGCCGGGCAGCTGCTGCCCGAGGGCTTCTTCGGCGTCTCCGAGGACATCGAGGTTCCGGAATACCAGCCCGAGCGCGCAAAGGAACTGCTGGCCGAGGCCGGCTATGAAGATGGCTTCAAGATGACAGTCCACGGGCCGGCCGGACGCTACATCAATGACGAGCAGGTCTTGCAGGCAGCGGCACAGATGTGGAGCCGCATCGGCATCGAGACCGAGGTCGAGACCATTCCGGTTTCCGTCTATTTCGGTCGTGCCTCTGACCTCGAGTTCTCGGTGATGCTGGTCGGCTGGGGCGCCGGTTCCGGCGAGGCCTCCTCGCCTCTGCGTGCGCTTCTGGCAACCTACGAGCCGGATGCCGGGTTCGGGGCCACGAACCGCGGGCGTTACTCCAATGAGGAGATGGACAGCCTGCTCAAGGAGGCCCTGGTGACAGTGGACAACGACAAGCGTCAGGACCTGCTGGCAGAGGCCACGGAAATTGCCATGGAGGACGTCGGGCTGATTCCCGTGCACTTCCAGGTCAACACCTGGGGCACACGCGACGGCCTGAAGTATATCCCGCGGACCGACGAGTACACGCTCGGCACATCCGTGCGTCCAACTGACTGAAGCGTATAAACGGATGGTCCCGGCATCCTCATTGCCCCGCTGGCAAGGTGATGCCGGGACGACCGTCTTGAGGAGAGCCGTGGAATGACGGTCTTCATAATCCGTCGCCTGCTTCAGAGCTTCTTTGTGCTGGTGGCCATGACGGTGATCGTGTTCGTGGCCGTCTATGCCATCGGCAATCCGGTGGATATCCTGATCGCGCCCGATGCCACCCAGGCCGAGCGTACGGCAGCGATCGCCCGGCTGGGTCTCGACCAGCCGCTTCATCAGCAATACATCTCGTTTGTCGGCAACCTGCTGCAGGGCGACGTGGGACGTTCGTTCGTTTTCAACGTGCCCGCCTTCACGCTGGTGCTGAGCCGTCTGCCGGCTACGCTTGAACTCGCCCTCTTTGCGCTGTCCCTGTCCATTCTGATCGGCATTCCGCTGGGTCTCTGGGCCGGTCTCAAGCCGCAAAGCATCGCCGGGCATTCCATCATGGTGGGCTCGATCTTTGGCTTCAGCCTGCCCAACTTCTGGCAGGGGCTGATGCTGATCCTGCTGTTTGCCGTCCTGCTGGGCTGGTTGCCGTCAGGCGGGCGCGGAGAGCCCGGTGAATTCCTGGGCATGCAGTCCACGCTGTTTTCCCTGGACGGCTGGTCGCACCTGATCTTGCCCTCGATCAACCTGGCGCTTTTCAAGACGGCCCTGATCATCCGCCTGACCCGGGCCAGCGTGCTGGAGGCCATCCAACTGGATTTCGTGAAGTTCGCCCGCGCCAAGGGCCTGCGTGAAGGCCGGATCGTCGGTGTGCATATCCTGAAGGTCATCATGATTCCGGTCATCACCATCATCGGACTGGAGTTCGGCACCCTGATTGCCTTTGCGGTGGTGACCGAGACGGTCTTCGCCTGGCCGGGGATCGGCAAGCTGATCATCGATTCCATCTTCGTGCTCGATCGACCGGTTATCGTTTCCTATCTGATCGTCATCGTGCTGACCTTCATCACGATCAACCTGATCGTCGATGTCCTCTATTCCGTCTTCGACCCACGGGTCCGGCTGCAGGATCTGGGCGCATGACCATTCAGGAAACCCAGGTCCAGGATGAGGTCGTACCCCCCGCAAAGGACACGCCGTTCCGGCGCACGCTGCGGGAGTTCGCCGCCAGCCGCGTGGCCGTGGTCGGGGCAGTCGTCCTGCTGCTGATCATATTCGCCGCGGTCTTTGCGCCCTGGATCGCGCCCCAGAACCCCTATGACCTGAATGAGATCCGGGTGGAGCACAGTCGCCTGGAGCCCGGCGCGGCCGGACGCGCCGATCCGGAGAGTCAATCTCTGCCCGTGCCGATTTCCGGCGAGGGTGAGTCCGGCAGGGAAACCCTGGAGTTGAGCGGCTCTGTTCCCTTCGAAAGCGCTGAGGCTTCCTGGGAGTGGGTGGCGCCCGAACGCGTGGCCGTTAGCCTGGACCTGCAGCCGGAGCAGAACCTGAAGACCCTGGAGCAGGAACTGAGAGTGGAAGGGCTGCCGCGCGGCGCAGAACTCTCGGTGGGCGAAAAGCACGACTTCCGGAATTTCTGGCTGGTGGCGCCTGACGAGATCACGGCGTTCGAGGTTCAGTTGCCGGAGGGCCATGAAGGCGGCTTCGAGCTGGAGATTCGTGCCCAGCAGGCCGAGGGCGAAATCGAGCAGGTCTACTGGCTGGGCACCGACGGGCAGGGCCGCGACATGTTCTCGGCCATCCTCTATGGCCTGCGCATCAGCATCTCCGTGGGGGTCTTCAGTGGTGCGCTGGCCCTGACGATTGGCCTGGTGGTGGGGCTGACCGCCGCCTACGCCGGTGGGCGGATCGATGCCCTGATCATGCGCATCGTCGACCTGCAGCTCAGCTTCCCGGCCATCCTGGTGGCACTGCTGCTGCTGGCGATCCTGGGGCGCGGACCGGACAAGGTGATCCTGGCCCTGGTCATCGCCCAGTGGGCCTACTACGCGCGCACCGCCCGCTCGGCCGGCCTGGTGGAGCGCAGCAAGGAGTACATCGAGGCGGCGCGCTGCCTGGCACTCAGCCGTTGGCGCATCGTTTTGCGCCATATGCTGCCCAACTGCATCCCGCCGATGATTGTCGTGGGCACGGTGCAGGTGGCCAACGCCATCGCCCTGGAGGCGACGCTCAGCTTCCTGGGGCTGGGCATGCCGCAGACAGAGCCTTCGCTGGGACTGCTGATCTCCAACGGCTTCGACTACCTACTGTCGGGACGTTACTGGATCAGCGTGTTCCCGGGCATTGCCCTGCTGGTCACCATCGTGGCCATCAACCTGGTGGGCGACCGCCTGCGCGAGGTCCTGAACCCGAGGATGCGCCGTGATGAGTGAACCGATCCTCCAGGTCGACAGACTCCAGACCCATTTCGAAACTCACTCGCGACCGGTGAAGGCCGTGGACGGGGTGAACTTCACTGTGCGTGCCGGCGAAATCCTGGGCCTGGTCGGCGAAAGCGGCTCCGGCAAGTCCGTGACCGGTTTCTCGATCATGGGCCTGGTCGATCATCCGGGGCGTGTGGTGGGCGGCTCCATCCGCTTTGACGGGCAGGAGCTGGTGGGCCTGGCGGGAGAGCAGTTGCGCCGCTATCGCGGGCGCCGCATCTCCATGATCTTCCAGGATCCCATGATGACCCTGAACCCGGTCCTGCGCATCGACACCCAGATGGTGGAAACCTTGCAGGCCCATCAGGACATCTCGCGCGAAGCGGCGCTGGAGCGCTGCCGCGAGTCCCTGAAGATGGTGGGCATTTCGGCGCCTGAGGCGCGCTTGCGGAACTATCCGCACCAGCTGTCCGGCGGTATGCGCCAGCGCGTCGCCATTGCCATCGCCCTGCTGAACGATCCCGAACTGATCATCGCCGACGAGCCGACCACGGCTCTGGACGTGACCATCCAGTCGCAGATCCTGGCGGAGGTCCAGCGCCTGGTGGAGCAGAAGGGTGTGGCCATGATCCTGATCACTCACGATCTTTCCGTGGTGGCGGGCCTGGCCGACCGCATCGCCGTGATGTATGCCGGCCGGATCGTGGAGCAGGGACCTTCGGACGAGATAATCAGCGCGCCACGGCATCCCTATACGTCGGGCCTTATTGCTTCGGTGCCGTCGCGCAACCAGCGCCACCAGCGGCTGCGCCAGATTCCCGGGATGACGCCTTCCATGACCCACTTGCCGGAAGGCTGTCCCTTTCACCCGCGCTGTCCCAAGGCGCAGGACCTCTGCCGCAGCGAACCCGAGGATACCTGGGAGGGGCCCCGTTCCTGGCGGTGCCACTTTCCGGTTGGCAAGGACGAAAGTATCTGGTCATGACTGCAGCCGAGCCCCTGATCACGCTCGAGACGGTTTCGAAACGCTTCACGCGCAAGCTGGATGTGGCGGAACGCGTGGCACGCGGCTTCGGGGCAAGGATTCAGGAACAGACCGTACATGCGGTGGACCGGGTCAACCTGACCGTCCACAAGGGGGAAGTCGTCGGCCTGGTCGGCGAGAGCGGCTGCGGAAAATCCACGCTGGGCCGCATAGTGGCGGGTCTGCACAAGCCGTCGGAAGGTCGCTTCCTTTACAAGGGCGTTCCTGTGGAGCAACTGCAGAGGCGTGATGCGGCCCACCTGGCGCTGGCCATCCAGATGATTTTCCAGGACCCCATGGCCTCGCTCAACCCGCGCCTGAAGGCCGGGCAGATCATCGGCGAGGCGGTGGGCGCGCACAAGCTGGTGCCGCGCGCCGAACAGAAGGACTACGTTGCGCAGATGATGCAGCGCGTGGGCCTGGATCCGGACTATCGTGCGCGCTATCCGCACCAGTTCTCCGGCGGGCAGCGCCAGCGCATCGGGATCGCGCGCGCGCTTGCCGTGAAGCCGGAAATGCTGGTCTGCGACGAGTCCGTGGCCGCCCTGGACGTTTCGATCCAGGCCCAGGTGCTCAACCTCTTCATGGAACTGCAGCAGGACTTCGGCCTGACCTATCTGTTCATCAGCCACGACCTGGGTGTGGTCGAGCATCTCTCGGATCGCGTGGTCATCATGTACCTCGGACGAGTTGTGGAGCAGGCCCCCACGGCGGAACTGTTTGCCGCGCCCAACCATCCCTACACCCAGGCCTTGCTGGAGGACGTGCCGCGGCTGGAAGCCGGCAAGCGCCGCTTCCACCCCATCAAGGGGGAGATCCCGTCTCCCATGGACCCGCCGCCGGGCTGTCATTTCCATCCGCGCTGTCCCCACGCCTTCGACCGCTGCCGTGTGGAACAACCGGCCCTGGAGGAAATCGCACCGGGACACTTTTCCGCCTGTCATCTCAACAGCACACCAAGGCCAGAACAGTCATGACCCCCACCACACAAGCGCCATCCGACCAGAGTTCTTCGGGCGACACCCCGGTCCAGGGGACGGATCGCCCTTCCCCGGATGCCGTCGAGTGGCTGCGCCGGCTGATCGGCTTTCCCACCGTCAGCCGGGACTCCAACCTGGCCCTGATCGAGCATGTGAAGGACTATCTCGCAGCCCACGGCATCGCCTGCCGCGTGTTGCCGAACGCGGAGGGCAACAAGGCCAATCTCTGGGCGCGCATCGGCCCGGACCGGCCGGGTGGTGTGGCGCTCAGCGGACACACCGACGTGGTGCCGATCGACGGCCAGGACTGGGGCAGTGACCCCTTCGTCATGGAGGAACGCGACGGGACCCTGGTGGGGCGAGGGACGGCCGACATGAAGGGCTTCCTTGCATGCTGTTTGGCACTGGTGCCGCGCATGCAGGCGGCGCCGCTGGCCCGGCCCATCGACCTTTGCTTCTCCTATGACGAGGAAGTTGGCTGTCGGGGCGTCGACGGTCTGATCGAATACATCGCCACGCTGGAGAACAGGCCCGGGCTTTGCCTGGTCGGCGAGCCCACGGGCATGGACGTGGTGACCGGCCACAAGGGCAAGCTGGCGGTGGAGTGCGTGGTAAAGGGCAGTGTCGCGCATTCGAGCCTGGCGCCACGCGCAGCCAATGCCGTGCAAACCGCCGCACGACTGGTGGCGCGGATTGCCGACATGGCCGACGCGGTGGAGCGCGAAGGGCCCTTCGATCCCCGCTATGACGTGGAGCACACGACAATCCACGTGGGCCAGCTGCAGGGTGGGCAGGCGTTGAACATCGTGCCGGACCACTGTTCCTTCGTCTTCGAGTTCCGGTACCTGCCCATCGACGATCCCTTCGCGAAGCTGGAGGAGCTCAAGGCCTATGGCCGCGAACTGGAGGCCGCCATGCAGGCCAAGGCGCCGGAGGCGGCCGTCACCTGGAACCAGCTGTTCTCCTTTCCCGGCCTGGACATGGATGAGGACGACGAGGCCGTTACCTTCATGAAGGGGCTGGCCGCCACCAACAGCACGCGTCGCGTGGCCTATGGCACGGAAGGGGGCAAGTTCCAGCAGCACGCCGGCATTCCGACGGTGATCTGCGGGCCCGGCCACATTGACCAGGCCCACAAGGCGAACGAGTTCGCCGCGCTGTCCCAGTTGGCGGCGATGGAGCAGTTGCTGGACCGTCTGGTCGAGCGGCTGTGCAAGCAGGCCTGAGCGTGTAGGCTGCGGGTCAGTACATCAGCCTGGAGGAGGACAAGATCATGGCGCAGGACGACCAGACCTGGGAAGCGGGCGAACGCAGGCGCCTGCAGCTGCTGACCTGGCCGGATATCGAGGAGTACCTGCAGACCTCGCGCAGCATCCTGATTCCCATCGGCTCCACCGAGCAGCACGGGCCCACGGGCCTTCTGGGCACCGACGCACTCTGTCCGGAAGTGCTGTCCCGCGGTGTCGCCGCACGTACCGGTGCCCTGATCGCGCCGACGCTGTCCATCGGCATGGCGCAGCACCACCTGGGCTTTCCGGGCAGTATTTCACTGCGCCCAAGCACGCTGATCGCCGTAGTCCGTGACGTGGTCACCTCTCTGGCCAGCCAGGGTTTCGAGCGCTTCTTCTTCGTGAACGGCCACGGCGGCAATATCGCCACCCTGCAAGCGGCCTTCTCGGAGATTCATGCGGACGTCTCCTATGGCGTGCAAAGTAACCGCGCCTCCCTGCAGTTCCAGCTGCACAGCTGGTGGATGCTGCCTTCGGTGCGTGCGCGTAGTGCCGAGCTGTTCGGCGAAGCCGAGGGCTCGCACGTGACCTGTAGCGAGGTCTCGCTGACGCACTATGCCCATGGCCCCCACATGAAGTCGCGTCCGCTCTCGCCGAAGATTGCGCCCAAGGGGCCCATCGGCGATGCCCGAGACTTCCGTTCGCGCTTCCCCGACGGCCGCATCGGCTCGGACCCCACGCTCGCCAACGCCGAGGCCGGCGAGACGCTGTACGAGGCCGCGCTGGAAGATCTTTGCGGAGCGTGGGAGAATTTTACGCGAACGAGTGAATAACCGGCCCTATAGGGGGGTGCTTCGAGGAAGTCACCCCGTTTCGCGTACGACGTGGACGGTACAGGCTGAATGTCTCACGACACGTGCGGCTGTGGAGCCGAGGAGGAAATCGCCGAAGCCCGGCTTGTGAGAGGCGATCACGATAAGATCGGCGTTCTTCTGCTTTGCAGCGGCCAGGATTTCGCTGGGGGCGTGTCCCGTCCTGACCATGATGTTCTCTGAAAGGCCATTATCCCGGGCAATCTTTTTCAATTGATTGCGGACTTCATCATCACGCTCGTCGCGGATGCTTTGCGGGACCTGGGACCGGACATAAGCCGGAATGTCCTCTATCACGTTGAGCAGAAGGATCTCAGCGTCTTCAGCGGCAAGAACACGCGCAGCCGAGACCATGGGCTGAATCCTTTCGCTGTGAGACAGATCGACTGGGATAATGACGGATTTGTACATGGAAGACTCCTTATCTGCTGCGCCCCTGATCCTCGGTTTGAGTCATGGCCAGGCTGTTCCATTGCTATACCACTATATGATATCCATCCAAGGGCTGTGAAACCTTTTGAAGTATTGTTTGCTGGTCCGCTTGTTCTGGGGCCGGCCACGTGAAGGGATGACAGTTGTCTTCAGGTCCTGGGAGGGGCGTTTTCGGCAAGCACCTCGCGCAGCTTTTCGGCCAATGCCTGACGGCGGTAGGGTTTGGTCAGCAGGTGTACCCCCGGGTCGACCTGGCCATGATGGACAATGGCGCTGTCTGTGTAGCCGGAGGTGAAGAGCACAGGCAGATTCGGGTGGAGTTCCCGGGCTTTCTCTGCCAATTCGCCTCCGTTCAGGCCGCCGGGCATGATGACATCGGTGAATAGAAGATCCAGATCTGCTTCACGCTCCAGGATTTTTAGCGCCTGCGTTCCGTTTTCCGCGCTGACAACCCGATAACCAAGGCTTTCCAATTGCCCTATGACGTGGCCGCGGACAAGGTCGTCATCCTCAACCACAAGGATGCGTTCGGGGCCGCCGGTTATCTCATCGGTTTCGGTTGAAGCCCTTTCGTTCTCGGGATCGCTGAACCCGCGCGGCAAATAGAGTTTCACCGTGGTGCCCTGACCTTCTTCGGAATAGATGACGGCCTGCCCCCGGGATTGCCGGGCGAAGCCGTAGACCATGCTGAGGCCCAGTCCGCTGCCCTTGCCGGTTTCCTTGGTCGTGAAGAAGGGATCGAAAGCGCGCGCTACGACATCTGAAGGCATGCCGTTGCCGGTATCGGATATGGCGAGCATGACATAGGGCCCTGGGGGAATCCGCTCATCCCCCTGGCCATAACCCTTATCCAGATGGACGTTCTGCACCTCGATTGTCAGGTGCCCTCGCTCCGGCATGGCGTCACGGGCGTTGATGCAGAGGTTGAGCACAGCGCTTTCCAGTTGAACCGGGTCAACGAGAGCTTTCCACACGGTGTTCCCGGCCAGAATGTCGATCTGTATATGTTCGCCCAATGTGCGGCGCAGCAGGCCGCTCATGTCCTGGACAAGGCTGGCCACATCCGTTGGTTCCGGCGACAAGGGCTGCTGTCTGGCGAAGGCCAGGAGATGCTGGGTCAAATCGGCACTGCGCTCGGCAGCCGTCTGGGTCATTTCGACAAGTGGATGCAGTTCGTGGTCTTTTGGCAGGGCTGCCGTCATGGCCTCCGTATTTCCGAGGATAACGGTCAGGAGGTTGTTGAAGTCATGTGCGACTCCGCCCGTCAACTCGCCAATGGCCTTCAGTCTTTCGGATTGCGACAGGCGCTCGGAAAGGCGCCGGTTCTCCAGCATGCGTCCGATATGGGAGGCCACAGCCTGGACCATTTCCCCTTCTTCGCTGGAGAAGAGCTCGTTCTGGCCAAAGCCGGTATGCCGAATCTCGCGGTAACCGACCTCCACTATGCCCATGACCTGGTCGTTGGATTCTATGGTGCCGCGAAGTGAATGCGCCGGTTGGGACCAGCCGGGGCTTTTATAGTGGTTTTCCTCGAGTTCTATCCGAGCCACCGAGATATCGGTATGCAGAAGACTTTCCGGCAGCACCTCGACAATCTGCTCACAGACAGTCTCGATGGGCTGTAGAGGATCAGAGGTGACCTCCAGAACGCGATAAAGACAGCGCAATTCCTTGATGCGTTCGCGCAATTGCATCTGGTGATGCTTGCGTTCCGTGACGTCGGACATTCCTCCCACAAGCCGTATCGGCGTTCCCTCCGAATCCGGGATCAGGCTGGCATGGTCCTCCACGTGCAGGGTTTCTCCGTCCTTGCGCAGGAGACGATATTCGCTTTCCCAGAATTTCTGCCTGTCACGGATAGCCTGCTGGACGTCATACTGGACTCTGGCCCTGTCGTCGGAATGCAGCCACTGCCCCCACTTTTCCGGTGTGTCGAGATCCTCCGGGGAGCAGCCGAGCAGTTTCTGTACGTCCGGGCTCCACCAAAGCCTGCCGGTGCGAAGATCCCAATCCCAGAGAACGTCGGAGACTGCCGAGGAAATGGCCTGGAAGCGCTGTTCACTCTCGCGCAGGGCAAGTTCAGCCTGTTTGCGGCGCGTGACGTCCCGGGCCGTACCCATGACACGCAAAACCTGCCCTTGCGCATCCCGGATCATGGTGCCCTTGTCTGAGATCCAGCATAGGCTGCCATCAGGGCGGATCACGCGATATTCTGAAGTGAACCCTTCGTTTGCTTGGCCCCGCAGGGTATGCGCAACGTGATCGCGATCCTCCTCATGAATGGCTTCCAGCCAGAGCATGGGATCCTCGTAGACACTTTCACGCGAGCGACCCCATATGGTCTCGAATGCAGGGCTGATGTAGTGGAGCACGTCCCCTGCCGGATTGCTGATCCAGAATACCTCCTCGATGTTCTCGGCCAGTTCGCGGAATTTCTCCTCGCTCTTGCGCAAAGCTTCAAGGGCACGTGTCCGCTCGATCATCACAGAGGTCAGGTTGGACAGGCGGTCAATCAGGTCCAGGTCCGAGGTGTTGGGTGCGCGCGGTTCGCGGTAGTAGAGGGAGAAGGAAGCCAGTATTCTACCGTTTGCGCTCCGGATCGGTGTTGACCAGCAGGCCCGTAATCCATTTGCCAGTGCCAGGGGGCGGAAGTCGGCCCAGAGCGGGTCATTTTCTATGTCCGTGACGATGACACGCTCGCCCAGATACATGGCCGTTCCGCAGGATCCGACCGAAGGGCCAATCTCCACTCCGTCCAGTGTCTGGATATAACTCCCAGGCAGGCTGGGAGCCGCCCCGGGCCGGACATGATGCTCATCATCATCGAGTAAGATGATGGAGGCCAGAGTGCCGGGCATGAGTGATTCCACGCGCAGGAGCATATTCTCCATCACCGCGTTCAGCTCGGTGCCCTCAGACACCTGCTGTAGAATCTCCTTTTCCAGTTGGGTGGCCCTGCGAAACCTGTCTTTTTGCGTGACGTCCCGGAAAGAGACCACCGCTCCAGTGACGGCATCGCGCTCGTCAATCAGCGGTGCCACTGTAAAGTCCACAGTTACAGGCCGATTGTCCCGCCGGAAAAAGACTTCGCCTTCGCTGCGCCGTGATACAGCGTCTTCCAGTGTCTTGTAGATCGGGCAGTCTTCTTCCGGATAGGGCGAGCCATCCATGCGGCTGTGGTGGACCAGTCTATGGGAGTGCTGTCCCACCATTGCGCTGTCCTCCCATCCCAGCAGTGTGAATGCAGCCGGATTCTGTTTCAGAACGAATCCCCCTGCATCCAGGACCAGAACGGCATCGGCAATGGAATTCAGGATCAACTCGCTGGTGCGGCGTTCCTTCTGCAGCGTCTCCCGGACTTCATGCTGACGCGTGACATCAATCATCAAGCCATGCAGCCAGGTCTTTCCCTGGTTCTCATAGAAGGAGACAAGGTCGTGCAGCCAGATCGTGCGGCCGTCCGCGGCGATCATGCGGTATTCCAGTTGGTAGCTTTGTCCCTTGCTGATTTCACTCTTGCTCAGCGCGAGTATGTGCTCGGCGTCTTCGGGGTGAAGGTGCCGTACCCAGAAGTCAGGCTCGTCGGTCCACTGCTCGCGTGGGTAACCCAGAATGTCCTCAATCTTCGCGCTTACGAAGGTGTACTGCAAGCTGTCGGGGTCGGCTTCCCAGACCACGCCGTCAATAGAGGCAATCAGGTCTTCAAGCTGCCGCTGGTGCAGGGCTCCATTCTCCTGATCCGTCATCCCGGTCGCCCTTATTCCGTGCCTGAAAAAGACTGCAGCAGGCCCGCTCGTACCACAATCTGATTCTTATTCATTTTCCGGCAGCCTGTCAGCTTTTGGCGGCAGTAATGAGCATGGTAAGCAAGTATCAGACCCCAGCAGGCGGCATTCAGATATTTCTGCCATCACTTGCTTCTATTACAGGATAATCCTGTTATGCTCCCGAAAGGTCAGGTGACACTGTCAGTGTAGTGCGTGGCAATGTCCCTGATTCTCCCCTTTGCTTTTTGGCACGTCATAAAGCAACTCGATCAATGAAATAAGGCGTGGGCGAGGGGATAGGAAAAAACAACAGGAGGCTTGAATGAGAAAGAAATTGCAGGGGCTGGTTGGCGGTACGGCATTCGCCGTTGTTGGCGCACTGGGCCTGAATGCGGCGAACGCCGAGGCGCTTGTGGCCGGAGTGGAGGCATCCTTCCCGCCCTGGGCCTATGTGGAGGATGGCGAATACAAGGGCATAGCCATTGATGCGATGCGCGCTATTGCCGAAGACCAGGACATGGAGGTCGAGTTCAAGGATCTTCCATGGCCTTCCCTGATCCCGGCGCTGGCCAAGGGGCGCATCGACCTGCTGGTGACTGGCCTGAACATCACCGAGGAACGCAACGAGGTTCTCGATTTCTCGATTCCCTGGTGGGAGAATGATGACGAGGTTCTGGTGGCCGAGGACTCGGACCTGAACGTGGTCACGGCACTTTGCTGCGGGGCCACCGTGGGCGCCCAGGGCGGTGCCACACAGTATCAGTGGCTGGAAGACAACCTGGAAGCCAATGAGGACGTGGACGTCACGTTGCGCAGTTATGAGGACTATGTGACCGCCATCGAGGATATGGGGACTGGGCGCCTGGATGCCGTGGTCACCTCCACCGATACGGCCGAGGATTTCATCGCCAAGGACCGGCCGGTGAAGATCGTCGGAACGATCCAGCAGAACCAGCCGCAGGCGCTGGCGGTCCAGAAAGGCGATCCCAACGAGATCCTAGGCAAGCTGAACGCCGGTATCATGAACATCTACGAATCCGGTCAGTGGACCGAGATCGTGAAAGAGTACTCTCCGCAGTCCACAATCCGGAGCATTCCGACGACAATGCCGGACTACGTGGATGCCTACGAGGAGCCGATACCCGGCTATTCCGACTGAGACCCCTGCGGCGGAGCCATGGCTCCGCCGCATTCCCATCTGTAAATTCCTCCGGATCCCGGCATGATCGTCGAAATCATCATAAGCCAGATGCCGTACCTGTTGCACGGTCTCTGGGTGGCCCTGCAGTTGCTGGCCTGTCTGCTGGCGCTGGGCCTTGTACTGGGTTTGTCGCTCGCACTGCTCGAGGTCTATGGCCACTGGACCCTGCGCTGGCTGGGCATCCTGTTCGAGCGGATCTTTCGCGGTATTCCCGCGATCGTCCTGTTGCTGCTGTTCTATTACGGGGTCACCGACTTCGTGGAGATCGGCTCTTTCATGGCAGCGGTGCTGGCGCTCGGACTGCGCTCGGCTGCCTATCAGTCACAGATATTCCGGGGCTGCATCCTGTCGGTGCCGCCGGGCCAGATGCAGGCCGCGCGCGCCATGGGCATGTCCAAGATGAAGGCGGTGCGGGATATTGTCCTGCCGCAGGCCCTGCGCCTGTCCATCGGGCCCTGGACCAACGAATTCTCCAGCGAGATGAAGGCCACCTCACTGGCCTACGTCATCGGTGTGGTCGAACTGACACGCCAGGCGAAGTACATCATCTCCAGCACCCAGGGTAATATCCTGATCGTCTTTGCGGTGGTTGCGGCGCTCTACTTCATTTTCAACCGGCTGGGAAACTGGGGTCTCTACAAGCTGGAAAAGAAGCTGGCCGTGCCGGGATTCGAACAGAGAGGGGACGCCTGAAATGCTCCTCAAGGTCGAGAACATTCACAAGCGCTACGACGAGACCGAGGTCCTCAAGGGCGTGTCGCTCGAGATGGAAACAGGGCAATCGAAGGTTATCATGGGGCCCTCGGGCACGGGCAAATCCACCCTGCTGCGCTGCATCAACTACCTGACACCTCCGGATGAAGGCCGGGTCCTGGTCGAGGGCACGGAGATCACCTCGCGCAATCTCAACAGGATGCGCGAGAAGCTGGCCTTCGTCTTCCAGGACTTCAATCTCTTCACCCACCTGCGCGCGGTGGACAATGTGGCCATCGGTCCGCGCAAGATCCGGGGCATGAGCAGACGCGCCGCCCACGAGCTGGCCATGCGCGAGCTGGAACGGGTGGGTCTTTCCGAGCGTTCCCATGCCTATCCGGCGGAGCTCTCCGGTGGCCAGCAGCAGCGCGTTTCCATTGCCCGTGCCCTGGCCATGGAACCGAAGATCATCCTGTTCGACGAACCGACGAGCGCCCTGGATCCGGAGCTGACCGGCGAGGTGATCGCGGTCATGAAGCAGTTGGCAAGCGAGGGCATGACCATGCTGCTGGTCAGTCACGAGGTCGGTTTCGCCCGCCAGGCGGCGGACGAGATCATCTTCATGGATGGCGGCCATATCCTGGAGCAGGGACCGCCCGCCCAGCTGTTCGACGCGCCGCAGCATGAGCGCACACGCCAGTTTCTCAGCCGGATTGGCCAGGGTGGGGAGGCCGCATGAGCGAATTCTACGCCTTCGCCGTCGAGCACCTGCCCTACATCCTGGAGGGCCTGCCGATCACGCTTGGCCTCTGGGTGCTGGCCATGACCATCGGGGCGGCATTCGGTCTGGTTCTGGCCTGGGCGCGGCTTTACGGCAATACACTTGTCTATGGGGCCGCCACGGTCTATGTGGAGCTGTTCCGCGGCACGCCCATGCTGGTGCAGATGCTGTTCATCTATCTGGGCCTGCCGGAAGTCGGAATTGTCTTCGACCCCTTTACGGCGGCCGTCATCGCCATCGGCCTCAACACCTCGGCCTACCAGGCAGAGTATTTTCGCGGCGCCATCCGCTCCATTCCCAGGGGGCAGATGCAGGCCGCCCGGGCCATGGGCATGACCCCGCTGCAGGGCCTGCGCTGGATCGTGCTGCCCCAGGCCCTGCGCCGGGTCATTCCCCAGTGGTCCAACGAGGCGATCCTGGAGCTGAAGTACACCTCGATCGCCTATGCCATCGGCGTCTCGGAGATCACCGCCCGTGCCGAGAAGGTCGGCTACGAGACATTCATGTTCTTCGAGGTCTTCCTGCTGCTGGCGCTGGTTTATATCGTGCTGACCGGAACGGTCGCACAGGTGCTGCTATACCTGGAAAAGCGCACGGCAGTGCCGGGATTGTAATAAACTGAGGCTATCAACCTGCTAACCTCCTGCCCTTGATCCCCTGGACCCTGCCACTTGAACGCCATATCGAGACGTTTAGGTTAGTTTGAGACACAGAGGGTGCGCTGATAGCAACCCGAGCCTGCACCAGAGGATGGGCTTTCAAAGGGCCTGCCGCATCGCCGCGCAGTTCCGGGATCGAGGCGCAGTCCTGAACGATAATCGAACGGGCGGCTTCATATTCATGGTTTCAATGCTCCGTTATCTTTTCGCTGCCGGTCTTGCGATGGTGGCCGGAACGACTGCCCTGGCCCAGGAAGACCGGGCCGTGGTGGTCGTGAAGACAACGGAACGCGCCGATATCATCGAGCAGGTTCCCCTGACCGGTACGGTCACGTCCCCGCGGGTATCTCCCGTCTCCAGCGAGATTGCGGGCCGGGTCTCCAGAATGCATGTGGAGGGCGGCAGTCATGTCGAAAAGGGAGAGGCACTGGTGGAGCTGGATGGCGAGTTTGCCAGGCTGACCCTACGCCAGGCCGAGGCCGCCGCGCGGGAGGCGCAGGCTGCGCTGGTCGATGCACAGCGTCGCCTGAACGTCGCCCAGCGTCTGGTCGGTCAGCGGGCTGTTTCAGAGACTGAATTGCGCACGCGCGAGACTGAGGTCGAGACCGATAGGGCCGTCCTGGAAGGCTTGCAGGCGGAACGGGAGGAGCAGGCGTTGCGGCTCGAACGGCATGAAATCACCGCTCCCTTCTCAGGCGTGATTTCAAGGCGCATGACCGAAGTCGGGGCCTGGGTTGCTCCTGGAGCCGCAGTGGTCGAACTGGTGGCCATGGATGGATTGCGCATCGACGTGCCCGTGCCGCAGGATGACTTCCCGCGCCTTGCGGAGGATATGGAGATATCGGTGGACTTCGAGGCAATACCCGGAGAGGCCTTCAAGGCGCGCCTGGAGAGCAGCATTCCGGTTGCCGATCCCAGTGCCCGGACCTTTACCGCCCGTGTGGTTCTGGAGGACGGGCAAGTGACGCTCACCCCGGGCATGTCGGCCCGCGTGACGCTGCATTTGGCAACCGGCGAGCGGGATCCGGTCATCCCGCGTGATGCGCTGATCCGATATCCGGACGGTCGCACGGCGGTCTGGACCGTCGAAGACGGGGAGGACGGTTTGCGTGCCTCGGAGCGCCTGGTGGAGACAGGTCTGGCCTTCGACGGACAGCTGCAGATCCGCGAGGGCCTGGAGGCCGGAGAACGCGTCGTCGTCGAGGGCAATGAAGGCCTGCGTCCGGGTCAGGCTGTGCGCCTGGACGAGGATACCCCGTGACGGTCGACTTGCAGACGATAGTCGGCAGCAAGCCTTCGGGGGCCTGACTCATGTTCGAAGGTATCGTGCGGCGGGGGACGCTGATGACAGTGATCCTGCTGATCCTCTGCGTGATCGGGGTGGTCGCGGCCTTGCGTATCCCGGTCCAGATGATCCCCGATCTGGAGGTACGCACGATCACTGTCCGCACGAACTGGCCGGCCGCGACACCGCAGGACGTCGAAAAGGATATCGTGATCGAGCAGGAGGAGTACCTGAGCTCGATACCCGGACTTGAGCGGATGGTCTCCACGGTGTCCAGCGGGCGGGCCGAGGTCGAGCTGGAATTCCCCTATGACATTGATATCACCGAAACACTGATCCGCGTGAACAACGCGTTGAGCCAGGTGCCGTCCTATCCTCAGAATGTGGACCAGCCCCGCGTCTTTGCGACCTCCTTCTCCGACAACGCCTTCATGTATTTCCGCGTGGCGCCCCTGCCTGGCAATCCGCGCGGCCTCGATATGAACATGATGGGCGATTTCATCGATGACAATGTACGCAATCGCCTGGAACGGGTTGCCGGTGTTTCGCAGGCCGAATTCCGGGGCGGGGAACGGCAGGTCCAGATATTGGTGGAACCTGACCGTCTGGCGGGTCGGGATCTCAGCCTGATCGATCTGCGCGATGCGATCACTTCGCGCAACCGCGACGTCTCCGGCGGGGAACTGGAAAGCGGAAAGCGCAGGTACCTGTTGCGGACAGTGGGACGTTATGCGGATATCGAGGCACTGGAAGCCACGATCCTGGATCGGCGGGGCGATTCCATTCTTCGCCTTTCAGATGTGGCGAAAATCCGTCTCGGTCATTTCGAACCGGGGGAGGTCAACCTGGTCGACGGTGAGGCGGTTCTGGGTCTCTCCATACGGCGGGAAGCCGGGTCCAACGTCATCGAGATCAAGCGCGCGGTGATGGAGGAGCTCGAGGCGATCAATGCGGATGTGCTGGAACCCGCCGGTATGCGGTTGTCACTGACGAATGACGACGTCCGCTATGTCGAGGACTCGGTGACCAATGTCTGGATCAACCTGATTCTTGGCGCCTGCCTTGCCACATTGGTGATGTATGCCTTCCTGCGGTCCTTCCGCAGCACCCTCGTGGGCGTGATCGGCATTCCCGTCTGTACCATCGCTGCCTTCCTGGGGCTCCTGCTTGCAGGCCGGACCATTAACGTCATCTCCCTTGCGGGCGTGGCCTTTGCCATCGGCATGACCCTCGACAACAGCATCGTGGTTCTGGAAAGCATCGACATGGCGCGCCGGCGGGGCCTGGATCGATTCCGCGCAGCCGTGGAAGGTGTGCGGGAGGTCTGGCCCGCGGTGGTGGCCTCGACCCTGACCACGGTGCTCGTCTTCACGCCGATCGTCTTCATCACGGAGGAGGCCGGTCAACTCTATTCCGACGTTGCGATCGCCATCTCGGCCTCGATCCTGACCTCGATGCTGGTGGCGATCACCATCATTCCGACACTGGGGGCAAGGATCCTGACCGTAGGGGCCGATACAGGAAAGAGGCCGGAAGCTGAATCTAGTGGACTTTCGGGCAGGCAACACAACTTTGTTCTGCGCTCTGTTGAATGGATTATCGCACGCCCCCTGCGGCGGGCCGTCTGCATGATCGTTACGCTGGCGGTCAGCGGATTCATCATTTTCGCTCTGACACCGCCGGCCGAATACCTGCCTGAAGGCGAAGAAGCCAAGACCTTCGCGACCATGAACGCCCCGCCGGGCTATAACCTCTCGACGATGACCGGAATCGCACGGGAGTTGGAGGAAAGACTGCGTCCCTATCAGAATGCAGAGCCGGGGGACTACGAGGCCGGCCGCATCCCGGTTCCGGCCCTGGGTCAATTCAGCATCTCTGCCCAGCCTCAGTCTGTTCGAATCATTGCGACAACGAAGGACCCCGGGCAGATCGAGGCACTGATGGACGAGCTGTCCCGGATCTACGAGGCCTATCCGGGCATGCGCTCGTTTGTCTCCAGGGGCTCTATCATCACCAGCAACGAGGGCGGAACGCGCAGCGTCAACCTGGACATCTCGGGTCCAGAGCTTCAGGGAATCTATCAGGTTGCTGAAGCCGCCTATCGCCAGGCCGAACAGGTGTTCGAAAATCCACGAATTCAGACCAACCCCGCCACGCTCTCGCTCTCCCAGCCAATGATCCAGGTCCATCCGGACTGGGACCGCGCCTCCGAAATGGGTTTCGATGCCGAGCAATTGGGCTTCAGCGTGGCCGCCCTGAATGACGGAGCCTTTGTCGACGAGTTCTTCAGCCAGGACGACAAGATCGATATCTATCTCTATAGCCAGACTGGGCAGGATGCGACGCCCGATCGTCTTGGCCAGTTGCCGCTCTACACGCCGCAAGGTACGACAATACCTCTCTCCTCGATCGCCCGCATCGAGGAGACGGTGGATACGAGTTCAATTCGCCGGGTCAACGGCAATCGGACGGTTACGCTGAACATCATTCCGCCGCGTTCCGTCCCCCTGGAAGCAGGTGTCGCGCTTGTGGAGCAGGAGGTTGTGGGGCAGTTGCGTGCGGCCGGAGAGATTCCGGGAAGTATCTCCCTGGATATTTCCGGTGCGGCTGACCAGCTGGAGGCCACGCAGGACGCCTTGATTGAGAACTATGCCGTAGCCGTGGTTATTGTCTACCTTCTGCTGGTGGCGATATTCACCCACTGGGGCTATCCGCTGCTGATCATGACAACGATTCCGCTCGGGATCGCCGGCGGAATCGTCGGGCTGGCGCTGATGAACCTTGTCGGCGGTATGCTGCCGGCTATCGGGCTGTCGGAGATCAGTCAGCCTTTCGACATGATCTCCATGCTGGGCTTCCTGATCCTCATGGGCACGGTGGTGAACAATCCCATCCTGCTGGTTCATCGCGCCATGGAGAACATGCGCAAGGCCGGAAGCAAACCGCAGGAGGCCGTCTCCGAGGCGGTCGCTTCTCGACTGCGGCCGATCGCCATGTCCAGCATCACCACGATCTTCGGACTGGCACCCCTGGTCTTTGCACCCGGGTCGGGCAGTGAGCTCTACCGCGGCGTCGGGGCCATCGTGCTGTTCGGCATCATGGGGGCTGCCGTTGTTTCCCTGACCTTCCTGCCGGCCCTGACGGTCTTTGTTCTCAACTGGAGCCACCGCAAGACAACGTAATGGAGTATTGAGAGATGCTTTGGGCGATGGGGCGGTGTCTCAACCTTCTCACAAGCGGCAAGGGGTCTTTTGGTGATATGCTGTCTCTGAACTGAACGCACTCCTTGCCTCCGGCATGAGGAGGGTCCAATGCAGGAACGACCATCTGGCGAGCGGACGCATTGGACACCTGTGTTGCGTATCCTGGGTGCGGCGCTGGCCGTCTGCTTGCTGCTGGTCGGGTCCGTTGCTTCTTCCGCCCCGCTTGCGTCCTGCGAAGGGGTGGGAGAAGAGATTCGTAATCACTACGAAAGCCGCCTCGACAGACTTTCCCTCAGCAAGCAAAGGCATTTTTCGCAGCGCCTCTATCGAATTACCGGAAACGAGGAGTACATCCCATGGAACCTGCCTTACGCCAGGCAGCTTCTCGGGGAACTGCGGGTCGACATAGCAGGGCTGAACGTGCCGGGCTATGCGCTCGTGCGCAGCCGGCAGGTGGTAGAGGATTACGGGACGCGCACGGAGAAGCAGCGGGCTCGCAAGAAGATGCTGGGGGAATGGGGCGAGATCGCCTATGCCAAGAACTTGGCCTTCCGTTTGGTCCAGGCGAGATACTATGGCCTGCTGGATGAAGCTTTCCTGCCCGGTTATGAGCGGGCGCTGGATTACTTGGCCTCCCTGGATTTCCAGTCGTTCCTGACCGATCCGGAGGTGCTCAGGGTTTATTCCGCTCAAGTGGCCAATCAGCTCTATTACCTGCACGAACTTGGAGTGGCAGATTATAGAGAACAGGTTATGGCGGCTTTCCGGGGACGCTATCCGTCATCGCGGGACGCTGAGTTGAGCAAGGCCGAGTACAGGAACAAGATCTACGGCATGACCCATTTCGTCATCGCCGCCAGCCGCTATTACCAACAGCCTGTCGATAGCGCGGAGTTTTCCTGGGTGCTCAAGGAGTTCGAGGTAAATCTCGAGCGTATTCTCCAGCGGACCAAGGAGGACATCTATACCGAAGTTGCGCTCAGTTTCCTGTTGGCGGAGATGAGCGGCCATGAAGCGGTGGAGCGTATCAAACTGGAGCTTGCCGAGAGCTACGATCCCCACGTACGCATGATTCCCTCTGAGGAAGGAGTGATCAAGGGCCTGGCCGCCGGCGAGCACCGCAATGTTCTGGCGATCATGCTGTTTTGTTGGCCCGATCAGCTTCACGCCGGCCCGGACCTGTCCGGGTTACTTCCTCATCAGTCTGAATAATCCGAATGGGACTCAGTCAGCTTCCCCGCCGACCAGATGGTCCAGGGGCAGGGTGTGGCGGGTGATCGGGGACTTGATGACGATGTAGCTGAAGTACTTCTCGATCCCGATCTTGCGGTCCAGCAGGTTTTCCATCAGCTGCTGATAATCCGACACGCTGCGAGCCACGAACTTCAGCAGGTAATCATAGCCGCCGCTGACCAGGTGGCATTCCATGAGTTCCGGGACCTGGCGGATTCCGGCCTCGAAGCGCACGAAGTCCTCGCGCCGATGATCGCGCAGGGTCACCTCGGTAAAGACGGTAATGCAGTCGGCCAAGCGTGACAGGGCAATCTGTGCGCCGTAGCCGGAAATGTACCCTGAAGACTCCAGCCGTTTGACGCGCTGCAAGCAGGGACTCTGGGAGAGCCCGACCGCATCGGCGAGCGCGGCGTTGGTCATGCGCCCGTTGTCCTGGAGCTGTACCAGGATCTTCAGATCGATGCGGTCGAGTTTTCCGGTTCGGCTCATACTGTCAAAAGAGACAAGGACTCAGCCCCGAAGCTCTTCCTGATGGGCCTTCACGAGATCCGCCATGCTGTTGAAGGTAAAGGCACAGCTGGGCATCTTGCTTGGGGTCATGGTGGCTCCGAAGCCTTCCTTGTCGTGGCGTCGGTAGATCCAGCAGGAAGTCAGGTCGTTGTTGTCGGCCGGAACATGGTCGTGGAACATGCTCTCTGCCGTGTGCAGGATGTCCTTCTTCTCGATACCGAGGCGACCCAGCTGCTCCAGCATGTAGTCGAAGTTGCGCTGGTTGGGCTTGTAGGAGCCCATGTCCTCGGCGGTGTATATGGCGTCAAAATCGACCTGCAGCTTGCGTCGCGCGCCCTCGAAGGAGGCGTTGTCGACGTTGGACAGGATGACCAGCTTGTAGTACCGCTTCAGGTATTGCAGGGCGCCGGCGCTGTCCTCGAATGTCGGCCAGTCGGGCACCGAATTTCCATAGGACATGCATTCGTCCCAGGACACGTTCAGGCCCCATTCCTCGGCCAGGCGCTTGTAGACCACGGCCAGAAGCTCCGGATATTTCTTGGCCGGAGTCTGTTTCTGGGCATGGGATTCATGAAAGGCATGCGCCTCCAGGATCTCGTTGTGGCTGGGTTTCTTCTCCAGCCGGTCGACCAGCGGCTTCGTGCCGGCGATCATGGCACTCTCCCAATCGACCAGGGTGCCATAGCAGTCGAACGTGAGTACCTTGAAATCAGTCAATCGCATCTCTTACCTCCGGTATGTCCAGGATGTCGTTGAGGGTCTTGGTCAGGCGTTCGGCCATCAGGTCCACCTCGTCCAAAGTGATGGACAGGGGCGGGGCCAGCCCGATGATGTCGTCGGCAAAGGCACGGAAGATCACGCCGTTGGCATAGCCGTGTTTGGCCAGATACTTGGAAAGGCCAAGTTCCGGGGCCGGCTTCGTCTTCTCGGCCTTGTCGGTAACCAGTTCAATGCCCGCCAGCAGCCCGCGGGAGCGCACGTCTCCGACCAGCGGGTGGTCCGCAAGTTCCGTCAGTCTCTGGGCGAAGCGCTCGGCACTGCGCTGCCCGTTGGCGAGAATGCCGCCCTCGGTGTAGAGCCGCAGGACTTCCAGGCCCACGGCCGCAGAGACGGGATGGCCGGAATAGGTGAAACCGTGTCCCACAGGGGCATTCGTTTTCGCGTTGTCGGCGATGGCCCGATAGAAGGGTTCCGAAAGCAGGACCGCGCCCATGGGCGAATATCCGGCCGTCAGCCCCTTGGCCAGCGTCATGATGTCCGGGGTGACCTCTTCGCCCTCGCAGGCAAACATGGGACCGGTACGCCCGAAGCCCGTGATCACTTCGTCGGCGATGAAGAGGATGTCCAGACGGTGGCAGGTATCGCGCATGGCCTTGAGCCACCCTGTTGGGGGCACGATAACGCCGCCGGAGCCCTGAATCGGTTCCGCAATGAAGGCCGCAACCTTGTCGGCACCCAACTCCTCCACCTTGGCTTCCAGTTCGGCGATGCTGTCCCGGATGACCCTGTCCGGGTCTCCGCCTTCGGGGTGGCGATAGGGGTAAGGGGAAGAGATGTAATGCTGCCAGGGCAGCGGCAGGTCGAAGCCCTCGTGGAAGACGGGCAGGGCAGTCAGGCCCGAGCCCACGGAGGAAGAGCCGTGATAGCCGCGCTTGAGCGAGATGAAGTGCTTCTTCTCCGGCTGGCCGGTGAAGTTGTAGTAGGCGCGCACCAGCTTGACGGCGGAATCCACGGCGTCGGACCCGCCCAGGGTGAAGAAGGCGTGGTTCAGGTCGCCCGGAGCCAACTCGGCCAGGCGTGCCGCCAGGCGAATGGCCGGTTCGCTGGAGAAGTGGAAATAGCCCGTGGCGTAGGGCAAGCGCCGCATCTGTTCGGCGGCGACCTCGACGATGCTCTCGTGACCGTAGCCGACATTGACACACCAGAGACCGGCAAAGGCGTCCAGGGACTCATGCCCTGCGCTGTCTGTAACAAAGACGCCTTGGGCCTTCTGCAGGACTGTCGCGCCGGTTTCCTCATGGCCGCGCCAGGATATGACTGGATGGACCAGATGGTCTCGGTCGAGTTCGATCAGGGAATTGGAGAGCATCGGGAAATCTCCTTCTGTGATATCGGCCAAGCATAGGCCAACAATGCAAAACAGTTTGCTGAAGTCGGGTGCGCAAAACGCAGCCTCTGTGCTTCAACGCACCCTTCTCCGCATCTCTTGCCGTTCAGTCTGAACCGGCCCCTAGATTGAATCTTCGGGTATCTCGGTCGCGTGGATTCCGCGTGTCGAAGGGGAAAGCGCGGCCAAGGTCTGGGAGACGCGATTGCGAAACAAGGTGTTGTGCTCTCCTGCCAGTTCTTCTGCCTTTTCAGCCTCGCGATTTCGGATGGCCTCGAATATCTGGCGATGATCTTCCACTGTACGCTCCAGATGGGGCTTGAGGGGTGGAATCTCGCCGTAGTGTTCGCTGTAGCAGACGCGGATGATGCGCAGGCCCTCGCACATCACGCGATTGTAGGCGTGCTCCAGGAAGGGGTTCCGCGCTGCCGCCGCAATGGCAAGGTGAAAGCGGTGGTTGGCTTCCGTCAGGTTGAGGCTGGCCTCATCCGCTGCGTGGACCTCGAAGCTCTTCAGCTCCTTCTCGATCTGGGTGAGGTCCTCGGGTTCGTGGCGAATGGCGGCCAGCTTGGTGATGGCCCGCTGAATCAGGTCCAGGGCCTCGAAGAAACTGCGCAAATTGGCCAGGTCCAGGGGCGCGACGCGTGCTCCGCGTCCTCGCTGGATCGTCACCAAACCCTCTGAAGCCAGGCGAATCAGCGCTTCGCGTACGGGGGTCCTGGAGAGATGCAGTAAAGCGACCAGGTGGCCTTCCTCCAATTCCATACTTGGCGGAAACTCAAGGCTAAGGATACGTCGACGAATTTCCGAGTAGGCCCTTTCAGCGCCGCCAAGGGAATTTCCGCCGTTCTTCCCTTCGGATGCTGCGTTTTTCTCCTTCGAACTCAATGTCCTCTACCTCCCAAGCATCACTGTGCCCGACTATCCGGGAATCGAGCCATTCCGTCCAGTGACAGGCCTTCTTGACGTTGTGTATACTTGAAGTATATGGTTTGTCACCAGAACGCGAAAGCAACAAAACAAGGGGAAAGCCCCATGGAGATGGATGAGCCTTCCACGAACTGGGTGGTCGGTGTTGATGTCGGTGGGACCTTCACGGATTTCTATGCCTTCGAGCGATCCAGCAAGACAATTCGTGTGCACAAGACGCCCTCAACGCCGGACAATCCTGCCAACGCTATTATAGCGGGACTGGAGCATCTTGGCGAAAGCGGTTCTGTTCCCCTGGAAGCTGTAACGCGACTTGCCCATGGAACGACGGTTGCAACAAACGCACTGATCCAGCGCAAGGGCGGTACCGTGGCCGTGGTGACGACACGGGGCTTTCGCGACCTCCTGGAAATCGGACGTCAGGTTCGCCCGAAGATGTATGACCTGAAAGCCGATTATCCGCCTCCTTTGGCCAATCGCGAACACCGCTTCGAGATTACAGAGCGCATTGGTGCAGAAGGTGAAATCATCACACCCCTGGATGAGTCTGAAATCGATGCGCTGGTGGAGCAAATCCGCGCCATCAATGCCCAGGCCTGTGCCGTATGCCTGCTCTTCTCCTATGCGAATGCCGAGCATGAACAACGCATCGGAGAAATCCTTCGGGCACGGCTGCCGGATGTCGCCATTTCCCTTTCCAGTGAGGTGCAGCCCGAATTCCGAGAGTTCGAGCGTTTCTCGACCACATTGCTGAATACCTACCTGCAGCCCGTGCTGAATAGCTACATGAACCATCTCGAGAACGAGTTGGCGCGGCTGTCTCCCGATGCACATGTCGGCATCAATCAGTCCAGTGGTGGCCTGATGTCCATCGAGCGAGCGCGCTCCTTCCCGATTCGCACCGCGCTTTCGGGTCCGGCGGCGGGGGCCATGGGGGCCATTCATGTGGCAGAGCTGGCCGAACGCCCGGATATCATCACGCTGGACATGGGGGGAACGAGCGCAGACGTAGCCCTGATCCGCAACTATGAAGCAGGTCTTTCCTTTGAACGTGACGTGGCTGGCTTTCCCGTCCGTCTGCCGATGGTGGATATCAATACCGTCGGTGCGGGGGGAGGCTCGATCGCCTGGTTCGACCGTGATGGCCTGGTCAAGGTGGGGCCGCTCAGTGCCGGCGCTGTCCCGGGACCTGCCTGTTACAGCCGAGGGGGAACGGAGCCTACAGTCACCGATGCCAATGCGGTCCTCGGACGCCTGTCCGTACGCGGGCTTCTGGATGGCGCAATGACCCTCGACGTCGAGGCGTCACGGAAGGTCATCCAGCCACTTGCAGACCAGATGGGTTTCAGCGTCGAAAAGACCGCCCAGGGCATGCTGGGGATTGTCACGGCCAATATGGTTCGCGCGATTCGTGCCATTTCCGTGGAGCGCGGCCATGATCCGCGCGACTGTACTCTGATGCCATTCGGCGGTGCCGGACCCCTGCATGCAAATGCCGTGGCAAAGGCTTTGGGCGTGAGCGAGGTTATCGTGCCGCTTTCGCCGGGCATTCTCTGCGCACAGGGGCTGGTGGTTGCCGATCTGAAAGAGGATTTCGTGCGCAGCCATCGTGCGCCTCTGACACAGGAGAGCCTGGCTGCACTCCAGGATATCCTTGATGATCTTGTCGAGGAAGCGCAGCGCTGGTTCGAGCATGAACAGATTGCCCCTAAACAAAGACGCATACAGCTTAGCCTGGATATGCGCTATATCGGTCAGAACTTTGAATTGCGCGTTCCAATCGATATTGACGAAAGCAATCCGAAACTGCCGGATGCCGAACAATTGCATAAGGCCTTCTTCCGAGCTCATGAGGCCAATTATGGCTTCCACAATCCCGATGATCCCGTGGAAGCCGTGAACCTGCGCATGACCGCACGTGGGGAACTGCCCTCACTGCCGATTCCGCCCGTGCCGGAAGGGGCCTCGAGTTCCCCCGACCCCGTGGAGCGTCGTCCCGTCTGGTTCGAGGCGGAAGAAGCCGTGGAAACACCTGTCTATCGCCGCACGGACCTGGCGCCCGGTTGCCGTATCGAAGGCCCGGCCGTGATCGACCAGTTCGACGCCACATTGCTTGTCTATCCTGGTGACGTGGCCCGCGTTGACGATAGCCTCAGTCTGATCCTGGAGCTTGCCAAATGACCACAGACAGCCTTGCTTCGGATGCCGTCCGGCGCGAATTGGACCCGATCACACTTGAGATCATCTCCAATGCCTTGCGTTCCGTGGCCGATGAAATGTTCGCGGCCCTGATGCGCAGCGCCTATTCCACGAACATCAAGGAGCGGCATGATCACTCCACGGCGTTCTGCGACCGGGCGGGTCGCCTGATCGTCCAGGCGGATCAGTCCTTGCCGATCCACATAGCCTCAATGACAGGCCTCATGCAGACGCTGCTGAGCAAGTATGACCTGTCGGAGATCGAGGAGGGGGATGTGTTCGTAGCCAATGACCCTCACGTGGCCGGCGGCACGCATCTTCCCGACATCAATCTGGCCGAGCCGGTTTTCGTCGAGGGCGAGTTGCTGGGATTCATCTGCAACATCGCTCACCATGCTGACGTCGGCGGCATGGCACCGGGTTCCATGGCCGGCGGCATGTCCGAAATCTACCAGGAGGGCTTGCGCATTCCCCTGATCCGGCTGTTCCGAAAGGGTGAGCTGCAGCGCGATCTCTTCGACCTGATGCTGCTGAATGTGCGTATTCCCGAGGAACGGCGCGGCGACTACTATGCCCAGATCGCGGCCTGCCGGCTGGGCGTGCGGCGCATGAAGGAGATTGCGGGGCGCTACTCTTGCGAGATGCTCAATGCGGCCTTCGACGAGATTGTAAGCCGCACGGAATTTCGCATGCGTGAGGTTCTCAAGGAAATCCCCGATGGTGTCTATTCCTTCGAGGATGTCATGGACGACGACGGCGTAGGCACAACGGATATTCCCATCCGTCTGACCATCACGGCGAAGGGCGGGGAGTTGACCTTCGATTTCCGCGAGACGGCACCTCAGGTAGCGGGAAACATCAATCTGCCCCGCAATGCCAGCCAGGCGGCAGTGGTTTACGCCCTGAAGGCCCTGCTGGACCCAGAGGTCCCTAACAATCAGGGCATCCTGAATTGCTGCGAGATCCTGACGAAGGAAGGGACGCTTCTGCATTGTGTCTTCCCGGCACCGGTGGCCGCGCGGGCCAACACTTCACAGCGCGTTGTGGATGTCATCATTGGCGCGCTGGCTGACGCGCTGCCCGATCGTGTGGTGGGTGCCGCGAATGGGGCAAATACCACGGCGGTCTTCGCTGGCGTGGATCCGCGCACGCAGCAGCATTACCTCTATTTCGAAACACTTGGAGGCGGCTTTGGCGGACGCGCAGATCGCGACGGCAAGGACGGTGTCCAGGTTCATATCACCAACACCTCGAACCTGCCGATCGAGGCAATCGAGACAGAGTATCCTCTGCGGGTGGAAAGTTATGGTTTCGTCGAGGATTCCGGCGGTGCGGGGCGCTATCGCGGTGGATTGGGGCTGCGCCGGGTCATCCGGCCTGTCGGCCATGACTGCATTTTCAACGGGGCCGGCGAGCGTTTCACGCACCAGCCTTGGGGGGTGTTTGGGGGCCAGTCAGGCATGAGCGGGCGCTTCCAGCACGTCAACGAGGCCGGTGACGTCATGCTTCTGGATGTGAAGCCGTCGGGCATCAAGGTCAGTCGTGACGATGCGCTTGTTGTGGAGACACCTGGAAGTGGCGGCTATGGCGATCCCAAGACACGCGCGCCACAGCAGGTTCGTGAGGACCTCAGCAGTGGAAAATTCTCTGCGGAGTTCATAAGCCGTCACTATGGTGAGGTGAAGGAAACAGAAACCTGATCCGGATTTTTGATTGCGGATTTACCGAGGTCAGGAGAACAATAATCAAAACAAAGATGCAAAACTCAAAGCTGAGAACCGAAAGGGAGCTTCATCGAATGATCAACAAGACACTTACCTCCATACTGGCAGCAGGGGCCGTAACACTGGGGGCCCAGCAGGCCGCCGCCCAGAGCATGTCCCTGGATCTGGCGAACGAGTATCCACCTAGCTCGGTGCACGGCCAGTCTGCTGATATCTTTGCCGATACGCTTCAGCGCCTGTCTGGCGGAGATATCGAGATCAACCTGCATCACGGTGCCTCCCTGGGCTACAAGTCCGTAGACCAGTTTGACGCTGTGGGTGACGGGGCCCTTCCACTTGCCAGCAGCTTCATGGGCCCCTGGGCCGGTATCGATGAGCTGTTCCTCTTGTCCTCTCTACCCTTCCTTGCTTCGACACCGGAGCAGGTCTGGGATCTCTACCAGGCGGCGAAACCCTATTACGAGGAAGTGCTCGAAGAGAACAACCAGATCTTTCTCTTCGCCACGCCCTGGCCACCGAGCGGCCTTTGGGGCAACAAGGCCATAGATTCCATGGAGGCTCTCGAAGGTACCCGCATCCGCACCTATGATTCCAGCGGTACGGTCACGCTGCGTGAGGCGGGCGCGGAACCCATTCAGTTGAGCTGGGCCGATGTGGTCCCACAGCTGAGCACCGGTGGTATTGATGGTGTCCTGACTTCGGCTGACGGTGGTGCCTCGGCCAGTCTCTGGGAGCAGCAGTCCCATTTTACTGAAGTCAATTATGCCAGCCCACTGCAGGTGCTGCACATGAATCGCGACACCTATGAGTCTCTCAGTGACGAGCAGAAGGAAATGGTCGAGAAAGCTGCAGCCGCAGGTGAAGCCTATGGCTGGTGGGTGCTACCGCGCCGGCAGCAGGAGAACTATGCCAAAATGCGCGACAATGGCATGACAGTGATCGAGGATGTCTCCGACGACTATCTCAATAGCCTGAACGCGGCAGCTGAACCGGCTATCGAGGAATGGCGTTCCGGGATGGGTGAACGCGGAGAGGAAATTCTCGAAGCATACCAGGCACGTATCGACGAATAAGTCGAACTTGTGTGTTGCGGGCGGCCTTTCGCTAAAGAAGGCCGCCCCTTTTTTGCCTAAGGAAAGGGGAGCCCGGTGATGCGCTTTTTGCAGACCGCTATCTTCGGCCTTTCACGTGGGGCTGCAGCAATTGCTGCAATCCTTCTTGTCGGCATGGTGCTTCATATTCTGCTAGAGATTCTCCTGCGCGCCTTCTTCTCTACCTCGACCTATGTCCTGGACGAGTTCGTGGGATATGGCGTTGCGGCCGTAACCTTCTTCTCGCTCGGTTATGCACTTGAACACGGTGCTCTCATTCGTGTGAATATCCTGTTATCGCGTGCGCATGGTTGGGTTCGCCGCAGTCTCGAGATTCTGGCATCCTCGCTTACTCTCGTCTTGCTGACCTATTTCGCCTGGTTCTTCTGGATTCGTTTCGAACGAAACTGGGAGCGCGGTACCGTCAGCAGTTCGGTTGCGGAAGTGCCCATCTGGATTCCCGAAGGCATGGTGTTACTGGGGATTTTGCTGTTCTGGCTCCAGATGCTTGCCTATTTGTTACGCATGATTTTGGGACCTGCTGAGCAGGCAGTCCCCTTTGCTCAGACCTATCAGAATGAGCAGACGGTAGAGGCTGTTTCCGGCAAGGGCGATAAGGGGTAATTGGAATGGAAGCTCTGATCGCAGGCCTCGTCATTCTGCTGCTGATTTTCGTTTTTCTTGGGCTGGGCTTCTGGGTCTTCTCAGGCCTCTTCATGGTCAGTATCGGTGGGCTGGTTCTGTTGGAGGGGATGCCCCTGGACAGGATCGGCATCATTGCCACCAATATCATCTACAGCTACTCCTCGGCCTGGGAATTGGCGGCGATCCCGATGTTCATCTGGATGGGAGAGATCATCTTTCGAACCGACCTCTCGGATCGCCTGTTCCGCGGTCTCTCCCCCTTGGTGGATTTCATTCCCGGACGCCTGTTGCACACCAACATAATGGGCTGCACGCTGTTTGCTGCGGTCAGCGGTTCCAGCTCGGCAACCACGGCCACGGTAGGCAAGATTACCACCACCGAGCTGAGGCAAAGAGGATATGATACCAGCCTGACGATCGGGTCTCTTGCCGGGGCAGGCAGCTTGGGTCTGCTGATCCCCCCTTCGATTGTCATGATTATTTACGGGATATTGGCCGAAGTCTCGATTTCCAGGCTTTTTGCGGCGGGCATACTGCCCGGTCTCCTGGTGGCTGCAATCTATTCGTCTTATATCATGGTCCGTGCGGGAATTGACCCAGCTAAGGCGCCCCGCGGCGCCGAGCGGTACAGTCTGGGCGACAGGTTGTGGGGCCTCGTCAATCTTCTGCCTGTGTTCTTCCTGGTGATTATTGTTCTCGGTTCGATCTATTCCGGGATCGCAACGCCTTCGGAAGCTGCGGCCGTTGGTGTGGCTGGTGCCGTATTCGTGACTCTGGTCATGCGACAGTTGACCTGGACTGTCTTTATCGACTCCCTGAAAGGTGCGCTCAAAACCTCCTGCATGGTTTGCAGCATATTGATAGCTGCGGCATTCCTATCGACCGCAATGGGCTATCTGGGGATTCCACGAAACCTGGCTGAGGCGATTGCAGGTATGAACCTGTCTCCGGTCGCATTGATCCTGATCCTCTCCCTTTTCTACATCATGCTGGGTCTTTTCCTGGATGGGATTTCGATCATCGTGATGAGCCTGCCGGTCACTCTGCCGCTGGCGACAATGGCAGGATTCGATCCCGTCTGGTTCGGTGTCTACCTGGTGCTGATGACGGAATTGGCACAGGTCACACCGCCTGTTGGGTTCAACCTGTTCGTGATCCAGGGACTGACCGGGGAGTCCATCGGCAAGGTGGCCAAGGCGGCTTTCCCCTTCTTCCTGTTGATGTGTCTCTCCGTGGCCATCGTTACGATCTTCCCTGAAATTGCGCTCTGGCTGCCGGAGGTATTGTTCGGATGAGTGTTTTGTTGACCGAGTTGGCGCTTGCCTCTGAACAGTCGGGGCAGCCTGATGTCCTGTTCGAGACTGCAGACCGAGTGTTGCAGGAGCGATTCGGGCACAAGCTATTCACCCTCTTGGCCTTCCATCCGGACAGCGGTGAGGTGGAACGTCTCTACAGCAGCCGTCCCGATGCTTTCCCCCTGCAGGGCCGCAAGATGATGGGGCCCACTGAGTGGGGCGCGCGCGTCCTGCACAAAGGGGAGTCCTATCTCGGGCGGACGGTCGAGGACATTCGCTGGGCTTTTCCTGATCATGAACTGATCGCCAGCCTGGGTCTCGGTTGCATCCTGAACCGGCCGGTTGCCTGGAACGGAGACGTGCTGGGTGTGCTCAGCCTGCTTCAGGAAGGAGAGGGGCGTTACAGTGAAGAGGACCTGGAGGCCGCAACGCCTTATACGGCGCTGTTGCTGCCCGGCTACCTGCAACTCAAGACAGATCAGAATAAATGACTTCGGAGAGATGAGAAGATGACAGCGACGATCCTGGCGAACGCCAATGTACTGGACACTGAGGCAGGTGAACTGCTGGGCGAGCGCCATGTCCTGCTGCGCGATGGCAGAATTACGGAAATCTCGCAAAGTCCGCTGAAGGACAGCTCAGCAGAAACTTTGGACCTGAAGGGTCGTACGCTGATGCCCGGGCTTTGCGATGCTCACGTTCATGTAACGGCGATCACACCGGATTTCGCGCTTCTGAAGAAACTCTCGCCCTTCTATGTGGCCGGCCACTCCAACGATATTCTGCGCGGCATGCTGATGCGCGGCTTCACCACCGTGCGCGATGGGGGCGGCGCCGATTACGGCTTGGCCCATGCTGTGGACGAGGATGCGATCATCGGTCCGCGTGTTCTCTTCTGTGGCCAGGCGCTGTCCCAGACCGGTGGCCACGGAGATGTGCGGGGCCGTGGCGAGAATGCCCTGGACGAATGCTTCTGCTGTGCTGGCCTAGGGCGAATCTGCGACGGCGTGCCTGAGGTGCGGCGGGCGGCACGCGACGAGATCCGCAAGGGGGCCACGCACATCAAGATCATGGCGTCCGGCGGCGTTTCCTCGCCGACGGACCGGATCGACAGCACGCAGTTTTCTCTCGAGGAAATCGACGCCATCGTGGAGGAAGCCACCGCCGCCAACATCTATGTGATGGCCCATGCCTACACGGCCCGCGCCATCAACCGGCTGCTGAGCCGCGGCGTCCGGACCATCGAGCACGGCAACCTGATGGATGAGGAAAGTTGCGCGCTGTTCAAGAAACACGGCGGTTTCCTGACACCGACGCTGTCGACCTACAACGCTATCGCGAAGGAAGGCAAGGAAGCCGGTATGCCGGCGGAGCTCCAGGCCAAGGTTTTCGAAGTGGTCGAGTATGGTCTGTCAGCCCTGGAAATGGCTTACAAGACCGGCGTAAAGACGGTTTTTGGTACCGACCTGCTGGGGCAGATGCATCGTTATCAGCTGGGCGAGTTCGACCTGCGCAAGGACATCATGCCGGCCGCGGATCTGATCCGTTCGGCCACCTGCACGGCCGCCGAGGCCCTGCAGCGCAAAGGGGAATTCGGGGTCGTTCGCGAAGAGGCACGGGCCGACCTTCTGGTGGTCGATGGCAACCCGCTTGACGATATCAATGTCCTGACCGATCCGGACAACCGCCTGAAGGCCGTAATCAAGGAAGGCAAGTTCTACAAGAACGAACTGGCCTGAAATCCTGCAGGCAAGGAACGGCGCCCGCCAAAGATCTCGGGGGCGCCGTTTTTTCGTTCAGTCCTGCGCTTCGCCCATATCCGGCTGGGCGGCTGGACCGAACGTTTCTTCAAGCGCCAGTGAAATGGACAGCAAGTCCGCTTCGCTGTCGGCCGGGCACATAACCTGGAAGCCGATGGGCAGGCCGCCGTCCTGACGCGGAAGCGGAATGGTGGCGGCGCAGAGTTCCAGGTAGTTGCCCGGCTGCGTATTGCGCGTCATGGAAAGTGCGAAGGCCAGTCCGGTTTTGGGATCCGACAGGTCCGTAACCGGCAGGGCCTTTGATGCCGTTGTCGGACTGATCCAGCCATCCAGTCCGTCGAAGCGCGCGTGCGCGCTGACTATACTCTCCTCACGACGGTTCTCCAGGGCAACATGATCGATGGCCTTGACCTCGAGCGCGCCTTCGATGCGCCCGGCAATGACGGGATCGATCAAGTGCTTGTTGTCCAGGAACCGCTTGCGTCCCAGACTGGCCAGCAGGCTGACCGGCAGGGAAACGGGGAAATAATCCTCGCGCTCGGGTGCTTCGGGCAGCGTCATGTCCTGCAGCGCCACGCCCGTGCGGGACAACTGGTCCAGGGCCGTGTCCATGGCGTCGGCCACATCCGGCGCCAGGTCTTCGAAGAAATAATTCTCCGGACGTCCGAACAGAAGGGACGGCAGGCGTGCGGGCTGTGCCATCTGGCAGCGCGGATCCTCCTCAGGCATGCCCATGGCCTGGTTGAGGGCGGCAAAGGCGATGGCTGCATCGCGCGCCGTCCGGGTCAGTAGACCCAGGGTATCCAGGTGCGGCGCCAGGGCCAGGCTGCCGTCGTTGGACCAGAGGCCGAAGGTGGTTTTCAGTCCGAACAGGCCGTTGAGTGCGGCCGGCACCCGCACGGAGCCGCCGGTGTCCGAACCGATGGAAAAGGCGCAGAGGCCGGCAGCTGCCGCGACGCCAGAACCGGAACTGGAGCCCCCTGGCAGGCGATGAGTCTCCAGGTCCCAGGGGTTCCAGGGGGTGCCGCGGCTTTCCGAGACCCCTGTAATTCCCAGCGCGAATTCAACCATCTTGGTCTTGCCCAGGATGACGCAACCCGCCTGTCTCAGGGCGCGTACGAAGGGTCCTTCCTCCTGGCCCATCAGGTCCCGAAGCTCCAGCTTCGAACCGCCTGTCGTTGGCATCCCGTCAACGACCAGAAGGTCCTTGACTGCCACGGGCACACCCATCAGCGGCCCCAAGTCGAGCCCGGCTTCACGCAGCTGGTCCATGGCCTGGGCCGTTTTCAGAGCCTGTTCGGCGGCAATGTACTGATAGGAGCCGAGTTGGGGGTCCAACGTGGCAATACGTTCCAGGTAGGCACGGGTTACCGCTTCCGAGGTCATCTCGCCCTTGCGGAAGGCTGTCGCGAAGCCATCCAGGCCGAGTGGCGCAATGGGGTCGGCGGGCAAGTTGGTCATGGAGGAACCTTTCATCCAGTATGGCAGAAGCTTGACAGTCTCATGCCCCTCTGATTGTCTTTTTTCAAGCGCAGTCTAGTTGAACGATTATGGGGCGTCCCTTGTCCAGGGACGTTTGCGCCCAAACAAGAATTGAAACTGGGAGACAATCCAATGAAAAGAATACTGACCGCAGCTATTGCTGCGCCGCTAATGGGATTTGCCCTGCCTGCGGCGGCACAGGTAGAGATTGGCGTCGTCAACAGTCTGTCGGGCAACTTCGCCACCTTTGGCGAACGTTACCTGACCGGCATGGAAGTGGCGCTTGAAGAGGTCAATGCCAATGGCGGCATCAACGGCGAGGAACTCGAGCTGGTGATCCAGGACGACCGTTCCGAGGCACAGAGCGCACTGGCCGCTGTCGAGGACCTCGAGAACGAGGGCGTGCCCCTTATCATCGGCTCGTATGCCTCCTCCATTACCGGGCCAATGGCGCAGCTGATGACGCGCCAGGAAATGCCGCTGATCGTGCTTGGCAGTGCAGACAATTCGATCACCAAGCCGGGATCGGACTGGGTGTTCCGCGCCAAGCACAACTCGACAATCGTGGCCGGTACCTATTTCGACTACTTCGACTACCTGCGCGAAGAACACGGCGAGGATGACCTTCAGACCGTTGCCATGCTTTACGGCAATGCTGCCTGGCCGGTTTCCCTGGCGGAAACGGGCAAGGAGCTTGCCGAGGAGCGCGGATACGAAATTGTCGGAGATGAAGCCTACGACCAGGGCACCAGCGACTTCCGGCCCATCCTGAACAACTTCCGTGCCGAGGAACCCGATATCCTCTACGTCGTTGCCTATGCAGAGGATGGCGTGGCCATTACCCGCCAGATGCGTGAGGTCGGCCTTGATACCAAGGTTCTTGCCATCGATACGGCGGCCGCCCTGCCGAACTTCGTGGAGCAGGTGGGCGATTCCGCAGACTATGTCGCCACGGTGGTCAGCTGGAGCAAGGATGTCCAGTATCCGGGCATTGAGGATCTGACCAACCGGCTGCGCGAAGCCGCGGGTTCGGAACCTTCCTTCTATGAGGCGGAAGGTTATCTCGCATTGATGGTTGCGGCGGATGCCCTGCGCCGGGCGGACTCGCTCGATCGCGATGCCGTGCGCCAGGCCCTGGATGAAACCGATCTGGAAACACCGGTGACCACGGTGGCCTTCGATGATTTCGACGGCTTCAAGAACCAGAACCCGATCCGCAGCCTGATGCTGCAGATTCAGGATGGCGAGCACGTCACGGTTTTCCCGGAGGATCTGGCCGCCGAAGATCCGACCTATCCGAATCCCAGCTGGGATGATCGCTAACCACCGGCACGGCCTCTTCCCTCTGACGGGAGGGATCGTGTGCCCTATTGAGATGCGGTGGGCGGCATGACGTCAAGCGTCTGCCCACCGCATTTTCCTGCCTTCCGGAATCGCAGCGCATGGCTGAACTGGTTTCACTGCTCCAGAATCTATCGAACGGGCTGCTGATCGGCGGTGTCTATGCCATGATCGGCGTTGGTTTGACGCTGATCTTCGGTGTGATGCGGACGATCAACTTCGCCCATGGCGATTTCGTCGTGATGGGCATGTACACGGCCTTCGTCTTCAACATGATTCTCGGTTGGGACCCCTATTTCTCGTTGCTGGTGGCCCTGCCGGCCGGCTTCCTGATGGGTGTGCTCCTGGAACGCGTGGTACTGGCGCCAATCGTGGACAAGCCGCACGAGACCTCGCTGTTGGCCACGCTGGGCATTTCGTTGATCATCGGCAACGCTCTGTTGTTGATCTTCGGCGGGGAGTCCAAATCGGTCCATGTGGACTATGCCTCCATGGCCCTGTCGCTTGGTGAAGTGAAGATATCGGTCATCCTGTTGATCGCCGGTGGCGTCACGGCGCTGGTGATCGGCGGCCTCTACCTGTTGCTGCATTACACGGAATTCGGACGGTCCATACGGGCCACGGCCGAAAACCGCCTGGGAGCAGAGCTTGTGGGCATCAACACACGGCGCATTCAGGGGGCGGTCTTCGGCCTGGGGATGATGTTGGCCATGACGGCCGGCGTTGCCCTGATACCCCTGCTGTTTGCGACGCCAACCGCAACGGGGCCCATATTGACCCTGAAGGCCTTTGTCGTGATTGTCCTCGGCGGCCTGGGACGGGTCGGCGCCGCCGTTGCAGGCGGTCTGGTCCTGGGTATGGTCGAAGTCATGGGCGCGGCCTATATCGCATCCGCCTATCGTGACGCCTATGGCCTGCTCTTCTTCCTGATCATCCTGCTGTTCAAGCCGGAGGGTCTCTTTGGACGCTCGGTGAAACGCGTATGATACGTCATCTGATTGGTTTGCTTGTCCTGCTGGTTGCCGGCCTGGTGTATCCTTGGATCTTTCCCAGTGCCTTGACCGTCGGTGTCACGATTCTGCTGTTCGCCGGCTGGGCAACGGCCTGGGATATTCTGGGCGGTTGGGCCGGGCAGGTCAGCCTGGGCCATGCCTCCTTTGTCGGGATCGGGGCCTATTTTGTTGCCATTGGCGCAACCGAATACGCCCTGGCGCCCTGGTGGTCCATTCTCATGGCCATTGCGGTTGCCGCACTGCTTTCCCTGGCTTGGGGGAGGTTGACCTTCAAGCTGCATGGTCCCTACTTCACCCTTTCGACGATTGCCATTGCCGAGATCCTGCGTCTGATTGCCATCAACGAAGATTGGCTGACAGGCGGCGCAACGGGTGTCTTCATCGACTGGATGCCCACCCCTTTCGGGATCGACCTTTTCGCGCGGGAGGCGCAGTACTACCTGGCGCTCGTTTTTGCCGTCGGGGTGATGGCCACGATCATCTGGATCTCGCGCAGCCGCTTTGGCTATCAGCTGCGCGCCGTGCGGGAGGATGAGAACTCGGCCATGGCGGCTGGCATCGATCCCACGCGCACCAAATTGAAGGCCTTCATGCTTTCTGCGTCTCTTACGGCCGTGGGCGGGGGAATCTATGGAATGATGCTCTCGTTCCTGGAACCGCACATCCTGTTCTATCTGCTGCTGTCGGTACAGATTGCTCTTACCGGCATCATTGGTGGACGGGGGACCATCTGGGGGCCTCTGGTTGGTGCCGTGCTCCTGGTTTCAGCCGGCGAGATTTTCCGGACCAGCTTTGCCGAGGCCAACTTGTTGATCTACGGGATCCTGATCCTGCTGGTCATTCTGTTCCTGCCCAGCGGCATCATTGGCGAGTTCAACCGGCGCCTGACAAGGAGGCTCTATGCCAGACGCGCTCAAGGCTGAGGGGATTACGGTCCGCTTCGGCGGCGTGGTGGCGGTGGACAATGTCTCCCTGTCGCTGCAACCAAAGGGGATCCTGGGCCTGATCGGCCCCAACGGGGCCGGGAAGACCACGCTTTTCAATGCGGTCACCGGGTTTGTCCCGATGGACAGTGGCAAGGTGCGCTTCTTCGATCGCGATGTCAGCTCAGAGCCGCCTTACAAGCGGGCCCAGGCAGGCATGGGACGGACGTTCCAGACCGAACGCCCCTTCGAGGAACTGACGGTGCTTGAGAATGTGCTGGTTTCCGCCTTTCTGAAGGAGCCCCGGCGCAAGGACGCCGAGAAACTGGCCATGGAGATGCTGAAACGTGTTGAACTGGACGATCGCTACGACCAGCCGGCCGGGGACCTGAACCTTGCGCGCCGGCGCCGGCTTGAGCTTGCCAAGGCCCTGGCGATCCAGCCCAGGGTCCTGTTCCTGGACGAGGTCATGGCCGGGCTCAACCCGCCCGCCTTGCGCGAGATGATCGGCCTTGTCCGCAGGCTCAGCCAGGAGGGGCTGGCCATCCTGATGGTGGAGCACATCATGGAAGCCATCATCGAGCTGTCCGACCACGTCATCGTGCTTGCGAGCGGCCAGAAGATCGCCGAGGGCACGCCTCAGGAGGTCACCAGCAACACGCAGGTCATCGAAGCCTATCTGGGAACGGAATGATGTCGCAGCCCATCCTCACTGTCGCGCATGTTGACCTAGGCTATGGCAGCCTGAAGGTCGTCTTCGATTTCTCCCTGCAAGTCGCAGAAGGCGAACTGGTGGGCCTTGTCGGTGGCAATGGCAGTGGGAAATCCACGGTCCTGCGCGCCATTTCGGGCATGATCCGGCCCTGGAGTGGCCAGATCCTCTTCGATGGCAAAGAGGTCTCCGGTGCCAAGCCGCACCAGATGGCCATGCGCGGCCTGGCGCATGTGCCCATGGGGCGTCAGTTGTTTCCCAACATGTCGGTTCACGAGAACCTGATGCTGGGCGCCTATCTGCCGGAGGCGCGGGCCAGGCGTGAGGAAAGCCTTGCGCAAGTCCATGAGCTGTTCCCGGACCTGGCCAAGTACGCGCGTTCGCCTGCCGGCGAGCTGTCCGGCGGCCAGCAGCAGATGGTGGCAATTGCCAGAGCCCTGATGCTGCGGCCGAAGATGCTGATCATGGACGAGCCCAGCTTGGGCCTCTCGCCTATCCTGGTGAAGGAAGTCATGGCCTCAATCAGGCGTGTGTCCCAGACGGGCCTGCCCATCCTGCTGGTCGAGCAGAACGTGAAGCAGGTGCTGGCCGTCAGCGATCGGGCCTATGTCCTGGAAAACGGCAAGCAGGTCCTGGACGGACCCTCCAGGGATCTGGAGGGCGACCCCATGATCAAGAAGGCCTATCTGGGGCTCTGAACCAAGCAGTAGATGGTTCCCTGGGTGGCGACTTCACGCTTCCGCACAGTCGATGCAGCGCGGGACCGTGGGGTCCAGTTCCAGGCGTTTGGGCGCGATCTCCTCACCACAGGCCACGCAATAACCGAACTCATCCTCCTCGATGCGCTTGAGGGCGGCGTCGATCTTGCGCAGGCGGTTTTGGCGGCGCTGTTCCGAGGCCTTGGCCATGGCCTGGACCTGCATGGCGTCCATGCGCGACAGCCGGCCCACAGATTGCTGATCCAGTTCCACGGGTCGCCGGTCGGCGCTGGTGCTTTCGGCTTGCTGCCGCAAGTCTTCACGCTCCTGCAACAGGCGCTGATGATAGTCTTCCACTTCAATCATGCTGGCAGGCTAGCCCAGCCCGGCGGCAAGGAAAAGCCCCGCCAGGCGGATGCTGGCGGGGCCTGTTCGTCGCGGGTACGCGCCTGTCTTCAGAAGGTCAGGTTGGCGCCCAGAAAGACCGTACGTCCACGTTCGTTGAAGGTATAATCATCGTCGGGATCGTCGGTGCGCGTGTCGAAGATGTTGGTGACACCACCGCGCAGCTCGAAACTGTCGGTGAAGCGGTGGTTGATGCCGATGTCAAAGAGGGCATAGCCCGGAATGTCATCGCCCTTGCCGCTGCGATCATAGGTGCGCTGCTGGCCGGTGTATTCGCCACGCATAAAGGCCGTGGTCCGGTCGTTGATGAACCAGTCGAAGCGTCCATTGATCGTGTGGCGCGGGCGGTTGGAAAGCAGCTTGTCGGTTTCCCGATTGCGCGCATCCAGGAAGGTGTAGTTCGCCGTGACGCGGCCGAAGTCGAAGATGTCGTGGTTGGCGGTCACCTCGATGCCCCGGATGCGGGCTTCTTCGATATTGATGGGATGGTAAGTGCCACCGTCGCCTTGACGCGGTATGTCGATCAGGTCGTCCACGTCATTCTGAAAGACTGTCAGGGATGTACCCCAAGCAGGTTTGTCGTATGCAATCGACAACTCATAATTCGTGCTTGTCTCAGGCTCAAGGTCTGGATTGCCTTCAATGGTACAGGCGCCCCTGCAGCTTGTAACAACCGAGTCCTGACTGAGCTGTCTGAGTGTTGGGGCCTTGAAGCCGGTACTGATTCCTCCCTTCAAAGTAAGGGCATCCATTGGCCTGTAAACCAGGTACCCACGGGGTGTCAGATGCGTTCCGAAATACTTGTTGTTGTCCAGGCGCGCGCCTAGCAGGAGGGATAGTTTTTCGGTGATCATGATATCGTCCTGCAGGTAGACGGCCTGCTGGTGTGTGCTTGCTCCGCCGCTATCGAATTCTCCGGGTGCTTCAAGGTCGACCCAGCGTGCTTCACCGCCAATAGTGAAGTAGTGCCTGCCCCAGGGAGCAGAGATATTGCCTTCAAGAGTGTAGTTGTTCTGAACCAGCTTGTCCTCACCGCTGGTCGGTTCGCTGCGTTCCCAGTAGGCGCGCAGTTCACTTTGCCCCCAATCCCAATCACCGCGATGTGTGAAGGATGCATCATCACGGATCACTGTGGAATCCATCTCGTCATAGCTGTTGAAATAGAACTTTCCATGGCGGCGTTGATAGCTGCGCCCGTATTCTGCCTCCACAGTATTTTCTTCATCGGGAGTCCAGGTCAGACGTACACGACCACTATGGTCCTGCCGTCCTTCCAGAGTTGTCAGGTTCTTCCGGTTGATGTCCGTGCCGGAAATGGTTTCGTTGTCGTAGGCTTTCCAGATTTCCCTCTTGCTCAGGCCACCAAGTACTGTAAGCCCAAGCTTTCCAGGAACAATCGGACCGCTCAGGTAGAGGCTGCTGCGATACTCCTGTCCTCCGTCTCCTTCCAACGGGCTCTGGATCTGGGTATCAATGCTGCCGCGCCATTCCTGGGCGTCCGGTTTGGTAATGATGTTGATGACACCGCCCAGGGCATCCGAGCCATAGAGGGAGGACATGCCGCCGCGAACCACCTCGATGCGCTCAATGGCCTCCACCGGCAACAGTCCGAGGTCATAATCGTTGTGGCGGAACACAGCCTCGCGGGAATTCACCCGCTTTCCATCCAGCAGGATCAGGGTGTAGCTGGAATCCATGCCGCGAATGCTGACTTCCCTTCGACCCTGGCTGCCAGCAGTCAGGCTGATCCCGGGCAGGTGACGCACGGCATCGCTGACGTCACCGACCGGGGCGGTCTTCAGCTCCTCGCCCGTCACCACGCTGATCGAGGCCGGGGCATCCGAGATGTTCTGTTCCGAGCGGGTGGCCGTGACAACGATGGGCTCCAGGGTCGCCTCGCTGTCCGTCTCCTGCGCCTGGGCCAGCGGGATCATGGCGGTAGGCAGGAACGCCAGCGCGGGCAGGAGGGCCCGGAGAACAGTGAGTCGCAAATGCGGATAAGTCGCTTTCTCAATCAATGAAACTTCCCCTCTAGGTGTGACTGCCGATTGCAGGGAAGCTGAACAGAATCCACCCCTGTCCCTGACCCGCTTTCATGAGCACGGCGGGATCGAGATTACGCTGTGGCTGATGTCCCCTGCCATCTGCAGCGATAGGCTGTGCGGGGAGCTATAACGGCTCTATTGGTGCAAATGCAACTGACTCTTAATAAAAGGGCAACAGGGCTGCGTCACGCGCATGGCTGACCGACAGGGATTTAGCGGCCGGACCCACTTGGGACACCAGGTGGTTCATTCCCCATCGCCGTCGCGGTCGGGACCATCGGCTTCGGTGGATATCTCGCCACGATGCTGGTTGCCCTGTTGCTTACGATTGCTGTCTTCCTGGCTCACCTCTGCTGGCTTCTGCGGTGGTCCCTGCCGCGGATCCGTGCCTGAACGGTGCAGGTAGATGTCCTGTTGCGGGAAGGGCATCTGGATGCCGTTTTCGCGGAAGCTATCGTCGATGGCGAAGTGCAAATCCGTCTTTACGTCCAGGTAGCGATCGGTTTCCCGGATATAGCAGCGCAGTTCGAATTCGAGAGCCGATTCGCCAAAGGCGTTGAAGAGGACGTAAGGTTCGGGAAACGCCAGGATATCGTCAATATCTTTGGTGCTGTCGAGCAGTAGCTGCTGGACCTTCCGGGTGTCCTCACCGTAGTAGATGCGTAGCGGAATGATGATGCGCGCGATGCGGTTCTTGTGGGTCCAGTTGGTGACCGGCGAGGCGATCAGATCCGAGTTGGGCACGATGACCGCGGAGCGATCGAAGGTCTCGATTTCCGTGGAGCGCACCGAGATGTGGCGCACCATGCCTTCGTTGGGGCCCACCACCACCCAGTCGCCCACCTTGATGGGCCGTTCGATCAACAGCAGCAGGCCGGCCACGAAGTTCTCCACCACGGTGCGCAGGCCAAAGCCGATTCCGACCGACAGGGCGCCGGCCACCAGGGCCAGGTTCGACAGGCTGATGCCCAGGGTCGCGATGGCCAGGATCAGGGCTACGATCACGCCTATGTAGCTGATGCCGGCTGAGATGGAGTTTCGAATCCCGTAATCCAGGTAGGTGTTCGGCAGCATCTTTTCCGACAGCCAGCGGCGGACCAGGCCCGAAGCAAAAAGACCGAGGGTCAGGACCAGGATGGCAAAGAGGATGTCGACAAGCGAGATGGTGACTTCGCCAAGCTTGAATCCGGTCAGCAGCTGTTCGGCCCAGAGCGTCACGATGGTGGACGGCACGCCGTAGACAAGCAGCAGGAGATAGAGCGTCGGCAGGATCAGCAGGACGTCGATCACCAGCCCGCCCCAGAACAGCGTCAGCTGGTGTCGGGTTTCATCCTCGGGTTCATCGGAACGCCTGCGATGCGCCAGCCTGAGAAGGTGCGCCAGTGCCTCGCGGAAGACCAGGCGCAGCAGCAGCAGGAAGCCGACTAGTACCCCGGTCACGATGATGCGGGTCTGCAGGAATTCCGCCAGCCGGCTGTAGCCCGCCAGCGCCAGGAAGGGCGTGGCGGAGACGATCATGATCAGCAGGAAGCGGCCCGCATTCCAGCTGGATGAACCGAATCCTTCCTCGGGGTTGGTCCAGTAACGGTTGGGCGTCAGCGAGAGCAGCAGGATGGCAATCACCGTATTGTCCAACAGGACGAAGCTGGAGCGCAGAGCGGGCGTAAAGGCTTCGGCCTCGATGGCGGCGGTCTGCAGGGCTGCTGTGGCGGAGAAGATCGCGGCAACCAGGAAGATGCGATTGTAGAGGACCTGGGCTCCCAAGGCCGTGACCGGCATGATGCGCCAGGCCGGCCGCCGGGGGGATAGCGCAGCCCGCGCCATGCCGGTCACCAGGATGAAGCCGGTGACGGCGGCCGCCAGGATATAGAGCAGCGTTGCGAAATAGCCGGTCAGGACCTGCTGCAGGTAGAGGATGGTGATGGCAATCGAGATGGCCAGCGCCGGGAAGATGGCCCGGGCCACGCCATCGGACACGGTGGCCACGATCCGGCGCGAATAGCCCGGATCCTCTTCTTCCGGATCGCGGCCGAAGCGCCGGGTCAGCCAATAGCGGATGGGCCAGGCGACCAGGAAGGCCAGGGTCGGAATCCCGAAGAGGTAGAGATAGGGCAGGAGGCCTTGCGTCCCGAACTTGGCAGTTTCCTCGGCCCATTCAACGGGGGCGGCCGTTATCTGGCCAAGGAAAGCCACCGCATCCTGCGCCGCCTGCTGCCAGACGCTGGGCCAGATGGGCGCGGGCGTGCGGGTCAGCACCTCCTCCTGCAGGCGCTGTCGCTCGCGGCTGGCGATGTCCTGAAGGAATTCGTTGGAGCGCACACGGACCAGAGCCGCCTGCCGCACGCGGGCGCGGATGGTGCTGCTGCGTTCGTTCAGGTCTTCCCGCGTCTGCTGGATTTCCGGGTTTTCCGGAGGTGCATCCTCGCCAGGGGGCTCGCCCAGGCTTTCCAACTGGTCTTCCAGCGGGGACAGCCGGCTTTCGGCTTCCTTCTGCCGGGTTTCGGATTCCGACTGGATCTCGCGCAGCTTGCCCTTCAGCGCTTCTTCTTCCTGGGGTGAGATGTCGCCCTGCTGGCGCAGTTTCCGCTCGGCCTCCTGCAGGACGCTTTCCCACCTGTTGAACTGGTTGTCGAACGAGGGTTCGCCTCCAGGACCCTGGGCTGATGCAGCCAAGGAAAGCAGCAGCGTCAAAAGGAAAGGAAGGAGCAGGCCTGTACGCATTGCGGTCCGTTCGGCTTTCATTCAGGCAATGGCCAAGAGGTAGTGCCCATCTTTGTCAGAAACAGGGCGCTTTTTCCATGAAATACAACTCGTTGCCGTCTGCCCGATATGCGCACGAGGGCAGGCGGCTTTCATCAATAGGTCACGAAACTGCTGTAGAAGATCTGCCCGGGTTTTCGGACAGGTTCGGGCATGACGTCTTTACAGTTCCACGAACAGGTTCACGCGCAGCGCGGAAAAGCGGGTCAGGCTGTACTCGATGGGCTTGCCCCTGGCGTCCACGTTGATGCTTTCCACCGTCAGGACCGGTTGGTTGCGTGGTTGCTGAAGGTGCCGGGCTTCGTCGTCGGCCGGCAGCGCAGCACCGATCCGGCTGTTCTTGCGGAAGTAATCCTCGACCCCCTGGGCCGCCAGGGCCTTCGTGATCGAGTCCGTCTTCTCATACTCCTCCAGCATCCGCGGAAGCCGTGCCTGCGAGAAGTAGTGGGCAGCGATGCTGACGGGCTTGTCATCCACCACGCCCACGCGTTCGATCAGGAAGACCGGCGTGCCGGCACGGATGGACAGGCCGCGGGCGACCTCGGCCTCGGCAGGCAGGGAGAGCGCGCGCAGGGTATGTCCGCCCGGATGGCGCTGCAGGCGCAGGATGTTCTCGGTAAAGCGCGTGCGCCGGCCGACGGGGTAATCCACCATCTGTTCCTGGACATAGGTGCCGCGCCCCTGTTCCACGCGCACGGCGCCGCTTTCCTGAAGGGCGCCCACGGCCCGGCGCAGGGTGTGGCGGTTCACCTTGAAGCGTTCCGCCAGTTCGGCTTCATTGGGCAGGCGTTCGCCCGGCTTGTAGATGCCGCGGGCAATATCCTCCTGGAGTTTCTGCTGTATCTGTCGCCACAGGGCGACACCGTTGCCTCGGTTCATGCGATGGGTCCGTCTCGGTGCCGGGGAGCGTCTGCGTCCGGCATGTCTGCAGCCATATAGAGTACCGTCTTTCCTGCGAGTCGCAGGACTGTTGTTTGAACAACCCGGCCCGGGCTGGCAAGCCCTGATGGATAGGGAAAGAGCTGATGAGTGAACGTTATGCCGTCTATTTTACCCCGCCCAATGGCAGCGCCTTGCGGCGCTTCGGCGGGCAATGGCTAGGATACGATCCCCATGACGGCGAGATTCCGTGCGCGGCGGAGGCTTTCGGGCTGGACAGGGATGATCTGGAGGACCTGACCGGCACGCCGCGCGTTTACGGCTTCCATGCCACCCTCAAGCCGCCGTTCCGTCTGGTTGGAAACGGTGATCCATCGGCGCTGCACGCGGCGGCCGCCGCACTGGCACAGCAGTTCCAGGTCTTTCCAATGCCCCGCCTCAGGCTTTCGCGCCTGGGCGATTTCCTGGCACTGGTTCCCGAGGTCCCCGAGCCCCGCCTGGACGACATCGCCGGTGCCTGCGTGAGGCAGCTGGACGCCTTTCGCGCCGAACCGCACCCCGAGGACCTGGCGCGCCGGCGCGCGGCGGGCCTGAGCGACCGACAGGAGGAGCTGCTCCAGCGCTGGGGTTATCCCTACGTTTTCGACGAGTTCCGCTTCCACATGACGCTGACCCGCACCCTGGACGAGGAGGAGCATGCGCGCGTCGAGCCAGTCTTGGCAGGGGCGTTGCAGCCGGTCCTTGCCCAGCCCCTGGCCTTCGATGCTCTCAGCCTGATGCGGCAGTGGAATGCGCGAGAGCCCTTCGTGGAGATCGCGCGCCTGCCGCTTTCTGAAACTCAGGCATGAGCGGGCGGATCAGGAGGAAGAGGGAGCATCATGACGCAAGATGAACGGATCGTCGACGAGATCATTGCGATCTATGGGCAGGGCGGGGACAGCCGCTATTCCGACGAAGCGATCAGCCAGCTGGAGCATGCCTTGCAGTCTGCGCAGCTTGCCGAAGACGAGGGCGCGAGCGATGCCCTGATCGGGGCAAGTCTGCTGCATGACATCGGCCATCTGCTCCATGACCTTGGCCGTTATCCGGCGGCGCGCGGGGTCGATGACCGCCACGAGAGCCTCGGGGGCATCTGGCTCGATCGACGCTTCAGCAGCGATGTTTCCGGACCGGTCAAGCTGCATGTGGCGGCCAAGCAGTATCTCTGTGCCGTCGATCCGCAGTACTGGTCGGGATTGTCCGAGGCATCGAGGACCAGTCTCGAGCTCCAGGGCGGTATCTTCCCCAAGGAAAGGGCGCAGCGTTTCATAGAGAGCCGTCATGGCGGCGATGCGGTCAGTTTGCGACGCTGGGACGACCGCGCCAAGGAGGTGGGGCGGCGGACCCCTGACCTCGAGCACTACCGGCCTCTGCTGCGGGGCTTGGTCAGCTGCTGAGCCGATGCTGGGCTTCGGGCGTGTCTAGCTTTGCCAGCTCGGCGATGAAGCGGTCGATGGCATCCTGCAGGGCGCCATCGTTGACGATCTCCACCACGTCGGGCCCATCGGGCATTCCAAACAGACTGCGCTCCAGGCGGCGGTCTATGTCCGCGTCCATCTCGCGTCCGCGCTCTGCCAGCCGTTGGCGCAGCACTGCCCGGCTGGCGGTGACGAGGCAAACCTGCAGGCGGGGATACTGACGGCGCGCCTGTTCGATGACGCTGCGAGAGACGTTCACCACCACGTGGTGTCCCTGCGCCAGCTCGGTCTCGATGCTGCGAAGAATGCCGTAGTGATGGCCGTGCGCCCGCCAGTGCAGGGCGAAGGCGTCAGAAGCCCGCAGGCGGCCGAAGACCTCCGGCGTCACATAGTTGCTGATTTCCGCACTGCTGTCGTCCTGCCGGGTGATGACACGCTGCGGAAAGACGAAACGCGAGGCCGGAAGCTGTTGCCGGGCGGCTTCGATCAAGCTGTCTTTTCCGGCGCCGCTGGGACCGGCCACCAGAACCAGCGTGCCGCCGGTCACTGGCGGGCTGTCAGCCAACGCGCTGCCCCTCGCGCCAGACGGCCAGCGGCCGCTGCAGGCCTTTGCGAACCTGTACGCGCACGAGGTCGGCCCGCTTGCCGGGCGCGATGACGCCGCGGTCATCCAGGCCAACCCTGTGCGCCGGGATGGCGCTGACCTTGGCGATGGCCTCGGGCAGGCTGAGCGCGTTGTCTCCGTCGCTGAGCATGAAGGCACCCTGCAACAGGCTGGAGGGGACATAGTCGCTGGAGATGATGTCCAGCATGCCGCCATCGGCCAGCTCGCGCGCAGAGATATTGCCGGAATGCGAGCCGCCGCGCACCAGGTTGGGTCCGCCCATCATCACGGACAGCCCGGCCTGCCGCGAGGCTTCGGCAGCCTCCCGGGTGGTGGGGAACTCGGCGATCACCATGCCGTCTCGCGCGGCTTCGTCGACATGGGCGCCGGTAGCGTCGTCGTGGCTGGCCAGCGGGATGCCGCGCGTCTGTGCCAGGGCGACGACGTGTCGGCGGTTGCCCTCGCTGTGGCGTTCCTGGTCGGCCTTGCGCCGGGCGATGAAGTCCTGCAGTTCCGTGTCGTTGAGCCCGTACTTGCCCTGATAGTACTCGGCGTACTTGTCCAGGCGTACGAACTGTCGCTGGCCCGGCGTGTGATCCATGACCGAAACCAGGCGCAGCAGTGCGTGCTCGAAGCTATGCTCGGTCATCTCGACGAGACCGGGATAGCTGACCTCGCAGCGCAGGTGCAGGTAATGATCGGCCTTGAACAGGCCGTCCCGGCGCGCCGCCTCCAGGCCGGATAGGGTATCCTGCAGCAATTCCAGGCGCTGGCTGTCTTCCTTCACGTCGCCCAGGGCGATGGCATCGAAGACGGTTGTGATGCCCGAGGCGGTGATCTGGGCGTCGTGGGCGGTGATGGCCGGCAGGGTGGGCCAGCGGGTGCCGGGCCGGGGCACCATGTGCTTCTCCAGGCTGTCGGTATGAAGCTCCACCAGGCCCGGGATCAGGTAGTCACCCTCCAGGTCCTCGGCCCCGGGCGCCCGGCTGGGGCCACGGTCCAACGCGGCGATCCGGCCGTCGCGCAGGCTCAACGAACCCTCGAAGACCTCGTCTTCGGTCACGATCTTCGCGTTGGTGAGAATGGTCTCGTTCATGCGGCTGCCTTCTGTGCACTGAGGGAGAACAGGCGGTCGGCCACGCGGCCGCGGACCTCCGCGTCGTGGAAGATGCCGACGACGGCGGCGCCGGCGGCTCGTGCCTCCAGGATCAATTCGATCACGGTATCGCGGTTGGCCTCGTCCAGGGAAGCCGTGGGTTCGTCCAGCAGCAGGATCGGCCGGGGCAGGGCGAAGCCGCGGGCGATGTTGACGCGCTGCTGCTCACCGCCGGAGAAGGTGGCGGGCGCCAACTCCCAAAGCGCCTGGGGTATGCGCAGGCGCTCCAGCAGTTCGGCGGCGCGGGTGCGGGCGCTCTCCTCCGGTGTGCCGGTCTGAATCAGTGGTTCGGCCACGATGTCCAGGGTTGCCACGCGCGGGATGACGCGCAGGAACTGGGTGACGAAAGTCAGGCTGTGGCGCCGCACCTCGACGATGCGGCCCGGATGGGCGTTCGTGATGTCCACCTCCGTCCCGTCGTGGCGCACCAGCACGCGGCCGGCGGTGGGTTTGTAGTTGGCGTAGAGACAGCGCATCAGGCTGCTCTTGCCGGAGCCGGAAGGGCCATGGAGGGCGACGCATTCGCCGGCTTCGGCGGCGAAGTCCACGCCGTTGAGCACGGGCAGGGACTTGCCCCCCTGGTTGTGCAGGGTGAAGGTCTTGGAAAGGCCCTCGCTGTGGATCATGACGGTCATCGGATTTCCTCAGGCTTGCAGGACCGAAGAGACGAGCAGTTGGGTATAGGCGTGCTGCGGATCGTCGAGCAGCTGGTCCGTCAGCCCGGCCTCTACGATCTCGCCGTGACGCATGATAACCAGGCGGTGCGCCAGCAGGCGGGCGACAGCCAGGTCGTGGGTCACGATGATCGCGGCCAGGTCCAGTTGCGCGACCAGCCCGCCCAGCAGGTCCAACAGGCGCGCCTGAACCGAGACGTCCAGGCCGCCTGTTGGCTCGTCCATGAACACCAGGCGCGGTCCGGTCACCAGGTTGCGGGCGATCTGCAGGCGCTGCTGCATGCCGCCGGAGAAGGTCTGCGGCAGGTCGTCGACCCGCTCCCCATCGATCTCCACCTTGCCCAGCCAGTCCAGTGCCGTGGCGCGCAGTCCGCCGTAGTTGCGCTGTCCCAGGGCCATCAGGCGCTCACCGACGTTGGCCCCGGCGCTGACGCCCATGCGCAGGCCGTCGCGCGGGTTCTGCTCGACGATGCCCCACTGGCTGCGCATCAGCTGGCGCCGCGCGGACTCGTCCAGGGCATAGAGGTCGTGCGCCAGCCCATCGTCGCTGCGGCAGGTCACCCGCCCTGCGCTGGGTGCCAGGCGGCCCGAGAGGACCTTCAGCAGGGTGGTCTTGCCCGAGCCCGATTCCCCGGCGATACAGAGGACCTCTCCTGGAAAGACCTCCAGTGAGATGTCGTCGCAGGCGCGCAGCGCGCCGAAGTTGTGGGTGATGCCCTCCGCTTTCAGGAGCGGAGCCTGTTGGCCATCCTGCATTATCGGTTTTCCTTCCCGCCTGTCTGACCCAACAGTCCCGCCGGCGGGGCCTGGTGGCCGCGATGGCCGGCGTCCCGGCGCTGCCCGCAGTAGTCGCTGTCGGAGCAGACGAACATGCGCGTGCCCCTGTCGTCGGTCACGATCTCGTCCAGGTAGCTGTTCCGGGCGCTGCAAAGAGCGCAGGGCTCGTCCCAGGTTTCCACGTCGAAGGGGTGGTCCTCGAAGTCCAGGCTCTTCACCTTGGTATAGGGCGGGATGGCATAGATGCGCTTTTCCCGGCCGGCGCCGAACAGCTGGATGGCCGGGTTCATGTCCATCTTGGGATTGTCGAACTTGGGGATCGGCGAGGGGCGTGCGATGTAGCGGCCGTTCACCTGCACCGGATAGTCATAGCTGTTGGCGATACGGCCCCACTGGGCGATGTCCTCATAGAGGCGCACGTGCATGATGCCGTATTCGGACAGCGCGTGCATCTTGCGCGTCTCGCTCTCGCGGGGCTCCAGCCAGCGCAGGGGCTCCGGGATCGGCACCTGGTAGACCAGGATCTGCCCCTCCTGCAGCTGCGTTTCCGGAATGCGGTGGCGGGTCTGGATCAGGCTGGCCTCCTGCGTGCGCTCGGTGGTGGCCACGTTCGCGGTGCGCGCGAAGAAACGTCGGATGTTGACGGCGTTGGTCGTGTCGTCCGCCCCCTGGTCGATCACCTTGAGCCTGTCGTCGGGACCCAGGACCGAGGCGGTGACCTGGATGCCGCCGGTGCCCCAACCATAGGGTAGCGGCATCTCGCGGCTGCCGAAGGGCACCTGGTGTCCCGGGATGGCGAGTGCCTTCAGGATGGCGCGGCGGATCATCCGCTTGGTCTGCTCGTCCAGGTAGGCGAAGTTGTAGCCGCTGTCGGGCCGGGCTGTCTCTGCTGTGCCGTCTGCCATCATCTTCTTTCCTATTCCGCAGCGTCCTGCTGGTCACGGTCCTTGGTGCGGGCCTTGTCGTGCTCCTCGCGCAGGCGGCGCACCAGGGCCAGCTCGCTCTGGAAGTCCACGTAGTGCGGTAGCTTCAGGTGCTGCAGGAAGCCCGAGGCCTCCACGTTGTCGCTGTGCGAGAGCACGAATTCCTGGTCCTGGGCCGGGCTGGTTGTTTCCTCACCCAGCTCTTCGGCGCGCAGGCTGCGGTCCACCAGCGCCATCGCCATGGCCTTGCGCTCACCCTGGCCGTAGGTCAGACCATAGCCGTTGGTGAACTGGGGCGGGGCCTCCGCGCTACCTGTGAACTGGGTGACCATGTGGCATTCCGTGACGTCGACCTCGCCGATCTCGACCGCAAAGCCGAGCTCTTCGGGGACGATCTCCACGGCGACATAGCCGTGGCGGATCTCGCCGGCGAAGGGATGGACGTGGCCGTAGCCGCGCTGGCTGGAATAGCCCAGCGCCAGCAGGAAGCCCTCGTCGCCGCGCGCCAAGTTCTGCAGGCGGATGTCGCGCCCGGCGGGCAGTGGCAGGGGTTCGCGGGTCAGGTCGCCGACCGGGCGCTGCGTGTCGTCGGGAAAATCCTGCTCGATCAGGCCGTCCTGGTTCAGGATGTCCACTAGGCGCGGCATTGTATCCGGCAGTGGCTCGGCCGGCGGCAGTTCTTCCTCTATCGGCGTCTCGTCGCGGGCCAGCTCCGCCAGGGAGAAATCCAGCAGGCGGTGGCTGTAGTCGAAAGTGGGGCCCAGCACCTGGCCGCCCGGCACGTCCTTGAAGATGGCCGAGATGCGCCGCTTCAGCGTCATGCGGCTGGTGTCCAGCGGTGCAGAGACCGCCAAGCGCGGCAGCGTGGTGCGATAGGCGCGCAGCAGGAAGATCGCCTCGATCAGGTCACCGCGCGCCTGCTTGATGGCGAGCGCCGCCAGCTCGCGGTCGAACAGCGCGCCCTCGCTCATCACCCGGTCGACGGCCAGCGTCATCTGCTGCTTGATCTGTTCCAGGGACAGCTCCGGGACCTCCGGATCGCCGCGGCGTTCGGCGTCCAGCAGCCGCAGCGAGGCCTCGATGGCCTGTTCACCTCCCTTGACGGCAACGTACATGGGATCAGTCCTCCAGCCGTGTGGTGCGGGGCAGGGCGGCCAGCCGGCGCCCGCAGGTGAACAGATAGTCCACCCCGCGCGGGAACAGTTCGCTCATGGCCCGGCGCTCTTCCAGGAAGGTCTCGGGCAGGTCTCGGGGCCAGAGCCGGACGGGCTCCCTGAGGCCCGGTCCGTGCCACAGAGGCCCCGCATCAATGTCGAAGTCTTCGACCTGTACCAGGACAGTGCTGCTGGCCTCGGGATACTCGTCGCTGCCCAGGGCGAAGCGCTCCGGTGCCGGCAGATGGCCGGCATCGCAGACCAGGGCAAAGTGGCATTCGCGCGGCGCGGCGGTCATGCGGACGCCGCGATGGAACCTCAGGAAGTCGGCGACCGCCGAAGTTTCCGCCGCGGCATGGTCCAGCCAGACCGGCGTGTCCATGTCGGCCAGGGTCAGCAGGCAGGCCGCCGCAGCCGGGTTCATCGGTGCGGGCGGGCTCAGATCGACGGGCAACTCCAGGATCCGTGCGGGGAAGGAGAAAGCCTCCAGGCAGAGCCGAAAACAGGCCTGGGCGTCGAAGACCTCGTCCACAAAGCCGGGCAGTATGTCCTGGGCGTGGCTGCGGGATGTGCTCATGCACCCGACTCCCCAAGGCCCGATTCCCCAAGGCCCGATTCACGGACCATGGTGAAGAAATCCACCTTGCTGGTTGCGGCCCGGGCGGTGATCGCCTGTCGGCGTTCCTCCTGCTGCCGGGCCAGCGGTTCGATCACGCGCTCCATCAGGTGTTCGCGGCGCTCGGACAACTGCAGCAGGGCGTCGAACAGGGCCGCCAACTCGGCATGGCGCGGGTTGCGTCCCATGACGTAGCCGAAGCCTGTGGTGCCGTCGGGCAGGCGCAGAGTACAGCGGGTCAGCGTCGCTTCGCCCAGGTTGAAACGCTCGCCCGTTCCCCCGGCGCGCCCGCGGAGCATGACGCTGCCGGTCTCGGGTCGACGCAGCAGGCTGTAGCCGCCCTCCGGCAGGGGATCGGGCAGGCTGCGTTCCAGTTCCTCGGTCGAGGCGCGGGCCAGGATTCCCATCCAGCGCTGGCGGGCGCGTCGGGCCCGCACGTCTTCCCGGGTTGAAGTGGGCCGGTTCACACTGGGCATGACCTCTCTCCAAATACGTCTAGACGACTATATGAATATAAAGCCTGACTCTGTCCATCAGTCAAACAGGAAAGTGTGATTCTTTGATGACAGGCGCTTGGAAAAGAGCCGCTGTGCCGGGCTTTGCCCCGATTGCTATCCGCAGGTGGTCTTCGCGAAAAGCGCGCCGGGATTCCGGCCCAGGTTCTGGAGTTCCTGGCTGACGCGGCAGAGGTAGCGTTGCTGGTGCACGGGGTTGTAGGAGTGATAGTGGCGCACGGCCTTTTCCCAACTGCCGAACTGGCGGTGGAGTTCCGTCAGGAAGCGCGCCGAGATACGGGCGTTGCGTTCCGGGTCCAGGCCGTGGACGAACTCGCCGACGTCCTCGCCATGCCAATAGAGGTTCACCTGCAGGGCGCCCAGATCCACCGAGGCATAGCCGGCCAGCAGCAGTCGCTCCAGCCCGGCCAGCGCGTCCGCCCGGCTGGCAAAGCGCCAGCCGCGCCCGTTGCTGTTCAGCGACCAGGGCCAGGGGTGCCGCTGCCCCGCGACGTTGGTGCCGCTTTCCACCATGGCCAGGGCCAGCAAGAGACCGTCAGGCAGGCCGTGATCTGCCTCAGCTTTCTGTAGGGCGCGCCGTGTGCGCCGCGCGATCGCCAAGCTGCTGTCCGCAGGCAGGTCGGCGGTGGCAATTGCGGCGGTTTGCAGGGGCAGGATGCGCCCTGTGGCCGGCTTTTCTGCTGGCAAGGGTGGTGCGATGGGCGGCCGGCGGCCGGTCGGCCCCGGGAAGGACAGGCGATGAGTCCAGCCCCCTTGCGGGGCCGGCAGGGTCGCCAGCCTGTTCGGCTGTTCCCGGAAACGGCGGGCACGCGGGATGGACGGGGGGTCGATCAGGTGCGGCGGCAAAACCGCCGGCATCAGTTCGCTTTCCAGGCGTTCGACCCGCTCTGGCGCCGGCGTCTGCGGCAGGCTGGCCGCGATCGCCCGGGTCACCGTGGGGGCCATCGCGAGAGCCCGGGTCTGTACCTGCAGGGCGTGTGTCAGTTCGTCGCCGCTGACCAGTGTGGGCGGCAGGGGCTGGGTCAGGACCAGGCGTCCCGGTCGCTCTTCAGGCGGCAGGGCGTCATGGGAGATCGGCGCCCAGGCCAGCACGAACAGCAGCAGGATCGGCGTGCCTGCCAGCGCCAGCGACAGCTGCACCAGGCTGGTGCGCAGGTCGTGGGGCAGCTGCCTGAAGCGGCCGAAAGCCTGTCTGGTCCTGTGGCCAGCCTGCCTCAGGGGGCGGCGGGCCGGGCGGGATTTGTCCTGCATATCCTGTCAGCATTGCGCCTGTCTGGATGCCCTGCCGCCGTTCTGGCGGGCCGGTGCCCGGATCGGAAACGCCATTCTGGCGCCCGAAACCTTACCGTTCGGTTAGCAGCAGGTAAAATGCCGACAACGGGAAGCTGTCATTCGGGGGTATTATTCGGAGGATGTTATTCGGAAGGCCGGCGTTGCAGCTCGAGTTGCACTTCGGTGGGATGGCCCAGAGTCATCACCGGGACGGCAGCCACCTTTTCGTACAGGATCCGCCCGTCCTGCAGGATGCGCGCGCGCAGCACGTGCAGGCGCTGGGCCTGCAGCGGTTTGTCGCGCTTTAGCTGGAAGGACCAGGGCGGGCGGCCGGATATCGCGCGCTGTTCGTGGGCGACGATGGGGCCGATGATATCGGACTCGGTCTCCTCCTGAAGGAAGACCTCCAGTTCGCTGTTCGGGGGCAGGGCGGCGCCGTCGGATGTTGTGATCTCGCCCTTCAGCGGCCCGCCGGGCGATGTGCCGGAGGGCAACAGGCCACAGCCCGTCAGCAGCAGGGCCAGCAGAAGGGGCAGGAGCCGCATGGGCGAAAGGTGGAAAGACGCGTGGCGGAAGGCTGTGCCGGATGGCATGGCGGATCGGGTTCCTCCGGGAACAGGTGACTGGGGCCGGAGTAGGGCCGGGCCCGGACAGGTGCGAGTCGTGATTCGAACGGTGCAATATGGTGTCGCAAAAGCTGACGCAAGGTCACAGCTGGAAAAAGTGATTTTTCTGCGGCAGGCGTCCAGCCCTTGTCACAGGACTGCCTGTCTTGAGGGGCAGCAGCAAGGGTCAGGGAGGGCACATCACTGGTTGCCCTGTGCCTGGAACATAGTCTGTCGCAGTTCGGCGAATTGACCTGACACGCAGTACACGAAGCCCCATATAAGATATGGAATAAGCGTTAACCTTCTGCATTAACTTAAAGAATTTACGATTTGCGGCGGCAGACCCCTGTTCCAACAGAGAAACAACCTCCAAAGTCGTTCAATCAAAAGCAGAATCATATCATGATATGTCGTTAACCATTTCTTTCTATTTGACCACGGCGCAGTGATCCGTGAATTTATGCAGCATTCTAGTGACAATTTTCGGATATTCGCCCCAAGTCCAAGCGAAGCGCCGAATGTCATCCTGTTTGGAAGGAACCGAACAATGGTCGATCGCATCAATGAAGATACCCGCAACGCCACCGCCGCCCAGGAGGGGCAGGAGGCGTCCACGACGGAAAACCAGGACAGCGGCACGCCGCAATCCAGTGAGGCCGTGGCCAGCGAGTCCGTCGCGCAGTTGGCGCAGAACGAACCGGAAAACAGCGGGGACGAGACCCAGGGTGACACAGTTGATGGTGCACCGGACAATCCGCAGGAGCTGATCTCTCAGGCGCTGGCGGTTCTGGCCGAACAGGGCTTCGACGTCGAGGACGGCATCGACCTGCAGGATCCGGCGGTGGTGGCGGCTCTGCAGGATGCGGGCATCGACATCGACCAGCTGGTCCTGGCCGTGGCTGAGGTGACAGGCGAACAGATCGAACCCGCAGCCGGCCCGGAAGCTGGCCCAGGCGCAGTGGGCGCTGGCGGTGGCGATCGTTTCGCGCCGACGGATGCCGGCAGCATCGACGACGGCATCGGCATCAGTGGCCTGCTGGGCCCTCGGGATGTACTTCAGACCCCGCTGGAGGTGGAGCCCACAGGGGGCTTTGGAGGCGACGTGGACCTTGGCGTTTCCGTTGCGGTGCAGACGGATATCGATGGCGTCGTTGGTTTGGGCCTCTTTGAGGATTGGCAGCCCATCCAGGCCGAAAGCCAGGACACGGGCGGAAGCAGTGGCTTCTCGGATGGCGACACCGACTTTGATACACAGATGTATGAAAGCCTGCGTAACGATCCCGACTATACGCCCTTCAATTCGCTTGGCGAGCCCGGTGAGGATTTTCTCTTCCCGGGCAACCTGGTGTTTGACATCTCGGCCGAACCCGACAGCGTCGATGTAGACTTTGGCCCGCTCGAGATCTCGGGCGCCCCGGCCGGTTCCTACCTCTTCTACGTGGATGGTGGCACCATTCAGCGCTTCGACTTCGAGGATGGCACCGAAACCTTCACGCTGAGCGACGTCAGCGAGGCCTATCTGGAAGGCAACAACATCTTCTTCCTGGCGCCCGAAGACAGCGATGTCGACTTCACGCTGAACGTTTCCCTGGATGCCGAGGCGTTAGGCGAGACCATCACCATTTCTGGTGACGTTCCGGTGGTGCTGGATGCTGTGGCGGATTTGCCGGAGATCGATGCTGGCGGTGAAGGCTCCAATCTTGACGGAGACACCTTTTACTTCAACGAAGACCATTCTCTTGAAGGTGGCGAGGGTAGTGAGGGTTATTACCCGCCGATTTACGGTCCGGAAGAGCCCCTGCCACCGCAGCTACAGGATGTTGAAGGTGACTTCCCGAGGGAGTTCCCGGGTCAGGATGGACCTTGCTATCAGGGTTGGACCCATAGCTACGAGCCGACTTACGGGCTGCCTTTCTCCACGGCTATTACCGATCAAGACTTGGCAATCGGCCGCGATGAGCCTTCGGAAGGCCTGATCCGGGCGACGCTCGGGCTGAGCGAGCACCCCGATAACAACACGGAAGTCGCAAGCGGGCTGCCGCAGTTCGGCCAGTATGACGAGGAAACCGGGCAGAACTTCTATGCCTCCATAGGCGATCAGCGTCTGGACTCGGAGTCCCTCTCGGAGGGCGGTCTCGAGGTTACCCTCTTGGGACAGTACTGGAGCGAAGCAACTGGTCTTCAGTCTGGCGAGATCCAGGCAACTGCCACCCTGGACGAGAATGGCCAACTGGTCTTCACCGACTTCCGGGTCGAAGGCGAAGGCGGTGAGCCTCTCGAGGGCCTCCGTGTCCAGGAAATCAATTTCAGTAATTTCGAAGTCACCCTGCCGCAGCACGCCGACAATGACCTGCAATTCAACGTCGCCTCGACCTCACGCGAGTTGCGCGCCGACAACCTGCCCGTTGGCGACGAGGAACTGACCTTCGAGAACAACGAAGCGACCTCGGAAGAGGTCTACAACGTAGAGATTCGCGCGGTGGCCGATGGCGCGAAGATCACGGTCACCCTCGACTCCTATCGTGAGCTCGAGGGCAACTGTAGCGCTCATGGCGTTTGCGAATGGGGCAATGGCGACGGACCCCAGGCCGCTTTTGTCGAGGGGCCCGGCTACTACGGATCTTCCCCCTATGGCATTTCCTTCGCCGAGGATGGAGAGGTGCTTGCCCAGGATCATGGCGAGGATTCCACCGAAACGCCCCTGCAGATTCCCATGCACTTCACGGCCGACCTGATCGACCAGGACGGTTCTGAAAGCGTGACCCAGTTCACGGTTAGCCTGAACGGTGCTGCCGATGGCACGCATTTCGTGGATGCGGATGGCAATGACCTTACGGATGGCCAGACGCTCACGATCGATGGCGTGGAGGGCACCGTCAGCCTTGATGGCAACGGCAATCTCACAATTGATTTCGGCGAGAATGCCGTTCCTGGCCAGAACCTGAATGTGACCGGTGAGATCGGTATCGAGCTGCCCATCGACAGCAGTGACGACTTCCGCGCCGACATCAGCGTCACCACCACGGAAACCGATCCGACCAACCCGGATGCGGTCGCCCTGCCCAGCCAGACGACCTACACCTCGATCGATTTCGGGATCGGGGGCGTTGCTGGCCCTGCGGCGACTGGCTTTGGTGATTATTCCGAGGCTGAGGGTCTTTGTGAAATTGCTGAGGATGGCACCATTGTCCTGGCCGAGGATGGTGAGTCCTCTTCTGGCGAGCATGGCTTTGACGGTGACGAGACGAACCTGGTCATTCCGCTGAAGTACACGGCCCAGACTCAGGATGCCGATGGCTCCGAGGGCATCACGCAGCTGAAGGTTGCTGCACCGTTCGAGAACGGCGAGGGCACCTACGAGAACTGGCAGATCACCCAGGGCGGTGAGACCAAGCTGTTCTCCGAGTGGCAGGCCGAGGCCGGCGAAGGCGAGGTGATCGTTACGCTCACCGACCAGGGCGACGACGGCAAGGACTATGACTTTGTCGCAACCCAGGGCGAGGACGGCAGCCTGACCTTGACGCTGCACGAGAACTCCGTCCCGGGCCCG
>NZ_JMLV01000016.1 GCF_000686045.1 Fodinicurvata fenggangensis DSM 21160
CGTCGGCCATGTCTGCGACCTCTTCACCGAGGAGGAATGCACCAACTTCTTCAGGGCTGCCGGATATGAAATCAATTAAACGCGACAGGCTTTAGTCAGATGGCGCTCCAACAGCATGTAATCCTTGCTGGTGAGCTGGCACTTCATAGGCCGCAATGCCTCGGGCAGACCCCATTGGATCAGGTCCGGCAGGCAATCGGTGATTGGTGAATAGGAAACAGGGGAACCCGCTTCAAGGTGCGGGCCAGACCAGTTTGTGTTTATCGTGTGCATGACATCCCACCGCCGAACGACTTCTGTCGTTCGGTTCATGAATTCCATAGGAAATGTGGAATTGCCCCAAGCGGTGGGAGAGCACGTCTACCCTTAGCCCGCTCGGGGCTGAGAGCCTTCGAGCAGGGTGCCTGCAAACCGCAGGAACCTGTATGATGGGACGTGCTTGTACATGATGTACAGAAGGTAGGTCCGCCAGATGGTAAAGTCAAACGCCCTATTTACATAACGTTTATGATAAAAATGACGTGAGCCGATGGCGAGCAAATTGCCGGTGATGGAAAGGGAGCTTCCCTCCTGGCCGGGGTGTGCCAGGAAACGCCTTGTATTCAGCCTGCGGCCGGAACCGGTGCCTTCAGGGCTTCATTCAGATCGGCGATGATATCTTCCACTTCTTCCAGGCCGACCGACAGCCGGATCAGTCCTTCCGTGATGCCGTGGGCGGCGCGTTCTTCGGCAGTATAGGTCGAATGTGTCATGCTGGCGGGGTGCTGGATCAGGCTTTCCGCATCACCCAGTGACACGGCCCGCCGGATCAGCTGCAGCCGATCCATCATGGCCTTTCCGGCCGCGTGCCCGTCCTTGAGTTCAAAGGCGATCATCGCACCGAATCCGGGCATCTGACGGCGGGCCAACGCGTGTTGCGGGAAGCTCTCAAGCCCGGGGTAGTGGACCTTGGCCACCGCCGGATGGCGCTCGAGCATACCGGCCACTTCCATGGCATTCTCACAATGTCGCTCCATGCGCAGTTTGAGCGTTTTAAGGCCGCGCAGCACCAGCATGGCATTGAAAGGCGCCATGACGGCACCGGTCATGTCCTTCATGCCGATCATGCGGACCTCGCCCATGTCGTCCGCTCTGCCGACGGCAAGCCCGCCGACCAGGTCGCCGTGCCCGCCCATGTATTTTGTTGCGGAGTGGACGACGATATCCGCGCCCAATTCGATGGGGCGGGTCAGGACCGGGGTGGCATAGGTGTTGTCGACCACCGTTTTGGCGTCATGGGTTCGTGCGATGGCGCCTACGGCGTCGATATCGACCAGACGCATGTTCGGGTTTGCGGGCGTTTCGAAATACACGATCCGTGTGCGGGACGAGATCGCAGCTTCCAGCGCCGCCGGCTCGGTCAGGTCCACATGGGTGACGGTGATTCCGAACTTCTCCAGCCCGTGACGCATGAAGGCGAAGGTGCAGCCATAGAGGGTTTCGTCGGTGATGACCTCGTCCCCTGGCGCCAGGAAGGTCCAGAGAACCGAGGTGATGGCCCCCATGCCCGAGGCGAGTGCAAGACCCGCTTCGGCGCCCTCCAGTGCCGCCACGCGACGCTCGAGCAGATCCAGTGTGGGGTTGGAGATTCGCGAATAGATGTGGCCCTGGGCCTCGCCAGCGAAGAGCGCCGCGCCCTGCTCGACCGTATCGAAAGCGAAGGTGGAGGTGAGGTGCAGCGGTGGCGTCAGAGCGCCCTCGTTGTCTTGAGGCTCATACCCAAGATGAATGGCACGGGTGGCAAAACCGGCGGACTTGTTCGGAGTCATGGGCTGTCCCTTTGCTGCTGTCTGCCGCCAGTATCGCAGGAATCATCTGGTGATGGCGGTCAAAATCTGTCACGAATACATATGAAAATAGCATGATTTACTAATAGAGATGGTCATTGAAGTCACTTGATGCCAAGGATTTGCAGATTATCCGTGAGCTGCAGAAGGACGGCCGCCTGACGAATGCGGACCTGGCAACGCGGGTCAACCTGTCGCCCACGCCCTGCCTGCGGCGCGTCCGCTTGTTGGAGGAGGCGGGGATCATCACCGGCTATTCGGCCAACGTGAATCCCAGGGCCTACGGCCTGACGATCACAGCCTTCATCCGCATTTCCCTGGAACGTCACGATCGTGATGTCGTGCAGCGTTTCGAGGAACGGGTGTGCAGCATCGAGGAAATCCTGGACTGCCATCTGCTGACGGGGGAGGCCGATTACCTGTTGCGTGTGATGGTTACCGACCTCGAGGCCTATGAGGCCTTCGTGCGGACCCGCCTGCACGCCATCCAGGGTATCAGTTCGATCACGACAAGCTTCGTCTACGGGACCGTCAAGTCCTCGCCGATTTTCCCCAGGCCCTGATAGCAAGGACGAGAGGTGAAAGGGCGGATAGAGAATTTTTATGGACCTGCGCGACGGAGAAGAAAGCGACCTCATGGATATAAACTGGGAAGAAGTCACTGATCTTCTGGAAAAACTCTATGAAGCCTCTAGTGGGTTAGAAGCCTTGTTTCCGGGTAGGAAATTTACGCTCGATGGCCACCTTGTGGGAAGTATTGGAGAGGTGGTCGCTGCCTACATGTTCGGGCTTGAACTCATGCCAGCTTCGAATCTTGGCTATGATGCATTATCTGCCGACGGCCGCAAGGTAGAGATCAAACTTACCCAGGGAACTGTCATCGGCATTCGTCACCAGGCAGAGCATATCATTGTGCTGCATCGCTCAAGGGGCGGGCCGATTCGTGTTGCATATAACGGTCCTGGGGAACCGATTTGGTCTGCGGCAGGGTCAATGCAACGCAATGGTGCCCGGCAGATCTCTGTGAGAAAGCTTGCGAGGCTTGATGAAAGTCTCCCTGAAGCCAGGAAGTTACCAATTCTTCAGCAGGCACCAGTGTAAATCTGGAAGGTTTCAGTATGCCTTGGCCAGGTCGAGGATGGCCTGAGCGAAAGCTTCCGGTGCCTCCTGGGGTGGGTTGTGGCCTGTATCGGGCAGCAGGCGGCGTTCATAACGGTCAGTGAAATGCGCGGCGTGGGGGTCCGTCTCCTCCGGCGGATCCACACCGTCATTCGCGCCTTCAAGTACGATGGTGGGCACGGATATATCGGGCTGGCTGGCCAGTTGTGCCTCCAGGCCTTCCAGAGCCGGATCACCCGGAATCAGGCCATAGCGGTGGCGATAGGAATGGATCACGACCTCGACGAAGTCCGGGTTGTCGAACGCGGAAGCGCTGCGATTGAAGGTTTCAGTATCGAAGTTCCATGTCGGCGACCAGAGTTCCCAGAGCAGGCGCGTCAGGTCGCGGCGGTTTGCGGCCAGTCCCGCGCGGCCTCGTTCGGAGTGGAAGTAGTACTGGTACCAGAAGCGCCGTTCCTGTTCCGGTGCGGCGGGTGTGTCGGCCTTTGCGATGTCCTGGATGTTGTAGCCGGTGCCACAGCTGACCAGGCCGTGCACCCGGTTCGGCCAGAGGGCGGCCACGATGCAGGCGGCGCGTCCGCCCCAGTCATAGCCGGCCAGGATCGCCTGCGGAATCTCGAGCGCCTCCAGGAACGCCCGCAGGTCATCTCCCAGAGCGGCCTGCTGGCCCGAGCGGAGCGTGTTCCTTGACAGGAATCGCGTTGGGCCATAGCCGCGCAGGTAGGGGACGAGGCAGCGGAACCCATTTTGTGAAAGCTGCCCGGCCACTTCATCGTAGGAGTGGACGTCATAGGGAAAGCCATGCAGCAGAACCACCGGCGTACCGTCCGCCGGGCCCTGCTCCAGGTAGGTGACATTGAGCGAACCTGCGATCACCTGCTTCATACTGTCCTTCTCCTGCACCCTGATTATGCCCGAGGCAGTTCCAGTCTTGCTTCCAGCCCCTGCGCACGGTTTTCCAGGACCAAACTGCCGCCCGCGGCATCCGCGATCTCACTGGCGATGGCCAGGCCAAAGCCGTTGCTCCTGGCGCTTTCGTCGAGCCGTCTGCCTCGCGTTGTGAGAGTCTCGATCTGGGCTGGAGGAATTCCGGGCCCATCGTCGCGAATGGTTATTTCGATCCGATCGTCCAGGGCGCGCCCTGACAGATTGACTCGGCTCGAGGCGTGCCGGGCAGCGTTTTCGGCAAGTGCGCCCAGAGCCTCGGCCAGGTCGCTTGAATCGATACGGGCATGGAGGGTAGGGGCGATATCGAGACTCCATGCAACGCCTGCACCATCCGGACTGCGTTTCAGTACGGAAATAATGCCACGTGTCGTCTCCGCTACGTCCGCTCGTGCTTCCCGTGCACGTGCCGCTGCGCGCGCGCGCAGCAGCTCGCGGTCAACATGTCGCTGCATGGCACGGGCCACTTCCTCGATGTCTTCGGCAGCACGGGGGGACCCGCTTGTCCGCAGGCGACCGGCTTCCCCCAGCAGAGCCTGCAAGGGAGTCTTGAGGCCGTGTGCTAGGTCGCCAGCCCGGGCCCTGGCTTTTGAAATATCGGCTTCGCGCTTTTCGAGCAGGGCATCCAGTTCGTCCGCCAGGGGTTGGACCTCCTGTGGCCAATCCGTGCCCATGCGTGTGGCTTGACCAGAGCGCAGTGCTGCAATCCGCGTGCCGAGCCAACGCAAGGGGCGAAGACCTACCAGTAGTTGGACTGCTTGCGCTGCGATAAGGAATAACGCCAGCAAGGCCAGGAAAGGGGCAAGGTCTGTCATGAAGGCACGTTGTGCGCTTTCCAACTGCCCGGCATCCATGGCCACGGCCACACGGACTGGCTGGTTGCCCAGCCGTTCGGGCAGGGTAACCCTGCGTTCAAAGACCAGCAATTGGGTGTCGTCAGGTCCCGTGAGTCGCAAGCTGTGTGGCTGATGATCCGGCTGGTCGGTGGACGGGAGCGATAGCTCGTAATCCCAGAGTGAACGAGATCGAAGCACCTGGCCATTGGTCTCGACCTGCCAGTAAAGACCGCCATAGGGCTGTTGGAATCTGGGGTCTGCGGGAGGGGGTGTGACCGTCAGATTACCGTCCTGCTGTCCAAGTCCTGCCAGGACCTGATCCAGTTGCACCGACAGTTCGGCTGTTGCACGGCGCTCCACATGGGTCCCGAACAGTGTGGTCAGGCCGGCTGCCGCCAGTCCCAGCGCCAGTATGACAGCGACGGCGCCCGCAATCGCCAGGCGCAAACGCAGGGAGAGGCGCTTCACTGCCCTTCGCCCTCAAGGTAATACCCGAAACCGCGGCGTGTTCCGATCACGTCTCTCCCCAACTTGCGTCTCAGCCGGGCGACGACAGCTTCGAGGGCATTGGGGTCGCGGGCATCATCGTCTCCATAGAGATGTTCCAGCAGCTCGGTTGGCGGTATCACGCGATCGCGGTGCAGTGCCAGATAGGCCATGAAGCGGTATTCCAGCGCTGTCAAACTGACAGGAAGGCCGCGCACGGCCAGGGTCATGCGATTGGTGTCGAGGGTCAGTTCTCCCACCTGCTGTACGGCCGCGCCGCGACCGGCAGACCGGCGCACCAAGGCCCGGGCCCGGGCGACCAATTCCTCGATCCGAAAAGGCTTTGGCAGGTAGTCGTCGGCGCCGGCATCGATGCCTTCCACACGCTCTTCCCAGGTTCCACGTGCAGTCAGGACCAGCACCGGCAGTTCACGCCCACTGGCGCGCCAGCGCTTGAGCAGTGACAGTCCGTCCATGCTGGGCAGCCCCAGGTCAAGTACCACGAGGTCGTAGTCTTCTGTATCGCCCAGGAACCAGGCTTCCTCGCCATCGGCGCAAACCTCGACCAGGAAACCGGCGCTTTCGAGGGCTGTCTTCAGATCCGAGGCAATCCGCGAGTCATCCTCGACTATAAGTGCCCGCATCAGTCGTCCTCGAACTCCCGTTCCAGAATGCGCCCGGTCGCGCCGTCGAGCTCCAGTTCCAGCAGCCGGCCATCCGGGGTGATAAGCTCAAGCTCATAGAGATATCGCCCATCATCGTGTTCAAGGTCTACCTCAATGACACGACCGCCGGTATCTTTCTCGGCAATCTCCAGGATGCGTGTTAGTGGCAATACATCGCCACGCTCCAGGGCTTCGCGCGCACGCTCGTGATCGTCACCGTCGGCCAGGGCGGACGAGGCAAGAAGCAGTAGAAGCGGAAACAAATATCTCATCATGCAGATTCTCTACGTCAGACAAGCTGACAATATGCTGACATCACGCATCAGGGTGTGGTCAGCGCCAATATTCTAGAAGGGAGCCTCATTGCGGCACACAGCTGCAGCATACCAAAGGAGCATAACATGAAACGCAAACTGCTTATTGCCACCACTTTCGCCGCCGCAACCGGTTTCCTGATTGCGGGTGTTCAGGCATCCGATGACGATCGCGCCAGTAACGGGAGCCTTTCCTCGCAGGAAGAAGCGATGGAGCTTTCCGAGTTCGCAACCATGTTGTCTTCGCAGGGCTATACCATTCACGAGATTGAAGTCGAGGATGGTGTTTTTAGCGTAGAGATGACTGACGAGGCCGGAGCGGAATATGAGGGGGATTACGATGTCGTAACAGGCGAGGCAGTTTACGGCCCCCATCGTGATGATTGACGAAAGCGGGGCGTTACAGGCCTCATCCCAGTGATAGTTCGGCCCGGCTGTACTTGGAGTGCAGCCGGGCCAGTGCCGTTCGGAGAGTTCTAAATCAATAGTCCCGCAGCACCTTCCAGCGTTCCAGACTCTCCGCCGGCCAGTGTTCGCTGCGGCGATAGTACTGGGGCATCACCGGAACGTCGCTGGGCAGGGACAGCCAGTGCTGCTTGGAGTCCGTGTAGATATGGATATCGGGCGGGAAGCGGTCTGGGTCGTCCAGGGTTCCGACGCGCAAGAAGGCAACCTTCTCGCCGGCGCCGGGATAGTGGCTCCAGAGGGCCACGCGGCAGTCGGGGCAGCGCAGGATCTTTTGACCCCTGCCGCTTTCGGAGGGCGTCAGTGTCAGCTCGGGCTGCCCGACCAGTAGCTCCAGGCTTGCGGTTTCCACGAGCGCGTTGATGGCCAACGCGCTGCCGGTTTCGCGTTGGCACCAGCGGCAATGACAGCCATGTACGAAAAGCGGTCGGGCCGTCATGCGATAGCGAACCCTGCCACACGTGCAGCCACCCTCGAAATGGGCTGCGTTGCCATCTTGAACCATGTTCTTTTGTCCCCCGGTCATTGTCCTGGCAATGGAAAGGCCAGAGTACCCCGCCGTATTGGGCTTTGACCAGCCGCGGCTTCCTACAGACCTCAGGTCACGCGTGTCAGCAGAACCTTGATGCCGGCCGAGGCGAAGGCCAGCGCGAAGAAGGCCTCGAACCAGCGACGCAGGCGCAGGTAGCCACGGACCACCGGCGGAATCGAGAACAGCAAGGCGTAGCCGTGGAAGACCAGGAAGCTCTGGAGCCCGATGGCGGCGATCACCAGGAGCAGGCCTTGCAGTGTGGCACCGGGCGGAATGGCGATGGAGTAGAGAGAACCAAAGAAGAGGGCAGCCTTCGGATTGGTCAGGTGTATGGCCAGGCCTTTTCCATAGGCACGGCGCAGGGAGGTCGAAGGCATTGCCTTCGTCTGGGGCTCACGGTCCGACATGGCCTTGCGGCCTGCAGCGACAGCCAGATAGACAAGATAGCCTGCACCCAGATAGCGCAGGATCTCCAGCGCCCAGGCATGGGTCAGCAGGATCGCGCCCAGACCGAATGCAGCGCTTGTCGACCAGAGCAGGGAACCGGTCATGACGCCTGAGGCCAGGGCCAGGCCGAACCGGCGCCCGGAGGTCATGGAAGTGCTGGCAATGGCCAGGGTTGCTGGACCCGGACTGAGGGAGGCGATCAGGGCCGCGCCTAGGATAAGCGTTAACTGGATACCTTCGTACATACCCCTCTCCCTCTAGTGGATTCCGGGAGCCTCCCGGATTGGATCATTCCCCCTCGCGTGCTTTAGACCAGCCGTCGGGGTCCTTCAGGAAAGCCTTGACCTCATTTATGCCGGCTTCGTCCAGATAACTGCGCTCGGCGGCCACCTGCAGGGCGTCATGCCAGGTACAGAGCGCATGCAGGGAAACACCCTGTTCCTCCAACTGGGCGATGCCTTCGGGAAAGATGCCATAGTGAAAGATGACGAAGGTGTGCGCGACTTTGGCCCCGGCCTCGCGCAGGGCTTCGACGAAGCTCAGTTTCGAACCGCCATCGGTGGCCAGGTCCTCGACCAAAAGCACGCGCGCGCCTTCAGAAAAGGTCCCCTCGATGCGAGCATTGCGACCGAAGCCCTTGGCCTTCTTGCGGACATAGACCATTGGCAAGCCCAGGCGTTCGGCGATCCAGGCAGCAAAGGGAATGCCCGCCGTTTCGCCGCCGGCCACGGCGTCGAAGGCCTCCACGCCGGCTTCCTGCATCAGGCGTTCCACGGCCAGGTTCATCAGGGCTGCACGGGCCCGTGGAAAGGAGATGACCTTGCGGCAATCGATATAGACCGGACTGCGCCGGCCGGACGTAAAGGTAAAGGGCTCCTGTGGGCGAAAGTGGACCGCCTCGATCTCCAGCAGGGTCGAGGCAGTGAGCCGGGCGTGATCTGTCAGGTGAGTCATGGTCTGTCGGTCCCCTTGCGTGACTCCTGCTAGATATCCTGTTCGATACGACAGGACAATCGCGCAGGGCTGAGAAGGGCGTGTATTTCCTTTCATCGGGCGGCAGACTTCCCATCTCTCGGGCAGGCATAGATGCAAGGGCACTCGGATATGCAAAGCAAACCAATCGCTGAGGGCACCCCATCCCCCGGGCAAAGCCTGGACGCCATCCGCCAGACCGGTCCGTTGGTCCACAACATCACGAATCTTGTTGCCATGGACCTGGCGGCCAACAGCCTGCTGGCGGTCGGGGCCTCGCCCGTGATGGCCCACGCCTCGGAGGAGGTGGAGGACTTCGTCTCGCTGGCAGGGGCGCTGACCATCAACATAGGCACCTTTACCCAGGACTGGCAGGAGGCTGCCGTCTCTGCCGCTGTCCAGGCTTTGGGCAACGAAACGCCTTGGGTCCTGGACCCGGTCGGCTGCGGTGCCACGCGTTTTCGCATGGAGAACACACAACGCCTGTTGAAGATCCGGCCAACAGTTTTGCGTGGAAACGCCTCCGAGATTGCGGCGCTGGCCAATCATGCCTTGCGCAGCGGCAAGGGCGTCGATGCCACGCATTGGGTTGAGGACGTGGAAAAGGAGGCCGTGCGCCTGGCGCGCGAGGTGGGCGTGGTCGTTGCTGTTACGGGCGAAGTCGATTTTGCCACCGATGGTCAGAGAAACTTGCGTGTGTCTGGAGGACACCCGTTGATGACACGAGTCACAGCGACTGGCTGTGCTTTGAGCGCATTGACGGGAGCCTTCCTGGCGGTGGAGGCGGACGCACTTGTTGCCGCCAGCCATGCATTGGCCTGCATGGCCGCAGCGGGCGAAATCGCCGGTCGTCAGGCTGAAGGGCCCGGGTCCTTTCGGGTTCAGTTGCTGGACGCTCTCTATAGCTTGAGCCCCGGGAAACTGGACGAATTGGCCGCGATAGAATGGATGGAGGAGCAAGGATGACACGACCCGGTTTCGACCTTTCGGTTTATCTGGTGATCGGGCCGGAGGACGTACGCCACCACAGCCTGGAGGATGTGGTCGCCCTGGCAGCCAAGGGCGGGGTCAGCCTGGTCCAGCTGCGTGACAAGATGGCCGACAAGCAGCGATTCGTGGAGCTTGGCCGTGCCTTGCAGGGTGTTCTGAAACCTGCGGGCTTGCCGCTGATCGTCAATGACAGGGTCGAAGAGGCCGTCGCACTGGGGGCCGCCGGTGTGCATGTGGGTCAAGACGACATGCCGGCACGTCTGGTTCGTCAGGTCTTGGGCCCCGATCGGCTGGTCGGGCTGTCCAGCTCGCGACCGGAGGATGCACAGGCCGCAGACCCACAGGTGGTGGATTACCTGGGCGCAGGTCCCGTGAATATCACCACCAGCAAGGCGGATGCCAAGAAACCGATTGCTGCCGAAGGTGTGGGGGTGATCTGTCGAGCGACGTCCTTGCCCGTGGTGGCGATCGGCGGAATCCAAGTCGCGGATGTTCCGGCACTTGTGCGTGCGGGCGTTTCCGGTGTTGCCGTGGTTTCGGCCATCTGCAGTGCCACGAACCCCGAGTCTGCAGCGCGTGATTTGCGCCAGGCGGTCGATCAGGCCAAGGCCTGACGCAATATGGCATCAGTGCTGGAGGACGTTCAGCTGGCTTCGCAGACCATGTCAGCTTGGGGGTTTCGAACCAGAGTGCGGAAGACACTGCTGGCTATGATACCCAGCAACAGCCAGAAGGCTGCTGAAGTGCTGAGCGAAGCCATAAGAAACTGTTCAGAAAGTTCCAGTGGTATGCCGCTTTGTGCCGCCGGTGCGACAGGGGCGCCGTAGATATGCGGCATGGCCAGAAGAATCAGGCCCAGTGGCTTGAGCCAAAGAGGACGCAACAGAACCAAGATCAGCAAGCCCGCCGAGCTGAACAGGGCCGTAACCAGGAACCAGGACTGACGTTCAAGGAGTGGTGCCTGTTCCATGCCGGGCAGTGCAGGTGGCACACCAATTGCGGGCAGCAGACTCCACGCCAGGAAGCCACCCACCCCCCAAAGCAGCCCATGCCAGGCGCGTGTACGCCCCAGCAGGCTCATGCCGGCAGCAATGACCAGGCCAAACCCGATGCCTGTCATTCCGTTGGACAGGAGTGTAAGCAGGCTTTTGCCAAAGACACCGGCCTGATTTTGGTCCTGCAGGATATTGTCGTGCATGCTGAGGGTTTCGTTGGCGCCAAAGCTGGCTTCATACAGTTCGGCCTGATGAAGCAGGGGCACCAAGGTTGCCAGTTGCAGGACAGTGATTGCGAGTCCGGCTATAGAGCCTGCGACCAGCCCGGTAATGAGGATGCGGCTTAGCACAGGCATATCCTTCTATGACGCGATACCGAGCTTTTACCGTAACGCTCACATGCAAGACGAATCAATCACGCTTGAGCCTGTGCGCTCAAAGGACACACCTGCACCCGGCCAGCCGATAGCTCCTCAGCCGGCAAATATTCCTTGTCCAGGGAAAAGCGGGATCCAGGGTGCAGAAATAGCTGTGGCGTTTCTGTGTCAGCCACGTGGCATTACTGGATTTCCTCAAGATAATTCGTTGTTTTTCTTTGCCTTGTGGACATCCGAAGTGGGAAAAGCGGGATTGAGCCTTGAAGGTTGCCTTATTGCAGCCAAATGTAGATACGAAACATGAGCAGGATTACATTCAATCCCTGCCACGTTACTGAAGGTAAGGAGCTTGACCATGAAGAATATCGTTCTGGCCCTGACAGCCGTTGCTGGTCTGACCCTAGCGGGGTGCTCCGGCATGTCCACGACCGAACAGCGTACTTTGACCGGCGGTGCGGCTGGTGCGGCTGGTGGTGCGGCTCTTGGCGCCGTTACCGGCGGCAGCGCGACCACGGGCGCCCTGTTGGGTGGCGCCCTGGGTGCTGGCGGTGGCTATCTTTACGACCAGGCTGAAGAAGACTGAGCCTGCCCCCTCAGTCTCTTCCATGGACCGGGAAGCCTTCCAGGCTTCCCGGTTTTTTTTACGACAACAGTTTGTTCAGGCTTGTTGTTGGCCGGTCGTTGAAGTGGTTTCCCTGGGTGTTTCCAGGGGCTCCGTGGAAGCAAAACGCTTCTGCCAGAAGAACAGGGCGATGCCTAATCCGATGCCGAGGATGTCGGTTGTCGTCCCGCCGGAGATCATGGATACCGCGCCGATCAGCAAGGGAATGCGAATATAGGCCTTGGCATGGCCGAAGTACCAGGCCTGTACGGCCGAGGCCAGCAGGAAGATGCCAATCAAGGCCGTCACCATGTTCTGGGCAATCTCCATCGACTCGGCCTGGAGCAGAAGTCCCGGTGCATAGAAGAACATGTAGGGCACGATGAAGGCGGCCACCCCGAACTTGAAGGCCGTGACGGAAGTCCGCATTGGGTCCGATCCCGCAATTGCGGCGCCGGCATAGGCGGCCAGTGCGACCGGTGGCGTGATGGCCGAGATGACCGCGTAGTAGAACACGAAGAAATGAGCGGTCAGTGGGTCGATCCCAAGGCGGATCAGCCCGGGGGCGATGACCGAGGCCGCGACGGCGTAGGCGGCCGTTGTCGGCATGCCCATGCCCAGGATGATGGAAATGACCATGGCGAAGGCCAGAGCCAGCAACTGGCTGGTATCGGCCAGTTGCAGCAACATGGACGAGAAGCGCAGGCCAACGCCCGTCAAGCCGATGACCCCGACGATGATGCCGGCACAGGCACAGACCGCGATGAGCTGAATGGCCATGCGCGAGGCGCGATTGAGCGCATTGATGGTCCGTATCGGGCCCATGCGATGGGTGGTCAGCCAGCTGACGACCACGGCGGCGATCAGCGACATGGTGCCCGCCCGGATGACGGAATAGCCCGACAGCAGCGTGTAGATCAGGATGATGATGGGGATGAAGAGGAATATCTTCTTCAGGATATCGTTCATCCGGGGAAGGGCCGAGGAGGGCAGGCCTTTCATTCCCAGCTTCTGGGCCTCGAAATCCACCATCAGAAAGACGGCCGCGAAATAGAGGATCGCGGGGATGATGGCCGACATCATCAGTTCCGTGTACTTGATGCCTGTGATCTCGGCCATGATGAAGGCGCCCGCGCCCATGATCGGCGGCATGATCTGTCCTCCGGTGGAGGAAGCGGCCTCGATCGAGGCCGCGGACTGCGAGCGATACCCCACCTTCTTCATCAGCGGAATGGTCAGTGAACCCGTCGCCACCACATTGCCGGCGGAGGTGCCGTTGATCATTCCCATCAGGCCACTGGAGAAGACAGCAACCTTGGCCGGGCCGCCTCGGGTGCGACCGGCAATGGCGAAGGCAAAGTTCACGAAATACTCACCCACGCGCGATTCCTGCAGGAACGCGGCGAAGATGATGAACAGGATGATGTAGGTCGAGGATACGGCGACCGTTGGACCCAGGATGCCATTGTCCGTGTAGATATAGGTGAAGAAGCGGGCCGCGCGATAGCCGCCGTGTTCCAGGATTCCGGGCAGGTAGGGGCCCAGGAAGGAATAGGCGATGAAAACCATGGCGATGACGACCAGGGGCATACCGGCCACGCGCCGCGTCAATTCCATAATCAGCAGGATACCGGTCAGCGACATCCAGAAATCCGGCGGGGTCGGCATGACTCCGGCCCGCGATTGCAGTGCCGCCAGGTTGATCAGCAGGTACACGCAAACCAGGATGCTGCAGATCGCAAGAATCGCGTCGTACCAGCCCAGATACTGGGCCTGCGGCTTGAAGATCCAACTGCTGATGATTGCTACGATAAAGGCAGCGAAGGTACCGAGACTGGCGTATTCCCAGACCCAGGGTGGCGGTGCCATTTTTCCCTGAACCAGGACGATGTGGGCCGCATAGAGAGTCAGGACCACTGCGCCCAGAATCAGGAGGCCGCCCACCAAGCCGGGCAATATTTCAAATTTGGAGGCAGACCAGCCAATGTTTCCGCCGGTTTCCGTGTCCTGGAACTTTCGTGCCGCCATCAGGACGAATCCGATGACCAGTGCGCCCGCAATATGGGTGATGCGGAAGGACCAGGTCTCCATCGGGAAGATGTTGAGTGTTATCAGGTGAAAAGCGGCATAGGCGACACAGGCCGCGAAAATAAGCCAGCCGCGCCAGTTTTTCAGGTCGCGCTCGTTGGCGACCACCACTTCCTCGTCGATCTTCTCGACGTTCAGGGTTTCCACGACGTCCGACGGAGCGGAACTGTCCGATTGGAGCTGGTTGTCTTCCCGGGCCATTTTGGTCTTGTTCCAGTGTAACGGCGAGTGCGGATTTCTGGAATTGGAACACTTCCAGACTGGAAGAAAGAAACCAGCCGGAAGCCAAGGCTTCCGGCTGGTGGCAAAAAGCTTACTTCATTTCAGGCGGAATGAGATCCTCGTCGATCTCGTAGCCCTTTTCCTGGAAATACTTCACAGCACCCGGATGGAAGAACATGAAGCTGTTCTTGTCGTAGTGCTCGGGCAGGGTTTCGGCCGCTGCCTTGTGGACTTCCATCATGCGATCATTGTTGTCCAGCACGGTCTTCATGATCTCATAGCCCAGGCTTTCCGGGATGGACTTGTTCGCGATGGCGAAGTTCCACATGGCCACCGTGTCCTGGTCATCAGGTACGGCATCATAGGTGTCGCCCGGAATGGTAAAGGGGGCCAGAGAGGGGTTCTCATCCAGCAGGGTCTGAATCTCTTCATCGTTGAAGGCGAAGATGTTCACATCCCGCTGGGCGGCCACTTCACTGAAGGCCGCGATCGGAACACCGGCGCCGAAGGCGAAGGCGTCGATCAGGCCGTCCTGCAGCTGGCTGCCTAGGTCACTGGCGCCGCCATACTGCGGTTCGAAGTCAACACCGAGCTGTTCCAGGAAGCGTGGGAAGTATGTGCCCGGCGTGCCGCCGCGTGGGCCCACACCAACGGTCTTGCCGTTCAGGTCCTCGACCGAGTCAATGTCGGAATCGGCCAGTGCGATGATCTGGAACGGTGTCTGGTACATCGGGAAGAGCGCACGAACATCGCGCATCTCGACACCCGGTGCGATCTCGTTTTCACCGATCCAGGCATCATAGCCCGGGCCCATGGTGGTCATGCCGAATTCCAGGTCACCGGCATTCACGAGTGCCATGTTCTGGACAGGGCCACCGGTGGCTTCGGTCGAAGTCTGGATGTCCAGCTCCTCCTGGACCAGATCGGCCCAACCGGCGCCATAGATGAAGTATGTGCCGCCCTGACTGGCGGTGCCGACGGTTACGGAATCCGGCCAGTCATCCTGTGCGACGGCGCCGGTGGCCATGGCGCCAGCCATGGCAAGCGCCGCGCTGGCGGTTCCCAGTTTTGTTAGCCAAGAGAATTTCATGTCTTTGGTTCCTCCCTTATTCGAACCAGTGTATGCGGGTCCAGCCCGGCTCTCACCGGCGACAGGAAGCTGTTCGATTGCAAAGGGATCAGAAACTTTCCTCGAAAGCGGAACTCTTCGACCGCTTCGATTGGCGTGGTGGCCCGAGCCGGGGAATTCTGGCAGGCCAGCCAGCATCACTCCCTGTTGCAACCGGTCTTGCTGCCGGTAAGCCTTGGTACCCAGCTAGGAGAAAAACATACAGTTGTGCGCACGGAAAGCAAACTAAAGTTATTGTCATCCTGGGCCACTCGGCTTGTTCCTGTGGCAGGAGCGATTCGGCCGCTCTTCGCACTCCGGAGCTTGCCCGGGAACTCTGGAAAAGCGCGCCTGGCGACTTTTCCAGCCGCTGCTTATAGGATATGCGGGAGTGGGGAAGTCATCGGGAGTCGTCAAAGTCGTGAGCAGTGTTATCGCCAATCCATCCATCAATCTTTCCGCCGATGTGTCCAAGGCGCGCTATATCGTTCTGGGCAATGAAAAGGGCGGATCCGGAAAGTCGACCACGGCGATGCATCTGGCCGTCGCATTGATGCATGGTGGGCGCAAGGTCGGGATCATCGACCTGGACGCGCGCCAGGGCACCTTGTCCCGCTATGTCGAGAACCGGGCCGCCTTCGTGGAATCCGAAGGGCTGCCGCTCGAGGTGCCGAAACTCGAGAAGGTACTGGGCTCGACCCTGGACCATCGAGAAGAGGCACAGGCTGACGAGGAAGAGCGGCTGAATGCGGCAGTGGAACGCCTGCAGGATTGTGATTGCCTGATCATCGACACGCCAGGCAGCGATTCGCATCTCTCGCGCCTGGGACACATCCTGGCGGACATCCTGATCAGCCCGCTCAACGACAGCTTCATCGACCTGGATCTGTTGGCGCGCCTGGATGCCCAGGGGCGCAAGATCCTGGGGCCCAGCATCTACAGCCAGATGGTCTGGGAACAGCGCCAGAAGCGCGCGCGCCAGGGTGGGCGGCCGGTGGATTGGGTCGTCATGCGCAATCGCCTGTCCCACCTGGATGCCCGCAACAAGCAGCGTATAGGCCAGCTGCTGGACGAACTGTCACAGCGCATCGGTTTCCGTCTGGCCCCCGGCTTCGGTGAGCGGGTCATCTTTCGCGAACTCTTTCCGCAGGGATTGACCTTGCTGGATCTACGGGAAACCCACAGCAGCCTGACCATGAGCCATGTGGCGGCACGTCAGGAAGTTCGCGAACTGCTGCGCACCATTGGTGTGACCGAGGAGAGTTGAACCAGCTTGATTTCCTGTGGTGCCGAAGTGATCTAAATGATCAGGATGAATGTGCAGGTTATCGCCGAACAGCAAGCAGGGTCTCATGGCAGGCAAGGGCAAGGTCACGAAACAGGGCGAAGGCACGACAGGCCGCACCCGGGAAGTGGATGATTTTCTTCAGAAGGTCCGCAGCATGCCAGCGCAGGGCAGCGGGCAGGCCGCAGGGCAGCGCGGCCGTCTGATCTTCTCGCTGGATGCAACAGCCAGCCGTCAGCCCACCTGGGACCAGGCCATGGACCTGCAGGCCGAGATGTTCAGCCAGACCGGCAGTCTGGGCGGACTGGATGTCCAGCTGGCCTTCTATCGCGGTTTCGGTGAATGCAAGGCCAGCCGGTGGCATTCCGAGCCCGGAAGCCTGCTCAAAGCCATGACCGCCGTGCAGTGCCTGGCGGGACGTACGCAGATTGCCCGGCTGCTGCGTCATGCCCGTAGCGAAAACGCGAAGAAGAAAGTTTCTGCGCTGGTCTTCATCGGTGACTCTGTCGAGGAGGACGTGGACGAACTGGGGCATCTGGCAGGCGAGTTGAAACTGGTCGGCGTGCCCTGTTTCCTGTTTCAGGAAGGCCACGACCCCATGGCCACTCAAGCCTTTGCCCAGATCGCGAAGCTTTCAGGTGGTGCCCACTGCCGTTTTGACGCGGGGTCCGCGCGTCAGCTCAAGGACCTCTTGGGGGCCGTAGCGGTCTATGCAAGCGGCGGCATGAAAGCCCTGTCGGACCGATCCCGGGAACAGGGGGGCGCCGCCAGGCAGCTTCATGACCGCCTGCGCCTGGCCGATCACAGACGCGAGTCCTGATGCTGGGCTGGGTCATTCTGGTTGTCTGTGGTCTTGCAGGAGCATACCTCCTTCTGCGGTGGTTCGTGAATGCCTCCCCGGGGCGCGTGAAAACATCACTTCTGTGGGTCGCCGCCCTGTTCGGGACAGGCCTTATGCTGTTCGCCCTCTGGGGTGGGCTGCGCCAGTTGATCGCCTTGGGGCTTCCCTTCCTGCTGCCCCTCCTGTTCCGACTGCCCGGCCTGCTGCGCCGCATCAAGTGGCCGGGCGGCGGACAGGGCCCCGGCCAGGTCTCGACTGTCGAGACACGCTTCCTGCGCATGACGCTGGATCATGACACGGGAAGCATGGACGGTGTCGTGCGCGAGGGAAGTTTCCGGCCCCAGCGCCTGTCCGAAATGAGCCACCAGGACCTTGTTGCCTTCTGGGAAGAGGTCCGCATTGCGGACGAGGAATCCACGGCTGTCCTGGAAAGCTACCTGGACCGTGTGCTGGGTGAGGATTGGCGAAACCATGAGAGCTGGCCTGGTGCCGGCGGAGAGCAGCCGCATCCCTCGAATGGCCCGGAAATGTCACTGGAAGAGGCCTGGCGCATTCTGGAGCTTGAGCCCAGCGCCGACGAGGCGCAGGTGCGCGCCGCACATCGCCGATTAATGCAGAAATTTCATCCAGATGCAGAAGGATCGACCTATCTGGCAAGCAAGATCAATCAGGCCAAGGATGTGCTGTTGAAGCATCTCAGGGGCAAAGCTTGATCTTTTCTTGAGAAAGTTGTGTGTTGAACATGGCTCCTGCCGACCTTTATTCAGAGCAGGCGTTTTTGAAGAGGATCAGAGCAAGCCATGCCAAAACCCATTCGCAAGGCCGTGTTTCCCGTAGGCGGGCTGGGCACGCGTTTCCTTCCGGCCACCAAGGCCCTGCCCAAGGAGATGCTGCCCGTCGTGGACAAGCCCCTGATCCAGTATGCGCTGGAAGAGGCGCGCGCGGCTGGTATCGAGGAATTCATCTTCGTCACGGGACGCGGCAAGGCCGCCATCGAGGATCACTTCGATCATTCCTATGAACTCGAGGAGACTCTAAAGGCACGCGGAAAGCAGGCAAGCCTGGAGATGATCCAGGATACGGTGATGAAGCCGGGGCAGGTGGCCTACATACGCCAGCAGCAGCCGCTGGGCCTGGGACATGCCGTTTGGTGTGCACGGACCCTTCTGGGGGATGAGCCCTTTGCCGTGCTGTTGGCCGACGATCTGGTCCAGGCCCCCAGGTCCTGCCTGGCACAGATGATAGATGTCTATAACGAGGTTGGAGGCAACGTCGTTGCGGTGATGGATGTGCCGGAACAGCATACCGATCGCTATGGCATCCTGGATGTGGTGCAGGACAATGGCCGCATTGCCGAGGCGCGTGGATTGGTCGAGAAGCCCAAGCCCAGCGAAGCCCCCTCGACCCTGTCCATTATCGGCCGCTATATTCTGCAGCCGCAGGTGATCGACGAGCTGTCGCGTCAGGACAAGGGGGCCGGTGGCGAGATACAACTGACCGACGCCATGGCCCGGACCATCGGTCCGGTGCCGTTCCACGGCCTGCGCTTCGAGGGAACGCGCTTCGATTGCGGCAGCAAGGAAGGCTTCCTGGAGGCCAACATTGCCTTTGCTTTGGCGCGTGAAGATCTGGGAGGCGCCATGGACGACATTCTGCAGCGCTATCGGTCTGTCGAGAGGGAAACGGCATGACAAGCGAACAGCTGGCTGACCCTTCAGGGCATTCATTCGATCCCAGCATCCTGCGTGAATACGATGTGCGCGGCCTGGTTGGAGAAACCCTCTTTACCGAAGATGCGCGTGCCCTCGGCCGGGTGGTTGCCACGAAGGTTCGCCGCAACGGGGGGATCCGCGTCGTAGTCGGCTATGACGGACGCCATTCCTCTCCTGAACTGGAAGCGGCCCTGGTGGCCGGAATCCTGTCCAGTGGTATCGATGTTGACAGGATCGGTCTGGGGCCCACGCCCATGCTGTACTACGCTGTCCATGCCCTGGATGCGGATGGCGGTGTCATGGTGACCGGCTCCCACAATCCGCCCGACTACAACGGCTTCAAGCTGGTCATCGGAAAGCAGGCCGTCTTTGGGGAGGATATCCGGGAACTCGGGCGCATGGCCGCAAATGGCGACTACCTGCAAGGCGAGGGAGAAGTCCAGGATCACGAACTTCTGGAAGCCTATGTCTCGCGCCTGTTGCGCGATTACGAGGGCCCGAAGGACCTCAAGGTGGCCTGGGATGCCGGTAACGGGGCGGCCGGCGTCGCCATGGAGCGACTGTGCGAACAGTTGCCGGGCAGGCATATCCTGCTCAACCAGCGTATCGATGGCGCGTTCCCGGCGCATCACCCCGATCCGACTGTCGCGGAGAACCTGCAGCAATTGATCCAGACCGTTCGAGACGAGGGGTGCGACCTGGGAATTGCGTTCGATGGCGACGGGGACCGCATTGGTGCGGTGGATTCCCAGGGGCGCATCCTTTGGGGCGACCAGTTGATGCTGCTGCTGTCCCGAGACGTCCTGAAAGCGCAGCCGGGAGCGACGATCATAGCGGACGTGAAGGCCAGTCAGGTCCTGTTCGACGGGATTGCCGCGCTGGGTGGGCAGCCGTTGATGTGGAAAACCGGGCATTCCCTGATCAAGGCGAAGATGCAGGAAACAGGAGCGCCGTTCGCAGGCGAGATGAGTGCCCACCTGTTCTTTGCCGACCGTTTCTATGGACACGATGATGCGCTCTATGCTGCGGTTCGTTTGTTGTCCGCCCTGGATACCTGGGGCGACAGCCTGGCTGCGTTCCGCGATTCCCTGCCCCCAATCGTCAATACACCGGAGTTGCGCTTTCCCTGTACGGATGAGCGCAAGCAGGCCGTGATCCAGGAGGTCAAGGAACGCCTGGAAACGCGCAACGATGCCGAGGTGAATGCAATCGATGGCGTGCGGGTCAGCGAGGATGGCGGCTGGTGGTTGCTGCGGGCCTCGAACACGCAGGATGTCCTCGTTGCCCGCTGTGAGGCCGGTGACGAGGAGACATTGGAGCGCTTGAAGGGACGCCTGAAAGAGCAGCTTCACCTCAGCGGAGTAGAAATTCCTGACTCCTAATTTCGCGAAATAACATAAAAAGCTCGTTTAATGATTCCTTAAACGTCAGCTTCCTAGACTCGGCTCGCATTAACCGAGTTTTGGAATGGGGAAGCCATGAGCGAGCCAGATGGAAACCTTCAGGCGGGGACGCTGATCGATCGCGTAGCCGAAATCGCGGGAAGCCTGGGGCTGGAGCTGACCGACGTGGCAGGAGATGTGGAGAGCATTGCCGGCAACGTCGAAGAGCAGGCCAATTCCCTCAATGAGCTATCGTCGCAGGCCAATCGCGTCTCCGAACGCAACCATCGCATTCTGGAGATGGCCGCCTCGGCCCAGGAAACTGCATCCAGTGCGTCGCAGGAGGTTTCAGGATCGCGCGAGACCATGGACAGCGGACTGGAGAAGATCCGCAACCTGGTGCAGTCCGTCAACAACATGGAAAGTCAGCTTTCCGGACTGCAGGAAGCCTTGGACAAGGTTGCGCGCGTGGCGGCCGGCATCGATGCCATTGCCAAGCAGACAAATCTTCTGGCACTGAATGCCACGATCGAGGCGGCGCGCGCCGGTGAGGCCGGCAAGGGCTTTGCTGTGGTTGCCGGTGAAGTGAAGGAACTGGCCAGTCAGACCAGCAAGGCAACCGCCGAAATCGACGAAACCCTCAATCAACTCACAAGCCAGGCGCAGCATCTCATCTCCATGGGAACGGAGAGTACGCAGCAGGCCGAGGCTGTGCGTGAGGGAACAGAAAGCCTGGACGGCTTGCTGGGCAAGCTGCAGCAGGCAATGGAAGCCGTGGATGGCCGGGCCGGGGATATCGCCCGCGATGCCGGCGACATCGACGAAGGGTCGCGGCAGTTGGCTGAAACTCTCAACGGCATGACCGAGGGGGTTACACAATCCGGTGAGACGCTCAAGGAAAGCAGGGACCGTATCAACAGCCTGATCTCCACCGGCGAAAACCTGCTGGGCCTAGTGGCAGACAGCCAGGAAAATACCCTGGACCGTCCCTTCATCGAACTGGCGCGGGAAACGGCACAGCAGTGTGCTCAGGTGCTGGAAGAGGCGCTTTCACAAAACGAGATCACCCAAGCAGACCTGTTCAGCCAGGACTACCGAGCGATACCGGGAACCAACCCGGAGCAGTACATGACACCCTTTACGGAGTTGACGGACCGGTTGTTGCCGGAATACCAGGAAGCGGTCCTTGAGCGGGATGAGCGTATTGTCTTCTGCGCCTGCATCGATACCGAAGGCTATATCCCGACACACAACAAGAAGTTTTCAAAGCCGCAGAGTGACGACCCCGTCTGGAACAATGCCAACTGCCGAAACCGGCGACTGTTCAACGATCGGGTGGGACTGGCTGCCGGCCGGAACACGAAACCCTTCCTGCTGCAGACCTACCGCCGCGACATGGGCGGTGGGCAGTTCGTCCTGATGAAGGATGTTTCGGTTCCGCTTTATGTTGGCGGACAACACTGGGGCGGGTTGCGCCTGGCCTATCGACCCAAGAACTGAAGCTCTCGATCAAACCAAAAAAGTGGCTGCCGGCGTAACAAAGCCGGCAGCCTCTTTTTGTGATCGCTTGGTCCGTATGTAGGAAACGTCAGCCGCCTGAGGGGTTCACCACCAGGCACTCCATTCCTTCGGAAGACAGGGTTTTGCAGGCACCTTTGGCCTGATTTTCCTCAAGTCCGATCAGGCGGGCGCGATAGAGCGAACCCTTTGAGCCCTTGGTGCTGCTGACAGCGACGTGCTCACGGGAAAGCCCACTGACCTGTCCCGCCGCTTGCCCTGCCATACTTTGCGCTGATTGGGAGTTGCTGTAGGCGCCGACCTGTATGGCCCAGATGCCGGAGGTGGACGCATCGCCTTCTGGATAGGTGGCATCGCCTGTCGAGGCTTCGGCCTTGGAAATGAGCGATATCCCGGACGACGAACCCTGACCCTCCCTGTCGGATGAGCTTGATGAAGCGGCGGCCGAGGCCAGCTGTATCGGCTTTGGAGCTGCCGGGCCGGTCGGAGTGATCGAGTTGGCGACGCGAAGCTGCTTGGCCTTTTCGAACCCGCGATTCAGTAGTGTGACCATGTGATCATTGCGCGAGCGTGATGTGCGCCCACCAAAGACCACCGCAATGATGCGGCGTCCGTTGCGTACCGCCGAGGCTGCCAGATTGAAGCCGGACGCATTGATGTATCCGGTCTTGATGCCATCAACGCCGTCATAGCGGCTCAAAAGCTTGTTGGTGCTGTTGATGGTCTGTCCGCGATAGCTGAAGCGCTCGGTAGAGAAATATTTGTAGTGGTGCGGAAAGTGGTCCAGCAGGGCCTTTGAAAGGTAGGCCATGTCACGCGCCGTGGTCACCTGCCCGCGATCCGGCAATCCGGATGCATTGCGGAAGGTCGTGTTCTGCAGGCCCAATTGACGGGCCTTGCGGGTCATGAGCTGGGCGAAGTCCCACTCGGTCCCGGCAATGCTTTCGGCAATCACCACCGCCACGTCGTTGGCCGAGCGTGTCACCAGAACGCCGATTGCTTCTTTCAGGAGAATGGTCTCGCCGGCACGCAGACCCAGTTTCGAGGGCGGCATGCCAGCAGCACGTGGCGAAACCGGCAGCGGCTGCTCAAGGGTCATCTTCCCTTGGTCCAGCTGTTCGAAGACCATATACAGCGTCATCATCTTGGTCAGCGAGGCAGGGTAGCGCTGGGCATCGGCACTGGATGCGTGCAGGACCTTCCCTGTCTGGTAATCCATGATGATGGATGCATACTTCGGATTGGCCTGGGCGGCCGCGGAAAGCAGGAAAACCGCTGCGAATACGCAGAGGAACCTCGCTGCCAGGAAAGAGAATGATTTGGAAATCATTGAGACGGCCCCCAAAGAGTATCTGATAGTCCCCTGAATCCTCGTGATTCTAGGGGATCGATTCGCAGCTGTCCAGATTTTAGAGAAAAATAGTTAACAAAAAGCTTCTTTGCCTCTTGTACAGGCAAAGGCTGGACCAGGGAAGTTCTCACACCTAAGGAATGGTAGCCAAAGGGATGGTGTCGGTCGGTCATCCGCTTGATCGTTGGCGGATCAAGCGATGGATCGCTCAGGCACAAGGCGACGAGGGGAAGCGATGCCTCGCGCGCCATGTTGCAGCGCACAAAAATTCCTTGACTTACGCAATGCCATCCTTATCTTTCAGTCATGCTGCATTGCAGCAAAGACATGCGTTGATCGTTCCTGAAAGTTTTAATCCATAAAGCTTATCAGAACACCATCACGCGAAACATCAGGAGTAATGAGATATGACCAGTAAGAAAACCGCCTCGGCGCAGGAAGCGTTGAAGCCTGTTGAGGCCGCCGTCAATTCCGGTAAGGAAACTGTCGATGCGGTTCTCAAGGTCAGCGCCGATGCCGCCACGAAGCAGTATGAGCAGGCCTTCTCCATGACCAAGGAGCAGGTCGAGAAGTCTTCCAACATGGCTTTCAAGAGCTACGACGAATTCCAGGATCTGGGCAAGGAGAACCTGAATGCCGTCGTGAACTCGGGCACGACCTTTGCGAAAGGGTTCGAGGCCATGAGCAAGGAAATGATGGCGTTTACCCAGTCCAACATGGAAGCGGGCTTGGCCATGACCAAGAAGATGCTTGGCGCCAAGAACCTTCAGGAATTCACCGATCTGCATGGCGAATACAGCCGTGGCCAGTTCGACAAGTTCCTGGCGGAATCCGCCAAGCTGGGCGAAATGTCCATGCAGACGGCCAACGAGGCCGTAGCACCGCTTCAGACGCGTGCCCAGGCAACCATGGAAAAGGTCATGAAGCCGGCCGCATGAATGCCCGGTGACATGATGTTCTGACAGCGGGGCCCGGCAGCGATGCCGGGCCCCGTTTCGTTTGATGGCATCCGGTTAATTTGTCAGACTCTCGCTGTCATGACGAATATGAGAGAGTGCCCTCTTGACGCCGCATTCTTCTTTCCAAGTTAATCAGTAGGAAAAGCTTTTTGTGCTATGATCATCGGAAACGAAGGCAGTTGGTTCCCACGCATGTATCAGGAAGCCGTTATGAGTGCGAATGACGGAAATGATGGAGATGACGACGGCTCCACCGACGTTGTCGTGAAATCCCGGACAAAGACCAAGAAGCCGTCACTCTACAAGGTACTGATGCTGAACGATGACTACACGCCGATGGAGTTCGTCGTTCATGTTCTGGAGCAATTTTTCTCGAAAGGTCGGGAAGAGGCCACGCAGATCATGCTTCAGGTGCACCGTCGGGGTGTTGGCGTGTGTGGTGTCTTTACATATGAAGTAGCGGAAACCAAGGTAACACAGGTGGTCGATTACGCGCGCAAGCACCAGCACCCCCTGCAGTGCACGCTGGAAAAGGAGTAGGCCTCTCATGCTCTCACCCAATCTCGAAAAAACGCTGCACCGGGCCTTGGCCCTGGCCAGTGAACGCCGGCATGAATACGCGACGCTGGAGCATCTTCTTCTTGCATTGAGCGAAGACAGCGATGCGCTGTCCGTCATGCGGGCCTGCGGCGTGGATGTGAACCAGTTGCGCAGCGACGTCAGTGAGTACATCGACAACGAACTGACCAACCTGATCAACCTGCAGACGGAAGAGAGCAAGCCCACGGCCGGGTTCCAGCGTGTCCTTCAGCGCGCTGCCATTCACGTGCAGTCCTCGGGCCGGGCGGAAGTCACTGGTGCCAATGTGCTCGTGGCCATGTTCTCCGAGCGCGAAAGCCACGCGGTCTATTTCCTTCAGGAACAGGACATGAGCCGGCTTGATGCGGTGAACTACATCAGCCACGGCATCGCCAAGGTCTCCGGCAAGGAGGAATCCAAGACCGTGCACGGTGCAGAGAATGAGGCACAGTCCGAGAAGGTAGTCCAGAAGGGGCGCGAGGCGCTGGATGCCTATTGTGTCGACCTGAACCAGAAGGCCGAGGACGGACGGATCGACCCCCTGATCGGACGGGACGCCGAAATCGAGCGCACCATCCAGGTGCTCTGCCGTCGCACCAAGAACAATCCGCTCTATGTCGGGGATCCCGGTGTCGGCAAGACGGCCATAGCCGAGGGCTTGGCGAAACGCATCGTTGATAATCAGGTCCCGGAAGCGCTGAAAACCGCCACGATCTTTGCGCTCGACATGGGGTCTCTGCTGGCCGGGACGCGTTATCGCGGTGATTTCGAGGAGCGGCTGAAGGCCGTGATGAACGAACTGGAACAGCAGGATCATGCCGTTCTGTTCATTGACGAAATCCATACCGTGATCGGCGCCGGGGCGACCTCGGGTGGGGCGATGGATGCCTCGAACCTGCTGAAGCCGGCATTGCAGAACGGTACACTGCGCTGCATCGGTTCCACGACCTACAAGGAGTATCGCAGTTACTTCGAGAAGGACCGTGCCCTGGTACGGCGCTTCCAGAAGATCGACGTCCATGAGCCGACGGTCGATGATGCGGTCAAGATCCTGCAGGGCCTCAAGCCCTATTACGAGAAGCACCACAGTGTGCGCTATACGCAGGATTCCCTGCGCACGGCCGTGGAGTTGGCGCATCGCTATATCCATGACCGCAAGCTGCCGGACAAGGCCATCGACGTGATCGACGAGGCCGGCGCGGCCCAGAGCCTCCTGCCGGACTCCCGCAAGCGCAAGACGGTGGCCGTCAAGGATATCGAGGCCGTGGTCTCCAAGATCGCGCGGATCCCACCGAAGGCCGTCACCAAGGACGACCGGGAATCCCTGCGGACGCTGGAGCGCGACCTGAAGACCATGGTGTTCGGCCAGGACAAGGCCATCGACGCCCTCTCGGCGGCCATCAAGCTGTCCCGGGCCGGCCTGCGCGAACCGGAAAAGCCCATCGGCAGTTACCTTTTTGCCGGTCCCACGGGGGTTGGCAAGACCGAGGTGGCACGCCAGTTGTCCCGTACCCTGGGCATTGAGCTGACCCGCTTCGACATGTCCGAGTACATGGAGCGGCACACCATCAGCCGCCTGATCGGTGCGCCGCCGGGCTATGTCGGTTTCGACCAGGGCGGTCTGTTGACCGATGCCGTGGACCAGAATCCGCACTGTGTCCTGCTGCTTGACGAGATCGAGAAGGCGCATCCCGACCTCTTCAACATCCTGTTGCAGGTCATGGACTACGGGAAGCTGACGGACCACAACGGCAAGACCATCGATTTCCGCAACGTCATCCTGATCATGACCACGAATGCCGGTGCCGCCGAAATGGCGAGGCCCGCCATCGGCTTCATTTCCAGCAGCAGGACCGACGAGGATGTCGAGGCCATCAACCGCCTGTTCACGCCAGAGTTCCGTAATCGCCTGGATGCGGTCATCTCGTTCGCCGGTCTGTCGTCGGAAATCGTTGCCCAGGTGGTCGACAAGTTCGTCATCCAGCTGGAAGCCCAGCTGGCCGACCGCGGTGTGACCATCGAGCTGAGCGAGGAGGCCCGCCAGTGGCTGGCCAGGAAGGGCTACGAGCCATCCTTCGGCGCCCGTCCCCTGGGTCGGATCATCCAGGAGAACATCAAGACGCCGCTGGCTGAAGAGTTGCTCTTCGGCAAGCTTGCAAAAGGCGGATATGTCCGCGTCGAGGTCAAGGATGACCAATTGACCTTCGCATTCGAAGAACCGCAGAAAGGCGGCGGCAAGAAGTCTTCAGGCTCGAACGGAGGCAAGGGCAAGACCCCGGTCCTGGTCGAGTAACCTGAAGCGGTTGTTTCTCGTAAAGTAAGCCTGATGCGCTGCGGGCCCGGAGTCCTTGGACTCCGGGCCCGCTCTGTCATGCGCTATCGTTGCTGATCGACTTGCCTGCCAATGCCCGCTCCTCGATCAGGCTGTAGACTGCACGCAGGGCCATGGCTTCGCCGCCGGCCGGCCGACCGGGACGGTCGCTCTGGTTCCAGCCATAGACATCGAAGTGCACCCAGGGTGTTTCCGGGGGAATGAAGTGCTCCAGGAACAAGGCGGCCGTGATGGCGCCGGCAAAGGGGCCTTCCGAAACGTTGTTCAGATCGGCAACCTTGCTTTTCAGTTTCTCACGATAGGGCTGGTGCAGCGGCAGGCGCCAGATGCTGTCCCGCTGCCTTTCGCCATGCTGCGACAGAGAGGAAGCCAGTGCTTCGTCATTGCAGAACATGGCCGGCAGATCGGGGCCCAGGGCCACTCGTGCCGCACCGGTCAGAGTCGCGAAGTCGAGCAGCAGGTCGACCTTCTCGCTACCGGCTTCGCAGAGTGCGTCGGCCAACACCAGACGACCTTCGGCGTCTGTGTTCCCGATCTCCACGCTCAGGCCCTTACGCGTTTGTATGACATCCATGGGACGGAAGGCATTTCCGGAAACCGCGTTCTCCACTGCGGGAATGAGTACACGCAGGCGAACTGGCAGGTCTGCTTCCATGATCGTGGATGCAAGCCCCAGGACATGGGCGGCACCGCCCATGTCCTTCTTCATGATCTTCATTCCCTCGGCCGGTTTCAGGTCCAGGCCGCCTGTATCGAAGCAGACGCCCTTGCCCACCAGAACGATGAGGGGCGCCGCCTGATCGCCGCCGGACCACCGCAGGTCAATCAGGCGAGGGGTGCGTGTGGAGGCACGGCCCACCGCATGAATGGCGGGATAGTTCTCCTCGAGCAGTGTCTCCCCCTCGGTGACATGCAAGGCGGCGCCATGCTCGCCAGCAAGTTGGCGCGCAGCTTCCTCCAACTCCTCCGGCCCCATGTCGTTCGCCGGCGTATTGATCAAGTCGCGCGTCAATCCGATGCCCCGGACCAGGCGTTTGACGGTCTCGGTATCGCAATTCTGCGGCCACACCAGTGAAGCGGACAGGCGGTCCAGCTTGCGATAGTGGTTGTAACTGTAACTGCCGAGTGCCCATCCAAGTGCGGCCGCATTTGCGCTTTCCCTGTCGAGGGCGGGCTGAATTTCATAGGTCCCGGGGGGTAGGGAGGCCGGCAAGGCACCGTAGGACCATATGTCGTCCAGGGCCTCGACGCCGGCCAGCATTTCGCTCAAATGACCATCCCTGCCCGGCAGGGGACAGAAGCTGCCGCTTTTCGCGCTGAACCCGTTTGCTGTCACCCAGGCGCGCACCTCGTCCGGCTGATCGGCCAGCCAGCTTTCCAGGCTTTTCGCGTCCAGGATACGCAGGGCGATGGCGTGACCGGAGGAATCTGCGAGAGACGCAAGCATATGATTTGTCATCGTGATCGCTTCACCAGAAGGGAGTTGAAGAAAGATTTGCGAAGGCAGGCTCGCACGGGCAAGCTGAACAACCAAGCAGTCTGCGCCAAGTCTTCGCGAGCGTTTCATGGATACTACACTGGTTATCGGAAACAAGAACTACTCGTCCTGGTCTCTGCGGGCCTGGCTGCCCCTGAGACAGGCCGGGCTTTCCTTTCGTGAAGAGGTGATCCCTCTGCGCCGCAAGGATACAGCGGAGCGCATTCTGACCTGGTCTCCCAGCGGCAAGGTGCCGGCATTGCTTCATGAGGGAAACACTATCTGGGACAGCCTGGCCATTGGCGAATATCTGGCAGATCTCTGCCCCCAGGTCGGCCTGTTGCCTGCCGAACGTCCTGCGCGAGCGCGTGCACGCAGCATAATTGCCGAAATGCATGCCGGCTTCGTCGCCCTGAGGAAGGAATGCCCGATGGACATGCGGGCGCACCGTCCGGCCGAGCTGTCTGCGGACACACAGCGGGATGTGGAACGTATCAGTGCAATCTGGGAAGACTGCCTGGAGGCCGTTGGCGGCACAGGTTTCCTGTTCGGTGCACCTGGGCTTGCCGATGCCTTCTATGCCCCCGTGGCCAGCCGTTTTGCCACTTACGGGATCTTGCCGGGACCACTAGGGCAGGCTTACATGCAGCAGGTCCAGGAATGGCCCCTGTACCAGGAATGGCTGAACGCTGCCCGGCAGGAAGCTTGGGATTTCAACCTGACGGCCTGAGTTCACGCCGCATGGGCCGGTGATCGCTGACCATTATTCTTCTGGCTGTCTGCACCCTGCCGTTGGATGGCCCTCTCGACTTCTTCGGGACTGCCGAAAAGTTGCCCATCAAGGTTGTCATAGCGCGGGTCGAGCGCAGTGAAGCGAAAGTGCTCACCTTCGCGGATTGCAAGTCCGACACCGCGTTCGTCGGTCTCTATAAGAAGTGCGCCTGAGTTTCCGAATACCTGCATCAGTCTGTCCTCGCTGGGTGACAGCGCCGGTCCTGGGTAGCAGGTGACGCTGGTGGATTACCGCCCAGACTACAGCAGGCTTGGTGATGTTATGATGTCATCCGCGTGATAATGCGTTGAAGGTATCGAGAGGACTCTTCAGCTCTCTTGGCCAGCTTAGCGAAACTTCAAAGTGCGCAGGAAGAAGTTGGAGGTGCGCCGCAGGCTGTCATCGAATGTAGAGCCGCGCAGGGTGTGAGCCTGCCCATCATAGATCTGCAGCTCGTAGTTGGCCCCCACTGTCTTGAGCACCTTGGCCGCTTCATGAGCGCGGCCAACCGGGACTACGGAATCCCGTGCACCGTGGAGAATCAGGGTCGGTGGCATGGATTCTATGCGGGAGCGGTCGATATCCCAGGAGAGTCCCCCGCCGACGGCAACCACGGCCTTGATGCGTTCGTCCTGCGTAGCGCGGCCAAGTGCCTGAAAGGCGCCGAGGGAGAAGCCGTAGACACCAATGCGCTCCGCATCGACCTTGGGAAGCTTCGCTATGTATTCGAGGGCTTCGCCTACCACTCGGTCACGTTGCTGGAAATAAGCCGGGCTGGACTTGTTCGCGACACTCAGGCCATCGAAGTAGTGAACGATGAAAGCGGCAATGCCTTCGTTTACCAGCTGTTCAACTATGGGGTAGAACAGGGTCCCGCTTCCCAGGCCGCTGGCGCCGTGCAGAACTGCGACGGCCGGGACCGGTGCGTCGGACCTGGCCCCTTCGGGCAGGGCCATGTCGATCCGCACGTTGCGGCCCTCGACCTTGAAGCTTCCCATGCCGTTGACGACCTGGGCCCCATTGATGGCGTGGCTTTCTGGAATGGGAAACAGCAGGAAAAAGCTGAGAACGAGGCCGGTCAGGGCCGGAAAAATGGCTTCTCTACGTTTCCGCATGCTCTGCCAATGCCTCCCGGATGATTGGACCAGTGGTTCTATAACACCAAAACCCGCCCCCGTCTCAACAAAAAGCCGCTTCATTTTCGACATTTTGGGTTTTGGTCACTTCGAGTCGTCGTCATCAAGTGACTGTGCTGGCCGGACGGGGGCCCAGAGAACATCCTCGACGTCCTCGGCTCCGGTGAAGAGCATGACAAGACGATCAATACCAAGCGCGATCCCGGCTGCTTCCGGCATTCCATGCTCGAGGGCGGCCAGGAAGTCTTCATCGATGGGATAGCGGTGGCCATAGATGCGGTGCTTTTCATCGCAGTCCGCCTGGAAGCGTCGACCCTGCTCCCTGCTATCGGTCAGTTCGCCGAAGGCGTTGGCGAGTTCGACGCCTGCGACATAGAGCTCGAAGCGTTCGGCCAGCCTGGGGTCTGACGGTTTTGGCCGGGACAACGCGGCCTGGCTGACCGGGTAGTCATAGAGGATGGTGGGGGTGCCGTAACCCAGATGCGGCTCGATCTTCTCCAGCAGGATTCGGGTAAAAACGGCTTGCCAATCGTCATCCTCGGCCGTCCGGATACCCTGTCGCCTGGCTGCTGCGGCCAATAGGTCCACATCGGGAGACCAGGGATCTGCCGTCGTTGCCAACAGGTCGATATTGGCGAAACGCTGAAAGGCTTCGGGCACGGAAAGGTAAGTCCAGGACTGGAACAGCTCGACCTGTCGCCCCTTCCATGTGATTGAGGTCTGCTCCAGCTGGCGTGCGATGGCACGCAGCAGGTTCTGGCAGTCCTGCATCAGGGCTTCGTAGCCTTCCCGCGCCCTGTACCATTCAAGCAGTGTGAACTCCGGGTGGTGCAGGGACGAGGCTTCGGCATTGCGAAACACGCGTGCAAGGGTAAAGAGCCGCCTTTCCCCGGCGACCAGCAGCTTCTTGCAGGCAAACTCGGGAGAGGTATGAAGGTAAAGCTGTGCCTGTCTGCCGTCCGGTGTGTTCAGTCGGGTTTCAAAGGCCTGCAGGTGGGGCTCGAGGCCGGGAGAGACCTGCAGGGCCGGGGTTTCGACCTCCATGAAATCCTGATCGAGGAAGTACCGGCGTATCCTGTTCAGGATATGCATTCTCTTGATCAGGTTCGGGCGTCGCCGGGCATAGCTCTCGGGATTCCACCAGTTTTCCGAATCTGTGGTCATGCTACTGGCGCCGTTCCGGTGCGGCTTGGCGTTGAGGGAAGGCGGGGAAGCTGTTAGCTTCCGGCATCTTATTCATTAGGGATATTCGATCGTGAAAGTGAATGCCAGTGCACTGCGTCAGGGCAATGTTGTCGAGTACAATGACAAGCTCTACGTCGTTCTCAAGGCCGACAACATCCAGCCGGGCAAGGGAACACCCGTAACCCAGCTGGAAATGCGCCGCATCAGCGATGGCGTCAAGGTTTCGGAGCGCTTCCGCACCACGGAGCAGGTGGAAAAGGCCTTCATCGAGGAAGGGGACTATCAGTATCTTTATGAAGATGCCGATGGGTCGGCCTTCATGGAGGTCAACACCTTCGACCAGATCATCATCCCCAAGCAGGTGATTGGCGATGGCGAGGTCTATCTGCAGGAAGGGCTCGTGGTGAAGGTCTATCTGCACGAGGGAGTTCCGGTCAGCATTGAGCTGCCCCAGCGGGTGACGCTCGAAGTCACGGAGACGGAGCCTGTCGTCAAGGGTCAGACAGCGGCCTCTTCCAACAAGCCTGCCAGTCTCAGCAATGGCCTGCGTGTCATGGTCCCCTCGCACATCACCGCCGGCACGCGGGTGATCGTGAACACGGCGGACAACACGTATCAGGAGCGTGCCAAGGACTGAGCGGACACGCTGTTTCCAGGAACGGAAAACGCTGTTCAGACAAAAGCCCCCCTGTTGCCAAGCAACAGGGGGGCTTTTGTTCTTTGAGACCAAAATTCGGAAAAAAGCCCCTGCCTCCTCAGGGGGCAGGGATGGGAGGCAGGGGCAGGGAAGCACTTATTCCATATCTTCAGGGGCTTCGTATTCCGGCATATCCTCAATGTCCTCTTCCGTGAGAGAGGTCACCAATTCACCTTCCTCGCCCGGAGAGAGCTCTGAGAGCTCAATGGCGAGTTCCTTGGCGCCGATGCCAAGAATACCGCCTGATTTGGCAAGGACGGCCTGAACCTCGCCAGCTTCATTGGCGAGAAGATCGTCAACACGGGCAACCTCGTCGCCCTCCTGGTTGACGATGGCGGCGCCGGCAACGTCTTCGGCATTCATGCCGTTGCTGAGTGTGACACCCTCATATTCGCCTTCGAGGGGGCGCAGCTGGGATATGTCGACGCTGTCATCCTCGGAGGTTTCCACGGATGTGCTTTCGGCCTCGTCCTCATCCAGGGCTTCGTCCATGGCTTCATCCGCGCCTTCGACTGCGTCTTCGGTCTCCTCGGCAGCCTCCTCGGCGGTTTCCTCGACGCTTTCGGCGGCATCTTCAGCCGTATCTTCTACGCTCTCGGCTGTATCCTCGGCAGCCTCCTCGGTCTCCTCGGCGGCTCCAATGTCATCTTCCTCCTCGACCTTGGCGCCTTCCTCGGCGGAATGCGCCGCATCGTCATCGAAGGCTTCGCCCAGTTCGGCGCCTTCCTCGTCGCCGGCGTAATCCTCCTTCTCGCTTTCCCCTTCACCGCTCTCGGCATTCACGTCCGAGCCAGATTCCGGAGAGGATTGGGTGGTTTCCGCAGGCTGTCCACTATCCTGTTCGGAGGTGATGGAGGACTGGGCCACTGCCAGGCTTGTTGAAGCCAGCAGCAAGGCGGCAGCGGGAATCAGGGTGGTGATACGGGGTTTCATGATTTCACCTCATTAAAAACCGTTGTTCGGTTCAACAGAGGTTGGGTGGCCCTATGAAGCCTGCAATGTACCTACCAACAATGCCCCAGCGATGTCCCTTTCATTCCACAGAATATCCCTGTTTACAGGTGGATGAGGCGCGCATGTACAGAATCTGTCACAAGCGCAGCTTATCGTTTTTCCTCATTTCAAGCAGAGGAGAAGGTGCATCTGTCCAGGTTTCAGGATTGAACGACCTGACAGGTCAACTCTCCAATGCGTTCTATGCTGCCGTACAAGCTGTTGCCGGGAAGGACCGGCCCCACGCCGGAGGGCGTGCCGGTATAAACCAGGTCGCCGGGCAAGAGGGTGAAATAGCGGCTGAGGTGGGACAGCAGCTCCTCTACAGACCAGGTCATCTGTGAAAGGTCCCCGGACTGGCGTTCTTCGCCGTCTACCGCCAGGGCGATCTTGCCTTCGCTGGGGTGGCCGATTTCTGAGGCCGGGTAAAGGCGCGAGCAGGGCGCGGAACAATCAAAGGCCTTGCCCACTTCCCAGGGACGGCCCTTCTTCTTGGCTTCCCCCTGAAGATCCCGCCGGGTCATGTCGAGGCCAACCCCATAGCCGAAGATATGCTGGTGCGTCTTGTCCCGTGTGATGTTTCGCCCGCCGGTGCCCAAGGCCACCACGAGCTCGATTTCATGGTGAACATTCTGGCTTTCCGAGGGATAGGGGAAATCCTGACCTTCAGGCAGCAGACTGCTGGCCGGTTTCATGAAGAAGAAGGGCAGTTCCCGGCTGTCCTCGCCCATTTCCCGCACATGCTCGGAATAATTCCGTCCGACGCAGAATATGCGGCGTACCGGGAAGGTTTCCTGTCGGCCGAAGATCGGCAGGAAGGGTTGTGTCCAGGGAGCTGGGATGTCTGTCATGGTCGCGCCTTCTGCTAGGGTGAGAGTCGGATTTGCTGCAGAGAAAGTGGATTCCTGTCAACTTTACCTGAAGCAGGCATGCTTCTATAGCTGTTGCGGTTCAGGTGGGCCAGAGAGTTGGGTCACGTCGCGCAGGAAAAGGGGGCACACTTTATGTTCAGGCTGAAATTCCGACAGGCATTAACCGCGCCTGCTTGTCTTTTGCTGGGGGTGGCCCTGGCGGCAAGCGCCCAGGCCCAAGACGTTACCTTGCGCATCCATCACTTCCTGCCGGCATCTTCCACGGTACAGGTCGAACTGCTTGAGCCCTGGGCTGAACGCGTCGAGGGCCAGTCGGATGGCCGTATCGCCATCGAGATCTATCCAACGATGCAGCTGGGAGGACGCGCGCCCCAGCTTTTCGACCAGGTGCGTGACGGCGTGGTGGACATGGTCTGGACCCTGCCTGGCTATACCCCGGGGCGCTTTCCCAAGCTGGAGGTTTTCGAGCTGCCGTTCGTGCCGGGGAACGCTAGGGCCACCAGTGCCGCGGCCCAGCGTTACTACGAAAGCCATGCCAGAGATGAATTGGCCGACGTGCATCCAATTCTGGTGCATGCCCATGCGCCGGGCAGCCTGCACATGAAGGGCAAGCGTATCCGCACGCTGGAGGATATCCAGAACGTGAAGGTGAGGGCGCCAACCCGCATCATCAACGATACCCTGGAGGAAATCGGGGCTTCGCCGGTCGGGATGCCGGTGCCGCAGGTGCCGGAAGCCATTTCCAAAGGTGTTATCCAGGGGGCGGCTCTGCCCTATGAGGTGACGCGCTCCTTGCGCATGCATGAACTGACAGACAGCCATACCGAATTCCATGGTGAGCGCGGCCTCTACACGGCGGTTTTCCTGTTCCTGATGAACAAGCAGCGCTATGAATCCTTGCCGCAGGACCTGCGCCAGGTGATCGATGACAACAGCGGCATCGACCTTGCTCTGGAGATCGGCGCCACCTGGGACAAGGCGGAGGAGCCGGGGCGCGAAGCGGCGCGAGAGGAGGGCCATGCCTTCGACATAATCGAGGGCAAGGAACTGCAGCGGTGGCGCGAAGCCAGCCAACCGGTGATCGATGCATGGATTGCCGAGCGGGATGAATCTGGTGATGACGGAGCGGCCCTGCTGTCAACCGCCCGGCAGTTGATCGAGCAATACAGCGAGAAATGAATGGCAATGACAGGTGGAGCTGAGAACGGGACGGCTCCTCTCTGGGCCCTGTGGGACCGCTGGATTCATGCCGTGGCTGCTGGCTTCGCCATTCTCGGCGGCCTGGCGCTTTCCCTGGTGGCAATCCTTACGGTGGTCAGCATTCTGGGGCGTGCCTTTCTGGGCAGCGGACTGGGTGGTGATTACGAGATCGTGGAAATGGGCTGCGCAACCGCGGTTTTCACCTTCCTGCCCTATTGCTATCTGGTGCGCGGCCATGCGCAGGTGGATTTCTTCAGTCGGTGGTTCGGTCCTCGGCTGAGGCTTTTTCTGGATGGCCTGGCTGATTTCCTCTTTCTGGCGATTGCCGTCCTGCTGACCTGGCGACTGAGTGCTGGCGCGCTCGATGTCCTGCAGTACGGGGAATCGACCATGGTGCTGCGCCTGCCCGTGTGGTGGGGCTTTGTGCCGGCCGTTCTCGCTTGCGGTTTGCTGGCCGTTGTATGCCTTTACGGACTGCTGCGCCGCTTCCTTGGCCCCGGCCGGGACGAGAGCGGGAGATGACGGCTTTCTCGCTGGGACTCGCCAGTTTTCCCCTGCTCCTGGTGCTGTTGGCCCTGCGCCTTCCAATCGGGGTGGCCATGCTGGTCGTAGGCGGCGGTGGTTATATGCTGGTCAATGGCGAAGCCGCCTTGCTGAATTACCTGAAGACCACACCCTATTATCTGTTTGCCAACTATTCCTTCTCGGTCATCCCGTTGTTCTTGCTGATGGGGCAGTTCGCTACCCGCGCGGGGCTGTCGGAAGCACTCTTCCGCGCTGCCTATGTCTTCCTGGGGCACCGGCGCGGCGGTCTGGCTATCGCCGGAATTGGCGGCTGTGCCGGGTTTGGGGCCATTTGCGGCTCGTCCACGGCGACGGCATCCACCATGGGGCAGGTGGCCCTGCCCGAGATGCGCCGCTATGGCTACTCTGGTGCGCTTTCCACAGGAACGCTGGCTGCCGGCGGAACCCTGGGCATCCTTATTCCGCCATCGGTCATCCTGGTGATCTACGCCATCCTGACCGAGCAGAATGTCGCCGCCATGTTCCTGGCCGCCTTTGTTCCGGCACTTCTGGCGGTATTTGGCTTCATGTTGGCCGTTTCGGTCTATGTCCGCCTGTTTCCAGCCGAGGGGCCGTCGGCGCCCAAGACATCCTGGAGGGAACGCTTGCGTACGTTGCTGTCCATCTGGCCCGCACTGGCCATTTTCCTGGCCGTGATCGGGGGCATCTACGGAGGCATTTTCACGCCAACTGAGGCCGCTGCTGTCGGGGCTGCGGCAACCGGTCTATTGGCTCTGCTGAAGGGGGGATTGGCCAATGGAGGCTGGAAAGACGTTCTTCTGGGCACAGCGCAGACCACGGCCATGATCTTCCTGATCCTGCTGGGGGCCGAGGTCTATTCCTCTTTCCTCGCCATGACCCGCATGCCGATGGAGGCTGCTTCCTGGATCACGGCGGCAGAGCTGTCCCCCTATCTGGTCATCGGGGGCATACTGCTGTTCTATCTTGTGCTGGGCTGCGTGATGGACAGTCTGTCCATGATCCTGCTGACCATTCCCATTCTCTTTCCCATTGTAAGCGGCCTGGATTTCGGTCTGAGCCACGAGGAAACCGCAATCTGGTTCGGTGTCCTGGTCGTGATCGTGGTGGAACTTGGCTTGATTACGCCGCCCGTCGGTCTCAATGTCTTTGTCATCAATGCCATCGCGAAGGATGTTCCGATGCTGGAAACCTTTCGCGGCGTCCTGCCCTTCCTGATTGCGGAAGTGGCGCGTGTCGCCCTTCTGGTAGCGTTTCCGGGCATTGTACTGTTTGCCCTGAGGTTTGCATGAGTTCGACGGAGAGCCTTTTCGAAAACACGGCGGATCGACCGCTTGCAGACCGCTTGCGGCCAACCCGTCTGGAGGACGTCGTGGGACAGGAGCACCTTCTGTCCCCGGAGGCCCCGATCGGGCGCATGGTCCAGCAGGGGCGACTGGCCTCGATGATCCTGTGGGGACCGCCGGGTTGCGGCAAGACGACCATCGCCCGCCTGATCGCGGAAGCAAGCGACCTGGCCTTCGAGCCATTATCTGCGGTCTTTTCCGGGGTTGCAGATTTGCGCAAGGTCTTCGAACGCGCCAAGGAACGTCGAGGTGCCGGGCAGGGCACGTTGCTCTTCATCGATGAGGTGCATCGCTTCAATCGGGCTCAGCAGGACGGTTTCCTGCCCTATGTGGAGGATGGCACGGTCACCCTGATCGGCGCCACGACGGAGAATCCTTCCTTCGAGCTGAATCCGGCCCTGCTGTCCCGCTGTCAGGTGTATGTGCTCAACCGGCTAGGCGAGCCGGCCCTGAGTGAACTGATGAGCCGGGCGGAGGCTGAAGCTGGACGCAGCCTGCCGTTGGATGAGGAAGCACGCAGTGCCCTGTTGGCCATGGCAGATGGGGACGGGCGATACCTTCTGAACCTGGCCGAGCGACTATTGGCGGAGCCGGCGGAGGCCCAGCTGACCACGGCTGACCTGGTTGCCGTGGTACAGAAGCGCGCGCCAATCTATGACAAGGGGCAGGAAAGCCACTACAACCTGATCAGTGCGCTGCACAAGTCGCTGAGGGGCTCGGATACCGACGCGGCCCTCTATTGGTTTTCCCGGATGATCGATGGCGGCGAGGATCCGGAATACGTTGCGCGCCGCCTGGTGCGCTTTGCGTCCGAAGACATTGGTCTGGCTGATCCTCAGGCGCTTTCCCAGGCCCTGGCCGCCTGGGATGCCTACAACCGTCTGGGCAGTCCGGAAGGCGAGCTGGCCCTGGTCCAGGCGGTCATCTACATGGGAACCGCGCCCAAGTCCAATGCCGCATACAAGGCCTCGAAAGTTGCCCTGAAAACCGCTCGCGAAACGGGTTCCCTGGCGCCCCCCAAACACATCCTGAACGCCCCCACCAAGCTGATGAAGCAACTGGGCTATGCCGAGGGCTATGCCTATGACCATAACACCGAGGAAGGCTTCTCGGGCCAGGATTACTTCCCGGAGGAGATGGAGCGTCAAGCGTTCTATCAACCTGTGGAGAGAGGGTTTGAACGGGAAATTGCCAAGAGACTGGATTATTGGGCACGCCTGAGGGCGAAAAAGGGTTCATAAAGAACTGTCTAGCGTAGCCTTGCGCAACCTGCGATTCCGTCATGCAAAGCTGATCCTTGTTTTGGCGCTCTGTCCGCGTAAGGTCCACGGCTACGTGAAATCAGCTTTTGCCAGTAGGCCGGTACAGGATCTGCATGACAAAGACCATGACCGAGCAAAACGTTCCCGACCGTTCCGCGGTCGCTCTTCTGACCATCGACCTGCAGCGCGATTTTGCCTGCCAGGGCTCTCCCATCCAGGCATCCGGTCTGGGTGCCTGCCTGCCACGTATCCGCAGGATCGTGCAGGCGTTCAGAGAGTACGAAAAGCCCATCTTCCATGCCGTGCGCCTCTATCGTCCGGACGGCTCCAATGTGGACCTCTGTCGCCGTTCCGCTGTCATGGAAGGGCTTCGTGTTCTGATGCCCGGGACCCAGGGTGCGGAGTTGCTGGACGACATCAAGCCCAAGGCAGACATCCGACTGGACAGTGAAGAGCTGTTGTCAGGCGGGTTCCAGGAATTCGGTGCCAATGAGTGGGCTTACTACAAACCCCGCTGGGGAGCCTTCTACGGAACCGAACTGGAAAAGCGTCTGCGCGAGTCGGGTATTGGCACTCTGGTGGTCGTGGGGTGCAATTTTCCGACCGGAGGACGCGCCACGATCTACGAGGGCTGTGCCCGGGATTTCTGTGTCATCGCGGGCAGCGATGCCATCTGTGATGCAAGCCGCGATGGATTGGATGAGTTGGGCCGGCTTGGAGCTTACCAGAAGACAACGGATGCCGTCCTCGAGTGGCTTTCCGGAAAACGGCAGAACAGCGCTGCTTAGAGGGACCTGAGCAGCGACGGCTTTTCCGGACAGGACCCTTCTGGTAAAGGCTTTCGGCCAGACGATCCAGAAGGGAACTGATCATGCATTCGCTGTTGGCTGTTGCGGCTGGGGGCGCTATCGGAGCTGTCGCCCGCTACCTGCTGTCAGCGCAGATCATGCGCGTGACCGGGTTCGGGTTCCCCTTTGGCACCCTTTCCGTGAATGTCCTTGGGGGCGTGCTGATGGGTCTGCTTGTCAGCCTGTTTGCATTGCATTGGAATGCAGGTCAGGAACTTAGATTGTTTCTGACTGTGGGCCTGCTTGGGGGCTTTACCACCTTTTCAACCTTCTCGATGGAAACGATACTCCTGTTTGAGAGGGGGCAGTGGATGGCTGCCGGCCTTTATGTCCTGGCTTCCGTCAGTCTGGCCCTTGCGGGGTTTGCCGCAGGTCAGGCCTTGGTGCGCCTGTGTTCCGGATGACAACATGGTAGAGAACAGGAAAATCGAAGACAGCGAAGCCGAGCAACGCCTGGATCGCTGGTTCAAGCGCCATTATCCCGGTCTGTCTCACGGGCGCCTGGAGAAGCTGTTGCGCAAGGGCCAGGTTCGGGTGGATGGCCGGCGCGCGAAGGCTTCCACGCGCCTTGAGTCGGGCCAGGTGGTTCGGGTGCCGCCCCTGGGAATGGACAGCCAGAGCACCGAACGGCCCAAGCGGTCTGCTCCAGAGCCTTCGGCACGTGAAGCGGCCGATCTCAAGGCGCGCATCCTCTATCAGGATGACTGGGTGATGGCCATCGACAAGCCAGCGGGTCTGGCCGTCCAGGGCGGCAGCGGCCAACACCGGCACCTGGATGGCTTTCTGGATCTGTTGCAGTTCGAAAAATCCGAACGTCCAAGGCTGGTACACCGCCTGGACCGTGATACGGCCGGTGTCCTTCTGTTGGCGCGTACAGCCGAAGCTGCGCGTCGATTGGCGGCCTCCTTCAAGCGGGATGAACCGCTTAAGCTCTATTGGGCACTGGTTGTCGGCAGTCCGGATCCGGACAAGGGGGAAATCGACCTGCCGTTGGCCAAGTCCGGGACGACAGGCAGGGAGAAGATGGAAACACAGGGTGCAGATGCCCGGTCGGCCGTTTCCCGCTACGCCACGATTGCGCGATCTGGGAAGCAGGTGACCTGGCTTGCGTTGCGCCCCCTCACGGGTCGTACCCACCAACTGCGTGCCCATTGCAGCGCAATCGGGCATCCGATACTGGGGGATGGAAAATACGGCGGTCGCCAGGCCTTTCCCGACAAACCCTGGAAACCGGAAAGCCTGATGCTCCTGGCGCGCGAGATTACCTTGCCGCATCCGGACGACGGCACCACCCTGCGCGTGACGGCCCCGCTGCCTTCGCATTTCGAAGCGGCATTCGGGAAGCTGGGTTTTCAAAGTGAAACGGGTTATGCCCTCAAGGCCGCCGATATCTTGGGCCTTTAATCCATATCCCGGAGTTCCAGAACAGACCATGCCTGCTCATTCCTATCGCCTGATCCTGTTTGATTTCGATGGCACACTTGTGGACAGCCAGGCGAACATCCTGCGCTGCATGCGGCAATCCTTCCTTGATGCGGGACTCGAGCCGCCTCTGGACCGTGATATCCGGCGCATAGTGGGGCTCAGTCTCGATGAGGCGATAGAGCGCTTGTTGCCACTCGAACGGAAAAAGGACAGCGTTGCGCGGGTCTGCGAGGGCTATCGCCGTGCCTTCCTCGATTGGCGGCAGCATCCCGATTACGAGGAGCCTCTGTTCCCAGGAGTCAGACCTACTCTGGAGCGTCTCAACGAGCCCGAGGTTTTCCTGGGAATTGCCACGGGCAAGAATCGACGCGGGCTTTCGGCTTCATTGGACCATCACGGCCTGGCGCATCTGTTCTGTACCTTCCAGACCCCCGATACCTCGCCCGGCAAGCCGCATCCGGGCATGGTGTTGCGTGCGATGGAAGAGGTGGCCTGCCAGCCCGAGGAGACCCTCCTGATCGGGGACACGACCTACGATATCGAGATGGCGCGAAATGCCGGTATCAATGCAATCGGCGTGAAATGGGGTTATCATGAAGCTCACGAGTTGATATCCGCGGGCGCACTCAGGGTGCTGGATGACTTCTCGGAAATCCCCGATCACCTGTCAGATCTTGTGGAGACGGAACAATGAGGAAACTGAAGTGGGTTCTGCTGGCCATTGTCGTCATTCCCATCGCTCTGGTGGTGACGGCCTACGCGATTGTCTCCACCTACAGCTTCGATGAAGTCAAGGCGATTGCACAGCAGGAAGCGCGCAAGGCAACGGGGCGCGATCTTGTCATCGATGGTCCGCTCGATGTCGCCCTGTCGTTGTCGCCAGCCGTGACCATCAGCGATGTAAGCCTTGCCAATATCGAGAATGGCAGCCGGGACAACATGATCAACCTGGATCGATTCGAACTTCAGGTTGAGCTCATTCCCTTGCTGAGCGGGGATATCGAAGTCACGCGCCTGGTACTGGTGGGTGCGGATATCCTGCTGGAGACAGATGCGGAGGGGAATCCGAACTGGCGGTTCACGCCGACGGAAACAGGTGAAACGGCTGAGGAAGAAACCACGACAGCTGACCAGGCCCGCGAGACGGGCCGTCAGCGCATGCCGAACCTCAATTCCGTTTCCATCGAGGACAGCCGGGTCACCTACCGGAATGGCGACACCGGTGAAAGCATGACCCTGTCCCTGGACAGTGCCACGATTTCCGGATCGGGCGAACTGCTCGACCTGGATCTGGAAGGCGGTGTCCGCGAAGTGCCCTTCTCCTTTGCCGGTTCCGTTGGCGGCCTGGACCGCCTGACGGGCGGTGGCGATTATCCGGTCAAGCTGGAAGGGCAGCTTGCCGACGCCGACATCAGCCTGAACGGCAACATCATCAGCATGACCAGTGATCCCAGGCTGGACCTGCAGGTCCAGCTTGAAGGCGAAAGCCTGGCGGCCTTTTCCGAACTGGGTGGAAACGATCTGCCGGATCTTGGACCCTACAGCTTTGCGGGCCATGTGGAAGGAGAGATGACCGCACTGTTCCTGAATGGGATGACCCTTGAAGTGGGGGAAAGCGATCTTTCGGGAGATGCGGGACTGGATCTGACGGGCGAACGGCCACGGATTACGGGGGACCTGCAGAGCACTTTGCTGGATTTGGCCGATTTCCAGATGGAAAGCACGGATAGCTCGCAAGGTAGTGAGGAAGACGGTGATACGGAGGGAAGTGGCGACAGCGAGTCACAGTTCCTGATTCCGGAGACGCAACTGCCGCTCGAGGCCTTGCGAGGGCTGGACGCCCAGTTGCGCGCGCGCGTTGCCACGTTGCGGTTGCCCTCCGATACGGAAGTGTCGGATGTGGATGTAACCCTTGCACTGTCCAATGGGCGGCTGGACGTCACGCCGCTCCAGGCCGGCATTTCCGGCGGTATGCTGGATGGCGAGGTCATGCTGGACAGCAGCTCTGATACACCGCGTCTTGCAATCGACATGACGATGGAGGGGTTTGACTACGGCCGCCTGTTGCGTGAACGCGATCTGAGCGAAGATGTCGAGGGCACGGCCGATATCAACCTGGATCTGGAGGGAACAGGCAGTTCGCCGCGTGCGCTGGCTTCCAGCCTGAACGGACGCAGCGAGATCATTGGCCATGAAGGCGTGATCACGAATCGCCTGCTGGCCGTCGTATCCACCGGTTTGTCCGAAATCATGGGGCCACTGCTTGGCGACAATGAGCAAACCCGGCTTAACTGCATTGTCAGCCGGTTTGCTTTCGAGAATGGCGTGGCCACAAGCCAGGCACAGCTCCTCGATACATCAACCTTCTCTGTGGCGGGTGGTGGCCGCATCGACTTGCGTGATGAAAGCCTGAACATGAATTTCGACACCAAGACGCGGCAGACGGCATTGGTCAGCCTGGCCATCCCGTTCAATGTCCGGGGGACTTTGAAGAACCCAAGTTTTTCCCCCGATCCCGCAGGTACCGTGGAGGCCGCTGCCAAGCTGTTCGGTTCGGGCAAGAATCCCGAGGAAATTCTTGGCTCCATCATGTCAGGCGGTTCTTCGGACAGTGAAACACAGGAAGAAGAGGACAACCCCTGCCTGACTGCCCTGGGCCAAACAGAAGGACAGACCCAGTCCTCGAGCGAGACCGACGCGCCTTCCAGTGAATCCAGCCAGGGCGAGGATGCCGTCAAAGGCGTTGCCGAGGATCTGGAGGAAGGTTTGAAGGGCCTTTTTGGAGACTAATGGCGACATGATCCAGGCAACAAAGCGCTTTTATAAACGGGCCGAACCAGCAGAAGTGGAGGGCGGCTATGGCATCTTTCTGGATGGCCGGCCTGTCCGCACCCCTGGACGTCGGGAATTGGCCCTCCCGTCCTGGCCTCTGGCAACTGCGCTGGCCACTGAATGGGAGACACAGGAAGAACAGCTTGATCCGGAGGCCATGCCACTGACTGCATTGGCTTTCACAGCCCGGGATGTCGTGGCGCCGAGGCGTCCTGAGGTTGTCGATGAGATCGTGGCTTATAGCGAGACCGACGTGCTCTGCTATCGTGCCAGTTATCCGGACAACCTGGCTCAAAGACAGCAGGAGGTCTGGCAGCCCCTGATTGACTGGATGGCTTCTGGCCTGGGAGCGCCCCTGGAGGTCACCACCGGAATTCAGGTGGTCGAGCAGCCCGCCACCTCACGTCAAAGACTGAGAAAGGCTGTCGAGGCATATGACGACCTGGCACTCACCTCGCTTTCTTCCGCAGTCAGCACAAGCGGGTCCCTGGTCATAGCCCTGGCACTCTGTGAAAAGCAGATCTCTGCCGAAGAGGCCTTTGCGGCGGCCGAGCTGGATGAAACCTACGAAATGGAACAGTGGGGGTGGGACCGCGAAGCCCAGGAGCGCCGTGATCGCCTGCTGGCCGAACTGCAGAATGCACGCCGATTCCTGGAGCTCATGAAAGCCTGAACGCCCTGCGAACGGTCAGTACTGTGTCCTTGCCTTGCCGGGAATTCGGCTTCCGGCCAGGCGAGCCAGCCACCGAGTCTGCTCAAACTGATCACAGATCGTGAGGATGGCGATCGTTGCCGGCACGCCGATAAAGGCGCCGGCAACACCCCAGATCATCCCCCAGAAGAAGATGGAAATCACAACAACCAGCGGAGAAAGTGCCAGGGCACGTCCCTCCAGGCGAGGATCGACGTAGTTGCCCAGCACGATCTGTATGGTGGAGGTTCCAAGCAGAACCAATAGGGGCATCATCCAGCCGTCGAACTGAACGGTTGCAAAGACCACAGGCGGGATGACGGCCAGAATCGAGCCAAGGAAGGGGATGTAGTTCAGGACGAAGGCGATCAATCCCCAGGTCAGGGCGAACTCGAGTCCAAGGACAAGCGCAAAAAGGTAGGTCAACAGGCCGGTCAGCAGACTGACAAATGTGCGTACGACGATGTAACGTCGGAACTTGTGGCTAATCTTCTGGATGGCATCCAGAATGAGGTCCCCCGTTTGCAGGGACCTGAGCTTGTTGCCAAAGTCCCGAACCTCCAGAAGGCCCAACAAGATGTAGATGAAGGTCAGGCCGATCAGGCCGATGCTGGCATTGACGCGGTCCAGGGCACTGGCCGCCATGCCGACCATGGGTCCGATGTCCATCTCCTCAACGTTCGGGACGTTCACCGGGAAGCCGTTCGCCGCAGCCCAGGCCAGAACGCTGAAATAGGCACGGTCGAGCTCGTAGCGATAGGCCGCGATGCCATCCCCGATCAGGATGACACCAAGGGCCAGAAGTCCGAAGAATCCTCCGAAGGCAAGGACCAGAAGCAAGACGGAGGCCAGAAAACCCACCCAGCGTGGAAAATGACGGTCCAGTCGTTCCTGGACCGGCCAGACGATGGCCATCAGGAACAGTCCAAAAGCCAGGGGCAGGGTTACTGGACGGCTCAGATAGAGCACCAGGATGAACAGGAAAGATGCACCAAAGATGACTGACCAGTGCGCCAGTCTGGCTGTTCGATCCATTCCGTCACCCTTTGTATCCATGGCAAAGTCCCGCTTTCGTGAATCGCTGGCATTCAACCCCAACTTGGCGCCAGCCTGTGCGCATGATATCAGCAGATAAGAAGAATTACATGTCAGCGCCACGAGAAGACAGGAAATGACCCATGCAAGATATTCTTGGCGAGTTGGAAACGCGGCGCGAGCGTGCGCGCCGCGGTGGTGGAGAAAAACGTGTTGAAGCCCAGCACGCCAAGGGAAAGCTGACTGCGCGAGAACGTATAGAAGTGCTGCTCGACGAGGGCTCCTTCGAGGAATACGACATGTTCGTCGAACACCGATGCAACGACTTCGGCATGGACGAACAACGCATTCCCGGTGACGGGGTTATCACCGGGTACGGCACCGTTAACGGAAAGCCGGTTTTCGTGTTCAGCCAGGATTTCACGGTTTTCGGTGGCTCACTTTCGGAAACACACGCCGAAAAGATCTGCAAGATCATGGAGCAGGCCATGAAGGTCGGGGCCCCCGTGGTCGGCATCAACGATTCGGGAGGTGCCCGCATTCAGGAAGGCGTGGCCTCCCTGGGCGGCTACGCCGATGTCTTCCAACTGAATGTCATGGCATCGGGCGTGATTCCCCAGATTTCGATGATCATGGGGCCCTGCGCCGGCGGAGCCGTCTATTCTCCGGCCATGACCGACTTCATCTTCATGGTGAAGGATAGTTCCTACATGTTCGTAACCGGACCCGATGTGGTAAAGACCGTGACGCACGAAACCGTGACGCACGAGGAACTGGGCGGTGCCGTCACGCATACAAGCAAATCCGGCGTGGCTGACCTGGCATTCGAGAACGACGTGGAGGCCCTGCTGGAACTGCGGGACTTCCTGTCCTATCTGCCGCCCAGCAATCGAGACGAGGTGCCGGAGCGGCCCACCGAGGATCCGGCGGATCGGGACGACCACTCCCTGGATACCCTGGTGCCGGGCAGCCCCAACAAGCCCTATGACATGAAGGAGCTGATCGAGAAGGTCGTCGACGAGGGCGAGTTCTTCGAGTTGCAGCCAAACTATGCCGGCAACATTATTATCGGCTTTGCCCGCATGGAGGGGCGCACCGTCGGTATTGTCGCCAACCAGCCCATGGTGCTGGCCGGGTGCCTGGATATCGCCAGCTCGATCAAGGCGGCGCGCTTCGTGCGCTATTGCGACTGCTTCAACATTCCCATTCTGACCTTTGTCGACGTGCCCGGCTTCCTGCCCGGCACCTCCCAGGAGTTCGGCGGCATCATCAAGCACGGGGCCAAGCTGCTCTTTGCCTTCGGACAGGCGACCGTGCCCAAGGTGACCGTGATTACCCGCAAGGCCTATGGGGGGGCTTATGACGTCATGAGCTCCAAGCATCTGCGTGGCGACGTGAACTACGCCTGGCCTTCGGCCGAGATTGCCGTGATGGGCCCCAAGGGCGCGGTGGAGATCATTTTCCGTAAGGACGCCGATGACCCCGAGAAGATCGAGGAGCTGACCGAGGAATATCGCAAGAAGTTTGCCAATCCCTTTGTGGCCGCTTCACGCGGATTCCTGGACGATGTCATCATGCCGCACGGAACGCGCCGCCGGATTTGCCGTGCCCTTCACATGCTGCGCAGGAAGAAGGTTGAGGAACCCTGGAAAAAGCATGACAACCTGCCGCTTTGAGAGGACGTCTCGCTTGAACTGGGGCACAAGACATGACAACGAAGGAGCGCTGCGTGTTTGAGAAAGTCCTGATCGCCAACCGTGGTGAGATCGCCTGTCGCATCATCCGCACCTGCCGGCGCATGGGAATTGCCAGTGTTGCGGTCTATTCCGAGGCGGACAGCGATGCCCTGCATGTCCGCATGGCAGACGAGGCCGTCCTGATCGGTCTGGCGGCGGCGTCCGAGAGTTACCTGCAGGCTGAGCGTATCATCGAAGCCGCCAAGTCGACCGGTGCCCAGGCCATCCATCCCGGCTTCGGATTCCTGTCGGAGAACGCGGAATTCGTGAAGGCCGTCAAGGCCTCCGGCCTCGTCTTCATCGGACCGCCGGCCGATGCCATTGCGGCCATGGGCGACAAGATCCAATCCAAGAAGCTGGCCGAGAAGGCCGACGTCAATACCGTGCCGGGCTATATCGGCGATATCTCCGATGCGGAAACGGCGGTCTCGATCGCCGCAGACGTAGGTTATCCCGTCATGATCAAGGCGTCTGCCGGCGGCGGTGGCAAGGGCATGCGGATCGCGCGCAACGAACAGGAGGTGCGCGACGGTTTTGGTTCGGCGCGCAATGAGGCCAAGAGCAGTTTCGGCGATGACCGCATCTTCATCGAGCGCTATGTGGAACAACCGCGGCACATCGAGATCCAAGTCCTGGCTGACGGTAAGTCGCCCCCCGTCTATCTGCATGAACGGGAGTGCTCGATCCAGAGACGTCACCAGAAGGTTATCGAGGAGGCGCCTTCCCCCTTCCTGGATGAAAAGACCCGCCAGGCCATGGGCGAGCAAGCTTGCCAGTTGGCGGCGGCAGTGGACTATCACTCGGCCGGTACGGTCGAATTTATTGTCGACAAGGACAAGAATTTCTTCTTCCTGGAAATGAACACCCGCCTGCAGGTGGAGCACCCTGTCACCGAGATGATCACGGGCCTCGACTTGGTGGAGTGGATGATCCGCATCGCCGCAGGCCAGCAACTGGACTTCGAGCAGAAGGATATCAAGCGCAATGGCTGGGCCATTGAAACCCGGGTCTATGCCGAGGATCCCGCACGTAATTTCCTGCCCTCCATCGGCCGGCTGAGGCGCTATCAGGAGCCCGAGAAGGGGCGGGACGTCCGCATAGACAGCGGTGTGGACGAAGGATCCGAGATCACCATGTTCTATGATCCCATGATCGCCAAGCTGGTGACCTGGGGATCAGACCGCCGTGCCGCGGTCACGCGCATGAGGGCGGCGTTGGATGCCTTCTACATCCGCGGCATCAACCACAACATCAACTTCCTTTCCGCCGTTATGGCACACCCGCGCTTTCGTGACGGCAATATCACGACGAACTTCATTGCCGAGGAGTTCCCAGAGGGCTTTGCCGGTCGGGCGCTGAGTGACGAGGAACAGCTGGGCCTTGCGGCTGTGGCGGCCTTTATCGAGTGGCGCCGGGAAGGCTGTCATTCCATGCCGATCAGCAACGGCTCCGAGCGTGTCGTGCGCATCGGGCAGGAGGAATACCCCTTTTCCATCGAGCGGGCCGAGAAGGGGATTCGGGTGACCTCCGAGCAGGGCACGCTGTCGGTCGAGGGAGACTGGAGACCCGGGTGGCCGCTGTTCACTGGACAGCTGGACGGGTCTGCGATCACCGTTCAGGTGGACCGCCGCGGGCCGGCACTGGTGCTGACCAACGACGGCTGCAGGGTCGAGGCGCTTGTCCTGCGATCGCGCGTGGCGGAATTGTCCCGCATGATCCCGGAGAAGGCACCACCGGACCTGTCCCGCTATCTCCTGTCGCCCATGCCGGGTCTGCTGGTTTCCGTGAAGGTGGAGGCCGGCCAGCTGATCAAGGCCGGTGAGGAACTGGCCGTTGTTGAGGCCATGAAGATGGAAAATGTATTGCGCGCTGTTTCGGACGGAACCGTCTCCAAGATTCATGCCCAGCCCGGCGAGAGCCTTTCAGTCGACCAGGCCATTATTGAATTCGAGTAACTTACCGGCCAACTTGGATCTCATGGAGCATCTTGACCCGCCCGATAGCTTGATCTGGGACGAGCGGCGCCTCTGGTTCGAAGAGCAAGAAGCGCGTCATGCGCGCGCTGGCGCTTCGTCTCGCTTATCCGAACAGGCCTGTGCCCTGATGCTGGACTTGCAGGCCGTTTTCTGTGCGGGTGCCTGGGCGACGGTCGTGATTCTGGCGGCGGCAATTGTCGAGACCCAATCAGATCGTTCGCAGCTGTACCGCACGGCCTCGGCCCGGGAGCTTCAATGGCTTCGGGGCCTGCGCAACAGCCTGCTTCACGAGAATCAGGGCGAACCCGTTCTGACCATAGAAGATCAATGGGTGCAGCGCCCGCAATGGGAGAAGCATGCCCGCCGGGCAGTCTCTCTGGTCTTCCAGGCGATCTACCCAGAAAGTGAGCCGCAAATTCCCGAGGCGGGTTCGGTGAAGGAGAGGTGACAGCATGTCGGAAGTGGCGCGGCATCTGACCATTCATGGCAGGGTTCAGGGTGTTGGCTATCGTGCCTGGGCCGATGGCGAGGCGACGGCGCGTGGGTTGTGTGGATGGGTCAGAAATCGGCGAGAGGGAACGGTTGAAGCCATTTTCTGTGGCCCGGAACAACTCGTCGAGGAAATGGTCCAGTTGTGCTGGCAGGGTCCTCCAATGGCCCAGGTCCGGGACATCGATCAGGAGCCCTGTGCGCCGCCAGAGGATGACGGTTTTGAACAGTTGCCGACCCTATAGCCTGCCCTTGAAAGGAGCAGGCGCGTGATTGCATTCGACGAGCCTGAACCCGGTCACCGCTATATGAACCGTCCTGGCGCCTATGGCGTGGCCTATGGTTCGGATGGAGTCCTGTTCCTGGTAAGCACCAAGGATGGGCTGGAGATTCCGGGGGGCGGTATTGAACCTGGCGAGAGCGCGGAAGAAGCCTTGCACCGGGAATTCCTGGAGGAGACGGGGCATGAGTTGGAGAAGGTCACGCCCTGGCTGTGCATCCAGCAGTTCCTGACGCAACCGGCAGAGAACAAGTTCTATCACAAGTATCCCTTCTTCTACCTGGTTACGTTGGGTCGCAGGATTGGTCCTCCCTTCGAGCAGGGGCATGATCCCTGCTGGATTCGGCCAGAGGACGCACTGGGGCAGATGGCGGAATCCGGACAGGAATGGATTATCAATTACCTTCTGCAGGAAGGGGCAAAGGATCTCTTCCGCTGAAACGAGAGACTGGCAAGGGGCCGGTCTTTTCGAGTAGAAGGAATAGCTTTCAGGAAAAGGGGGACCCAAAATGGCAGAGCCGGAAATTCAAACACCCCATGGCACTGGCAATTCAAACGATAAGATGATGCCGCTCGTGGTCTATATTCTCTATCTGACCGGTTTTGTGGTCGGCATCACGCCCGTGATCGGTGTGATCATGGCTTATATAAACAGGGGGACCGCACCTGCCTGGTTGCAGACACACTACAGCCTGCAGATACGAACCTTCTGGATTGGGCTGCTGCTCAGCATCGTTGGCGCCATCACCGCACTGATCTTCATCGGTTGGCTTGTCCTGCTGGCAACCGCCATCTGGTTCATCGCGCGCTGTGTGAAGGGCCTGATGCACCTGCAGCGCGGCGAGGCCTATCCCGATCCCGCAACCTGGCTGCTTTGAGGGGGCTCAGGCTTCCTCGAAGGTGGTCAGGAAGCTGCGGTAGAGGGCTGCGTCAAGGTCATCGAAGGTGACAGGCAAGCCCTGGTCGACCAGAGAGGTGACGCCGTGTTCGCGGATGCCGCAGGGGACAATCCCCTGGAAGTGCGAAAGATCGGGCTCCAGGTTCAGTGAGATGCCGTGAAAGGTGACCCATCGGCGTACGCGTACGCCGATGGCGGCAATCTTCTTTTCCTGTCCGCTCTTCTCGTCGACGATCCAGATTCCGACCCGGCCTTCACGGCGTTCGCCGCGAAGGTTGAATTCCTGCAGGGCTGCTATCAGCCAGTCTTCCAGACTGTGAACATACTGTCGGACATCCGGGCGGCGCTTCTTGAGATTCAGCATGACATAGGCCACGCGCTGACCAGGCCCATGGTAGGTGTATTGCCCGCCACGGCCGGTCTCAAAGACCGGAAACACAGGGTTCAGAAGGTCGGAAGGGTCGGCACTTGTCCCGGCGGTATAGAGCGGGGGGTGTTCCAGTAACCAGACGGCTTCTCGCGCTTGGCCGGACGCGATATCTGCAGCGCGCTGTTCCATCGCCTCCAGTGCATCTGGGTAGTCCACGGCGTCCGTCGAAAGCCGCCATTCGGCACGGCCAGGGCCCGGGTCCGCATAAAGGTCTGTCTCGTGCAGAGCTGTTTTGTCCATGGTGGTTTGCTTGTTATGCTTTCCCGGCTTGATCACAGGGCCATGGCTTGCGCTTCGGGCTTGCGTTCGTCAAGGCTTGGTCTAGTTTCGATCCATCCCGGTCCTTGTAGGTGATCGGGTCCCGCCAGAAAAGAACAAGGGACAGTCCATGGCAGACAATCTCTCCGAAGCCGCACTGGCGTACCACCGCCAACCAAGGGCCGGAAAGCTGGAGGTCACGGCGACCAAGCCCCTGGGAAACCAACGAGATCTGGCACTTGCCTATTCGCCGGGCGTTGCGGCTGCCTGTCATGCCATTGTCGAGGATGAGGCGGAGGCCTCGACGGTAACCACACGCGGAAATCTTGTGGGGGTCATCACCAACGGGACGGCTGTCCTGGGACTTGGTTCCATCGGGCCGCTGGCCTCCAAGCCGGTGATGGAAGGCAAGGCCGTCCTCTTCAAGAAGTTTGCCGGAATCGATGTCTTCGATATCGAGGTGGATGAGGGCAATCCGGAGAAGCTGATCGACATCATCGCCTCGCTGGAGCCCACCTTCGGAGGCATCAACCTTGAAGATATCAAGGCGCCGGAATGCTTCATCGTCGAGGGGGCCTTGCGCGAGCGCATGGGCATTCCCGTCTTCCACGACGACCAGCATGGCACTGCGATCATCGTCAATGCCGCGATCTATAACGGCCTGCGCCTGGTGAAGAAGTCTGTCGAAGACATCAAGGTCGTCTGTTCCGGTGCGGGAGCGGCTGCGATCGCCTGCCTGAATCTTCTGGTCAGCCAGGGGGTCAAGCGCAAGAACATCTGGGTGACGGATATCGCAGGTGTCGTCCACGAGGGCCGTACGGACGAGATGGACCCCTGGAAGGAGAAGTATGCCCAGAAGACCGACAAGCGGCATCTGTCTGAGGTGATCGAGGAGGCGGACGTTTTCCTGGGATTGTCCGTGCCGAATGTGCTGAAGCCCGAGATGGTCAAGCAGATGGCACGTGATCCCATGATCCTGGCGTTGGCCAATCCGGTTCCCGAGATCCAGCCGGAGGAAGCCCGAGCCGTGCGCTCGGACGCCATTATCGCAACGGGCCGTTCGGATTATCCCAACCAGGTCAACAACGTCCTCTGCTTTCCGTTCATTTTCCGCGGTGCGCTGGATGTTGGGGCCACCACCATTAATGAGGAAATGAAACTGGCCTGCGTCAAGGCCATTGCCGACCTGGCCATGGTGGAGTCCTCTGAAGTGGTGACACAGGCCTATGGAGGTCAGCCCACATCCTTTGGTCGGGATTACCTGATCCCCCGGCCGTTCGATCCGCGCCTGATCATCCAGGTGGCGCCTGCCGTTGCCAAGGCGGCCATGGACAGTGGGGTCGCCAAGCGCCCCATCGAGGACATGGCGGCCTACCACCAGCAGCTCAGCGAGTTCGTTTTCCGCTCGGGCCTGGTCATGAAGCCGGTCTTCGAGCGGGCCGCCCAGGATCCCAAACGGGTCTTCTTTGCGGAAGGCGAGGCCGAGCGCGTCCTGCGTGCTGCCCAGGTCTTGGTCGATGAGGGCCTGGCGCGGCCTGTGATCTGTGGTCGGCCCAAGGTTGTCGAAAAGCGCATCCGCAAGCTGGGCCTGCGGATACACGAAGGTGAGCATTATGACCTGATCAACCCGCTCAGCGATTCACGCTACAGCGAGTACTGGCGGCTCTATCACAGCCTGATGGAGCGCAAGGGCGTCTCTCCCGATCAGGCGCGTACCATCGTGCGTACGGATGCCACCGTCATCGGCGCGCTGGCAGTCCTGCGCGGTGATGCCGATACAATGGTCTGCGGTGTCGAGGGGCAGTACAAGAATCACCTGAGGCATGTGAACGATATCATCGGAAAGGCGTCCACGGTTCACGACTACTCTGCGCTCAGCCTGCTGATCACGCAGAAGGGCACCTTCTTTGTCGCGGACACCTATGTCAGCGACGACCCCACGGCTGAAGAAGTGGTCGAGATGACGGCCATGGCGGCGGAATCCGTTAAGCGCTTCGGCATCGAGCCCAAGATTGCCCTGATCTCGCACTCTAACTTCGGCAGCCATGATGATTCCTCGGCACGCAAGATGCGCAAGGCCACTGGGCTGCTGCACGAAAAGTATCCCGAACTTGAGGTCGAGGGGGAGATGCATGCGGACGCGGCCTTGTCAGAGGAGATCCGCGGACGGATCTTCCCCAATTCACGCCTGAAAGGGCCGGCCAATCTGCTCATCATGCCGACCATCGATGCGGCAAACATTTCCTTCAACCTTTTGAAAGTCCTGGGAGATGCCCTTCCGGTCGGGCCCTTGCTGATCGGCGCTGCCCGTCCCGCCCATATCGCCACACCTTCGATCACCGCCCGCGGCGTCGTGAACATCAGCGCTGTCGCGGTTGTCGATGCCCAATGCATCGAGCCCTCAGATTCCAAGAACGCAGACACCGGCAAGGGCTGAATTCGTGGCCGAAGTGGAAACACGCCCCCCTGAACCCGAGACGGAGGGTGAAGTTATCGGCCTTTCCTCTTCCCTCGTGCGTGGGGTGGAGGAGGCTCTGGACAATAGCGATGAAGAGTCCGTCAGCGAACTGATCAGTGATCTTCATCCGGCGGACATGGCCGACTTGCTGGAAAGCCTGGCGCCGGCCCAGCGAGAACAGTTGCTTGAGCAGATCGGGCAGACCCTGGATCCGGAAGTCCTGTCCTATCTGGATAGTGATCTGCGCGAAGATGTGGCGGAAACCCTGGGTGCCAAGGAAGTCGCGCGTGTCCTGAAGCGGCTGGAAAGCGATGACGCGCTGGAGTTCTTCGAAGACCTGAGTGAAGAGCTGCGCACACAGGTCCTGGCGCGTGTCCCGGTTACGATACGCCGGCTCCTGCAGGAAGGACTGGAGTATCCCGAGGATTCCGCCGGCCGACTCATGCAGCGCGAGGTTGTCGTGGTGCCTGCCATCTGGAACGTGGGCGAGACCATCGACTACATGCGTTCGCACAAGAAACAGATGGTGCGGGATTTCTACGACCTCTATGTCGTGGATCCCCGTTATCGCCCTATCGGCAAGATACCGCTGTCCAGGGTCCTGAGGAACAAGCGGCATGTTCCGATCGTAGAGTTGCTTGACGAAGGTGTGCGGACGGTTCCCGTCACCATGGACCAGGACGATGTCGCCTATCTCTTCAAGCAGTATTCGCTGCTCTCCGCTCCGGTGGTGGATGCCTCCGAGCGGCTTGTGGGCGTCGTGACCATCGACGACATCGTCCACGTGGTCGAAGAGGAGGCCGAGGACGACCTGCTGAAACTGGGCGGTGTGAAGGAGACCAATGTCTACAGTGCCGTGATGGAGACGACCAAGTCGCGTTTCACCTGGCTCTTTGTCAACCTCGGTACGGCGGTCATGGCCTCGCTGGTCATCGGCATTTTCGAGGCCACGCTTCAACAGGTGGTGGCCCTGGCCATCCTGCTGCCAATCGTGGCCTCCATGGGGGGCAATGCCGGGACGCAAACGGTAACGGTCGCCGTACGTGCCCTGGCGCTGAAGCAGCTTTCCGGAGGCGCTGCAAAGCGCTTCATCATCAAGGAACTCTTGGTTGGCCTGGCCAACGGAGTTTTGTTTGCCGTTCTGGTCGGCCTGGTTGCCTGGCTATGGTTTGCCAATCCGCTGATCGGTTTGATTATCGCGATGGCCATGGTCATTAACATGGTGGCGGCGGGCCTGTTCGGCACCCTGGTTCCCATTACGCTGGAAAAACTGAACATTGACCCGGCGGTGGCGTCTTCGGTCTTCCTGACCACCGTTACGGACGTAATCGGCTTTTTCGCTTTCCTGGCATTGGCAGCTCTCATCCTGCTGTAAAATCTTGCCCCGGCGGAGTGTGGCGCCATCAGCTGCGGAAGAAGGAGTTTCAGCCATGTATCGACTTTACTGGTCCCTTTCTACCGGGGCCTTTGCTCCTGAAGCCGTGCTGAACGAAATCGGTGCGCGCTACGAGCGGGTGCCGGTGGATACCCGCAAGAACGAACACGGCACACCGGATTTTCTGAAGATCAATCCCCGGGGGCAGGTGCCGGCACTGGAACTGCCAGACGGGAGCATCTTGACCGAGTCGGCAGCGATGATGCTGACACTGGGTGAACGTCATCCGGAGGCCGAACTGATGCCGCCCCAGGGACAGCCAGCGCGCGCGCAGCTTCACCGGTGGTTGTTCTTTGCGGTTGCCAATATCTACGAAGCGTTGTTGCGCTACAATTACAGTGATCGCTTTACCGTCGATCCGATGGGAGGCGAAGCCATACAATGCCAGGCGGAAGCGGATCTGGCAAGCTATTGGGGCATCGTGGAACAGGAGGCCCTGTCCAAGAAGGGCAGCCTTCGAGATACCGATTTCAGCTTGGCTGACATCTACTTTTCCATGCTTGCAGCCTGGCAGCCACAGGCCCCAGCTTTGCTGGAAACCCACCCGAGGATCGCGCGCATGGTCAGCCGTGTCAGCCAGCGCCCTGCAATCGCACCCTTGTGGCAGGAGCACTTCGGACACAAGGCGCGGGCGTGATCACCCAGCAACAGAACGGAACAATCCCATGTCGCATTTCCAGCCGGCTGATTCTCAGTGGGAGTCACGTGTGCGTGCGTCTTTCGAGCGCATTGGGATCATGAAGACGCTGGGCGCGCGGCTGGGGGCGCTTGAACCCGGCAAGGCCGAGATCCTGCTGGATTTTCACGAGGGGCTCAGTCAACAACGCGGTTACTTCCATGCGGGCGTGACCTCCACCATTGCCGATTCCGCCGGCGGCCTGGCGGCCTACAGCCTGTTCCCGGCGGATCGGGCCGTGCTGTCAGTGGAATTCAAGGTCAACATGTTGAATCCGGCAGATGGTGCCTGCCTGCGCGCCGTCGGCGAAGTCTTGAAACTGGGACGGACCCTGTCCGTCTGTGAAATCCAGGTCTATAGCCAAAGGCAGGATGAGGAGAGGCTTTGCGCCAAGATGCAGCAAACCCTGTTTCAGGTGGCTGCGGTTTCATGACGCCTGAGCTCGCCTTATCCCATCGAATGGCTCGTCCTCCGGCCATGAGAAAACCTCAATCCAGACAAGACGAAGGAGAACGGTTGTTGCGCTATGCCGAACTCTGTGAGAACGGTGCGCCCTTCAGCCAGGTCGAGCACTGGCTTACCGGCCGAGCGTGCCTTGTGCGCCCAGGCCAGGGTTCCTTCAAACCGGGGGTGTTTCTTTGTCGTCTGTCCTGATTACCGGAGCCAATCGCGGGATTGGACTGGCACTGGCCAGCTGTTTTGTGGCAGAGGGCTGGCAGGTTCATGCCTGTTGTCGTCATCCGGAAAAGGCCACCGCCCTGAAGGCCCTGGGCGAAGCTGTCACGATCCATCGGCTCGATGTGATGGATATGCTCCAGACCGAGAATCTGGCTCGAAACCTTTCCGATCTTCCCCTGGATATATTGGTGAACAATGCCGGCGCAAAGGATCCGGGCTCGGCGTTTGGTAAGGTTCCCTATGAGGAATGGTCGCGGGTTTTTGCCATCAACACCATGGCGCCCCTGCATCTGGCAGAACGCTTTGTCGACCACCTGGAAGGCGGCTCAAGGAAACTGATCGTGAACATCAGTTCACGCATGGGATCCATTGGCGATAACGACAGTGGCGGCAGCTATATCTATCGCTCCAGCAAGGCGGCTCTCAACATGGTCACACGATCGCTGTCCATTGACCTGGCTGACAGAGGAATCTCCGCAATTGCCGTACATCCTGGCTGGGTGCGGACCAAGATGGGGGGGGCGAATGCAAATATGGAAGTCGACGAATCGGCAGAATCACTGAAAACCCTGATGCTCAATCTTCGCCCAGAAGACAATGGGCGCCTATTGAATCATGATGGGCAGCGGATCCCCTGGTAGCTACCCTCGCAGGTGCTATCCAGGTAGCGGGATATTTCAGAAGGATCGAGAGTAACTCTTTTCGGAGGTCTTTGGTGTAGGCTGCAACCCGTGTTCTACCTCCAGGGTCTCGCTATCATCGTTGGCCGATGAGGCGGTCTGCTCCTGCATGACGCGTGGCAGGGTGACCACAAAGCGTGATCCCTGGCCAGGCGTGCTTTCGGCGACGATATCGCCGCCCAGTTCGTGCGCCAGATCCCGTGCTATGGCCAGGCCAAGGCCACGGCCCGGCCTGATATGATCCTTGCGTTGCTTCGAGCGATAGCCAGCCTCGAATATGCGGCTCAGCTCCTCCTTGGGAATGCCAACGCCTTCGTCCCAAATGACGATGGCCAACTGATCGTCTGAAAGGGGTTCGGCCTGGAGGCCCACGGAGCGCCCCTTTGGCGTGAACTTGATGGCATTGCCCAGCAGGTTGATCAGGATCTGGGCTATGGCACGCCGGTCGCCCTTGACCATCCAGGGACCGACCGGGCCGATCCTGGACCAATCCACGCCAGCGCGCTCAGCTTCCAGTGACAGAATGACAGCGACTTCCGCGACAATCTCGGCGAGAGGCAGTTCATCCTCGGCCTGGGGTTGCCTCTCCTCTTCAGGCTGCTTCTCCTCCACGAAAGTGGTGATCACGCGTTGCAGATGTGAGGCCGCCGCGGAAATGCTTTGCAGGCAATGGAGGTAGCGTGAGGGCAGGGGTCCATAGGGACTGCTCGTCGCAAAGTCCGCATACCCCATGATGGCGTTGAGTGGAGAGCGCAGTTCGTGGGCCAGGCGTGCGAGTCTTTCGGTTTCGCTTTCATCCTCCTCTTGCCCGCTGCTCTTCAGGCCATAGCGCAGTTCCGAGACCTCTATGGCAAGGCGCTCCATTTCCTGGATGAGACGGTAGTAACTGTCCTCGTCAACTTCGTTGTCGATAGCCTGCGGTCGATTGGATTGTCCGCGTGTCGCGGCATAGGCTTCCCAAGGGGCCGCGGTGCCGCGATAGCCAAGGTAGCGCCCGGTGGCCTCGTCAAAATAGGCCACGCCGCAGAGGCTGACCACATCGGTTTCTCCGTCTGGTGACGCGATGTGGAACAACAGGTTCCGGAAGGGGCGGCGTGCCTCGACCGCACGATGCAGGCGGTCGCGGCTCTGTTCGTCGGCTTTCTGCTCGGCTTCCGAGAAGAGGGACAGCAGGTGTTCTCCGACGAGCTTGTGAGCGAGGCGGCCCAGCCCACGTGCTACGGGCGCACTGACATAGGTCAGATGCAAGTCGCTGTCGGTCTCCCAAAGCCACTCGGCTGAGGCGCGCAGGAAATCCTCGGAGCGTCCTTCAGCCTTACCTGACGGATGGCTGGTTTCGCTCCGCTGTGCTTCCGCCTCTGCGGTGGTGCGTTCGGGGACGCCTATCATGGACACGCCGGTGGACGGCATGGAAATCCTTCCATTTCCCCATCGCTTTCTGCCTCAGCAAACTAGCGTGATGCAGTCTGATAGATCAACTTTCACTATAACACATTTTTATCATTTTTTTATACAAGAAAAGACATTTCTTGTCTGTAGAACAAATTTTTTGATTTAGGAAATTGTGTTCCACGATGGGGGCGGCGTCAGAGCTTGCAGCTTTGGTGTTGAAGCTGCCTGACAGCGGCGGATCGAGCAGGGGGGCGGCTTACCTGACATAGCGGAATGTGCCTTCTGCCTGGGCCAGAAGGGTGCCGATTTCATCGCGAATGTCGCAGCGACTGAAGAAGATACTGCGCCCCCCTCCGACCTTTTCGCCGACGGCCGTAATCCTGCGTCCAGGCTGACCCGGTCCAATGAACTGGATGTTCAGGGAAAGGGTAACAGCCTGGCGTTGACCGTCCGGCATGTCGGGATGGGTCCCGGAGTAACCGCAGGCGGCATCCGCCAGTGTGGAAGTCATGCCGCCATGCAGCACCTGGTGACGATTGAGATGGAAAGGCTCGATCTGAAGCGCCAGTTCAACGCGGTCGATTTCCCAGGATGTGATGTGGAAACCGACATGAGTTCCAAACGCGCCAGTATCGTGATCGCTGGAAGAAGGCTGGCTGTCGGGAGTGTCTGTCATGACTGAACCGGAAAAACAGAAAGTGGCGGCCCTTCACCTTTGCTGGAAAGGGAAGGGCCGGAAGCGGCTACATGGGGAGGTCTTCGCTCATGGACATGAGGGAGGCATTGCCACCCGCCGCCGTGGTGTCGATGGAAATGACACGTTCGGTCGCGAAGCGGTGCAGATAGTGAGGTCCCCCGGCCTTGGGGCCTGTTCCCGACAGGCCCTCGCCGCCAAAGGGCTGTACGCCGACAACGGCGCCGATCATGTTTCGGTTCACATACATGTTTCCGACGCGGATGCGCCGGCGCACGAAGTCGACAGTCGAATCTATGCGTGTATGAATGCCGAAGGTCAGGCCAAAGTTCAGAGCGTTGATGTCCTCGATCAGCTTGTCCATCTTTTCCGCCTTGTAGCGCAGGACATGAAGAACGGGTCCGAAAACTTCTCCCTGAAGGCGGTTCAGCGAGTCGATCTCGAAGGCCACGGGCGGTATGAAGGTGCCCTTGTCGGCGGATGCCGGCATCGGGGCACGGGCGATCAAACGTCCTTCGGATTCCATGCGGTTGATGTGACCGTTCAACATATCCCGGGCTTCCGAATCGATGACCGGGCCGACATCCGTGGATAGCCAGGCCGGATCTCCGACACTCAGTTCGGCAATGGCGCCCGAGAGCATCTTCAGTGTCTTCTCAGCAACATCCTCCTGAACGCAAAGGATGCGCAGGGCCGAGCACCGCTGACCTGCGGATTGGAAAGCGGAAATCACCACATCGCGAATGACCTGCTCGGGCAGGGCCGTGGAATCCACCAGCATGGCATTCTGGCCACCGGTTTCCGCGATCAGGGGGACGATGGGGCCCTCACGCTTGGCGAGGCTCTGGTTGATGATCCGGGCCGTCTCCACGGAACCGGTGAAGGCAACACCGGAAACCCGCTTGTCGGCGATCAGCGCGCTGCCGATCTTCGCGCCGTCGCCGGGGATCAAGTGCAAGACGTCCTGGGGGATACCCGCCTTGTGGAACAGGCGCACAGCTGCTGCAGCGACCAGAGAGGTCTGTTCGGCCGGCTTGGCCAGAACGCAGTTGCCGGCGACCAGGGCGGCCGAAACCTGGCCAGTGAAGATGGCCAGCGGGAAGTTCCAGGGGCTGATGCAGAGGAAGGTGCCGCGGCCGTGGAGTGAGTATTCGTCGATCTCTCCGGTGGGCCCTGGCAGCTTCAGCGGCGCCCCGAAATCCTCTCGCGCCTTCATGGCATAGTAGCGACAGAAGTCGACGGCCTCGCGCACCTCTGCAATGGCGTCATTGGGAGACTTCCCGGCTTCCTTGATGCAGATGGCCATCAGTTCGGCCGTGTTCTCCTCCATCAGGTCGGCCATGCGATCCAGGCAGGCGGCACGCCGGTCGGCCGGGGTCTCATTCCAGGAAAAATGCGCTTTCGTGGCGATCTCCAGCGCTTCAAGGGCCTGTTGCGGCGTCGCATTCACGACCTGCCCTACGACTTCATCAAGGTTGGCGGGATTGCGGACATCCTCGGAGGACCCCTTTGCCTCCTTGCCATTGATGATGGGTGCGGCACTCCAGTGCTTGTCGGCCTTCTCGCGCATAGTGCGTGAGAGGGGCGCCATGACCGAGATGTCGGTCAGGTCGAGGCCTGCCGAGTTCCTGCGTGCGTCGCCGTAGAGGTTCCGTGGCTGGGGAATATGCGGGTGAGGCACCTGCTTCAGCTTCTTGGCCTGTTCGACCGGGTCGGCCACCATTTCCTCGATGGGCAGGTCCTCGTCCTGGATGCGATTGACGAAGGAGCTGTTGGCCCCGTTTTCCAGAAGGCGGCGGACCAGATAGGCCAGCAGGTCCTCGTGACTTCCGACGGGCGCGTAGATGCGACAGGGGCGATTGTGCTTCTGTTCCCCGACCACCTCTTCATAGAGGGCTTCCCCCATACCGTGGAGGCGCTGGAATTCGTATTCCTGGTTGTCGCCTGCGAATTCCAGGATGGCCGCCAGGGTCTGGGCGTTGTGCGTGGCAAACTGCGGATAGAAGGCATCCGTGTTGCTCAACAGTTTCTTGGCACAGGCCAGATAGGAGACGTCCGTCAGCACCTTGCGTGTAAAGACGGGATAGCCGGGATAGCCCAATTCCTGGGCATGCTTGATCTCGGTGTCCCAGTAGGCGCCCTTGACCAGGCGTACGTTCAGGCGGCGTTGGTGTTTGCGGGCCATGTCCGCCAGCCAGTCGATCACCACATGGGCCCGTTTCTGGTAGGCCTGGACGGCCAGTCCGAAGCCGTTCCAACCGGCAAGGTCCGGATCGCCGGAGACGGCCTCGATGACGTCGAGTGAGATATCCAGCCGGTCCGCTTCCTCGGCGTCGACGCAGAGGGCGATTTCCTTCTGCTTGGCATCCAGGCAGAGCTGTTTCAGGCGCGGTACGATCTCGCTCATGACGCGCTCGCGGTGCGCAAATTCATAGCGCGGATGCAAAGCGGACAGCTTCACCGAGATTCCGGGACTGTCATCTATGTTCTTGTCTGCACCGGCCTTGCCGATGGCCGCGATCGCATTCCGGTAGGATTGGTAGTAGCGGTCCGCATCCTCCATGGTTCGCGCAGCTTCGCCAAGCATGTCATAGGAGTAGCGGTACCCCTTTGCCTCTATGGGCTTGGCGCGCTCCAGGGCCTCCTCGATGGTGCGTCCCATGACGAACTGACGCCCCATGATGCGCATGGCCTCGCGCACGGCACGCCGGATCACGGGTTCACCGGACCGGTGGATCAGACGGCGCAACACGCCACCCACGTTCTGACGCTTCTCGTCACTGAGTTTCACCACGCGCCCGGTGAGCATCAGGGCCCAGGTCGAGGCATTCACGAAGAGGGAATCACTGGCGCCGATGTGCTTGTCCCATTCGGCGGAGCCGATCTTGTCCTTGATCAGCTTGTCGACCGTATAGGAGTCCGGCACCCGCAGCATGGCCTCGGCCAGGCACATCAGGATGACGCCTTCTTCGCTGGAGAGCTCGTATTCATGCATGAAGGCATCGATTCCCCCCTGACCGATGCGCGAATTGCGTACGGCCTTGACCAGCCCGGTGGCTTTCCGTTCGACCCTGTGGCGCGTGTCCGCATCGGATTCCGCAAGCTTGATCAGGTGATTGACGATTTCCGTTTCGTCGGCATGCGTGGTCTCGCGCAGCTTCTGGCGCAGTGTGCTGACTTCGGCCAGTGCAGGATCGATGATCATGGGCTAGCTCCCTTTTCCGTGCGCCCTTCGGGTCCTTTGCAAAATAGCAATACAAAGAAGCTGATAATTCTGTTAAATTGCGATCATAGGCAGGATTTTGCAAGGAAATAGCAGAAATGGCAGCAAAATCATCCAAGGAATTTGCTTCTGATAGGGTTTTGGACCAGGTGGATCGCAGTATCCTTCGCGCCCTGCAGGCTGAGGGCCGGCTGAGCAACGTCGAACTGGCACGGCGTGTGAGCTTAAGTCCCACACCCTGTCTCGAGCGCGTCCGGCGTCTTGAACGCGAAGGCTATATAAAGGGTTACCGGGCAATCCTGGACCCCATGAAGCTCGACGCCGCCCTGATGATCCTGGTCCAGGTGACGCTGGACCGCACGACACCGGAAACTTTCGAACAATTTCGCAAGATTGTCGAGGGGCTGCCGGAAGTGCTGGAGTGCCACATGGTTTCAGGCGGGTTCGACTACCTGTTGAAGGTGCGCATGCCGGACATGGCGAGCTATCGAAAATTCCTTGGGGAGGGGCTTGCCGAAATGTCCGCCATCGCCCAGACCCATTCCTATGTGGTGATGGAGGAGGTCAAAACGGATAGCCCGCTGCCTATTCATGATCCCTTGGAGCCTCCGGAACCAGCGTGAAAGCTGGTCTGAAGGCAGTGGCAAAATCAAGCTATTGACATTCATTCTCAGTCGCTTTAGGCATGGTGTATCGAAAGTCAGCCGTGGTTTTCCATGTACGTTTGTCTCTGCAACGGATTTACCTGCCGCGATGTGCGCCGCTCCATAGAGGAGGGCGCTGGAACTGTGGCACAGGTCTACAGGGCCCAGGGCGCAAAGCCCAACTGCGGGCGTTGTAGGGAGACGATCAGCGATATCCTGACGGAGGAACGAACCTCATCGGATAGTCTGCCTCTGGCTTCTTCCACTTTACCGATTGCTGCAGAGTGACAATCCTGTCTTTCTCTTGATAGGGTGAACACCTGTCTTGGGTCGGCGATCCCTTTCGCCGCCAAGTTCGAAAGACCATGAATCCAGGTGCGACTGCAGGAGACGGGTATGAAGGGTGACAAGCAGGTCATCGAGTATCTCAACAAGGTACTCACCAACGAATTGACGGCTATCAACCAGTATTTCCTGCATTCGCGCATCCTGGGCGACTGGGGTGTGTCCGAGCTGGCGAACAAGGAATACGCGGAATCCGTCGATGAGATGAAACACGCGGATCAGCTGATCAAGCGTATCCTCTTCCTTGAGGGACTCCCGAATCTGCAGGATCTGCACAAGATCATGATTGGGGAGGACGTGAAGGAGATTCTGGAGTGTGACCTGAAGCTGGAAAGCAAGGCCATTCCGCTCCTCCGCGAGGCGGTTACCCATTGCGAACAGGTGCACGACTTTGTCAGCCGCGAACTCTTCGAGAGTATCCTCGAAAGCGAGGAAGAGCATGTCGATTGGCTGGAGACTCAGCTTGGGCTGATCGGGCGCATGGGCCTGGAGAATTTCATCCAACTGCAAACCAGCGCCAACGAATCCGAAGGCTAGATCGGAACCGGATCCTTTCCCGACGCCTGAACGAGTTGCGCCGCGCCGTTCCTGACTTCCTGGTCGTTTCCTGTTCTCTTGCTTGCCCTTGAGGGGGCGGCCTTGTTTGTCTCGGCTGTTCGGGACCAGGCTTCCTGTCGGGTCAGGCGGATAAGCAGTGCGGGATCCAGGGTGCGCAGGACGGTCATTCTTGTCTCCCAGGTTTTGATAATGAAATTCATTATCAAAAATTATCACAATCTGGCAAGACTTCTTTGTTGTCCGCTTGGCTCACGGGAATGGACGATTTCGGAATCTCCTGAAGGCGGCGCCCTGCAATTGGAAAGGGTCGCCAACTTTTGCTTGGACCTGCAAATCCATGATATTGGAAATGAAGAAATATTCTGATTCTGGCATTTCTGCCGCCATAATCGGTCCAGTTGGTTATATTTTGAATTGGGCACGATTCGATTCTGTCGGATCGAAGCCAAGCGCGAGAGTTTTCCTGTTCCGCTCCTCGGCTGTGCCCTGATGGTCGAGACCACAAAGGAGCCGATCCTCATGACATACATGGAGTCTGTTTCCTCAGCACAAGGCAGGTATCCTGCCCTTGCCGCAGTTGTACCTGGGAGAGTGTCGCCGAATGAGTGAGCCGCTGTTCCGGGAAGAGCATAAAGATGACGGCATCGTGCGGATTACCCTCGCGCGCGCCGAGGTCCATAATGCCTTCAATGACGCTTTGATCGCAGGCTTGAGTGAGGCCCTGGAACGGCTGGACCATGCCGACGACGTTCGCCTCCTGCAGCTGGCCGCCGAAGGGGCTTCATTCTCGGCCGGCGCGGACCTGAATTGGATGCAGGCAATGGCCGGCTATGGTGAGGCCGAGAACATCCGGGATGCCGAGGCAATGGCAGGTCTGATGGAGCGCCTTAACAGCTTTTCACGGCCCACGATTGCGGTGGTCCAGGGCGCGGCCATAGGCGGTGGCGTCGGCCTAGTTGCCTGTTGTGACGTCGCATTGGCGGCCGACAGTGCCGTCTTTGCCTTGAGTGAGGTCAGGCTGGGGCTTATCCCGGCCGTAATATCGCCCTATGTCCTTGATGCCATAGGCCTGCGCGCGGCCAGGCGCTACTTCCTGACAGCCGAGAGATTCTCGGCCGAAGAGGCCTGTCGTCTGGGGCTTCTGCACGAGGTGGTGGCTCCTGAGAAATTGGAGGTCCGGGCCGAAGCTCTCTCGAATCGCATTCTGGCAGGAGGGCCCATGGCGTTGCGCGCTGCCAAGGAGCTGGTCTTCTCTGTGGAGGCGAACCGTCACTCGCCTGAGCTGAAGCGCGCAACAGCGGAACGGATCGCGCGGCTGCGTGTATCTCCTGAAGGGCGTGAAGGTATTGGTGCCTTTCTGGACAAGGCCACGCCATCGTGGCGTGGCGCCAGGGGAGAGCCGCCGACTGCCGCGGCCAAGGCAAATAGGAAAGGATAACGCCGGCCGGATGGCCGCAAAGGAACATGGAACTTGCCAATCAACTGATATTCATGGGCGGGGCCCTGCTGCTGGTCAGTATTCTGGCGGGCGTGCTGTCTTCCCGAATCGGCGCGCCGCTTCTGCTGGTCTTCCTGGGCCTGGGAATGTTCTTTGGCGAGGACGGGCCGATTGGCATTTCCTTCGACAACTTCAATCAGGCCTATCTGATTGGTAGTCTGGCCCTTGCCATCATCCTGTTCGATGGCGGTCTGCGCACACCCTACCGGTCCATAAAGCTTGCCTGGGCGCCGGCTTCCCTGCTGGCGACCGTGGGCGTCCTGATCACGGCCGGGTTGACCGGCCTGTTTGCCTGGGCCGTGCTGGATTTCGGGTTACTGCCATCACTGCTGGTCGGAGCGATCGTGGGGTCGACCGATGCTGCGGCGGTGTTCCTGCTGTTGCACCAGCGCGGCATGGACCTCAAACGTCGGGTTGGGACCACCCTCGAGGTGGAATCCGGCGTCAACGATCCCATGGCCATCTTCCTGACCATCGCGCTGGCCGAGCTTGTCACCACGGGCGTCACCGACATTACCTGGGATATAGCCCAGAGCTTCCTGCTTCAGCTGGGGGTGGGGGCCGCGTTCGGGTTGCTGGGGGGGTATGCCCTGACCTGGCTGGTCAACAAGCTGGAACTGGCCCCCGGCCTCTATCCCGTTTTCGTGATTGCCGGCGCGATGGTCGTCTTCGGCGGTGCACAGCAGTTGGGGGGCAGTGGCTTCCTTGCCGTTTATCTGGCCGGAATCATTGCGGGCAACAAGCGCCTGCGCGCCAATCAGCTGATCCGAAGATTCCACGATGGAATTGCCTGGGTCTGCCAGATCGGGATGTTCCTGATGCTGGGGTTCCTGGTGACACCCACCAGCCTTCTGCCCGACCTCCTGCCCGCTGGCCTGGTTGCCCTGGGGCTGATGTTTGTCGCGCGTCCCCTGGCGGTCGCGATCTGTCTTGCACCCTTCAACTTCTCGCGCGAGGAGCGCCTGTTCATCGCCTGGGTGGGGTTGCGGGGTGCCGTCCCGATCTTCCTTGCCATCATTCCACTGCTGCAGGGCGTTGTCGGTGGCATGCAGTATTTCAATGTTGCCTTCATCGTGGTGCTCAGCTCACTGATCCTGCAGGGCTGGACTGTGCCCTGGCTGGCCCGGCGCCTGAACATCGAGTTGCCACCGACACCCGAGGACAAGGGCAAGCTGGATTTCGAACTGCCTTCGGGCTTTGACCGGGAAATGGTCGGTTACCGCATCGCCCAGACCAGTCCCATGGTAAACAAGTCCATCGACGCACTGCGCGTGCCGGATCGCGTCCGTATCCTGGCGCTTTTGCGCGAGAATGTCGTGGTGCCGCGGCAACTGATCAAAACCTTGAAACCGAATGACTATCTTCTGACCGTCGCGCCGCCCGAGCAGATCCTGCTGCTCGACCGCCAGCTCTTGCCGCGCCGGCGCAGCGGGGCCAAGCGCGAAGACGTGACCCTGGGTGATTTTTCCTTCCCGGGCACCACGCCCCTGGGTGCGCTATCGGATGCCTATGACCTCCCGGTTACGAAGCAGGAACGTGAAATGCCCCTGGCGGACTTTCTGCGCAAGCGCCTCGGCAAGACGGTTTCCGTTGGTGATCGGCTGCCGCTGGGGGCAATCGAACTGGTTGTGCGCGACCTGAATGATGAGGGGATAACCGAGGTTGGGATTTGGCTGGAACCGGCGCAACCCCAGCTGCTGCCAGAGCGTTTGATCACGCTCTTTCACAGGGCGACTGCTTTCTTTCGCCGCGGCTTGCCCTGGGTTTCCACGACGCACCACGAGACCAGTGCCGATGAAACCCAGGCCAAGGTTGATGAAGCCCAGTTAGGAAAGCAGGAGAATGCTGTGGTCCCTGTGAAGGAAAGCAAGAAGTAGGGTCCTTCCTCCACCTGTTGTTGGCGCTGGAACTCAGAGTACTGGTAGCCATGAAAAGGCAACATACCATCGGCTTCGCTTAAGATGGCATTGTGGCTCAGGGTCATTTCACAGAGGGTGATTTTGTAGGACAGGAGCCACAGCTGGTGTTTTTGGTTCAGTTGATGAAATACGGCAGGTGCGCATGAGTGACGTGCCGAAAGCCGTCCGGCTGGTCGAAGTTGGCCCGCGCGACGGCCTGCAGAACGAGTCGATCCATCTTCCGGCCGCGGTGCGAGCGGATCTGATCACGCGGCTGGCGGAAGCTGGTTTGACTCACATCGAGGCCGGCGCCTTTGTCAGCCCGCGCTGGGTTCCGCAGATGGCGGCCACGGCCGAGGTGATGTCATTACTGCCGCAAAGGGACGGGGTCAGCTACCCCGTTCTGGTTCCCAACGAGAAGGGCCTGGATGCGGCACTCGAAGCCGGGACCAGGGAGATTGCGATTTTTGCTGCGGCCTCCCAGAGTTTTTCCCAGCGCAACATCAACTGTTCCATCGAGGACTCGATGGAACGCTTTGCGCCCGTCACCGAACGGGCCCTGGCTGCAGGCCTGAAGGTTCGCGGCTATGTTTCCTGTGTGCTGGGCTGTCCCTACGAGGGGGAAGTCGATCCGGGTGCCGTCGCGTGGGTGGCGCGGGAGCTGCGAGGACTCGGCTGTTATGAAATATCTCTGGGGGACACCATCGGAGTTGGGACGCCTGGCCGAGCACGCGGTCTGGTCAAGCATGTCTCCCAGGATGTTCCCCTGACGGAGTTGGCGGTGCATTTCCACGATACCTACGGCCAGGCACTGGCCAATATCTATGCCTGCCTGCTGGAAGGGGTGTCTGTGGTGGATGCCTCGGTGGCTGGGCTTGGCGGCTGTCCCTATGCAGCCGGTGCCAGTGGCAATGTCGCCACTGAGGATGTGGTCTACATGCTGAACGGTCTCGGGATTCGCAGTGGGGTAGACCTGGACCGTCTGGTTGCGGCCGGCAACTTCATCTCGCAGCAGATTCGCCAGCCCTCGCGCTCTCGTGTCGCCCTGGCGCGGGGCGGGGATGCAAGTCGCGAGGAGGTATAGAGCTTGGCCGAACTGAATATGATCAAGCTGTCCGTTGGCAGCGAATCGGTTGAAAGCCTGAACGAATTCCAGGAGCGTCGTCTGGCTACCGCCGGAGGTCTCTGGCATGACACCCGCATGATCCCGCGCCGGCGGAGGGAGCTTCTGGAAGGCGGTTCGATCTACTGGGTGATCAAGGGACTGGTCCAGGCGCGCCAACCTCTGGAGGACATAGAAGAACGAGTCGATGACTCCGGGCGCTCTTACGCCCGTCTGGTTCTGAGACCTGGCTTGGTCCGGGTGGTGCCGCGTCCGCAGCGGCCCTTCCAGGGGTGGCGCTATTTGACGGCGGCGCAGGCGCCGGCTGACCTGGGCGAGTCCGGGGACTCCCTTGCCGAGGCGCCGCCGGAGATGTTGGCTGAGCTGCGAGAACTGGGCCTGTTATGAGGTGGCTTTCACGAGACTGCAAAAAATTTACGGTAAGATTTGAATTTTGCTCTGGACAGCACCGGCCGATATCCCTAAATAAGCACTTGTCGCGGCGCTGAAGGCGCTCTGCCTTAACTCCCGCGGCTTCCCGAAGACAAAAAATTCAGACAGCGTCTGAAAAGACGTTGAATGAACTTGTCTCTGTGGATATACTCTTTGCTCTTCCGTTCAGGGACGAAAAGGTCTGGAGGCACTGCTTCCGAACGGGAGATTTTGGCCCTCATTTAGGTGAGAGCCGGCTCTTTGACATTGTTGGAATGAATGGAAGGGATACGCGGACGGCGGTTTTATGCTTGTTTGGCATAGGGCCGTTATTTGTTGGCGTATCCTG
>NZ_JMLV01000017.1 GCF_000686045.1 Fodinicurvata fenggangensis DSM 21160
ACTCACTCGACGATGGAGGCGACGACGCCAGCGCCGACGGTCCGTCCACCTTCGCGGATGGCGAAGCGCAGGCCCTCGTCCATGGCAATCGGCGCAATCAACTCCACGTCCATCGAGACGTTGTCGCCCGGCATCACCATCTCCGTGCCCTCAGGAAGCGTGACAACACCCGTCACGTCCGTCGTACGGAAATAGAACTGCGGACGGTAGTTCGTGAAGAACGGCGTATGACGACCGCCCTCGTCCTTGTTCAGAATGTAGGCCTCGGCCTTGAACTTCGTGTGCGGCGTGATCGTCCCCGGCTTCGCCAGAACCTGGCCACGCTCAACGTCGTCACGGCCAACACCGCGCAGAAGCGCACCGATGTTGTCACCGGCCTCGCCCTGGTCCAGAAGCTTGCGGAACATCTCCACGCCGGTCACCGTCGTCTTCCGCGTGTCATGCAGGCCAACGATCTCGACTTCCTCGCCAACCTTCACCACACCGCGCTCAACACGCCCCGTCACAACAGTCCCGCGACCCGAAATCGAGAACACGTCCTCGATCGGCATCAGGAACGGCTGGTCCTTCGGACGCTCCGGCGTCGGAATGTAGTCGTCAATCGCCTGCATCAGCTCGATAATCGAATCATGGCCCAGCTTCTGGTCCGTGTCCTCGATCGCCGCCAGGGCAGACCCCTTGATGATCGGAATGTCGTCGCCCGGAAAGTCATAGCTCGACAGAAGCTCGCGCACCTCAAGCTCAACCAGCTCAAGAAGCTCCTCGTCGTCAACCTGATCACACTTGTTCAGGTAGACAACAAGCGCCGGAACGCCAACCTGGCGCGCCAGCAGAATGTGCTCGCGCGTCTGCGGCATCGGCCCGTCCGCTGCGGACACAACCAGAATGGCCCCGTCCATCTGCGCCGCACCCGTGATCATGTTCTTCACATAGTCCGCGTGTCCCGGGCAGTCCACGTGCGCATAGTGACGGTTCGCCGTCTCGTACTCAACGTGCGCCGTCGAAATCGTGATCCCGCGCGCCTTCTCCTCAGGCGCCTTGTCAATGGCGTCATACGCCATCACCTCGCCAGATCCAGACTCCGCCATCACCTTCGTGATCGCCGCCGTCAACGTCGTCTTACCATGGTCAACGTGACCAACCGTCCCAATGTTGCAGTGCGGCTTCGTCCGCTCGTATTTCGCCTTCGCCATCTTAATCCAGACTTTCTGCTATCCGACTTGCTTGCTTCCTGTACAGGCCGCAAAGGGCCCAACGACTGATTCGGCAGGCAGCGCCTGACCCGGGAACAACGCGGAACGAACTGGAGCGGGTGATGGGAATCGAACCCACACCACCAGCTTGGAAGGCTGGGGCTCTACCATTGAGCTACACCCGCACACTGAACGACCGCCACATTTTTCCTATTCGAGTGCTCCGGCCACGAAATGGTGGAGGAGGTTGGATTTGAACCAACGTAGGCAAAGCCAACGGATTTACAGTCCGTCCCCTTTAACCACTCGGGCACTCCTCCAAAGGATCGCCGGGCACACGATAGAGCCGTGATCTATGTTGTTTTATAGACCGCCTGTCAACCGTAAACATGACGAAAAATTCCTCCCCGCCCCGCCGAAAAGCAGGATGGATCAAGAACCTTGCGTCATGCCATATGTTGGTGCTGATAGTAAGCACCATGAGCCGCAAACGCAAGAAACTCTCGACGGGTCCGGCCGCTGACGGGAACAGGCGGAACGCCAACACCGCCCAATCGCCAGCGGCACGCGACACCCCCCCTCGCAACCAGCGCAAGCCAGCGCGGGAAAGCGGTCTGTGGCTGTACGGCTGGCACGCCTGCCTGGCCGCCTTGGGCAATCCGCAGAGGCGCTGCCGGCAATTGCTGCTGGCGGGCACGGCCGATGCGAATCATCAGGCCGCGCTCGACGCACTCTACAAGCGCCATGATCTGTCCCTGCCCGAGTCGCAGACCATCGACCGAGAGCAGATGAGTGAACGGCTGCCGCCGGGCGCCGTGCATCAGGGCATTGCCCTGCGTGCCGATCCATTGCCGCTACAGGATCTGGAGGACGTGCTGGAAGATCTGCCCACGGGCCGTCAGGTCATCGTCGCCCTGGACCAGGTCAGCGATCCGCACAATGTGGGGGCCATCCTGCGCTCGGCGGCCGTCTTCGGCGGAGCGGCGGTCCTGAACACGGAACGGCACGCCCCTGCCGAAACGGGCACGCTGGCGAAGTCGGCCAGCGGCGGGCTTGAAAGCGTGCCCTATATCCAGGTGATCAACTTGGCACGCAGCCTGGACCGCTTGAAAGAGGCAGGCTTCTGGGTGTTCGGCCTGGCCTCGGAAGCACCCGCCACACTGCCCGAGGTGGAGCTGCCGGAAAAACTGGTTCTCTGCCTTGGGGCAGAAGGGCCAGGCCTGCGCCGCCTGACGCGGGAACGCTGCGATTTGCTGGTTCGCCTGCCAGCCCCGGGCCCCCTGCAGGACCTGAACGTATCCAATGCCGCTGCAGTGGCGCTGTATGAACTGCTCGCACGCACCTAAGGCGACCAGGCACCGGGCGTGATCGCCGTCGTCAGAAGCTGGGCGGCGTGCAGGCCGTAATCACCTCACAGGTTTCATCAGCCAGGTTGCGGAAACGGTGCGGAACGCGGCTATCGAAATAGAAGGCCTCCCCCTCCTTCAACAGCTGTCTCTGGTCACCGACCGTCACCTCGAGCTCGCCGCGTATGATGACTCCCGCCTCCTCGGCATCGTGGCGCAACAGGGCCTCCCCGGTATCTGCCCCTGGCGCATAGCGTTCGTGAAGCACCTGCATGGCGCGGCCACGCAGGTCGCGCCCCACCTGGCGATAGCTTATGTCTCCCCCGGCAATCTCGAAGAGTTCCTCGGCCCTGTAGAAGATGCGGCTTCGCGGAGTCTGCTCCAGGCTGAAGAAATCAGCCAGGCTGATGGGAATGCCGGCCAGGACCTTCTTCAGCATACCGACCGAAGGGCTGCTCTTGTTCTGCTCGATCAGGGAGATGACCGCATTTGACACGCCGGCCCGCTTGGCCAGCTCGCGCTGCGAGAGATCGTGCATCTGCCTGAGATTCCTGAGGCGCTGCCCCACGCCGGGATCATTGTCTTCCAGGCCATCCATGGCGGTCCTCACTTTAATTATGTCAAATATATTTAACGTTTCCGCGATTATTAACGAGATAACGCAAACACCAAAGATATTTTGTCAATTTTCCTTATCATGCTATACGTTCCGGCAATTCAATTTTGCGAACATGGAGGATCGTCATGGACGGCACAGCCCTGAGCGTCAATGCGGACGCCACACCGAACAGCCTGGAATCCTACTGGATGCCGTTCACCTGGAACCGGCAGTTCAAGAAGGATCCCATGCTGGTGACCTCAGCCAAGGACATGCACTACACCAGCGTGGACGGCCGCCAGATCCTGGACGGCACGGCCGGCCTGTGGTGCTGCAACGCCGGGCATGGGCGCGAGAAGATTGTCGAGGCGGTGCAGCAGACCGTGGCACATCTGGACTATGCCCCCTCCTTCCAGGTCAGCCATCCACTGCCTTTCGAGCTGGCCTCGCGCATCCGCGCGATGCTTCCCGGTGACTACGAGCATGTCTTCTTCTGTAACTCCGGATCCGAAGCCGTGGACTCGGCCCTGAAGATCGCGCTGGCCTATCATCGTGTGCGCGGCGACGCGGCTCGTACCCGTCTGATCGGGCGCGAACGCGGCTATCACGGCACCGGGTTCGGCGGCATTTCCGTTGGCGGCATCGTGAAGAACCGCATGTTCTTCGGTCCGCTCATGAATGGCGTCGACCACCTGCCGCATACCCACAACCTGGAACACAACGCTTTCTCACGCGGCCAGCCGGCCTGGGGCGCACACCTGGCTGACGAACTGGAGCGCATGGTCCAACTGCATGATGCCAGCACGATTGCGGCCGTGATCGTCGAGCCGGTGGCCGGTTCGACCGGTGTCCTGATCCCGCCGCAGGACTATCTGAAGCGCCTGCGTGAAATTTGCGATCGTCACGGCATCCTGTTGATCTTCGACGAGGTGATTACCGGCTTCGGTCGCCTGGGCAAGCCGTTCGCCACGGAATACTTCGGCGTGCAACCCGACATCATCACCTGTGCCAAGGGCTTGACCAACGGCGTGATCCCCATGGGCGGCGTGATCTGCCGCAAGGGAATCTACGACGCCTTCATGGATTGGGCTGACGAAAGCGGCAACACCATCGAACTCTTCCATGGCTACACCTATTCGGGTCACCCTGTTGCCGCCGCGGCCGGTCTGGCCACGCTGGACGTCTACAACGAGGAAGGCCTGTTCGACCGTGCCGCCGATCTTGCGCCCTATTGGGAGGAGGCCGTCCACTCCCTGAAGGACACACGTCACGTTATCGACCTGCGCAACCTGGGCCTCATTGCCGGCATCGAGCTTGAAGCGCGCCCCGGCGCGCCAGGGGCCCGCGGCTACGAGGCCTTCAAGCGCTGCTTCGACAAGGGTCTGCTGATCCGTGTGACAGGTGACATCATCGCCCTGTCGCCGCCGCTGATCGTCGACAAGCCGCAGATCGACCAGATGTACACGATCCTGCACGAGGTCCTGGAAACCCTGGACTGAAGCAAATACTCATGTAGTTCTGTCCCGGCCTTTTGGCCGGGACATTCTTTTTCAAGCAACTGGACAGTCAAGAACAAGGGAGTAATGGCAATGCTGGTTGGTGTCCCCAAGGAGATCAAAACCAAGGAATTCCGCGTCGGTCTGACACCGACCTCTGTCCGCGAACTGGTTCACAACGGCCATCAGGTCCTGGTCGAGACAGGGGCCGGTGACGGCATCGGCTTTTCCGACACGGTCTACAGCGATGCCGGGGCCGGAATTGCCGGCACGGCGGCCGAAGTCTTCGAAAAATCCGAGATGATCGTGAAGGTGAAGGAGCCGCAGCCGCAGGAATGCAGGATGCTGCGCGAAGACCAGATCCTCTTCACCTTCCTGCACCTGGCCCCTGACCTGACCCAGACCCAGGGCCTGATCGATTCCGGCTGCATCGCCATCGCCTATGAAACCGTGACCGACCGCCATGGCCGCCTGCCCCTGCTGGCACCGATGAGCGAGGTGGCCGGGCGCATGTCCGTCCAGGTCGGCGCCCACTGCCTGGAAAAGGAACAGCAGGGCAAGGGCGTCCTGCTCGGTGGAGTCCCCGGCGTCAATCCGGCCAAGGTCGTGATCCTGGGAGGCGGTGTCTCCGGCATGAACGCGGCCCGCATGGCCATGGGCATGAGCGCCGATGTCACCGTGGTCGACAAATCCCTGGAGCGCCTCAACGAACTGGACACCATTTTCGATTCCAGGCTCAACACGGTCTATTCGACGGTCGATGCCATCGAGGCACACTGCCTGGACGCCGACTTGGTGATCGGCTGTGTGCTGATCCCCGGTGCGGCCGCGCCGAAACTGGTCACCCGCGACATGATCGCTGCGATGGAGGCCGGAACCGTCCTGGTCGATGTGGCCATTGACCAGGGGGGCTGCTTCGAGACATCAAGGGCCACCACCCACGACAACCCCACCTTCATGGTGGATGACGTGGTGCACTATTGCGTGGCCAACATGCCGGGGGCGGTGGCCCGCACCTCGACCCAGGCCCTGAACAACGCAACCCTGCCCTTCACGCTGGCTCTGGCCAACAAGGGCTGGAAACGCGCGCTGGCGGAAAACGAACACCTCATGGAAGGGCTGAACGTCGCCCACGGCAAGATCACCTATGCCGCTGTAGCCGATGCCCATGGCCTGGACTCCATCCGTCCCCAGGAAGCCATCGGCATCTGAATTGCTCTGCCCGCTGTAACGCAAGAGGGCCCGAGCTTCAGAAGCTTGGGCCCTTTTCAGTTCTGGCCGACTGCTTGTCTGAAGTTTCTAAGGCATCAGATCGCGCAGGCGATACCACAGCATGGCCAGGGCCAGAGCCGGTGTGCGCAGGTAGCTGCCACCTGGAAAGGTTTGGTGCGGCAAGCGCGCGAAAACGTCGAAACGGCCGGCCTGTCCGGCAATCGCCTCGGCCAGCACCCGTCCCGCAATGGCACTCAGGCTCACACCCTGTCCGGAATACCCTTGCGTGAAGTAGAGGTTTTCATCCAGGCGCCCAAGATGGGGGGCCCGGTCCATGGTGATCGCAACATAACCGCCCCAGACATATTCGAAGGAAACGTCTTCCAGTTGGGGGAAAACCTTCAGCATCGAGCGGCGCATCGAGCGGGAAAGATCGGGCGGCATCAGCGTGGAATAGCTGACCCGCCCTCCGAACAGCAGCCGGCGATCCGAGGACAGGCGGTAATAGTTGAGCACGAATTTCAGGTCGGCAATGGCTTCGTCCCGCGGGATCAGCGAGTCGCCACGTTTACCCAGCGGCGGGGTCGCAGCCATGTAGGTGCCGACCGGCATGATGGTCCGGGCCAATTCGGGAACCAATTGGCCAAGGTGCGCGTTACAGGCCACCACCAGGAAACGGGCCTGAACCTGTGGCCCGGCCTCGGTCTCGACGACTGGCCTGGAGCCACGCTGGATTGCACTGACCCGTGTCTGCTCGAAAATCCGCACGCCGGCCTGCTCGGCCGCCCGGGCCAGGCCCTGGCAATAGGCCAGGGGGTGCAGGTGTCCGGCGCCATCATCGCGCAGGCCGCCGATATAGCGCGGGCTGTCCACATGCTGGCGTGAGGCCTCGGCCCCACGCACCACATGAAGCTTGTCGTAGTCGTAATTCCGGGCCCAATCCTCCTGCCAGGCCTCGACCTCGCGCAGCTCACGCGGGCGTTCCGCCGCCAGATAGTAACCCCATTTCAGGTCGCAATCGATCTGGTGTGTCTCGACGCGGCTGCGAATGATCTCCTTGGATTCCTCCGCCATGTCGAACAGGCGCCGCGCATCCTCGCGCCCGAGCGAACGCTCGATTGGCCCGGTGCCCGAGGAAAAGCCGGAACAGACCTGTCCCCCGTTGCGCCCGCTGGCGCCCCAAGCGACCGTCTGTGCCTCCAGCACCACGACATCCAGGCCCCGCTCGGCCAGTTCAAGGGCCGTGCTGAGGCCGCTGTAGCCGGCCCCGACCACACAGACATCGGCTTGAAGCGACTCAGCCAGCGGAGGCCGGACAGGGCTGTCGGCTACGCTGGCGCGATAATAGGAATCGATGGCATCCTCGTGTTTCATAAGGTACTTTTTGAGCCCAAACGGACAAAAAGACAATCATGGCGATCCTTTCGAAACCTGCATCCAAAGCCGTGGGATCAGGTGCGCCTTCCTCACCCGAACCGACAGAGTTTCCATCATGTCCTTCATAGAAGACTTCCTGCAGGAACATAACATCGAGGAAGTCGAGTGCCTCGTGCCCGACATGGCCGGCATTGCGCGGGGCAAGATCCTGCCCGCCAGCAAGTTCATCAAGGGCATGCGCAGCAACGGGCTGCGCGTGCCGGAGTCGATCTTTGTCCAGACGGTCACCGGCAGCTACCCTAATAACGACGGGGTTACCAACCCCGCCACATCGGATGTCTACCTGGTGCCGGACGAGGAGACCATGCGTCTGGTCCCCTGGTACGAAGAGCCGACCGCCCAGATCATCTGCGATCCCTACTACTTCGACCACACGCCGGTCCCCTTTGCCGCCCGGCATGTCCTGAAACGTGTCCTGAAGCTGTTCGAGGCCAAGAACTACCTGCCGCAGGTGGCCGTGGAACTGGAATTCTACCTGGTCGATCGCAACGACGACCCCGACTATCCCCTGCAACCCCCGATCGGGCGTTCGGGCCGGCGTGAAACCTCGCGGCAGTCCTATGGCGTCGATGCCGTCAACGAGTTCGATCCCATGTTCGAGGAAGTCTATGACTTCTGCGATGCCCAGCGCATCGACATCGACACCCTGACCCACGAGGCCGGGGCGGCCCAGATGGAGATGAACTTCAATCACGGCGAGGCCCTGCTGCAGGCGGACCAGGCCTTCCTGTTCAAGCGCACGGTCCGCGAGGCCGGCCTGCGTCATAAGGTCTATGCCACCTTCATGTCCAAGCCGATGCAGGGCGAACCCGGCAGTTCGATGCATGTCCATCAAAGTCTGGTCAGCAAGAAGACCGGGCGCAACGCCTTCGCCAACCAGAACGGTCAGGACAGCCGCCTCTTCCAGCAGTACATCGCCGGGCTGCAGCGCTATCTTCCGGCCACGATGCCGATATTCGCGCCCTATGTGAACTCCTACCGCCGCCTGATGCCGGACACGGACGCGCCCATCAATACGCACTGGGGCTATGACAACCGCACGGTCGGCCTCCGCGTCCCCCACTCCGGCGTCCAGGACCGCCGCGTCGAGAACCGCGTTCCCGGTGCCGATGCCAACCCATACCTGGCGCTGGCCGGCTCTCTGGCCTGTGGCTACCTGGGCATGGACGAGAAGTTGCTGCCCCGCGCACCGATCGAGGGCAGCGCCTACCGCCTGGCACACACCCTGCCCCGCACCCTCTACGATGCGCTCAGTCGCTTTTCCTCCCACCGTGGGCTGAAGAATGTGTTGGGTGATCAGTTCGTGGCCGCCGTTTCAGCGGTCAAGGATGCCGAGCTGGATGCCTACCAGCAGGTGATCTCGTCCTGGGAACGCGAGCACCTGCTTCAGAACGTCTGAACGGCCACGGGCGCAGACGAGAGAACATCCGCGACCCGTGCCAGCGCCTGCTGCAGGTCGGCCCGCGTGGCTGGCGTCGTCAGGCTGAGCCGCAATCCCTGGGGCACGTCCCGACGGACGGCAAAGGTGCGCGAGGCCACCACCTCGACGCGCTGGCGGTGGCAGAGCTCTGCCACGGCTTCGGCATCTCCGCTCACCGGCAGCCAAAGGTGCGGTGCCGGCGGTGCGCTTGGCGGGATTGGCAGGATACGGCGCGCCAACTTCCAGCGGGCCAGCATTTCGCCCTTCTGCCAATCCAGGCGCCGATAGACGGTCCCGTCCTCGATCCACTGACAAGCCAGTTCCAGGGCCAGCGGAGAGAGCAGCCAGGTGGTCGCGTGTGTTTCTTCCCTGAGCGGGGCTATCAGGTCCGAGGATCCTGCAATCATGCCGAAGCGCACGCCCGGGACAGCCGCCTTGGACAGGCTGCTGACCAGCAGCGCCTGCTCCGGCAACTGGCAAGACAGCGGCGGCAGGTCCGTCAGGGCGCCATAGACATCGTCTTCCACCAGCGTCAGGCCCTGCTGTCGAATCACCCCGGCCAGCGCGCGGCAGCGTTCGGGACCGGCCAGAGCCCCGGTTGGATTCTGCAGCAGGGGCACCAGAACCACCACACGGGCATCACTAGTCTCTGCCGCACGCGCCAATGCCTCGGGCTGGCAGCCCTCCGCATCCATGGCCACCGGTACAAGCCGCAGGTGAAGCTGCTTGGCCACCGCTTTCATCCCGGGAAAGGTCAATTCCTCGACCAGAACGGAATCACCCGGCCTGCAGATGGACTGCAGGGCTGCTGCCAGCGCCTGCTGGGCGCCGGCACAGGGCACGATAGAGGCTGGCGAAACCTGAAACCCGCGCTGCGCAAGCCATTGCGAACCGGCCACACCCGCTCGATCCAGCAAGCGCGGCTCGTGATATCCTTGCGCGGCCCCCAGTTTGCCCTGGGCGATCAGGGCCTGAAGCGTATCCTCCAGGTCGCGATTTCCAGGTTCGCGAGCCGGGACATTGGTTGAAAGGTCCAGGCTGTCCTGGCTGTCCGGCTCCTTCAGGCTGAACAGCGTCGCCTCGCGGCTTTCCGGTAGGACATAGGTTCCGCGTCCCACCTCACCGCCAACTAGGTGCCGGCGCGCCGCCTCGCGATAGGCCTGGGTGACCGTGCTGAGATTGACGCCCAGTTTCCAGGCCAGGCCTCGCTGCGGCGGAAGGCGGTCACCGGGCCGCAGGTCGCCCTGGCTCACGGCATCCGCCAGGGCCTCGACGATGGCCAGGTACTTGACGCTGTTGCGTCCCTCAAGTGATGGCGTCCACATTGTAACCCATACAATATAAATGTTGACCCATACAATTAACCCTCGCACCCTGTCGGTCAAGATCAGCCAACAAATAAAGGAACCCCAGATGTTTTCCGCGGCCGACCTCGACAAAGCCCATGCAATCGTCCAGGACGCCATGCAGCCCACCCCGCAGATCACCTGGCCGCAGCTTTCCGCGCGCCTGGGCACGGAACTCTGGGTCAAGCACGAGAACCACACCCCCGTCGGAGCCTTCAAGATTCGAGGTGGCCTCGTCTACATGAAGAACCGCTGCGAGTCCGGCGAGCCACTGAAGGGCATCGTGAGCGCCACGCGCGGAAATCACGGCCAGAGCCTGGCCTTTGCAGGCAAGCAGCACGGCGTGCCCGTCACCATCGTGGTGCCGGAAGGCAATTGCCCGGAAAAGAATGCCGCCATGCGTGCCCTGGGCGCGCGGCTGGTGGAGGGCGGCAAGGACTTCGATGAAGCGCGCGCCGCCGCTGCCGAGCTGTCCCAGAAGGAAGGCCTGGAAAGCGTGCCGGCCTTCCATCCGGATCTGGTTGCGGGTGTTGCCAGCTATGCAAAGGAATTCTTCACGGCCCACCCGGACCTGGACGTCGTCTATGCCCCCATCGGCATGGGTTCCGGGCTTTGCGGCATGATCCGCACACGCGACCTGCTGGGCCTGTCGACAAAGGTTGTCGGCGTCGTCACCAAGGGGGCACCGGCCTATGCCCTGTCCTATGAGGCCGGAAAGATCATCTCCACGGACAAGGCCGAAACCATTGCCGATGGCATGGCCTGTCGCCAGCCGATGCAGGAGGCGCTGGATATCGTCCGCGCCGGGGCGGATCACATGGTCAGCCTTGAGGAAGACGAGATCGCCGATGCCATCCGCGCCTACTACACCGACACGCACAACCTGGCGGAAGGTGCCGGCGCAGCCGCGTTGGCAGCCGCCCTGCAGGAACGCGACCAGCTTGCGGGCAAAAAAGTCGGGGTCGTGCTCTCGGGCGGCAACATCTCGCGGGACCTGATGCTGCGCCTGCTGTCCGAAGAACCCCAGGCCCGCGCAGCGTAAGGACCTTGGCCCGCGCAGCGTAATGCCGGGACCGGGATCCTTTGCGTCCCACCCCTGACAGAGGCATACTCTCCGGGTCTTTCTTGTCAGGATGATCCGGATGATTGCCTGCAACAGCCCGCGCACACGCCTTTCGGAACTGCTGATTCTCTGCGCTCGGATCGATTACAACCCTTGAGTCCCCGTGTTCCTTCCCTGCCCATTTACCGAAGGACCGGACTCATGAACGAAAATCTCAATCGCAACTCGACCGCTCGCTGGCGTGACCTGGACGTCCGGCACCACCTGAATCCCTTTTCCGACTACAAGACACTGAAGGCCCGCGACGGGGGCAGCCGCATCATCGTGCGCGGTGAAGGTGTCTACCTGTACGATTCCGACGGGCAGCAGATCCTGGACGGGATGGCCGGACTCTGGTGCGTGAATGTCGGCTACGGCCGCGAGGAACTGGCGCGCAGTGCCTATGAGCAGATGCTGGAACTGCCCTACTACAACAGCTTCTTCAAGACGACGACGCCGCCCACGGTGGAACTGGCCGAAAAGCTGGCCGAGCTGGCGCCCGGCGATCTCAATTACGTCTTCTATGGCTCCTCTGGCTCGGAATCCAACGACACGGTGGTGCGCATGACGCGTTTCTACTGGCACAAGGCCGGCAAGCCGGAGAAACGCAACTTCATCAGCCGCACCCATGCCTATCACGGCAGCACCATGGCCTCGGCCTCGCTGGGCGGCATGAAACCCATGCAGGAAGTCTATGGCCTGCCGCTTGAAGGCTTCCACCATGTCATGCCCCCCTACTGGTACGACTTCGGGGGTGATCTGTCCCCTGAGGAGTTCGGACTGCAGGCTGCCCGCGCCATTGAGGAGAAGATACTGGAACTGGGCCCCGAAACCGTGGGTGCCTTCATCGGCGAGCCGATCATGGGGGCCGGCGGCGTCCTCATCCCGCCCAAAAGCTATTGGCCGGAAGTCCAGCGCATCTGCCGCAAGTATGACGTCCTGCTGGTTGCCGACGAGGTGATCTGCGGCTTCGGGCGGACAGGCGAAATGTTCGGCAGCCAGCTCTACGGCATAGAACCCGACATGATTACATTGGCCAAGGGCATAACCTCGGGTTACCTGCCGCTGTCAGCCGTGATGGTCAACGAACGCATTGCCGCAAAGCTGAGAGAGGAGGGTGGAGAGTTCACCCACGGTTACACCTACTCCGGCCATCCGGTCCCCTGTGCCGTCGCCCTGGCCAACATTGCCCTGCTTGAAGACGAGGACCTGGTCCGTCGCACCCGTGAGGTGACCGGACCGCACCTCAGGGCGCGCCTGAACGAGCTTGTGGATCATCCGCTGGTCGGCGAAGTGCGCAGCGAAGGCTTGATAGCGGCGGTGGAACTTGTTCGAGACAAGCAGGCGCGAAGCCGCTGGGACGACAAGTTTACGGCTGGCCAGACCTGCCGCGACCATTGCATTGCCAACAACATTGTCCTCAGGGCCGTACGCGATTCCATGGTCCTAAGCCCGCCCCTGACCATCGAGACGGCCCAGATCGACACACTGGTGGACGGCTTGCGCGTCAGCCTGGATCGCACCGCAGAGGACATGGCCCGCGGATAGATAGAAGCCGGTTTGTGAACTCCGGCTACTGCAGGGTGGGTTCCTCTTCGGAGTGCGACTCCTGAAGATCCTCCGGGGGATTCTGGCAGGGACTGGCCTGGTGCTGGACAATCTTCCAGCCCTCGTCTTCCTCGGCAAAGATATTGGCTGCCACCAGCACCATGTTCTCGATGACCTCGTAACAGGTCACGACAGCCAGGTTTCCGTAGAACTGGACATCCGCCTTGCAGCAGGTCACATCCGGCGACTTTCCGCCTTCCAGGATCGCCTCCCAACTGGCCAGAACATCGTGACGTCCCCGCAGCTGGTCCCATCCAGGGTGTATGCAGGTCACCGGATTTTGACTGGACCAGAGATCCGCCATCGCCATCAGGTCGCGATTGTTGAAGGCCAGGTAGAAGGCCTCGTTGGCAAAAAGCACGGCTTCACGACGATGCGGCATCAGGCAGTACATCCCTTCTCCTGAGAAAGTCCTGCACTATCACGCAAGTAGGCGCGACACTCAACCGGGAAGCCCTGCGCGCCTGGCTGTGTTGTTGCAGGCCGTGCCAGCGGCTGCTAGAGGAAGTGTACTGCGCGACCTCCTTCTCATATCCGGAAACCTGCCTTGAAGCCGCTACGACAGCTTTACGACTGGACCTTGCGCCTATCCGCGCGTCGGGACGCAATGGTCGTGCTGTTCCTTGTGGCCTTCGTCGAGGCTTCGGTCTTTCCCATTCCCCCCGATGTCCTGATCCTGCCCATGATCCTGGCCTGCCGCAGTCGCGCCTGGGCTGTGGCAGCCGTGGCGACCATTGGCTCGGTCCTGGGCGGGATTGCAGGCTATGCAATAGGCGCTCTGCTGTTCGAAAGTCTGGGCGAACCGATTCTGGCCTTCTATGGCTATCTGGAAGACTTCGGGGATTTTGCTGCCGCCTACAACGAATGGGGCGCCTGGATCGTCGCCGGCGCCGGCTTCACGCCCTTTCCCTACAAGGTCATCACCATAGCCAGCGGCGTTACCGGTCTCGATCCCGCAGTCTTCATGACGGCCTCCACAGTTTCGCGCGGCGCACGCTTCTTCCTGCTGGCCGCCCTGCTCTGGTACTTTGGTGCGCCGATCCGCACCTTCGTGGAAAAATACCTGCCCCAGTTAGCGGCTCTCTTCTTCATACTGTTGTTCGGCGGTTTCGTGGCTGTACGCTACCTCTTCTGAATTTTCATCGAGGACCCGTCTCTGTCCCATGTCCAGTTCTCCGCTCCTTAGCAACGCACGCCTGCCGGCCCTGATCGTGGCGCTGGGCAGCGCTCTTGCCCTGGCCGCCGCCCTGACGTTCCAGTACGGCTTCGGTTACCTGCCCTGTTCACTCTGCCACGACCAGCGCTATGCCCACCTGGCCGCTCTTGTCCTGGCCGTGACAGCATTGGCCGTGCCAAAGCGGGTCGGGCGGCCCATGCTGTTCCTGTCCGGCCTCGCCCTGTTGGCGGGGGCGGGCCTGGCCGGCTATCATGTGGGTATCGAGCAGGACTGGTGGCAGGGCCCCAGCGGTTGCACGACGGCGGCCCTGGATTCGGCCAGGAGCACCGAGGAGATCCGGGACGCCCTGCTGGCCACGCCGGTCGTGCGCTGTGACGAAGTGGCCTGGTCCCTGTTCGGTCTCTCGATGGCGGGATATAATTTCCTGCTGTCGCTGGGACTGGCGGCTGTTGCCCTGATCGGGCCGCGCCTTGCGAAGAGGAACGCGTAAATGAGCGAAGCCGAATCCAAACCACGCCGACGCGCCCCCCTGCCAGGCGATCCGACCCGTCGGCAACGGCTGGAAAGCATGCTGCGCGTCAATCACGCCGGAGAATACGGCGCACGGCGCATTTACGAGGGCCAACTGGCCGTGCTTTCGAAGTCGTCCAGTGCGCCGGTGATCCGCCACATGTGGGAGCAGGAGGCCGAGCACCTGCAGACCTTCGAACAGATGCTTCCGGAGCGCCGCGTGCGTCCCACCCTGCTGCAACCGGTCTGGCACATGGCCGGCTACGCCCTGGGGGCCGCAACCGCCATGATGGGCGAGAAGGCCGCAATGGCCTGCACCGTGGCTGTCGAAGAGGTCATCGACCAGCACTACGCCGAGCAATCCGAGGATCTGGCCGATGAACCGCAGGAAAAGGATCTGCGCAAGACCATAGAGAAGTTCCGCGCCGAGGAACTGGAGCACCGGGACATCGGGCTGGAACACGAGGCCGAGCAAGCGACGGGCTATGAGGCCCTGAGCGCTGCGATCAAGACAGGCTCGCGCCTGGCGATCTGGCTCAGCAAGCGGTTCTGATCGAACCGGACTTCAGGCTTCCAGTTCGCTGTCCCAGTAAAGGAAGTCGTTCCAGCTTTCGTGCAAAAAGTTCGGCGGGAAGGCGCGGCCATGCTGCTGCAGGGTACGTGTGGTCGGCGGCTCGGGCTCGTTGAGCGGCAGCATACCGCAATCCCGCGGCATGCGATTGCCCTTGATCAGGTTACAGCTCTGGCACGCCGTCACCACGTTGTGCCAAGTCGTACGGCCGCCGCGCGAGCGCGGGGTGACGTGATCGAAGGTCAGGTCCTCGGCCGGCAATCGATCGCCACAATACTGGCATTCGAATCGATCGCGCAGGAACACGTTGAAGCGCGTGAAGGCCGGCCGCCGGTCCAGGTGCACATATTCCTTCAGTGCAATGACACTGGGCAGGCGCATGCTGCAGGACGGCGAGGAAACCTGATGCTCATACTCGGAGAGGACATTCACGCGATCAAGGAAAACCGCCTTGATGCTGTCCTGCCAGGACCAGATGGACAGCGGAAAGTAACTCAGCGGACGGAAGTCCGCGTTCAAAACCAACGATGGGTAACCTTGGGCCGAAGCCACGCTCCCACTCCCGCCTGTTCAGACACAGTCAATCGGGACCTTGTCCCGAATGTCATGTTCCTACATAGCGGGATTTGAGAAAAGCCACAAGATATTGTGGCTTTTCTCATGCAAAACTTCATCGATCTGTCACATCTAGAATACGGCCCTGTGATAGGGTCGTTTCAGCCCTCCTCAGGATCCCCGGCTATATCCTCAGGATTCTTGTCATAGACGACCTGAAGGAAGCCGGCCGCCATGACCAGGCCGTCCTGGTCGATGCCATGCTCCAGCTCGGGACGCGCATGGGTCTGCACCGGCACACCACAGGCACTCAGGGTCTTTTCCGCGGCGGCCATGCACTCGAAGGGCACCACGGGATCCTCCTCGCCGTGAATCAGCATCACGGGTGGATGGCTCTTGATCTCTTCCTCCATGCGCCCATTGTCGATCAGCAGGCCCGAGAAACCTATGATCCCGGCACAGGCATTGGGACGGCGCAGGCAGGTATAGAGCGCCATCATCGTCCCCTGGCTGAAACCGACCACCACCAGGTCCTTCTCTTCCAGGCCGTGGCGTTCCAGTTCCTGGTCGATGAAGGCATCGAGCGAAGCGCGTGCAGCCTCCGCACCCTGATGCAGGGACTGGGGTTCGCGTTCCTGCAGGCTGAACCACTGATACCCGTTCGGGGCCATGTCACAGGCCTCGGATGCATTCGGCGCCACGAAGGCCGCCTCAGGCAGGATCTGGCCGAACAGGGGGGCCAGCGCGATCAGGTCGTTTCCATCGGCCCCCAGCCCGTGCAGCAGGATAACGAGTTTTTCGGCCGCGCCGCCATTGGCGGGTTCGCTGCGCGGACCATCAAGGGGGGTAACTGAAGACATCGGGAATACTCCGGGGTTTGTGTAAGCTGTCGCGGCAGCTGTGCTGCCACACGGGCCCATCAGGGCAGGCCGTCCGAACGGCCCGCTGCCTGGCCGTCAAACTGACGGTAATGCCAGAGCAGCCGAGCCCCTGCGGCACGATAGGGACGCCAGTCCTCGGCCAGCGCCCGCATCTGCCGCACCGTCGGTCTTTCAGGCAGCTGTTTCAAGCGTTCCATTCCGATCATCAGGCCTACATCATCGGCGGGCCAGACGTCAGGCCGCCCATGGGAAAACAACAGGTAGACCTCGGCCGACCAGCGCCCAAGCCCCTTGACCCGGGTTATGTGCGCCACCGCCGCCTCGTCCTCAAGCGCCTCGAGAGCGGGCAGGTCAAGTTCCCCCTGGTCCATCAACCGGGCGAGGGAACGGGCATAGTCCTGTTTCTGGCGGGACAATCCGGCGGTGCGCAAGTCGTCGTCGCTGAGCGCCAGCAGCCGTTCAGGCTCAAGCGGCTGGCAGGTTGCTTCCAGGCGCCCCCAAATCGATGCAGCCGCGGCCAGGGAAACCTGCTGAGCCACGATGATGCGCAACAGGGTCGCAAACCCGGGCGGGCGATAACGCAGGGGCGGCAAGCCGGCCTGTTCCAGCCCACGGGCCACGTCCGTATCCGTCTCGGCCAGGCGCTGCAGGGCCAGAGCCAGCGAGGATTCGTCCTCGATCTTCATCTCCGTCATGCGGCTGGACTCTATACCCCTGCGGAGGCTATGTCCGCCCTCATGTCGGAAGTCACACGTTTCGCTCCCTCTCCCACCGGCCGCTTGCATCTGGGTCACGCCTATGCGGCCCTCTTTGCCGCCGAACAGGCCGGCCCCGAAGGCCGCTTCCTGATCCGCATGGAGGATATAGACCGCAGCCGCTGCCGACCGGAGTATGAAACGGCGATATTCGAAGACCTGGCCTGGCTCGGCTTGACCTGGAGCGAGCCCGTGGATCGGCAAAGCGCACAGCTTGACGCTTACCGCCAGGCTCTGGACCGCCTGAATGAAGCAGGCCTGCTCTATCCCTGTTTCTGCACACGGCGGGATATCACCGACGAGATAGCGCGCAGCGAACGCGCGCCGCACGGACCGGAAGGGCCCCTGTACCCCGGAACCTGTCGCCAGCTCACTGTCCAGGAACGACAGGCGCGCATGAAGGACGGTGCCACCTATGCCTGGCGCCTGGACATGGCCGAAGCACTGAAGCGCACGCCCGATCTGTCCTGGACGGACCGCCAGGCCGGACGACAGGACGCACGCCCCGAACTGCTGGGCGACGTTGTGCTGGCGCGCAAGGACATCTCCACCAGCTATCATCTCTCCGTGGTGGTGGATGATGCGCGCCAGGGAATCACTCTGGTTACCCGAGGCGAAGACCTCTTCATGGCAAGCCACCTGCACAGATTGCTGCAGGCCCTGCTTGATCTGCCCGTGCCGGAATGGCTGCACCACAGGCTCGTGACCGATTCCCAGGGCCAGCGCCTGGCCAAACGACACGACAGCCTTTCCCTGGACAGCCTGCGTCAGGCTGGCGAAAGCCCGCAGGAAATACGTCACCGCCTGGGCTTCGGAGCCTCATAAGCCCCTGAAAGATCGGGGCTCCGACATGCACCTCTCTACGGAGTTTCTTGCATATGACGTAACAAGAAAGTGTCATAGCTAACTGATATAATTAAATACTGGATATCCTCGATAGGGTATATTAGTATTTATCTCGCATTTGAGTTTTCAGGGGGCGATCAAATGACACTGATGTGGCCTTTCCGGAACCTCCACTGGCACGTCGCCAGGAGCCGGGCTATCTGCTACGGCGCCATTACGGGGGAGACCGGAGACACACTTTCCAAAGACAAGAGCAGTGGCTTCCGGGCCCATCTGCCCCATCCGCATTTCACCCAATTGCTGGATTACTGGTGTGGCAAGCGTGGGGAGTCCATTCCACGCAAGGCGGAGATCGATCCGCTGGATATTCCGGCCCTGTTGCCCTTCATCCAGATTCATGCACGCCAGGCGGACGGGCGCTATCTCTGTCGCCTGTCTGGCACGGCCATTGTCGAGGCCCTGGCCATGGAAACGACGGGACAGCACCTGGACGAAGTGCTGCCCCCGCAGCACCTGAAAAGCAGGACAGCCATCCTGGATCGCTGCCTCAAGCGTGGGCTTCCCAGTTTCTATTCCGGACGCCTGGCCATGCCCGGCCGCGAGTTCCTGCCGTTCCACCGGCTTGTGCTGCCACTCAGAAACAGCGGCGCGAAAGCGGATTGTGCGCTGACTTTCTCGATGGTGGACCTGCTTACCAATGATGGCATGGACGCAACGCCACCAGCTGGTATTGCATATCGGATCGATGCAAATGCGCAAGATCTGGTTGCTCGAAAGGAAACGCCCGTACTGTCCTGAACCGCCGAGCGGAAAGAATCAGATGTTCTTTTCCGAAGTCAGGACCGTACGCACCCCAGGTACCTGACGCAGGCATCGCGCGATATAGTCGGCCAGATGCGGCGTCAGCCCCCCCACCTGGAAATCCATCGCAAGTTCGGTCTGGTCCGATCCGATCCTGTCGCTGTGCCAACGCAAGGGGACAAGGCTGCGTTTGGCAAAAAGCTCAAGCACACGCGGCATAAGTCCAGGATCGGCTTCGGCCAGCACGGAAAAACAGAATACGGGCTGCGCCTCTGAATGAGCCTCATGGCCTTCAGGGGCAGTAGCTTCCATACCACGGGAAGCGGCAACGGCGGATGTCATTGGAGGATACTCCGGTCTACAGAAATTTCAGCGATAAGAGTATGTCCCGGCTACCGTATCGGCGCCGGGCGAATAATTCGCTGAATCCCTGTGAAAACCGTATGAGTCATACAGGGGATCATAAGCGGAGCCGATGCAAACGGTCAAGCTCGAAGCTTCCTTGCTTTTCCGGAGCAGCCGCCAGGCAAGCGTACCATTCAAGTGATACGGCCCTGGATGACGCCCTGCTTCATTCGGTAGGGCGCATCAAAATCTGTTGGCACAGTTGCCCAGGCCCTTCCCTGAAAATGGCCCTTTCCTGTAGGGGCCGGTCATCGCAGATTCCCTGCATCACACGCAGCAGCAGGAAGACAGATGAACGATCAAGGCGATGCCACAAGATACAATGAGTTTGGCCAGCCCGTGGGCGCGCCGCTGGACAACTGGACCACACGTCCGCGCCCGCCCCTCAGCGCGATGGAAGGCCGCTTCAGCCGTGTGGAGCCGCTTGATGCCACCCGACACGGCGACGACCTCTTCACGGCTTTTGCGGACGACGACGACGGACGCATCTGGACCTACATGGCTTCGGGGCCCTTTGCCGACCGGCAGGCGTTCGACCGCTGGCTGTCGATCTGCCAAGACTCCGAGGATCCATTCTTCCATGCCATTGTCGACCTGAAATCCGGCCATGCATCGGGCGTTGCCAGTTTCATGCGCATGGCGCCCGAAATGGGCGTCATCGAGGTGGGCAATATCAGCCTTGCCCCACGGCTCCAGAAAACGGCCGCGGCCACAGAGGCGATGTATCTCATGATGCGCCGTGTTTTCGATGAACTGGGCTATCGCCGCTATGAATGGAAGTGCGACAGCCTGAATGCCCCTTCGCGCAAGGCCGCCGAGCGCCTGGGTTTCACTTTCGAGGGGATCTTCCGCCAGGCGGTGGTCTACAAGGGCCGCAACCGGGATACAGCCTGGTACGCCATCACCGACCGGGAGTGGCCCGCCATACGGCAGGCCCTGGTAAGCTGGCTGGACGCAGGCAATTTCGATGGCGAAGGGGGCCAGAAGCAGCCGCTTTCCGCTTTCATGCCCAAGCGTTCCTGAACAACTTGAGCGGCCGGCAAAAACGGCTTTTTTGCCATAGCCTGCCTGGGTTAATCTCCAGGCACTTTTCCGCAAGGAGAAGGGCCAATATCAAGAGGCTGCACGGCTTTCACAGTGCAGCCACACTGCAAAGAGAACAAGGAAACGATTCCAATGAGACTTTCCGCGCTCAAGACCACGGCCTTTGCCTTGGCACTCGGGGCTTCCGTCGGCCTTACTTCCGCCAGTGCAGAAGCCCAGACACGATTGACCCTGAAATCGGCATCTTCGACCTCGTCCTATTACGTGATGATGGTGCAGCTGGCCGAGATGCTCGAGGATGCCACGGACGGCCAGATCCAGCCGACCGTCGAGGAAAGCCAGGGCTCCGTACAGAACGTCAAGGAAGCCGCCCGGCGGCCCGGCGCCTTCCTCTTCACCACTCCGCCCAGCCTGCTGGACAAGGCCCGCGCCGGAGAAGGCGACTTCGAGGGCGAGGAAGGCTATGACCGTATCCGCACGCTCTTCGCCGTGCCCTTCATCACGATTCACTTCGTGGTCAGCGACGACAGCGGCATCGAGAATGTCGAGGATCTTGCCGGCAAGAACTTCATTCCCGGCGGCACCGGCACCTTCTGCGAAGGCCGGACCAAGGCCGTGCTCGGACTGCTGGGCCTGGGCGAGGACGTCGAGTATTCCAACGTCGAGCTTAACAATGCGCCGGACGCCCTGCGCAACGGCCGTGTCGACGGCTATGCCACCTGTTCCTCGCATCCCGTACCGGGCCTGGTGGAGCTGGCCACGACAACCGACGTGAATATCCTCAGCTTCACCGACGAACAGCGTGAACAGATCTTTGCCGAGGACCCGCTGTCCGGGCCGATCACCATTGCCGCCGGCACCTATGACGGCCAGGACGAGGCGGTGAATACCGTTGCCGTGCCCGTGGGCGCCTTCGGCACCACCGACATGGACGATGACACCGCTTATCAGGTGGTGAAGTCCTTCTGGGAACAGCGGGACGCGCTGGTCGACGAAAATCCCTGGTGGGACGGCGTGACGCCTGACCTGGTGGCCCAGATGGGCACACCCATCCATCCGGGGGCCCTGCGCTATTACGAAGAGGCCGGGATCGACATTCCCGAGTCCATGCGCTAAGCCACTTTCGGACCTGTTGAACCGCCCGGCCCTGCAGCGTTCTCCACGCTGCGGGGCCGGGTTGCGTTCGGCGCACCGTCGTTCCAATTTTCCCGTCCCTTTTCTCCCTTCAGCAGAGATTTGCCCGTGCCGGATCAAGAGTCACACGCAGAGGAATCTTCAGCTGGCCAAGTTGCCAGTGGCAAATGGCGCTGGACCCTTTTGGGCTTTGCCTTCCTGACCGTTGGATTTCATCTCTACATCGCCTTTTCCGGGCTGGTCCCCAACCTGATTTCGCGCCCCCTGCACATGGCTCTTGCGGCAACCTGGATCTTTTTCCTCGGTGCCGGCGTTGCCAAAACCCCCTTCGCCCGCTGGAGCGGGTTTGCCATCGGTGCAATCGGCCTGGGCGCCTGCATCTGGATCATGCTGGACCGCGAAACACTTGTGCGGCAGTACGGCGCTCTGGAAGGCGCTTGGCAGATGGCCCTGGCCCTGGCCCTGCTGATCACGGTACTGGAAATGGCGCGCCGCGCCATCAAGGCGGTCCTGCCGGCCGTGGCCACGATTGTCCTGCTCTACGGCTATTTCGGCGAATACATCCCCGGCAAGTTCGGCCACGCCGGCATGCCGCCCGACTACTTCCTCGGCACGCTCACCATTACGGAAGGCGGACTCTGGGGCTCCCTGACCGGGATCTCGGTAACCACCATCTCCCTGTTCATCATCGTCGGTGCCTTCATCTCGGCCGGCCAGGCCGGCGTCGGCTTCATGGCCTTCTCGACCCAGGTTGCCGGGCGATTGCGCGCCGGCGCCGCCAAGGTGGCGGTCGTCTCCTCCGCGCTCTACGGCACGATCTCCGGCGTCGCCGCCGCCAACACCGCCTCCACCGGCATGGTCACGATCCCCGCCATGAAGAAGCGCGGCTATCCGCCCCCGCTGGCCGGCGCCGTCGAGGCCGTGGCCTCCACCGGCGGCCAGATCATGCCGCCGGTAATGGGAGCGGGTATCTTCGTGATGGCCGAACTGCTGCGCATGCCCTACACCGACATCATGGTGGCCGCCACCCTGCCGGCCTTCCTCTTCTTCGTCGCGGCCTGGGCCGGCGTCCATGTCTTCGCCCTGCGCTATGACCTGCAGGCCTTGCCCCGCGAAATGATGCCGGGCTGGCTGCGCGTGGCCCAGACCGTGCCCTTCTTCCTGGTGCCTTTCGGCATTCTGATCGGGGCGCTGGCCTTCACCGACTACACCATCTCGTTCGCAGCCGTCTTCGCCGCCTGTGCCGCCTGGTTGCTGCTGTTCTTCAACGAGGACGGCAGCCTGTCCATCACGGGCTGGCTGAAGCGCACGGAAATCGCGCTGGTCAATGCAGCCAAGCAGATCGCCGTCATCGCCGCCATCATCATCTGTGCCGGCATCATTGTCGGCGTCTTCAACATGACCGGCTTGGGCGTCAAGCTGACCTCGATGATCCTGTCCGTCTCGGACGGCAAGCTCTGGGCGGTCCTGCTGCTGACAGCACTGGCCAGCCTGATCCTGGGCATGGAACTGCCGACCACGGCGGCCTACATCATCTGTGTGGCGGTGGCCGGTCCAGCCCTGGTCGAGGCGGGCGTGCCGGAGCTCTATGCCCACCTCTTCGTCTTCTGGTACGCCCTACTCTGCACCATCACGCCTCCGGTCTGCGGCAATGTCTTCATTGCCGCCGGCATCGCCGAAACACCCTGGCTGCCTGTTGCCGGCAAGGCCATGCTGCTGGGCCTCGGACTCTTCCTCGTGCCGCTCGGCTTCATCTTCAATCCCGGCCTGCTGGAGTTGGGAACCGACCCGCTGACGGCTTTCGCTGCAACGCTGAAGGTGGGCGTCGCGCTGGTCTTCTGCAGCTACGGGGCCATCGGCCAACCCGGCCGGTTGTGGCTGCGTCCCTTTGCACTGGCAATCGGGGTGGGCCTGCTGTTCCTCTGGGGAATCTAGGGGGCAGATTCCGCACCTCGGCGCTTACGGAAGGCCAAGTAGAACGACAAGCAAAGCATGATCGCCGTGATGGCATAGAGTGTCAGGGCGATGGGACTCTGGAAGAGGATGGCGAAATTGCCGTCGGAAATGGAGAGCGAACGTCTCAGGTTGTTCTCCATGTCCGCACCCAGAAGCAAGCCCAGAATGATCGGCACCAGCGAAACCCCGATCTTGCGCAGGATATAGCCGAGCACGCCGAAGCCCACCATGACCAGCAGGTCGAAGGTCGAATGGCTGATGGAATAGATGCCCATGAAGGAAACCATCACCACGAAGGGCATCAGGATCCACTGCGGCATGCTCAGCATGCGCGTGAAGAGACTGATCAGCGGGATGTTCAGCAGCAACAGCACGACATTGGCAATGTAGAGTGCGGCAATCAGGCCCCAGACGATATCCGGCTGGCGCTCGAACAGCAGCGGCCCCGGCTGGATATTGAGCGAGATCAGCAGCGCCAGCATGACCGCCGTCGTTCCGCTGCCAGGCACACCCAGGGTCAGCATGGGAATAAGGGCCCCGCCGGAGGCTGAGTTGTTCCCAGCCTCGGGAGCGGCCACGCCCTTGGGATTGCCCTTGCCGAACGAGCCGTCCTTGTCGCTCCAGCGCTGCTCGCCGATATAGGACAGGAAGGCGCCCAGCGAAGCCCCTGCCCCCGGCAGGACTCCCGAGACGAAGCCGATCACCGAGCCGCGCATATACGCCCAGCCGCCGGAAAGGATGTCCTTCATTTTCGGAATGGCACGGCCCAACGGCACCATCTTGTCCGGCAACTGGTCCATCTTCTCCAGGTACATAAGGACTTCGCTGATGGCGAACAGGCCGACGATGGCCACGATGGGATCGAAGCCGTCATAGAGGTGGAAGGAATCAAAGGTGAAGCGCGCCACACCTGTGCCGGGGTCCAGGCCCACCGAAGCGATCATCAGGCCCAGGAAGGCAGCAATCAAGGTCTTGAAGGGATTGGCGCCGGTAATTCCGCCAATGGTGGCGAAGGCCATGACATAGAGCGCAAAATAGTCGCTGGGGCCGAAATGGATGGCCACACTGGCCAGCATGGGCGCAAAAAGCGTCAGGCCGATGGTCGCGAAGGTGGCTCCGATAAAGGAGGCGACGGCCGATATCGCCAGGGCTTCCGATGCCTTTCCCGCTTTAGCCATGGGATAGCCGTCCAGCGTGGTCATGATGGCCGGCTCGTCCCCGGGGATGTTCAGCAGGATACTGGAAATGCGCCCGCCATACATGCAGCCGTAGTAGATGCAGGACAGCAGGATCAGGGCCGAGGTGGGATCGAGCTCCAGGGAAAAGGCAACCGGGATCAGGATGGCCACGCCATTGACCGGTCCCAAACCCGGAAGAGAGCCAATCAGGGTGCCGAGAAAACAGCCGAGCAGCGCCAGCATCAGATTGGTGGGCGTCAACGCCACGGCAAAGCCGTCGGCAAGCAGGTTCAGGGTTTCCATGCGTCAGCTCATGAATTCGGGCAGGGCGGGCAATGGCAGTCCGAGCACACGGTCGAAGGTCAGGAACAGAACCAGGCTGACCACCGCACCAGAAACAGCGGATTTGTGCCACTGGCTGCCAAGCAGTCGCCCAAGCAAGGCCACCGCCACGAAGGTGATCAGTAGAAAGCCCAGCCTTTCCAGCAGCAGGGCGTAACTCACCAGGATGCAGATGGCCGCCAGCTGCCGCAGCAATGCCGCACCGCGCGGCCAATCCGGGTTGGCGTCGGGCCGCAACAGCAGGAAAAGGCTCAGCACCGCCACGGGCACGGACAGCATCACGGGAAACGCTGCGGGCCCCAGAGGGTCGCCGAAACTTGCCTCGTAGGTGCCCGCAGTCAGTCCATACCAGATCGCAGCGGCCAGGAGAACCAGGCCGACAATGCGATCTGTCATTCGATAACCCCGATCTCCCGCGAGATCTGGTTCATCTGCTCGGCCTGTTCGTTCACATAGGCCTCGAATTCCTCACCGCCGCGCCAGACGGGCACCAGCCCGCTGCTCCGCGCGGCTTCCTTCCATTCGTCACTCTCGTAGAGGTCCGACAGGCGTTCCACCCAGCTTTCGTAGACCTCGTCGGAGACCTCACCGCCAGTATAGAAACCGCGCCAGTTGTAGCCCGTGACTTCATAGCCCTGTTCGATGGCCGTGGGGGCATCGGGGAAAGCCGGGATGGGATCGTCGGACAAGGCGGCCAGGATGCGGATGTCGCCGGATTCCACGAAACCGGCAATCTCCCCCAGGTCCGTGGAAACCAGATCCACCTGTCCACCCAACATCTGGGTCACGGCCGGGCTGCCGCCGTCGAACTGGACCCAGCGGATCTGCTTGTAGTCCTCGGCAGAGATGCCTGCGGCGTCGGCAAGCATCAACAGGCGGATATGATCCCAACCACCGGCCCCCGAGGACCCCGCTGTCGGGACCGAGCCCGGATCTTCCTTCAAGGCCTCGACCAGGTCGTCCAGATCCTCCATCTCGGAGTCGGCCGGCACGACCAGGACACCCACGTCGGTGCCCAGCATGGCAATCCAGCGCATCACGTCGGTGCCCGCCGGATACTTGTCCTGGGCAATCTGTGTAACGCCCACTGTGGAGGTTGCCACCAGCAGGGAGTCATCGTCCGCGCGTTTCGACATGACGTTGGCGTAGGCCGTTGCACCGACCCCGCCCGGCATATTCGTGACCTGGACCGGTTCGTCCACGAGATCCAGATCGTGCAGCAGCTTGCCGACCGTGCGACAGGTAAAGTCCCAACCTCCACCGGGGTCGGCCGGCGCAATGCATTCCGCTGCCTGCGCCTGGAAGGCGCCCAGCGATGCAAAGACCACCGCGGCGCCAAGGGTTCTTGAAATAACTGTCATCATTTTCCTCCCTAGCTTCCTGTTATTCATCCGGCCGGAAGGCCGGCCCTTGATCGGGCTTTATCCGGTTTTCCGGTTCTTGCCCCCTGCCCCTTTCCCTGGGGTCAGATTCCTGCCTGCCCCGGCTCCGTGAAGGCCCGGGCCCCGAATATCCGGCGAGAGTCGCTGATGGCCGCGAGTATGCGGTCGCGCACATCCCGCCCGTGCAGACGAATGGCTCTTGCAGCCCCCTCTTCGTCCTGGGCCCGAATCAACTCGACAATCTCGCTGTGCTCGCGATGGGAAACCGCGCGCGCCTCCTCGGATGAGGCCAGCAGCCAGCGCGGCCGTAAGGTCCGGTTCACCGTGTCGCGGACGGCATCGCGCAGGAAACGGTTGCATGACAACTCGGCAATTCGGACATGAACATCCAGTCCGGCCTCGAACCAGCCGTCGGGGGTAAATGGCTCAAGCCCGGCGTCGACCGTTCGCTGCAACGCATCAAGTTCCTGGGCCATGGCATGGTGGCAAGCCAGCCTGACGGCTGCGTCCTCGACGATTTCCCGATATTCGAATATCTCGCGCAGTTCGCGCAGGTCGAAAGGCGCCACGGCATAGCCGCGCGCGGTGCGCACCACCAACCCCTCGCGGATCAAGGCGGCCAGCGCTTCACGGATCGGCGTGCGGGAGATGCCGTAGACCCCCTGCAGGCCGCGTTCGGACACCACCTCGCCCGGGGCCAGGCCCAGCGACAGGATATCCGCGCGGATGCGGGAATGCGCCAAGCGGCCCAGGTTCTGTGGGGACGCTGTCACTTCATCCTCCCCGGACTGTTGCGCAAGCTGCTCCATGGCTTCCCTCATTGACCCTCCAACATAAATGGTATACCGCATTGGTGGACCAAGGCAACAGCTGTGAAAAGCTCATGGTGGTATCATCTGGAAACACTGCGATCCCCGGTTTTCCCGCTCATGTCGATATCGTGGACGTGGGTCCGCGTGACGGTCTGCAGTCGGAAGGCGCCTGGATCAGCACCGAGCAGAAGATCGAACTGGTCAACGGCCTGATCGACGCCGGACTTCGCCATCTCGAAGTCACCTCCTTCGTCTCGCCACGTGCCGTGCCGCAGATGAAGGACGCGGCCGAGGTCCTGGCGGGCATCGATCGCAGCAAAGGGGCCGTGCTGACCGCGCTGGTGCCCAACGCCAAGGGGGCCGAGCGCGCCGTCGAGGCCGGGGTCGATGCCATGGTGGTCTTCATGTCCGCCTCGGAAAGCCACAACCTGAAGAACGTCAATCGCACGCGCGAAGCCTCCCTGGACGGTTTCCGCAATATCTGCCGCATTGCCGAGCCGGCGGGCATCCAGGTTTTCGGCGCCATCGCCACCGCCTTCGGCTGTCCCTTCGAGGGCAACGTGGCTGCGGAGGAAGTGGTGGATGTCGCCAGGGCCTACCGTGACATGGGCATCACGAAAATCTCACTTGGGGATACCACCGGCATGGCGACGCCGCCGATCGTGCGCGAGCGCTGCCAGGCCCTCAAGACCCACGTCCCGGAGGCGGATATCGCCCTGCACTTCCACAACACGCGCGGTGTGGGACTGGCCTGTGTCTACACCGGCCTGCTGGAAGGGATCACCCGCTATGAAGCCAGCATCGGCGGGCTTGGCGGATGCCCCTTCGCACCCAAGGCCACGGGGAATATCTGCACGGAGGACCTGGTCTACATGCTGCACGAAAGCGGCGTTGCGACCGGCATTGACCTGGATCGCCTGATCGCCGTCTCCCGCCGGACCGAGGAGATGATCGGCCGCAGCCTGCCGGGCCAGGTCATGAAGGCCGGCCCGCGGCTGGAAATCCACGACCTGGGCAGCGTCGCGACAGCCGACGCACGGGCCAATGGGTGAAGACGCAACGTCCCCGACCAGGGCGCCACTCGAGGGCATTCGTGTCCTCGACCTGACGCGCGTTCTCTCCGGCCCCTTCTGCAGCATGATGCTTGGCGACATGGGCGCCGAGGTCATCAAGGTCGAGCCCCCCAAGGGCGATCCTGTGCGCGAACAGGGCGCGATGCCCAACGGCTTTTCCTGGTATTTCGCCGCCTTCAATCGCAACAAGAAGTCCATGGTCCTGGACCTCTACAGCGATGCGGGCAAGGAGGTGCTGGCCCGCCTGATCCGCGACGCTGACGTCATGGTCGACAACTTCCGGCCCGGCGTCCTGGCCCGCATGGGCTTCGACGAGGCGCGGCTGAAGGAACTCAACCCGCGCCTGGTGACCGCTAACATCAACGGCTTCGGCGGCAGTGGCCCCTATGTGGACCGTCCGGCCTTCGACTTCATTGCCCAGGCCATGAGCGGCCTGATGAGCGTCAACGGTGCGGAGGGTGAGGATCCCATGCGCTCGGCGCAGCCGATCACGGATCTCGTGGCCGGTCTCTACTGCGCCTTCGGCATCGTCAGCGCCCTGCGCGCCCGCGACCTGAACGGCGAAGGCCAGCATGTGGAGTCCGCCATGGTGAATGGCGCCATCAGCATGATGGCCTATCTGGCCTCGGAATTCCTGGCCACAGGCAACCTGCCGGAGCGTACAGGCAACAGTCACCCGCTGGTCGCGCCCTATGGCCTGTTCAAGACTTCGGATGGCGAGATCGCGGTGGCTCCCTCCAACGACACCATCCTGACGCGCTTCCTGGATACGGTCGGCGTCGGCCACCTGATGGAAGATCCGCGCTATGACACCAACGAGAAGCGCTTCGCCCGGCGCAACGAGCTGCAGGCCCTGCTGGACGCGGAGATCTCGAAGGAGTCCCAGGACGTCTGGATCGACCGCCTGAACAAGGCGGGCGTGCCCTGCGGGCGGGTCCTGAATCTGGCGGAGGCTTTCTCCGACCCGCAGGTCCAGGCCCAGAAGATGGTCATCGACGTGGAACAGCCGGGCTATGGACCGATCCGTATGCTGGGTTTCCCCGTCAAGCTGAACCGCACCCCCTGCGAGGTGCGCCGGCCTGCACCGGACCTGGGCGCCGACACCGAAAGCGTACTTCAGCAGAGCGGCTTCACGGCAGAGGAAATTGACGCCCTGGAAAAGGAGGGCGTGGTCGCCGCCGGCCTGCTTCAGAAACGCAAGGAAACCGGCGGCTGAACGACAGGCCTGTGCTTCAGAGAACTTCCAGAACGCAGATCTGGCAGCTGTAGCCTTCCTTGCGGTGATAGGGCGCTTCCTTTACCGCCCGGATACTGACCAGGCCGCGTTTTTCCATGTCCTCCAGGTAGTCCGGGTAGCCATCGGCCTCCCAGACTTTCTCATGGACCGTCACGACGATCTGCCCACCTTTCCGGGTGACGCGGGCCAACTCGTCCAGGGCCTTTGGTTTGACGTGGCCGCTGGTGAAGACGCCGACCGAGATGACGGCATCATAGCTGTCGTCGGCAATCTCCAGCGGAACGGTCATGTCCGCTTCGGCCAGCTTGTCATAGGCTTCCTTCTCGCGGGCCACCTCCAGCATCTCCCCCGACAGGTCGATGCCATCGATATTGGTGAAGCCCAGTTTCTTCAGCTCCACGCCAGCCAGTCCGGTGCCGCAGCCTGCGTCCAGAACCTTCGCATCCTTGGCGACCAGGCCGGACAGTTCCTTCGCCACCAGGCCGGGGGCCACATAGCCCATGCCGTCCAGGGTGTCGCGGTCATACTGTTCGGCCCATTCGGCATAGACGCGGCGGGTTTCTTCCTTGTCGCCATCCAGGGCGTACACGCGGCGCAGCAGCGGGTTGTTCTCACTCATGAGCTTCTTCTGTCCTCTCTGTTATGGCTGATGAGCGCGCGACCATAGGCAAAAGGCCCGGTCATGGCAAATCGCCCCCCAGGCTGCGTGCCTCGCCGTTGCTACTCTTCCACCGGCTTTGACCGGGCGCGCTTGATGGTTCCACGCGCCTTCTTCGCGTCCAGGCGCCGGCGCTTGCTGGCCAGTGGCGGCCGGGTCTTCCGCCGCGGTTTGGGGGGCTGCGCCGCCTTGTGCACCAGGGCGACCAGGCGCGCGCGTGCATCCTCGCGATTGCGCTCACGCGTCCGGAAACGCCGCGCCTCTATCACGATCTCTCCGTCCTGGTTCAGGCGCCGCCCGGCGAGCGGCAACAGGCGCTGGCGCACGTCTTCCGGCAAGGCGGGAGAGTTGACGGCATTGAAGCGCAGCTGCACGGCCGTGGCCACCTTGTTCACATTCTGCCCGCCGGGACCGGAGGCCTGGATGAACGTCTCCTCCAGTTCCGATTCCGAAATGGCTATGCGCCCTGTCACCTTCAGGTGGGTCATCCCTTGTGCCTTCAACCTTTCTGCGAACCTGCTATTCTGGAAGCATCATGCGCAACGGCCGAATTCGCAACCGGGATGAGCGTGACGAGTACAGCTTCCGGCCCGTCCGGCGGTCGGATCTTGCCCTGCTCGAGGCCTGGCTGCAGCTGCCGCAGGTCAGCCGTTGGTGGGGCGACCCGGCCGAACAGCTGGCCCTGCTGACCTCCGATCTCGACGAGCCCGACATGGTCATGAAGCTGGTGACCTTCCAGGCAACGCCCTTTGCCTATATCCAGGATTACCCGATCCACCGCTGGCCACAGCCGCACCTGACCCACCTGCCGCGGGGCAGCCGCGGCCTGGATTGCTTCATCGGACGTGCGGAGATGTACGGCCAGGGCCACGGTGCCGCCTTCCTGCGCCGGCGCGCACTCCAGCTCAGGGCCGCCGGCGCCCCGACGGTCGCCATCGACCCCGACGTGCGCAACCTGCACGCCCACCGCGCCTGCGTCAGCGCCGCCTTCCGGGACACAGGCGAGACCGTGACTTCCGAGGGAAAGGTGCGGCTGCTGGTTTTCGAGAGCTGACCAGTCGAGCGGGCCGGGCTAGTAAGCCCAGTCCCGGCCTTCGGCCGTCGCCCGCTCACGTGCACTGGGATTCTTCGAGGGCCGGAAGGGCACTTCGGTCACGGCCGCCTCGACCGGCTGGCCGGAAATCTCCGTATAGGCCTCAGGTAACTCGACCTTCAGCTTGGTGCCCAGTTCGGACAGCGCCCAGGGGACGTAGCCCAGCGCGATGTTGGTCTCCAGCTCCGGCGACCACCAGGGCGAGGTGACATAGCCCACGCGTTCGCCGTTGCTGTTCTGGATCAACCAAAAGTCCGGAGCATAGTCGATGATCGCCTGCCCGCCCAGTTTCATGCCCACCAGCTTCAACGCAAAGGGATAGCGCCCCGCATCAATCTCGGCACGCTGGCGCTCCAGTTCGGCCTTGCCGATATAGTCGGCGGTCTTCTTGCGCGGCACCTGATAGGTCAGGTTCACCTGGAAGGGCGAGGTCTCCACGTCCATGTCCTGGCCCCACGACAGAATGCCGGCAGCAACCCGCCGATGGTGGGCCGGTGCGATCACCCGCAGGCCATAGCTGGCGCCGGCGCCGCGAATGGCGTACCAGATGGATTCGGCCGATTCCGTGGCGTTGCGGACATAGATCTCATAGCCCTTCTCGCCCGTGAAACCCGTCTGGCTGACCACCACGGGGCAGCCGGCCAGGTCCGCTTCCATCAAGCCGTAGTAGGGCAATTGCCCGACAGAGCTGCCGAACAGCTCGGTCATCAGTTCCTCGGACAGGGGGCCCTGCACCTGCAGCGGCGCCACGTCGATCTCGGCAATGTCCACATCCCAGCGCCGGCCGATATTCACCCCCTGCAGCCAGAGCAGCAGGTCGGAATCCGAGATGGAGAACCAGAACTCGTCCTTGGCCAGGCGCAACAGCACCGGATCGTTCAGGATGCCGCCCTTCTCGTTGCACAGGATGCAGTACTTGCCGTGCATGGGCTGGATCTTGGTGGCATCCCGGGTGATGACGAAGTTGACGAAGGCCTCAGCGTCGGGCCCCTTCACCTGGATCTGGCGCTCCACGGCCACGTTCCACAGAGTCACCCGATTGACCAGGGAGTCGTACTCCGCCATGGCACCGCCGTCCTCCGGGCGCACATAGCCGCGCGGATGATACATGCGGTTATAGACCGTCGCCCGCCAGGCGCCGGCCTCGATGGACAGGTGCCAGAAGGGCGACTTGCGGACCCGTGTCGAGATCAGCATCTGCACCGGGGTCGGTCCCGACTGGCGCAGGTTGCAGGGCACCATCCGGTCGGACTGGTCGACGGCCGGCACGTTCGGGTGGGTGCGATCCTTGTGGGTGGCGGGTGTGGTCGGAGACATGGGCAGGGCTCCTTTCATGTCCGCAATGACGCCGTTCGGCGCAAGAGGACCCTCACTTCAAGGCCCTGATGAAAGGACTACCACCTCCACAACCGAAAAGGTGCCTGTGGAACGCCGCCCGAATGCTCAGGGGCGACGGAAAGTCAGGAAAGGACGCAGGACTGGGCCAGGTCAGCAGAGTTTCCGATAACATGACGGCCTTCCCCCCTGCAGCAAGCTCCTCGCATGAATGAAACTCTGCCTTTACCCATACAGAAATGCCATGGACTGGACGCAAGTCGCAATTTGTCGTGAACTGAGTTCACCTTTCATCGTCTAAACGGAACGAAGATCCGATGTCGCGCAAGGTCTATGATCTCCCGCCGTTGACGGCACTGGCCGCCTTTGAAACAGCGGCACGCCATCTCAGCTTCAAGAATGCGGCCGTGGAACTGAACGTGACGCCGGGCGCGGTCAGCCACCAGATTCGGGCCCTCGAGGACGAGCTGGGGGCCCCCCTGTTCGTGCGCCGTCATCGCGGTGTCGACCTGACGGAGGAAGGAGATCGCCTGTTCTCCACCCTGGCTGAGAGTTTTGTGCGGATTTCCCAAAGGTTACGGGAGATCCGGCAACGCAATGAGGAAACACGGGTTACAATCGGCGCGAGTTCGGCCGTGGCCAGCCTCTGGACGGCGAAACTTCTGGCCGGTTTCTGGCATGAACATCCCGACATAACCGTGGACCAGCTTGTCTCGGACACGAGCTTCGGTATCGCGCCGGAACTCGACATGTACATCCGCTACGGCCGTGACCCGAACACCTCCTGGGATCAACATGCGCTCTATCGGGACGTGCTGATGCCCTTGGCAAGCCCGGAGCTGGCCAGGTCATTGCAGGCGCCCTCCCTGGAAACCCTCGCCGCCCAACGTCATATCTACCTGGATTCCCACGACCAGAGCTGGACCCGATGGAGTGACTGGTTCGGGGCATTGAACTGCGCATTGCCCCAGAAGCACGGACTTCGCGTCAACAACTACATGATCGGCCTTTATGCCGCGATGGACGGGTTGGGGCTGATCCTCGGCTGGCGACGTCTCGTGGATCCGATGATCCGGCGCGGCGAACTGGTTGTGGTCAGCGACTACTCTGTCCCGGCCCCGCATTGGTTCTATCTTGTGACCCGGCCAGAGGGCGAACTCTCTGAAGCCGCCTGCAGTCTTCGTGACTGGCTGATCGAGGCGCTGGGAGAGCCGGACGTGCAGGAAGGTTGACCTTCCTTCGGCCCTTCCGGTCGGGCTCTCTATGTCTGTCCAAAATTAGATATTTGGGCCCGGCATTTGACGGAGCATTATCGGTAGAGGAATGGAAAAAGGAGGCGCTATGAGACACGTTCCACCCGGGAACGCCCTAACCGAGTAAGAATCTCAAAGCTTCGAGCCTTAAAGCTCTGCTATCCTGCAAATACGGATAGATAGACAGGCCTTGGGATCCGCACATCAGCAAGGATAGGGGCCGTTGTTCACGGGGAACTGATTATTGCGCTGGCAAACCAATCCTCTCCTTGAGATTTTTGTCGCACGGTTTCTTTGATACGGAGCGCAACTTCCTTGGAGGCACGAGGGAGAGATCGTGAGGAAAGGGTGGCAAGGTTTACGACACGGGAAACCGTTGGCCGCCGTATTGTTGCGGCGCCAAGCGACCATTGCGTACCGTCATTATAGGCCGCAGATGACATGATGGTGTATCCAAGTCCTTTGGTGACGAGCCGTTTGATCTCATTAAAAGCGTCTATCTCAATGGCGACGTTGATAGGCACAGCTTGTTGTCGTGTCTGAGTATCTATGAGGCTACGCAAGCCGTGTTCAGGGCCGGGAAGGATTAGCCTGATCTCGGATAAACGGGCCATGGGGATTGACCCATCGCTATCTAGGTAGGGTTCAATATCTTCATTGCTTCTTCCAACCAAAAGGAGGTCTTCCCTGGCCAAGGGCTCTACTTCGATATCAGGGGGCGGATTTGACCCGAAGGTAACCGAGAGATCCAATGTTCCATCTCGCAGCCATTGAGTCAGATATCCGGACATGCTCTCGACAAGGCGCAACTTGACGTTCGGCATATCGTGCATGCACCTCTCCAGGAGTGGGACTGCAAGCATCGCCGTGAGGGAAGTCGGAAGGCCCACGCGCACCAGTCCAACAGGCGTACTCCGATAGGAGACCATGTCGGCCTCTGCCTCGGAGACTTGCCGAAGGATCACCTTGGCGTGTTGAAGGAGTTCCTGCCCTTCCTGGGTGATTTTGACTCCTCTGGTCTCACGCTCGAATAGTCGAAGACCAAGATTTTCTTCGAGAGTACGAACACGTGCACTCACCGAAGGCTGAGACATGTTGAGCTTTTCGGACGCACGGATGAACGAGCCGGTTTCCGCAATTGCAACGACGCACTTAAGATCTTTCAGATCCATCTATCCACCAGTTCTAGCGCGCCCTCAAGCCCTCGCTTTTTTACGCACCTTCCTGTCAGCCTCCAATATAGCCCTAGCTTGGTCTACAACGGGTAGGTCAATCATCTTGCCTTCAAATTGAGCCGTGCCTCGACCTTCAGCCATCGCCTTCTCGAAAGTCTCGACCAACGCACGAGCCTGCTCAACCTCTGAAGGGGAAGGCGCAAACTCCTCATTCAGAATACCTACCTGATTGGGATGGATTGCAAAGGCGCCCATGAAACCGAGCTCACGTGCTTCCTGGATAGTTGATCTGTAACTCTCAAGATCAGAGAAGCCTGCGATTGAACCCACAAAACCAAGGGGCATGCACCCGGCAGCCTTGGCAGCTGCCACGGCTTGGACATTCGGTGTCATCAATGATGCGTGCGTTGTTTTCATGCCCATTGAAACGGCAAGATCTTCTGGGCCAACGATGATCCCGATAATACGAGAATGCGCTGCAGCAATCTGATTAATGCGTAGCAAGCCCTCCGCCGTCTCGATCATGACAATCAGTTTTGTATGGCCTTCCTCCAGCCCTTGCTCGCGCTCCATCTCCTCAATCACTTCTATCAGACTGAGGACATGCTCCGGAAAAGGAACTTTCGGTAAAGTCAACGCCATGACTGACTGACGGACAGATGCTTCAATATCGGCCACCGCCATTCGCAAAGGGCGGTTTATTCTGACAATTACCTCGCAGCCCTGTTCTGCCAATCGATCAGCGACCTCAGGGAGAGCCTTTCGAGCCTCTTGTTTTTGGTCGGGTGGTATTGCGTCCTCAAGATCGAGTTGAATGCAGTCCGCTCCTCGGTTTGGTGCACCGCGGATAAACTTTTCATTCAATACGGGTACGAACAGAATAGAGCGCCAGAAAGGAAGGGAAGTTTCTGTCATGGTTAGCCTTTCGACCCAGAGCTTTTGCTGCGGCGCTTATCAAGTTCATCTGCGATCTCTTCGTTGTGCTCACCCAGTCGAGGAGCAGGGCGTTTGAAGACACCGGGTGTACCGCTCATGCGTGGGACAATGTTGTGCATCGGCACTTTGCCTACGTCCTCGTCGGGAAGATCGACCAGGACCTCCCGTTCCAGCACGTAAGGGTGGGTCATGAGATCGGCTATGGAGCACACGGGCCCAACGGTCACCCCGGCCGCTTCAAACAGTTCCAGATTCTCGGCCTGGGAGCGTTGTTTGATAAACGCGCCAATGATCTCGTCGAGCTCATCCCGGTTTTCTACACGTGCGTCATTTGTTGCAAATCGCGGGTCATCCTTCAGTTCGGGTCGTCCGATCGTCTCCAGGATCTTCATCGCCATTGACTGCATCGAGCCTGACATCGCGACATAGCCGCCATCGTCACAGATATAAACGTTGCGCGGTGCAGTATGTGAGGACTGATTACCTGCTCTTTCTGTTGGGACACCCGTAAGCTGATACTTCAGAGCTTCCGAAGAGATAATCGAGAGAATAGGCTCGAAGAGCGACAGGTCTATGACCTGGCCACCCTTGTGACCAACTTCAACGGCGCGCAATGCCGTCAAGATTGCGCTTACACCATAGAGACCGGCAACCATGTCCGCCATTGCCAGGGGAGGAAGGGTTGGTGGCTTGTCAGGATGACCATTGAGATAGGCCCAGCCTGACATAGCCTCCACGAGAGTTCCGAAACCGGGACGATTCTTATAGGGCCCTGTTTGCCCCCAACCTGAAACCCTGAGAATGATTAGGTTTGGATTTCTGCAATGGAGCTCCTCCGGGCCCATACCCCATTTTTCCAATGTACCGGGCAGGAAATTCTCAACCAGCACCTGGGCTGTGTCGATCAGGTCAAGAAGGTCACGTTTGCCCTCCTCCGACTTTATGTCGACAGCAAAGCTTCGCTTGTTGCGTGCATAGACCTTCCAATAGATGTCAGTGTCTTCGCATCGCCAGTTTCGCAGATCGTCCCCATTTCCGGGGCGTTCGATCTTGATAACATCGGCCCCGTAATCCGCCAGGACATGTGTGGTCATGTTACCGGCGACCAGCCGGGACATGTCGAGGACACGAACTCCTTCGAGCGGACCCTTTGCGTCAGCATCGTAAGAATGCATCGACTGCTCTCTCATTGTTATGCGAACTCGATGACGGGCTTTACTTCCTGGAAGGCTTTCATGCGCTGAAGCGCCGTATTCACGTCATCCAGTGCGTATCGATTGCTCAGGATTTTCGACAGGGGAATCTGAGACGCGTATTGAGCGGTAAACTCCAGAGCTTGCCAGTAGCTGCGCGAGTCCCCGGAGAACGCTCCAATGACGTTGATATTCTTCTTCACGATCGTGGACGGTTTGACCGTCGTGTCCTTGTCACCGAGCTGCCCCACGATGCAGTAGCGTCCCCCCTTGCGGGCGATATCAAGTCCCTCATTGAATGCTGGTGGATGTCCGGTGAATTCCATCACGATATCTGCGCCACGCCCTTCGGTGAGGCTGTGGATCTTCTCCAAGCGCTCTTCGTGTGTGGTGTCTTCGATCGAGAGCGTATGTTCGGCTCCCAGCTCACCAGCCAGATCGAGCCGGGCTTTAGGCGCCCCGATGGCAATGACGCTGCGCGCACCTCGAGCACGGGCCACCGCTGTTGCAAGCAATCCCAGAGGCCCAACGCCCTGGATCACAACGTGCTCATGTGCCTCGATTTCCCCCAGATTGTTCATCGCGTTCATCACAGAACGAAACGCGCAGGAGCAGAGGCTTGCGAGGTCATCGCTCACAGCTTCTGGGACCTTGATACGTCCGGATTGCGGCATGACATAGCCGTACTCGGAAAAGCCGCCGAGCAGGTAGGGATACTCGGCCATCGTCTCATACATGTAGGCGCGCCGGTTTTCACAGAGCGTGGGTTGCTTCGCGACAGTGCAGTAGTAACAGGAGCCACAGGAGGTATGCGTCCAGAGGATCCGGTCACCAACCTTCAAATCCCGCCCGACGCTGTCGCGCTCGGCGTTATCTCCCATCGCGACAATGCGTCCGGTCATCTCATGACCGATAATCACGGGCAGATTAACTGGAAGCGCCAGGGATCCACTTGCAAGGTGCACATCCGTTCCGCAGATCGAACAGGCTGACGTTTTTACCAGAAGCGAGGACGGTTCGAGTTTCTCCGGGATCGGTACGTCTTCTATGACCAGAGGGTCTCCAAAAGCTCTCAGAACTGCGGCACGGGAAGTTGTAGGAATAGTGGTCATGATTGATAGGCCTCTTAGAACAAGCGGTACCAGAGCGACAGGCTCGGGATAAACGTAAGAAGTGCGAGGGCAAAAACGGCCGCACCAATGAACCAACCGAAATGCCTCAACATCTGTACGATGTGCACATTGTTGGTCCTGGCAGCGACATAGAGATTTGCGGCAAGCGGTGGGGTCAGCAGGCCGATCTCGATGTTCGTCACGACGATGATCGCAAAGTGGATCGGGTCGATGCCGAACTGGGCTGCCGAGGGTGCAAGCAGTGGGCCCATTAGAAGAACTGCGGCATTGGTTTCCATGAACATGCCAACGGCAAAAAGCAGAAGATTCACTGCGATGAGAAACAGGATTGGATCCGCAAAGAGACCGGTCATGAAGATAGCCAGATCTTGCGGCACCTGGTTCAAAATGAGCGCCCTGTTCAGGATCCCTGTCATGGCGATGATCAAGAGGATTGCGCCTGCAGGCAGCACGGCGGCGTAGAAGGTCTGGACCAGGCCTTCCAGGTTCAATGCACGTTGGAGGAGCACAACGGCAATGGCGTAGATACAAGCTACGGCCGCAGCCTCTGTGGGGGTGAAAATACCACCGTAGATGCCGCCAAGGACAATGATCGGCAAGAATAAAGCCGCCAGCGCGCGTGAACGTGCTTTGCTCTTGCTCAAGCTTGCAAGAACACCGGCGTCAGCTTCTGTTTCCTGCGAGCCGGATAGCACGGCTTTCGAGCGGAACCAGTGAACGAAGGAAAATGTCAGGACCAGCAGTGCGCCAGGAACGATCGTGGCTATGAAGAGTTCCGTGATGGATACACCGACCGTTGCGCCATAGATGATCAACGGAATGGAAGGAGGGATCAGAACGCCCAGGAGGCCGGAGGCAGCATTGAGAGACGCAATATAGCCCTTCGGATAGCCCCGGGCAGCCATCTCCGGGCCGAGCGTTGAGCCGATGGCCGCTACAGTTGCTACGGACGAGCCTGTAATGGCACCAAGAAATGCACTGGCCACGATCATTACGTATCCAAAAGAGGCTCTGATACGGCGCAGGGACTTGTCGGCAACAGCGGAGAGCGCTGCGGCAATACCGCCTTTGTTTATGATCTCGCCGAGAAGGATAAAGAGTGGGATGGCAACCAGAGCGAAGCTGGAGACACTGTCGTAGGGAATGCTGCTCAGGGAATCCAGCCAGACATTCAGCCGTTCATCGTTCAAAAAAACGACGAGAGCGAATGCCGCTGCAATAGGCGTGCCGATCAGGAGCAGGCCGAACAATCCGATGATGACGAGGCTCATGCCTCACCTCCCGTGCGCGGCATCCCTGTACAGAGTCGTATGATGTCGAAAGCGGCGTGTATAAACATGAGCGCTGATCCCAGAACCATGAAGCCCATAGGGATCCACAGAGGTGTGCCCAGGTCGATGAGACTTTCCCCCGAAGAGAGGGCATAGGTCAGCAAGTTCCAAGCCAGCCATGTGAAAATGCCAGTGAAAACCGCCATTGCCAGTGTGGCTGTGATGCGAAGGAGGATTCTCAGAAACCTGTTCTTCAGCAGGTCAACAACCTCAATGGTGATGTGTTGGTGCATATAACTGCAGAAAGCAGCCCCCAAGAAGGTCATGGGTGACATTGCAACGAGTGCATATTCGCCAAGGCTCGGTATGGGGAGATTCAGGAGTCTCGCAACGATTGTTACCAGTATCGCAAATATCATCACCACAAGGGATACTGCCGCGACCCGTTTCTCCACTGCCGCAACGCCGCCTTCAATTCTATCCATAATGACCATCAGAGGCCGCCCCGCAGTTGGGACGGCCTCCTTGGTGCCATTCACGGCGTTATTCATTGCTGGCGCCGACGTCCTCTTTCAGTGCCTGGATGCGGTCTGCACCATAGGTGTCTTCCAGTTCCGTCCAGAGTGAACGTCCAAGCTCAACGAACTTGGCCATTTCCTCATCGGACAGCTCATGCACTTCCACACCTGCTTCCCGGATACCTTCCAGATATTCGGCATTCTTCGCGCGATTGTTTTCGATCTGATCACTTGCTGATTCGCTTGCGCAAGCGCTGATGATGTCCTTGTTCTCATCTGAGAGCTGCTGCCAGAAGTGGTCGCTGGCTGTGATCGTACCCATCGCATAGACGTGATTGGTCAGCGTCATGTACTCCTGCGCCTCGAAAAGCCGGGAGTTGTAGGTGATGCTCGCACCATTGTCCTGACCATCCACGGTCCCCTGCTGCAGGGCAACGAAGAGTTCAGGGAATGGCAGGGTTACAGTTTGGACGCCTGCGGCATCAAAGAAGGAGCGAATGGAGATCGATCCCGGAACGCGCAGCTTGAGCCCTTCCAGGTCTGACACTGATTCCACCGGTTGCTCCGAATTCGTTACGGCCCGGAATTCCAGTTCGAAGAAATCAAGCGACTTCATGCCATGGTTGGCAAGTGTCTCCCGGATCGTTGTCTGCAGCACGCCATCCGGATTGTAGAAGACTTCGTCGGCTTCCTCGAAGGAGCTCACGATATAGGGCAGATAGTGAATGTCGAGGAGCGGATCCAAACCGGTCAAGGAACCCGGGTTCAGGAAAGCAAGCTCCAGCCCACCTCGAGAGAGATCCCGTCCGAGGGTTTCGTCACCACCCAGTTGGCTGTCCGGGAATACGGTAACGGAAATGTCACCTCCGGTGTCATCGGTCACGCACTGTGCAAAGGCCTTGCTTGCGTTATCCACCGGGCTGTCCGTGGCGAAGACATGGCCCAGGCGGACATCCTGCCCTTGAGCCATTACTCCAGGTGCAACGCTAGCCGCCAACATCGCGGACAGAGACACAACAATAGCTGTTCGTTTCATGAGTTATTTCCTCCCTAGTGTTTTTACTGAGAATTGTAGATCCGGATTCACCCGTGGTTAATCACCACTGTCTTGGTGACGGTGAATTCCTTCAGGGCTTCAAAGCCCTTCTCGCGTCCGTGGCCGCTTTTCTTGAAACCACCGAACGGAAGCTCGATACCACCCCCGGCACCATAGCCGTTGATGTAGACCTGTCCGACACGCACCCCCTTTGCGAGACGCATTTGCCGGGCGCCAGAATTGGTCCAGATGCCTGCTATCAAGCCATAATCCGTGCCGTTTGCCAGGCGAATGGCATCGTCTTCATCATCAAACGGAATGGCAGACAGGACAGGGCCGAAAACCTCTTCCTTGGCGAGTTCATGATCGCGTGGAACGACCCGGTACAAGGTTGGTGGCACGTAGTATCCGCCTTCCGGGGCTGATTTATGAATCTTGCCCTGAGCCGCGATTTCAATGCCGTCCTTCTCTGCCCGCTCCAGGAAGCCCAGAACACGCTCTTGTTGCGCCTTGGAGATAACCGGACCACAGTTGAGATCGAGATCATGAGGACCAGCCTGAAGTTGCTTGAAGCGCTTGGTCAGGGCGTTCATGAAGTCGTCGTAGATTGAGCGTTCGATCAGGACCCTTGTTCCAGCCGAGCAGGTCTGCCCCGTATTCTGGACGAGTGCGCCAACGATCGATTCGATGGCTTTCTCCTGATCTGCGTCCGGGAAAACGATCTGTGGTGACTTGCCGCCCAGCTCGAGAACACAGGGTACGTGATTGTCCGCTGCTGTCTTCTGGATGATCGTTCCAACCTCGGGAGAACCCGTAAAGGAAATGAGGTCCAGGTCCGGATGCGCACTGAGCGCTGCACCAGCCTCCTCTCCAACGCCTGGTACGATGTTGATGGCGCCTTCCGGGAAACCGACATCCGTCGCAAGTTCGGCAAGCCTGATAACGCTGAGGCAGGCTTCCTCGGCGGGCTTCATGACCGTCGCATTGCCCCCGGCCAAGGCCGCCCCGAGGGCTCTGCCGAACATCTGTGCCGGATAATTCCAGGGAATGATATGACCCGTCACGCCGCGTGGCTCGCGCAGGATCATGACCTGATAGCCAGAGAGGAAAGGAATGGTCTCGCCGTGAAGCTTATCGGCGGCTCCGCCATAGTATTCGAAGTATCGTGCGGCCGCCTTTATGTCGCCGCGCGCCAGCTTGAGCGGTTTACCGGTATCGAGCGCTTCCAGATCCGTCAGTTCATCCTCATGATCGAGGATGGCTTGTCCGAGTTTCGAAAGCAGGCGTCCGCGCTCCACGGCGGGCATCTGCCCCCAGACACCCTCGAAGGCCTTTCTCGCAGCGGCAACCGCAGCATTGATGTCCTCGGCCGTGCCGCACGCTATGACACCAATCTTCTCACCCGTTGAGGGTGCGACCATGTCCAGGGTCTGACCGTTGGAGGATTTCCTCCAGGTACCATCGATGAAAACCGACTCTGCCTTCATGTTTCCTCCCAAATGAAGTTCGGAGGAAAGCCTTGCAGCGGCTTCATCAGTAGGCAAATTTTAAATTTGTTCCTATCCTATAGGGTATATCTATAGGTTCTCTAAGATATGCTTTCTGAAGTTTAAGAATCACGCAGTTGGACTGTGGAGCAATCGCTGCACGTAAGTCGCGATTGGATCCTCGAGATCAATCGCCCATATCGTGAGCCCTGAACACTTCGAGGTTTCGTGGTTCTAGAGCTGTAGGACCAGTCGTCTGGATCTGGCCCGCGAGACACAGACACACAGGAATTCGTTGGCCTCCTGCTCTGCGGGCGAGAGGACCCCGTCGCGATGATCGACCTCACCAGCAACGACATCCACCATACAGCTGCCACAGAGCCCCTCGTAGCAACCGAACTCCACTGGGACATCATGGGCCCGCAGTACATCCAGGATGCTCTCTTGCGGACCGACCTCCAGAACCTTTCCGCTCGATTGCAATTCTATCTCGAAGCTATCGTTCTCTTCCGTGGCGAAAGTGGCCGCCGCCGCGAAACGCTCGAAATGGATGGCGCCTCCGCGTAGGTCGCTGCCGGCGTTCAGCACCTCTTCCAGCATCGGCTCGGGCCCGCAAACATAAACGTCCCCGCCGACCGGTACCGTCTGTATCACGGCCGCGATATCGAAGCGTCCGTCGCTGTCGCTGCAATGAAGATGATAGTGGTCACCCAAGCTCATCTCGCGAAACTGCGAGTCCATGGCTGCCAGCTCCCGCGAGCGCACGACATAGAAGACGCGAAAATCCGCCCCCCTGCATTGCAGCTCGCGGACCATTGGCAGAATCGGAGTCACGCCGATTCCCCCCGTAATCAGGGTAATATGCTTGCTGGTTTCCGCCAGAGCGAAATGGTTTCGCGGACCGCCCAACTCGACCTCGTCCCCGATCGCCAGGCCATGCATGGCCGTTGAGCCGCCCCGCCCATCGGGCTCTTGCTTGACGGCAATATTGAACCACCGGCCCTCGGAATCCCAGGTGCACAGGGAATATTGGCGCACCATGCCGGGCGCCAGCCCGATATCCACATGGGCTCCGGGCTCGAGACCCTCGAGAGGACCGTCGAGAACCTGGAAGCGGAACTCCGCAATCTCATCGGTGAGATTGACCTTGTTCAGCAATCTTGCGCGGTGCGAACTCATCTGCACCTCCTCTCGGCCTCTCCAGCTCTCCGTTTCCAGGCACGCGTCCTGCCGTTTCGTTTGCGCATCCGGTCGGCCGTTGGGCCATCCCATACATCGGCCCAATCCAAGGCCACCTTCAAGATGGAAAAATCTCAAACAGGAGTGAATTCACTTCACTTCTTTCGTTCACTATACCACACCCAACCTTTGCCTTTCCGCCTATTCCTCCTATTAACGACACAAATTATCGCCACAGCGAAGCAGACTTGAGGGCACATCGGGAAAGCATATCACATTATCTGAACTAATGTGTCGTTGAGTCCTTCTGATATTGAGCAAAGTGGGTGGCTCTCCCCAATATCGGGAAAGATTGCGTCAAGGGAGAGAGCCCATGAACGTACATGCCCGGCTTGGAGCCGTGCAGACCACGCTCGACGCCGCGCGTGGCCTGCCGAACGAACATTACGTCGATCCCCGCATCTTTGCCGAAGAGAAGTGGTCGGTCCTGTTCGCCAACTGGTCGGGCGTCGGGTTCGGCAAGGACGTTCCCGAAGCCGGCGATGCCAAACCGGTCGAATTCCTCGGCATGCCGCTGCTGATTGTCCGCGACCGGGACAGCAGCATCAGGGTCTTCCAGAACACCTGTCGTCACCGTGGCATGACCCTGATCTCGGAACCCACCAGGGTCCGGGGCGTCATCCGCTGCCCCTATCACAGTTGGTGCTATGGCCTGAACGGGGCGCTCCGGACGACCCCGAATGTCGGCGGGCCCGGGCAGAACACCCACCCGGACCTGAACACGGCTGACCTGGGCCTGATCGAAATCCGCTCGCATGTCTGGCGCGACGTCATCTTCGTCAATGTCGATGGCCATGCGCCGCCGTTCGAGGAGGTTCATGCCGATCTTATCGAGCGCTGGAGCGAGTTCGATCAGGAACTCCACCACGGCGGCGCAGACTCCTCCCTACAGCTCGACGTGAAGGCCAACTGGAAGCTGGCAGTGGAGAACTATTGTGAAAGCTACCACCTGCCCTTGATACATCCCGGCCTGAACAGCTACTCCCGGCTCGAGGACCATTACAATATCGACGGCTTCGGGCACTGCTCAGGGCAGGGAACCCTCGTCTATCGCCAACTGACGGATGACAATGGCACGGCCATGCCCGACTTTCCGGGACTGAGCGGGACATGGGATGAGAGCGGCGAATACATCGCCGTCTATCCGAACGTCCTCTTCGGCGTGCAGCGCGATCACGCCTTCGCCATCCTGCTCAACCCGGTGGACTGCGAGCGCACGATCGAACAGGTCGAGCTTTACTATGCGGTCGAGTCCGCAAGAACGCCGGAGTTCGACCTTCTGCGCAGCAGGAACGCCGAGTTGTGGAAGACCGTCTTCGAGGAGGACATCTTCGTGGTCGAAGGCATGCAGAAGGGCCGCCACGGCGCGTTCTTCGACGGCGGCTGTTTCTCTCCGGCCATGGACGGACCGACATACAACTTCCACCGCTGGGTAACACTCCAGGTCGAGAAAGGCCGCACACCATGACCATCTTCCCGAAGGCTGGGCTGGCCCGAAACTTCGTGGCCGGACGCTGGGTAGAAGGCGACGGTGGCGCAGTCATCGCCGTCGAGGATCCAGGCACGCAGGAACACCTCACCAATTGCGCCTGCGCCGGAGAGGCGTCGCTGGCCCGTGCGCTGGAAGGTGCGCGCACCAGCTTTGAACGGGGTTTCCTGGCGGAGATGCCTCCGGCCCAGCGCGCCGCACTCATGCTAAGGATCGCAACCGAAATCCGCGCTATCGCCCGTGACGCCGGGGAACTGCTCTGCCGCGAAAGCGGCAAGACGCTGGAGGCCGCGCAGGGCGAGTTCGAGGAAGCGGCTCAGTACTTCAAGTACTACGGCGGACTCGCGGACAAAATCGAGGGAAAATCTATCCCGCTCGGCCCCGACTACGTCGACTACACCGTCTACGAGCCCTACGGCGTCTCGGCCCAGATCGTGCCATGGAACTTCCCGGTCGCCATCGCCGCGCGCTCCATGGCCCCGGCCCTGACCGCGGGAAATTCCATTGTCGTCAAGTCGCCGGAGCTCGATCCGCTCGGGCTCGCCCTGCTGGGCAGTGCTCTGGAGCGGGCCGGGGTGCCTGAGGGTGCCGCCTCCATTCTCTGCGGCATCGGCGCGGATCTTGGCGCCCGCCTGGTCGCCTCCTCCGAAGTCGACCAGATTGTCTTCACGGGCTCCGTGCCCACGGGCCAGTCGATCCTGCGCGCCGCCGCCGAGACGGTGACGCCCAGCGTGATGGAGCTTGGCGGAAAATCGGCCGCCATCGCCTTCGAGGATGCCGATCTCGATGGGCTGATGGCCAGTGTGAAGACCGGCATCTACTTCAATGCGGGTCAGGTCTGCTCGGCCATGTCCCGACTGCTCGTGCACCGCGCGATCTATGACCAGGTCGTGGAACGCGCCGTGGCCCTTTCGCAAGGGCTGAGCGTAGGCCACGGCCTCGACAATCCCGACCTGACACCACTCATCTCCGGCCAGCAGCTCGCGCGCGTGGAGGAGAGGGTCCAGGCTGCGGCCCGGGACGGGATCCGTGTGGCGTGCGGCGGCAAGCGGCTGGACGGTCCGGGCTACTTCATGGCGCCGACAGTCCTCGCCGAGGTCGATCCGGCCAGCCGTATTGCACAGGAGGAGGTCTTCGGGCCAGTCCTCTGCATAATCCCCTTCGACAGCGAGGCCGAAGCCATCGCCCTGGCGAACGGCACCGCCTACGGCCTGGTGGCCGGGGTCTTCACCCAGGACCTGAGCCGCGCCCACCGTGTCGCGGCGAGGCTGCGCGCCGGACAGGTGTTCGTGAACGAATGGTTCGCCGGTGGCATCGCCACGCCCTTCGGCGGTGCCGGCCGGTCGGGATACGGGCGCGAGAAGGGACTTGAAGCCCTCTACAACTACGTACGCACCAAGAACATCGCAATTGCATTGAACCGCGGCAACGGAGCAAGCCTGGACCGCGCAGCAAGGAACGGAGATTGAGTATGGCATTCCCCGAGTATTCCGAGTTCGTGATCATAGGCGCGGGCATTCACGGGTTGTCCACGGCCTGGCGCATTGCCGAACGCCTGCAGGAGAAGGGCGAAGAGGTCGCGGGACGGATCGTCGTGCTCGACAAGGCGGGCATCGCCAGCGGTGCTTCGGGCATCGCCTGCGGGGTGGTCCGCAACAACTATTTCCAGCCTGCGATGCGCAATCTCATGGCACACTCGGTCAGCGTCTGGGAAAGCGACCCGGAGGCGTTCAGCTACCACCCCGTCGGCTACATGCAGATCTCCTGCGAACGCATGCACGATGACGTGGCACAGATCCACCAGCAGCAGCAGGCAATCGGCTACGAGAGCGACTTCATCGAGGGCGCCGATGCCAGTACCCGTTACATGCGGGCCTTCTTCGACGACTGGCGGGCCCAGGGAATCACCTCGGTCCTGCACGAAAAGCGCGGCGGCTACGCCAACAACACCAAGTCGATCTACGGCCTCGCCCGCAAGGCCGAGGCGCTCGGTGTGCGAATCATCACCGGCACCGAGGTCAAGGCCCTGGTCAGTGATAACGGCGCACCGGCGGTCCGGGCCGTCGAAACCAACCGCGGCACCCTCCGCTGCGAGCAACTCATCATCGGCGCCGGTCCCTGGGTGCGCGATTTCTGGGACATGCTCGGCCTGCCGGCGCAGATCACCGTCAAGGGCACTGACGGCGAGGTGCGCGAAGGCGTCGAGATGTGGCGCTTCTGGCAGCTCGAGGAAGGCGTCCTGCAGGTCGACCCGGACATGCTGCTGACCAGCGACGGCAAGGTACCGCCGGTGATCCATGTGGACACGGACGCACCTTTGATCTCAGACGTCGACGGCTCTGTCATCACCGAGGATATGTGGGGCATCTATTACAAGCCGGATTGGCACTTCGGCGGCGTGCAGGGCGGTGCTGCGCCCTACAGGATCGACAAGATGGCCGGCGAAGTGGCGGTCGATCCCTATGGCCCTGACAGTCCTGAATTTGTCTCAAGCGCGGAATTCGCTCATATGTGGGTCTCCGCCCTGGCGCACTGCCACAAACGGTTCGAAGGTACCATGCCCAGGTACCACCGCGAGCCGTCGGGCGGGATCGGCTGCTTCACGCCGGATTCCTTCCCCGTTTTCGATCGCTTCAACGAGAACGTCTCGGTCATCGCGGACAGCAATCACGGCTACAAGATGCTGGGCGTCGGCCGGCTGGTCGCCGACGAGGTCATGGGCGAGGAACAGGACCTGCTGAAGCCCTTCCGCTTTGAGCGTTTCAAGAAGGGAGAACTGCACCCCACGTCCAACAGCCCGTTTCCATGGAGTTGAGGGCTACCGGCCTTGTCTTTGGTTCAAAACTTTCATGATCTGAGCCACCCCAGTTGCTTTGGACAGGGCAAGAAATTCGTTCACCTAATTTCGCACATCTTAATAGACAAAACTTTGTGACGCTCAAAGGTGAACATCAAAACAGCTTGCCTGTTTCGGCGAAAATCAATTGCCTTTGACTTGACCCCTTGAAAACTCCGGATGTGGAAGCGTTCAGACAAGCAGCCCAAGCCTTTCGTGGCATCACGACAGAACGGAGGATGCTGTATCGGGGGTACGAAGCACTACGTTTCGATTTCTACGCCGCTCATCTAGGTTGCTTGGAATCGACCCGTCGGATTGCCGCGAACATCGCTTATCTCGCCGCTATGGACAGACGAGTCAGTTACCGTATGTCCCTACTTCTCAGCCAAGCCCTGGGGTGGTCATGCTTGGGCACAGAGCTCGAGGAAGCCGACTTCTTTAACATCGGCAGAGATTTGGATCCTGATGAAATCCGGGAGAGGGTCTCACGTGATGGCAACATGCTGATCGAGCTACTGCACTACGAATGGTGCGAACAGGAAACCGCTAAAGAGAAGGCTCTTGGATCGTGGAATCGCAATTATACATCCAAGGAAACCATGTCTGATACCAAAGGCTCTGATTTCTGACTCTCCAGGGATTCCCATGCGGAGCGTTTTATGATTCGCTCCGGCACGAGGAGGTCGTGCCATTGGAACAGCAGTCAAGCTTCGTGAGGACTATTCAGCTGGAGAACTGCGCCAGCTTGCGGCGCGCAGCAAGGATGCCAACCAGAGCCGTCGGCTTTTATCCCTGGCGGCAGTTCGTGATGGGATGAGCAGGACGAATGCGGCGCAGATCGGTGGAATGGATCGGCAAACGCTGCGCGATTGGGTTCACCGTTTCAATGCGTCGGGTCCGGATGGTCTCTACGACAATTGGTGTTCCGGACCTCCGGAACGGCTGTCGGCGGCGCAGAAAGCGGAATTGGTTGAGCTCGTCGAGGCGGGGCCGGATCGCACGAAAGACGGTGTGGTACGCTGGCGCCGTCGGGATCTGCAGCGGGTGATCGAGGAGCGCTTCGGCGTACGCTATCACGAACGCCACGTCTCACGGCTCCTGCACCAGCTGGGATATGGCCACATCAGCGCCCGGCCCCAGCACCCCAAGCAGGACACCAAGGTATTGGAAGCGTTCAAAAAAACTTCTCCCACACCCTGAAAGCCCACATCAGCCACCTCTCAAGGCGCAAGCTGGTGGAGATTTGGTTTCAGGATGAGGCCCGGATCGGTCAGAAGAACGGAATTGTCCGCCAGTGGGCCCAACGGGGCACGCGGCCACGCCAACCCGCCGATCAGCGTTACCAGAACGCCTATCTCTTCGGTGCCATCTGCCCCACTCTGGGCAAGGCAGCCGGCTTGGCCCTGCCCAGGGCCAACAGCCATGCCATGGAGCTGCATCTGAACGAGATCAGCCGGCAGGTCGCACCCAACACTCAAGCCATCCTCATCATGGACCGTGCTGGCTGGCACACGACAGAAAAGCTCAAGGTTCCAAAGAATATAACGCCGATCTTCCTGCTATCGCGCTCGCCCGAGCTGAACCCTGTGGAAAACCTCTGGCAGTACATGCGCGACAACTGGCTATCCAACACCGTCTTTGAGAGTTACAGCCATATCCTCGATGTCATCTGCGAAGCCTGGCAGAAGCTTATCGCCAGGCCGGAAATCATAACCTCTATCGGCTTCCGCAATTGGGCCCATGCAAGTCAAACTTCATAGCCTTTGGTATAACTTACCGATGGAATGCAGGGCAAAACGAAAACAAGAATAAATAGAGCCTATGAAGGCAATGAAGGGCCCTTGGTTCCTTCTGCATCATCATGGAGATGACAGGCAACTTGACGTCCCGGCTCAACCTCGCGAAGCGGAGGTTCCTCAACATAACAGCGATCGAAAGCATATGGACAGCGGGTGTGAAACCGACACCCCTTGGGCGGATTTATAGGACTGGGCACATCGCCTTTAAGCACAATCCTGTCTGGCTTTCGTCGTGGTGACGGTTGAGGAACCGCGGAAAGAAGCGCTTCTGTATATGGATGGAGCGGGTCACTGAACAGTGAGTGCTTGTCAGAAAGCTCGACAATCTTGCCCAGGTACATCACGGCAACACGATGACTGATGTGCTCAACCACTGCCAGATCGTGGGCTACGAACAAGTACGAGAGTTTCAAATCTTGTTGAAGATCCATTAGAAGGTTTACGACCTGTGCCTGGACCGAGACATCTAAGGCAGAAACTGGCTCATCACACACAATCATCTTGGGGTCCAACGCGAGTGCCCTCGCAATACCAATTCGCTGGCGCTGCCCGCCCGAAAATTCATAGGGATACTTCTTGGCGGCATCAGCGGGCAGCCCAACTCTTTCCAGCAATTCGATAACGCGCTCTTCTCGCGCATGTCGATTGCGGCTATCAAAATTGAGTATCGGCTCACCCACAATCTCTCCGACCCGCAGACGTGGGTTCAGCGAAGAGTATGGATCCTGGAATACGACTTGAAGCTGCTTTCGAACGGACCGCATCTTAGCGCCGCTTAAATTATCTATTCGTTTGCCTTCAAGCTTCACCTCTCCATCAGTGGGCTTGATGAGGTTCAGGATCGCCTTGCCCGCTGTCGACTTACCACAACCACTTTCGCCGACAATACCTAGTGTTTCATTGGGAGCGACGGAGAAGGAAATGCCATCTACGGCATAGACCTGGCCAACCACTCGAGAAAACAAGCCCTTCCGGATAGGAAAGTGCTTCTTCAGGTTTTCCACTTCCAGCAGAGGGGTTTCCGTCTCTGGAGCTATTCTTCCGATAGTCATTCTCAGTTTTCCTGCTCAGCTAGCTGATCGGAATGGAAGCAAGCGGCAAAATGCTCAGGGGCCTTTTCCTCCAAGACAGGAGCATCGGTTCGGCAGTAGTCCGTAGCGTAGGAACAACGCGGGGCAAAGGGGCACCCGACAATCTCATCTTTCAAGGAGGGAACTGTTCCAGGTATCTCATTCAGCCGTCTTTTCCCTCTCTCTCCGGAGGAGCTGCCAAGCTTGAGTACCGAATCAAGCAAGCCAGCTGTATAGGGATGTCGAGGGCGTTCAAATAGGTCTACTACAGGCGCTTCCTCCACTTTTTTTCCGGCGTACATGACGACGACTCTTTCGGCCATTTCCGCCACCACACCCAGGTCGTGCGTAATAAATATGATCGCGCTTCCAGTTTTCTGCTTGAGGTCACTCATGAGTTCGAGAATCTGCGCCTGGATTGTCACATCCAAGGCAGTTGTCGGTTCATCGGCCACAAGCAGCTTGGGTTGGCATGCCAACGCCATAGCGATCATCACACGCTGACGCATGCCGCCTGAAAGCTGATGTGGGTATTCACGCACCCGGCGCTCGGCTTCCGGAATGTTCACGAGGCGCAGCAGTTCAACAGCTCGGCTCTCTGCCTCTTTCTCACTCAATCCTTCATGCAGAACCAATGTCTCACCTATCTGGCGACCGATCGTCAGTACCGGATTCAACGAGGTCATTGGTTCCTGGAAGATCATGGAGATCTCATTGCCGCGGACTTTGCGCATCTCCGATTCAGGCAACGTCAGGAGATCACGTCCTTGAAGCTTGATATGTCCGGAGACGATCCTTGCCGGAGGCGTTTGTAGAAGTCCCATTATCGAAAGGGAGGTGACGCTCTTCCCACAGCCGCTTTCGCCAACAACTGCGACAGTTTCCCCGGCCGCAACGGAGAACGAAACATCATCTACGGCACGCACCACACCATCACGGGTAAAAAAGTACGTAGAGAGGCCTTCCACTTCCAGCAGAGCGGACTCATCGTGCCCCTGCTGTCCAACCGCATCTTCTTCGGCGCTTTCGATTGTTGCCACCATACTCTCCTCACAGTCGCCGTGCTAATCGCGGATCAAGAGCGTCGCGCAGGCCATCTCCCAGGAGATTCACGGCCAGAACAGCGAGCGATAGAAAGAAGCCGGGAAAGAGAATTATGAAGGGTGCGGACTGAAAATAGGTCCGCCCCTCAGCCATAATATTTCCCCAACTCGGGATTTCCGGAGGTGTGCCTGCACCGATAAAGGAGAGGATAGCTTCCAGGATCATGGCAGATGCAAAGATGTAGGTTCCTTGCACGAGCAACGGAGCAAGTGTGTTCGGAAGTATATGTCGTATCAGAATACGTAAAAGGGGCGTGCCACTGGACACGGCTGCTTCGACATATGGTTCTTCTCGTAAACTGAGGACCAGGCTTCGAACCAGACGGACCACTCTTGGTATTTCAGCAATGGCAATCGCCATGATCACGTTCTGAATACTAGCTCCAGCCAGTGCCATTAAGGCGATGGCGAGCAACACAGGTGGAATGGACATCAGTCCGTCCATGATCCGCATTACAATGGCGTCAAACCATCGAAGAAAACCTGTCAACAGGCCTATGGCCAAACCGACACTGATGCTAATAGCAGCAACCCCAACACCAACGAGCAGCGATATCTTTGAGCCATGCACAACGCGGCTGTACAGATCCCTGCCCAGCATATCGGTACCAAACACAAACTCGCTTGAGGGGTTCTGAAGTCGATCAGCTGGAGAAATATCTTGTGGGCCATGGGTCTGTAGCAGCGGGGCCAGAAGAGCCATAGCTACCATCAAAAGCAGCAGTGATGAGCCCAAAGCTACAGTGGGATGACGCTTTATCTGAGCAACCAGTCGACCAGTGAGCCGACTCTTTGCAATCCGAGGAGGGTTAAGAGTTGTGATTGCCATGTTAGTACCGAATCCTCGGATCGAAGAAGCAGTAGCTTACATCCACAAGGAGATTGATGAATACATATACAAATGAAAACAGCAGGATAACTCCCTGTATGATTGGATAGTCTCTACGCAGGATCGCATCCACCGTTAGTCGCCCCAATCCGGGAATAGCAAACACCGTTTCTGTGATGACCACACCACCAATTAGCAGCGCCACACCGATCCCAATTATTGTAACAATGGGAACAGCTGCATTCTTCAGCGCATGGCGCAGCAAGACCTCTTTTTGGTTAAGCCCCTTGGATTTTGCTGTCCTGACATAATCCTGGCTCAGGACCTCGAGCATGCTCGCTCTTGTTATTCTCGCTATCAAAGCAGCAAACACGGCCCCAAGGGCAAGACTGGGTAGGATTAGATGCTGGACGAAGGGCAAGAAACCTTCGGTAATACTGACGTATCCTTGAACCGGCAGGACTTCTAGCCATACTGAGAAGATCAGAATAAGGGTATATGCGATTACAAAGACCGGAACTGAGAATCCCAGGACAGCAAACCCCATCACAATCCGGTCAATAGCCGTGCCAGCCTTCCAAGCGGCGATGATCCCTAAAGGCACCGCAAGGGCAACAGCCACAATCATCGTAGACACAGTCAGTGCAACGGTCGGCTCCAATCTCTGCATTATAAGGTCTGCAACCGGGCGATTGGTGAAAATGGACGTTCCCAAATCACCCTGCAAAACCCCGCCAATCCAAGTGCCGAAGCGAACAAAATATGGCTGATCCAAGCCCATCTGTTCACGGATCTCGCGCACGTCCTCTTCGCTGGCCATATCTCCGGCAATGATTGTCGCTGGGTCCCCAGGACTAAAGTATAGAAGGGAGAAGACCACCAGGGCGACGACGCCCATAACAGGAATGGTGGCTAGCAGTCGCTGAACTATGTAGGAGAACACGAGTCGCTCCTCTCTGCAGATTTCAGAGTCTTATTGTATCGTCAGAATTCTGCGAGGAGTCCGAACAAGAATGGCCTCGATCTCGTTTTCGGTAAAATTGCGCTCTCGCATCAGCGGAAGAACATTTTTGAAAATGTGGGCGTAACCGTGGCCACCGAACTGAGAGAGCCTTGTGCGATAGCAAATATCCTGTGAGATCACGATTTGATCCAGATGACCGTGTTCGATCAAAGTCCGGATGAACTTCAGCCTGGCACCATCATTTGGCATATCGATATCTGCCAACGGATAGTAGGTGTGCTCGAGACCGAAAAGGTCGAACTCAATGATGCAACCGGTATCCGCCAAACGAAGTAGGCGTTCCTCGTCGAAGATAGTGCGATCGATATGGCTGATAACCAGTCGCGAAACATCACCATCATGCTCTTTGACAAAATCTGCCACTTCCTGGGGCTGATCTTGGTCGCGTCCAGGATGGACGTTCAATGCCGCGCCGGTTTCTTCCTGCGCGATGATAGCCCCCCGCATCACTGTTTTCTCCAGGTCCGTCCAAGGGGACTGACAACCTATCTCACCAATTAAGCCTGCCCGTATTTCGGTTCCCCAGGCACCCTCAAAAACCTGACCAACCATCTCTTGAGCAAAATCGTCCACGCTTCGATTGAAGTTCTCAGGGTCCTGGTACTCTTCAACATAATGGCCGCAGCCCATTATTATATCGACGTTACTATCCTTGGCGACTTCAACCAGACCTTCTGGATCGGGGCGCAACCCACCGCAGGTCAGCTCTACAACGGCTTGGCCACCAACCTTGTTGAGCTGGCGCATTTCCTCTTTGGCCACCTCAATCATATCCAACCGGTATTTGGTTATGTGCTCGACTCTACCGTAAGCGATGTCGTGATAGTTCTGGAGAGTGATCTCGGGATCGTTGGCTTTGATCTTCCGCTTCTCTGGGGAGCGGATGTCGCACAAAACGTGTTCATGCATGAGCGTTTGGCCAAGAGCTTCCGGCTCAATCAAGCCGGTAACTGTTTGAATTTTACCCTTTAGGTCTTCCCGGTTCATCTCTAGCCTCCACTGTACATTCTATTCGTTGTGCGAGCTTGAATACTGGTTCTTATTTCGTTAGCTCAGCGTAAGTTCCTGGTTGCCGTGCCTCGAAGAATTTCCACTTCGAACGCACTTCCTTGACTTCATCCAAATCCAGATCAGCGACAACGAGTTCATCCTGATCGTCACTCGCTTGAGCTAAGATTTGTCCCTTTGGACTCACAAAGTAGCTGGATCCGTAGAAGTCACCGATATTCCAGGGCGCTTCCCTGCCAACTCTATTGATCGCCCCAATGAAGAAGCCGTTGGCGACAGCAGCTGCAGGCTGCTCAATTTGCCAAAGGTATCGGCTCAGATCTGCTGGCGTCGCACTTGGGTTGACCACATACTCCGCGCCATTCAGTGCCAGTGCGCGCCACCCTTCCGGGAAATGACGGTCATAGCAGATATAGACGCCAAGCTTGCAATACCGGGTATCAAACACCGGATATCCCATATTACTCGGCTCGAAATAGTAGGTTTCCTTCCCCACGGGAAGATTGGGAATATGGTTTTTTCTATATTTTCCCAGGTACTTGCCGTCGGCATCTATAACCGCTGCAGTATTGTAGTATTTTCCGTCGTCTATTTCATAGATAGGCGCGACGATAACCATACTGTGCTTTCGGGCCAGGGAGGATATTCGCTGAACCGTGGGGCCATCTGGAACCTCTTCGGCCGCAGCAAACCACTTGTCATCAGTTACAGCACAGAAGTAGGGCTGATTGAAAATCTCCTGCATACACAGAACTTGGACGCCTTGGGCACCAGCCTGATCGATCAGCTTCTCATGAGCATCGAGCATATGCTCTCGTAGAACGTCCGGCGAAAGGTCTGTCTCTCCCTTGAGGGACATCTGTATCAGGCCAGCTTTCATGACTCTCTCCTTTTCAGAAACTCATTGTTTCAGAAGCAGGGGCTTCCGTACTGAGACAAACTCTTCGACTGCGCCGCACAACTTGTCGAACTCCGCATCCCTCATGGGCAGTGAGACGTTGATCATCCCACGTCGAGCTAACCACACACCTGCGTCTATGAGATCCAGGAAGAAGAGTTCGCGTAGATCGCTGTTCGCCCGAGCCGCATCCATGGGAGTGTGAATTTCGCCATCGTACATATGCACGGTCATCATGGAGCCCCGACCAGTAAACTGCATTGGGACCCCAGCAGCTTCACAAATCTCATTCAGTCGGTGGCGCAGGCTTTCCCCCCGTTGATTGAGCTCACGTGATGCTTCTGAAGTGAAGACACGGCTCATCCCGGCATATCCAGCTGACATCGTCAGTATGTTGTTGTTGAAGGTACCTGCATGAGGGAATGACCCTGGTTTATGCGGATCAAAACGATCCATCAGTTCGGATGCCCCTCCGAAGGCCCCGAAGCTAAAACCTCCCCCAATGTATTTGCCGAGAGCTGTCAGGTCTGGAGTGATTCCCAGAAGTTCCTGCAGACCACCCGGTGCCAAGCGTGATGTCATAACTTCATCAAAGATGAGCAAGGCACCTGTGTCCGTAGCAGCATCCCGTAGGCCTTGCAGAAAATCTGCCTTTGCAGGAATGCAGCCTCCTGCACCCATCATGGGTTCTACTACGATGGCTGCAAGATCCGCGGCGTGCTCTCTAACAACCTCTAGGGTGCTCTCGAGGTCGTTATACTGTCCCAAAAGAAAGTCGAATGGCGCATTGATCGGGCTTCCACCACCAGCGAAAACAAAAACGCCGCCATGGTAGCTGCCATTAAATACAAGAATCTTCTTTCGACCGGTGGCTGCACGGGCCAGCGACATAGCCATGAGATTGGCTTCTGTCCCTGAGTTGGTAAAACGTACGCGATCGAGGGATGGGAAGCGATCACAGAGCAATTCGGCGAGCTGTTGCTCTATCTTTGTGTGCCCGCCCAGAACGATGCCGCCATCCAGGGCCTCTTTTGCCGCATTGATTATGACCGGCTCGGAGTGGCCATACAAACCAGCCGTGTATTCCCCCAGGAAATCAACATATTCATTTCCATCCAAGGTACGAATATAAGCACCGTCTCCCTCGACGACAGTGATCGGAAATGGTTCGCAGAAAAGCACGGTCCGCGTATTGCCGCCGGGCATCGATTGGCGAGCCAGGTTGTGCTGCTCAAAACTAAGAGGATTCCTTGAAAGGTATCGCGAAGCAGCATCGTCGAGAGCTGTTGCCAAATCTGTGTTCGGCTTTGGATCAGGTGACATTTAATCCCTAGTCCCTTTTAGTATTTGTTTTTATTACCCCAAAAAAAAAATGAGTGCGGGTTATCCGTAGATACCCGCACTCAACTGATCAGGATTTTTCGATGTTCCAGAAGGCTGGGCTTTGCTGCCCAACAACACCACTTACTCGATCTTCCACATAGGCTACGGGCCGGAAAAACTGTCCAACGTGAACATATGGAACAGATTCAAAGAACCGAGTTTGCAAACCATCCATGATCTCCTGGCGCTCTTCGTCGCCTTGAGCGTTGGCATAGGTAACCCGCAATTCTTCCAGTTGTTCGTCGCAGGGCCACCCATACCAGTTGTCTCCATCACAACTCGTATCCAGCGGAACATTGGTAATCGGGTTCTGCATCGTGAAACCCGGCCACCACGTGGGGAATATGTGCCAACCGCCCCGGTCCTCTTCCGGGCCTTCCTTAATGGGACGGCGAGACGTAAGTGTACTCCAGTCTTGAGCCTGTAGCTCCACCTCCACACCCGCACGCCGCAGATGATCTGCAGCGACAAGACTCATGAGGTGCATCAAGTTCTGGTCAGTTGGATCCATGAACACAACGGGGCGACCATCGTAGCCTGCTTCCTCGAAAAGCTTACGGGCCACCTCGAAGGGATCTTCATCACCCTCGAATTGCTCGAGGCCTGCTTCAGATTCACTGGGGGATCCGCATATGAATGGTGAAAGACAGACACGCTCATAGTCCGGTGCACCAATCATAGCGGATAGGTAATCCTGCTGTTGCGTTTGGACCAGATAAAGCAGCGCCTGACGGGCTTTGGGATGGTCGAATGGATGAATCAATGTATTCATCCGGAGCATCCCTTGGTAACCAACTGGATCTATGACTTTAACGGCAATATTTGGGTCACTGTCCAGTGCTGGGAGCTTATCGTGCGAGGGGAACTCCAACATATCCACCTCGCCTGCCTGAAGGGCCTGTACTGCTGTCCCTGAGTCAGGGATGTAGAGCCACTCAACCCGCTCGACATTCACGACTTTGCCTCCTGCCAAACCATTGGCAGGCTCTTCTCTCGGGACATAATCGGGATTGCGGCGATAAACGACCTTGTGTCCCGGATCCCATTCATCATCCACAAAGATGAAGGGTCCCGAGCCAACTGTCGTTTCAACCTGCTCACTTGCAGCTTTCTGAGCATCTTCCTCGCGCATGATAACGCAGGGAAGAACTGGATTGGCCAATGCCAACAAGACCATTCCAAAAGGCTCGGATAGCTGTAGCGTGAAGCTTTTCTCATCATCAGCCTCAAGAGAATCGGCGCGCTCCATCATCAAGCCGCCTTCTGTTCTCGTTTGAGACCAACGCTTTATTGAAGCAACACAGTCTTGTGCCGTGACATCAGACCCATCGTGAAACTTCAGCCCATCCCTCAACGTGAATTGGTAGGTCAGTCCATCGTCACTGACTGAGTAATCCCCAATCATTTGAGGCTGTGGCTCCAGCTCATCGTTCATTGCGAACAGCATGTCATAGATCATGTGCGCGTGATTGGCTGTGATCTGTGCTGTAGTAAAAACGGGATCGAGAGTACGCAGATCAGCCTGCGGAACGACTCTCAATACCCCCTCTGCAGCTTCGGCTCTTGTCACCGACCATCCCAAACTTGATAGGAATGCTGCTCCTGCAAGTCCGCTAGCACCCTTAAGAAAAGTCCTGCGATCTTTATTGATCGCTTTTGAATAATGTATCCCAGTCATCCATGTGCTCCCTTGGTTAAGCAGTTATCGGCCGGTTTTTATTTGCCCAGCTCATTATTATTCGGTTTCGATAGACAGCTCCCTAAGCAAGACCTCGACATTCCCCATGTGCCCAATCGCAGTTTCACCAAGCTGCTGCGCAACCGCAGACAACAAGATCTGCGCTACAAAAAAGTTCGAAGCGGCAGAACTGAAATAGAAGGGACTTCTAGCCCTTAGGGTGACATGTGACGGCCCCTCCCCAGCGATCGGCGAGGAAAGATCGGTCAAAGCGACAATAGGGATTTCCCTCTTCATCATCGCTGTACAAGCGTCTACCGTGATCTGGGTATAGGGCCTGAAGGAAACAGGAACGAAGACGTCCTTTTCCGTTATCTGCGCCATCTCTTCGGCGATAGCTGCCCCAGACGTTCCAATCATGAAAACTCTGGGGCGCAAGAAGCTGGCAAAAGAAGAGAAGAAGTATGCAACAGCATGGGTTGCCCTCAACCCCATCACATAAACCACTTCCGCCTTACAGATCAGTTCCGCGGCACGCCTGACTTCCTCTTCATCAAGCCCCGCAACCGTCTCCAAAAGCCTGCCGACTTCCTCATTCGCAAGATCCTGAAGGCCGTTGGGGGCACCTGAGTGGTTCCTCTCTATTAGGCCTTGTGTCTGGCTGCTGTAGAAAAGTCCTCGCTCAGCAACGTGCCTGCGAAAGACTTCCTGCAACTCAGTAAAGCCGCTGAAACCCAAGCGCTGCCCCAACCGCGTCAGGGTCGAGGGATCTACATTGGTCTCTTTTGCGATTTGGGAAATATTCTGAACTGCAGCACGATGCGGGTGCTCAAGCATTGATACCAGAGCACCCAGGGCTCGGCGTCCAATCCTGCGATCATCACCTCGGCGAACCCCTTCTACGATAGCACTTAGCTCAGTTGTTGTCTGAGGCACAGCTTGAGAAGCTTCGATCGTCGCCATAAGGAGCCTTCCGCATTTGCGTTGCGTCCGTATATGCAAACTGTACAGGCATTATCTTCATACGCAATAGTTTTTTGCGCACACCATTTGTATGCAAATTCTGGTGCATATTGTTTGCTTGCGTATTTACTGACCCTGGGAGCTGTAGTTTCCAGACCTTCTGAGCTCAGCCTCTTCTGGGTATTTGATACGCAAACTCAATGATATCCCATGGAATTGCGGCCCAGCCGAACCTATACCAACCAATCGGGACACTACCCGTACATGCCATTGCCCAGGCCGGTCATGCCGCCACTGCCCGGCGGATCATGTGGCGTACCGCCGCCTCGAGCGTAGCGCTAGCAAAGCGCAGGCGCTGTACGTTGGGAGGCCGATATCAACAAACCGACCTGCTCCGACATCTAAGTCTGCTCAGCCAGGGCCTGCGGCATCATATCCACTACCAGGACTGCGCGTGCCATCCGCCAGAAGGTTCTTGCGACGCAAGTCGCAGCGCCACTGGTAGTTTATGCTAGGGCGTGATGTCGTAGCGCCGCGCAGCATCCGAAATGCTGGCCCGGTAAACCCCAACCGAAGCCAGGATCTCCTGCTTTTGGTCCGTTGACCAGTGTCGACGTTGCTCCACACTCTTCAATACTACCTAGCGCATCCGTCGCTAGGCGGCCTGGGAACCGGCCAGAAGCCAATACGGGACAAGCGAATAGGCGGCATGAACCGCTTTGACATGCACCCGCCCTGTGGGCAAACGGGGGGCTCCTTGGCACCCTGAGGCTGTTCACAGTGTTACATAAAGTATAACTGTAGCGGTCAATTGATTTATTAAATAAACTAGTTAATTCAGTTTGTTATCGACAGAGACGTCGCAGCAGGTGCCTGGATCAGCTAGGCGTGGATAGGCATCCTGTGGTGATGGCATCGGTGATCTAAAAATACCGCCTGCCCGTTGGGAGATAGAGACTAGCAACTGTGTTTATGCACAGACCTGATGGCGCCATGGAAGGCCTGATTTGAGGATTGCGTTTGCGGTGGTAACCAGGCGCCGAGCGATGGCGATGATGACCAGCTTGTGCGGCTTTCCTCGTTCCTTGAGGCGGCTGGCGACGGATTTCAGGATCGGGTTGTGGCATGCGGCGGCGAGCGCTGCTTGAAAGAGCACATGCCGCAAGGCGCGCCGGCCTCCAGCGATCATCCGGCGGCCGCGCCTCGTCCCGCTGTCATGGGATACAGGCGCGAGGCCAGTCATTGCGGCGGCCTCGCCGGACGTCATCCGTCCGAGTTCGGGCATTTCCGCAATGAGCATGGCTGCGGAGACCGGACCGATCCCTGGAATAGAGCGGAGAAGCTCCGCTTTGACGGTGAGAGCGTCGTCCTGTGCAATCATGCTTTCAATCCGATGTTCAAGTTCAAGGATCTGAGCGTCGAGCATCGCCCTTAGCTCCGCATCCATATCCTCCATATCCGCAGCGACATTCTGTTTCACACGGGCACCAATCTGGGCAACG
>NZ_JMLV01000018.1 GCF_000686045.1 Fodinicurvata fenggangensis DSM 21160
CGGCGCCCGCTGCCGCCGGCCCTGGCTATCGCGACGAGAAGACACAGACCGAGCGCGTGCGCCGGCAGCTGTTGCAGCTGGAGCTCGAGGAGAAGCAGGACCGCCTGCGCCCCCGGGCCGAGGTCGAGGCAGCGATGACGACCTGCGGCCGGCGCCTGCGCGACAGGCTCGGTCGCGAGATGGAGCGGTGGGCCGTGCCCTTGGCGCAGCTGACCGGACACGACCAGACAGAGCTGCGCGACTTCCTGCGCGAACGCGCGACGGAGCTGCAGCAGGCCCTGGCCGAATCCCTGGCCGGCGTGGACGACAGCGTCCAGGCCGAGGACGACGAAGGCGAGGAGGATGCCGATGACCAAGCTGCGGCGTAGTACCCTCGCCATAGTGGCGGGCGCCCTGGCGGTTGGCCTGATGCCAGATCCGGTGATCCAGCCGAGCAGCTGGGCCTCCGAGAACGTGGTCGTGCCGGACGGGCCTTTTGCCGGAGAACGGTGGTCCCGGGACGAGGCGCCCTATGCCGCCGAGATCCTGGACAGCCTGGCGCTGCACGAGCCCTGCAACCGGGTGACGGTGCGCAAGAGCGCGCAGACCGGCCTGACCTTGGTGGGTCTGGCCTGGCTGGGATACATCGCCACGGTGGCGCCGGCCGATGCCCTGGTGGTGCAGCCGACACAGGACGCGCATCAGCGCTTCAATCGCGAGAAGCTGCAGCGCCTGATCGATTCCTCGCCGGCAGTGAAGGCGAAGATCTCGCCGATCGCCAGCCGGTCGGGCGAAGGCTCGACCTCGGCGCACAAGCGCTTCCCGGGTGGCGGCATCACCCTGGGCATTGCCAGTTCGGCGGCGGCGCTGCGCTCGGCCACGGTGCGCTATGTCATGGCGGACGAGGTCGATGAGTATCCGGCCGACGTGGACAACCAGGGCGACCCGATGGAGATGCTGGCGGCCCGCCAGATATCCTTCGGCCGCGACGGTCGCTGGAAGCGTCTGGAGATCTCGACGCCGACGCTGTCGCGGCTGAGCCGCATCGACGCGGCCTACGATGAAGGCGACGGGCGGCAGTGGGTCTGCCCCTGTCCGCATTGCGGCGGGGACCAGGTGCTGAAGCCCGAGCAGGTGCGCGGCGCCGAGCGGGCGCCGTTCAATGCGTTCCTGGTCTGCGAGGCCAACGGCTGCGTGATCACGGAAGCGGATCGCTGGCTGATGGTTGGGCAGGGCCGCTGGGTCGCGCAGCGGCCGTGGGTGGAGCGGCATCGCTCCTATCACGTCGATGCGCTGATGAGCCGCCTGGTCACCCTGGACCAGTTCTGGGCCCAGGAGGTTGCGAGCCGGGAGAACCCGCAGAAGCGGAAGGCCTTCCTGAACCTCTGGTGCGGCCAGGTCTACGAAGGCGAGGGCGAGGCCCCCGCCTGGCAGGACTTGCAGCGCCGCGCCCAGGAAATCGACAGCCATGCGGTCGGAGAGATCCCGGCCTGGGTACTGTTCACCACCGCCGGCGTGGACGTCCAGGCCGATCGCCTGGAGGTCTCGTTGTGGGGCTGGGGCGTCGGGCGGACGAGCGCGCTGGTCGAACACAAGGTCTTCTCGGGCGACACCTCGGCCCCGGATGTTTGGGCCGAGCTGACAGCCTGGTGGGCCGAGGCCAAGGAGACCCGGGACGGGCGCAATCTAAACCTGGCGGTGACAGCGGTAGACAGCGGCTTCCGGCCGGCGATGGTGCACGACTGGTGCCGCAGCAAGCAGGGTGCGATCGCGGTGAAGGGTGCCAGCACCACGACCCGGACGGACTGGGCCCTGTCGAACCCGAAGACGATTCACTACACGCCGCGGGGCAAGCCGTCGCGGCGGGCCGGTGCCAACCGCCTGGTGGGCACCTGGCGAATGAAGAGCGAGATCTACTCCGCCCTGGAGATGGAGGGACCGCGGCCGGACGGGAACTTCCCACCGGGCTTTGCCTTCCTGCCGACCGGCGCACCGGACGACCTGTTCCAGCAGATCGTCTCGGAGCAGCTGGTGCGCATCGAGCGCAAGGACGGCCGGGTGGACTATGCCTGGCGGCTCCTGCCGCAGACACGCAACGAGGTGCTGGACTGCGCGGTCTATGCCCGGGCGGCCGCCTATCACTTGGGCATGGAGCAATGGACCACGCAGCAGTGGCAGGACATGGCGGCCCGCGCCGGCGCCCAGGCCGCCGCCGCGGCCAACGCGCAGCTGGACCTGCTGCAGGCCGTGCACCGTCCGCCGGCCGAAGAGCAGGCGACCACGAAGACCGAGAAGCCGAAGGCTGGCGGCAAGCTGGCCGCCCGTCTGAAACGGTACAACCAGGGAAGCTGAGATCATGACGAAAGCCGAGCGGCTGGCGGAAGCGGAAGAGGCGTTGCATCGCCTGCTGACCGGGGCGTCCGTGGCGTCGGCCCGGGATGCGACGGGGCGGCAGGTGACCTATACACAGGCGACCCGCCGGGACCTGGAGGCCTATATCGCGCAGTTGAAGGCCGAGCTGGGGCAGAAGCCCCGCCGTGCCTTGAGGGTGGTCTTTTGATGGCGGCCGCTCAGAAATCCTCGATCCTGGACAAGACGGGCCATCCCTATGCCCTGCCGGACGCCAAGTCCAAGGCCCGGGGCATGGCAGCCTATGACGCCGGCGATCCCTTCAGCCAGGAGCTGATGACCTGGGATCCGCCGACGATGTCGGCGGACTCGGCCTACCTGCCCGAGCGCGAGCGCATCGCGGCGCGGCTGCACGACCTGGTGCGCAACGACGGCTGGGCCAGCGGCACGGTGACCAGCTTCGTGAACGCCGCCATCGGCTCGCAGTTCCGCCTGAACAGCCGGCCCGACTATCGGGCACTGGGAATCAGCTTCGAGGCTGCGCGGCAGCTGGGCAAGGAGATCGAGGCGCAGTGGCGCCAGTTCGCCAACGACCCGCGCTGCTACGCCGATGCCTCGCGCCGGACGACGGTGACCGGCCTGTTCTACCAGGGCTTCCGGCATCGCATCATTGATGGCGAGACCCTGATGGTGCCGGGGTACAAGCCGCGGCCGGGCTGGGGCTGGACCACGAACTTCCGCCTGGTGCATCCGGAGCGGCTGTCGAACCCGAACCACGCGCCGGACACGGCCTATCTGCGCGGCGGGGTCGAGCTGGACGACGATGGCGCGGCGGTCGCCTACCACTTCCGCAAGGCGCACCCCGGCGACTGGCACATGATGGCCAGCGAGTTCTATGCCTGGGAGCGCGTGCCGCGCGAGACGGCCTGGGGCCGGCCCCAGGTGATCCACTACTTCCTGCCGACCGAGGCGGAGGAGACCCGCGGGATCAGCCCGCTGGCCCCTGTCGTCCGGCGCATGAAGATGAACCAGAAGTACGAGTCTGCCGAGCTACAGGCGGCTGTCGCCAATGCGGTGCTGGCGGCCTACATCGAGACCAGCCTGCCGCCGGAAGCGGCAGCGGACCTGCTGAGCGGGCAGAACGAGTGGGAGAACCACAACGAACGGCGCATGGACTTTTACGAAGAGGCGCCGGTGAAGCTGAATGGGATGCGGATCCCGTCCTGCCAAGCGGCGACGGGATCAAAATGCCCATGGCGTCCCGGCCGAACCGGGAGGCAGCGGACTTCGTGAACGCCAGCCTGCGCAATCTCAGCGCCGCGTCGGGGCTGAATCCCAGCACGATCAGCCGTGACTACAGCCAGACAAACTACAGCAGCGAGCGGGCTGCCATGCTGGAGGCCTGGCGCACCATCACGGCGGAGCGCCAGTTCTTCGCGCAAGGCCTGGCATCGCCCATGCTTCTCTGCTTCCTCGAGGAGACCTTCGATCGCGGCTACATCGAGCCGCCGCCAGGCGCCCCGGAGTTCTGGGAAGCCCCGGCGGCCTACCTGCAGGGCGACTGGATCGGGCCCGGCCGCGGCTGGGTGGACCCCGTCAAGGAAGCTGTTGCCGCCGGAACCCGGCGCGTCAACCGCGTGTCCACGCTGGCCCGCGAGAATGCCGAGCAGGGCCTGGACTGGGAAGAGACCCTGGAGCAGCTGGCGGCCGAGCGGCGCCAGATGGAAGAACTGGATCTGGGTCCCATGGACGATGGCGAGACGGCCTATCGCGAGACCGACAGCGAGGGCAACAGCGTCCAGGTCGGCGGCGAGAGCAGCGACGGCAACGGGAGCTAACGCATGACGTCACATCCTTTTCTGGCCGCGCGCCTGTTTGGCACGCCGGTCCTGGCGGAGCCCCGCAAGGCCGAGGTGGTGGCCCGCGTCCTAGCCCCACGGCTGGGCTTGGGCCAGCAGGTGGAGATCCGCAGTGATGCTCCACCTGCCGACCAGAGCTTCTGGGCCAGTCCGCCGCCGGCGTCCCGTTTCGGGGCACCGAACCTGGGCCCGCTGCAGGAGAGCGCAATGCGCGAAGCCTGTGGCGGGAACGGCTATCTGCTGGATCCGCTGAACGGAATCGCGGTGATCGAGGTCAAGGGCACCCTGGTGCACAAGTCCGGCCATGTCCGGGCCTCAAGCGGCGAACTGGGCTACGACGGCCTGGGCGCCCAGCTGACCGCCGCGCTCGAGGACAGCCGCGTCCGGGGGATCCTGCTGGATTGCCACTCCGCAGGCGGCGAAGTGGCCGGTTGTTTCCAGTTCGCGGACCGCGTTCGTGAGGCCGGCGACGTGAAACCGGTGATCGCACTGGCCGACGAAATGGCCTATTCGGCCGCATACGCCATCGCGGCCGCTGCCGACGAGGTCTGGCTGGCCAGCGAGACGGCCGGCGTGGGCTCGATCGGCGCGATCCTGTTGCACGTGGACTTCACCGGCGCCCTGGACGACGCGGGGATCAAGGTGACGGTCCTGCGCAGCGGTGATCGGAAGGCGGATTTCAACCCCTTCGAGGCGCTGAGCGACGACGTCCAGGCGCGCGAACAGCGCGAGCTGGACCAGGTGCGCGATCTCTTCGTGCGACGAGTGGCGGACTGGCGTGGCCTGCCGGATGACACGGTCTATGGGACAGAGGCCGGAACCTACACGGGCCGTGATGCCCTGGAGATCGGCCTTGCCGATGGTATCGGCGCGCCCGAAGCCGTCTATGACGCCTTCGCACAGCGCCTGAAGGAGCTGTCTGCAGCGCCGGCGGCCTGACAGCCGGCCCTCACCCCGCCGTTGGACGGCGGACATTCCAAAGGAGAAAGCCATGGGTAAGCGATTTGGACTGCTCAGCCGCAAGGCTGAGGAGGAGACGGCGGAGTCCGTCGAAGAGGAAGAGACCGAGGCCGAGAACGCCGAGGACACCGAAGCCGAAGAGGCCGAGGAGACCGAGGCGGAGGGCGCCGAAGCCGAAGATGAAGAGGCCGAGGAGGAGTCCGCGGAGGACGAGGACAAGGAGATGTCCGAGCGCGGCCGTGAGCGTAAGCGGATCGCCTCGATCCTGCGCTCGAAGGAGGCCAAGGGCCGCATGTCGGCCGCCATGGCCTTTGCCCTGGACACGGACATGGAGCCCAAGGCCGCGAAATCGGCGCTGGCCGGGATGTCAAAGGACTCTGGCAGCGGCTTCGACACCCGCATGCAGCAGGCCGCGCAGCCGGACCTGGGGCCGGGCGGCAAGCCTGGGGCGGACAAGAGCAATCCGGCCGCCTCGATCCTGGGCAACTACCAGAAGATGGGCGGCCAGGTGCCGTCAAAACAGCGCGGCTGACGAACAGGGCCGCTTCACAGGGGGCGAAGGCGCTTTTCAGCCTCAAGATATTGAAAGGATAGAGCCATGCCTGCGGATTCCGCTGAGTTCGAGTACCAGCCGGGGCACTTCGTCTCCGGCGATTTTCCCATCCACACCCAGCCGGTGACCATTGCTTCGGGCGAAGAGCTCGAGGCGCGCAGCGTGCTGGGCCAGGTGACCGCTGACGGTACCTTCAAGCTGTCGGCATCGGGCGCCAGCGACGGTTCCGAGACGCCGAAGGCGATCCTGGCCTATGCGGTGGACGCATCGGGCGGGGCCGTCGAGGCCGCCGTCTACATGTCCGGCAGCTTCGATCCGGACAAGCTGGTCTACGGCACCGGCCACGATGCCGAATCCGTTGCCCAGGCCCTTCTGGGCAGCCCGATCTTCCTGCGCAAGCCGGATCAGCGCTGAGCCTGAGCTGCCAGTTTCAACCCATTGCCCGGCAGCGTGCCGGCAGACCGAGGAGCAAGTATCATGGATGTGACCCTGTACGATACGCGCACGCTGCTGCGCGTGGTCGAGGACCTTTACGGACCGTCGACCTTTATCCTGGAGACCTTCTTTGCCCAGGAACAGACCTTCGACACCGAGATGATCGACTTCGACCTGGTGAAGACGGCCCAGAAGCTGGCCCCTTTTGTCAGCCCGATGGTCCAGGGCCGCCCGATGCGCGGTCGTGGGACCACCACCCGGTCTTTCAAGCCGGCCTACCTGAAGCCCAAGGATGCCGTCGATCCCAACCGCCCCTTCAAACGCCGAGCCGGCGAGCGCTACATGGGCGAGATGACCCCGGCGCAGCGACGCGATGCGGTGATCGCCGACATCCTGCGCGATCACACAATCGGCATCGACCTGCGCCTGGAATGGATGGCCGTCCAGGCCATGGTCAATGGCAAGGTGACGGTCTCAGGCGAAGACTACGAAACCGTGGAGGTGGACTTCGGGCGCGATTCCGAGCTGTCCATCCAGCTGACCGGGGGTGCCCAGTGGGGCGAGGCCGGCGTGAAGCCGACCGAGGACCTGGAAGAGTGGTTCGAACTGGTCGGCGACAAGTCCTCGGCCCCGGTGACCGACGTGGTGATGGACACCAAGGCCTGGCAGCTGCTGCGCGCGGACGAGGACTTCCGGGACACCCTGGACAATCGCCGCGGCACCTCGGCCAGCTTCGAGCTGGCGCCGGACAGCCGGATCAATGTCCAGTGGAAAGGCAGCACCGGCACCACCGATTACTGGGTCTATACGGCCAAGTACGAGGACGACGACGGGAACCAGGTGCCCTTCCTTCCGGAACACACGGTTATCCCGGCCAGCCGCCTGATCGAAGGTGTCCAGGCCTTCGGCGGGATCAAGGACCCCCGTGCCGGGTATGTGCCGGCCCGCTGGTGGCCGAAGAACTGGATCAACGACGATCCGCCGACCGAGTTCGTCATGACCCAGTCGGCACCGCTGGTGATCCCGTCGCGGCCCAACGCTGCGGCCTGCATCCGCGTGCGCGAGCCGGCCTGATCGCAGGCTGACGCCTGACCATCCAACGACGAAAGGCCCCGGGTGACCGGGGCCTTCGTATTTTCGGAGAAGAGACATGAGCAAGGACAAGAAGCTGACGATCGTGCCGACGATCACCCTGAAGATCGAGCGCGGCGGATCGCGCTTGGTGGCCGGCAAGGAAGCCTCGGTGAAGGAAGCGGAGGCCCATCGCCTGGTGAAGGCCGGCCGCGCGAACTGGCCCGCCGGCAATGCCGCGCCCAAGCCGGCGAAGCCCGAGGGCGAGGCCCTGACGGCCGCGATCTCCGAGGCCATCGGCAAGATGGACCGGTCGGACCAGGAGCAGATGACCGCCGCCGGCGTGCCCTCGACTTCGGCCCTGGCGCAGATGCTGGGCTACAGCGTATCCGCCGAAGAGCGGGACGCGGGCTGGGCGCGCTTCCAGGAGCAGAACCCCGGTCTGTTCAAGGACTGATCCATCATGGCCCTGGACTGGGACAGCCTGACGGTGCGGCCGGTGGCCGGGATCTTCGCGCAGGACGTGGAGTACCGGCCGCTGGACGCCGCCGACTGGATCGAGACGCGCGGCATCTTCAACGAGCCGCACGAGCTGATCCAGCTGGGCCAGGTGCCCATGGGCGACACCCAGCCTTCGCTGGACCTGCGCCTGGAGGACCTGCCGGGCGTGGATCCCCAGCAGGGCGACCTGGTTCGGCTGTCCGACAGCCGGGTCTTCGAGGTCTGCGATCCGCCGGAACGGCAATCCGAGCCGGCGGTGCGGCTGCGCCTGATGCAGGTGGGGAACGGCAATGTCTGAGGATCTGCCCTGGCGCACGGCCCTGCGGCATGAGGCGCTGCCGCTGATCAAGGCGGCGCTGCCGGACCTGGCCGCGAAGGTTTTCGACTCCCCGGTGACACCGCGGGCTTCGGAGCAGCTGCCCTATATCCTGATCCACACGCCGTCGACGCGGTACGAGAACGTCAGCCAGGAAGTGCACATGCCGTCCTTCCGGGAACGGCAGCGCCTGCAGATCGAGCTCCACGATACGGCCGGAGGCGGGGACGACCTGGCTACACGGCTGGACGAGAAGGCACTGACGATCGAGGGCGCCCTGATGAGCGATCCCGACTGGGTCAACCTGGCCAGTCATATCGATCTGGTGGAGACGACGAACGAGACCGACGGCGAGGGATCGCAGCGCAAGGCGGTGGCCACCCTGGTGATCGAGGCGTGGCGTGAGATCGACTTCGAGCCGAAGGTCGAAGACACGCTGAAGAGCCTGCGCTTCGAGGTGGACGTGATCGATCCGGCCGCCGACCCGAACCGACAGTATCCCGGCCCCGACGGCCGCATTGAAGTCGGAGGCGACTTCGACATCCCGCAAGAGGAGTGAGGACCATGTACGTGAAGCCTCGAGCCGGGGCGCTGGTGCGCGACCCCGAGACGATGAAGCCTGTGCCGGCGAAAGGCCGGGACGTGCCGCGATCCAGCTACTGGCTGCGCCGCCTGCAGGCGGGCGAGCTGGAGCAGGCCCAGAAGCCCAAGCGCCGCCAGGCGGGCGCCAGCAAGAAGGAGGACTAAGCCATGGCGGTGTCTTTCGAGCGTATCCCCGCGAACGTCCGCGTGCCGCTATTCTATGCGGAGGTGGACAACAGCCAGGCCAGCTACTTCCAGATCCAGCAGTGCGCGCTGCTGATCGGGCAGATGCTCGAGGCCGGCGATGCCGAGGCCGAGGTCCCAGTGCTGGTCAGCACGGCCGACCAGGCCCGCGGCCTGTTCGGCAATGGCTCCATGCTGCATCGCATGATGCAGGCCTATCGCCGCAACGACGACTTCGGCGAAGTCTGGTGCCTGCCGCTGACGGATGCCGACGCGGCTGCCGCGGCGAGCGGCAGCCTGGAGATCTCCGGCACGGCCACCACGGCCGGGCAGGTGAACCTCTACATCGCCGGCGAGCGGATCCGCACGGCGGTCAGCGTCGACGACGATGCCGAAGACGTGGCCGCCGCCATCGTCGAGGACGTCAACGCCATCACGGCCCTGCCGGTGACGGCGGAGGTGGACGGCACCACGGCTTCGAAGGTCAACCTGACGGCGCGCCACGGCGGCGACCTGGGCAACGAGATCGACCTGCGCCTGAACTTCCTGGGCAATGCCGGCGGCGAGCGCACGCCGGACGGCCTGGAGATCACCGTCACGGCCATGGCCGACGGCTCGGGAGATCCCGAGATCGCCGACGCCCTGGCCCAGCTGGGGGACGAGGAGTACGACTTCGTCGCCATGCCCTATACCGACACGGCGAACCTGGATGCCGTGAAGGAGGAATGGGGCGACGTGACGGGCCGCTGGTCCTGGTCGAAGCAGATCTATGGCCATGTCTTCAGCGCTATGCAGGGCACGCTGTCAGAGCTGAACACCTTTGGCACCGGCCGCAACGACCCGCATGTGACGGTGGTCGGCTATGACGGCAGCCCGACACCGCCCTGGGAATGGGCGGCAGCCTGGACTGGCCAGGCGGCGGTCAGCCTGCGGACGGATCCGGCGCGGCCGTTGCAGACCCTGCCGCTGCAGGGCGTCCTGGCGCCCCGCTCGGAGAAGCGTTTCACGATCAGCGAGCGGCAGACGCTGCTGTTCGACGGCATCGCCACCTGGGCGGCGAGCGAGGACGGCACGGTGCGCATCGAGCGCTCCATCACGACGTACCAGCAGAACGAATACGGCGAGCCGGACCCCAGCTACCTGGACGTCCAGACACTGTTCCAGCTGGCCTACATCATCCGGCGCATGCGCCAGGCGGTGACCCAGAAGTTCGGCCGCCACAAGCTGGCCAACGACGGCACGCGCTTCGGGGCCGGCCAGGCGATCGTAACGCCGCGGATCATCAAGGCGGAGCTGGTCGCGCAGTACGCCGCGATGGAGGAGCTGGCGATCGTCGAGAACCGCGAGGCCTTCCAGGAGGCCCTGGTGGTCGAGCGCAACGCCACGGATCCGAACCGCGTGGACGTGCTCTATCCGCCGGACCTGGTGAACCAGCTGCGGGTCTTCGCCCTGCTGGCCCAGTTCCGCCTGCAGTATCCTGAGTGAGGCCCCGCGCCTCCCGATCTTTCGAGGAGTAAAGACCCATGAGCAAGCGCATCGCCGGGACCTGCTATTTCAAGGCGGATGGCGAGTCCTTCAACCTGCGGGGCAGCTTCACGGTGAGCCCCGATCCCTACGAACGGGAAGGTGTGGCCGGCCTGGACGGCGTCCACGGCTACACCGAAAACCAGCGGGTGCCCTATATCGAGGGCGAGATCTCCGACCACGCGGACCTCTCGCTGAAGCGGATCCGCGAGATGACCGACGTGACCATCACGGCCGAGCTGGCGAACGGTAAGACGTACGTCCTGCGCAACGCCTGGGCCGCGTCGGCCCGCGACCTGAACGCCGGCGAGGGCAGCATGACGCTGCGCTTCGAGGGCCTTGAATGCGAGGAGATCTGACATGGATCAGACAGTCAGACTGAGACAGGCCGTTCAGGCCCACGGCAAGGAAATCGAGACCCTGGTCCTGCGCGAGCCGACGGGCGAGGACATCACGGTCTGCGGCTATCCCATGAAATTCGGCGACGGCGAGGCGCAGCCCGAGGCCAAGGCGATCTCGAAATATATCGCGCGCCTGGCGGACGTCCCGCCCAGCACCGTCAAGCAGCTGAGCACCGCCGATTACAACGAGTGCCTGATGGTGATCATGGGTTTTTTCATGCCGCCGGAGTCCCTTCAGCAGAACCAGACCATGGGGTCGGCCTGATCGACCGCCTGTTCGACCTGGCCTATTTCTGGCGCTGGGGCCCGGCCGAGCTGGGGCAGGTCCGCCTGTCGCAGCTGCGGCTCTGGGAAGCCCAGGCCCGCCGGATAGGCCAGGAAATCAATCCGTCGAACCCTCACTGAGGCAGCCATGTCCGATCGTCGCTTCAGCGTGCAGGCCATCGTCTCGATGGTCGACCGCATTAGCGGGCCCATGCGCCGGATGACCAATGCCATGCGCGGGCCGCGCCGGGCCTTCGGCAACCTGGCCTCCGCAGCCGGACGCCTGGGCACCCAGCTGGGTCTGATCGGTGCGGCCGGCGGCGGGGCCGTCTTCGGCATGCACCGCTTCATGTCCGGGGTGTCGGACCTGGGCGTCCAGGCCGAGCAGGCGGCAGAGCGCTTGAAGGTCTCCACGGAGTGGCTGTCCCAGTGGCAGCAGGTGGGCCGGCAGTTCGGCATCGATCCTGGCGACCTGGCGGACGGCATGCGCGAGCTGGCCATGCGTGCGGACGAGTTCGTGATGACGGCCGGCGGGCCGGGGGCCGAAGCCTTCGAACGCCTGGGCCTGTCGATCGAGGACCTGCGCAAGACCGGCGGCGACACCGACAAGCTGTTCGAGCTGATCATCGACAACATCCGCGACATGGACAACGTGGCCGCGCAGGCGCGCGTCGTGGACGAGCTGTTCGGCGGCCAGGCCGGCGAGCGCTTCACCGAGATGCTGTCGGCCAGCCAGTCGGAGATGGAGGCCTTCCAACAGGCCGCCGTGGAGTCCGGTCGCGTGATCGATGACGAGATGGGTGAGGGCCTGCGGGCTTATGGCCGCTCCATGACCAGCCTGATGCAGAGCACAGAGGGCTTGCGCATCGCCATCGGGACATCGCTCGTGCCGGTCCTGATGCCGCTGATCGAGCAACTGACGGACTGGATCCAGGCGAACCGCGACCTGATCGCCACCAAGGTGGAGACCTTCGTGGAGCGGCTGGCCACCTGGCTGCAGGAGGTGGACTGGACGGCCGTGCTGGAGGGGCTGCAGACCTTCGCCGATCGCGTGGGTGCGGCCGTGGACTTGATCGGCGGCTGGGACAACGCCCTGGTCGGCCTGATCGCCGTGCTGAACGGCCCGCTGATCGCGGCCCTGGTCTCGGTCGGTGCGGCGATCGTCAAGCTTGGCGCCGTGCTGCTTGCCAATCCCATAGGTCTTGCGGTGGCCGGGATCGCCTTGGCTGTCACGGCCATCTATCAGAACTGGGGCGGCATCGGGGATTGGTTCGAAAAGCGCCTGGGCAACCTGGAGAATATCTTCAGCGGTACCTTTGAATGGATCATCGGCCTGCTGACCGGCGATTTTGCACGCTCGGCCGAGGGCGTGAAGGAGGTCATGCGCGGCATGGACGGTGTTTTCAAGAGCACTTGGGAAGCCATCGAGGGAATCGTCAGCTGGGCCTGGGGCGAGATCAGTCCGATCCTGGACAAGTTCGGCCTGCTGGAGCCCATCAAGACGGCCTGGGACGGGCTGAAGAACAGCTTCGATAATATTCTCGGCACGATCGAGGGCCTCTTCGAGGACGCCTGGAATCTGATCGAGCCGATCGTGAACAGCATGAAGGACGCGGCGGACCTGCCTGGCCGGATCGGCACGGGGCTGGCGAACTTCGGATCTAGCCTGAAGTTCTGGGAAGACGACGAGGACGAGGCCGCGCAGGCGCGGCAGGCGCCCGGCGCGCAGGGCTACCAGCAGGGCTCGATCCTGCGCGAGGCGCAGCGGCGCTGGGGCGGCCAGCTGGACGTGCGCTTCCACAATGCGCCGGACGGCATGCGCGTGGAGTCCACCTCGGATGAAGACATGGACGTGAAGGCCGATACCGGAAACCATCCACTGGCGAGCGGAGCAGCCCCATGAGCTGGCGCGAGCGTTTGCGCCCCGGCAGCTTCCGGGGCGTCGGCTTTCATCTGGACGCGGACGACCGGCCGGCAGGCCGGCGGGCACAGGTGCACGAGTACCCGCAGCGGGACGAGCCCTACACCGAGGATTTGGGGCGGCAGACGCGCCGCTTCCGCATCTCGGCCTATCTGCTGGGGCCGGACTATGACCAGGAGCTGCAGGCACTGATCGAAGCGCTGGACCAGGCGGGCCCCGGCACGCTCGTCCATCCCTTCTATGGCGAGCTGCAGGTGGTCTGCCTGGGCGACGGCACGCGGATCTCGCACGACCGGCGCGAAGGCGGCTATTGCCGCATCACCATGTCCTTCGTGGAGGCGGGCGCCCTGCGTTATCCCGAGGGGCAGGTGAACAGCCGCGTGCAGACGCGCAGCTCGGCCGACCTGCTGGACCAGGCGGCACTGGCGGACTTCGCCGCCACCTTCGACGTGACGGCCTGGCCCGACTATGTGCGCGATGCGGCCACCGGCCTGGCGGACGAGCTGTCGTCTTTCATCTCCGACGGCTTCATGGCGGCGCCGCTGGAACTCACCGGCCTGCTGTCGTCCTTCGTCTCCTCGGCGACCGGCGCCCTGTCGGCGCCCATGGACCTGGGCCGGGCGGTCCAGGGGTTGGTGGGGGATGCCGCCGGCCTGATGGACAGCGGGGACCGGCTGGAGCCGCTGCTGGATCTGGGCCGCTTCTCGGGCAGCGGGGGTCCGACCTATTTCGACACGCCGGCCCGGCGGGCCCAGGCGGACAACGCCCGCGCTTTCTCGGGGCTGACTCGCCGCGCCGCTCTGGCTGAGGCCGCGCGGGCCACGGCGGACATGGAGTGGGAGGTTCTGGACGACGCGCTGTCGGCGCGTGAGCGAATCGGCGGCGGCCTGGACACCGAGGCGCAGCGGCCGGAAGTGAGCGACCGGACCTTCCGCGCGCTGACCGAGCTGCGCACCACGACGGTGCGCGACATCACGCGCCGGGCGGCCTCGGTCCCGCAGCTGCGGACCGTGCGGCCGAATGCGCCCATGCCGGCCCTGGTGCTGGCCTATGACCTGTTCGAGGACGCCGGCCGGGAAAGTGAGATCGTGACCCGCAACCGGATCCGCCATCCCGGATACCTGCCGGCCGAAGAGCTGGCCGTGCTGGAGCGCTGAGGTATGGACGAAGAAAATCAGGTGCGGGTCCAGGTGGACGGCCGCGACCATGCCGGCTGGCTGGAGGTGGAGATCTCCGCCAGCATCGAACGGCAGGCGCGCTCCTTCACCCTGGCCATCACCGAGAGCTGGCCGGGGGCCGCGGCGCAGGCCGGGCGGGTGCGCCCGGGGGCGACGGCGCGGGTCTTCATCGGGGCTGACCCGGTGGTGACCGGCCATGTCGACGCCACGCCGATCAGCTATGACGCCGGGCAGATCCGGGTCAGCCTGCGCGGCCGCTCGAAGACCGCCGACCTGGTGGATTGCGCACCGGTGGAAAACGGCGGGCAGTTCCGCAACCGGCGTGTGGAGCAGGTAGCGCGCGCCCTGGCGCGGCCCTATGACGTGGAGGTGCGCGCCGATGTGGCGACTGGGGCGGCAATACGTGACCACCAGGTAGAGCCGGGAGAGACGGTCTTCGAGTCCATTGCCCGTATGCTGGAGCTGCGCGGCCTGCTGTCCACCGACGATGCCGAGGGCGTCCTGGTACTGACCCGCGCCGGGGAAGGCCGGGCGGCCGATGCGCTCGAGCTGGGCCGAAACGTCCTCTCGGCCTCGGCTGATTTCGACATGGTGGACCGCTTCAGCGAATACCGCGTTCTGGGCCAGCAGGCGGGCAGCGACCTGGATTATGGAGAGACGATCAGCGGCGTGCGCGCTGTGGCGGAGGATCCCGCCGTGCCGCGCCGGCGGGTCACCGTGATCACGGCCGATGGACAGGTGGACACCGGCACGGCGCGCGAGCGGGCGCGCTGGACGGCGGCGAAGGCAGCGGGCGAGACACAGCGGGCACGGGTGCGCGTCCAGGGCTGGCGGCAGTCCGACGGACGGCTGTGGCAGGTGAATGAGCGCACGCGCCTGACCTGCCCCGTCCTGGGCCTCGATCGCGAGATGCTGATCGCCGAGGTGACCTATCGCCTGGACAGCGCCGGCACCACGACGCGCCTGAGCCTGGCCCCGCAGGAGACTTTCGAAATGCCACCGGCCAAGCAAGTGGCGAGCAGTGAGTCCTCGTCGCCCTGGGGACTCGGTTGGGAAGAACCATGAGCAACCGGCAGATGAAACACCTGCTCTCGCCGATCCGCCGGGCAATACGACTGGTCCTGTCGCGCGGAGTGGTGACCGCGGTGAACGCCGGCCTGAAGATGCAGGGCCTGCAGATCAAGCTCTATGCCGACGAGGTCAAGGGCGACCTGGAGCACTTCGAACCCTACGGCTTCACGGCGCATCCGCACTCTGGGGCCGAGGCGCTGGGCGGCTTCTTCGGGGGCGACCGCAGCCATGGCCTGGTCATCACCGTGGCGGACCGCCGCTATCGCCTGCGCAACCTGAAGGCGGGCGAGGTCGCCATGTACGACGATCTGGACCAGGTGGTGCACCTGACCCGCGAGGGGATCCGGATCTATTCGCCCATGGACGTAACCGTGAAGGCGGACAATCTGGCGCGCCTGGAAGGCGACGTGGTGGAGATCCATGCCGCCACGAAGCTGCATTTCGACGTGAACGGCTATGGCGAGGACTGGGTGCACGACGGCGCCGCCTGGCGCGTCGACACCTGGAAAGACGGCAACGTGGTGAGCGGCAGCAGCAATCCGATCTCGCCGCCCGAGCACGAGGGATAGGCCATGGCGTATGCAACCGACTCCGCGACCCTGGAGGTGGCCGGACAGCGCCTGTCCCTGGACATGCGTTCCGACGATGCGCTGACCCGCGCCGTCCTGATCTCGCTGTTCACCTGGCGCCGTGCCCGGCCGGACGACCGCCTGCCCGACGACCGGCGGCACGGCTGGTGGGGCGACACCTACGCCACGGTGAACGGCGATCGCATCGGCAGCCGCCTGTGGCTGTTGACGCGCGAGAAGCTGACGCAGGAGACCATCAACCGCGCACAGGAGTACGCCGAGGAGGCGCTGGCCTGGATGCGCGAGGACGGCGTGGCAGCCCGCATCTCGGTGCAGGTGGACCGTCGCGGGCTGGACCGCCTGGACCTGCTGGTCCGGATCTGGCGCCGCGAAGGCGACCGGCAGCCGGTGGAGCTGCGCTTCGACAACTTCTGGCAGGAGATGCTGAATGCCTGAGACAGGCTTTGACCGGCCCGGCCTGACGGACCTGATCGAGCAGGTGCGCGCCGACATCCTGGCCCGCAGCGGGCAGGACGAGACCCTGCGCCGCTCGGACCTGGAGGTGCAGGCCCGCGTCCAGGCCGGTGGTCTGCATGGTCTCTATGGCTACCTGGACTGGCTGGCGCGCCAGATGCTGCCCGACACGGCCGAGGCGGAGATCCTGGACCGCCATGCTTCCTGGTGGGGCGTGGCGCGCAAGGGCGCGACCCGAGCGGAGGGGCGCGCATCCTTCTCCACCAATGCCGGGGCGGAGATCCTGGAGGGCACGGTACTGCAGCGCGAGGGCAGCGACTTCGACTTCGTCACCACCGAGTCCGCCACGGCCACGGGCAGCGAGACCGAGGTGGCGATCGAGGCCGAGGAGGCCGGACCGGACGGCAATTTGCCGGAGGGCGCGGTGCTGTCCCTGGTCTCTTCGATCCCGGGTGTGGGCGCCACCGCCACTGTGATCGAGCTGACCGGCGGCGCCGATGTCGAGAGCGACAGCGACCTGCGCGGGCGCCTGCACGACCGCATCCGTCGGCCGCCGGCCGGCGGCGCGAAACATGACTATGTGGCCTGGGCCCTGGAACAGCCGGGCGTCACGCGCGCCTGGTGCTATCCGCTGCAGCTGGGCGTGGGCACCGTCGGCGTGACCTTCGTCATGGACGAGCGCGAGGACATCATCCCGACGCCGGCCGATGTGGACGCGGTGCAGTCGGCCCTGGACCTGCTGCGCCCGGTCACCGGCGACCTAACCGTCTATGCCCCGCAGCCGGAGGAGGTCGAACTGACCATCCAGGTCAACCCCGATACGCCGGAGGTGCGCGCCGCGATCGAGGAGGCGGTGCGCGACTTCATCTTCCGGGAGGCCGAGCCCGGTGGCACGCTCTATCTCTCGCGCCTGCGCGAGGCCATCAGCCTGGCCGCCGGAGAACGTCGGCACGACCTGATCAACCCCGCCGCGGATATCTCGGTGGATGAGCAGCATATCTCGATCTTCGGCACCATCACCTGGGAGAGCCCGTGATGCCGCTGCAGGATCTGGACCGCGACGATTATTACCGGCAGCTGCTGCAGCTGCGCCCGCCGGGCCCGGCCTGGCCGGCGGAGGATCCCCTGCTGGAGGCCATCGCCGAGGGACTGGCGACTGTCCATGCGCGCACGGCGGACTTGATGGACGAGGCCGATCCGCGCGCCACGCTGGAGATGCTGCCAGCATGGGAACGAAACGCCGGCCTGCCCGACGATTGCACAGGCCCGGCGGAGGGCCTGGTCGCTCGACGCGAACGTCTGGTCCAACAGCTAACCGAACAGGCCGGGCAGAGCCGGGCCTTCTTCATCGAGCTGGCGGAGACTCTGGGCTACCCGGATGCAACCATCACCGAGTTCCGGCCCTTCAACTGCCAGTCGGATTGCGACGACAGTCTGGACCCCGACCCCTGGCGCCATGCCTGGCGCCTGAACCTGCAGCAATCGGAAAATATCCATGACTTTACAGCGACGTCCGGTTGTGACGAGGCGCTGCGTGTCTGGGGCAACGAGGTTCTGGAATGCATCGTCCGGCGGCTGAAGCCGGCCCACACCAATGTTCTCTTTGCCTATGGAGTGAGTGAATGAAACGCATCGACACAGCCAATGTCGAGCCGGATAAGTTCGGGTCCGGCAAGAACGGTTTCCGCAACGGGGATCCCCTGGCGGGAACGCCGGCGACGAGTCTCTCCGCTTCGTTCTTCGACAGCATTCAGGAAGAGGTCTGCCGGCCTGTGGAGAGAGCCGGGATCTCGCTGGATGGTGAGGTCTATGAGCAGTTGACGGCTGCCATCCTCCGCCTCGCCGGCACCCAGGCGACGGCGCTGTCGTCCAACACCACTCTGGGCCTTGGCCATGCCGGCCTGGTCCTGGTGGACGCGAGCGGCGGCAACGTGACGCTGACGCTTCCCCCGGCCGATACTTTAGCCGGCCTGCGCTACACGATCCTGCGCACCGACGACAGCGGCAACAGTGTCTCGATCGAACCCGACAGCGGGGCCGGTGATGCCGTCGCCGGCGGCACCAGCCTGACCGTCGCTTCGGGACAGACCGTCATCCTGAACTCCGACGGCACGAGTGGCTGGCGGAAGGTGATGGATCTCAGCGATTATCTTAGATCATCTCAACTAACGGGATCTCTCAATCTGAGCGACCCACTTGGTGAAAGGGTCAGCTCAGAGATCGCCGCGGTAAATATGATTAAAGGTCTTGGGATTGGCGTTGATGATACAGAATCATTGGCCAGCACTCCTGCAGACTGGCGAGGTGTGCGAAGTGGCTTTTATAGATCTGGCGGTGGAGACACTGGACCATATTCATCGGTCGGCTCATTTATCTTAGTCCGCGGTTACACAAATGGTGAGAATGAAGGAGAACAATGGCAATTATATAATAATCGTTCGACAAATAGGTTTTTCTTTAGAGGATACGATATCGCTTTGAAGCAGTGGCTTCCTCCAGTAGAAGCCTTTACTGAAAAAAATATCGTCGGTGGAGTTTCGCAACAAAACGGCCTGCCAACGGGCGCCGTGATCGAAGAAGGCGACAACGCCAATGGACGATACGTCAGATTCGCTGATGGTACTCAGTTCTGCTATGGCGAAATTACTTTAATCTATCAGGGTGATAACTGGAGATTATACGAGGACTGGACTTATCCGGCGGTCTTCGCGGGCGATACTGCGCGCCCAATCGCTTCAACAGGTGACGGCGGGTCGGTTACGCCAGCTCTGCGAGATCTTACACACACACGTGTGTTGAACGTCACTGACACGGATTGCCGTGTCATCCAATACACCAATACAGATAACTTCGCCTCAGGCGATACGATCCAATGCGGCCTGATCGCGAGCGGGAGGTGGTTCTGATGCACCTGATATTTTTGCCTCAACGCGCGGACAGGGAAGTTACCTATGCGCGCGACGGAGACACTTTCCTAATCGACGGCGAGGCGATTGACCTGTCCGGAGACTGGGCGATCCTGGAGCCGGATGTGGAGGGCGAACCGCTGGAGCCGAGCGGCAACCTGCTGGCCGGGCGCCGCGAGAACGGCGAGATCACGCTCACGGTAAGGGCGCCGCACAAGCCCCAGGCGGAGGAGTCCGATCGCTATCCCGTCCCGATCAATCTGGCTGACGACGAGAGCATAACGCTGAGCGGCATTCCGCCGGAGCCGGAGCCGCCCGAAGATCCCGAAGGTACGGAAGAGGAGCCGGCGGAATGAAGAAAGTCAGCACCGCAGACTATGAGCAGAGGCGTTTCGAGCAGGTCAGGACCATGAAGCTGGCGCAGATCCGGGCGGCCTGTGACCGCGCCTGCGCCGGCCTGAAGGCGCCCTACAGCGCCACCGAGATGCAGACCTGGGAACGCCAGGAGCGGCAGGCGCGGGCCTTCATCGACGACAGCAATGCGGACACGCCGCTGCTGGACGAGCTGGCGACCAAGCGCGGCCTGAGCCGGCAGGAGATGGCGGACAAGATCATCGCCAAGGCCAATGCTTTCGAGACCGCGGCGGCGGAGGCCATCGGCACGCAGCAGGCCCTGGAGGATCAGGTGGATGCGGCCACGACGGTCGCCGAGATCGAGGGCATCACCTGGCCGGAATCAGGAGGAAGCTGATCAAATTGACCGGCGCCTAATACGTTAGTCCATCCGGGTCAGTGGGACCGATCTGGTCGATCCGGATCCAGCCATCTCGCCCGCCGGCCTTGTCGATGCCGACCTGCATGTAATCGCCTTTGCGCTGGAACTCCACCAGCTTGCGTCCGATGGCGATCACGAACTTAACCTCAGCGTCGGCGCTGGGCCCTTCACGCACTTCGGCCTGAAGGGTGTCGACATAGTGGAAATCGCCGGGCGCGGCCGAAGCCGAAGCGGCGAACAGACAGACGAGCAGTACAGTCAGGATGCGCATGGGCTTGCTCCCTTCACACGCAGGGTCAATGGGACATTCAACCCTGCATCAAGCGCCAGGACGATGACCACTATAAATCGTGCCTGCAAGGCATTGGGCTGACCTTCACCTGAACAATCTGAAAGCGGAGGCGATCGCATGCACTTGATCTGGTGGCTGTTTCTCATGGCCTTGGGGCGTCTGCCCGAGCCGGACCGTCGGCGTTTCGAGCATGGTTTCGGCTGGTGGGCACCGGCCATGCGCCCGCACTGGCGCCGGTTGTGGCGAAACCTCTGCAGCTTTTGGCGGCCAAGGGCCTGGGCGGACCTTTTCCATTCCATCGAGAATATTCCGACGGAATGGGCCAGGCAGGATCCGCAGCGGGCGCAGAAGTATTACCGCAGCGTGGTGCACTACCTGCTGATCGCCCTGATTGTCGTGGGCTTCGTTTGAACCGACAGGGGACGCTCGCGTTTCCAGGCCGCCGGGGGGCGGCTTTCTTTGTGTCTGCAGCTAGGGGGCTGGATGGAGACCTATCAGTTCTGGGGGCTTTTGCTCTCTGCCGTCGCAGTCTGTGTGTCCATGGCCGGTTTGGGAATCGCCTTGCTGCGGATCCTGCACAATCAGAACCGGCGCATCGACGACCTGCGCGAGCGGGCCCACGAGCAGACCGACGCGATCTACGCCAAGATCAACAAGAATCGCGAGGTCGCGGAGCAGCGCTTCGCCACCAAAGACAGCGTCCGTGAGGGCATCGAGGGGCTGTCAAAGCAGCTCGACAAGATGGACCGGCGGATCGAGCAGATCTGGCACTACGAACAGGAACGCGACCGCGACCGGCGCCTGGCCTCGGACGGTGCCGGCAACCGCTAAAGGAGAAAACCATGAGTGAAGTCATCGCCGTCAGCCAGGGCCTGAATCTGCTCTGGCTTGCTATCGCGCTCGGTCTGCTGTTCGGGACCCTGCGCGCCTTCGACCACTTGCTGGGGATCAATTTCAAGGCGCACATCTATGAAAAAATCGAGAGCGATCCTATTGGCGCTGGCCTTTACTTTGGTATGCGCTTCCTTGCCATCGGCATCGTGGTCGCAGCCGCTCTACAAAACTGACTACGACTCGCAGATCCAGCGCACCGTCGATCGCTACTGGCCGGCCTGGCCATTCTGGCGCAGCTGGAAGGCGCAGCTTTATCAGGAATCCTTGCTGGATCCCGAGGCTGTCAGCCCTGTCGGCGCAAGGGGTCTGGCGCAATTCATGCCGGGGACCTGGCAAGAAGTGGCGGCCGAGCTGGGCTATGGCAATGTGAGCCCGCACATGGCGGGCCCGGCGATCGAAGCCGGGGCCTACTACATGGCGAAGCTGCGCAAGATCTGGTCCAGCCCGCGGCCGGAGGAGGCACGGCACAAGCTGGCGCAAGCCAGCTACAACGCCGGTGCCGGGAACATCATCAAGGCGCAACGGCTGTGCGACGGGGCGCTGCTATGGCAGCGGATCCGCTACTGCCTGCCCCAGGTCACCGGGCACCACAGCCAGGAGACCATCACATACGTCCGGCGCATCGAGCGCTGGTGGCGGATGCTGGAGGGGCGGCGATGATGACAAAGGTCAAGGCGCTCCTCGTTGAGGATATTGATGCAGTCCGAGTAACGCCAGGCGCTTACGAATTCACAGTGCGTCATGGCGAGGAAGATCCCTGCGGGATGATCTTTAACTGCCCCTGCGGCTGTGGTCGCGAGGGCTATCTTCCCTTCAAGCCAGAGCCGTCACCCTCATGGTTGTGGGACGGAAACCGCGAGGCGCCGACGCTGAGACCGAGTGTGCTGCAGATCGGTGGTTGCCGCTGGCACGGCTTCCTGACTGCCGGTGAATGGAGATCCTGCTGATGATCGGGACGATCGCAAGTGTGGCTTGGGGCGCGCTGAAGAGCTGGAAAGTCGCGCTCGGCGTTGCGGCCGCCGTGGTGGTGCTGGGCCTGGGCGGCCTGCTGTGGCTGGAGCGGGCGGAGAACGAGCGCCTGCAGTCGGAGAATGCGACGCTCGAGGAACGCTTGGACACGGCCGTGGAGGCAAACCGGCGCACGGTCGAAGCCTTCGAGGAAGCATCCAGGCGCCATCGGCGGACGCAGGAGATCCTGGCGCAGGAGCGCGACGAGCTGGCCGAAAGGCTGCGCAGCCTGTCGAGGATCCGTGAGGAGATAGGGAATGCGAGCAGTGAAGAAGACGATGCGCCTGCCGGTCCTGCTATCCGCAGTGCTCTTGACGGGCTGCGCGAGCGAGCGCGTGGTGACGGAGATCCGGACTGAAAAGCAGGAGGTGCCGGAGAGCCTGCTGACCTGTCAGCCCAGCCCGGTCCCGCCCGAGGGCGACAGCCAGCGCCAGGTGGCGTACTTCATCATCGATCTCTACGAGGCGGGGGAGGACTGCCGGGCGAAGCTGGGGGCGGTGCGCAAGGTGGTGCGGGAGGAGCAGGATTAGACCCTCCGTTTCTGCCCTCTGTCTTTTAGTGACCCATCCGGTGGCGAATGCTTTGCCCGAGGGATGAGTTCATGCAACCCAGTGCGCCCCCTCAATATAAATGCCAGTCCCAAAGCTTCCCTCTCTGGTCTTCAGCACATCCTCAAGGTTTTCTTGAACGATAGGGTTGTCCGCATTCGATTGCTCCCAGCGGCGCACCGCGTCTGAGATATCATTGCAGAACTTCCTAAGGTCGATCTGTAAGGTCTGCATCTCTTCGTCCACAAACCCCTTATTATTGTGCACGAAGTTATCGGTATTAGGGGGAGAAAAAACATACCTCAGTGGCTTGTTTCGTTGGGTTGTTTGCCCTCGATGAGAGAGGCCGTTGCGCATGTAATATAAATCAGTGCCATCGAGTCCTATATCCCAATCCGGCAAATAAGTCTCTACGAACCGCTGAAATACGCGTTCGCCGCGATTCTCTCCCTTCGTTGAAAATAGATCTGACTGCTCACATCTGCCGCACACCTCCGGCAGTGTAACCGTAGCAGCAAGAGCCGCATAAGAGGCGCCAGCATCAAGAGCCCGTTGTATATCTTGCAGTATCATTTCCATCGACGAGACCTCCATCTGCACCTGCCAAGTCCAACTTTGGTCCAGGAAAGCAAGTTGTTCAATTCCGTATTAGTAGCACCCACGCCACCTTCCATGAAGACGAGAACGATGAACAATTGACTGACGTTTCTTTTCAGTTGCATCGGCCGACCTGGTCGGCAGAGTCCATAACCGCATGCCGGTGAGCCTGCACCCGGACCAGGAGGCGCCCTGGCTGGCGCTGAAGAAGACCAACCTCGGGAGGAGGACTGGGGCGCGTGAGCAGCTGGTATTGGGGGAGTGAGCGTGGCCCGTTGCCAGGCCTTCTCGTTACCACTTCGTTACCAGAGATGGTGGGCGCGGCTGGGATTGAACCAGCGACCCCTACGATGTCAACGCAAGGGTCAGCTTGCAAGCCGGCTAAGCTCTGTGTGTAGCGCTCCCGTGTTCAATTGAACACGAATCCGTGAACGAGGCGGGAACAAATGGGCGAAAATGGCCCAAATCGGTTTTGCGATATCGTTGTATATCAAGACCTTGGGCGGGCTATCGCTACAATGGCATTGTAGAGGTCAGGGGTTCGATTCCCCTCGGCTCCACCATTTTTTATCAATAAAATCAAATCACTGAAACGCAACCCCCCTGTTTTAGGGCAGTTTGCGCCAATCCCTGTGGCGCCTGGACTCGTTTCGCCTATGCCCCCGGATGAGACTGTCCAATTCTGATACACCTTGCGCCCGTCACCTGGGGGCAATGGCCGCCAGCCATACTGAACGCTTCGGCGAGAAGCTCTTGACTCCTGGGTGTACATGAATGTTCTCTATTTGTTCTCACTCAGGGAACAGAGCATCATGCGCAAACCGGAGACCATCGAGCGGCTTTACCTGGATTTCGACGGCTTCTTTGCCGCCGTCGAGCAGCAGGCGGACAGGCATCTGCGCGGCCGGCCCGTGGGCATCGTTCCCTTCGATGGCACTGACCGGACGACGGTGATCGCCTGCTCACGGGAAGCCAAGGCGCAGGGCGTCAAGAACGTCATGCCGGTGCGCGAGGCCCGGCGGCAATGCCCCGGCCTGGTGCTGGTGCCGCAGAAACCGGACCTCTATCGCCGGGCGCACAATGCCCTGCTCTCGGAAATCGAGACCGTCATTCCCATCGATGCGGCGAAGTCCATCGACGAGTTGACCTGCCGCCTCGATCCGAGTGACCGGCAGGATCCGGCGGATCTGGCACGCTGGATCAAGGCCGCGATCCGGGACAACATCGGGCCCTGGATCACCTGTTCCATCGGCTTTGCCGCCAATCGGCAGCTGGCGAAGATCGCCTGTAAGGAAGGCAAGCACGGCAATGGACGTTATGGTGACGGGCTTGCCATCTGGGAACCGGATACCATGCCGGACCCGTTGTTTTCCGTGCCGCTGGACGACATTCCGGGCGTTGGCAGCAACATGAGGGCGCGTCTTCAGCGGGCGAACGTCTTTACCACGGAAGAGCTCTACGCCCTGCAGCCCAAGCAGATGCGCAAGCTGTGGGGCAATGTGACCGGCGAGCGCCTGTGGTACGCGCTGCACGGCTATGACATCCAGGCCCAGCCGGCCGCGCGCGGCATGTTCGGCCACGGCCGCGTCCTGCCGCCGGAGTCGCGCACGATTGCGGCCGCGCGGGAGATTTCCCGCCTGCTGCTGACCAAGGCGGCACGCCGCCTGCGGCGCGAAAACTACTATGCCGGCGGGCTCTGGCTCTGGCTGTCGACCCGCAGCGGCACCTGGCTCGGCAAGACAGAGCTGCCCATCGTGCGCGATGACCAGGCGATTCTCTCCGCGCTTTCCGGCCTCTGGGTCCAGGTGGGAAAGGCCTATCCCCGCGGCGTCATGATCTTCCGCGTGGGCGTGACCCTCTATGACCTCTCGCCCGCGGGGGAGCGTCAGCTCGACCTGCTGCTGCGCGACGACAGGGTCCGCCAGCGCTGGGAGCACATCAGCCAGGCCATCGATGAACTCAACGCGCGCTATGCCGGCACGGTGGTCAGCCTGGGCCACTGGAACCCGCCCAAGGGCGGCCACGTGGGGGGCAAGATCAGCTATACGCGCGTGCCCTCGGCGGAGGACTTCTGGTGAGCGGCTGGAAAGAGAACATCCGTGTCGGTGACCTGGCCGACGAACAGAAGCTGGAGGCACGCTGCCGCAAATGCGGGCATAGCCATTACCTGACGCGTGCGCTCATCTGTGTGTCGCCGGAGCGGGAATTCCTGTCCATCGCCGAGCTGGAGCAGGAGACGCTGTGCAAGGCCCGCGGCTGCCGCGGCCGGGTGCGGCTGTCCCTGGTGCGCCAGGACGACCTGAGCGGCTTCGTCGGGGGCTTGGCGTGATCCCTGGACCCTTATGACGGCGGTGCAGTCATTCTGGACTGCAGGCAAGGCTTGGCTGGTGTTTGCCCTGCGTTAGACTGTTGAAGTCTTACTGAACAGGGGGTTCCATGAAAGTCGTGAGAGCGTGTTTGCTGGCCGCGCCGGTTCTTCTGGCGGGTCCTGTGGCTCAGGCCGGGGCGTTGTCGATCCATGATGCCGAGGAGGCCGGCTTCGAGCCGGATCAACAGCAGCACTACCAGATGATCGGGGCGGAGGACGGTTGGAGCGGCCGCTGGGCCGGAGAGAGCGTGGAGCTATATGAGTACGCGGACGCCGCTTCCGTGAATGCGGCCGTCTTCGAGTCAGCCGTGGCGCCGGGTAATCCCTCCGGCTGGGTGGCGCTCTGCGAGGTCGGGAACCTGCTGATGCTCAGCAAAGGCGAAGAGGCCTGTGCCGCGCTGGAGGCGCTGTCCCGATAGGTCCGCTCGTCCCGAATTGCCTGTTTCCCTTAGCCGGCATCGTGCTTATACCTTGTGAGAATTGAAATTTTGCAAGGGAGGAGCGGCCAAGATGGCGGCCGTGGAGATGGACCAGACGGAGTCCCAGGAAGGGAGCGGTCCCGCCAGGACCGAAAGCCTGGCCGAGCGCGCCTATCGCCTGCTGGAGGAACAGATCGTCACATTGCAGCTGCAGCCCGGGCAGGTCGTTTCGGAAACGGAACTGAGCCAGTCCCTGGGCGTTTCGCGCACGCCGCTGCGTCAGGCCCTGCAGCGGCTGGCCAGCGACAACCTGGTGGTGATGATGCCGCGCCGCGGCCTGTTCATCAGCGAAATCCACCTGGGCGACCACCTGAGCCTGCTGGAAACGCGCCGTGTGCTGGATGGCCTGCTGGTGTCCAGTGCCGCCAGGCGTGTCCTGCCGCGCCACAGCCGGGCGATGCAGGACTGTGCCGAGGCCATGCGCCGGGCCGCGCGCGCGGAGGACACGGAGGCCTTCATGCGCGCGGACAAGCACTTCGACGGCCTGCTGATCGAGGCCGCGCGCAATCGCTTCGCCGCGGCTGCGGCCACCCCTCTACATGTCCATTGCCGTCGCTTCTGGTACCTGCATCGTGTGGACAGCCACCTTCAGCAGGCGGCCAGGCTGCACTGTGCGCTGATCGAGGCTGTTGCGGCGGGGCAAGCGGCGGCGGCCGAAGCGGCCAGCCACGCCCTGATCGACTATCTGCTGGAACTGTCCCAGCAGGCTCTGGGCGTGGAGCAGGCGTAAACCGTACCCCCAGTGGCTGTGGTGCTTTCCACTTGATTTGATTGTATACAATCGCTACCCCTAGAGAACTTCATACAGGGAGGAGACACGCATGAATAGCGACTGGACCGGTGTTTTTCCGGCCGTGACGACAAAGTTCCATGCCGACGAAAGCCTCGACATGGGGGAGATGGAGAAGAACTTCCGCGCTCAGGTGGATGCCGGGGTGGACGGCCTGATCGTCTGTGGCTCGCTGGGCGAGGCGAGCACGCTGGAGCCCGACGAGAAGCTGGAGATCGCGGCCCTGGCCCAGAAGGTCAGCGGCGGCCGGGTGCCGGTCCTGCTGACCGTTTCCGAACGGCGCACGCGCACGGCCTGTGACGTGGCGGCCCGGGCCGAGGCCCAGGGGATCGACGGACTGATGGTCCTGCCGGGCATGCAGTACGTTTCGGACGCTCGCGAGACGCTGGCCCACCTGCGGGCCGTGGCGGACGCCTCGAAACTGCCCATCATGGTCTACAACAATCCCGTCGCCTACAAGGTGGATGTCAGCGTGGAGATGTTCGCGGAACTGGCCGAGAACGAGCGCTTCGTCGCCATCAAGGAATCCTCCGACGACGTGCGCCGGGTGACGCGCATCATCAACGCCATGGGCGATCGCTACCGCATCTTCTGCGGGGTCGACAACCTGGCGCTGGAAGCCCTGATGATGGGTGCGGATGGTTGGGTCGCCGGCCTGGTGGATGCCTTCCCCGCGGAAACGGTGGCCATCTATCAGCTCTTCAAGGCCGGGCGCATCGAGGAGGCGCGCGAGATCTATCGCTGGTTCGTGCCATTGCTGGAATTGGATGTCTCGACCAAGCTGGTCCAGAACATCAAGCTGGCCGAGACCAAGGTCGGCCTGGGCACCGAGCATGTGCGCGCACCGCGCCTGCCGCTGGTTGGCGAGGAACGGGCCCATGTGGAGGCCGTGATCGATGCCGCGCTGAAACGGCGCCCGAGCCTGCCGAAGCTGGCGGCGTAACTTTCGGAATCCGGGAAATCGGGGGGATCAGGCGGACGCCGAGGCGGCGGCCTGTTCCTTCTGTTCCTTGAGGATCTGCGAGCGGCGCTTCTTCTGGCTGTCGCTCTTCAACTGGCCACAGGCGGCGAAGATGTCGCGGCCGCGCGGCATGCGGATCGGCGCGGAATAGCCGAGTTCGGCCATGCGGTCGGAAAAGGCCTCGATGGCTTCCCACGACGAGCACTCGTAGGACGTGCCCGGCCAGGGATTGAAGGGGATCAGGTTAATCTTGGCCGGAATGTCCTTCAGGATCTCGGCCAGGCGCTCGGCTTCTTCCAGGGAATCGTTCACGCCGTCGATCATCACGTATTCGAAGGTGATGCGCCGGGCGTTGTGAACGCCGGGATAATTGCGGCAGGCGTCCAGCAGGTCCTTTAGCGGATATTTCTTGTTGAGCGGGACCAGTTCGTTGCGTGTCTCGTCGTCGGTGGCATGCAATGAGACCGCCAGGTTGACCCCGATCTCCTCGCCGCAGCGCTGCATCATCGGCACGACGCCCGAGGTGGACAGCGTGATGCGCCGGCGCGAGAAGGCCAGCCCATGGGAATCGGTGGCGATCTTCAGGGCCGTGGCCACGTTGTCGTAGTTATACAGCGGTTCGCCCATGCCCATCATGACGATGTTGGTCAGGCGGCGGCCTTCCTTGGGCGAGGGCCACTCGTCCAGGGTGTCGCGGGCCAGCATGATCTGTCCCAGGACTTCGCCGGCGCTGAGATTGCGCACCAGGCGCTGGGTGCCGGTGTGGCAGAAGCTGCAGGTCAGCGTGCAGCCCACCTGGCTGGAAACGCAGAGCGTGCCGCGGTCCTCTTCGGGGATGAAGACCATCTCGGCCTCGTTGCCGTCGGCAAAGCGCAACAGCCACTTCTGCGTGCCGTCGCTGGAGACCTGATGCGATGTTACGGCGGGGCGGCCCACCGTCATGCGTTGCGCCAGCTTCTCGCGGAAGGTCTTGGACAGCGAAGACATCTGAGCGAAGTCCGTGGCCCCGCGATGGTAGAGCCAATGCCAAAGCTGCTTGGCCCGGAACTTCGGCTCGTCCAGTTCGACAACAGCTGCCTCCAGCTGATCGTAGGGCAGGCCGATCAACTCGCGTGGCACCGCGTTCAGGTCGGAGCCCTCCTGTCGGGCCTCAGCCGCCTGGTTTCGCGCAGGGGACCGGGAGGCCCCTTCGCTTGGGGCAGCTGTTTCAGGCTGTGTGTTCATGGGCCCTACCTACGCTTCCGCTGGCCCGCATTCAAGGCCTACCGGCTGCAGGGCAGCTGTCAGGAGTCCGGGCAGCTGTTCTGCATGGCCTGGTACGAGGCGGTAAATCCGCGCAGGGAGTAGGTGTCCGTGGTCTCTGTGCCGCGATTCGAGGTGCCCTTGACGACCATTTCCAGCCCGCTCTTCATGGACTCGATCATCTCGGCGTCCGCGTCGGGCTCGTTGGGCAGCCAGGCGGCATCGTCCTGGGTGAAGAAGCGGAACTGCTCGCTGCCGTCCAGGGTGACCTCGACGGCGCTGTCCTCCTCGAAGGTATAGCCGGCAATGAAGGAGACCTCCGGATCGCGGTTGTCGGCGGGCCTGAGCGTTACGATAGCAAAGGCATTGCCGCGCCGCGTGTAGTTGCCTTCCGAATTCGTCGGCACGCTGGCAACGAAGCAAACCGGATTGCCGTTCTCCGTCGTGGAATAGGCCGACCAGTCCCGATAATCCCCGATTCGCTTGACCGACTGGGCAGCGGCACCGGTCGCAAGGCTGGCTGTGGCCAGGGCCAGTACGGCTAGGGTGAGTATGCTGTTCCGTAGTCTCGCAGTAATCATCATGATGCCTGTTCCGGTCTATCGGCCTTCATATACCAGGACACTTCTCACCCAAGGTTTGGATGCTTCGGCGCGCGAGCGCAAGCCCTTTCGGTGTTCTGCCAAAATGAAGCCAAATTTCAACCAGCCTGCAAGCCTTCTTGCCTAAAATGCCGTCCAAGTTCGATTCTCCGGCTTTTCGGCCGGGAACGAAAAATCTTCAACTTCGGTGCTGCCGCAACTGATCCAGGCCCGTCGCCCGGGCGTAGAAACCAGCATGGAAGCGAGCCTCGATATACTGGATCGGCCGAAAGAGCGCGTGCGGGACGGGGGCAAGCCGGCGGTTGCGGCGGCGGCTGGAATAGATTTTCATGGCAGCATGACCCTTGCCGATCCCTCTGCCGAAATGCGCCGCGACCACCATGCCGCCCTGATTCGGGCGGTTGCCGGGCATGGTGACCGGACGGCATTCGCAGAGCTGTTCGATCACTTTGCGCCGCGCGTGAAATCCTACCTGATCCGGTTGGGTGCCAATGACGGCTTGGCGGAGGAACTGGTCCAGGAAGTCATGATCATGATCTGGCGCAAGGCGGCAAGCTTCGACCCCGCCCAGGCCAGCGTGAGCACCTGGGTCTTCACCATCGCACGAAACAAGCGGATCGATTCGCTGAGGCGCGATCGGCGCGGAGAACTGGACAGCGAGGATCCGGCCCTGCACCCGGAAGCGGAGCCGTCCGCCGACATCAGGGTCGAGGCACGCGAGGACAGCGAACGCATTCGGGCCGCCCTGGATCAATTGCCGCCCGAACAGGCGGCCTTGATCCGCATGGCCTATTTCGAGGACAAGGCCCACGGCGCCATCGCACTGGAAAGCGAGTTGCCGCTGGGAACGGTGAAATCACGCCTGCGCCTGGCCCTTGGACGGCTGCGCAAGGCCCTGAAGGAGGATCACATAGAGTGACGTTGCCGGTTCATCATGCACCGGAAGAGCTGCTGTTCGATTATGCGCGTGGCGCGCTCAATGCGCCTGCGTCTCTGATGATCGAAACGCACCTGGCCCTGGACCCGGAAAGCCGCAGTCATGTGGAAGACTATGACTGTATCGGCGGCCTGTTGCTGGAAGACCTGGAGCCGGAACCCGTGAGTTCGGACTGTTTCCAGCATCTCCTGGCGCGACTGGAGCGCGAGAGCGAAGAGTCTCAACAGGAGCAATCAAGTGACACGCCGGCTGACAGCGCGGGGGATCGCGAAGCGGACAGCCCGCTGCCAAGGCCCTTGCGACGCTACATAGGCAGCGACCTGGACAGCCTGTCCTGGCGGCGCGTGATCAACGGCCTGGAAGAGGCCGACCTGGACGCCGGCGAAGATGACGGCAAGCAATGGCGCCTACGGCTGATGTGGATCGCACCCGATACCAAGATGCCCCGGCATACCCACAAGGGGACCGAATACACCCTTGTGCTGCAGGGCGCCTATCGGGATGAAAACGGCCGCTATGGCCGCGGTGACATCCAGGTGGCCGATGCGGAGATCGATCATCGGCCCGTGTCCGAGCCGGGCGATCCCTGTCTCTGCCTGGTGCTGACCGATGCCCCCTTGCAGTTGACCGGGGCGTTCGGGCGCTTCCTGAACCCCTTCATCCGCTACTGAATCCGCCTGCGTCCGGACAGGCCGGATGGAAACGCCCGGCTTAGAAAAGGCGGCTGCCGGTAATGAGTTCTTCACTTCCTGGCAGCTAGCATTCCCGCAATGACGTTGCGCTATTACCTTGCCCTCTTGAGCCTGCCGGTCCTGGACCTGCTGTTGTCCGTGACCTTCGTGCTGCTGGCCGGCATGCCGGGCGCCCTGCTTTACCGCCTGCCCGAGGTCCTGGTCTTTCTGGTGGTCCTGAACCTGCTGGGTGGTTGGTGGATTCATCGCCCGATCGGTGCCTTCCTGGCCGGGCAGGGACGGGCGGACGAAGCCCTGTCGGCCCTGGCGCATTTGCCCAGCCGGGCGACGCGCTGGGCACTGGCCGTGACGGCCCTGTTTTCCATCAGCGCCTTCTTGGTGACCCCCGTCCTGGTGCACGACGCCAGCCTGAGCGGCGAAATGCTGCTGTTGCTGCTCTCCCGTGCCGTTACCTGGTGTGTCCTGCTGCCCTATACGGCCTATTTCCTGCTGCAGGACTACGTGCGGCGCCTGCGCCGTCATTTCTTCCGGGATTATGGCCTTGCCGCCGCACCGGGCCAGGCAACCCTGGGCGGCAAGATGATCCTGATCGCCGCCGTGGGAATCCTGGTGCCGATCCTTTCGCTTTCGGTCAACCTGTTGTTCCTGCCCGATGTTTCGCCCCTGACGGGCCAACCGCGCGAGACCATCATGGCTGTCACCCTGCTGGGCTCGGCCGTGGCCTTCACCATCGCGCTGCGGGCCATCCTCTTGTCCGTGCACCAGAGTCTGGGCAGCCTGAGAGAAGGCATGGAGCGGATTCAGGCTGGCGATTTCGAGAAGCGCATTCCCATAGAAAGCGATGACGAACTGGGCCAGCTGGCCGACAGTCTCAACGCTCTCGCCGGGACGCTGAAGGAAAGCCGGGAGGAGGCGGAACAGCAGCAGGAACAGCGCGAGAAGGCGGATCGTCTGTTCCACGAGGCCCAGAAGCGCGATGCCGTTGGGCGCATGGCGGCCGGCATCGCCCACGACTTCAACAACATACTGGGCGTGATCCTGGGGTATGGCGATCTGTTGAAGGACAGCCTCTCCCGGGACGAGGCCAACAGGAGCAATGTGGACGCCATCCTGAAGGCGGCCGAGAAGGGCCAGACCCTGATCGGGCGGATCATGACCTTCACCCGTAGCGGCAATTCTGCGCACCAGGTTCTGGACCTGCGCGCGGTGGCCAGCGAGACGGTGGAGTGGCTGCGCGTGACCCTGGCCCCGGCGGAGCTGGAACTGAAGACGGCTGATCATCCGCTGCCGGTCGAGGGGGATGCCATCGAGCTGCACCAGGTTCTGGCCAATCTCTGCGTCAATGCGGCCCAGGCCATCAAGGGACAACCGGGACGCATCAACCTCGACGTGGCAGAAGTTCGCATCGACGGTGGCCGTGCCGAGGGACTCAGGGACTACGGTTCGGCCGAGGAGCCGACGCGCCTGGTTCAGGGCGGGCAGGCAGGCGAAGCGCATCGCACCTGGATCGGTCTGCTCGCCTCGGGCCCGCATGCACGCCTGCGGGTGACCGATCAGGGCACGGGCATGGACGAGGAAACCTTGAGGCAGATCTTCGAGCCCTACTTCACCACCAAGCAGGTGGGGGAAGGAACCGGACTTGGTCTGGCGGCCCTGCTGGGCATCATCCTGGACCACCAGGGGGCCGTTACAGTGAGCACCCAGCCGAACCACGGCACCACCTTCGAGATCTACCTGCCCTTGTCGGAGCTCTGCAACACGGTTGCGGAACCGGAGGCGAAGCGGGTGCCCGCCGGCTAGTCGGAGTCGGCAGGGTTCTTCACTTTACTGCGAATCTTCTGGGCCCCGTGGACATGCGCTTCCAGCGGGTCGGGGCGTGCCAGGCTGCTGGCCGGGCGTGGCGGGAAACGGCCCAGGCTGCGTACCCGGTCATACATCACCAGGGCCCCGGCCAGGCCGACGTTGATGCAGAAGCGGGTCGGGATCTTGACGATCACGTCGCAGCGTTCCTGCATCCCCGGCGACAGGCTTCCGCGTTCCGGGCCCAGGATATAGGCAGCTGCCGTGGGGTGCTGGAAACTGGGCAGATCGATGGCGTCGTCGGTCAGCTCTATCCCCACCAGGCGGCAGTGGCGCGGCAGGGTGAGGGATTCGGTATCCGGGAAGTGATAGACGGGCAGGTGTTCCGTTGCCGCCGAGGTATCGGACAGGCGGACCTCCCGCTGCTTGAGGTTGGCGGCAACGGTGAAGAAGAAACTGGCGTCAAAGGCATGGGCCGAGCGTTGCAGGCTGCCGAGGTTCATGGACTTGCTGATACGTTCGACACCGATTCCGAAATATCCTCGCATGGGGCTGGAACTTGCACAGTCGGGCGGCCTTCGGCAAGGTCCATTTCTCCTGCGGGCCCCGGTTTTCTCCCGTCCCGATTCCTCGAAGCGAAGCAAAAGGAACAGCCTATCCATGTCCTCTGCCGACTCACAGACCGCTGCCGCCTCTGCCAACCCCGTGCTGGTCGAGGTCAAGCGCGGCGACCTGGTGGAAAGTCGTCACCGTGCCGCGCTCGCCGTGGTGGATGCCGCCGGCAAGGTCCTGCTGTCCGCCGGGGACATCGAGCGCCAGGTCTATCCACGCTCGGCCATCAAGCAGCTCCAGGCGCTGGCGCTGTTGGAAAGCGGGGCGGCGGACGCCTTCGGCTGCAGCGATGAAGAGATCGCACTGGCCTGTGCCAGCCACAACGGCGAGCCGCGCCATGTGGAGGTGGCGGATGCCTGGCTGAAACGCATCGGCCTGTCTGCAGCCGACCTGGAATGCGGTGCGCACAAGCCGATGGGTGTGGAGGCAACGGAGGCCCTGTTGCGCGCCGATGGCACGCCAACGGCACTTCACAACAACTGTTCGGGCAAGCATGCCGGATATCTGACCACTGCCCTGCACCTGGGGGCGCCGACCCGGGGCTATATCCGGATCGAGCATCCCGTGCAGCAGCGCATCCTGGGCATCCTGGAGATGATGAGCGGTTGCGAACTGCGCGATGCGCCGCGTGGCATCGACGGCTGCGGCATCCCGCAGATCGCCATTCCGCTGAGCCACGTGGCGCTGGCCTTTGCCCAGTTCGCCGATCCGGTGGACCAGCCGGAGCAACGCCAGACCGCCTGCGAACGCATCTGTCAGGCTATCGCCGCGCATCCCTTCCTGGTGGCCGGCAGCGGGCGTTTCTGCACGCGTGTCATGGAGGCGACGCAGGGCCGGGTGTTGGTGAAGACCGGAGCGGAAGGCGTCTTTTCCATCATCGTGCCGGAGATGGGCATCGGTGCGGCGCTGAAGGTCGATGACGGCGCCACCCGCGCCGCCGAGGTGCTGGCCGGCCGGGTGCTGGAGAGGTTGAACCTGCTGGACGACGCGGCCCGCGAGTCGCTGTCGGACCTCTTGCTCCAGCCGGTGAAGAACGTCGTAGGCAAGGAGGTCGGACAGATCCGCGTGGCGCAGGACAGCCCCTTCTGAGTCTACCGTGCGGCCGTTTTCAGTAGCGGCCGGATGCGGTCCATGGCTTCAGCGATGCGCTCGGGCGAGCTGGCGAAGCAAAGGCGCACGAAGCCTTCGCCGGAGCTGCCGAAGGCGGCGCCGGGGGCCAGGCCGACGCCGGTTTCCTCGAGCAGTTCCTTGCAGAAGGCCAAGCTGTCGCGCATGCCGTCGATGGCGAAGAAGCTGTAGAAGGCGGCCTGGGGCTGGGCGATGTGCACGCGCTCCAGGTCCGACAGGGCCTGATAGACGATGTCGCCGCCCTGACGGCAGCGCTCCACCATCTCGGCCACGAAATCCTCGCCCTCGTTGATGGCGGTGAGTGCGCCGGCCTGCAGGAAGGTCTGGCCGCCGGAGGTGCTGTATTCGATCAGGCGTCCGAAGATGTCGCCCAGCTCGGCCGGATGAACCAGCCAGCCGATGCGCCAGCCCGTCATGGCCCAGGCCTTGGAGAAGGAATGTATGGCGATGACGGGATCGTCGGCGCGCGCCAGGCTGAGGAACGAGGGCGCCACCGGCCGGTCGTAGGTGAAGCGGTGGTAGACCTCGTCCGCCAGCAGCCAGATACCGTACTCGCGGCAGAGCGAGAGCACCTGCTGCATCTCGTCGCTTTCCATCATCCAGCCGGTCGGGTTGCCCGGCGTGGCGATGAAGAGGGCGCGGGGCCGCTCGTTGTCCAGAATGCGGGCCAGCTTCTGCAGGTTGAGGGCGAAGCCGCCCTCGGGCTTGGCGTCCAGCCCCACTTCCACCGGCTGGCCGCCGGCGACCTTCACGGCCTGGACCACGTTGGGCCAGATGGGGGAGATGATGGCCACCCGATCACCGGGGCGGACCAGCGTCTGCATGCAGAGCATGACCGAGGACATGCCCGAGGCCGTCACGGTGACGTCCTCGGCCGAGAGGGCCGTGCCGAGCAGGCGGTTGTGGTAGCTGGCCAGGCTGTCCCGCAGCTCCGGCACGCCGCGCTTCGGCGTGTAGTAGGTGTTGCCGGCTCTCAACGAGGCAATGGCGGCTTCGCAGATGAAGCCGGGCGTGGGCAGGTCGCCTTCACCGACCCAGAGACCGATCAGGTTCTCGCGTCCGAAACCGGCCTCCCATACCTCCTGGATCAGGGAACCTTCCAGGCTTTCCGCTTCCGGCCGCAAGGGGGCGGTGAAGGCAAAGGACGGTCGACTGCCCGAATCTTCTTCTTCGGACGGGGACAGAGGTCGCAGGGTCATGTTCGGGCTCTCCCAGGGTTTTGTTGGCCAGGGCCGTGAAGCGGGAGTGTCATGGAAGGGACGCTGAAGACGGATATCTTCACAGGCATGTCACAACCCAAGCCATATCAGTTGTCTTATAGTGCAATCGTGTGGAGTTGCAGGGAAGAACGTTATTTCGGTGCTCCCCAAGCTCGATCAGCCCCCGTTTCTTCCCGGTCATGCAGTTGATCCACACGTGCTTTTGCGAACCACACGGTCCGGCCTTGACGCTTCCCATAGCCTTCCCCTGAAGCGGAAAAGCCGGAAACCTGGAACAGGTGGCCAGGTAGGCCACCTGCCTTCTTTCGCCCGTTCCGTGGGGCGTACGAGTTGTCATTCCTGAAGTTCCGACCGGCCACGGTATTCCTCGAGCGCCTCGGGATTGGCGAGCGCCTCGCGGTTCTTGATGTCGCGCCCGTGCACGATGTCGCGCACCGCCAGTTCGACGATCTTGCCCGACTTGGTGCGCGGAATGTCGTCCACCTGCACCACCCGGGCCGGCATGTGGCGCGGACTGGCGCCTTCGCGCACGGTCTTGCGGATGCGGTCGACCAGGGCGTCGTCCAGGTCCACGCCTTGCGAAAGGCGCACGAAGAGGACGACACGGGTGTCGTTGTCCCACTCCTGGCCGATCACCAGGGATTCCAGCACCTCCGGCAGCTTCTCCACCTGGCGGTAGATCTCCGCCGTGCCGATGCGCACGCCACCCGGATTCAGGGTCGCATCCGAACGGCCATAGACGACAATGCCGTCATGCCGGGTCAGCTTGACGAAGTCGCCATGGCACCAGACGCCGGGGAACTGGGCGAAATAGGCCTTGCGATAGCGCTCGCCGTCGGGGTCGTTCCAGAAGTAGATCGGCATGCAGGGGAAGGGTTTCACACAGACCAGCTCACCCTTTTCCTCGACCACCGGCTGGCCCTGCTCGTTCCAGACCTGGACCGCCAGGCCGAAGCCGCGGGTCTGGATCTCGCCGCGCCAGACCGGCTGGGTCGGGTCGCCCAGCACGAAGCAGGACACGATGTCGGTGCCGCCGGAAATGGAGGCCAGGCAGAGGTCGGCCTTTACCTCGTCATAGACGTAGTCGAAACTTTCGGCCACCAGCGGCGAGCCGGTCGAGGCCATCATGCGCAGGGCCGAGAGATCATGGGTCTTGCGCGGTGACAGGCCGGCCTTCTTGAGCGCGTCGATGTACTTGGCCGAGGTTCCGAAGAGCGTGCCCTTTTCGGCCTCCATATAATCGAACAGCACATTGCCGTCCGGGTGGAAGGGCGAGCCGTCATAGAGCAGCAGTGTGGCCTTCGAGGCGAGCGCGCTGACCTGCCAGTTCCACATCATCCAGCCGCAGGTGGTGAAATAGAAGACCCGGTCGTCGGGCTTGATGTCGCTGTGCAGCTGGTGTTCCTTCAGGTGCTGCAGCAGCGTGCCGCCGGCGCCGTGCACGATGCACTTGGGTTTGCCCGTGGTGCCCGAGGAGAACATGATGTAGAGCGGCGCATTGAAGGGCATGCGCTCGTAGGCGATCTCGCCGGCCTCGTAGGGGGCCATGAAATCGTCCAGCCAGCGGCCCTTGTCCAGACCGGTGTTGCCGCCGCTCTCGCCGATCAGGGGGCAGACGACGATGCGCGAGAGGGTCGGAAGCTCGGCGGCGAAGTCGCGCACGCGCTCCAGCACCGGCAGGGTCTTTCCGTTGTAGTAGTAGCCGTCAGGGCAGAAGAGGACCTTGGGCTCGATCTGGCCGAAGCGGTCCAACACGCCCTGGTGCCCGAAGTCCGGCGAGCAGGAGGACCAGACCGCACCCAGGCTGGCCGTGGCCAGCATGGCCAGCACGGTCTCCGGCATGTTGGGCAGGAAGCCGGCCACCCGGTCGCCCGGCCCGACGCCCTCGGCGGCCAGGGCCTGGGACAGGCGCGAGACGATCTCGTGCACTTCGCGGAAGGTCAAGCGGCGCGTGCCGCCCTGTTCCGTGCGGAAGACCATGGCCTCACCGTCGTCGCGCCGGCGCAGCAGGTTTTCCGCGAAGTTCAGCCTGGCATTGGGAAAGAACTCGGCGCCGGGCATCTTGTCGCCGTTGCGCAGGACCGGCTCGCCGGGGCCGTCCCCGATGACCTCGCAGAAGTTCCAGATCGCCAGCCAGAAATCCTCGATGTTTTCGATGGACCAGTCGTAAAGCGCCTTGCTGTCGGCAAGTTCGGGACCGCCGTTGGCGGCCAGATAGGTCAGGAAGGCCTGGATATTGGACTGCCGGACCTGTTCCGGGCTGGGGGTCCAGAGGGGGTTTTCGCTGTCTGCCTGTGCCATCTGTCCTGCGTCTATCAATGCTGTTTGTCCGAATTCAGTGGAAGCGGACTCTAGAGCAGGACGCGGATCAGGGAAAGCCCGAGGCAAAGGATCACGGCGGCGGTCAGCGGACGGCGCAGCGCAATGTACCAGACCGGGGCCTGGCCACGGCGCACGGCCAGGACGTCGCCCTGCAGGATGCCGAAGAAGGAGAGGATCATCAGGATCAATCCGGGCACCGGCGTCATCACCAGGGCGAACCAGCCCAGCAAGGCCGGCACCACGGACCAGCCCAGGCGCTTCCAGGTTAGCGCGTCCCTGTCACTGCCCTCCGTGCCTGTCCCGGCAAGGGCCAGGCCCCAGTGAATGGCGCCCAGGAAGGACAGTATGACAGCCGCATAGGCCATCTGGATGAAGAGCGCATAGTCGTTCCAGCCCATTGGCAGGAACCAGACGGCAAGGCTGCCCGCGACAAAGGGCAGCAGCCCGGCAAAGCCGAGAACCAGGGCAGGGCGCGGAAGCTGGGCGAGGGTCATTGGGCAAGCTTCATGGGAGTTACCGGTAGCAGGGAGGAGATCATCTGGATGGCCTGCCGCACAGCGGTCGCATGGCCACGAGACCGATTATGGGGCCAATGGCCATCAGGGCAAGGGTGGCCGGCCAGCCTACGGCGTTTGCCAGAAGGGGTGTCACCTGCACCGTGACAATGGTCAGGCCGAAGCCGAGGGCTGTCTGGAAAGCCAGCAGGCTGCCGGCGAGCTGGGGCGGTGCATAGTCGGCGACCAAGGCGGAAAACTGCGCCGAATCGGGGATTACGGCCAGGCCCCAGATGAGGAAGAGCAGGAAGCTGAGCCAGACCGGACCGCCAAAGGCCAGGGCACTGAGGAGGGCGGCGCTGCCGCTTATGGCCAGGGCCGTGATGGCCACTTCGGCTTTGCCGAAACGGTCGGCCAGCCGCCCGGCCAGGACACAGACCAGTCCGCCCAGGGCAATGGCCAGGAAAGCGGTCAGCTTCGCAAGGCTTTCGGCTGCGGCCGGTTCAAGCCGGGCCATGTAGGACGCGCCCGCTGCGGCGGCCACCCAGGCCCAGAGGGCGTAGAGTTCCCACATGTGTCCGAGATAACCGATGTAGGCGCGGCGAATGCGGCTGTCCTTCCAGGCCAGGCCGATGGCCGACGGACGGAAGCGGGGGGCCGTGGCGTGGTGCGGGCCCAGGCCGACCATCAGGACCAAGAGGCCGCCCAGCGCCGCCAGCAGCGAGGCCGCCAGGATTGCCAGGCGCCAGTCGGTCCCGCCCAGGAAAGCGGCGAGGTAGGGCAGGGACTTGCCCAGCGTCAGTCCGCCCACGAGCAGGCCGACAAGGAACCCGCGATCCTTCAGGCCCCAGCCGACGGCGAGTTTCATGCCGACGGGATAGACCCCGGCCAGGAGCGCGCCCGTCAGGAAGCGGCCCGCGACGGCCAGGTCGCTGCCCAGCGGCGGCAGCAGCAGGACCAGATTGACGACAGCGGCGGCAAGGGCGGAAATGCAGAAAACGCGCCGGGGGTCGAAGCGGTCGGCCAGACCCGTGATGGCCAGGCCCAGCGCGCCCAGCACGAAGCCGGCCTGGACAGCGCTGGACAGCAGGGCCTGCCGGTCGGCGGGCAGCGCCGTTTCCCGTGCCATGTCGGGCAGGACGGCCGCCGAGGTGAACCAGAGGTTCATGCCCACCGCTTCGGCAATGACCAGTACTGTCAGGGAAAGCCACTTGGAGGTGGTGCGCATTTCCGGAGGTGTCCACTGTGCTCCGAGGGAGCGGTTTCAGGTCAAGCTAGCAGCCCGTCAAAGGCGGGCCAAAGGAAACCTGGGAGGTGGGGCAGAAAGCGCGGGCTTTCCATCAGCTTGCATGCGGTTTATCCTGCCGCCGCTCAGAGGGGGGCATCCACTGTCCAGCGTTGTACAGTATCCTGTTGCTCCGGCTTCTGTGCTGAAACAACAAGACTGTGCATGCATTCGCGCGAAGCAGTTGTCACGGTTTCGGGTCTCCGTTGCCAGGGCCCTGTTGTCGCTGGAGTGCACGCAAACGAAGAACGTCTCTATTGGGGAGGACAAGCAGACAATGAAAAAGATGACAAGTTTACTGGCCGCCGCGGCGATGAGCTTTGGTGCCACCGCGTTTGCGGTGGGGGTCCAGAGTGCCGCCGCCCAGGACTACAAGGACGAATACAGCGTTTCCACCGTTTTGCCCGAGCCCTTTCCCTGGGGTGTTGCCGCCGAGGAATGGGCCGACCTGGTGGAGGAGCGTACCGATGGCCGGATCAAGATGCGGGTGCATCCCGGTGCTGAACTGGTGCAGGGCAACCAGACGCGCGAGTTCACGGCTCTGCGCCGCGGTTCCATCGACATGGCCGTGGGCTCCACCATCAACTGGTCGCCACAGGTCAAGCAGCTGAACCTTTTCTCACTGCCCTTCCTGATGCCGGATTACGAGGCCATTGACGCCCTGACCCAGGGTGAGGTGGGCGACGAGATCTTCTCGATCCTCGAGGACAATGGCGTGGTGCCGCTGGCCTGGGCCGAGAACGGCTTTCGCGAGCTGACCAACTCACAGCATCCCGTGCGCACGCCGGAGGATCTGGAAGGCCTGAAGATCCGCGTCGTCGGCTCGCCGCTGTTCAACGACACCTTCACGGCGCTGGGTGCCAATCCGACCCAGATGAGCTGGGCCGATGCCCAGCCGGCGCTCACCACCGGGGCCGTGGACGGGCAGGAAAACCCGCTGACCATCTATACCACGTTGGGTATGGACGAGCTGGGCCAGGATTACATCACCCTGTGGGGCTATATGGCGGATCCCCTCATCTATGCCGTCAATCCCGATGTCTGGGAGTCCTTCACCGAGGAAGACCAGGAGATCGTGCGTCAGGCGGCGATCGATTCGGGCGCCCATGGCATCGAGGTCGCCCGCGAGGGCCTGGTGCCGCCGGACACCTCCCTGATCGACTCCATCGAGGAGAAGGGGGTCGAGGTTACCCGCCTGAGCGACGAAGAGCGCGCCGCCTTCGTTGAGGCCACCCGCGGCGTCTACGAGGAATGGACCCAGGAAATCGGTCCGGACCTGGTGGAGAAGGCCGAAGAGGCCATCGAAAACCGCTGATCAAGAGTGGCGGAGGCGGCGTTCCTGCCGCCTCCGCCCTTGTTCCTGGCCAGGATTTCTGCCTGCTGACAGCTCTATGATTGCCGAAGAAAACGTATGAGTGACGTAGAGGAAGAAGGTCAGTCCGCGGTTCCGGTCGAGCCGCCGCACATTCCCGTGACGACGGAGCGTGCCCTGGGGGCGCTGGCCATGGCGCTGATCTGCCTGATCAGTTTTGCCAACGTCCTGGTGCGCTACGTCACCGATTTCTCCTTTGCCTTTACCGAGGAATACTCGACCTTCCTGATGGTCTTCATGACCTTCGTGGGAGCCGCCCTGGCCTCGGCCGGCAACAGCCACATCCGGATCACGGTCATCGTGAACCGCTTGCCTCCGGCGGGCCGCATTTTCTGTGAAATGCTTTCGGTGGTGGCGACCACCCTGATGTTCTCGCTGGTCGTCTATTACGGTGGCCTGCTGACCTGGTTCGAGTTCAAGTGGGGCGAAACTTCGCCCGGCCTCGGCTATCCGCGCTGGATCTACACCATCTGGGCGCCGATGATTTCCATAGTCGTCATCCTGCGCGCCTGGGGATTCGTCCTGCGTCTGCTGCGCGCCGAGCGCAAGGCCCGGGCGGGAGGAGCGGCGCAGTGATTGCTCCCGAGTTCCTGCTGGTTGGCGTCTTCCTCGTGCTGCTGCTGGCCGGTGTTCCGGTCGCGGTCGTGCTTGGCCTGTCGGGTGCGGCGGGCATTCTGGTGGGGCTTGGCCCGACCTCCCTGGAGATGATCGGCACCAATGTCTATAACGGCATTGCCAAGTATCCCCTGATCGCCATTCCCCTGTTCATCCTGACCGGCCTGGCCTTCGAGCGTTCGGGCGTGGCTGAACGCCTGGTGCGGTTCGCCTCGGCGCTGGTGGGGCCGCGGCGTGGCGGTTTGGCCGTGGTGGCGGTCCTGGTCAGCCTGATCATGGGCGGCATGTCCGGCTCGGGCCCGGCCGATGCGGCCGCAGTGGCCACGGTGATGATTCCCGCCATGGCGCGTGCCGGTTATCCGCGGGCCTTTTCGGCCGGGCTCATCGCGGCCTCGTCCTCCACTGCCATCATCATTCCGCCCTCCATCGCGCTCATCATCTACACCGTGATGGTGCCGGGCACCGACCTGCGCGCCCTGTTCGCCGCCGGAATCATCCCGGGCATCCTCTGCGGCCTGGCGATCATCCTGCCGGCCGTCTGGCTCAGTTATCGCCACCAGTTCGGTTCGGCGGAGGCGGCCGAAGAGCGCCCGCCGCTCGGGCGCAGTTTCATGGATGCCCTGCCGGGACTTCTGGCGCCGGTGATCATCCTGGGCGGCCTGCGCATCGGCCTGTTCACGCCGACGGAGGCCGCGGCCGTCGCGGCGGTCTATGGCCTGGGGGTCGGGACCCTGCTTTACCGTACGCTGGGCTGGCGCGAGATCTACCGCATCCTGGCCGACGGCGCCGAGATCACGGCCGTGGTCATGATCATCATCTCCTTTGCCGGGCTCTTCGCCTGGGCGGGCAGCACGCTGGGCGTTTTCAACGCGGCGGCCCAGGGCTTGCTGTCGATTTCCGACGAGGCCTGGGTGGTGCTGGGCCTGATCATGATCTTCCTGCTGCTGGCCGGCATGGTGCTGGACGGCGTCTCGATCTACCTGATCACGCTGCCGCTGCTGATGCCCATCGTGAACGCCTTCGAATGGAACACCGTCTGGTTCGGCATCCTGATGGCCATGAACATTGCCATCGGGCAGTTCACGCCGCCCATTGCCGTCAACCTGATGGTGACCACGCGCATCGCCGGGGTGGGCATGGAGGACACCATGAAATGGGTGGCCTGGATGCTGCTGTCGATGACCGGCATCCTGCTGCTGGTCGCCATTTTCCCCGACATCGCCCTGTGGCTGCCCGAGGTCCTGGACTTCCGCACGGGGCGGTAAGGGTGTCCACCGTTTGAGAAGTTCGGATTCTCAATGCGACCGTTGAACTGAGCGAGTTTTCTGAAGCCTCGCTTGCTTGCAGGTATAAGCTTGTGACCTTCAGTTCCAGAGAGTGCTCGATGTCCAGTTTTCGGGAAAGCCCATCGACTTGAGGTCAAGTGAAGCGGGGCGACTGTCCATCAATTCGCGCAACTGTGATTTCCAGCCCTGTCCGTTGCTCGGGTCAATGTTATTCAGCAAAGCCGCCTGGACCACCAACCGCGAATAGCAATTTGTATTGTTGGCAAGGTCTTCCGCGTAAGCCTTGGCCTTTTTGGGCATATCCACACGCATTTCAGCATTCCACAAACGACCATGATGTGCGCAGACATTCCTGAGTGTCGATAGGGATCGAAACCAGGAAACGCAGATACTTTCGTCAAAGCCGAACTCCGAGGCAATCTCCTTGCGATAAGCTCGGTGAAGATCTGCATACCATCTTGAGAGTTCACCAAAAGTGGATGCTTCAGTCAGACACCAGATTGCCGGAAGATAGGGCGTTCCATATTCAGCTTTGTAATGTGCAATGGAGAGGTGTTTCCCGTTCTCACCTTTTCGACGGATACGGGTTACCGCTTCCTTGTTCTCGAAGAATTTCTCTTCGTAATAGAAGTGTGAGCCGCCATGACAGCCCATAACGTTTATAAGACAGGCGCGCAGCGCCACCTCGATGCGCTCTATGGCGTCCAGGCACAGCAACCTGAGTTTTCTATCAAAGTTATAGGTCTCAACCACCTGCTCGAAAGTTGTGCCGGGGAGAAAGTCCTTTGAGGCCGTCTCGAACGGCCTCATGTAAATTTTCAGTCGATAGTATCCGATATAAGTCAGACAGCGTTTGGCAAGCTGTTGATGCTTGAAATCGAGCCCCTTGCTCTGAAGAAAGGAGATCAACTCATTCGTTGAAAGGACCGGCTTTGCAAATGTCCGCTGAGACATATTCTGAGCGCAGGTTTTCAAGCAAAAATAAACCCCCTGGTGCGCATCGTTGAGAGGCGTGGGGGTTCTGATCACCTGCATTTTCGCTATTTCCCATCCGGAAAGCAACAAAAATCTTAGTTTGTTCTTAGGTCATCCGGATTTCAGGGAGAGAGTGGATCGGTTCAGTGCGCCTCGGACCAGGAGGGGCCGTGGCCGGCTTCGGCGACCAGCGGGACGGAGAGCTGCACCACGGGATCGCAGGCCTTTTCCATTACCTCGGTCACGACTTTCGTGGTCGCCTCCAGCTCCGCGTCCGGGACCTCGAAGAGCAGTTCGTCGTGCACCTGCAGGACCAGGCGTGCCTTCAGCTTCTCGGCCTCCAGGGCCGGCTGGACGCGGATCATGGCGCGCTTGATGATGTCGGCCGCCGTGCCCTGGATGGGCGCGTTGATGGCGGCACGTTCGCCGAAGCTGCGTCGCGCCGGGTTCTTCTCCTTGAGCGCCGGCACGTGGATGCGCCGGCCGAACAGCGTGGAGACATAGCCCTGCTCGCGCGCCAGCTTCTTCATGTTGTCCATGTAGGCGCGGATGTTGGGGTACTGCTCGAAATAGGCCTCGATGTAGCTCTTGGCGTCGGACTGGGCGATGCCCAGGTTGTTGGCCAGGCCGAAGGGCGAGATGCCATAGATGATGCCGAAGTTGATCGCCTTGGCGCGGCGCCGCGTGGCCGGATCCATGTCCGCCAGCGGCACGCCGAAGACCTGGCTGGCGGTCATGGCGTGAATGTCCTGGCCATCGGCGAAGGCCTGGCGCAGGGAGTCCTCCTCGGCGATGTGGGCGGTCAGCCTGAGCTCGATCTGGCTGTAGTCCACGGACAGCAGGGTATGACCCTCTTCGGCCACGAAGGCTTCGCGGATCTTGCGGCCTTCCTCGGTGCGAATGGGAATGTTCTGCAGGTTCGGGTCGTTGGAGGACAGCCGCCCTGTCGAGGCCACGGCCTGGCTGAAGGTGGTGTGGACACGCCCGGTCTTCTCGTTGATCTGGGATTGCAGGGCATCGGTGTAGGTCGACTTCAGCTTCGAAAGCTGGCGCCAGTCCAGGACCCGGGCCGGCAGGTCGTGGCCCTGGTTGGCCAGGCCCTCCAGGATGTCGGCACCGGTGGAATAGCTGCCGGACTTGCCGCGCTTGCCGCCGCCGTCCAGGCCCATCTCGTCGAAGAGGACCTCGCCCAGCTGCTTGGGACTGCCGATGGTGAAGCGCCGCCCGGCCAGCTTGTAGATCTCTTCCTCCAGCGTCTCGATGCGCTGGGCGAAGTCGTTGGACTGGCGGCGCAGGCGGTCGCGGTCCACCTTGATCCCCGTCAGCTCCATCTCGCAGAGCACGTCCACCAGGGGACGCTCGAGCGTCTCGTAGACGGTGGTCAGCTTCTCCGGCACCAGGCGCGGCTTGAAGGCCTCCCAGAGACGCAGGGTGATGTCGGCGTCCTCGGCGGCATAATCCAGGGCCTTGTCCAGCGGCACTAGGTCGAAGGTGACCTGGGACTTCCCGCTGCCCGCAACCTCCTTGTAGGAGATGGTCCGGTGGCCCAGGTGCAGTTCGGCCAGCTCGTCCATGCCGTGGCCGTGCAGGCCGCCTTCCAGGACATAGGACAGCAGCATGGTGTCGTCGAACGGCGTCAGGCGGATGCCGTAGTTGGACAGGACCCGCATGTCGTACTTCAGGTTCTGGCCGATCTTGAGAACGGAATCGTCCTCCAACAGGTCCTTCAGCGCCACCAGAGCCTTGTCGAAATCGACCTGTTGCGGTCCTTCCTCGGCCTGGTCGAAGTCCAGTCCTTCCGCCTTGGGATTGCGGTGGGCCAGCGGGATGTAGCAGCCGCTTTCGGCCTCCAGTGACAGGCTGACGCCCACCAGGTGCGCCTGCTGGGGATCAAGCGAGGTGGTCTCGGTGTCCACCGCCAGCCAGCCCTGTTCGCGCGCCCGTGCGATCCAGTCCTCCAGGTCGGAAAGTTTGGTCACCAGGCTGTAGCCGACGGGTTCCTTGCGTTCCCGGACCGGTTCCGGCGCTTCGCCCAGAAGGTCGCTCAGGCGGTTGATGATCGAGCGGAACTCGTACTTCTCGAGGAAGGCGCGCAGTTCGTCTGGATCGGGCTCGTCCTTGACGAAATCCTTGATCTCGTAGTCCAGCGGCACGTCTCTATCCAGTTGCACCAGCTGGCGGGAGACGCGGGCCTGTTCGGCATTCTCGATCAGACGCTCGCGGCGCTTGGGCTGCTTGATTTCCTCGGCGCGGGACAGCAGCGTCTCGACATCGCCGTAGGTGGCGATCAATTCGGCGGCGGTCTTCAGGCCGATGCCCGGCACGCCGGGAATGTTGTCCACGGAATCGCCGGCCAGCGCCTGGACCTCCACCACCTTGTCCGGGGTCACGCCGAATTTCTCCTGCACCTGCTCGGGTCCGATGGGTGTGCCCTTGATGGGGTCCAGCATGTCCACGCCGTCGGTGACCAGCTGCATCAGGTCCTTGTCCGAGGAGACGATGGTCACGCGGATCCCGGCCTCGCGTCCGCGGCGGGCCAGCGTGGCGATGATGTCGTCGGCCTCGTAGTTCTCCAACTCCAGGCAGGGCAGGCCGAAGGCCCTGGTGGCCTCGCGGATGATGGGAAACTGCGGGATCAGGTCTTCCGGCGGCTCCGGCCGGTTGGCCTTGTAGTCGTCGTAGATGTCGTTGCGGAAGGAGCGCTTGCCGGCATCGAACACCACCAGCAGGCCGTCTGCCTCGTTCTCCCGCATCAGCTTCATCAGCATGTTGGTGAAGCCGTAGGCCGCGCCGGTGGGCGTGCCGTCAGGGGTGGACATCTGGGTCTTCAGGCCGAAGTAGGCGCGGAAGATATAGCCGGAGCCGTCCACGACGTAGAGATGCTTCACGCCGTTGGCGGCGGCCTTGCCGGTGCTTTCGCTCATGCTGCGCCTGCCTTGCGGGATGGGGTTCCTGGCGTGCGGTGTCTCAATGACCGCTGCCGGCCGCCTTGCGGCCTTCTTCGGACAGGACGAAGTGACGCCCGCAGTAGGGGCAGTCGATTTCGCCGTGGCCTTCCATGTTCAGCCAGACCCGCGGATGGCCCAGCGGTCCGCCGCCGCCGTCGCAGGCCACGGTCTCGTCGTCCACGTAGTGCGTATCATCTAGTGTAGTCATTGCGCGGTTATCCTTGCTGGTCCCCGTGGTTGGGCTGGGCCCCGTTGTTCGGGCGCAGATGATACCTGCTGAGCGTGCCGGATCAATGTTCATCGCTCACTTGCATGCGCATGCGCGCCGAATTAGTTAAGGTCGATCATGTCAAAGGTCCAGCAATCAAACCTCGCCGCGCCGTCCGCACCGGATCGCGCGGCGTTACCCGAGACCGCCGTGTCCGTCGAGGGACTCGGCAAGGTCTATCGCGGCTCCTCGCGCATGCCCGAGAAGGTGGCCCTGAAAGAGGTCGACCTGAACATTCCACGCGGCTCGCTGTTCGGCTTGCTGGGACCGAACGGCGCCGGCAAGTCCACGCTGATCAACATCCTGGCGGGGCTGGTCACCAAGACCAGTGGCCAGGCAAAGATCTGGGGTTATGACATTGACCGGGACACGCGCATGGCGCGGGCCTCCATCGGCGTGGTGCCCCAGGAACTCAACATCGATCCCTTCTTCACCCCGTTTGAGCTGCTCGAGCTCCAGGCAGGGCTTTACGGCGTTCCCCCGGCCGAGCGGCGGACCATGGAAATCCTGGGGATGCTGGGCCTGGCGGACAAGGCGAAGGCCTATACCCGGACCCTGTCCGGGGGCATGCGCCGGCGCCTTATGGTGGCCAAGGCCATGGTGCACTTTCCGCCTGTGCTGGTGCTGGACGAGCCGACGGCCGGGGTGGACATCGAGTTGCGCCAGCAGCTCTGGACCCAGGTCAAGGCGCTGAACGATGCGGGCACCACGGTCCTTTTGACCACACATTACCTGGAGGAGGCGGAGCAACTCTGCGACACCATTGCCATCATCAATGACGGCGAGGTCATTGCCTGCGAGTCGACCAAGAAGCTGCTGAAGCGTCTGGACAACAAGGAACTGAGCCTGACGGTTTCCGAAGAGTTGACCGAGGTGCCCGAGTCGTTGCGGTCCTTCGGGCCGGAACTGGTGGACGGCAACCGCCTGATCTTCCGCTATCGCGCCAGCGAAAGCCCCGTGGCCGATCTGCTGCACGCGATCAACGAGTCAAGGTTGAGCGTGGTCGACCTGCGGACCGAGGAAGCGGACCTGGAAGACATATTTCTCCAATTGACACGAAAAAAGAGTTAGGCTGACTCCGGTGTTCTACATGAGCATCGGGATTTGAACTTGTACAAGCACGCTTTATCATCTGTTTTCCTGATCGCAGTGGTGGCCATGCTGTTGACCGCTTGCGCCCCGCGCAATGCGCCTCCCGGGCCCGGGGATACCGAGCCCGAAATCATGATCGGGGCCGAGGAAACACACGGAACGCTCATCACCCAGGATGGGCTGGAATTGCCGCTGCGTGCCTGGCTGCCCGAGGGCGACAAGCGGCCAACGGCCGTGATCCTGGCCGTTCATGGCTTCAACGACTATTCCCATGCCTTTGCGGAGGCGGGCCAGAGCTTCGCCGAGCAGGGCATTGCCGTCTATGCCTATGACCAGCGTGGCTTCGGCGAGGCCCCCCATCGCGGGCTCTGGCCGGGCAAGGCGGTGCTGGCCGAGGACCTGCGCACGGCGGCCAATCTGTTGCGCCAGAAGTACCCGGGGATTCCTCTCCATGTGCTGGGGGAATCCATGGGCGGGGCCGTCACGGTGGTGGCGGCCACGACGGAATCCGGCCTGCCGGTGGACAGCCTGGTGCTTTCGGCACCGGCGGTCTGGGCACGCAGCACGCAGCCCTGGTACCAGCGGGTGGCCCTCTGGGCCGCCGTGCGAACGGTCCCCTGGTTCAAGCCATCCGGTGAAGGGCTGCAGCGCCAGGCTTCGGACAACATCGAGATGCTGCGCGAATTGGGGCGCGATCCCCTGGTGCTCAAGAACTCGCGCGTCGACGCCATCTATGGCCTGGTGAACCTGATGGACGCGGCCCTGGCGGCCGGGCCCGAGTTGAAGACACCGACCCTGGTGCTCTATGGCAAGAAGGACGAGATCGTGCCGCGCAAGCCGGTCGATCGGTTCTGGGAGGCTTTGCCGAACAATGAGGGCCACCGTTACGCCCTTTACGAGGACGGCTGGCACCTGCTGCTCCGCGACCTGCAAGCCGATGTGGTGATCTCGGATATCGCTGCCTGGGTGGAGGAAGAAGACAGGGACCGCCTGCCGTTCTCGGCCGAGGTCCTGGTCAAGGAGCGGCCTGCCTCCTGAGGGCGCGAAGTCGGCTTCAGGACAGGACGTCTACACTCTTGTTCTTTGGCAGAGGCTTGGGTAGTGTCGCGCCCGATAACGGCATCCGCCCGTTCGCGGGCCCGTAGCTCAGCTGGATAGAGCGCTTCCCTCCGGAGGAAGAGGTCTGGGGTTCGAATCCCTACGGGCCCGCCATTTCCCTTTATTTTTCAGTAAGTTACGAATATGCGGGCTTCCATTCCTTTTTGGGGTGGAAGAAGGGTGACGAGACCTAGAGCGTGTCGGCGTAGATCAGATTCGGGATTCCCCTGAGAATTGATCTGTGATTCCCTCTGCGTATGGCAGATATAGGGGGTTACAGATGGGTAAGCCACATCCCTTTGAGCTTCGCCGCCGTGTTGTCGAGTTTGTCGAGGAGGGTCATACCCACCGTGGGGCGGCGGCGCATTTCCGGGTTTCGATCAAGTTCGTCAACGACATGGTCAAGCTCAAGCGCGAGACGGGCGGGCTGGCGCCAAAGCGCCAGGGCAATCCCGGGCGGGGTAAACTCAGCGAGGTATCTGACTGGTTGCGTGCCAGAATGTGCGAGAAAACAGACA
>NZ_JMLV01000019.1 GCF_000686045.1 Fodinicurvata fenggangensis DSM 21160
TGTCTGTTTTCTCGCACATTCTGGCACGCAACCAGTCAGATACCTCGCTGAGTTTACCCCGCCCGGGATTGCCCTGGCGCTTTGGCGCCAGCCCGCCCGTCTCGCGCTTGAGCTTGACCATGTCGTTGACGAACTTGATCGAAACCCGGAAATGCGCCGCCGCCCCACGGTGGGTATGACCCTCCTCGACAAACTCGACAACACGGCGGCGAAGCTCAAAGGGATGTGGCTTACCCATCTGTAACCCCCTATATCTGCCATACGCAGAGGGAATCACAGATCAATTCTCAGGGGAATCCCGAATCTGATCTACGCCGACACGCTCTAGGCCTTCCCCGGCAAGGACGATCTCACCCCTGGCCTTGGCGCTGATACGGACCAAGCTGGCAGAGTCTCAGCTTGTCATGCCCGACGATGTGGCCCCCGAGGTCGCGACGGGCAACAGTCGCATCGTCTTCTCGCTGGATGGACGCCCCGATGAGACCCGTGTCCTGATTCATTCCGAAGGCCACGCCACGACTGGCTTGAGCTTGTCCGTAACCACCTTGCTCGGTGCGACACTGCTCGGTCTCCACAGCGGGCAAGAGGTGCCCCTGCTTCGCGCAGACGGAAGTCTGGGACAGGTTCTCCTGAGAGAGGTCGCCTATCAACCCGAAGCCCAGCGCGATAACGCATAGGGCAGAAGCTCTGGGTGAATGCCTGTGAAACAGGGATGAACTAACCCGAAAGATAGAATGATGAATACGCAAAATCAGAACCCAAAGAATACCGAGGATCCGCCCGTGCTGCTTGATGCAACACAGATGGAAAGGCTGTACGGCATGGCGGAATCTCTGTCCGTGCGGGAACCCGACGTCGCTGAACAACTGCTGAACGAGCTGAATCGAGCGGCAGTCGTAGCGCCAGGCGACCTGCCCCACGGAGTGGTGACCATCGGCTCCAGCGTCACCTATTTCGACGAAACCAGCCAAAGCGAGAAAACCGTCACCGTCGTACTTCCCACCGATGCCAATATCGCATCCCAACGCATCTCGGTGCTCACCCCCATCGGAGCGGCCCTGATTGGCCTGGCCGAAGGGTCCGCGATCAACTGGCAGACACGTAATGGCGAAGTGCGAAAACTGACGATCACCCGTGTCTCACCACCCGGTTCAGATCAGGTGTAAGTCAACATGCACATGAGGAATCCTGATCAGCAAACGCTTGGCTTCTCCCGGGATGGAACGATGATGAACCCTTGAGGTTCACAGGCTTCCTCCCGGGTCATCCTCAGACATGCCTTAACGCTCACCGCTGTGATGCGAATGGGAGAAAGCCATGAACCAGATACAAAACCAGCTGAAGAACTGTGCCCACTGCGAAGCGCGCATACCGCGATCGGCAATGCGGTGTCTGTGGTGCCTGACACCAGTTGCGGCACAACTTTCCGACAGTAAACTGCTCGCCCGCACCCGCCTTGTCAAAAAGCGCGCCTATCCGGACACCTGACCGGCCAGTGCCTGCAGCCAGGGGAGAATCCGCATGGAACACCTCCCCTGACTGGAGATCAGACTGCGGCCGGCTGCTTTCCGCGAAGGCCTTCTTCCATTTCGCGCCTGAAGCGCACGGCATGACTGTCGGGCACCTCCACATCCGCCCAGGCCACGACCTCTCCCTCGGATAGGGCGCGTGTCAGCTTCACACCATGGGCCAGGCCGATGGGCAGTCCGCCCTTGTCCAGGGAATCCCGGGCACGCATCAGGCGGCCCCAGACCGTATAGCCCCCTTCTCCATCCAGGACCTCACCGGCGCCCAGACCGCGCTTGGCAACAGCAACTACATCCGCGTTGAAGGCTTCCGAGGTGCCGGTGGGCTCGCCGCGCAGAGCCGCATTGGCAACGCTGATCGGCAGTTCCAGTCCAATGAGGTGCGTGGGCCTGAACAGCGTGGCATAGCGCCCGGAGGGATCCGTGACCACCTGATACTCCCGAAAACAGCGGCGCACGTAGTCCGCACCGGCAGCGCTTTCATCCATGGCTTCAAAGGTCACATAGACCCCCCAGCGCAGGTCGCCGAAGACATGACGGCCGTCACGTTCCTCGCTGGAAACCACCTCGACCATGCCGGCTTGCTCAAGGACACCCCCCTGGTCGCGCGGCTTGAGCACCTTCGGCAGGTCATGAACGCCCGCCGGCGGGAAAAGCAGGCCATCCCTGGGTGCTATCAGATCGGCAGCGTTGGAAACGGCGGCCATCTCGATTCCGGACTTCGTGCCGTCCAGGAAGGAGTTGAACATCTGCGGATTCATGCCGCCCTTTTCGGCTTCCTCCGGGCTCAGGCCGTAGTGCTGCCAGACCGTATCGGGCGTGGAGGCATGATAGCCGGGCAGGTACTTGGTGCCCTTGCCGGCCGCCACCACGCGGAATCCGCAGGTGCGTGCCCAGTCGATCATCTCGCAGATCAGTGCCGGCTGGTCGCCATAGGCCATGGAATAGACCAGGCCGGCCTTGCGAAAATGCTCGGCCAAAGATGGCCCCGCCAGGACGTCGGCCTCGACGTTCACCATGACCATGTGGCGTCCCTGCTCGGCGGCCAGAAGAGCATGCTCCAGGCCCGCTGTGGGATGCCCTGTGGCGTCGATCACGACATCCAGCCCGTCTGCACGGATCAAGTCTTCCGCATTGTCGGTAATGCAGGTGCGGCCGCTAGACAGGGCATCCTGGAAGGACTCGGTGGCAACCGCATCAGCGTCCCATCCGGTTGTCTTCAGGGCCATTTTGGCACGTTCCGGCGAAAGATCGGCAATCGCCAGGAGATGCATGCCCGGAATGACCCGGACCTGGGCCAGGAACATGGAACCGAACTTGCCGGCGCCGATCAGGCCAACGCGGATCGGGCGCCCTTCCGAATGACGGCGCTGGAGCATCGAATAGAGATTCATGAGATATCCTGTGCAAAACCATACAGTGAGATACGGCCACAAAACACCATCGGAGGACATCTGGACCGCTCGCAAACATGCCGCAAAGGCATCCTCGGCCGCAACCGCCTTCGGCGCCGGCAGTGGGGCAGGCTGACCACCCCGTCTTCCAGGGAAGGAAGCGGCTGGAAAGGGCCCGGAGGACAACGCTTCACATCTCGCACTGTCCGTCATCCTGCGTTAGGCTCCTCTCCGTAATGAGCGGAGGGATATATGCGATTTTCCATGAAGTTGGTCGTTCTACTGCTGACGGCGCTGCTGTCTGTCAGTGGCCGCACGGCCCTGGCCGAAACCCTGACCATCGGCATCACGCAGTACCCCTCGACCCTGAACCCCAACATCGACAGCATGCTGGCCAAGAGCTACGTCAACGGCATGACCACGCGTCCGCTGACGCACTATGACCACGACTGGCAGGTGACCTGCTTCCTCTGCAGGAACCTGCCCACGCTGGAAAACGGTGGGGCCGAACGGGTTTCGCGTGAGGAAGGCCGCGATGGACTGAAGGTTACCTTCCAGTTGAAGGAGGAGCTGGAGTGGGGCGACGGCACGCCGGTCACCAGCGAGGACGTGGTCTTTACCTGGGAGGTTGGCAGCCATCCGGACTCCGGCATCAGCAACGCCGAACTCTACCGCCGCATCGAGGACATCACCGTCCATGACGACAAGACCTTCACCTTTCATCTGGATCGGGTGACCTTCGCCTACAATTCCTTCGCCGACTATCGCCTGTTGCCCGCCCATATCGAGCGCGAAATCTTCGAGGAGAATCCGGCCCAGTATCGCAACCGAACCGCTTACGACAGCGACCCCGCGAACCCCGGCCTCTCTCTTGGACCCTACCGGGTCAGCGACCTGGAGCCCGGCGCCCGCATTACGCTGGACCGGAATGAGCACTGGTCCGGGAAAGAGCCTTATTTCGACCGCATCGTGGTGCGCATCTTCGAGAACACCACGGCGCTGGAAGCCAATCTTCTCTCCGGATCCATCGACATGATTGCCGGCGAGCTTGGATTGAGCATCGACCAGGCCCTGGCCTTCGCGGAGCGTCACGGCGACAGCTATGACGTAAGCTTCAAGCCAGGCCTCATCTACGAGCACATCGACCTGAACCTGGACAATCCCATCCTGGCCGACCGGCGCGTGCGCCAGGCCCTGCTCTATGGCCTGGACCGGCAGGCCATCAATGAACAGCTGTTCCAGGGCGAACAGCCAGTAGCACTGACTTCGGTCAGTCCATTGGACTGGGTGTTCGAGGAGGACGTCCCCGACTACAGCTACGATCCCGAAAAGGCCATCACCCTGCTGGAGGAGGCCGGTTGGAGCGAAGTTCGCGACGGGGTGCGCCATACTGCGGACGGCACACCGCTGCGCTTCGAGATCATGACCACGGCCGGGAACCGGACACGTGAGTTGATACAACAGGTCCTGCAGAGTCAGTGGCAGGCGATTGGCGTCGAACTGGTCATTCGCAACCAGCCCCCGCGTGTCCTCTTTGCCGAAACGCTGAACCAGCGCGAATTCAACGCCATGGCGCTTTTTGCCTGGATATCCAGTCCCGAAAGCGTGCCGCGCACCACTCTGCACTCCGAGGAGATCCCCACCGAAGCCAACGGTTGGGTGGGTCAGAACTTCACCGGATTTGCCAACGAGCGCATGGACGATCTGATCGACCGGATCGAGGTGAAACTGGACCGCGACAAGCGGCGTCAGCTCTGGAGCGAGTTGCAGACGCTCTACGCCGAGGAGCTGCCAGCCCTGCCCCTGTTCTGGCGCGCCAACAGTTTTATCCTGCCGAACTGGCTTGAGGGCCTGCAGGCCACCGGCCACATGGGCACCTCGACCCTCTGGGTCGAGGACTGGCATCGCGCCGCGCCCTGAAGCATGCCTGGTCCGTCAAACAGCATGAGGGACCACGTCTGAATGGGCGCATTTCTCACACGCCGCCTGCTGGAAGCGACCTTCGTCCTGCTGGCCATGTCCTTCCTGATCTATGGGCTGATTGCCTTGATGCCGGGCGACCCCGTTGACCTGATGATCTCGGCCGACCCGAACCTCAGCGCTGCGGACGCTCAGCGCCTGAAGGCCCTCTACGGCCTCGACCGGCCCTTTCACGAACGTTACTGGAACTGGTTGACGGCGGCGCTGTCGGGCGATCTTGGGTATTCCAGACTGTTTGCCGTCCCGGTCACCGATGTGCTGCTGCCGCGCCTGGGCAATACGCTGCTTCTGATGTTCGCGGCCCTGCTGGTGTCTTTTGTCATCGCCCTGCCGGCTGGCCTGCTCGCTGCCCGCAAACCCGGCAGTACGGCGGACATCAGCATCAACCTGCTGGCTTTTGCCGGCCTCTCCCTACCATCCTTCTGGATGGCCATCCTGCTGATCCTGCTGTTCGCGGTCCACCTGGGCTGGTTTCCAGCCGGCGGCACCGGTGACGGCAGCATTGGCAGCACCCTCCAGCACATGGTGCTGCCGGTGATGGCGCTCAGCATCACCAGCATCGGGACGCTGCTACGCCATATCCGTGCTTCCGTACGCGAGGCCCTGCGCCAGGACTATGTGCGCACGGCCCGGGCCAAGGGGCTCAGCGAGAACCGCATCCTCTACGGCCATGTGCTGCGCAACGCCATGATTCCGGTTGTCACGATCCTCGCCCTGGACATGGGCACACTGTTTGGCGGTGCGTTGATCACGGAAACCATCTTCGGCTGGCTGGGCATGGGCAAGACGATCTATGACGCTGTCATGGGCAACGACTACAACCTGGCCCTGGTCGGACTGTTGCTGGCGACGGGCACCGTCCTGGTCGCCAACATCCTGGCCGATCTGGTTTATGGCTGGCTGGACCCGAGGATCCAGTACGAATGAGCCAGACAAGCAACCTCTCAGCCAACCAGAAACAGGCCACTGGCAGTGTCGGCATCTCCTATTGGCGACGATTCCTGGCCCATCGGCCGGCAGTGCTGTCCTTCATCCTGCTGATACTCTTTGCACTGGCTTGCGCCGCCGCTCCCCTGTTCGAGGTCTGGTTGGGCCACGAAATGGAGCAGGTCAACCTGCTTGCCCGCTATGCCGCTCCTTCGCCGGAACATCCGCTTGGCACGGACGAGTTGGGCCGAGACACCCTGATCCGCTTGCTCTATGGCGGGCGCATCTCCCTGGCCGTGGGCCTTATGGCTGCACTCTTTGCCGCTGTCATCGGCACCTGCCTGGGAATCCTGGCAGGCTACCTGGGCGGGCGGCTCGACGCCGTACTGATGCGGCTGACAGACACGGTGATTGCCTTGCCGCTGCTGCCACTGCTGATCATCATGGCTGCCATCGATCCCACAAAGCTGGGCGTGCCGCGCGAAATCGCCGATTCCACCCTGCTGAGTTTCTATCGAATTGTCATCCTGATCGCCCTGTTCGGATGGACCACCGTGGCGCGCCTCGTACGCGGTGCCACACTCAGCCTGAAACGCCGGGAATTCATCATTGCTGCCGAAGCCCTGGGGGCCGGACCGCTGCGTATCATGGTCAGGCACATACTGCCCAACGTCTTCTCGCCCCTCGTTGTGGCGACCACGCTTTCCATCGGGAACATCATCCTGCTGGAATCGGCCTTGTCGTTTCTGGGCCTGGGAATCCAGCCGCCCCTGCCCAGCTGGGGGAACATGCTGACCGGCGCGCAGGAACTCATCTGGCAGGCGCCCTTACTGGCCATCTGGCCCGGCCTGCTGATCTTCCTGACGGTGATTGCCTTCAACTTCCTGGGGGATGGCCTGCAGGACGCACTGGATCCGCGCGCAGGAATATCACGCCGTTGAGTGGGGGCTTCCAGGGGGGATTTTCAGGCAAGGGCAAGGCTTCAAAATTTATGAGGGCCGCAGGTCTCGTATGAGATCTGCGGCCCTCTTCTTTTAAGCCTTGCCCTGTGCAACTTGCCTGGAGACGAAGCCTAAAGACAACCGAGGCAAAGAATCAAGCCTTAAGATTGCATTCGACTCAGTGCAGACAGACACAGACTGCATACGACGATTTCCTGGGGGAACAGTACAGCTGCCAGAAGGCGCAGGATTGGAAGCGAATGGCCGCAACCAAAGAAAATGCCGCCGAAAGGATCGGCGGCAAGTTGCACAGGGAGACTCGCAATCGAAGAATGAAAAGCGGAAATACTATTGGCCGGGTCCCGCTTGCGATATCCATAATGCAACAACAATACTAAGATAAGGTTAACACGACGTCATGATCAAAGACAGCAGATATGCTGGCCTTGATGGCTGTCGTGGCGGATGGATTCTCTGCCATCTCGACAATGAACAGAAAAGCTTGAAGTTTGAACTTCTAACGGACTTGCCGAACGACTTACCGGACCGATTCGCCATGCTCGCCGTCGACATGCCCATCGGACTGCCGGATCACGGCCGACGGCACTGCGACCTGGAGGCCCGCGCATTGCTGCCCGGCCGTGCGCGCAGTCGAATCTTCCTGGACCTTCGACGCCCCCTGCTTGAGTGCGATAACTATTCACAGGCCAATCGGCTGGCCCAGCAGGATGGACACGGCTTGAGCAAGCAGGCCTGGAATCTCCACCCGGCTCTGCGCAATCTGGACGTGCTCATGACGCCCGCGCGTCAGTTCCGAGTTATCGAGGCCCACCCGGAACTGATTTTTCACCGCCTGAACCACTGGCAAGCAGTGGCCGGAAAGAAAACAGCTGAAGGCCAGCGCAAGCGTCTGGACCTGCTGGCACAGGCGGGCCTGACGGATGTCAGGGAAAGTCTGCCCCACCTGCCGCGCAGGCTGGCAGCACTGGATGACTTCCTTGATGCAGCGGCCTGTGCCCAGGCGGCCGCATGGCACGCGGCCGGCCAAGGTCGGCAGGTGCCAACAGGGAACACCGAACATAACCGGCGCGGCCTGCGCATGGAAATTCACTACTGAAGAAAACGTACGCAGCGATGCCCGGAAGCCCGGCCCGGCTCAGCGTGCCGTCCAGCCTCCGTCCAGGGTCACGGGCACGCCCGTCATGGTGTCGGCCGCCGGCGAACAGAGGTACAGGGCCGTCGCCCCAAGCTGCTCGACCGTCACGAACTGATGATGCGGCATCTTTTCGGACAGGAGGATCTTCTTGGCTTCCTCCTGATCGACACCCTGCTTTTCCGCAATGGCATCCACCTGCTTCTGTACCAAGGGGGTCAGGACCCAGCCCGGACAGATGGCATTGCAGGTGATGCCGCTGTTGGCGGTTTCCAGGGCCGTCACCTTGGTCAGCCCCATGACGCCATGCTTCGCCGCCACATAGGCGGATTTCTTCTCGGACGCCACAAGGCCATGAGCCGAGGCAATGTTGATGATACGGCCCCAGCCCTGGCTGCGCATGGAAGGCAGGGCAAGCCGCGTGGTATGGAATACAGACGACAGGTTCAGGGAAATGACCGCATCCCATTTCTCCGGCGGGAAATCCTCCAGGGAATCCACATGCTGGATGCCCGCATTGTTGACCAGGATGTCCACCCCGCCGAAATCGGCTTCGATACGGCGCATCATCTCCTCGATCGCCGTACTGTCCATCAGGTCTGCGTCCTCGTAGCCAACGGACATTCCGTGGCGCGAGCGCAGGTCCTCCTTCAACTGTTCGATTTCCTGCGGATCACCAAAACCGTTCAGGACGATATTGGCTCCTTCCATGGCGAACGCCTCGGCAATTCCCTTGCCGATCCCGCTGGTGGAACCGGTCACCAGCACTGTCTTGCCCTTAACCACGCGTCACTCCTTTCCAAACTGTCCTCGTTCGTTTGACGACCTGCACCAGAACAGCCTTCTCGACGGGCTCTGGTCAAGGACGAAGGAAAGAGTCATCCTGTCATCATGATGGAAAGCTTGGTCGCCTGGACGATACTGACGCTCGGCTGGCTGCTGCCGCTTGTGCATGTAACGCTGTCTTCCAGGGGCGGCCCCTGGCATGCACCGCAAGGAACGGGCTGCCCGCTCAGCCCGCGTCTGGGCTGGCTGGTTCTTGTGCTTCTGGCCGGCCCATTGGGCTGGCTGCTCTTCATGAGGTCCCGGGGAAAGTCGCCGCGTGTCAGGTCTTGAACAGCTCCGACGCCGCACTGAGATGCGTGCTCTTGGCGGAGATCTTCTCCTTGACTCGCTCCATCTCTGCCTCAAGCTCTGACAGGTAATCCTTGAGTTCCGCGATGCCCATCAATTCCAGATCACGCCCGACAGGCAAGCCGCGCCGCGGCAGCTCTTCTTCCGGATCCATCTCCATCCTTCATCTCCAAGCCATTGACCACCACCTCGAAGCCTGATCGATTTCAACACAGAACCGTGTTTCTCTTCAATGGAGGAGACTCCAGCAGGGAGCCAGACCACAGATGACAGACTCCGCTCAGATCCAGATTCCGACCCAGATGAACGCCATCGAGATTGCCGAACCAGGCGGCCCCGAGGCCTTGAAAATGACCCAGCGCCCCGTACCGCAGCCCGGCCCCGGCGAAGTCCTGGTCGAAGTGGCCGCAGCCGGCGTCAACCGTCCGGACGTCATGCAGCGCCAGGGCGCCTATGCCCCCCCTCCAGGCGCATCCGACCTGCCCGGACTGGAAATGGCGGGCCGCATTGTCGCCTGCGGGGACGGTGTGGAGTCCTTCCGGATCGGCGACCAGGTCTGTGCACTGGTGACCGGTGGTGGCTATGCCGAATACTGCGTGGCCCCTGCTGCGCAATGCCTGCCGATTCCGAAGGGCTTCTCCCTTCTCGAGGGGGCAGCCCTGCCAGAAACCTTCTTCACGGTCTGGTCCAATGTCTTCGACCGCGGCGGCCTGGAACCCGGACAGAAACTTCTGGTGCATGGCGGCTCTTCGGGCATCGGCACCACCGCCATCCAGATGGTCTCGGCCCTTGGCGGTGAAGTTTACGTGACCGCCGGCAGCGAGGAGAAATGCCGCTTCTGCGAGGAGCTGGGCGCAAAACGGGCGATCAACTATAAAAGCCAGGACTTCGTCGAGGCCATCAAGGAAGAAACCGGCAAGGAAGGCGTCGATGTCGTGCTCGACATGGTTGGCGGCAGCTATATCCCGCGCAACATCGACTGCCTGAAACCCGAAGGCAGACTGGTCTTCATTGCCTTCCTTGGCGGACCGAAGGCCGAGGTGAACTTCGGCAAGGTGATGATGAAGCGCCTGACGATCACCGGCTCAACCCTGCGCGCGCGCGACGTGACCTTCAAGGCGGCCATTGCCGCCGCGCTGCAAAGCCGTGTCTGGCCCCTGCTGGACCAGGGGCGGGTGAAACCTGTCATACATAGCCGCTTCCCCCTGGCCCAGGCCAGCGAGGCCCATGCCCTGATGGAATCCAGCACGCATATCGGCAAGATCATGCTCGACGTAAGGAGCGAAAGCTGAGATTCTGCGTTGCTTAGTGTGTTTTAGGGCTTTTACCATCGGATAGGGCGTTCTATATAGCGCAGTGTAGAAGTTTCCTGACACCTTGAAAACGTCGCCTTCGGGGCGATGCGGCGACGGAGGGCACCAGCTTCGTTGTCGAAGGAGAGTTTTTATGCAGCAACAGCCCCTTATGCCAAAAGCCACGGCGGTCTGGTTGATCGAGAACACCAGCCTGACCTTCGAGCAGATTGCCAACTTCTGTGGCCTTCACAAGCTGGAGATCCAGGGAATTGCCGATGGCGAGGTTGCAGCCGGTATCCAGGGCCTGGACCCCATTGCCAACAGCCAGTTGACCAAGGAAGAAATCGAACTGGCCCAGCAGGACCCCAAGCGGCGCCTGCGCATGCTGGTTCAGGATCTGCCCAAGCCGGCCAAGCGTTCCAAGGGCCCGCGCTACACCCCGGTGGCCAAGCGCCAGGACAAGCCCGACGCCATCGCCTGGCTTCTGCGCAACCATCCGGAACTGAAGGACAGCCAGATCGTCAAGCTGATCGGCACGACCAAGGCCACGATCCAGTCCATTCGGGACCGCAGCCACTGGAATGCGTCGAACATCCGCCCAAAGGATCCGGTTCTTCTTGGCCTCTGCACACAGTCAGAGCTGAACGCCATGATCGAGAAGGCCCAGAAGGACGCCGAGCGTAGTGGAAAGAGCGTGCCCAAGGCCGTGGAACCCTTCGAAGCCGAAGGCCAGGAGGAACCCACGGAAAGCGACGAGGCCAGCCGTCACGACTACAGCATCTTCAAGTTGCCTGATTAAGAGGCAAGGCCTGCTATACGAAGGAAGGAAGGGCGGCCCCCTTGGAGGCCGCCCTTCCTGTTTTTCCGCTGGCCGTTTCCGCTCTACTTCTTGACCGGAACCGTGTAGTTCAGGGCCAGGCGGCCACCATCGGGATAGATGGTCTGCCCGGTGATGTAGCTGGATTCCTCGCTGGCCAGGAAGACGGCAACAGAGCCGATTTCCGAGGGGTCACCGACACGCCCCATCGGTGTGCGCGACAGGATGCCCTCCATCTTGGCCGGATCGTTGGCGACTTTCTCGAAGACTTCGGTATGGATCGAGCCCGGACCGATGGCATTCACGCGAATGTTCTTGTCGGCCAGGGACAAGGCCATCGACTTGGTCAGCTGGTTCACGCCACCCTTGGACACCACATAGGGTGTGATGGTTGGGATCGCCATGACACCATTGACCGAGGACATGTTGATGATCGTACCTCCCGTGCCCTGCTCCACCATCTGGCGGGCTGCCGCCTGGCCGGTCAGGAACACGCCTTTCAGGTTCACGCGCAGGACTCGATCCCAGTCCTCTTCCTCCAACTCAAGGAAATCGCAGGCATGAACGATTCCGGCATTGGCAATGGCGATATCGAGCTTTCCGAAAGCCTCGACAGAGCGTGCCACCAGCGCCTCGACTTCTTTCTTGTCACCAACGTCACAGGTGACGAAAATGGCTTCTCCACCATCACCGCGGATCGACTCGGCCGCGGCCTCGCCGCGCTCAGCCGCCACGTCGGCCATGACAACCTTGGCTCCTTCCTTTGCCAGGCTCTTTGCGCAAGCCAGGCCGATACCGGCAGCGGCGCCGGTGACAAGAGCGACTTTGTTCTCAAGACGCATGGGTGTTTATCCTTCAGTTGTTCTGTTGTACGGGAAGGCACGCTGCCACGCTCGGGCCGCAGTCTCAACACTTCTGCCTCAACACCTCTGCCGGTCCGTCACGAACGCCTGCATACCTGTTGCAGCCCACCGGCCTATTCGGGTTAAACTGAACATACAATGAGCGATAGCTTCACCCCCGACAAACGCGAAAGATTTCGCAAGCTGCTGACCCTTGCGTCCGAAAGTCCCTATGATGGCGAACGGACGGCCGCATTGGAAGCCGCCAAGCGCCTGGCATCTTCACTCGGCATGGACCTGGAGGAGGCCGCCCGGGCTTGCCGCCAGGACAGCTTCGAGGACGATCCCGTGGAACAGCGTGCGCGGGAGGATCGTGAGGCCGATGCAAGGACTCGCCGTGCAAACCAGGCGTGGATGTGGCGCACATACGCCGCCTATGCCTATGACGCGGCGGCCAGCCGCATGCGCCAGCAGCGGCGCGAGGAAATCCAGAAGCAGCAGGAGGCCGAGGAACAGCAACGCCGGACCGAACGGCTGTGGCGCGCCGGTAACCATCGCAGCAGCACACGCCAGCGTCCGCGCAAGGACTTCGCCCGCGCCCTGATCCGGGAAACCGCGCTGCCCCTATCCGAGATTGCGGAGATCACGGGGCTCAGCATGCGCAACATCGTTGAGCTGAAACTGAAGATGCGTCCCCACGCGACGGCTGCCGGCGAGTAAGGCCATACCCCCTGACAGGTTTCACCTGCTTCCGGCACAGCCTTTCCGTGTCGTTCTTGCAGAAACGAGGTAGGCGGCCCTGCACGGCACGGTCAGAGCTTCCACGCCGCCCGCTCCACAAATAACACATCAAACGCAAGTCCCTGTGGCGTCCAGGCTGATTCCCCTCCTCGTCGACTGAACTTCCTGGAAACAACTTATAGCAGCATTCCTGCTTGACGATATTGTCCGTCATGGGAAAACATGGGGTCTTTATGAATGGAGCGCTCGTCATCCCCGACGAGCCAGACGGCATACGCACCCCGACTTGCCTGGGCCTGCCGAGGCCTGATGGGGTGCATCACACAAGTCCAGGAAAACTGGACCAGATGGGAGACTCGCGGATTCTTATCCAGCCGATACCCATAGGGGAGGAAACACAATGCACAGAGTTCAAGCACACAAATTCCTGGACCTGGCGTCTTCGACGCACAGCAATGGCAGTTCCGGGTCTGGCATATCTCGCCGCAATCTGCTGAAGACAGCAGGCGCCGTTGCCGCCACGACGGCGATGGCACCACATGCTCTGGCACGGAATTTTGGCGATGATGCCGAACCGATACGCTATCCAGAACCCGACGTCGTGCAGCTGGACCCAAGGTTCACCGCCAAGATCGGCAACACGCCGATTGTCAGGCTGCACACGGGAACTCTCTGGGCCGAGGGACCGGCCTGGAACGGCGTTGGCCGCTACCTCGTCTGGAGCGACATTCCAGGCAACGAACAACTGCGTTGGCTCGAAGAGGATGAACATGTCTCCCGACAGTTCCGCTATCCCTCGCGCAACAGCAACGGCAACACCTTCGATTGGGAAGGCCGTCAGATTACCTGCGAGCACGAAACGCGGCGCGTCGTGCGCTACGAACACGATGGCAGCGTTACGCAACTTGCCGGTCCGGAGAACGGGCAGGAATTCAACGCCCCGAACGATGTGGTGGTACACCGCGAGGACGGCTCCATCTGGTTCACCGATCCCGGCTACGGCAGCCTGCTCGACTACGAGGGCACCGAGGCCGATACGGGCTCGCCACAGCCTTACCGGAAGGAAGCGGTCTATCGGATCGACCCGCAAACCGGAAATGTCGCGAAGGTCGCCGATGAGCCCTTCAAGCCGAACGGACTGTGCTTCTCGCCGGATTTCAGCATCCTCTACGTTGCCGACACCGGTGCGACCCACTATTCCGAAGCCGAAAAGATCATCTGGGCCTATGACGTCGACGGCGATACCCTGAAAAACCCGAGAACGTTCGCCGACATGACACTCGACGATCAGGCCGGGCTTGCCGACGGCATCGATTGCGACGAGGACGGCAATGTCTGGTCCAGTGCCGGATGGGTCGGCGACGGGTACGACGGTGTCCACATCTTCGCGCCGAACGGCGATCGAATCGGCCAGATCCGCCTGCCGGAGATTTGCTCGAACCTCTGCTTCGGTGGCTCGAAGCGCAACCGCCTGTTCATGACGGGAAGTCAGTCACTCTACGCAGTCTATGTGCTGACTCACGGCGCACACGCCATGGGGGCCTGACAAACAGAGGGGCGCCCTGCCGGCACAGACCGGTGGGGCGCCTCTCGACACCCGCGAAGGCTCAGGACGCGCCGGCTTGCTCCGTGGCCGGACGTTCCGGTGCAGCCTCGCGCTGCTGCTCCTGCCAATCGGAAGGGGCGAATACGGGCGCTTCCGAAGGGGTCAGGGGGTCTCGACCAAGGATGTAATCCGCAGCTTTCTCGGCAAGCATGATCGTCGGTGCGTTGATATTGCCGTTGGTGACGGTGGGCATGATCGAGGAATCGACCACGCGCAGGCTGTCGATGCCATAGACGCGGCACTGCGGGTCAACCACCGCCATCGACCCAGAGCCCATGCGGCAGGTGCCGCAGGGGTGATAGGCGGTTTCCGCCGTCCGTGCGATCCATTCGTCGATCTCGTCGTCGCTCTGGACATCCTTTCCGGGAGAAAGTTCCTCGCCGCGATAGGGATCGAAGGCCGGCTGGGCGAAGATCTCCCGGGTCAGGCGCAGGCCGTTGCGATAGGCCTGCTTGTCCTCTTCTTCCTGCAGGTAGTTGAAAACCAGTTCCGGCGCCGCCGCAGGATCCGGGGATTTCAGCCGTACCCTGCCGCGGCTCTTGGGCTTGTTGGCCCCCAGATGGACCTGGAAACCATGCCCCTTGGCGGCACTGGAGCCGTCGTAGGCGATGGCGCCGGCCAGGAAATGATATTGCAGGTCGGGGTACTTCAGTCCCGCGCGGCTGCGAATATAGCCGTTGGATTCGAAGTGATTGCTTGCCCCCAGGCCGCTCTTGAACAGCAGCCAGCGGGCACCGATCCATGCCTGTCCCAGAGGATTCAGCCAGCCGTTCAGGGTGATCTTCTGGGTGCACATCTGCTGGACCCACACTTCCAGGTGATCCTGCAGGTTCTGGCCGACACCCGGCAGGTCGTGGACGGGCTCGATGCCGTGTTCCTTCAAGTGCTCCGCCGGACCGATCCCGGAGAGCATCAGCAGTTTGGGCGAGTTGAACGCGCTGGCGGACAGGATGACCTCCCGCCGTGCCTGCACCCGCTGCGTTCTGCCATCCTTCTGGTACTCGACACCGACCGCCCGTTTGCCGTCCATCAGGATACGCGTCGTCAGGGCGTGCATCTCGACGCGCAGGTTCTGCCGCTTCATGGCGGGTTTCAGGTAGGCATTGGCGGTCGAGCAACGCACACCGTCGCGCACGGTCATGTCCATGCGGCAGAAGCCTTCCTGGCGATAGCCGTTGTAATCCCGGCTCTCGCCGTATCCCGCCTGGCGGCCAGCCTCTATGAAGGCGCGGTAGAGCGGATTCTTCATGTTATTGCCGTTGCACACGCCCAGCGGACCGCCGGTCGAGCGATATTCGTCTTCCCCGTAAATGCAATCTTCCGCGCGCTTGAAGTAAGGCAGGACATCGGCATAGCTCCAGCCCTCGGCGCCGCGTTCGACCCATTCGTCATAGTCGCCGGCGCAGCCGCGGACATAGGCCATGCCGTTGATCGAGGAGGACCCGCCGATGACCTTGCCCCTAGCCTGGTGGATCCGCCGGCCCTGCAGGCCGGGTTCCGGCTCCGTGTGCAGTCCCCAGTCGAAGCGGGGCTTGTTCAGCGGGATGGAAAAGGCTGTGGGCATCTGAATGTAGATGGAGTTGTCCTTGCCGCCGAATTCCAGAACAAGAACCTGGTTCTTTCCCTCCTCGGTCAAGCGGTCGGCCAGAACGGAGCCAGCCGAACCTGCCCCGACGACAATGTAATCGACAGACTGATCGAATGTCTCATCTTTCATCGTTTGGCTCCTCTTACCACCTCATGGCCCGGCTTTTTCGGGATCATCGGGAATCACGGTGCTCGTTCCGGGAGCCTCCCGTTGCTCGTGAAGGAACAGCATGTGCCGCTCGAACTGGTCGAGGATGTCGGCGATCAACTGGTCCTGGGTGTAACCATAGATATCATACCCAGGCTAGCCTCTAGGATATGCATTTCGAGACGTTAGTAGTGCATGGCCAGATCTGGTCGGTGAAATCCTGATCGCGGAAGTCCTCGTTCGCCCTGGATGTGTCCCTCAAGGGAAAACTGCAGATACGACCGCATGATGACGGTGACAGTGAGATGTGAAAGCTGCAACTGCTCAGTTCCCCGTCACCGCTGGCACCTTGACAGTCGGTACGGGCGTCAGTACACAGCCCCATCCTACCTTACAGGGCGCGTAGCTCAGCGGGAGAGCACTGCCTTCACACGGCAGGGGTCGCTGGTTCAATCCCAGCCGCGCCCACCATTTTTTGGCTCTTCCCCATGAACGGGGGATGGGCATTCATCAGACCCGGTTGATTACACCATTCCACCCGCAGAGGGCGAGCACCCTCATGCGATAATTCATCTCTAATCAAAAGACTGGGCCTAACAACATTGGGCCCATGCTACAGACCTATCGGACAGGAGGATGGAGCTGCCATGGACCATCGCAACTTCAAACAGAACCCACTGACCGGTGGCTGCCAATGCGGGAAGGTGCGCTACCGAATTTCTGCAGGCCTGGAGAGGCCGCACATCTGCCATTGCCGCATGTGCCAGAAAGCCTCCGGCACACCCTTCATGGCATTCGCCGAGGTGGCCTCCAGCGACTTCGCCTGGACACGCGAAGAACCCTCCTGGTTCAGGTCATCCGAGGCCGTTGAGCGTGGTTTCTGCAGCGCCTGTGGGACACCGCTGCACTTTCGCTACGTCGGTTCGGACAAGCTCGACATCACCCTCGCCAGCCTGGATGAACCGAACCTTGTCCAGCCCGAAGAGGAAGTCGGCTGTGAAGGCCGCCTGTCCTGGATCGACTTGATCGGCCAGCTTCCCCGCTCGACGACAGAAGCCACGACGCCACCTGAGGTCCTCAAGACCTATGCCAGCCGACAGCATCCTGATCATGAATGAGAGGAAATAATTTTGATCGATGAACCAGCAACCCCTGCCGTGTGAAGGCAGGGGTCTCTTCAGCAACAGCAGGAAGGCTGGTTCAGACCCAATTAATGATCACACCTGCCGGCCCAGCAGCGCCTCGTCGAAGGGATAGCGGGAGATCAACTGGGCGCCGGTTTCGGTGATGACCACCTCTTCCTCCAGCTTCACGCCTTCGGGGCCGTCCACCTCGCCGATGTAGCTCTCGACAGAGACCACCATGCCGGGCTCCAGGATGCCATCGCCCGAGAAGGCGTCGAAATCCGTGGGGTGAGCGACCAGCGGCGTTTCGCCGTGCAGGCCCACGCCATGGATCACCGAGGGATAGCGGCGGTCGAAGAAGCGCTCGGGAATCGGCCAGGACTTCTCCGAGAGCTCGCGATAACTAAGGCCCGGGCGCAGCAGGTCGATGTTGTGCTGCACCTGCTCCCAGGCCATCTGGTAGAGGCTCTGCTGATAGCCCGTGGGCCGCCCCGGGCCGCAGAAGAAGCTGCGCGAGAAGTCCGAGTAATAGCCGTGGCAACCGATGGTGTCGGTGTCCAGCGCCACCAGTTCCCCGGGCCGCACCAGGCGCCCGCTGGCCTCGTTGAACCAGGGATTGGTGCGCGGGCCCGAGGACAATAGGCGCGTTTCGATGAACTCGCCACCCTGGGCGATGACGTTGCCGTACATCGTGGCGAAGAGGTCCGTCTCACTGACGCCGGGGCGGATCGTTTCCTCTACGGCCGCCACCGAAGCCTCGCTGGCGGCCATGCTCTGAGCCAGGCAGGCGATCTCGTCCCGCGTCTTGATTCGGCGGCAGTGCAGGACATCCTGCTGGCAGTCCTTCACCGGCAGTCCCTCGGCCTCCAGGGCCAGCGCCAGGATATGCGAACAGCGATCCACGCCCACCAGGCCATCGCCGCCGCTGTGCTCACGCACCAGCGCCGCGATTTCCTGGGCGAAGGGCTGGGCCGACTTGCCATCACGCTGGTTCACCGAAGACCAGACCACCTTGGAGGTACGCGAGTCGTCGATGGTCTCCAGCCAGGTGGAGACATGTGCGCTGCCCGGATACTCGAAGAGAATCACCGGGCCCTCCAGCGGCACGTAGATGTAACGCGTGGAGTTGCGCAGGAAATAGCCGAACATGTTGCGCGAGCCGGTGGCATAACGCTGGTTGTTGGGATCGAACAACACCACGGCGGCATAACCCTGCTCGGCCATCATGGCGCGCAGCCGGGCCAATCGCTCCGCGCGCAGGCGCAGGGGATCGAAGGCCGTAGGTATGGAATCGCCCAGTTCGGGCGTGGTGCTGGGCACCACCGGGGGGCGGTCCGGCCGGTCGGTGGAAAAGGTCCTGTGGGAAGACTCGTTCATTGGAAAATCAGTCCTGAAGCTTGTCGCTGCGGGCCGGGCCTTCGCTGGCCTGCTGTTCATGGATCGGCGCGACGCGCCCGAAGATCCGCCGGGTGCGTTCAGCGCGCCCGATCATGCCGGGTTCGCGCGCATAGCTGAAGATCACCGTATGACGGTCCTGTTCGCCTTCCACCCGGCTGACCCTGTGCAGGGAATAGCGGCCATAAAAGATCTGCAGGTCGCCCGGACGCAGCTGGAGCGTATGTACCGGAGTGCTGTCGCCCTGCAGGACACGCCCCACCTCCTCGTAATTCTCGCTCTCCGGCGAACGGATCTGTGGGCAGTATTCGAACAGGCCGCCGCCCTCGGGCTCCTTGGTCAGCATGGAGACCACGAACTCGTTGGTATCGTAGTGCCAGGGATGCTGGCAGCCGGGCTTGAGCACATTGATGACCAATCCCCCCAGGGGGTCGGCATACTCATGGAGCTCGTCGATATCCAGCACGCGCGCCAGGAAATCCTTCACGCTCTCGTCGTGATAAAGACGACGAATTGCCGTTTCAGAGCCGATCAGATCGCCCCCGACGAAACCGTTGGAGCGGTCCATGAAGATGTTGCGCGGATGATCAGCGGGCAGTGAAGGATCACCATCCGAACTGTAGGGGTTGGTCTGGGTATCATTGATGTGCGCCTGCGGCGCCAACTCGTCGCTTTCCTGGCGGATACGGGACAGCAGATCCTCGCGAACGAACCCACGCAGGATGGCACAGCCGCTCTGGGCCAGCTCGCCACGGATACGGCGCAACAGGGACTGTCCCTCCGGGCTATCCAGGCGGTCGATGGGATAGCTGTCCAGGTCGACGACCGGCACCTCCTGGTGGCTGGCAGCAGGCTGTGGGGATACGGAAGAGTCATTGGCAAGCATCTTGATGTCCCTGCCGGGTTGGCCGGCAGCTCCTCTGCTGAATGGGCCTGAAGATGGCTTGCGGAAAAGTATAGGCAGCCCTCATTGATTACAGAAACGATTTGTTACTATAAGGTCAATTGGGATTTCTGATCGATCATGAAGCAGGGAACCAACCAGGCATGGATATCGAACTCTTGCGCACCTTCGTCGCCGTCGCGGAAAGCGGTGGCTTCAGCGCCGCGGCAAAGTCGCTGAACCGCACGCAATCCGCCGTCAGCCTTCAGATCAAGCGCCTGGAGGAGCAACTGAACGACTCCCTGCTCCAACGCACCAGCCGCTCGGTGGCCCTGACACCCGCGGGGTCTACCTTCCTGCCTTATGCACGACGAATGCTGCGTTTGCAGGAAGAGGCCCAACTTGCCGTCGGGCAACGCAACAGCAGTGAGACCATCCGCTTCGGAATTACCGACGAACAGGCCCAGGCCTACCTGCCAGATATCCTGGCGCCCTTTACCGAGTCCTTTCCCGACGTACAAATCGAGATCACCTGCGACCAGAGCACCGAACTGGTGGCAGCTCTCCAGGACGGCCTGCTGGATATGGTGCTCTGCATCCGTCACCGGGCCACACCCACGGGCATCCCGGTTGCCACCCAGCCCCTGGTCTGGGTCGCTTCGCCCGATCTTCATGTCAATCGCTTAAATCCCCTGCCCCTTGCCCTCAATCCCGAAGGCTGCGTCTATCGCGCCCAAGCCCTGTCCCTGCTCTCAAAAGCCGGCAAGCGCTGGCGAATCGCCTGGACCAGTCAGAGTCCGACCGGGATCAACCTGGCACTGACCGCCGGCCTGGCCGTCTCCATCAAGGCCGACCGTTCCATTCCCGAAGGCTGCATTGCGCTGGAGGACACGGCCGGCTTGCCACCCCTCAAACCCGCCGTGATCGAACTGCACCGCTCCCCGGCCGGCACTTCGCTGGCGCTGGACACCCTGGCCGACATGATTTCGGACGCCGTGGTTCAGCATCATGCCTCCTTTACGGCTGTTCCCGAAAACATGAGAGCAGCGGGCAGCATGGAATGAAGCTGATGGGGACTGCCATTCCTTGTCTTGACGCGAAGGCCAGACCAGGTCCTCCGGAAGCAGGTTCGCAATAGCTGCTATTGCATTTATAAATAGATATTATATTTCCTTGAACTTTACTTATCAATGGGATAGCGTCTCGGATCATTCGACATAACAAAAGCGGCGCATCAGCGCCGTGACTGCAGAACCGGAAGGCTTACTTGGAAGTAATCGAATTTATTATTTCCAATTGGGATTTGCTGATTGAGCGCACCGTGGAACACACGGTGTTGGTCGCGATCGCCGTGGGCATGGCCATCGTCACCGGTGTGCCCATCGGGATTGCCATTACGCAAAATCGGCGCGTGGCCGACACGGTGCTCTATATCGCCAGTGTCATCATGACGATCCCCTCGATCGCACTCTTCGGCATCATGATTCCCCTGCTCTCCCCGTTCGGTCACGGTATCGGCTATGTCCCTGCGATCATCGCGGTCATGCTCTATTCCCAGCTGCCGATCATCCGCAACACCTATACGGCGATCAACAATGTGGATCCCGCCTTGCGCGAAGCCGCGCGTGGCATGGGCATGACCGGTGTCCAGCGCCTGCGCCGCGTGGAAATCCCCATTGCCGTGCCGGTCATCATCACCGGCGTTCGCATCGCCGTGGTGATGAATATCGGCATCATGGCCATTGCCGCCTATATCGGGGCGGGCGGTCTGGGCACCTTCATCAGCCGCGGTATCTCGCAAACCGACCCGCGCCAGCTGATCACCGGTGCGCTGGCCGTCAGCATCCTGGCGATCATCGCGGACTTCGCCCTGCTCTGGCTGAACAAGAGGCTCAGTCCAGCCGGCCTGCGTACCTAAAAAGACCCCGGGAGGGATCGTACCTGTGATTACACTGGACAAACTGACCAAGGTTTTCGACACACCGAACGGGCCGGTTACCGCTGTCGATCATGTCTCCCTGGAGGTGCCGGAAGGCGAAATCTGCGTTCTTCTGGGCCCCTCCGGCTGCGGCAAGACGACAACGCTGAAGATGATCAACCGCATCATCTCCAAGTCGTCCGGCAAGATCTTTATCGAGGGTCGGGATACCGATGAGTACCATGAAGTCCAGTTGAGACGGAACATCGGCTACGTCATCCAGCAGATCGGACTCTTCCCCAACATGACGGTCGAGGAGAATATCTGCGTCGTACCCGACCTTCTGGGCTGGACCCGGGACAAGTCGCGCAAGCGCGCCCGGGAGCTTTTGGAGATGGTGGCTCTGGACCCGGACAGTTTTCTCAAACGCTATCCCAAGGAACTCTCCGGCGGGCAGCAGCAGCGCATAGGCGTGGCCCGTGCCCTGGCGGCCGATCCGCCGGTCATGCTGATGGACGAGCCCTTCGGGGCCATCGATCCGATCAATCGTGAGGTCATCCAGGACGAATTCCTGAAGCTCCAGGAAAGCATGCGCAAGACGATCCTTTTCGTCAGCCATGATATAGACGAGGCGGTCAAGATGGGCGACCGGATCGCCATCTTCCGCGACGGGCAGCTGATCCAGTCGGACACGCCCGACAACGTCCTGGCGCACCCGAAGAATTCCTTCATTGCCGACTTCGTGGGCTCGGATCGTACCCTCAAGCGACTGGGTCTGATCAGGGTGCGCGATGCCATGGAGCACAACCCTCCCACCGTTCGCGCCGAAAATACAATCGAGGATGCGGTTGCCCTGATGAAGGAGAACGGACACATCTCGATCGTCATGATCGGCCCCCAGGGGCGCGCCCGAGGCTGCCTGCGGCTGGCCGAAATCGAGGGCAAGAAGGGCCGGGTCAATGAACACAGGTCCTCGCTGCCCACCACCATCGACATCAATGCCGACCTGCGCTCGGCCGTCTCGACCATGTTCGCCCATGACCTGAGCTGGTTGGCCTGTGTGGACAGCGACGGCTTCTACAAGGGGTACATCAGCCTGAAGGGAATCACGCACCTGCTGGGCGAGACCTATCGCGACCAGATCGACCCCATTGCAGCCCAGGGGGCAGCGACAAGCTGATGGCGAGTGCGCACACCATAGGCGACAAGACCGGTGCCTGGGTCGGGAAGATCGGACGAAGGCTTCTGCTTCTGTCGGCCTTCGCCCTGGGACTGATCGTTTCGGAAACCGGATGGCTGCAGGATATCATCCTTTACTGGCCGGACATCGAATACCTGGCGGGCGAGCACATCACATTGGTGCTCGTTTCCGGCGGCCTGGCCATCCTGACCGGTGTCCCGCTTGGTATATGGCTCAGCCGCCCTTCAATGCGGCGCATTTCCGAAACGCTGATGCAAGGGCTGAACATCGGTGCGACGATCCCCACACTGGCGGTGCTGGCGCTGTCCATGAGTTTCCTGGGAATCGGCACCCAGCCCTCGATCTTCGGGCTCTGGCTGGTGTCACTGCTGCCGATCGTGCGGAATACCTACATCGGCCTGAAGGGCGTCCAGCCGGCCCTGATCGAGGCGGCCCGCGGCGTGGGAATGAGCCCCGGGCGAATTCTCTACAAGGTCGAACTGCCCAACGCGCTTTTCGTGATCTTTGCCGGTATTCGTACGGCACTGGCCATCAACGTCGGCACCGTTCCCCTGGCCTTCCTGATCGGCGGGGGCGGACTGGGCGAACTGATCTTCACGGGCATTGCCCTCAACGATACCGGAATGATGCTGGCCGGCGCGGTCGCAACCGCGTTCCTGGCCATCGTCGTGGATTTCATCGTGGCCCAGATTCAATTCTGGGCCATTCCACGCGGCGTAAACCCCTTGCGCTGACCGCCGGCGTACAGAAACGCGGGCGAAAACCAGGCAACCGACCGATCCGGACAACAAGGGATCGGCAAAACCATGGAAACAGAGGAGAACAGAGATGTTTCGCAATCTTGTAAAGAGCCTGGCCCTGGCCGGGGCCGTCACCGCACTGCCCCTGACTGCCCAGGCACAGGAGATCGTTGTCGGTGGTAAGAACTTCACCGAACAGCTCTTGATGGCCGAGATGACCACGCGGCTTCTGGAAGCCAATGACTATGAGGTGGACAAGCGCGATGGGCTGGGCAGCACAGCCCTGCGGTCAGCCCAGGAAAACGGCCAGATCGACCTTTACTGGGAGTACACCGGTACATCCCTGATTACCTACAATGACGTCGAGGAACGCCTGGGCCCTGAGGAAACCTATGAGCGCGTCTCGGAGCTGGATGCCGAAAAGGGCCTGACCTGGCTGCAGCCTTCGAACGCCAACAACACCTATGCCCTGGCCATGCGCGAGGCCGATGCCGAGGAGCGGGGCATATCCTCCATCAGTGACCTGGCCGCAAAGATCAATGACGGCGAGGAACTGGACTTCGCCGTCAACGCAGAGTTTCCGCGTCGTCCGGATGGCCTGGTCGGGCTTCAGGAAGAATACGACTTCAACTATCCGCGCGGAAACCTGAAGACCATGGAATCCGGGCTGACCTATCAGGCGCTCAACGAGGAACAGGTCGAGGTTGGTCTGGTTTTCGCCACGGATGGACGCATTGCCGCCTTCAACTTCGTGGTCCTGGAAGACGACAAGGACTTCTTCCCGGACTATGCCCTGACCCCGGTCATCCGTACGGAAACACTGGACGCCAATCCTGATCTGGAGGGCATCCTGAACGAGCTTTCGGGCAAGCTGTCCGACGATGTCATGCAGAGCCTCAACGCACGCGTTGACGTGGAGCGTGAAACGATCGAGGACGTGGCCGAGAGCTACCTCAAGGAAGAAGGCCTGATCTGAGTCGGGCCATCCGTCACTCACGCCGGGCCCGGCTTTTGCCGGTGCCCGGCGTTTTTATTTCACCCTCCAAGCCGGCACAGGAGATAGGTGCCATGACCCTGAAAGTGGCTGCCGCCCAGACAGAAAGCATTCCCGGCGACCCCTCTGTCAATCTGGACAAGCACCTGGACTACATTCACAAGGCGCGAGAAGCGGGAATCGATGTCCTGCTTTTCCCGGAAATGTCCCTGACAGGGCACTCGGCCGGGACAGAGACCCTGGATGTATCCCGCCACCGCGAAGACGGGATCGTCCAGCAACTGGCCGATGCCAGTGGCGAGATGTGCACGGTGTTCGGCCTGATCGAGGAAGGTCCGGCGGCCCAGTTCTACAATTCCTCCATAGCAGTGCGTCAGGGAAAGCGGCTGTTCCTCCACCGCAAGGTCAACCTGGCCACCTACGGTAATCTGGAGGACGGCAAGCATTTTGCGCCGGGACGCTACGTGGACACCTTCCCGGCCCATCCGTCCGATGCGAAATGGCGCGGCTCGATCCTGATCTGCGCCGACCTCTGGAACCCGCCCCTGGTCCACCTGGCCGCCCTGCATGGGGCGACGGTGATGTTTGCCCCCATTTCCTCGGCCGTCGAGGCCGTCGGCGGCGACTTCGACAATCCGGCCGGCTGGGATATTGCCGCCCGTTTCTATGGCATGACCTATGGCATGCCGCTGGTCATGACCAATCGTGTGGGCCGGGAAGGCAAGCTCAGCTTCTGGGGCGGGTCACGCATCATCGACCCTTTCGGGCGGATCCTCGCCCAGGCCGGCAACAGCGAGGAACTGATCACCGCCGAACTGGATTATGACCGCATCCGCAAGGCGCGTTACCTGCTGCCCACGGTGCGTGATTCCAACCTGTCCCTGCTGTTGCGCGAAGGTCACCGCCTGGCCGATCTGGTGGGGGTGCCCGAAAGCCTCAATCGGCATCCCTGAGACTGTTCCGGGCAAGAGCGCTACAGGGCTTTCATCCACACGCTCATGGGCTTCAGGCTCTCGTGGGCTTCATCCGCGTCCTGCCAGGACAGGTTGACGGTCAACTCCCCGACCTTTCGGTAACCTCGATTGGTCCAGAAGCCGTCCAGCGGCTGATAGTCCGCTGGGCGGCGTGGATCTTCCGCAGGTCGCTCGACAGCGCAGAAACAGCAGTATGTGAAGCGGTTCAGTGAACGGGCATAGGCTTCACGCTCGTGAAAGAAGCGCACGCCGATACCCCGGCCCCGATAGCTGTCCTGAAGGACGGATTCCCCGAAATAGAAGAACTGCTCCGGATCCAACCCCCTTGCCCTGAACGGCTCGGTCATGGTCGGCGGTTCCGCTGAAAGCGGCAGGCCGGTGGCCGCACCGACCAACCGCGTGCCATCGAAAGCGCCGATGATCACGCTTTCCTCGGCCTCCTGATAGGCGCGCAGATAGCGAGCCTCGTAATCCATCGAACCGATATAGAGATAGGGGTATTCGCGGAAAACCTCGATCCGCAACTGGGCCAGCTCGCTTAGATGCTTTTCGAGATCCGCCCCCGTCAACACGTCCAGCCTGATCCCCTCCTGCGGGTTATTCATCCCGAGTTCCCCTTCCAGTAAATTCAAAGCAATTTCTTAAGCAAAAGCTGCCAGACTGAAAAGTGCAGGCTTCACGCATGCTTGCGTTTGCCTCGTACAGGGGGAAACACTACCCTGTGCGGCATTGGGGGCCCAGTGAACAGGGCTGAGGGGGATTACGGGAATAGGATATTGAAGACTGTCTTGTGGTGTCTTGCGGTCATCGGCGGCCTTGTGCTGGCGGGCGCCGTGGCGGCACCTTTCGTGATTGATGAAGAGGCGCGCAAGAACGCCATAGCAGCAGAGCTGGAAGAACACCTGAACGCAGGTGTCACCATTGCCGGGGACGTTTCCTTCTCGCTCTTGCCACAGCCTAGCCTGGAACTGGCTGATGTGCGAATCGACCCGACCCGAGGTGGGCCGGAACGTCACCCAAGCATGAACATTCCCCGGGCCAGGCTGGACCTCTCGCTGACAGCCCTGATTTCCGGAGAACCCGGCCTGGAACGGGCTTCCCTCAACCAGCCACGACTCGTCCTGGTCGCGCCCGAACCCGGGAAAGTCGGGCAGGACCTGGCCGACACCGATATCTGGTTGAAAAGACTCGAAGGACTGGCACCGCTCCAGCTTGAGATAGCGAATGGTCAGATCCTGCTGGCCGAATCCGAGGGCGAAGCACGCATCCTTGCCGACCAGCTCGACATGACGACACGTGTGCCGGAAGGCGGCACACCCTTGCGCTTCGTGGGGGAAGGCCGGTGGCGGGACCACAGCCATCGGATATCCCTGGCGGTCGGGGCAGCCAGCACGGGACAGCAACGTGCCTTTGACCTCACCTGGTCCAGTGCCGGCCTTGGGGAAGCCGAGGGACGCCTTCGCGGCGATGTCACCTTTACCGATAACGAGACTCACCTATCTGCGCAAATGGCGCTGCAGGGCGAAAATCTGGAGGCCATTCTCGGAGACAGGACCCAGGACGGCCGTCCCCCCTTGCCGTTCAACCTGGAAAGCAGGGTCGAAAGCGATTTTGGTGAATTGGCCCTGAGCGAAGCAAGCTTGCGCCTGGTCGGCGTGGACGCCACGGGCCAGGCCAAGATCCGCTTTTCCAGAATACCTGCCCTGGACCTGCAGCTGGACGTCCAGCACATCGAGTTCCCGACCTGGCAGGAAAGATTACAGGGGCATGGACGGAAGCTGCTGGCCGGCATCCTGGAAGGGAACATTGACGGGCGGGTGCGCATCAAGCTGGACAGTCTTCGCATGATGGATGATCTGGTCCAGGACCTGCGTCTGGATGCAACGCTGGCACCGGGCTCCGCCCTTGTCGAACGCCTGCAGGCCACGGCCCCGGGAGGGACCCGCCTTCAACTGAGCGGCACACTGTCCCCCGCACAACAGGGGCTGGGTTTCGATGGCAACGTTCAAGGGGAAACCGGCAACCTGCGCAGGTTCCTGACCTGGCTGAATCTGGAAACCGACTCCGTGCCGGGAGAACGTTTGCGACATGCCGATCTGACCTCTGGCTTCCAGTACAGCAACGACCTGCTGCAATTGACCGGACTGGAACTTGACCTGGACGTCAGCAGCTTCACGGGCGGTGTCGCCGTTGCCTTGCGGGACCGCCTCGGTCTCGGGCTGGGCCTGGAGGTCGACCGCCTGGACCTTGATGGCTACCTGTCCCGCAATGACACAGACGATCGCAAAGGCAGCGATTCCGGTAGCACGCTGGAGGAGCTTTCCGCGTTCGGCAAACTGCTCACGCGTTTCGACGCCAACCTGGACCTGAAGGCACAGCGCCTGACCTATCTGGGGCAACGTGTGTCCGACCTGCAACTCACTGGCCGCCTTCAAGGCGGCGAGTTGGCCTTCGACAGGCTGGAGATCGGCAACCTGGACAGCCTGGAGACCACGCTGTCGGGCCGCATCGACAACCTGGACTCCACGCCGCAGATAACCGGCACGCAGTTTGATCTGAGCCTGCAGGATCCCGGACGTCTGGCCGACAGGATGGATCTGCCCTTCACCTCCTACTTCCAAAGGCTGGGTCCGGTCCGTGCCAGCGGAATACTGGACGGCCCGCTAAACGCACTTACCGTCAACAGCGATATGGACCTGGCGCGTGCGTCCCTGTTCCTGGCCGGCCTGGTCACGAAGGACGAAACCGGCATGGCGGTATCCAACGGCAAGCTGGACCTGGAGGGCCTGTCGGGATCGCAGCTTGGCGACTGGCTGGACCTCGCTGAGGATAACGCCCTGCGCCGTCTGCCTGAACTGCATGCCACCAGTGACTTTTCCCTCAACCAGGGAACCTGGAACTATGAGACACGACTGGAAAGTGCCGAAGCGCAACTGGACCTGAAAGGCACGACCAGGGATCTTGATATCGGTTATCCGGTCACCGATTTTCGTTTCGACTTCCGACATCCCCAGGAGGCCGGCGTTCTGCCAAGCCTTCTGGATCAGCCGAACAGGAACGTGCCGGCGCTTCTGGCAAGTGGTCAGGCCAAGGCCTCGCCGCGTGCCGTTGAACTGCCGGAAAGCCAAGTGACCCTGGCTGAAGATTCACTGGACTTGGCGGGAGAATGGGTCTTCTCTGGCCGGCGCCCCGAAATGAACCTTGAGGTGCAGGGTTCCAGGCTTTCTCTGGACAACCTGGGCGCCTTCCTTCCCGTCAGGAACGGTGACGCCTCTGCATATGACAGCCCCCTCCCCCTGTCCTTCCTGAGGGCTCTTCAGGGGCGCCTGGATCTGTCCCTGGACCAGCTGGACACTGCCTGGAAGCCCCTGGAAGACTTGGACGCCTCCATGGCACTGGAGAACAATCAGTTGCAGGTCGAAACACTGGAAGGCCGCGTACTGGGCGGGACCTTCTCGGCAAATGGCAGCCTCACAGCCGACGCCATCGGCAGCTATCAGGCCAGTCTGGATGGCTCACTCAACGACATGCCGATGGGCTATTTTGCCAGATCCCTGCTTGGCAGCTTCCCGGCCAGGGGCTCGTTCGACCTGCCGCTCTCCCTCTCAACGGAAGGAGAGTCCCTCTCCCGCATGATGCGCAATCTCTCGGGCGAAATGAGCCTGTCCGGCCGCCTGCCTCAGGATATGCGTTCGTACGATGAACCTGAATCAGAGACCGATGCGCAGGCGAGTGAGTTGGAACGTCTCTTCAACCTACTGGAATTGCCGGCATCAGTGGACGGTCGGATCCAGATCGGATCGGGTCGCTTGACCAGCGACAATCTGGAATTCCGGGGACCAGCGCGGCGCCTCGAATTGAAGGGCATGCTGGCTGATCTTCCACGCCACCGCATTCAGGCCCTTGCCGAACTCTACGAGGAAGCTGAGGAGACACCAGCCTCGGTTCTGGAGATCACCGGGCCTCTCGGCGCCCCTGAGCAGAACTGGGAGAGGTTTGGACAAAACCTCAGTGGCAACACGACTCAAGGCGAAGCGACACCTGCAGCACAGTAATACCCCTTCACGCCTCCTCGTTACCCTGGTCCTCTAGCTGACGGCAGAGCCGCTGCACCACGTAAACCCGCAAGGCGGACGAGAGCCCCACCGCCGGACGGTGGGACGCATCGGCACTGGCGTCGGGCGCCGCCTCCAGGCGCTGAAGGTCTATGCGCCCCACCAGCGCGGCCAGGGAGAGCCCCTCCTCGACTGCCGCCTGCTTGAGCTGGCGCCAGAAGATTCCCTCAAGCGAAATGGAGGTCCGGTGACCCGCCAGGGTCACCGAGCGCTTTCGGATGCTACCGTCCTTATCCATCGCTGCGCCTCGTGGGCATCAGGATCAGGCTTTGCGCGGTCCGATCATGTTCTCGGGCCGCACCCATTCGTCGAACTGTTCGGCTGTCATCATGTCGAGTTCGACCGCGGCTTCCTTCAAGGTCTTGTTCTCGGCGTAGGCCTTCTTGGCCACCTTGGCCGCGTTGTCGTAACCGATGTGCGGATTGAGGGCAGTGACCAGCATCAGGGACTGGTACATCAGGTCCTCGATACGCTTCTCGTCCGCCTCGACGCCGGCAATGCAGTTGTCCAGGAAGGATTCGGCACCGTCTCCAATCAACTGCGCGGACTGCAGCAGACTGTAGATCAGCACAGGCTTGAAGACATTCAATTCGAAGTGGCCATTGGAGCCGGCCACGCTGGCCGTGGTGTGGTTGCCCATCACCTGGGCGCAGACCATGGTCAGGGCCTCGGCCTGGGTCGGGTTCACCTTGCCCGGCATGATGGAGGAGCCGGGCTCGTTGGCCGGCAACAACAGTTCCGCAAAGCCGCAGCGCGGCCCGGAGCCCAGCATGCGGGTGTCGTTGGCGATCTTCATCAGCGAGACCGCGGCCGAGTTGAGCGCGCCCGAGGCTTCGACCACCGCGTCATGGGCCGCCAGGGCCTCGAACTTGTTCGCAGCCGTGACGAAGGGCTGGCCGGTAATGGACGCCACCTCGGCAGCGAAAGCCTCGGCAAAGCCCTCGAGGGAATTGAGACCGGTCCCCACGGCCGTGCCGCCCTGTGCCAACTCCAGCATGCGCCCCAGCGTGCTCTCGATACGCGCGATGGTGTACTTCACCTGCTGCGCATAGCCGGAGAACTCCTGACCCAGCGTCAACGGCGTGGCATCCATCAGGTGCGTACGTCCGATCTTGATGATCTTGTCGAATGCCTTCGACTTGGCTTCCAGGCCCTCCTGCAGGCGGCGAAGCTTAGGCAGGGTCGTCTCGACCAATGCCATGACGCCGGCAATGTGCATGACTGTCGGGAAGGAGTCGTTGGAGGACTGCCCCATGTTCACATGGTCGTTGGGGTGCACAGGCTCCTTGCCGCCGCGCTTGCCGGTCAGGATCTCGTTGGCGCGCCCGGCGATGACCTCGTTGCTGTTCATGTTGGTCTGGGTGCCCGATCCGGTCTGCCAGACCACCAGCGGGAAGTGATCCATCAGCTTGCCGGCGGCGACCTCTTCGGCGGCCTGGCAGAGCGCCTCGCCGACCTTCGCGTCCAGCACACCCAGTTTCATGTTGGTGCGTGCGGCGGCCAGCTTCTGGATACCGAAGGCGCGCACCACCCCTTCCGGCATCGTCTCGCCCCCGATCCGGAAGTTCTGCAGCGAGCGCTGGGTCTGCGCTCCCCAGTAGCGGTCGGCCGGAACGGCCAGTTCGCCCATGGAATCGGTTTCGATACGCGTTTCTTCGCCAGCGGACATTTTATTTCTCCGGATTGTCGGCAGTCAGGTTTCGCGCCGTTTTACCACGTTGCTGCCGTGCAGCAATGCCCGCTACCGGGAAAGTGCCTCACTCCACCGTCACGCTCTTGGCCAGGTTGCGCGGCTGGTCCACATCCGTGCCCTTGATGACGGCCGTGTGATAGGCCAGCAGCTGCAGTGGCAGGGCATAGAGGATCGGGGCCACAAAGGGCGACACCTCCGGGACCTGGACGGCATGGGTCACGTTATCGCCGATCGCCTCGATGCCCTGCGCGTCGGAGATCAGGACCACGCGTCCACCGCGCGCAATCACCTCCTGGATGTTGCCGGCCGTCTTGTCGAACAGCGGTCCACTCGGCGCACAAACGACAATGGGAACATGCTCGTCGATCAGTGCCATGGCCCCGTGTTTCAGCTCGCCGGCAGCATAGCCCTCTGCATGCAGGTAACTGATCTCCTTGAACTTCAGCGCACCTTCCAGGGCCAGGGGATACATGCTGCCACGGCCCATGTAGAGAATGTCGCTGGCCTCGGCCATCTCGTGCGCGATCTCGATCAACTGCGCTTCACGTTCCAGGAAATAGGAGGCCTGGGCCGGCACCTCGATGAGCGCCGAGGTCAACTCGGCCTCCGCCTCGGCCGACAGGCTGCCGCGTGCCCGGCCGGCGGCCAGGGCCAGACAGGCCAGAACCACAAGCTGCGTGGTGAAGGCCTTTGTGGAGGCAACCCCGATCTCGGGCCCCGCCAGGGTTTTCATCACCACGTCCGATTCCCGGGCAATCCCACTTTCCTGCTGGTTGACGATGGACAGGATGTGCTGCTTCTGCGCCCGGGTGTACCGCAGGGCCGAAAGGGTATCGATGGTCTCGCCGGACTGCGAAATGAACAGCGCGGCCCCGTTCTCGAGCAGGGGCGCTTCGCGATAGCGGAACTCGCTGGCGATGTCGATATCCACCGGCAGGCGCGCGACCTGTTCGAACCAGTACTTGCCGATCATGCCGGCATAGAATGCGGTGCCGCAGGCACTGGCCGTCAGGCGCGGGATATCCGCGAAATCGAACGGCATATCCGGCAGGGTGACCCGGCGGCTCAAGGGGTCGACATAACTTTGCAGCGTGTCACCGATGACAACCGGCTGCTCGAAGATTTCCTTCTGCATGAAATGGCGATAGGAGCCCTTGCCGATCATGGCGCCGGACATGACGGTGCGCGTAACCGGGCGCT
>NZ_JMLV01000020.1 GCF_000686045.1 Fodinicurvata fenggangensis DSM 21160
CGAGATCCAGGTCGAGGGTCTGAAGAACCTGAAGTGGCAGTCGATCAAGCCGCAGGTGGACCAGATCGAGTTCCCGGACGGGCACAAGATCATCCTGCTGGCCGAGGGCCGCCTGGTGAACCTGGGCTGCGGCACGGGCCACCCCAGCTTCGTGATGAGCGCGTCGTTCACCAACCAGGTGCTGGCGCAGATGGAGCTGTGGAAGAACCACGAGAACTACGAGCGTCAGGTCTACGTGCTGCCCAAGCACCTCGACGAGAAGGTCGCCAAGCTGCACCTCGACAAGATCGGCGCCCATCTCTCCAAGCTCTCGAAGGAACAGGCCGAATACATCGGCGTGCCGCTGAACGGGCCGTACAAAAAGGACAATTACCGCTACTGACCCCAGTCAAAAGTCGCGAAGGAAAGGCCGGAGCAGACCACTCCGGCCTTTCTCATCTGCGCGGGATCAGCTTGTTGACATGGCCCATCTTGCGGCCAGGGCGGGCCTCCGCCTTGCCGTAGAGGTGCAGACGGGCTGTCGGGTCCGAGAGAATCTCGTACCAGTCTTTGCTTTGCGCGCCGATCAGGTTGCGCATAACGGCATCGGAATGACGCTCGGTGGAGCCGAGCGGCAGGCCGGTGACAGCACGGACCAATTGCTCGAACTGTGGTGTGTAGCAGGCGTCCATGGACCAGTGCCCCGAGTTGTGTGGACGCGGCGCCATTTCGTTGACCAGGACGCGGTTGTCCTGGGTGACGAACATCTCCACCGCGATCAGGCCGACCAGGCCCATTTCCTCGGCGATGTGGCGCGCCAGGACCTCGGCCTTGTCAGCCACGTCCGTCGGGATGCGTGCCGGCACAAGTGTCTGGTCCAGGATGCGCTCACGATGCTGGTTCTCGACGGCAGGATAGGTAGTCAGAGTTCCGTCGCGACCGCGTGCGGCGATCACGGAGATCTCGCAGGTGAAATCGACAAAGCCTTCCATGACACCGTTGCTTTGCGGGGCGTGCCGACGCATTTCCTCCCAGGCTTCGGCCGCCACGGTTTCGTTGCGCAGCAGGACCTGTCCCTTGCCGTCATAGCCGAAATCGCAACTCTTCAGAATCACCGGTGCGCCGAGGTCGCGCAGCGCACGCTGTACGGCCTCGGGGCCTGCAACTTCGGTATAGCGGGTGGTGGGAATCTGTATCGAGGCCAGGAAGTCCTTTTCGCGCAGCCGGTTCTGGCAGATGTGAAGGATATGAGGGCCGGGATGGACGGCGACACGCTCCGCCAGGATCTCTGCCGTGCGGGAGGGCACGTTCTCGAACTCGAAGGTGACCACGTCCACGGACTCGGCGAAGGCGGCAAGAGCCTGCTCGTCATCATAGGCTGCCTGGGTGGACAGTGAGGTCACCTGGCAGGCGGGCTCATCGGCACCGGGACAGTAGATGTGACTGCGATAGCCGAGGCGGGCGGCGGCCAGGGCCGTCATGCGGCCCAGCTGACCGCCGCCGAGAATACCGATCACGGAGCCGGGGGGCAGGATTTCGTGTTTGGGCTTAGTCATGGTCAGAAGGCCTTTCGGCAACGCTGTCGCTTTGTTTGCTGCGGTAACTGTCCAGTCGCTCGGCTAGCCCGGCATCGGACAGGGAGAGGATCGAAGCGGCCAGCAAAGCGGCATTGCGGGCGCCGGAATTGCCGATCGCCAGTGTTCCAACAGGCACACCGCCAGGCATCTGGGCTATGGATAGAAGGCTGTCCATCCCGTGCAGGGCCTTGCTTTCCACGGGAACGCCCAGGACCGGGAGGCTGGTCAGGCTGGCCACCATCCCCGGCAGGTGGGCCGCGCCGCCGGCTCCGGCGATGATAACCTTCAAGCCGCGGCTTCGTGCGTTGCGGGCATAGTCGTAAAGGCGCTCAGGCGTACGGTGTGCCGAAACAATGCGTGATTCGTGTGGCACCTGGAGCTCATCAAGGATGTCCGCGGCGTGTTTCATGGTCTGCCAGTCGGACTGGCTGCCCATGATGACGCCCACCAGAGACTGCTGGCCCATTGTTCGTGCTTCCCCTTGTTGCATGCGGGCAGGCGTCCACTTGAGGACACCGGAGTTTCCTGTTGCTCCTGGCGAACCGTCCAGGGCCGGCGCATTATTCCGTCAAGCTTCCGTTGAAACAAGCGTTCAGAGTTCCAAGTTGCCGCATGGACCTTTTCATAAAATATCTGTAAAAGAATGCCTATCGGGGTGGTCACGAACAGGCAACGGAGATTCCCGGAGCAGGATACCAAGTGGTCCTGCCTCCAGCAGGCTTGAGCACGGGATTTTCATGAAAGTATCTGGAACAACGCCACCCGTCAGGACGGAAAGGGTTCGGACGGGAGAGAAGAAGGGCGCGAGCCGAACGGAACGGAGTCCCGGCTTTGATTCCATCTCTGACGTGACAACATTCTGCGGCCTGTCCGAAAGCGAATTGACTCCTAAGGTTCAGCAGGCCTTGCAGGAACTTCTTCATGAAGTTTCGCGCCTGTATCGGGAACTGGATCGTGCGCAAGGCCGGATCGAGTATCTCGAGCACCTGTCGGACGAGGATCCACTGGTTCCGCTGATCAACCGGCGCGCCTTCGTGCGTGAACTGGACCGATACATCTCGTTTTCCGAACGCTACGGCATGCCGAGCAGCCTGATCTATCTGGATCTGGACGGCATGAAACGTACCAACGATAGCCATGGCCATGCTGCTGGCGATGCTGTGCTGCTGCATGTAGCGGAGTTGCTGCGCCGGAACCTGAGGGGATCGGACATCCTGGCACGACTGGGCGGAGACGAGTTTGGTGCCATCCTGGTTCAGGCCGATCTGCAGAATGCCGAACGCAAGGCCAGTGAGCTGGCGGAGCTGCTGTCCCGGACGCCGCTCGATTGGGAGGGGCACGAAATATCTGTTTCGGCCTCGTGGGGCGTCTATCGTTTCGATGGTCGCGAACAGGTGGAAGAGGCGCTGCGCAGTGCGGACGACCAGATGTACGAACGCAAGCGCAGCAAACGGGAGCGACTGGAGGACGGTTGAGAGAGGCCAGCCCGGACTCAGGCAATGATGTCCGGGATCAGACGGTCTTCTATGTCGGATATCCTGTCCTTCAGGGTCAACTTCCGCTTCTTGAGACGCTGCATCTTCAGTTGGTCATAAGGAGGGTGCTCGACCATGCGCTGGATGGCATCATCCAGGTCACGGTGTTCCATGCGCAGCGTCTCGAGCCGTTCACGCAGCTGTGCGGGTGTCTCTTCGCTCTCGTTGTAGGTCTTGTCCATCTTGGAGGGGGCTGTCTTTCATGGATACGGGATTGGCGGGCACTATACAGGCGATCCTGCCGTGAGGTGAAGCCCGCTTGCAATCCTAACAGGGTTCCGTTTTTCTCAAGGCTGAAACATTCGTCCCAGAAGGATCAGGGGTGGCCCATGGCAGAAATCAAGCGAATCGGTGTCCTGACAAGCGGTGGCGACTGTGCCGGATTGAATGCCGTGATTCGTGCCGTGGTCCAGCGTGCCGTCGAAGATCATGGCTGGCACGTTGTCGGCATACACAAGGGCACCGCGGGCCTTTTGAGCCGGCCTGTGGAAGCCGAGACCCTGGACCTGTCCCGCTTCGATGGCTCGCTGTTGCGCCGTGCAGGGACGGTTCTGGGGACGACGAACAAGGGCAATCCCTTCGCATTTCCCATGCCTGACGGGCGTGTGGTCGATCGCTCCGATGAGATTGTCGAAGGCTTGAAGGAACTGGGCATTGATGCGCTGATCGGGATCGGTGGCGATGGCAGCCTGGCCATCCTGGACCGTCTCTGCCGAAAGGCGAACATGCCGCTTATCGGCATTCCGAAGACAATCGACAATGATGTGGCGCGCACCGAGGTGGCAGTGGGCTATTCCACCGCCGTGGAGGTGGCAACCGATGCGCTGGACCACCTGCAGCCGACCGCAGCCAGCCACGACCGTGTCATGGTGCTCGAGGTCATGGGACGGGATGCAGGGCATATTGCGTTGAGCGCCGGAATTGCGGGGGGCGCGGACATCATACTGATACCGGAAATCCCCTGGAGCGCGGAAAGCCTGTCACGCAAGATCGAAGCCTTGCGGCGCCAGGACCGCAACTTCGCCCTGGTGGTGGTGGCCGAAGCCGTGCGCCGCGAGGATGGACAGGCGGTGGGCCGGACCGGGGAAGGCGGTAAAGTCCAGTATGGCGGTATCGGCCACTACGTGGGCGAACGCCTGGGCCAGATGACCGGGGCCGAGGTCCGCGTTACGGTCCTTGGGCATGTCCAGCGCGGCGGCACGCCCGTTGCGCGCGATCGCCTGATCGCCTCGATCTTCGGTGTTCATGCCGTGGACCTGGTTGCCCAGGGGCAAGGAGGCGTGATGGTGGCCTGGGAAGGCCGTTCCGTGACCGCCATACCGCTGGATCAGATCATTGATCAGCCACACCGCGTGGATCCGAACGGGGCCCTGGTCAACGCGGCCCGCGGATTGGGAATCTGTCTGGGTGATTGAGGGAAAACGCTTGGAGACGGAAGGCCTGTCATTCTGGGATTTCTCACTGGCTTTCTATGAGCGGCCCCCTGTGGCACAGGCCTGCCTGGCGCTGCAGGATGACCATGGGCAGGACGTCAACATGGTGCTGTTCTGCTTCTGGGCCGCTGGCCATGGCAAAGTGCTGCAGGCGGCGGACCTGGAAAAGCTCGTGCACCTCATTGCGCCGTGGCAGGAGCATGTGGTCCAGCCGTTACGGGAGGTGCGCCGCTGGATGAAGCGCCCTGAGCTGCTTCAGCGAGAGGACAGCGCCAGCCTGCGTGAGGCCATAAAGCAGAATGAACTGGAAGCCGAACGCCTGCAGCAGACATTTCTTCAGGATGCGCTGGATCTATCCGGAGGAAAACCAGGCCTTTCGGACAAGAAAAAGGCGGCCTGTGCGGCCGCCAGTCTGGAAGCCCTCTTCTCCTCAGGGGCTCCCACGGGTGCGGAAGAAAGAGGCAAGCTTGGAGACGGCCTTCTGCAAGCCTATAGAGACTTTCTTCAGTCCTGAGTGACGGAAACCACGTATTTGGAGATGGCCTTGATCTCCTCATCACTGAGGCTGTCACCGAAGGGCGGCATCACGCCGACGCCGTCACGGACCGCTGCACGCACCGCCTTCTCAGTGGGTTGCAGGTTATCCAGGTTCGGTCCGATGGCGCCGCTTGTCCCGGCGTCTTCCAGGGCATGACAGGTTCCGCAGGTGGGCTGGACGCCCTCGAGGAAAAGCTGGCGTCCCTGTTCGATTGCCTTGTCTTCGCCGGCCTTGACCGGGGCAGCTGACAGACCAGTCAGAGACAACAGCAGTGAAATGGCAAGACAGACTCCTTGGGTCCGCGTTGTCTGCGGCATGAAACGATCCTCTGGGGTGGTGGTTGTGAAGTGGATAGAAGAGGGCTCCGTCCGTATCCCGAACGGAGCCCTCTGTACAAATAGCTGTTATACGATCGTGACCTCTACGGCCAGGCGGTCCCAGCCGTTGTAGTCGTAACCGCGATGGTTGGGTTCGGTGGCTTCGGGCTGGACGTTGCCTTCGGAATCGGTGGCCCGGCTGGTGATCACGTAGTCACCGGGGTCCAATTCGGCAGTCAGCAGGAACGGCCGCCAAGCATAGCGCCCCAGGTCGGGGCCGATGAAGCTCGCTTCCTGCCAGCTGTTCCCACCGTCGATCGACACCTCGACCTTGTCGACGGAATTGGTGCCTCCGAAAGCCACGCCATAAATCTGGGTGCGTCCGCTGTTATGATCCTTCAGCGGATGCGTGACCCAGGACTTGACCTGCATCTCCCACATGGAGGGCTGGTCAGGCGCCCCGTCAACACCGACCGGGCGGACGCGGTAGCCGGAGGCCTGGATCTTGGCGTCGGTTTCCTGTTCGGTGAAGGCCACGCGCTTCACGTACTTGACGTTGTTGATGCCGTAGTAGCCCGGCACGATCATGCGCAGCGGTCCCCCGTGTGCCAGTGGCATCTCGTCGCCGTTCATTTCCCAGGCAAGGATGGCATTTTCCATGGCCTCCTTGGGGACAGAACGCTCGACGATGATGGACTTTTCATCGACACCTTCGGGCAGTTCTTCGCCGCCGGTGGAGGTCATGAAGACACCGCCATCGGCTACGCCGCCAAGCTCCTCGACCACCTTGCGCATGGGAGCGCCGCTCCAGAGCACGCAGCCCGCTGCACCGGTGAGCCATTGGGAGCCACTTGTCTCGTGGTCATAAAAGCCGCGTCCGTTGCCTGAACACTGCAGGACCGTGGCCACGGTCTCGATGCCGATGTTCTTCAGATCCCCCACGGTCAGGGTGCGTGGGTTGTTCACGCCCTCGATCGAGACTTCCCAGGCATCCCGGTCGGCCACCACGGACTCATCGGGTGCCGGCAGGTTGTTGCGGATATAGACCTCGTCGTTCGGCGTGATGCCACTGGTGCCACCGGCGCCCCGTTTCATTTCCAGGGTCTGCTCGGTGTGCATGATCAGCTTGTCGGCATCCTTCCAACTGACGTAGCCGGGCAACTCCTTCTCGTCAGCGAAGGCGGGGAAGCTGGCGCCCGTTACGCCGGCTGCTGCTATTGCGCCGGCCGTGCCGGCTGATCCAATCAGGAAATGTCGCCGGTGAATTCTTGCGGATTCCATTTTTGCGTTTCCTCCCTTTGCGCAGTGTCGCGCTTGATGCCAGCCTCAAGAGGACCGGCAGGTTGGTCATGTCCCAGTCCCGATGGCCTAGAACTGGCACTGTCAAGATAAGACGTTCGAGAGGATGCGTTTATTCCCGCTGTGGCGTCCGATGCGTCACTTTTTCCTGACCAATTCAGTTACGGGTAACCGGACATCGAGGTGCGACCGTCAACCCAGGCAGGGGCGGTCACTACTGCGTGCCGATTCTGCCATACGGGTTTCCTGCTGTAGCGCGCCCGCCTCTCGTGTCGTTTTCTCGAGGTGGGCGGTAAGCCGCCGAAAACGCTGTTTATCCATTCCCTGTGAGACAGCTGCATAGGCGGTGTCCCCGACGCGCCAGCTTGCGAGCGCCTGGTCATCCTCTTGCCATTCAAGGGAAAGGTCGACCTGCTGGCTTTCAGGGGCCTTCGTTATGGTGAGGCTAAGCTGGCAGCCATTCTGCCCCAGGTAGCCGACAAAGAAATATTCATCACGCCCGTCGCGCTGACTGGAAAAGCGCGTGATGCGCATGCCTGCCAGAGCAAGGGAGGGGGCATAGCCGACCGTCCCGTCGACAGAGACTTCCACAAGGTCGTCCGAGGCCTTCATGCTGTCCTGTACGGATGGATCGGATGCCGGTGCCTCACTGTCGCTGTCGATCCATTCCTGGTGCTGCTCCTGGGCCGCAGTGATCCAGTTGTCCGAACCATTCTGACCCTGCAGTCCATACCAGACTGCACCGCTGGCGATCGCCATGGCCAGTAGGCTGGCCGCCAGGGCGCAAGGCCATTTCCATCCCGGCCCTCCCGGCCGGCCACCGGCAGGCAGATGGGGGATCGCAGGCGCATCGTCGTTATCGAATTCCAGTGCCTGCTGGCTGGCCGCCTTCAAATCGCTCAGCGCGGCTATGGCCTGCGCAAGATCCGGGTCTTCCGCTGCTGCCGTAGCGAGTTGCGATGCCGTTTTTGGAGAAAGTTCTCCATCGACATAGGCATTCAGCTGTTCCCAAGTGTATTTCTGTTCAGACATGGTGTGTTCACTTGCTGGGTTGGGCCGAGGTGATTTCGGATAGCAAGGCCTTTCTGGCCCGAGAAAGGCGGCTCATGACGGTTCCTGTCGGAATTTCAAGCAGTTCCGCGACTTCTGCATAGGAAAATCCGGCCAGATCGACGAGTGATATGATTTCACGATAGGGAATGGACAGTTTCTGCATGGCCTGCTGGATCGCGAGGGTATCAATCAGACTTCGGTCGAAATCCCACTGCGCGCTTTCCTCTGCTTCTCCTGTCTCTTCGTCATACAGAACGGCGCCCGCTGTGCGCCTTCGTCGTGTCCGGTCGATCCAGGCATTCCGAAGAACCCGGAAAAGCCAGGCACGACAGGCCCGCTCGTTGTCAGGCACCGACTTCGCGGTCAGGGCCCTGAGCGCACATTCCTGGAATAGGTCATCGGCTTCCTCACGATCACCCGTCAGGCTAAAGGCGTAGCCGAAGAGCCTCAGGCGGTAGCGCTCAAGCCGTTCCGCAACACTCAAGGGCAGACTCCCTGCCAGGTGACGATACTTCCGGTACAGATGGCCCAGTCAGTGAAGAGGGCAGACTCGAGCTTTCTACACATCTGGCCAGAAGCAGGGAAGCTTGCACTTGGTGGAATGGAGCACACTCACGAACCTGGCGTTTCTCGTCTCAAGAACGAGGAAACGCAGAACAGAGCAGGATTATTCCAGTGGCGGAACACGTCAGGACTCCTGCTGGCGTCGCGAGACCCGCGTTGCCTTGTTGCCACCATCGCTTTCGCCCCAGCGACGGACAAGCGGACTTTCCAGCCCAAAAACATCCAGGGCGCGGCCAACGGACTGGTTGATGACATCGTCCAGGCTTTGAGGGTTATGATAAAAGGCAGGTACAGGCGGGGCGATCACGGCGCCCATTTCGGACAACGCAAGAAGGTTGCGCAGGTGTCCGCTGTGCAGCGGGGTTTCGCGCAGCATCAGGACCAGTTTTCGACGCTCCTTCAGCACCACGTCCGCGGCGCGTGTCAGCAGGTTGGAAGTCACGCCCGTTGCGATTTCCGACATGCTGCGGATCGAGCAGGGCGCGATGATCATGCCTTCGGTTTGAAAGGACCCGCTTGAAACGGCCGCACCCACATCGGGGAAGGCGTGAACCTGGTCAGCCAGATCCTGCACTTCCCTCAGCTTGAAGTCCGTTTCATAGCCGATGGTCATTTCGGCAGAACGCGAAATGACCAGATGACTCTCCACGGGAAGCTCCTGAAGCGCCTGCAAAAGGCGGATGCCGTAGATGGCGCCACTTGCTCCGGTTATACCTACGATGAGACGAAAGTCTTTTGTCATGAATTCCCAATATTGCACTCGGCGACAGTTTGACCACATCATAGGGTGTAACGCAGTTGCCCGGAACCGGGAATGCGCTTTTGAAGCTACCGTCATTTCATGGAAGGAGTCTGGCCCATGTCGACGCTGTCACACATCGAGGCGTTGCAGGACAAGCATGCTCAGCTTGAGAAGATCATCGAGCAGGAGCAGTTGAGACCTGATCCCGATGAAGTGCGCATCCATGAATTGAAACGCGAAAAACTGAAGATCAAGGACGAGATCAATGCCCTGAACGGGGCCGGTTCCATGAATGGCCGCTCGGTCGGTAATGGGGTTGCCCACCACTGAGCCCGCTTTTCCGAACAGGAGGCCAGTAGGCTGTCCCTTTAACGGACATAGCTTTGGCCCGGTAAGAGACTGAATTGACCCTCTGAACGAAGAGCGGCAAACGAGCATGTCATACCTGTTTTCCAGGCCGGTGACTGTCGGCAGTGTATTGGCTGTCGGGCTTTACCTGCTTGTCGCTGGCTTTTCCCAACCGGCCTGGGCCTTCGATTCCGTTGACTGTACCACTGCCGAGCCTCACTGGTCGGAGACAGAACCGAAGCTGAATCTGGTTCATATCTTCTGTGGAGAAATCAACAGCCGTGGCAAGCCTGTCGGTTATCACGCGCGCCCCAAGGGGAAGGACCCCGTTACGGCGCGTGTAACCCGAATCCTGGATGTGGCCAATTCCGCAGGCATCTATACCGCCAGGGTCGAAGTGAGGGACAAGGGAAGCTGGAAGGAGAAGTTCTCCTCTTTCTTTCCGGACAGCTTGGACCCGCGTGAGGTGGTTCACCTGATCCTGGCCGCCTATGAAGACAGTGGCGGCGGTCAGCGCTGGGAAGGGGGCAGTGGTGCAGGCTTTCGCGTGCAAGGCTATGAAATAGAGGTCGAGGGCGAGACCCGAATCAATACCGCCTATCCGCTTTTTCAGCGTTGAATGGAACAGGAAGGGGCTTTGACTTCGTGAACTATTATCTGGACAGCGAGGGGGTGGCACGTGCCTCCCTGCCTTTGGAGTTGAACCTTCTGAAGAATTTCCTCGAAGAGGATCTTCAGGGGTCGACCGGGCTTTGTCAGGAAATCCAGCAGCGATTGCAGGTCTTGCAGCGGCAAGGGGAGGGGGATTCCGAAATAACGGGCAATGCCCATCACCTGCGCCTGAACACCGAGCGGGTGCAGATTGAACCGCTCTACAGCAAGTCAGCGCCGCTGGAGTTGGAAACTGAGCTTTTTCGTGAGGTTATTGCATCCTGGGAGGCTCTGCTCCGCTCGCAGTAGCGCCTCAATCCAATCCGAGGCGGCGCAGCAGGTGGTACTTGGCCAGACGTTTGGGCTTCTGCGGGCCTTCCGGATCGCCCAGTTGCAGTTCGACGAGCAGGTTCTCGTCTTCGGGTTCCGGGACCTCGAGAGGCGCAAGCCGGCGGCCGCTGGATGTGCGCAAGGTTTCGATGGTTGCCAGCAGGCGGCCTTGTTCCTTGAAGGTTTCCTTCAGGTGTTCGGGCGTAACACCCAGATGCTCGGCCAGAAGGCGCGTGCGCAAATCCCCTATCCGTGCAGTGATGGCTTCGCTGTCCCGTCCAGCACGCGCATTTACCTCGGAATCAATGACCACGTCGCATTCCGTATCGAACCCCATGGAGCGATTGTTGAGATTGCTTGAGCCGATACGCAGAAGTCGGTCATCGACGACCATGACCTTGGAGTGAACGTAGATCGCCTGGTTTGCCTCGTTATAAGGTGTGTAGATCGCGAAGTGCCCATGGCGGTCGTGTTGCCGAAGGTAATGCACGGCAAAGTGCCGTGCCGCGTCCATAGAGGCTTCCTCGAGCATGTCTTCGCCTTTCTCGGGGTTGACCACTGCCACATCCGGGCCATCAGGCTCCTCCAGTCTTCTTGCCAGGGCTTCGGTGACCTGTCGTGAGGCGAAGTACTGGTTTTCTATGTAGAGAAATTCGCGTGCGCACCGGATGGCTTCAAGGTTGACGGCCTCGATCTCGCGCACCTCGGGCTGCTCCTCATATTCGGGGTGTGTTCGGGCGATGCTGATCTCGACATCAAGAAAATCGGGCTGCAGGAAACCGGGCCAGGGATCACTTTCAACCTGTTCGCGGGGCAGGTCTTCGCCCACAGCTTCCCGCCAACGCAATCGCGCCAGTTCAGACAGGGATTCCGCTGCCTTGCCGTCCAGCACCATCGCGGCTTCGTGCCGTGGGCCGAAGCTCTCCCGCCCGCGCCGGCGCCGCGGATCGTCGGGTTTATGCTCCGGTGTATCCCAACGATTGCCGACAAGGTCTATGGAACCGCAGAAGGCAATGCGATCATCGATGATGACCAGCTTCTGGTGATGACAGGCAATGGTCGGATGATGGCCGTCAAGGCGATAGACGATCTGCGGTGACCCGGCCCAACCCAGGCGAATGAGCGTTTGTATCTCGCGCCCCAGGTTCAAGAGCACGGAGCTGCTCCAGCGCAGGATACGAACAGTCAGGTCCGGTTTGCACCGGACGAGATGCTTCAGGAAACGACCAAGCTGAACAGGTGCCGGGGGATCGCTGTCGCCAGTCTTGTGCGGATGAAGCAGGCTTGCCTTGCGCTCGAAATCCCATCCTATGAAATAGACATGGCTTTCGGCTTGCAGCATGGCCTCTCGCAGCACTGCAAAATAGTCGGCGCCATCTACGATGACGGCAGCGCGGTTTGCCGGCTGGGTCCTCCAGCAGCAGTCCTCTATCGTCATCTTGCCTCGCTTTCCGGGAAGCCGAAGCGGACGGCTGCCCTGATGGATCTTTCGGTGCGACACAATAGCCGAAGCAGGGCCGTCCTGTCGGGCATTTATTGTCGCGTTGGGTTTCTGCTAGCTTGTTTACGGACTATGCCTTTTGCGAGAAACTTTGCGTAAGGGAACAGAACAACGGGGCAGGAAAACGCCATGGGAAAGTTCGAGGAAGTCTACAAGCGCTCGCTAAGCGACCCGGATGCTTTCTGGGGCGAAGCAGCCGAAGAACTGGTCTGGGACAAAAAATGGGATCGCGTGCTGGATGACAGCCAGGCACCGCTTTACCGCTGGTTTTCGGGTGGACGCCTGAACACTTGCTATAACGCTCTGGACCGTCATGTCGAGGCAGGCCGCGGCGCACAGCAGGCTTTGATCTATGATTCTCCCGTCACGGGCACGGTGCGCAGCTACAGCTACGCGGATCTACGCGATGAGGTGGCACGTCTGGCCGGCGTGCTGAAGGCGCGGGGTGTCCAGGCCGGTGACCGTGTGATCATCTACATGCCCATGGTCCCCGAAGCTGTCATGGGCATGCTGGCCTGCGCCAGGCTTGGGGCCGTGCATTCCGTCGTCTTCGGCGGCTTTGCTTCCAGCGAACTTGCAAAGCGGATTGATGACAGCCAGCCACGCATGGTGCTTTCCGCCTCCTGCGGTATCGAGCCGGGGCGGGTGGTGCCCTACAAGCCCTTGCTGGACAAGGCCTTGGACCTTTCGGCCCACAAGCCTGACGGCTGCCTGGTCCTCCAGCGCCCGGAAAATCCCTGCGAGTTGACAGCCGGCCGGGACGAAGACTGGCATGAGGCACTCTCGCAAGCGGCGCCGACCGATTGCGTGCCTGTCGAGGCGACGGATCCCCTCTATGTACTTTACACCTCGGGCACCACTGGACAGCCCAAGGGTATTGTGCGGGACAACGGCGGCCATGCCGTGGCGCTGAAGTGGTCAATGAAGAATATCTACAACATCGATCCGGGCGAGGTTTACTGGACGGCCTCGGATATCGGCTGGGTCGTGGGGCACAGCTACATTGTCTATGCACCCTTGCTGCAGGGGGCCACTACGGTGCTGTATGAAGGCAAGCCCGTTGGAACACCGGATGCCGGTGCCTTCTGGCGGGTGATCGAACAGCATGGTGTGGTCACCCTGTTCACCGCGCCGACGGCTTTCCGTGCCATCCGGCAGCAGGATCCACAGGGCGAGAAGATTGCCGAACATGATCTTTCCCATTTCCGTGCCCTGTTCCTGGCCGGTGAGCGCTGTGACCCCGATACCCTGGAATGGGCTCAGGACAAGCTGAGGGTTCCGGTCATCGATCACTGGTGGCAGACGGAAACCGGCTGGTCGATCGCGGCCAATTGCCTGGGGATAGAGCAGCTTCCGGTGAAGCCGGGCTCTCCGACACGTCCGGCGCCTGGCTGGGACCTGCGCGTTCTTGACAGCGAGGGAAAGGAGGTGCCGCGCGGAACGATCGGATCCATTGTCGGGCGCCTGCCCATGCCGCCGGGAACTTTCCCTACGCTGTGGAATGCGCAGGAGCGCTTTGTAAAGACCTACCTGTCGGGCTTTCCCGGTTACTACCAGACAGGGGATGCGGGCTACATGGACGAGGATGGGTACATCTTCGTCATGGCGCGGACCGATGACATCATCAACGTTGCCGGCCATCGCCTGTCGACAGGAGGGATCGAGGAAGTCCTGGCAACACATCCGGATGTGGCTGAATGTGCCGTCATCGGGGTTCACGATGAACTGAAGGGTCAACTTCCCGTGGGTTTCCTGGTCCTGAATGCTGGCTGCGATCGCCCCTTCGAGGAGGTCGAGAAGGAAGCGGTTCAGCTTGTACGCGACGGAATCGGGCCCGTGGCTGCCTTCAAGACGGCCCTTGTTGTCAAGCGGCTGCCCAAGACACGATCGGGCAAGATCCTGCGTGCGACCATGCGACAGATAGCCGATGGCGCGCGCTACAACATGCCCGCGACCATCGACGATCCGGCAATCCTGGAGGAAATCTCGGAGGTCCTGCAGGAAGCAGGTTATGCCGAGCAGCGTGCCTGAAGCTGGCGCAGGCTTTCGGGCAACTCGCTGAAGGCTGAGATCACGCCATCTCGGGGCAGGGCGGCTGCCCGGTCGCCACCATAGCCGTAGTCGGCCCAAATGGTTGCCAGGCCGGCTGACTGCCCGGCCAATAGGTCATTATGGCCGTCACCGATCATCACGGCTTCCCGGGGGGAAGCTCCCATTGCCTTAAGACAGTCTGTCAGGTGCCTGGGATCGGGTTTTCGGGCCGGATAGCTGTCGCCTCCGGCAATCTGTTCGAACAGATGTGCCAGGCCCAGGTTCTCCAGGATCGTCCGGCTTGGGGCTTCCGGCTTGTTGGTGCAGACCGCCATCCGCCAGCCCTGGTCGGAGAGGGACAGCAATGTCTCGTTCACGCTTTCATAGAGCTTTGTATCGGCAATCAGGGTATTGGCGTAGAGGTGCAGGAAACGCGCTGTGGCGGTGTCCAGGTCAGGGGGCGGGTCTGCTTCAGCCCAGATCAGCGCCTTTTCAACGAGTTTGCGGGCGCCATCTCCAACCATGGGAATCACCTCGGAAAGCGAAGGCGCTGGCAAGTTCTGTTCGGACAGGAGTTGTGCCAGCGCTTCGGTCAATCCCGGCGCACTGTCCACAAGGGTGCCGTCCAGGTCCAGCAGCAGGACCGTATAAGCATTCTGCTTCATGAATTGGAAATTCCTTCCAGATATACAATTATACAAGTGGGCTGCCGGCATAAGCTGGCATTATCCGCGAATATGGACGAGGTGTTCCCGGGATGAGAGCGCGGATCGCAGAAGGATGATATGGCTGATAACACCGAAAACGACAAGCTGACATCCATTTCGGATGCTTCTGCAGGTGGGGTCTCCTTCCTGGACGGCACCTATCGCGAGGCACTGTCCCTGACCCGCGAGATTCGCGATTACATAGCCCATCAGTGGCGCAGGGACTGCGAGGCTCTGTCGCCTGTGGCACGCCTAAACGCCTCCTGCGAAAGCATGCGCCTGACCAGCCGGGCAACACAGATCATGGCCTGGCTTTTTGTCCAGAAAGCCCTGCATGCCGGGGAGATCACCCACGAAGAGGCGTGTGCACCGGAGCGCAGATTGGCCGATCAGGAAATCTGCACGGCAACGCATGAGGAAGATGACGTCGTTCTGCCGGATCGCATGATGGAACTCTTGCAGCGCAGTCGCGACCTCTACCTGAGAATCCAGCGACTGGACGCCCAGTTGGAGCGGTAACAACCGCTCTTGTCGCCGCAGGATTGCATGACTCGTTCGGTAGGCATGCCATATGTCAGCTTTTCAAGCTGTGGAGGCATAGTCTATTGTGCTGCGGGTTTCATCCTGTCCATCTGCATTTCTGGAGAGTCTCGTCATGCCTTCCCCTGGTGCCAGCTCACCCAAGATTGTGTGGCTGTCCGTTGTCTCGGCCTTTCTGGCGGCCCTGATCCTGTTCGATGCCGTCTTTGCCATCGGTGCGGCGCTCGATTGGGCTTTGCTGGGACTATATGACGCTTCACCCCTCCTCATGCTGACCATTGGTGCAGCTATCGCCGCATTTTCTTGCTATCTGGCTGTCAGGTTCTTCCGACTGGCTTATCGCGCGGACCTGGAACTGGATTGACGCCCTTGCGGAAGCTTGGCCCTGATTGGTTGAAGCGCAGCGCAGAAAAATTTCAACTTCAATGGAACTTTTCGGGACTTGCCCCTGTCAAACTCAATAGTGGTGATCATCGCGGCAGCTGTGTCGTGGTGGGCCCTGGAGACATTGGATAGCGGATAGGAGATTAGCATGTCCCGTCTTTGGATCTTTGCCGCACTGTTTGCCGCCTTTGGCTTCCTGGCTGCTTGCGAGCCTGTAGATGAGGCCGATCAGCCGGCTGAAATGGACGATGGTGGCACTACCATGGACTGAGCCTCGGCTTCAGTCCTCTATTGCAAGAGACAGAAAGCGGCCGCTCCCTTGAGGGAGCGGCCGTTTTCATTTGCATGTTTCTGACAACAAAAAAAGCCGGTCCAAAAGGACCGGCTTTTACTCCAGTTTCCTGAAAAACAGGGAGGAGGAGGCTTGCGTTACTGGGATTCAACCATGGAGTTGAGCTTGGAAGCCAGCTCCGGATCACTCTGGGCGGCCTGGGTGATCTCGTTGTACTCTTCAACGGTCAGGCCACGATCCTCAACGGCGGAAGCCATTTCTTCCTGAGCTTCCTGCCAGATCTGCTGGGCTTCATCCTCGCTTTCGGCATTGGCGATCTCGGGCTCTTTTTCCTGGCCAATGGCGGAGACATCCTGCATGGCGAGGACATAGTTCTGTAGCTGCTCGTCGGAATAGTCGTCGACAGAGCCACCTTCCTGCATGTTGTTCTGCATGCTGTCGTCGCTGCTCTGGGCCAGGTCGAACGATGCCTTGTCTGTCTGGCTGGTGTCGGCCGCACTGGCAGCAGTCGCGCCAAGAACCATGGCACCGCTCATGACCAGGGCGGCTGTCGTGCTGCGAAGTGATAAACGAGTCGACATATGGGAACTCCTTGAAAGATTCTGTGTTGGTGCAAGGGCATTGCGTGCCCTTGTCATGTAAGACACAGCAAACAGCCTTAAAGTTCCCTGTCCATGGAAAAAAGTTCTGGATTTCTGAAGGATTGTGCCAAGCTACTGATAATAAAGAATGATGTTTCCAAAGATGTATAAATTGTAATAATGCGCGGAACAAAAACATCCTTGCGACTGTCTTTGATACCAGAGGTGGAAATGCCGATATATGAGGCAGGTTTACTGTGAATGACATCTCAGGGCGCCATTTGAGCTGATCAGGGTGCCACATGTCCTGTTCGGACAGGGAGTGCAGCGTGAGAGACGATTACGGCTGGCTGATATCACGAGAGACCACGAGCTTGAGGCGCTATGCCCGGGCGCTGGTACGCGACCCCGTGCGCGCAGACGACCTGGTTCAGGATTGTCTCGAACGTGCCATACGCAAGCGCAAGCAGCTTCGCAGCCAGGCCAGCGTCAAGAGTTGGCTGTTTCGCATCCTCTACACTGTCTACCTGAATGGCAGAAAAACGCGCTATTCCGCAGCATCGGACGATGTTCTGGAGGAAACCAGCAGCGTCATGCAACCGAACCAGCAACAACAGCTGGAGTGCAAGTCGATACTGGAGGCGATGGACCGTCTTCCCGACGATCAACGGGAGGCCATATTTCTTGTGGCCCTGGAAGGCGTGTCCTATACGGAGGCCGCCTCGATTCTGGGGGTGGAAATCGGCACGTTGAAATCGCGTCTGTCCCGTGGGCGCGAAGCGTTGAGACAGGTACATGCCAGTGCGGAAGACAATGCGCCCTCTCAAGCGACCCTACGGAGGGTGAAATGACTGACAGAAAGATCTATGACCAGATTACCGAACTGGATTTGATGGGCTATGTGGATGGCCAGTTGGATCCCGTTCGGCGTAGCGAGGTCGAGGCTTACCTGCTGCAGAATCCCGAGGAAAATGCGCGTGTGCGCGCTTATATCGCGCAGAATGAAGCCTTGCGCCGAGCCTTTGAGGAAGTCGCGGAAGAACCTGTGCCCGCGCGACTTACGGCAGCGACCCATTGGGCGCGTCGTCGTTCCGCGGCACCTGTCTTCCGTTGGGCCGCTGTTGCAGCGTCAGTTGTTCTGGCCGCCGGTGGCGGCTGGTGGGTTGGCCAGTCCGGCCTGGCCATCAGTCCCATGGGAGGTGCACAGCTCGCCCAGCAAACTGGAAGCACAGCGCAGACTGCGGGACAGCAGGGCTCTGCAATACCTGCGTCCGATCAGTCGACCGGGTCATTGCTGGAAAGATTGCAGCAGCAGCCCCTGATCGAGGAACAAACCATTTCAGAGGTGAACAGGGTGGCCGGCGGAAATGCCTTTGGCATGAACTTCAATCCGCCGGATATCTCGCTTTTCGGCTACGAGCTGCAGAATGCCCGGCAGATCAAGAAAGACGAGTCCCGTGCACTGCACCTTCTTTATGCCGATGCGGAAGGTGAAACGCTTTCCGTCATGCTCACGCCCAGGCAACGCCCGGAAAAACCATCGATCAACGTCAGCCAGGAAAATGACTTCAATATTGTCGATTGGTCTGATGGCCCCCTGGAACTGAAGATTGTCAGCCGGCGCAATGAGGAGCAGCTGCGCAAGATGGCGGGCAAGGTTGGCGAAAGCATGAGTTATAGCCTGCAATTGCCGCAGAACATGGGACAGGTTGCTGGGCAGCCGATCGACGACAATCGCATCTCCGAGCGCACGCTGGCACCCTTGCTGGAGAGTGACCAGATTTCTACATCGAGCGGACCGATGTGACTGCTGGACTCTGCCTATGCCGGAACAAAAAAGGGCGGCCCTGAGGCCGCCCTTTTTTCATTCGTTCCCAAAGCGTCAGTCATTCTTGATGCCGAAATCCCCGAAACGCTTCTTGAACTTGGCCATCTGTCCCCCACGATCGAGCACGCGATGCACACCGGTCCAGGCCGGGTGGGTCTTTGGATCGATATCCAGACGCAGCGTGTCACCCGGATTTCCGTAGGTCGAGCGCGTGGTGACTTCCGACCCGTCGGTCATCACGACCGTGATTTCATGGTAATCGGGATGGATATCTTGTTTCATGATGCAATCTCCTCAGCGGCGTCGCTGTATAACCGAGCTGCCCTGCCTTTGCAACAGTTGCCGGGAGGATCTCTCGTGCGGTGCGACGCTTGCCTGAGACCGGCGTGCATGCGATGAACCTAGAAGTGGCGGCAATCCCCGCTTTTCAGTGAATTTCAGGACAAATGACCCGTTCCGCGACACCAAGCCCCCTGCAATCATCGCGCATGACACAGCGCCCCAAGAGCCGGGACATCAACATCCTCGGCTATCTCTGGCGTTTTGTGCGTCCCTATCGCCTTCAGGTCGCTGGCGCGATGGTGGCCCTGACCGTTGCGGCGGCGACTCTGCTGACCTTCGGCTTCGGCATTCGCCAGCTGGTTGACCGTGGCTTCACGGCTGGTGATGCAGCCTTGCTGGATCGCGCGTTGCTTGTCCTGGCCCTCGCCATTGTCATCCTGTCCATTTCATCCTTTGCGCGCTATTTCCTGGTTTCATGGATTGGGGAACGGGTCATCGCGGATATCCGCAAGGCGGTTTTCAATCATGTGGTCAGCCTGTCGCCGGCCTATTTCGAGACAACACGTACCGGAGAGATCCTGTCTCGCCTGACCACCGACACGACGCTTTTGCAGACCGTGGTGGGGACGTCGGTTTCCATAGCTCTGCGCAATTTCCTGCTGCTTGTGGGCGGACTGGTGCTGCTGATGGTGACCTCGCCGCGCTTGACCGGGCTGGTGCTGATCGTTGTGCCCTTCGTCGTTGTGCCGATCATCGTTTATGGACGCAGGGTCCGCAAGCTGTCCCGGGAAAGCCAGGATCGTGTTGCAGATGTCGGGGCCTATGTGGATGAAACTTTGCTGGGGATTCGTACCGTACAGGCCTTCAATCATGAGGATCTGGACCGGGAGCGTTTCGCAGAGCGCAGTGAACAGGCTTTTAAGACCGCCGTGCGGCGTATTCGAGCACGAGCTTGGTTGACCGCGCTGGTGATACTCCTGGTCTTCGGTGCCGTGGCCGCCATCCTCTGGATCGGGGGGCAGGATGTCCTGGCGGGCCGGATGAGCGGCGGCGAATTGGCGGCCTTTGTCTTCTATGCCGTCGTGGTTGCGGGCTCCGTGGGGGCCATCGGTGAGGTGATCGGCGATCTGCAGCGCGCAGCTGGTGCCACGGAACGGCTGGTTGACCTGCTTTCCACCCAACCGGATATCACCGCTCCGGACAATCCCGAGGAATTGCCCGATCCGCCCAGGGGCAGCCTGGCCTTCGAGAATGTCAGCTTCCATTATCCGGCACGTCCCGACCTGCCAGCGATCAACGCCTTCTCGCTGGCGGTCAATCGTGGTGAGCGCGTGGCGCTCGTCGGCCCCTCAGGGGCTGGAAAGACAACGGTTTTTCAGCTGTTGCTGCGCTTTTATGACCCCAAGGAGGGGCGGATCCTCATTGACGGCGTGGACCTTGGTCGCGCCGACCCCGAAGCCGTGCGCCAACGCATAGGCTTTGTTTCCCAGGACCCGGTCATCTTTTCGGAGAATGGCTGGGAGAACATTCGCTATGGCCGGCCGGAGGCCAGCGATGAGGAGGTTCTGGAGGCAGCCAGGGCTGCCGCCTGCCTGGATTTCCTGCAGGCCTTGCCCGATGGCTTGGACACATTCCTCGGCGAACGTGGCGTCCGGCTGTCGGGTGGCCAGCGTCAACGCCTTGCGATCGCCCGGGCCATTCTGCGCAATCCGTCCATCCTGCTGCTCGACGAGGCCACCTCGGCCCTGGACGCGGAGAGTGAGCGCATGGTCCAGGATGCCCTGGAACATGTCATGAAGGACCGTACGACCCTGGTTATCGCCCATCGACTGGCGACGGTGCAGAAGGCGGATCGGATTGTTGTCATGGACAAGGGGCGCATTGTGGACAGCGGTCCCCACAGCAAGCTGATCCAGGATCGAGAGGGGTTATATGCCCGGCTTGCTGCGCTGCAATTCAACCAGGCTCAGGAAGTTGCGGAATAGCGCGCAATGAATACCCAACCTGGCTAACCAGCCCGCCCGCGGATGCTTCAGCGCTGGGTCAATTTGATCTCGATCCGTCGATTGCGCTGATAGGCCTCTTCTGTATCCGCATCCTCGATCGGTTGGTTGTCGCCAAAGCCGGCCGCGGCCAAGCGGTCGGCCGGGATGCCCTCATCGATGAGCAGCTCGACGACAGAGATGGCACGGGCAGCTGAAAGCTCCCAGTTCGAGGGGAAGCGCGCCGTCTGGATGGGGCGCTTGTCCGTGTGTCCGTCGATCCTCAGGACCCAGTCGATATCATCGGGGATCTTTTCGGCAATATTGCGCAACTGTTCACCGAGTTGTTGAATTTGCTCGCGTCCTTCGGGCTGCATGGTGGCTGAACCGCTGGGAAAGAGCACTTCGGCCTGGAAGACAAAGCGGTCACCGACGATCTCGATATCCGGATTGTCGCCCAGAACCTCGCGGAGCCGACCAAAGAATTCAGAGCGATAGCGCGCCAGGTCCTGGACCTTGTTGGCGAGGGCGACGTTGAGACGGCGCCCCAAGTCGGCGATCTGGGCCTCCTGCTCCTCGTTGCGTGTTTCCGCAGCTTCGAGCGCGTCGTTGAGGGAGGCGATCTGCCGACGTAGCGAGGCCAGCTGGCGATTGAGCAGGTCCACCTTGCGCCGTGCTTCTTCGGTCAGTTCCTGCTGTTCCACGGCGAAGTCCTGGGTGTCCGTCAACTGGCGCCGCAGGCTGGCGCGCTCCTCTTCCAGTTCCTTACTTCTCTCGTCGCTTTCCGCCAGCCGGCTTTGCAGGCTGGCACGGTTCTGCTCCAGTTCCTCACTTCGCTCTTCGCTCTCGGCCAAGCGGTTTTGCAGGCGCGCGCGTTCCTCGCGCAGGCGCTCGCTCTCCTCTTCGCTGGCTGCAAGCTGTGCGCGCAGTTGCTCGCCTTCTTCCTCTCGCTCTGCCAATTCCTCCTCGTTGGCGGCCAGCAGGCGCTGTTGCTCTGCAATGCGGCTTTCCAGGTCGGCCATCTGTTGTTCCAGCTCGTCCCGCAAACTTCGCAGGGTCGCCAGTTCCGACAGCTGGGTTTCGATCAGCTCCTTGTTGGCGTCGATCTCGGCGTAGGCATTCTCCAGTTCCTGGCGGAGTTCGTCGCTTATGCCCTGTGCATCCGCAAGTTCAGCGTCCAGCTCTTCGCGAGCTTGCTGGCTATCCTCAAGCTGGCTGCGCAGTTCCTGGCTCTCTTCCTGGGATTCCGACAAACGGCCGCTTAGTTCCTCTGTTTGTTCCCGGGATTCGGACAAGCGGTTGCTCAGGTCGTCGCTTTCGTTCTGGGATTCCGTCAGGCGGCTGCGCAGGGCATCACGGGCCTCGCGTGTGGATTCCAGTTCCTGTGTCAGGCTGTCACGTTCTTCCTGCAAAGCCGCCAGTTGGCTTTCCAGGGTGCTGCGGGCTTCTTGGCTTTCCTCCAACTGGTCGCTGAGATTCTGTCTCTGGGCCAGGGAAGACTGCAGCTCGGACGAAAGCTGGGAAAGGCTTTCCCTCAGTTCCTGATTGTTCTGCTGCTCCATGGCGAGCTGATCGGCCAACTGGGCGATTTCCCGATCCAGTTCCGAAAGCTGCTCGTCTTTCGTCGTCAGGGCTGCGGACAGGAAGTACTGGCTGACCGCGAAGACCATCAACACGAACATCACCACGAGCAACAGCGTGGCCAGGGCGTCGACGAACCCTGGCCAGATATTGACCGCGTGTGTCCGGGAACTGCGGTTCAGGTTGTACATGGACCGTACTCAGCTCTCAGGACTGTGACTCCTCGGCCAGGGCAGCAATGGTGCGGGCCAGCAGTCGGATTTCGCTGCGAATCTGCTCCACGGATTGTTCACGGCCGTGAGACATTTCTTCGGATATGCGGCTCAGGTAGAGGTTCATGTTGCGGATATGATCCTTTGTCGCATCGTCCATGCCGCCACTGGCGAAATTGCCCTCGTTCAGCTGGTTGAGGAGGGAGCGGATGGCACTGTGTGTATCGGCAAGACGCTTCATGACCTCCTGCTCGGTGCGCATCTGGTCGGTCAGCTGTGTCAGGCGTTCCGTCAGGATGCCAAGATTCCGGTTGGCATACTGCCGGTCCTCCTCGCCGCGTTCGATGGTGCGCTGAAGGTTCTGCAGGCTGTCGGCCGTGTGCTCCAGCAAGGCCTGAAGATAGGCAGGGACCGATGCCTCGCCTTCGCCAACCTGACCGCCGCCGCCGGACAGTCGGGTCATTCCTGAAAGCCATTCCTCCAACTCGTTCATGAAGCGGTTGTGGGCCTGGCCGGACTGGAGTTCCAGGAAGCCGAGAACCAATGAGCCTGCCAAACCGAAAAGGGAGGAGGAAAAGGCTGTGCCCATGCCCGACAAGGGGCTTTGCAGGCCGGTTTTCAGTTCTTCGAACATGCTGCCGGCATCCCCGGTCCCACCGGAAAGGCTGCCGATGGTCTCGCTCACGGCACCGACAGTCTCGACCAACCCCCAGAATGTGCCCAGAAGGCCCAGGAAGATCAGCAGTCCGATGAGATAGCGCGAGATATCATGACTTTCGTCGATGCGCATGCGAATGCCGTCCTGCAGGGTGCGCATCGACATGGCCGAAAGAGTCAGATGCCCTTTGCGTTCACGCATCATCTGGGCCATCGGGCTCAGCAGATGCGGGGCCGAGATGTTCTGGACCGCACCGGGATAGATCAGGCCGCCGCTGCTCTCGCTCTTCAGTTGCTCCAGAAAGGCAATTTCCCGGCGCAACTGGAAGACCTGTCGAAAGCTATAGGCGATGCCGAACAGCAGCACACCCAGGATCATGCCATTGAGCGCTGCGTTCGCCATGAAGGCTTCCCGTACCTGGGAAGACAGAACCGCCACGACAGCTGCCACCAGGGCCAGAAAGATTCCCATGCGGATGAGATAAGTCTGAGGTCGGGTCATGACGCTGCTGTGATTGCTCCCTGACTATGAGGTGAAGCTAGCGGGCAAGTAAGCAATAAATATGACGTCTTTGCTCTTGCGCGCTCCGGGCAGGATTGCGGCAGAGTCCCCACCATTCAGGAGTCTTCCGGATCTTCCGGAACGATATCCACACGGTTTACAGATCCATCACCGGGCGCGTTGTGGCCGAGCGCTCGGACATCGATCCGGGTGGACCGGATGCCGTGGTCAAGCAAATAGGCGCGCACGGCCAAGGCACGGGACAGGGAGAGCCGCCGGGCCTGGCTGGCATCCTCGTCGGACCCTTCCGCATAGGCCAGGAGCTGGACCCGCATGGAACTGCGTTCCGACAACTGCGCTGCCAACTGACGCAGCTGGCTGCGCGAAGCCTCGCTGAGATCGGCGGATTCCGAGGTGAATTCGATGGTCCGTTCGCTGACTTGACCTGTTTCCGTGGCATCGGGCAGGGAGGCTTGCTGAGTTTCATCGGCCTGAGTCTCATCAGGCTGGCTGTCCTCTGAACGCGCGTCTCTCTCCGGCTGGGAGGCTTCCTGCGTCTCGGCTGCCTGCTCCTCGGGTGTTGAGTCGCGCGTGCTATCCTGGGTGTCGCTGGATAGGTCCTCATCCGCGGAGGCAACCTGGGAGTCTGTTCCGTTTTCGTCCGTATCCTCATCGGAAACAGGGGCGGCCTGCTGGCTTTCCTGTTGTTCCGGGCTGGGTTCTGGACCGGCTTCGTCTTCATCTGCAGCCAAATCGGTCTGGCGCTCAGTCGTATCCGTTGGCTGTCCGGCGCTGTCGGGCTGGTCCGCGCCGGCGTCGCTTTGGTTGTCCTCAGCCATCTGAGTGGATGCGTCCTGTTCCACTTGGCCATCATCAGCCGGTTCAGGCACAGGAGTCGTGCGTTCATCGTCGCGCAGTCCCGAGTCTGTATCGATTGGCTCGTGCGTTTCTGTTTCTTCAGGCGGAAGAACGGACCGCGGCTTGCCGCGTGCCGGCTGGGAGGGTGCTGGCTGGGCGGGGGCCTCTTGCCGCGCGGCTGCCTGTGGTGTTGAGCGGGATGAGGGTGTCGTGGATGACGAAGTGGAACGTCGCTCCTGCGATGTGGGCGCCGTCGCAGATCTCGTCGGCGTTGACGTCGTGGTTGCCGTGTCTTCGCCAATCAGCAGCGTGGATCGTGGCATTTCACGTGGCGGAAAAGCCAGTCCCCCATCACCTGTCGCAGCCTGTCCAGTCCCTGCGCTCCGGTTGGGCAAGCGGGCATAGGGTGACCCGGGCAAAGGTGTGCCCCATGGTGTTGTCTGCTGTTGAGGGCCAGTGGAACGTCCTTGTCCATAACCCGAATTGTCCAGGGACTCGATCACGTCTCGATTGATCGTAATGCCCGTATTGCTGGAATTCCCTTGCGCGCCCGCTGCCTGAGGTAAGGCGGTCAGGAGCAACAGTGCTGTTGCGCCCAGCAAACCGCTTTTCGTCAAGCCCATAGCACGACGGCCGGCTACCTGCCGGGTAATGGACACGTTCTTGGAGCGTCTCACTCTATCAGTTTCCCGCTGCCGTTTTCCCCCGAGGGCGTACCCTGTTCAGCCAAGCGAACCTTAAGACTGATCCGTTTGACTCACAACCGTTTTTGCCTTCTTTCGGCCTGTTAATGGTCACAGGCCCGGGGCAGCTAGTCTTTGCTGCTCTTGCGCAGCAGACCGTCCAGGTCGCGATGCAGATACTCGTTGGCACAGACCAGGTTGGGGCTCTTCGAAGTCAGGCTGCGTCCGCCGATCTCGCTGATGTAGCCGCCGGCCTCGCGAACGAGCAGGGCGCCTGCGGAATAATCCCAGGCTTTCAGTCCCCATTCCCAGAAACCGTCAAAACGTCCGGCAGCCACATAGGCCAGGTCCAGGGACGCCGTGCCCCATCTGCGCACCCCGGCAGATACGGCCATGACTTCGCGCACTTCGTTCAGGAAGCGTTCGTGTCCTTCCAGCCCCTTGAAGGGTATGCCGGTGGCAAAGATCGATTCATCCATGCGCCGACGGGAGGAAACGCGCAGGCGCCGGTCATTGAGGAAGGCGCCATTGCCCTTCTCGGCCGTGAACATCTCATCCTTGAGGGGGTCATAGACAACGGCTGCCACGATCTGCTCACGCTCTTCCAGCGCAATGGAAATGGCAAAGTGGGGTAGGCCGTGCAGGAAGTTGGTCGTTCCATCCAGTGGATCGACGATCCAGCGACGCTCCAGGTTGTCATCTCCCTTCGTCTCCCCGGATTCCTCCATCAGGAAACCGAAGTTGGGCCGTGCGTGCGAAAGCTCCTCGTGCAGAATTTTCTCGGCCTTCATGTCGGCATTGGACACGAAGTCCGCTGGTCCCTTGCGGGAGACCTGCAGGTTCTCGACCTCACCGAAGTCGCGTTTGAGGTGTCGGGCCGCCTTGCTGGCGGCCTTGGTCATGACGGTGATCACCGGAGACTTCAATGACATGCTTGTTCCACCTGTTGTTCTATTCTGCGGCGCAGACAGGACGCAAGTTGCGCCTCAGTCGCGGCCGAAAGCTATGAAATAGGGATTCTCGAAGCCTGGCTTGCCATAAGCCAGCGGCACGCCATCACGCGTTTCGACCCGGCCGCCTGCCGCTTGCAGTACCGCCTGGCCAGCGGCGGTGTCCCATTCCATGGTGCGCCCGAAGCGGGGATAAAGGTCCGCTTCTCCCTGTGCCACGAGACAGAACTTCAGCGACGAGCCGGCACTGACACGGTCGGCCACCTGGTAGCCAGCCAGGAAGGTCTCGAGTTCATCACCACCGCCGTGACGCCGACTGGCGACCACGGTCAGCCCTTCGGCTGGTCTCTGACGGGCCTCTATGGGCGTGAAGGACTCGCCATCACGGGCAAAGAAAGCCTGGTTGTCCGCCCCGATCCAACTCTTGCCCAGAGCCGGTGCGTGAACCACGCCTAGAACCGGGGTGCCCTTTTCGATCAGGGCAATGTTGACGGTGAACTCGCCATTGCCCGATATGAACTCCTTGGTACCGTCCAGCGGATCGACCAGCCAGAAGGGCTGCCGGTTCTGCAGGTCCGGCAGCTTGCCGGCTTCCGCCGCCTCTTCGGAGATAACGGGCAGGTCCGGCGTCATCTTGGCCAGGGCCTCCAGGATGAAAACCTCGCAGGCTTCGTCGGCCTTGGTCACCGGAGAAGAATCTTCCTTCTCGCGCAATCCCATTTCGTCCCCCTTGCCATAGTAGCGCAGGGTGACCTTGCCCGCGGCCTCGGCCAGGACTCTCAGCTCGTCGATCATCTGCTGGCGGTCCATTGAGTGGGCGGCTTTGTCCATGATTGCGGTTTCCGTTGACAGCGGTCAGGAAGCGGTCGAGCTGTCCTGCAGGGCGCGCCAAATCTGTTCCGGGGTGGCAGGCATGTCGATGCGCGTCACGCCGGCCGGGATCAGGGCATCCAGCAGGGCATTCATGATGGCGGGCGGCGCACCGATTGCACCAGCCTCGCCGGCTCCTTTAACACCCATGGGATTGGTCTTGCACGGCATGTCTTCGATCAGCGTCAATTTGACTTCCGGCATGTCATCCGCCCTGGGCATGGCATAGTCCATGAACGAAGCGGTGATCAACTGTCCCTCTTCATCATAGACCGTATGCTCCAACAGGGCCTGGCCCAGGCCCTGCGCCACGCCGCCATGGACCTGGCCGGCTGCCAGCATCGGATTGACCACCGTGCCGAAGTCATCGACCACGACATAGTCGACAATCCTGAGACAGCCGGTATCGGGGTCCACCTCAATCTCGCAGACATGGCAGCCATTGGGGAAGGTCAGGGCCTCGGCCTTGTAGCCGTCGGTCTCCTCAATGGGGGACAGGCCATTGCCTGCACCCTCATGCGTGCGCCTGGCGACTTCGGACAATTCGATGGAGAGGTCGGTTCCGGCAATGCGAAAGTGTCCCTCATCGAACTCGATATCATCGGGCGCGGCTTCCAGCATTTCGCCAGCGACCTGACGTGCTTTCTCGATCACTCTGTCGGCGGCACGCTGGGCCGATACACCCCCCATGAGCAGGGAGCGGGACCCGCCCGTACCACCGCCCTTGTGCACCGTTTCGGAATCCCCCTGGACCATGCGGATCTTTTCGAGCGGCAGGCCGAACTTGTCGTGCAGAAGCTGGGCGTAGGCCGTGTGGTGACCCTGTCCATTGGTCATGGTTCCGATCACCAGCGTGACGCCGCCGTCGGGATCCAAAGAGATGCGGGCCTCTTCTTCGCCCATGCCACCACAGGCCTCGACGTAGGAGGCCAGGCCGATGCCGCGCAGCAGGCCACGACTGCGGGAGTCCGCGCGACGTGCCGCGAATCCGTCCCAATCGATCTGCCTGCAGGCTTCTTTCAGCAGGCGCGGATAGTCACCTGAATCGTAGACCCGATTCAGGCCCGTATCATAGGGCAGATCCTCGGGACGAATGAAATTGCGCACGCGAATTTCGCCGCGGTCCAGGCCGACAACACGGGCCGCTTCGTCCACCAGGCGCTCCATGACATAGGAGGCTTCGGGCCGTCCGGCGCCGCGGTAGGCGTCTACCGGCACGGTGTTGGTCAGCACGCACTTGACCTCCGCATGGATGGCCGGGATGCGGTACAGGCCGGAGTACATCTGTGTGCTGGCACCGGTGGGAATGTAGGGGGCGAAGTTGGAGAGATAAGCGCCCAGGTTCGCCAGTGTGGAGACGCGAATGCCCAGAAAGTGCCCGTCCTTGTCCAGCGCCATCTCTGCCGTGGTCAGGTGGTCGCGGCCCTGGGTATCCGATTGGAAGGACTCGTTGCGCCCTCCCGTCCAGCGCACGGGACGGCCCAATTCCCGTGCAGCGAAAAGGCAGGCCACCTGCTCGGGATAGGCAAAGATCTTCATGCCGAAGCCGCCGCCCACATCCGGCGTGATGACGCGCAGTTTATCGGCCGGGATGTTGAAGATGTTCTGGCAGAGCTGGTCCTTGAGACGATAGATGCCCTGGCTGCCGGTGTGCAGGGTGAACTTGTCCTCCTGCGGGTCATAGTCTGCGATCAGGGCGCGCGGCTCCATGGAGTTCACGACCACGCGATTGTTCACCAGTTCGATGCGCGCAATGTGGTCGGCCTTGGCAAAGGCGGCATCGACATCCGTTTCGTTGCCCTGGGCCCAGTCGAGACAGAGGTTGCTGGACAGGGACTCCTGGACGATGGGGGCATCGGGCTCCAGGGCCGCTTTCATGTCGGCAACAGCCGGCAGGGGGTCGTAGTCGACCTCGACCAGTTCGGCCGCTTCCTGCGCCTGCTCGATGGTTTCCGCCACAACGATGGCCACGGCATCGCCCACATGGTGGACACGCTCGCGTGCCAGGGCCGGGTAGGGAGGTGTTTTGACCTTCTGCCCGTCGCGCCCCGTCATGAGGGCAAGGCAGGGAATATCGCCCACACCTGCTTGGCTCAGGTTCTCTGCCGTGTAGATTGCCAGGACGCCTGGTTGGCTGGCCGCATCCTGGATATCGATCGCAGTGATTGCGGCAGAGGCAAAGGGGCTGCGCACGAAAAAGGCGTGGCATTGCCGCGGGACCACGATGTCGTCCGTGTAGCGTCCTTCACCGGTCAGGAAGCGTTGATCTTCGAGGCGGCGCACGCCTTGTCCGATACCGAACTGGCCCATGGGCTTGCTCCAGTCACTTGTGTGAACACATCGAGGTGGGAAACGATGCTGCAGTGACCTTACTATAATGGGCCGTGCGCCGTGAAAAAAGGTCCACTGTCGTTCAAGCCTGTCAAGGTGAGGAGAGGCTGCGGCATAGAAAAAGGCCCCGGCCATGCGGCCGGGGCCTGAAGGTACGGAAAGGGGGCTTTCCGTTTCCTTTTGCAGGCTGCGCTCAGGCAGCCTTTTCGCGAATCAGCTCCTTGAGGTCGTGCTGGGCACGAGCCCCCAGGTGCGTGACGCTTTCCGCTGCCACCAGGGCACCGAGACGGCCACATTCCTCGAGGGGCTTGTCCTGAGACAGGCCATAGAGGAAACCGGCGGCGTAGAGGTCGCCGGCGCCCGTCGTATCCACGGCCTTGCCGAAGCTTTCGGCCGCGACACGGACGCGGTTGTTGCCGCTGACGATCAGTGAACCCTTTTCGCTCTGGGTCAGGGCCGCCAGCGAGCAGCAGGCTGCCACGTCCTCGGCGGCCTCTTCGAGAGACTCGGATCCGAAGAGGGCGTTAATCTCGGTCTCGTTGGCGAACAGGACGTCGATCCAGAAGTTACGGACCAGTCGGCTGAGCAAGCCCTTGTGCCGCTCAACGCAGCCTGCATCGGACAGGGTCAACACGATCTGGGTGCCGTAAAGCTTCGCCAGGGTGATGGCCTTCAGGCAGGCGTCGCGCGCCGAAGGACTGTCGAAGAGATAGCCTTCCAGGAAGACATAGCGGCTTCTGGCGATGGCATCCTCGTCGATGTCGGCCGGATTTAGCGAGGTGGCGATACCCAGGCAGGTGGCCATGGTGCGCTCCGCATCGGGAGTCACCATAACCATGCAGTGTCCTGTCGGAGGCCCGTCCGCTGCGGGCGAGGCCTCGAACTTCACACCAGTGGACCGCAGGTCGTGGGTGAAGACGTGACCGAGCTCGTCATCACGCACCTTGCCCACGAATTCCACGGAACCGCCCAGGGAGGCGAAGGCGGCCGCGGAGTTCGCGGCCGACCCTCCCGAATTCGACACCGTCTGGTCCAGGTCGTCATAGAGCTTCTCGGCAGTTGCCGCATCAATCAGCGTCATGCCGCCCTTCTCAAGGCTGTGAGAAGAGATGAAAGCCTCATCCTGCCGGGCAATGACGTCGACGATGGCATTGCCGACTGCCAAGAGGTCCTGGGATTTACGAGTCATGATATTCTTCCTCGTTTGTCAGACTGAATGTCTTAGAATCGATCCGCACTTAGTAGCGGTACGTTTCGTTCTTGTACGGCCCGTTCAGCGGCACGCCGATGTATTCGGCCTGTTCCTTCGAGAGCTCGGAGAGATGGGCGCCGATCTTGTCGAGGTGCAGCTTGGCGACCTTCTCGTCGAGGTGCTTGGGCAGCACGTAGACCTGACGCTCGTAGTTCTCGTGGTTCTTCCACAGCTCCATCTGCGCCAGCACCTGGTTGGTGAACGACGCGCTCATCACGAAGCTGGGGTGGCCCGTGCCGCAGCCCAGGTTCACCAGACGGCCCTCGGCCAACAGGATGATCTTGTGCCCGTCCGGGAACTCGATCTGGTCCACCTGCGGCTTGATCGACTGCCACTTCAGGTTCTTCAGCCCCTCGACCTGGATCTCGTTGTCGAAGTGCCCGATGTTGCAGACAATC
>NZ_JMLV01000021.1 GCF_000686045.1 Fodinicurvata fenggangensis DSM 21160
CCTCGTCCTTGTCTGTCGGCGATTTGTTATCAGGATAGGGGGCGGGTCGGAGATCGCTCTCGTCCTCGAACCTGAAGTTCGTACCTCAGCAAGGATCCCGACCCGCCTGATCAAAAGTGAACCCGAACGGTTGCCAGAGCCCGGCCTTGCACCGGAGCTCCCATCGACAAGGAAGGGTCCGTGATCATGATAGCAACATCCATCGCCGGAATCGATATCGCCAAGCATCACCTGGATGTCCATCTCCTGCCGAGCGGCAAGCGGCGGCGCTTTCCTGCGAACAAGCTGCCCCAGTTGGTGGCCTGGCTGCAGCAGTGCGCGGTGGAGCTGGCCGTGGCCGAGGCTACGGGCGGTTTCGAGGTTGAGTTGATCGAGGCCTGCCAGGATGCCGGCCTGGCGCTGGCCGTGGCCAATCCTCGCCATATCCGCCATTTTGCCCGCGGCATGGGCCTGTTGGCCAAAACCGACCGCCTGGATGCACGGGTGCTCGCGCTCTATGGCGAGCGCGTGCAGCCGCAGCCAACAGCGCCACTGTCGGCTGACCGGCGGCGCCTGGTCGCCCTGCTGCGCCGGCGGCGCCAGCTGACGGCCATGCGGACGGCCGAACAGCAGCGCTGGCACCAGGAGCGTGAGGCCGACCTGAAGGAGGAGCTGGAGCAGACCATTGCCCAGCTGACCGCCCGGGTCCGCACGCTTGAGGCCCACATCACCCGGCATATCCGGCAGAGCCCTGAGCTTGCTGCCGACGCTCAACGCCTCAGCAGTATTCCCGGGATCGGCCCGGTGCTGACGGCCACGCTGCTGGCCGGCATGCCCGAGTTGGGCCAGGCCTCGCGCCGCCAGGTCGCCACCCTGGCTGGTTTGGCTCCCCATGCCTGGGACACCGGCACCCTGCGCGGCCAGCGCCGCATCTGGGGCGGGCGGCAGATTGTGCGCAACGCGCTCTACATGGGGGCTGTGGCCGCCGTTCGAGGCGACAACGCCATGCGGCGGCGCTACCTCAGGCTCAAGGAGAACGGAAAGTCCGGCAAGGCCGCCCTGGTCGCCGTCATGCGCCATATGGTGATCGTCGCAAACGCCATGCTCCGGGATGGAACCAACTATCAGCCAGTGTGATAAAACACGGTTGCTGAGGTGCGGAGCGCGATAGCGCGGAGCCTCGAAGGGCCTGCCATTAGGCCAAGCATTACCGTTAGCAATTTGCCCAGGCCAATCCGCCTGTGGCGAGGTGGTTCGAGGCTCGACCCTTGCGGGTCGCGCACCTCACCATGAAGCCGTGGGGGTGGCCAACCTGAATGTTTGGGACGATTGCCTGAAGAAGCCGTCCTTACCATGACGCCAATTATGGGAGGGCGCCACCGCCTCTCAGTCGTCGCGCTGGGTGCGTTCCAGGCGTTCGTGGCGCTCCTGCGCCTCCAGCGACAGGGTGGCTATGGGACGTGCTTCCAGCCGGCGGATCGCGATGGGCTCGCCGGTATCTTCGCAATAGCCGTAGCTTCCATCCTCGATACGCTGCAGGGCGGCGTCGATCTTCGTGATCAGCTTGCGTTCCCGATCACGGGTCCGCAGCTCCAGCGAACGATCGGATTCCAGCGAGGCGCGGTCGGCGACATCGGGCTCGGCCAGGCTTTCGCTCTGCATATGATTGATGGTCTCGCCGGATTCCTTCAGCAGTTCGGTCTTCCACTGCAGAAGCTTCTGACGGAAATACTCCCGCATCTGCGGGTTCATGAAACTCTCGTCCTCGGAAGGCCGGTAGTCGGGAGGCAAGGTAACCGTCATGCGGAACTCTCACGGCAAATGCAAAATGCGCGCGGAGTATATGATTTTTGCCGCCCGGAACAAGCCCCCTGGAAGGGTTGGAAAACCGCCCCTTGTGGCTGGTTTGTGTTGCGGGCTCAGCGCTGCAGCTTTGCCAGTTCCACGGCGGCGCGCAACTCGATGTCCTGAAGTATGGCTTCCAATTCCGGATCGCCGCTCTCGGCGGGACGCGCGGAGAGCAACTGCCCGATGCGCTCCAACAGTGGCTGCGACAGGCGTCCGGTCAGCAGGCCCAGGCGCAGTTCCTCGAGGCGGTCCAGGATATCCTCGGCATGCTCGCAGGAGCGTTGCCTCTGGTCGGGGACCTCGCCTTCCACTTCCTGCAGACTCAGCAGTGCATCCACGGCCCCGGCCGGACCGCCGGCAGAGACCGATCGGGTCTTGCCGCTTTCGTCCAGCAGGCTGGAAAATGCACCATCGGCGCCGCGCGCCTTGGCGGTGCGGCGTTTCGCGCTGCTCGACTGGGTGGAGGAAAGGGAATCGATCTTCATGGAACTCACGGTTCGCAAGCTGTTGGCCTTGGCTTCAAAGAGTGCAGGAGAATGGTTAATGAGCCGTGAAGAGCGTCCCGCTTTGGGGAAATTTTTGCCGCTTCCCCCGGGAACATTCCCGCCAGTTCATCATTAGAGAAAAATTTACCTCTGCCTAGTAGATTGTTTTTCCAATAGAAATAATGAATTTCCGCAGTTGGCACGATCCTCGCATAGATAAAACTGCAACCAGGCCGAAAATGGCCGGCGAGATTGAAACGGGACAGAAAGACTGCCATGCGTTACCTGCGCCATCTGAGCACCCTGATCTCCCTGACGCTGCTGCTGGCCGTCACGGCGATCGCCATCAGTGGGCCCGCTCATGCACAAAACCGGATCAAGGACATCGCCTCCTTCGAGGGGGTGCGCAGCAACAAGCTGATCGGCTATGGCCTGGTGGTCGGGCTGAACGGCACGGGCGACGACCTTTCCAGTTCGGTCTTCACCCGCGAAAGCCTGATCGGCATGCTGCAGCGCATGGGGGTCAACGCCCGCGACCCAAACCTGGAAACCGACAATGTGGCCGCCGTAATGGTCACGGCGGAACTGCCCGCTTTCGCCCGTCAGGGCACGAACATCGACATTCGTGTCTCGGCCATGGGCGACGCCGACAGCCTTCGCGGCGGCACCCTGCTGGTCACCCCCCTGCTGGGCGCCGATGGCGAAGTCTATGCCGTGGCCCAGGGCCCACTGGCTGTGGGTGGTTTCGAGGCCGAGGGTGCGGCAGCCAGCGTGACGCGCGGCACACCCACCGGAGCGCGCATTTCCAACGGTGCTACCATCGAAAAGGAAATCGGCTTCGAGCTGAATTCCATGCGTGAAGTGAAGCTGTCGCTCCACAACCCCGATTTCACCACGGCCCGGCGCGCCGCCCAGTCGATCAACGCCCTGCTGAACAACCCCACCGCAGAAGCCATCGACAATGCCACGATCAATGTCCGTGTGCCGGCGGATTATCCCGGCTCCACCGTGGACCTGCTGACCGATATCGAGCAGCTTCCTGTCCGTGTGGACCAGCCCGCCCGCGTCGTTATCGACGAGCACTCCGGCGTCATCGTCATGGGCGAGAACGTCCGCATCTCCGAAGTTGCCATTGCCCAGGGCAACCTGACCATCCGCGTCACCGAAACACCGCAGGTCAGCCAGCCCAACCCCTTTGGCGAGGGCGAGACCGTGGTGGTTCCGCGCACCCAGATCGAAGTGGACGAGGACGAGGAGCGCAAGCTGTCCGTCATGTCCGAGGGCGTAACCCTCCGCGACCTGGTCAACGGCCTGAACGCCCTGGGCGTGGGGCCGCGCGACATGATCCAGATCCTGGAAGCCATCAAGGCCTCGGGCGCCCTGCAGGCCGACCTGGAGGTGATGTGATGAGCCCCTTGAGCGACACCGCCGCGCTGCAGTCCCTCCAGGGCCTGGCCCAGGACCGCATGGCGGCGGAAACGACCCGCCAGGCAGCCAGTCAGGCGCGCTCAACGGCCCAGACCAATGTTTCCGGTGCATCAAAAGACGAAGCAATCCCGGAGCAGGTCGCAATCCCAGAGCAGGTCAGGGAAACGGCCCAGGACTTCGAAGCCGTCTTTATCTCCCAGATGATGGCCCCGATGTTCGAGGGGCTGGAGACCGACGGTTACTTCGGCGGCGGACAGGCCGAGGGCATGTACCGCTCGCTGATGATCGACGAGATCGGCAAGTCCGTGGCCCGCCGCGGCGGCATCGGCATCGCCGACAGCGTTGCCCGCGAAATGATGAAGATGCAGGAGGACTAGACCCATGCTTGCCAACACGGCCCTTGCCTCGCCTCCGGACCACCACAGCCCAGCTCAACCAGATACCGAGACCGCCTCGGAGTCCACGACCCTGCTGCGCCTGATCGAACTGGCGCGTGACCTGACCTCGGTCCTGGACCGGGAAATCCACCTGCTGCGCAAGCTTGAGGTTAACAGCATCAAGGAACTCTCTGAGCAGAAGGCGCAGTTGACCGAGGAATACCGTGGACATGTCCGCGCCCTGCGCGAGAACCCCGGGTTCTCCGAAACCCTGGAACCCCGCCTGCGCGACGAGCTGGCGGATGTGATCGAGCGTCTGAACGAAACGGCCCAGGCCAACGAAACCGCACTGAAGGCCGCCATGGAGGCCCATGACCGCGTCTTCCGTGCCATCGCCAGCGCCGTCGAGGCCCAGCAGCGCGAGGCCAGCGGCTATGCCGCCACCGGCGCCCACAGCGGCGGCACGTCCGGCGGCACCCCTGTCTCGCTGCGTATCAACGAAAACCTGTGAACACTTTCACGGGACAACTCAACGCAAGGAATCCAGCCATGACCGTCCAGTTCAGCAGCCCACTGTCCTCCGATCAATTGCCGCCAGGCGGCCTGTCCTTCCCCATACAGCCAGAGGGCACCCAGCGGGACATCACCCTGCCCCCCCGCAAGGAGGCAGGCCAGCGAATCGCCCTGTCTTTCCCGCGCGGCCTCCTGGGCTATCCGGAAGATCACGACTTCTGGCTCACCCCCATGGCGGAAAGCCAACTACCCGGTGCCTTCCTGCTGCGCAGTCAGGCCAGTCAGGGACCGCGCTTCCTGGTCGTCCCGCCCTCCTCCGTCGGCGGTGAGCTGCCGGCGGACGAGGTGGACTGGGCCGAACGGCGCCTGGGCATTGCCCGCGGTGACCTTCGCGCCCTGCTGATCGTCACGCCGGCCCGCTCGGACAAGGGCACGCGCTTTTTCGCCAACCGGCGAGCGCCGCTGCTGCTGGACTGGGGGCGCCGCTGCGGCTGGCAGCGCATCCTGATGGACGAGGTCCTGCCGGTGCGCCAGTCCTCCCTGCAACAGGCAAGCTGAGGGCACAGCCCATGCAGGCGGCAAGCTTTTCATACGGGCGGCAAGAACTGCCCGCCCCTGTCCGGACGGCACGGCGCCGCAAACCTGGCGCAGACGCCGGCCGGACAAAGGATAGAAGTCCACAGGGCAAAGTTAACTTCACACGCCAGGTATCTGGCACGATAATTGCTTGTCTGGTTCGAACCACTTCTGTGTCGGACCAGACAGGTCCCATCCACGCCTTGAGGGATTAAAGACATGAGCGTCTACGGAGCAATGAACACGGCGGTCAGCGGACTGGGGGCCCAGTCCTCCGCCCTGGCCAACATCTCGGACAACATCGCCAACTCGCGGACCACGGGCTACAAGCGCGTCGACACCGCCTTCTCCACCCTGGTCACATCATCCGACCAGAACCAGCACCAGGCCGGCGGTGTCCGCGCCCGCCCCTCGTTCCGGAATGACGTGCAGGGCAATATGGAACAGAGCCAGGTCAACACGCATCTTGGCGTGACCGGCAAGGGATACTTCTCCGTCAGCCAGCCGGAAAGTCTGGACCCAGATAGCGGCGCTGTGAACTTCAAGCCCAGCAGTTTCTATACACGCGCTGGAGACTTCGAGATGGATCAAAACGGCTATCTCGTGAATTCTTCTGGCTATTATCTGAATGGTTGGGATGTGAATCCTGAGAATGGAGTTGCTGATACAGCAGCTGTTAAGCCAATTAGAGTATCGCAGCTTCAAGACTCACCTGTGGCAACAACTAATATCCAGTATGCAGCAAATTTGCCCTCTCAGGTTGATATAAACACTGAGCTACCAGCTAACTCTATCCAAATATACGATTCAGTAGGAAACGAACGAAACCTGGACTTAAACTGGGAAAAGACTGCTAATGACCAGTGGACTCTGAACATCGCCCCTGCAGGGGATGTTAGCCATGATCAGTTTGGCCCGATTGTCTTTAATTTTGATAAGGGCCGGATAGATTCAATTAACGCATCAGGAGCTGATGGATCAGGTCCGAACAATGGTCAAGTAGGCCTCGTTCCCCCTTCTGGAAATGGGGAACCAGCTGAGCTCGCGTTTAGCTTGGACTTTGGCGGAGGTGTTGGCGACCAAGATGTTGTACTAAATATGGGAACTTATGGGGAAGCCAATGGCACCACCCAGTTTACCGGTACAGAACTTCAGCTGAACTCCCTGGATCAGAACGGTGTACCACCGGGCGCCTTCAAGGATCTCATCGTCGATGACGCCGGTTATGTGAACCTGAACTACGACAATGGTCAGACCAAGACCTACTTCCAGGTACCGCTGACCCAGTTCAACAACCCGAACGGCCTGACCCGCCTGGACGGCAACGCCTTCCAGCAGTCTCCAAACTCGGGTGTGCCGCGCCTCAATCCGCCAGGACTGGGCAGCAACGGTACGATCTCGTCGCAGACGCTCGAGGCATCCAACGTGGATATCAGTGACGAGTTCACCAAGATGATCACGGCCCAGCGGACTTATTCCGCGAACTCCAAGGTCATCACCACGGCCGACGAGATGCTGGCCGAGGTCATCAACATCAAACGCTAACCCTTGACAGTTATTTCTTAACCCTTTGGCCGTAACCTGAACAGGAAAGGAGGTCGGATATGTCGTTGAACGTGGCACTGAACAACGCCTTTGCCGGCCTCCGCCTGTCCCAGGCCGGCACAGAGGTCGCCAGTTCGAACATCGCCAATGCCCAGGACCCCAACTACTCGCGCAAGGTCCTGCAGCATTCCAGTCACGCCGGCGTCGGCCTGTCGGGGCCCTACCTCGAGGGCGTGGAACGCCGCGTGGCCGACCGCATTGCCCAGGATGTACGCGGTCTGACGTCACAGGCATCGGGGAACGAGACCCGCGCCGAAACGGCCGAACGCCTCGGCGAACTGCTGAACATCGACGCCGACACGCCCCGCCTGCAACAGCTTTTCAGCGACTTCGAAACGGCACTGCGCGATTTCGAGGCCACGCCCGAGAACGCCACCATGGCCAACCGCGTGATCAGCACCGCTGACGCCCTGGCCAAGGAGGTCAATCATCTCTACGCCCAAACCGAAAGCCTGGAACAGGAAATGCGTGACCAGGTCGGCAAGTCGGTCGAGCAGCTGAACGACAAGCTGCTGGAGATCGAGAAACTGAACAAGGAGGTCGCCAGCAACAAGGCCTCGGGCGAGACAGTCGGCAACCTTGAGGACCGCCGTGATTCCGCAATCAAGGAGGTGTCCGAACTGGTGGACACCCGCGTCCTGATGGACGATCAGGGCCGCGCCCAGGTCTATACCTCCAGCGGCACACAGCTGGTCGGGATCTCAGCGCAGCAGTTCTCCTGGGATGGCACCAGTTTGACCAAGGACAGCGACGACAGCGTCGTCACCTCGGCCTTCAAGGACGGCGACATCGGCGCGCGCCTGCGGATGCTGGACGACAGCCTGACCGGTAGTAGTGATCCGGGTGCCGGTACAATCCAAAAGCTTAAAGATCAGTTGACGAGCTTCACCGTCAGCCTTCATGGCACGGTGAATGGCGTCTACGCTCCGCCACCATTCTTTCAGACACCACCAGGGCCATCACCAGCCGCAACACTGCAAGTGAACGGCACCTTGACAGGTGATCCGTCCTCGCTTGACCCGGCTGCCGGCGGTAACATCTCCCAGGCCCTGATCGACGACAACATCGGCGGCCAACTCAACGGCATCCTCGAGAACACCGCCAGCTTCAAGGCGGAAGCCAAGCACAACCTGGAGAACGCCACGGCCTCGCGCGATGCCATGGAGGCCAAGTTTCGCGGCAAGGTTGGTGTGGACGTGGACCAGGAAATGGCGGACCTGATCGCGCTGCAGAACGCCTATGCCGCCAATGCGCGGGTGATGCAGACCGCCAGTGACATGATGGATACCCTTATGAATGCGGTGGCACGATGACTTCCATCAACAGCACATACGGCCGTTATCTTGATGTAACGCGCCAGACCCAATCCCTGAACACACAGCTCAACAGCCTTCAGGAACAGCTTGCGACCGGCAAGAAGCCCGGCGGCCTGGCTGGCGTCTCGCGCGACGCCGGGCAACTGTTGAAAGGCAAGGAGGTGACCCAGCGCGCCGAGTCCTACATGCGCAGCCTCAACGCCGTGGATCGGCGCACTGAACTCTACGCCAACTCCCTGAATTCCCTGTCCAAAACCGCTGCCGATGCGCGTGAAACCCTGATCCGGCTCGAGGGTCAGGACAAGGTGACCCAAGAGATGCTGGAAGGCGAACTGAATGGCTGGCTACAAGACATCAAAGCCGCCCTCTCCGTCAAGGATGGCGACCGCTATCTCTTTTCGGGATCGGCAACGGATGAGCCTCCAGTAAAAGATCTGGATAAACTTGCCACCCTCAACGCATTGCCTGGGCAGGATACACCCAATGATAGACCCGACTATATCAACACTGATATTAGTGGCTTGGAAATATGGACACGTGATGGCATCCACATTGATGACGATGAACGAATGGACTATGGCGTAAGCGCTGCAGAACCGGGCATCCAGGACTTCATCAACTCCCTACTGTATGCCAAAGATAACCCCAAGGATAACCTCCAGCAGGCACGAGATAGACTGGAACGCGCTGCCACTGGCCTGGGCGAACTTGAAGCACAGAATGGCTTCAACCAGGCCCGCGCTGCGGCAAAGAGGGAACACCACAACGGCACCCTGGACTTCCTGGAAAAGACCGCCGGCAAGATCGAGGACGTCGACCTGGCAGAGGTCTCGACCAAGCTGTCCATGACCCAGACGGTCCTGCAAGCCAGCTACCAAAGCACCGCCCGCCTGCTCCAGACCTCGCTCGCCAGCTTCCTGCGCTGAGTTTGGGCTGGTCCAGCGTAAACGAAAACGGGGCCGTCAAAGCCAGCCGCCTATCCTTCGCGACACCGCCTTTGGCGACCCTCAGGAAAAGGCCTTTGGTAGCAAGAACCGAGTCTTTGGAAAAGCGACTGAACAATCGGCAACGCCTTCCCCCTATACCCTCGTGGAGAGGTGCTCGACCCGATAGGGTCGGGCCTCGAACCATCTCGCCACAGGCCAGCGCGCCGGCGCCGGCCAACCTACCGCACCGCCTTCTCCATCGCATAATTGTGGATCCACACACCCGCCACCTGGAAGTCCCGCCGGCACAGCAGGCGAAATCCACGGCGCAGGAAGAACCCCCGCGCGCCTTCGCTGGCTTCCATGTAAAGGCGACCCAGACCCATGTCCAGCGCCTGGCCCTCAAGCGCCGTATAGAGCTGCGCGGAAACGCCCTGCCCCGCGGCTTTCGGGGCGCAGTAGAAGAAATCGATACGTCCATCTGCCTCCAGGTCGGCGAAGGCAAGGCATTCTCCGGTTGCGTTCCATGCCAACCTGCGCCAACGGCCGTCGGCTGCCTGGAGCTCAAAAACATCCGGGGTGGGAGTCAAGCTGGCCCAGGCCTGGACCTGGTCCCTGCTATAGTGTCGTGGGCCCAATTCCAGAACCGATGACTGATAAAGCGCAGTCAAACCCTGGCCATCGCCCTGACGGAATGGCGTTAGCTCAATATCGATCAAGGGCGCCTGAAAGAGGGGATCCATACGCTTTCCAGGGAAGGATCATCGTCTTGCTGGTCAAGTCTAGCTCGTTCGCCCTTGCAAACAAGGCGCATAGCCAGTCTGGCGCAGGTACGGCATAGCAGCGCTTAAACCAGGATCCCTGACCCGCCACCGCCGAAGCCTCCTCCGCCAAAGCCGCCGCCTCCCCCTCCGGAAAGGCCGCTGAGAAGGTTGGTTTGCCAGGCGCCGTTACCACCACCGCCGCCCAGGCCTCCCATGCCGCCCTGCTGGCCGCCACGGGTATCATTCATCAGGAAGCGCTGTACGAACTTGTCCACGTAATCTGGATCCTTCAGGTCATTCAGATCCATACGTGTCGTCACGGCACGCGCCTGGGCTTCCACCGACTGAACGGCGATCTGCTTGGGAAGATCGAGGGCCGTGGTCACGACACGGCGCAACAAGGGATCCCCCAGAACGTTATAGGGGTTGGTGAGGTCTTTCTTGCTGTCCTTCACGATCCGCTCGAAGGCCATGGCATCAGGAATTGCCGGATTGGTCTCGGCAAGTTTTTCCTCGTAGCGCTGCTGAACATAGGACTCCGTGAACTTGGTCTTGAATTCCTCGTTGCGGACGGCCTCCAGGCCCAGCTCCGCAAAGCGGAACATCTCGGCACCTTCCTTGTACCGCTTGTCCTGCAGACGGTTGACCAGCGCATCCTGCTTGGTGGGATCTTCCAACAGGGATTTGCGGATCAGGGCATCGTTGCCGATCTGATCCGCCATGCCCAGGCCGCGCAGCAAGAATTCCATGGACCGCCTGTTCTTCAGCAGGTCCTCTGGCGTTTCCGCATTCTCCAGGGCCTTGTCGAACTCGGCAATATCGCGCTTCACCATGGGATCCTGACGGACCATCTCCATCTGGCGGTCCTTCATGCTCTGGGCCGTCCGGTACTGGGTGATGGGATCGCCTCCCCCCAGCGCCATGTTGCCGCCGACACCGGAAAACCCGCCGGTCTGCACGCCAAACAGCGCACCCACCGCTTGCCAGTTGTTCATGACTTCAGCCTCCTTGCAGGCCTTCCATAATGGCTTCGTTCACGTTGATGTGAAAATCGAAGTCTACGGCTTCGTCATTGGCCACGTTCGTGTTCTGAAGCACAACCGTTCCGATGTTCGTCAACTGCTGGCGCAGTTCTGCCGGCAAGGCATTGCCCGGGGCGGACAGGTCCTCGAGAAAGGCCGTCCACAGCTGCTGCTGCAGGGCCAGGCCGCGTTCAGCCTCGGCGGCCTCACCCGTATCGCGCGCCTGGCGCAGGGTGGCCGTGACGCGCCCCAGCGCCTCGAATTCACGCGCGCGCATTTCCGTACCGTCTGTCATGTCAGCCTGCTCCACGGCCAGGGTCTGAGTGTTCTGCATCATGGTGTCATCTCCACTTCATCGTATCTGTCTGTCTCGACCTCTTCACAGACATCGAGTTCCGTAGAGACCCTTGCATCTGCCATGCCAAGTAGGGCGGATTCATACTCCAGAAGTTGCCGCGTCATCTGAAGCCCCTGGAAAAAGTCGGCCTGCCGGACCAATACCTGTATGGCATCCAGCACTTCATGAACGGTCGACAGGGAGGACGCCTCTCGAAACTCGGCAATGCGCGCTTCCGCCTGGTCCACATAGGCCGGGCGCTCATCCTCATCAGCCATATAGGCGTTCTGTATGGCGAAATAGATATGGGCCGCCGGGGTCGTGACCTCGTCGGGACGCATGATCTGCCGGTCATGCATGACGGCAGACTTGGTCTTCAGGACAATCTTGGACGCGCGCTCGAACCGCAGCAGAGCTCCGTTGACAACCAGGTGCTCGCCCTTCTTGAGCTTCAGGATAAGTCCCATCAAAACCTCCAGTTCTGTGAGTCCTTCCCCCTTCTGGGGAATTCCGATGGATGATGAGATTTAGCCTACCAAGAAAAGGTTAAACAAACCTTTCTAAATCGATTTGATAAAAACGCTTAATAAGTTTTGAAAATCAGCGTTATAAAAGAAACCAATCAACTCGCATTGTATTTCTTGTACCATTCGCCTAGCGAAGAATCAAAATCACCTTCTGCTGAAATTTTCTCCCAGAAATAAGGAAAGCATTCCTCCCAATTCTCCAATTCGAATTTCATTTTACCAGTTTTGTTGCTAAGAAACGCATTTATATTATCATTTACAGTGTCGTAATAATCGCGACAAATATCCATTATGTAATTTTTATTATTCCAATCCATTTTTTTGATCGGTCGCTGCATTAAAATACCGACCTGATACGCTTGAATTATCCCTCCGCCCCAGCGACGAAAGAAGCTCTCTGCCACAGCTTCTCGGTCTCGAAACAAATGAACGTAGAACGCATCATCACCAAATCGACGGTCTAGACTGCCCAGAAACCAGGAAAGCCGGTTGTCTGCTTCGATATGCCAGGAAGGGTAAGATAGCCTTTCCTTCCCAATGAACTGACTATTTTTCTCATGGCTTGCTGTATAATTTGTGATGTACTGGCATGCCTTGATAAAAGTAGTGGAGCCACATCTACCAGTACAAAGAACAAATACATTCATCAAATAATTCCAGTATCTAGCTATACTCACCCAATAGCACGCCTTTTCCCACCGGATAGTATCCTAGGATGTTAACGCCCGGTAAAGCCGCCCACCGATCCGCAATTTCAATTTCCGTATCGCGGAACGCATCATCAAGTGTGAACAAAGCTCCGTGGGCTGCATAAGGTATAACCATTGGAGCCGTGGCATAACGGGCTCCGCGCACCCCATTCGGACCGCCACCAACCGGGCCATCGATAATGACAATGTCCACAGTCCGGTCTCCGAGGAGTTCCTGCCACTCCTGAGCATCAATCTGATAGCAATGGGTAAGTTGTCCCCCTAAATCGGTATCACCCACCGGTGCAAACTTCCTCTTGATGATGCCGGGTGCATATTTCTCTGCCCTGTTCACGGCCTCATCCAAGTAATCTTCCGATTGGTCGATTGTTATATAGGAAAGACCTTCAGCGCTCCCGTGAAGTTCAATCAGGTGGCGAGCCAATATAGCCGTGCTTATTCCTGAGCCAAACTCCAAAACAGTTTTTGGCTTGACCCGTTTAAATAATGCTTTGAGCAGAGCTAGTGGCCCTTTTTCCATTGTGAAAGTATTGAACTCAAAGTTGGGCTCACTTTCCAGGACCGGATCGCCTATAAGAGCTTGCTGTTCCTCTGACCCTGCACCAGTCGTGGGAAACAAACCATGTCCTGCGCCTAACCTACCTCTGATACGCCTTACATGGGCTGGCGATATCAGACTGCTCTCCAACTCCACCTTATTATCGACAACAGAAGCAAGCTCGTCTGAAAGTAGATCAACAGATGAATTGTTTTCTTGACCCTCGCACCATTTCGTCCATGCGCGACGTAGAGCTTCCGCTAGATTCTTCCCAAACCTGGGGGCGTCGCAAAGTGGTGAGGCCAATATCTGCTCACGCAATCCCTCTCTTAAACGCGACAGCGCCTTAAGATCATTGGCCTTCGCAACAGCGATTTCGATATACTTATCCAGGTCGCCTTCATCTGCAACCCAGTCAGGCAAACCAACATTCGTCATATGCGATGCACTGTGCCGACTGGCGAAGGTACGGAATGGTACCGTGACAACTGGAACACCCATATAAAGAGATTCGCAGGTTGTCAGTCCACCACTGTATGGCACTGGATCCAGGGCGATATCCATATCTGCATACTGGCACATCATTTCTTCATGAGGCGATGCGCCACGCAGTTCCAGCCGATCGGCCTCAATACCGTACCTGGCAAAGCGTTCCAGGAAGATCTGACGCGTCTCCTCTTCCTCAAAAGCTCTTGCCTTTACAATCATTCGAGAATTGGGGACTCGCTTTAGCACCCTGGACCATAGTTCAAGTGTTTCATCGTTCACTTTACAAAGGTTGTTAAAGCAACCGAAGGTCACATACCCGTTTTCCAAGGCAGGCAGAGCTCGCGGCTCCGGAATATTAATAGGTGGTGTATAGCAGATATATCCGTCCGGAAGACGCAGTAATTTTTCACTGTAATACGCATCAAAACCTTCAGGCGTCTCGATGGAATCCGTTAGCATCCAGTCAACTGTATCAAGACCCGTAGAACAGGATTGGTTCCCAACCCATTTAATGACGACCGGAGCAGGCTTCCCGAGGAGAATTGCAGGGTTGCCACCCTCACCGTACCCTCCTAAATCGATTAGAATATCTATCTCATTTGCGAGAATATCCTGAACAATACGGCTTGTATCGTTGGGACTGTATTCATTCCAAGTTTCTGCATTTACCTTGAAGCGTCGATTCAAGCGATCATCCCGCCTTCGGGTAGAAAAAACATGCAGGGAGAATTTATCCTTTGGCAGAGCTTCAAAGGGAGCAACAGTCAACCACCCCACAGGATGCCTACCAAAGCCTCCAGATAAAATACCCACACGCAATGAGCGTTCCGATTTCACTAAATTATCAAAATTACGATTTGTAAAATCTCTACAAATACTTTGAAATTTCTGCCCTATATCAAGTAACACCTCAGGGGATACCGAGTAATCATAAGGAAGAACCCCCATAGCACTGCGAAGAATCCCTGTATCTTTCTTACGAAAAATCGCATCTAAAAAATATTCTAAGGCCCTCCCATGGGAGCCTAAATGTTGCTGAGAGGAGGCTGCCACATTCTTTAAAATATCATTCTCTGGATCGACAGACAGTCCCTCTTGGCACATATGAAAACTGGCATTATACATTGCCATCTTAAATAGAACTTGCGACCTACCCTTAAGTACTTCAATATTACCTTGATCCAGTATATATGCGTCATAATAGACGCTCTCCGCCTCACTGAAAGCATTAAATTCTTCATAAACAGATGCTAAGCTACAAAGACTGTCGCAATCATAAGATTCAATAAATGATCGCAATACTGAGAGATGCTCAAGTGCTTCACTCCTACGATTATTTCTTTCAAGTATAAGGCTAACAATTAGCAAAGCTGAAAGATCTTCTGGATCATCGTCAGAACGCATTTGCCAATTTTCAAGTGCTTTCTGCAACCCATGACTCATGATTTCCAACCCAACCAAGCGCCTTGCTGCCTGTAGATTCAAAGCAGAGCATGAAAGGACATCCAGATATGCTTGCTGTGCGCTAGGAACGTCACCATTGGCTTCCCGTGCCGCCCCAAGATTGAGCCTGAGTTCGTAGTTTTCAGGATAAAGTTCACAAGCCTGATCTGCATATACTTGGGCTGTTTGTATATCACCGTTCTCCAAGGCCCAGAGTGCTATATTCCTAAGGGCCGAGATATGATCCGGCTTTATCAGCAGACATTTCTTATATCCATCTAAGGCTCCCTGATAATCCTTGGTCATCCGCAACGCTTCCGCCAGTCTGTAATGCGCTTCAGCGTCCTCCGGTGTCTTTTCGATCACTCGGCGTAAGACAGCTAATGCTTCTTCACTTCGAGCGGCAGATGTCAGAGCAATACCAAGATTGATCATCAGGGCTGGATCATCGCCAATGATGGCATGTATAGCCTGTAAGTCCGCAATCGCTTCTGAAGGTTTATTCTCCGCCAACAAGCCTAGAGCATAGCGATAACGCCTCTCTAATTCCTTGGGGTCATTACCTAAACTTCCCAGCGATGGCTTGTTCACGGCCGCTGGTGCTTGGGTCCTCAATTCTTCTGATGGCTCACAACCAAGATCCTTGGCTGTGTTTAATTGGTCGATCATGCGCAGGTCTCCGCCGCATGGGCCACAACAAGCAGCCCTTCTACTGGACTGCCGAAATCCATGCGCAGGTTCTCTTCCATGATTTCCTCTATGGAAAAACCAGCTTGGACAAGGGCATCTTCTACATAGCTCTTCTGGTGTCGGTATCTTGCCGAAGAAGATAGCGTGTATGACTGCTCTGCATCTTCCGGATTGGTTTCTACAGAGAAGATAAAAACCCCATCTGTTAAGAGATGAGCGCGGACATCTTTAAACAAATTTTCAAGTTCACCAAAATAGCAGAATACATCAGCTGCAATGACCAGATCATAGCTTTCTTTATCCTGCTGAAGAACTTCCTGGATATCTGCAGTCACGAGTTCGCTATAAATCTGTTTTTCTTGTGACTTGGCAACCATCTTGGATGAAATATCCACGCCCTTTAGGAAGCCGCCAAGAATGTCGGAGAGCACAACCCCAACCAGGCCGGTACCACATCCAAGATCCAGGATGCGACCGAGCTTCTCCCTGTCAGGCTCGGGGCCTATACTTGGATAGAGGCGCTCCACGGCCCTGCGCACAAGACCTGGAACACGATACTGCAATTCAACCAAGTGCTTGTCGAAACTATCCGCGTAGGAATCAAAGAGTTGGGCTGCATAGCTGCCAGAGGCCTTGTCCGTCACCTGGCCACGAGCAGCAGCAAGTAGGTGCTTTGCATAGGCATTGCCCGGCTCCAAACGCAAAACAGCCTCAAACGCAGTTACTGCTTTTTCAGTCTGTTGAGCCGTTATGTATGCGTTGCCCAGCTGCTGGTAGTATCGACTGTCATTGAAGCCCTGACGGCCAGCTTCTTCCAGCAAGCTTACGGCCTTGCTGGGATATCTCTGCTTCAGGTAGGCCGTAGCCAGCATTCCATAGGGAGTGAAGCTTGTAGCGGGATCTTCAGCAATCACTGCATTGAGCAGTTCTTCTGCTGCCTGCCACTTTTGCAAAGCGATGAAACCATCGGCCAGTGCTAGTAGATAGCTTTTTGCAGTCGGCGCCTGACGTACAGCGTCACCAAAGCACAGAACTGCTTCTTCATAACGCTTGCAGCCGTAAAGCACACTACCAAGCAGATACGCAGCCTCTGGATCACTTGGTTCAAGCGTGACAGCCAGAGAAGCATCATCCAATGCTCCCTCTATATCACCGTGGCGGGCACGCGCACTGCCACGTACCTTTAGTAGCTGCACATTTTCAGGGTCTGTTTCCAGCACCGGACTCAACAGCTCAATAGCTCTCGCTGCATCACCAGCTGCATAAGCCATCTCACCCCTACGGGCACGATAACCGCTGCTATCCGGATTCTGCTTCAACAGGGCGTCATATATACGCCCTGCAGCCACATATTGGCCCTTTCCGGCCAAACGCTCGGCATCCTGAACCCGTTTTTCGGTGTTACTGTCAAGCTGTGCATGCATCTTCATATGACCCTTCTATGCAGTTACCAGGAGCCGGCCGCTCTAGCACATTTACGAATTCTCTGCGGATGATGAGGAGGGTGCATCATCAAGCCCTTCACCAACGCTCGCAGTCACAGAAATCAAGAAATCCAGATCCGGTTCCTCTGATTGAACTTCGCGCAATACCGTGAGCGCAATAGAGGCCAGCGAGGCCTTCAATTGATCTGGGTAATGATTCTCGGGGTGTACGACAGAATCGTGAACCACCCCCCAAAGCCGCCGAGCATCCGAGATAGCGCGCACTGTCTGCATGCGCTCACCTGATTTTCTGGCTTCTTTCAGGCCCCAGATAACACGTCGGAAGATATCTGCCTCCCGACTGCGGACTGAACGCATGGATTGGGCTTGGGCATAAGCATTCAAGTAAGCTTTGGACATCGAGGGTGAGATCGAGTCAGTCACGATCAAATCTCCCACATTCAGTAATTTTCCAGACTAAAGATATACAGGTCATGGTTAAGCGACTGTTAACGACTACACGGAAAACAATATCGCTTCCATTAACTATAATTGCTCAACTATGAATTCGCCCCGGTTGCCAAAAAGACAAACCGGGGCGAAACATTAGCCACCAAACAGACTGAGCAGGACCTGAGATGATTGGTTGGCGATGCCGAGCGACTGCGTCGACAGCTGCTGCTTTACCTGTAGGGCTTGCAGGTTGGCCGATTCTTTTGCCAGGTCGGCATCGATCAAAGCCCCGAGGCCACGCTCGATCGCATCGGCCTTATCCCGGTTGAAGCTGATCTGGTTGTCAATGAACTTTGCGTCGTTGGCATATGAGTTAAGCGCCGATCCCACACGCGACTCAGCCGAAGCAAAGCCACCATTCAGAAGAGCAGCCGCACTCGCCGCATCCGTTCCAAGATTACCGCCGCTAATCAGTGCAAAAACACTGTTATCAGCGTCAAAGCTGCCCACTGTATAGTTTTCACCTTGCTCATTCCGGATCACGGAAACGCTGCCATGAACGGC
>NZ_JMLV01000022.1 GCF_000686045.1 Fodinicurvata fenggangensis DSM 21160
GCGCCGATTGCCATGGACGAGGGCCTGCGCTTCGCCATCCGCGAAGGTGGACGGACCGTCGGCGCTGGCGTCGTCGCCTCCATCGTCGAGTGAGTTAACCGGGTATAACCAGAACGCAGGTCCGGAGGCGTTTTTGACGCTGAATAGGAGTGTAGCTCAACTGGCAGAGCACCGGTCTCCAAAACCGGGGGCTGGGGGTTCGAGTCCCTCCACTCCTGCCATGCGGTTTTTCCGGGAAGGCTGAAGCCTTCCCGTTTACCCGTCCGGCTGAGAGGTCAGGGCGTTCGAGGATTGAATTTATATGCTTAAGACCAATCCCGGCCAGTTCGTACGCGAGGTTCGCCAGGAGATCCGCAAGGTGACCTGGCCGACCCGCAAGGAAACCATCGTGACCACCATCATGGTGTTCATCATGGTGTTCCTGGCGGCTATTTTCTTTTTCGTTGTCGACCAGGTTCTGTCCTTCTCGGTCCGTCAGATACTCGGGCTGGGAGGTTAAGGAATGGCACAGCGCTGGTACGTGGTTCACGCCTATTCCGGATTCGAGCGCCGCGTGGCCGAAGGCATTCGCGAGCAGATTGCGGCCCAGGGCATGGAGGACCTGATTACCGAGGTTCTGGTTCCCATGGAGGAAGTGGTCGAGGTTCGCCGCGGACAGAAGGTCAACACCGAACGCAAGTTCTTCCCGGGCTACGTGCTGGTGAAGATGGATTTGACCGACGAAACCTGGCATCTGGTCAAGTCTGTGCCGAAGGTCACCGGTTTCCTGGGGGCAAAGGGACGTCCTGTCCCGATTTCCAACAAGGAAGCCGAGGACATGCTGCGCCAGGTACAAGAGGGTGTCGAACGGCCGAAGCCTTCGGTCACCTTCGAGATTGGTGAACAGGTGCGCGTGGCCGATGGGCCCTTCATGTCCTTCAATGGGACCGTGGAGGAAGTGGATGAAGAGCGTGCGCGCCTGAAGGTTCTTGTTTCCATTTTCGGGCGTTCGACTCCGGTCGAGCTCGAATACACACAGGTTGAAAAGGTCTGAGTTTCGACTTTTTGAACCGGTTTTTGCGCGGGAGGCCCGCCATGGCCGGACCGTGCTGCCTGATACGAAGGGTATAGAATATGGCAAAGAAGATTGTAGGTTACATCAAACTGGAAATTCCGGCGGGTAAGGCCAATCCGTCTCCGCCGGTTGGTCCCGCACTGGGGCAGCGCGGGCTGAACATCATGGAGTTCTGCAAGGCCTTCAACGCCGAGACGCAGAACATCGAGCAGGGCACGCCCACGCCGGTCATCATCACGGCCTACGCGGACCGCTCCTTCACTTTCGTCACGAAGACGGCACCGGCCAGCTTTTACCTGAAGCGGGCGGCAAAGGTGCAAAAGGGCTCCTCCACGACCGGCAAAACGACCGCCGGAAAGGTCTCGATGGACCAGATCCGCGAGATTGCCGAGGCGAAGATGGAGGACCTCAACGCCTACGATGTGGATTCCGCCTGCAACATCATTGCCGGGACCGCACGGTCCATGGGCCTCGAGGTGACGGAGTAAGACGATGGCCAATAAAGGAAAACGACTGACCTCACTGCGTGAAGGCCTGGACCGCGACAAGCATTACGACCTCGAAGAGGCCGTGAAGCTGGTCAAGGAGCGCGCCACCGCCAAGTTTGACGAGACGATCGAGCTGTCGCTCGGTCTGGGCATCGATCCGCGTCACGCCGACCAGAACGTGCGCGGTGCCGCCAACCTGCCCCACGGAACCGGCAAGACCATTCGCGTGGCTGTCTTCGCGAAAGGCGCCAAGGCCGAGGAAGCCCGGGAGGCCGGCGCTGATATCGTGGGAGACGATGACCTTGCCGAGCAGATCCAGAATGGCCACATGGACTTTGAACGCGTGATTGCCACGCCGGACATGATGCCCGTGGTCGGCAAGCTGGGTCGTGTGCTTGGCCCGCGCGGCCTGATGCCGAACCCCAAGCTGGGCACCGTGACCAATGACGTGACCTCGGCCATTACCGAGGCCAAAGCCGGTCAGGTGCAGTTCCGCGCCGAGAAGAGCGGTATCGTTCATGCGGGTGTGGGCAAGGCCAGTTTCGATGCCGACAAGTTGGTGGAGAATGTCCGCGCTTTCGTTGATGCGATCAATCGTGCAAAGCCCAGTGGCGCAAAGGGAACCTACCTGAAGAAGGCGTCCCTGTCGTCGACCATGGGCCCGGGTGTGCGGCTGGATGTCAGCAACATGACTTCGGGTGGAGCGGCCAAGGCCGCTTGATGAATTCTCCGGGTCTTCGGATCCGGAGCGCAGGAGCCGCTCCGGCGGCTCCGACCTGTCCGAGACTGCAGGTGATCCGTAAGGATCTTAAGCCTTCAGGGCCTGCATAGACAGGAAGCGATAGACTTTCCTCCGGTCAACATGGCCGGAGCAGGCTTGAGCTTCCAGGACAGGCGAACCGAACGGGTGCTTTAGGGCAGCCGTTCTCGTGCAACCGGATGCCAGGGTTTCGGCTCTGGCTTTCCAGAGGGAGCAAAGACGTGGACCGCAGAGAAAAAGAAGCGTTGGTTGCGTCCTTGCGCGAGCGTTTTGACACAGCGACATCGGTCGTCGTCACCCAGCAAAAGGGTCTGACGGTGGCACAGTCGATGGAGTTGCGCCGAAAGGCTCGTGATGCAGGGGCCAACTACAAGGTCACGAAGAATCGTCTCGCGAAGCTCGCTCTCGACGGCACGAAGTTCCAGGCACTGTCGCCTCTGATGACCGGTCCGACCGCACTTGCGATCTCGGACGATGCGGTCGCCGGGGCTAAGGTCTGTGCGGAGTTCGCCAAGAAGAACGACAAACTGACCATTATCGGCGGTTCTCTTAACGGTGAACTGCTCGATGAAGACGGTGTCAAGGCGCTCGCCGCCCTTCCGTCCCTGGACGAACTGCGCGGCAAGATTGTCGGTCTGGTTCAGACCCCGGCCACGAATGTGGCGGGTGTTCTGCAGGCACCAGCCGGCCAGCTTGCCCGGGTTTTCGGGGCATACGGCGCCACGGACGAGGCCGCTTGAGTCGGCTCGCGAAGTTATTTGAAGCTCAAGCCTAATGAGGAATTGAAAAATGGCTGATCTAGACAAATTGGTAGAAGAGCTGTCGAAGCTCACGGTTCTTGAAGCCGCAGAACTTTCCAAGAAGCTCGAGGAGCACTGGGGTGTCAGTGCTGCCGCGCCTGTGGCCGTGGCTGCAGCCGGTGGTGCCGGTGGTGGTGAAGCCGCCGCTGCCGAAGAGGAGCAGACGGAGTTCGATGTCGTTCTGGCCAGCGCAGGCGACAAGAAGATCAACGTCATCAAGGAAGTGCGTGGCATTACCGGTCTTGGCCTGAAGGAGGCCAAGGACCTGGTTGAGAACGCACCGAAGGCCATCAAGGAAGGCGCTTCCAAGGAAGAGGCCGACGAGATGAAGAAGAAGCTCGAGGAGGCTGGTGCGACTGTCGAAATCAAGTGACAGTAGCCCACCTTTTCAGGTGGACGGAGCTATCCGGCCGGTGCGCCGCCTTGGCGGCGCACCGGACCGGCTTTTTGCGTCTGTAGTAGGTATTCCCTTTCGGGAACGCCCCTCGGGAACCAGGGCGTTAAAGACGGGTTCATACGGAAGTCCTGTTGGGCTTCCGGATTTTGGAAACACGCCATCCATGATTCCGGATGGCCTAGAAGTGGGAACGAGGGTCTGACATGGCGATGTCGTTCACCGGTCGTAAGCGGATTCGCAAATCTTTCGGACGGATTCCGGAAGTTACCCAGATGCCGAACCTGATCGAGGTGCAGAAGAGCTCCTACGACCAGTTTCTTCAGGTGGGGGTCAATCCGGAAGAGCGAACCGACAGCGGGCTTCAGGAAGTTCTGAAGTCGGTCTTTCCGATTCAGGATTTCTCTGCACGTGCTGATCTGCAGTTCGTGCGCTATGAGCTTGAAGAGCCCAAATACGATGTGGAGGAATGCCAGCAGCGTGGCATGACCTATGCCGCACCGTTGAAGGTGACCCTGCGGCTTGTTGTCTGGGATGTGGACGAGGACACCGGTTCCCGTTCCATCCGCGACATCAAGGAACAGGACGTCTACATGGGCGACATGCCGCTCATGACGGCCAATGGCACCTTCATCGTCAACGGGACCGAGCGCGTCATCGTTTCGCAGATGCACCGCAGTCCGGGTGTTTTCTTCGACCACGATCGCGGCAAGACCCATTCGTCCGGCAAGTATCTCTTTGCCGCCCGGGTCATTCCCTATCGCGGTTCCTGGCTGGATTTCGAGTTCGATGCCAAGGACATTCTCCAGGTGCGTATCGACCGTCGGCGCAAACTGCCGGTCACGACTCTCCTTATGGCGCTGGACAGCGAAGCGACTGCCAAGCTGCGCGCCGAGCGCCAGGCGGAAGGCAAGACACTGGAGCCGAACGAGGCTCAGGGGATGACCCCCGAGGAAATGCTGGCTGCCTTCTATGCCCAGGAAACCTTCCGCCGTTCCAAGGATGGCTGGCGCACGCCCTTCGAGCCGGAGAAGCTGAAGGGCGTCAAGCTGATCAGTGATCTGGTGGATGCCGATAGCGGACAGGTCGTTGTCGAGGCCGGCAAGAAAATCACGCCTCGTGCGGCCAAGAAGCTGATTGAGGACGGGTTGAAGGGCGTCCTGATCTCCAACGACGACCTGCTGGGCCGCTATGTGGCCGAGGACTGCATTAACGAGGACACAGGTGAGGTCCTGGTCGAGGCTGGTGATGAACTGACCGCCGAGATCATGACGACGCTTGAGGAGCAGAAGATCGACAGCCTGCAGCTGCTGGCGATCGATCACGTGAATGTCGGCGCCTATCTGCGGAACACCCTGGCCAACGACAAGAACATGTCACGCGAGGATGCGCTGATCGACATCTACCGCGTCATGCGTCCGGGCGAGCCGCCGACCCTGGAACAGGCGGAAGCCATGTTCCAGAGCCTGTTCTTCGATTCGGAGCGCTATGACCTGTCGCCTGTGGGGCGCGTCAAGATGAACGCCCGACTGGGCTTCGAGACCGATGACCAGCTGCGTGTTCTGCGCAAGGAAGACATCCTGGAGATTCTGCGTGTCCTGCACGACCTGAAGGATGGGCGCGGCGAAATCGACGACATCGACCACCTGGGCAACCGTCGTGTCCGCTCGGTGGGTGAGTTGCTCGAAAACCAGTACCGCGTGGGCCTGGTGCGCATGGAGCGTGCCATTCGCGAGCGGATGTCCTCGGTCGAGATCGACAGTGTCATGCCGCACGACCTGATCAACGCCAAGCCGGCGGCGGCAGCCGTGCGGGAGTTCTTTGGCTCCTCGCAGCTGTCCCAGTTCATGGACCAGACCAACCCGCTTTCGGAGGTCACGCACAAGCGTCGCCTCTCGGCGTTGGGCCCGGGCGGTCTGACCCGTGAGCGTGCAGGCTTCGAGGTGCGCGACGTGCACCCGACGCACTATGGTCGTATCTGTCCGATCGAGACGCCGGAAGGCCCGAACATCGGCCTGATCAACTCGCTCGCGACCTATGCGCGGATCAATCAGTACGGCTTCATCGAAAGCCCCTATCGCAAGGTCGAGAACGGCGTTGTGACCGACGAGGTGATCTACCTCTCGGCCATGGAGGAAGTGCGCTACACCGTGGCGCAGGCCAACTCGACGCTGGACGACAAGGGCAAGTTCGTCGATGACCTTATCTCCTGCCGTCGCGGGGCCGACTATATCATGGCCCGGCCGGAAGAGATCGACTACATCGACGTTTCTCCCAAGCAGCTCGTGTCCGTGGCCGCGGCGCTGATTCCCTTCCTGGAGAACGACGACGCCAACCGTGCGCTTATGGGCTCGAACATGCAGCGTCAGGCGACGCCCCTGATCCAGAGCGAGGCGCCGCTGGTCGGAACCGGCATGGAGGACACGGTAGCCCGGGATTCCGGTGTGGCCATCGGTGCCCGGCGTGGCGGCACCGTCGACCAGGTGGACGCCACCCGCATCGTGATCCGCGTGACCGACGATACCGGCCACGAGGAATCCGCCGTTGATATCTACAACTTGCTGAAGTTCCAGCGTTCGAACCAGAATTCCTGCATCACCCAGCGACCTGTGGTGAAGATGGGGGATGTGGTTGAGAAGGGCGATATCATTGCCGACGGTCCTTCGACCAACCTCGGCGAACTGGCTCTGGGCCGCAACGTGCTCTGTGCCTTCATGCCCTGGAACGGCTACAACTTCGAGGACTCCATCCTGATCTCCGAGCGTATCGTGCGCGATGACGTCTTCACCTCGATTCACATCGAGGAGTTCGAGGTCATGGCCCGCGACACCAAGCTGGGGCAGGAAGAGATTACCCGCGATATTCCCAACGTCGGAGAGGATGCCCTGCGCAATCTCGACGAGGCGGGCATGGTCTATATCGGGGCCGAGGTGAATGCCGGCGATATCCTGATCGGCAAGGTGACACCGAAGGGTGAATCGCCGATGACACCGGAGGAGAAGCTCCTGCGGGCCATCTTCGGCGAAAAGGCTTCGGATGTGCGGGATACCTCCCTGCGCCTGCCACCGGGTGTCAGTGGCACCGTGGTCGAGGTGCGGGTCTTCTCGCGCCGCGGCGTGGACAAGGACGAACGCGCCCTGGCCATCGAGAAGGCCGAGATCGAGCGCCTGGCAAAGGACCGCGACGACGAGAAGGCCATTCTGGAGCGCAGCTTCTACAATCGCCTGAAGGACCTGTTGCTGGACGAGGAAGTCCAGAGCGGCCCGAAGGGCATGAAGGCCGGCACCAAGATCACCGAGACAGTGTTGTCGGACTATACGCCGGGTCAGTGGCGCTCGATCGCCGTGAAGAACGACGCACGGCAGGCCGACATCGAGATGCTGGTCAAGAAATTTGACGAATCTGTCAAGGAGCTGGAGAAGCGCTTCGAGAACAAGGTCGAGAAGCTCCAGCGTGGCGACGAGCTGCCCCCGGGTGTCATGAAGATGGCCAAGGTCTTCATTGCCGTGAAGCGCAAGCTTCAGTCCGGCGACAAGATGGCCGGCCGTCACGGCAACAAGGGTGTGATCTCTAAGATCATTCCCATGGAGGACATGCCGCACACCGAGGATGGCAAGCCGGTGGATATCGTTCTCAATCCCCTGGGTGTTCCCAGTCGCATGAACGTCGGTCAGATCCTGGAAACCCATCTGGGCTGGGCCTGCGCGGCTCTGGGCCAGCAGATCGGCGATATGCTGCAGGAGGTCCGTGACAACAGCAACCTGGATGATCTGCGGACCAAGCTGATCGATATCTATGACGACGACAAGTACAAGCAGGAGATTACCGAACTGGACAACGAGGGTCTCCTCGAGCTGGCCGGTAATCTTGAGAACGGTGTGCCGATCGCGACCCCAGTCTTCGACGGGGCGCGTGAGCCCGATATCGTCAACATGCTGAACAAGGCCGGGCTGGATTCCTCCGGCCAGGTGACGTTGATCGATGGACGTACCGGTGAGACCTTCGAGCGGAAGGTGACGGTCGGTTACATCTATATGCTGAAGCTGCATCACTTGGTGGACGACAAGATCCACGCCCGTTCCATCGGGCCTTACAGCCTGGTCACCCAGCAGCCTCTGGGCGGCAAGGCGCAGTTCGGCGGACAGCGTTTCGGCGAGATGGAGGTCTGGGCCCTGGAGGCCTATGGCGCCGCCTATACGCTGCAGGAGATGCTGACCGTGAAGTCCGATGACGTGGCAGGCCGTACCAAGGTCTACGAGGCCATCGTCAAGGGCGAGGACAGCTTCGAAGCCGGCGTTCCGGAATCCTTTAATGTGCTCGTGAAGGAACTGAAATCCCTCGGGCTCAATGTTGACCTGCGACAGAGCGATTACTGAGCAGCCCTCAGTATTCGCCGCAATCGCAGGACTTAACCGCTAGCTGGAGACAGCCATGAACGAGTTGATGAACATCTTCGGTCAACCCAGTGGACCGCAGAGCTTCGACCAGATCCGTATCTCGATCGCCAGCCCGGAGCAGATCCGCTCCTGGTCCTTTGGCGAGATCAAGAAGCCGGAGACCATCAACTACCGAACCTTCAAGCCCGAGCGTGACGGCTTGTTCTGTGCGCGGATCTTCGGTCCGATCAAGGACTACGAATGTCTGTGCGGCAAGTACAAGCGCATGAAGTACAAGGGTATCATCTGCGAGAAGTGCGGGGTGGAGGTCACCCTGTCCAAGGTGCGCCGCGAGCGCATGGGGCACATCGAGCTGGCAAGCCCGGTTGCGCACATCTGGTTCATGAAGTCGCTGCCAAGCCGCATCGGCTTGTTACTCGACATCACGCTGAAGGAACTGGAGCGTGTGCTCTACTTCGAGAACTTCATCGTGATCGAGCCCGGCTTGACGCCGATGAAGATGAATCAGCTTCTCAGCGAGGAAGAGTTCCTCGACGCCCAGGAAGAGTATGGCGATGACGCCTTCACCGCCAAGATCGGTGCCGAGGCTCTTAAGGACATGCTGACCGCCCTGGACCTGGAGCAGGAGCGTCAGGACATGCGCGAGGAGCTTCGCGAGACCAACTCGGAAGCCAAGCGCAAGAAGCTGGTCAAGCGTCTGAAGCTGGTCGAGGCCTTCATGGAATCCGGATCGCGCCCGGAATGGATGATCCTGGATGTCGTTCCGGTCATTCCGCCGGAGCTGCGCCCGCTGGTGCCCCTGGACGGTGGCCGTTTCGCGACCTCGGACCTGAACGACCTTTACCGTCGCGTCATCAACCGCAACAACCGCCTGAAGCGCCTGATCGAACTGCGGGCCCCGGACATCATCGTGCGCAACGAGAAGCGCATGCTGCAGGAATCCGTGGACGCGCTGTTCGACAACGGTCGTCGCGGGCGGGTGATCACGGGCGCCAACAAGCGGCCGCTGAAATCCATGTCCGACATGCTGAAGGGCAAGCAGGGACGTTTCCGTCAGAACCTGCTTGGCAAGCGCGTCGACTATTCGGGCCGTTCCGTGATTGTGGTGGGGCCAGAGTTGAAGCTGCACCAGTGCGGTTTGCCCAAGAAGATGGCGCTGGAGCTGTTCAAGCCATTCATATACTCCAAGCTCGAGCTCTATGGGATGGCTTCGACCATCAAGGCGGCCAAGCGCATGGTGGAGAAGGAGCGTCCCGAGGTCTGGGACATCCTGGAAGAGGTCATCCGCGAGCACCCGGTGATGCTGAACCGTGCTCCGACCCTTCACCGTCTTGGCATTCAGGCCTTCGAGCCGGTGCTGATCGAGGGCAAGGCAATCCAGTTGCACCCGTTGGTCTGCACGGCCTTCAACGCCGACTTCGACGGCGACCAGATGGCGGTGCACGTGCCGTTGTCCCTGGAAGCCCAGCTGGAAGCCCGCGTGTTGATGATGTCCACCAACAACATCCTCAGCCCGGCCAATGGCAAGCCGATCATCGTGCCGTCCCAGGACATCGTGCTGGGGCTGTACTACCTGTCGATGGAATCCGAGGGCGAGCCCGGTGAGGGCATGTCCTTCAGGGACATCGGCGAGGTCGAGCATGGCCTGGCCAATGGCGCGATCACGCTTCACAGCAAGATCAACGCGCGCATCCAGACCATGAACGAGAATAGCGAGCTGGTTTGGCAGCGTCTGGAAACCACGCCGGGCCGGATGCTTCTGGGGCAGATCATGCCGAAGCACGCGAACCTGCCCTACAGCCTGGTAAACCGCCTGCTGACCAAGAAGGACGTGCAGGAGGTGATCGACATCGTCTATCGCCACTGCGGTCAGAAGGAAACGGTCATCTTCTGTGACCAGGTGATGACCCTTGGCTTCGGCTATGCGTGCCGCGCCGGCATTTCCTTTGGCAAGGACGATCTGATCATCCCTGAATCCAAGGACAAGCTGGTCGAGGCGGCCCAGGATCAGGTCAAGGAGTTCGAGACCCAGTACCAGGAAGGCCTGATCACGCGCGGCGAGAAGTACAACAAGGTCGTCGACGTCTGGTCGGACTGCACAGACAAGGTGGCCGACGAGATGATGAAGGTGATGCAGGTCAACACCGGCCGCGACATCAACTCCGTCTACATGATGGCCCACTCCGGTGCGCGTGGCTCTGCGGCCCAGATCAAGCAGCTGGCAGGTATGCGTGGCCTGATGGCCAAGCCATCGGGCGAGATTATCGAGACACCGATCATCTCGAACTTCAAGGAAGGCCTGACGGTGCTCGAGTACTTCAACTCGACCCACGGAGCCCGGAAGGGTCTGGCCGACACCGCACTCAAGACTGCGAACTCCGGTTATCTGACACGGCGTCTGGTTGACGTGGCACAGGATGCCATCGTCATCGAGACCGATTGCGGGACCGAGCGTGGCCTGAACGTGCGTGCCGTGATTGACGGCGGCGAGATTGTCGCACCGCTGAGCGAGCGCGTCCTGGGGCGCACGGCCCTTGAGGATGTCATCGACCCGCAGAGCGGCGAGGTCGTGGTTGCCAAGAACCAGATCATCGACGAGGTGGCGGTGGATCACATCGACCGTGCCGGAATCGACATGGTTCGCATCCGCTCGGCCCTGACCTGTGAAAGCCATGGTGGCATCTGTGCCAACTGTTACGGACGTGACCTGGCCCGCGGGACGGAGGTGAACATCGGTGAAGCCGTCGGCGTCATCGCCGCCCAGTCCATCGGTGAACCGGGGACGCAGCTCACCATGCGCACCTTCCACATCGGCGGTGCGGCGCAGGGCGGTGCCGAGCAGTCCAGCATCGAGGCCTCGCAGGATGCCAATGTGACCATCCGGAACTTCAACGTCGTTGCCGATTCGGAAGGCATCAACGTGGTCATGAGCCGGAACCTGGAGCTGATCCTCGAGGACGGCGACGGTCGCGAGAGGGCCAGGCATCGCATCCCCTATGGGGCGCGACTTCTGGTCCAGGAAGGCGACAGCGTGCAGCAGGGCCAGAAGCTGGCCGAGTGGGATCCCTATACCATCCCGATCATCACTGAGAAGGAAGGTACGGCGAACTACGTCGATCTTGTGGATGGCCTGTCCATGCGCGAAGTGATGGACGAGACCACCGGCATTTCCAACCGCGTGGTGATCGACTGGAAGCAACAGCCGCGCGGCAGTGATCTGCGTCCGCGCATCACCTTGCGTGATGAGTCTGGCGAAGTGGTCAAGCTGGCCAATGGCCTGGAGGCTCGCTACTACATGTCGGTGGACGCGATCCTTTCGGTCGAGAATGGAGCACAGGTCAAGGCCGGTGACGTCCTGGCGCGTATTCCGCGTGAATCGACCAAGACGCGTGACATTACCGGCGGTCTGCCGCGTGTTGCCGAGCTGTTCGAGGCACGCAAGCCCAAGGATTACGCGATCATCAGTGACACCGAAGGGCGTGTGGAGTTCGGTCGTGACTACAAGACCAAGCGTCGCATCATCGTCCGTCCGGATGACACGGAGCTGAAGCACAGCGAGTACATGATCCCGAAGGGCAAGCATCTTGCCGTTCAGGAAGGGGACTATGTGCGCGTGGGTGACATGCTGATGGACGGTAACCCCGTGCCGCACGACATTCTGGAGGTTCTGGGTGTCGAGGCTCTGGCCGAATACCTCATCAACGAGGTGCAGTCCGTCTATCGCCTGCAGGGCGTGAAGATCGACGACAAGCACATCGAGGTGGTGGTGCGTCAGATGCTGCAGAAGGTCGAGGTCATCGATCCGGGCGATACGACGTTCCTTGCCGGTGAGCAGGTCGATCGGGACGAGTTCAGCGAGGCCAACGACAAGGCCCTGGCCGAAGGTGGGCGCCTTGCGACGGCCAGTCCGGTTCTTCAGGGCATTACCAAGGCCAGCCTGCACACCCGGTCGTTCATCTCGGCTGCCTCGTTCCAGGAAACGACTCGTGTCCTGACCGAGGCCGCTGTGAACGGCAAGACCGACGACCTAGTCGGCCTGAAGGAGAACGTGATCGTGGGGCGCTTGATCCCGGCCGGAACGGGGGCGGTGATGAATCGCTTCCGCAAGATTGCCGCGGACCGTGACAAGGAGGCCATGGTGCAGCAGGGTGGAGACTCGGCTGCACTGGTGGACGAGAGCGCTTCCGGAGGCGGTGACGACCAGGAAAGCTCAGTCGCCTGAGCGGGGTCGACTCCAGTCATTCTGGGGAAAGGGGGTTCGTAAAGGGCGCCCTTTCCCCGGTAAGACATGACATAACGACCGTCAGTTTTCTGGCGGAATAACCTTCCCGGTTTTGCATTCTTTGCAAGACTCTGAAAACTTGCCCAAAAGCCTGCGAAGCGGGTTGACGAGGCAGGGGCGGCTAAATACTATGCGCGCCTGTTCCAGACAGGGAACTGGTGGTGACCCCGTACATGCGGGTCAGACGCAGTTCCGGAGGAAGCACGAAATCACATAGGGCTTTGTTGGCCCGGAATAGCGTGAACGCCGGCGGGAACAATCCGTTGTTCCAGCGCTGGCGTTTGTTTCGCACTACATATGCTATTTAGGAAAGCGATCGCATGCCGACGATCAACCAGCTCATTCGCAAGCCGCGCCAGCCCGAGGCTACGCGAAACAAAGTACCCGCGATGGAGGCCTGCCCGCAGAAGCGCGGGGTGTGCACGCGCGTTTACACGACGACACCGAAGAAGCCGAACTCGGCGCTGCGCAAGGTTGCGCGTGTGCGCTTGACCAATGGCTACGAGGTGACGGCCTACATTCCCGGTGAGGGGCATAACCTTCAGGAGCACTCCGTGGTCATGATCCGCGGCGGCCGTGTGAAGGACCTTCCGGGTGTTCGTTACCACATTATTCGCGGCACGCTGGATACCCAGGGTATTTCCAAGCGCCGTCAGCGCCGCTCGAAATACGGCGCGAAGCGTCCGAAGTAAGGAGAGCGCAAGATGTCGCGTCGCCATAGCGCCGAAAAACGTGAAGTGTTGCCGGACCCGAAGTTCGGTGATCTCGTTCTCAGCAAGTTCATGAACAACATCATGCTCGACGGCAAGAAGTCGGTCGCCGAGGGCATTGTTTACGGAGCGCTGGACACTGTCAGCTCCAAGGGCGCAGGGGAGCCCCTGACCGTTTTTCATGAGGCGCTGAACAACATTCGTCCGGAGATCGAAGTGCGCTCCCGCCGTGTCGGTGGTGCGACCTATCAGGTTCCGGTCGAGGTGCGCGCACAGCGCGGCCAGGCGCTTGCAATGCGCTGGCTGATCGCCGCTGCGCGCAAGCGTTCCGAACTGACCATGACCGCTCGCCTGGCCGGTGAGCTGATGGATGCAGCCAACAATCGCGGCGCTGCCGTAAAGAAGCGTGAGGATACGCACCGCATGGCCGAGGCCAACCGCGCATTCTCGCATTATCGCTGGTAAGAGAGGCAAGCTATGTCGTCCCGAGTTACACCGCTGGATCGTTACCGCAATATTGGCATCATGGCCCATATTGATGCGGGCAAGACGACCACCACAGAGCGGGTTCTCTACTACACCGGCCGCAGCCACAAGATTGGCGAAGTCCATGACGGCGCGGCTACCATGGACTGGATGGAGCAGGAGCAGGAGCGCGGAATCACGATCACCTCCGCCGCAACGACTGCCTTCTGGAACGACCATCGCGTCAACATCATCGACACCCCGGGCCACGTTGACTTCACCATTGAGGTCGAGCGCGCACTTCGTGTGCTGGACGGCGCAGTTGCCGTCTTCGATGCGGTCTCCGGCGTTGAGCCGCAGTCAGAGACGGTCTGGCGGCAGGCGGACAAGTACAAGGTTCCGCGCCTGTGCTTCGTCAACAAGATGGACCGCATGGGCTCCGACTTCTTCCGCTGCGTCGACATGATCGTCGATCGCCTGGGGGCCACCCCCATGGTCCTGCAGCTCCCGATCGGTGCCGAAAGCGATTTCGTGGGCGTTGTCGATCTGGTGAAGATGAAGGCCCAGGTCTGGAAGGATGAAACGCTCGGGGCGGAATGGGAGTACCAGGACATTCCCGAGAACCTTCAGGGCCAGGCCGCCGAGTATCGCGAGAAGCTGATCGAACTTGCGGTCGAGCAGGACGATGAGGCCATGGAGGCCTATCTGGAGGGCACCGAGCCGAACGAAGAGACGCTGAAGCGCTGTATCCGCAAGGGCACTTGCGACTTCAAGTTCGTGCCTGTGATGTGTGGCTCGGCCTTCAAGAACAAGGGCGTGCAGCCGCTTCTGGATGCCGTCGTCGATTACCTGCCGAGCCCGATGGACGTTCCCGATATCAAGGGCGTTAAGCCGGAGACCGATGAGCCGGTCGTGCGCAGGACGGGCGATGACGAGCCGATGTCTGCGCTGGCCTTCAAGGTCATGTCCGATCCCTTCGTGGGTTCGCTGACCTTCGTGCGTGTCTATTCGGGGTCCATGAAGAAGGGCACCCAGATATTCAACTCGCTGAAGAACAAGCGCGAACGCATTGGCCGCATGCTGCTGATGCACGCCAACCACCGCGAGGATATCGACGAGGCCCTGGCTGGCGATATCGTGGCGCTGGCCGGCTTGAAGGATACCACAACGGGTGAAACGCTGTGCGACCCGGCCCATCCTGTGGTCCTGGAGAAGATGGAGTTCCCTGACCCCGTGATCGAGGTTGCCGTGGAACCCAAGACCAAGACAGACCAGGAAAAGATGGGCATGGCCCTTGCGCGTCTGGCTCAGGAGGATCCCTCCTTCCGTGTGTCCACGGACACCGAGAGCGGCCAGACCGTTATCAAGGGCATGGGTGAGCTGCATCTGGACATCATCGTCGACCGCCTGCGTCGCGAGTTCAAGGTGGATGCCAACGTTGGCGCCCCCCAGGTGGCCTATCGCGAAAGTATCACGCGTCAGGCGGAAGTGGATTACACCCACAAGAAGCAGACGGGTGGTTCCGGACAGTTCGCCCGCGTCAAGCTGGTGTTCGAGCCGCTTGAAGCCGGCGATGGATTTATCTTCGAGAACGCCATTGTGGGTGGTTCTGTTCCCAGGGATTACGTTCCCGGTGTTCAGAAGGGTATCGAGAATTCCATGGACTCCGGCGTGATCGCTGGCTTTCCCATGATCGATTTCAAGGTCACCCTGGTTGACGGTGCCTATCATGACGTCGACTCAAGCGTGATGGCCTTCGAGATTGCCACCAGGGCGGCGTTCCGCGAGGGCGTACCCAAGGCGGCGCCTGTATTGCTTGAGCCGATGATGAAGGTTGAGGTGGTGACGCCGGAAGAGTACATGGGCGACATCATCGGTGACCTGAACAGCCGTCGCGGCAACGTCAGCGGCATGGACAGCCGCGGCAACGCCCGCGTGGTTTCGGCCATGGTGCCGCTGGCCAATATGTTCGGCTACGTCAATACCCTGCGCTCCATGAGCCAGGGCCGGGCGCAGTACACCATGTTCTTCGATCATTATGACCGCGTGCCGCAGGCCGTGGCTGACGAAGTCAAGGCGAAGATGGCCTGAAGTTAGACGCGAAACAGACGAGACACTTTTCGACACGGAGAAGAAAGAGCCATGGCGAAGGCGAAATACGAGCGGACGAAGCCGCACTGCAACATTGGGACGGTTGGTCACGTTGACCATGGTAAGACGACGTTGACGGCGGCGAT
>NZ_JMLV01000023.1 GCF_000686045.1 Fodinicurvata fenggangensis DSM 21160
CGTTGCCCAGATTGGTGCCCGTGTGAAACAGAATGTCGCTGCGGATATGGAGGATATGGATGCGGAGCTAAGGGCGATGCTCGACGCTCAGATCCTTGAACTTGAACATCGGATTGAAAGCATGATTGCACAGGACGACGCTCTCACCGTCAAAGCGGAGCTTCTCCGCTCTATTCCAGGGATCGGTCCGGTCTCCGCAGCCATGCTCATCGCGGAAATGCCCGAACTCGGACGGATGACGTCCGGCGAGGCCGCCGCAATGACTGGCCTCGCGCCTGTATCCCATGACAGCGGGACGAGGCGCGGCCGCCGGATGATCGCTGGAGGCCGGCGCGCCTTGCGGCATGTGCTCTTTCAAGCAGCGCTCGCCGCCGCATGCCACAACCCGATCCTGAAATCCGTCGCCAGCCGCCTCAAGGAACGAGGAAAGCCGCACAAGCTGGTCATCATCGCCATCGCTCGGCGCCTGGTTACCACCGCAAACGCAATCCTCAAATCAGGCCTTCCATGGCGCCATCAGGTCTGTGCATAAACACAGTTGCTAGGGCATAACCACCTCAAGGGTCAACTCGGCACCCGGGTCAATGCCGTCGGCCGTAACTTCCGTCTCATCCTCAATTGGCTAAGATCTCTTTTGCTCCAAATCTACAGGGTGATCATCAATGACCTAATGGTCCCCAACGGCCCTCTATCGCCTATGCGGAAGCCTTTTTAACGGTCAACCACAACATGTTGAAGACGACAGGTTCGCTCGGTTTTATCGAAAAGTCGGGATAGCTACCGCAGGACATGCACCGAACAAGAAGCATGACGCACCACACGTGCTGCTGTTGAGCCGATCAGGAAGTCCCCGAAACCCGGCTGATGTGAGGCAACGACGATAACGTCTGCACCCTTCTCGTTCGCAAGTGCGAGAATTTCGTTGGCAGGCTGACCATTCCTCACATCGATTTCGGGACCCAAACCACTTTCTGACGCGATGGCTTCCAGTTGCTCGCGTACATCCGCATTGAGTTTTTCCCTGATTTCCGCAGGAATCTGGGCTTCCACATAGGTTGGACCATTTTCGATCACGCTAGTCAGAACATACTTTGTGTCCTTCCCACCCAGCTGCTTTGCCGCTTCTATCATCGGCTTCACCCGGTCGGCATGTGAGATATCAATAGGAATGATAACCGTTTTATACATGGCAAGCCCCCCCTTCTTGGATGTCCTAAAGCAAGGATTGGTTCAAGCACAATCCTTCTTAAATCAATAGCCTACAGGACGTATCGTATCCTGTCATCTCTTCCATATGTCCCTCAAAGCCTGTCGTTCCCCAGATTTCAATCTGGTAGATGACATTCCTCATTCGGTTGTGTCAGGTGCAGCCTGACCAGTCATATCATTCCCGACCTCACGTTGGCGTTCTGCCTCTGCAACCACACGCTTCACCGCGAGAAAGCTGTCGGGGCTCACTGAAATCGAATCGATCCCGTTCTCGACGAGAAAGCCCGCGAATTCAGGATGGTCGCTCGGCGCCTGGCCGCAAATTCCGGTGTGCGTTCCGCTCTCGCGCGCCTTGGCAAGCAGGTCGGCTATGGCGGTCGTCACTGCCGTGTCTTGTTCGTCGAACAGTGCACTCAGTGCAGCACTGTCGCGGTCAACGCCGAGGATGAGCTGTGTCAGATCGTTCGAGCCTATGGAGAAGCCATCGAACCGTTCGGCGAAGTGCCCGGCCAGAATGATATTGGAGGGGACTTCAGCCATGACGTAGACCTCAAGCCCGTTGCGACCGCGAATGAGCCCGTTCTCCGACAGCACCTTGAGCACGCTGTCCGCCTCCGTAATAGAACGGCAGAAGGGGATCATGACGACAATGTTGTCGAGACCGATCTGTTCGCGTGCGAAGCGTACCGCACGGCATTCCAGATCGAAGCCCTCGCGGTATCCTTCGCTGTAATAGCGGCTCGCTCCGCGCCAACCAAGCATCGGGTTTTCCTCCTTTGGCTCGAAGGGGGCGCCGCCAATCAACCGGGCATACTCGTTGGTCTTGAAGTCGCTCATACGCACGAGCACGGGGTTCGGATGGTGTGCCGCGGCGATCTTGGCCATGCCGCGCGCCAAGGTCTCCACGAAATACTCGGTCTTGTCCTGGTAGGCCTGGGTCATCTCGGCAATTTGCCGGCGGACCTTCTTGTCCTTGAGCCTGTCGTAATGGACCAGCGCCATGGGATGAATCTTGATCAGATTCCCGATAATGAACTCCATGCGGGCCAACCCGACACCATCGGTCGGCAGCATCCACCAGCGAAATGCAGCCGCGGGGTTGCCCAAGTTTACCATTGTTTTTGTGCGAGTTTTCGGGATGTCGGCCAGGCCGATCTCGCGCTCCTCGAAGTCGGCGACGCCCGAGTAGACCTGTCCTTCACTGCCCTCTGCGCAGGACACTGTCACCTCCCCCCCTTCCTTGAGCGTCGTGGTCGCCTTACCGGCACCGACGATGGCGGTGAGGCCGAGCTCGCGGCTGACGATCGCGGCATGGCTGGTGCGGCCGCCATGGTCTGTCACGATGGCCGATGCCTTCTTCATGATCGGAACCCAGTCGGGATCGGTCATTCCGGTCACGAGAACGGATCCCGGCTTGAACTTGCCGATATCCGCAGCGCTCTCGAGGTGACAGACCTTGCCGGTTGCGATCGAATCGCCGATGGCCAGCCCGGAAATCAGCTTACGGCCCTTCTTCTTCAGCCAGTAGGTCTTGAGCGTTCCGGCGTCCCTGCGCGACTGCACGGTTTCCGGGCGCGCCTGCACGATCGCCAACTCGCCGGTCTCGCCGTCCTTGGCCCACTCGATGTCCATGGGCTGGCCGTAATGTGCTTCGATGGCACAAGCCCAGCGGGCGAGCTGCAAGACTTCGTCGTCGTTCAGCACGAAAGACGCACGTTCCTTCTTTTTGGTATCGACAAGCTTCGACGTGGCCTGTCTGCCGCTCGCGTAGATCATCTTCTTGGCCTTGCTGCCGAGCGTCTTCTCGATGACCGGTTGCAGTGCCGCGTTATCCAGCAGTGGCTTGAAGACATGGTACTCGTCCGGACCGACCATGCCCTGAACCACGGTCTCCCCCAAACCCCACGCACCGTTAACCAGAACGCTGCGCGGGAAGCCGCTCTCGGTATCTATGGAAAACATCACACCGGCGCCGGCCTTGTCGGAGCGGACCATTGTCTGCACCCCGACCGAGAGAGCCACCTGCATATGCTCGAAGCCGTTGTTGATGCGGTAGATGATGGCCCGGTCGGTGAACAGCGACGCGTAGCAGCGCTTGCAGGACTCCAGCAGCGCCTTTTCACCGCGGACGTTCAGGAAACTCTCCAGCTGGCCGGCAAAGCTTGCTTCCGGCAGATCTTCCGCGGTCGCGCTGCTGCGCACGGCAACACTGGTCATCTTCCTGCCGGCGTGCTCCGACAGTTCGTGATAGGCGCACGATATGGCATCTTCCAAGGTGGCGGGAAACTTCGCCTCAAGGATCATCTTGCGCACGGCCTTACCGATCTGAGGCAAATTGCTTCCGTTCGGCTTCAATTCGGCAAGTTTGTCGGTCAGGCGGTCGGCTAGGTCGTTGGCCTCGAGGAAACTCCAGTATGCCGCCGCCGTCGTTGCAAAGCCGTCCGGCACATTGATCCCGGACTCCTTGAGTTTTCCGATCATCTCACCGAGAGAGGCGTTCTTGCCACCGACAGTCGCCGTATCCGAGCGATCAAGGTCCGCGAACCAACTGATCAAAGGGGTCTGTTCGTTCATGGCTTCGCCTCCTTTGCGGCACCCATGGCCCGGTTCTCGTCACGATCGCGGTCTTCAGGCTTGATCAGCCGGAATTGACAGACCTCGCCCGGCGCCAGGTCCCGATAGTGACCGCGGTAGGCCACCTTGATCGGGGTGGAGGTGAACGATGGGCTGCCAATCCGCAGCGTGTCATGATCGGCCTCAATATCCAATACTTGCCGTCGATAGCGCAGCCGCACCTTTATCTGGTGCAAATCGTCGGGAAGCGCGGGGTCGAAGTGCAGCGCGTTGGCGCGCATTTCGATGCCGATATAGCAGCGCTGGATCAGGTCGATGGTCCCGGCCATGGCGCCGACGTGAATGCCTTCCGGGGTGGTGCCGCCCTGCACATCGGTGATATCGCTATCGAGTGCGCATCGGAAATGACGCCAGGAGCGTGACCGGTCCGAGCGCGCAAGCACCCAAGAATGGGCGACACTGCTCAGCGTGGAGCCATGCGATGTCCTGCCTATATAGTAGTCGATGTTCCTGGGGATGCTTTCAGGCGCGAGCGGGTAGCCCAGCCGCTCAAAGATGAGATAGAGCTCGTCGGCGGTGAACAGATAGAACAGCATCAGCACGTCGGCCTGCTTGGAGGCCTTGTAGCGGTTCACGTCGTCGTCCTCCGCCTCGAGGATCCGGTCAAGCCGATGGATGTCGCTGTACTTCTTGCGGTAGCCCTCCCAATCGAACTCCGTGAGCTTCTCGTAGCCTTCGAACTGGCAGATGATCCCGTCATCGTGAAACGGCACGCGAAGCTTTCGGCTGATGTCGTACCAGCGCTCGGTCTCACCGAGGTCGAGGCCAATGCGTTCACACAGCTGGATGCAATGCTCCTTGGGCAGGAGTTCGAGGACATCAAGGGCGCGTGTGAGCACCCAGGAGGCCATGACATTGGTATAAGCATTGTTGTCTATGCCGCCCTCCATCTCTGGGTCGGCACCGGGATAGGCCGTATGATATTCGTCCGGCCCCATCACCCCCTTGATCTCGTAGCGGTCAATCTCGGCGTTGTAGACGGCAATGCTCGCCCAGAAGCGGGCAATCTCGAGAAGTAATTCGGCGCCATAGGCGTAGATAAACTCGTGGTCGTCCGTGGCCTGATAGTATTGCCAGACATTGTAGGCGATAGCCGAGTTGATGTGCCGCTGGCGGTACGAATTGTCGGGGTTCCAGCGTCCCGAATTCGGGTTGAGGTGGAGGTGCTGGGTTTCCTCCCGCCCATTGCTGCCACTCTGCCAGGGAAACATCGCTCCTTCGTAGCCGGCCGCGCGCGCTGCGCGTCGCGCTTCCGGCAATCTGCGATAGCGATAGTGCAGGAGCGCGCGCGTAAGAGTAGGGATGCGCAGGCTGAGGAATGGGAAAATGAACAGTTCGTCCCAGAAGATGTGGCCCCGATAGGCCTCACCGTGCCAGCCGCGCGCAGGGACGCCGACATCGAATTCGATGGTATGCGGCGAGGCGGTTTGAAGCAGATGGAAGATGTGAACGTGTAACTTGAGCTCGGTATCCTCAGCCGTGCCGTCGATAAGTTCGATGTCGCAATCATCCCACAGATGCCGCCAGGCTATCTCATGCGCCGCAAGCAGGTCGTCGAAGCCGCCAGCATGACCAAGTGTTCTTTTCGCTTCGAGCCCGGCCTCGGCGATCGCTCTATCACGCGAGGTATGAAGCGTGACGATCTTCTCCACTCTGACTGAAGCGCCCTGCTCAATCGTGCAGGCGACCTCCTGCCAGATCTGATCCTTCAGGGTCTGTGTCCGATACTCCGCTTCAGCTTCGCGTTTTTTAAAGTAAAGGCGGGTGCGCGCGGCCAGCGCGACCTGGATCAGGGATTGGCTGGTCTGGCAGCGCAGAAAAAGTGCGTCGGCCCCGAGATGATCCAATTCGAGGACTTCTAGGTGTTGGCTCGCCAGAGCGCGGTAGCGCGCCACGCCGCTGTTGACCACACCTCCATCAAGACCGGAGCGAACAGTAAGTCGTCCCGACCAGTCCTCAGCAGTCAATTCGACCTCGAGACCGGCAAGATGCTGATTGGCCATGCTGACGAGACGACGCTCGCTCCATCGCGTGGTGCGGCCGGCCTCATCCCGGAACCGGATATCGCGATTGAGCACGCCCCGCCTGAGATCGAGTTCCTGACGGAAGGACAAGACGTCGACATCGTCGATGCGAAACCAGGCGCCATCGTCGATGCGAAAGGTCAGCGGCAGCCAGTTCGGCATGTTGACGAGGTCTTCATTTTCCACGTTGCGGCCCGCAACCTCGCTGACCAGTCGGTTGTAGCCGCCGGCGAGATAGGTGCCCGGATAATGGATATCACCGGCCGAGCTGTCAGGCGCCGCACCGCGCGTCGCGAAATACCCGTTGCCGAGTGTGCACAGCGCCTCGCGCAAACCCTCCTGCTCAGGGCGGTAGCCGTCATAGACCAGCGACCAGTCTCGCGGCTCAGGCCTCATCGCGCACCTCCTTTCGGTCTTTCGCTTCGGCGGCCAGCACAGCGAGCATTGCGATCAACTGTCTGACTTCGTCCGTATCCGCGACTGCGTAATCCGCCGCGGTTCGGCGCTCCTCCCGGTCGCGTACGACGATTGTAAGGCCGCGCCCCGCCAGCGCTCGAAATGCATCCTCGTCGGTGATGTCATCCCCCACATAGACCGGAAGGATATTTGGATCATCATGTCTGAAGCGTTCCAGAAGCCAAAGCACCGCGCAGCCCTTGTGCCATTCGAGATCTGGCTGGATGCGAAAGACTTTCTTGCCGTGCCCTTTCCGAAGCCCTCCACATGCGGACAGCACCTCGTCGACAACAGCTTCCATCCGAGGCACATCCCTTTCCGCGACACGGCGGTAGTGAACGGCGATGGAGAACCGCTTGCGTTCGACAGAGTGACCGTCGATCCCGGACAAACCCTCGTGCAAGCGCCTTTCCGCCTCCTCGATCTTGGGCAGGAACTCGACGCCACGCTCCAGGTATTCGCTTGTCCCATCCGGGCCAGCAATCTCGAAGCCGTGACTTCCCGCAACGAACAGCGAGTCGATCTTGACCAGTTGCTGGATCTTTTGAAGGTCCCGGCCACTGATGATCGCCACCTTGGCTGATCTGGCAAGTTCCGCAATCGCGGCACGCATGCCGTCATCCAGAAAAGCCTTGGTGTGATCCTCGACTATGGGCGTGAGCGTGCCGTCATAGTCGAGAAAGACCGCCAGCGAGCGACCCGACAGACAGGCACGCAGCTCCCAGTCACTATCCCAAAAGGCCGGCAAACCGTCAGTCATCTTGATGGCAATGTGGCGGTCCTTGCTGACAACCAACTCACTCAGATCGTCAACGACGAGGTGCGCCCCCGCCTCTTTCAAAGCCTCGCCATAGCAGCCGCGGTCAATGCCAATCACGAGGGCGAAGCCGCTGCGTGCACCCGCCTCGACCCCAGCGATGGCGTCCTCGATGACTGCAGCACCTTCAGGCTTGACGCCGAGTCGTGCGGTCGCCTCATGGAGCATCGCTGGATCCGGCTTGCCGCGCAGACTGAGCTCTGCCAGATCATTTCCGTCGACCCTGGCGTCAAACAGATCGAGCACGCCGGCGTTGCGCAGGACGTCTTCCGCATTGCGACTTGAGGAGAAGACGGCCGTCTTGGTGCCGCTCTTGCGCAGCTCGCGGATGAGCTTCAGCGTTCCCGGGTATGATCGAACTTCATTGTTCCTGAGCCATGTCCGAAAGTAATTCTGCTTGCGCCGCCCGAGCCCGAAAACGGTGTTGGCATCAGGCGGATCCTCGGGCGTGCCCTCGGGCAGATCTATGCCGCGCGAGCGAAGGAAGCTCTTGATGCCGGCGTGCCGCGGCTTGCCGTCAACGAACTCTCGGTACTCGCGCTCCGGATCAAAGGGACGATACTCGTCTCCACTTGCCTCCGCGCGGGCGCACAGGAACTCGTCAAACAGGTGTTTCCAGGCGGCGGCATGAGCCTGTGCGGTATCCGTGACGACGCCATCCATGTCGAACAGCACCGCCTCCAGCCGAGCAGGTGATGCCGCGTTCAATCCTTGGGCATCACTCTCGGTCATCGCGGTTCCTTCCCACACTGCGCACCCTTATGTTCAGACTGAACAAGACTTCGTCGTTCCAACTGTTGCCAAGTGATACGCCTCGTACTTCCTAACTGGGATTGTCGGCTTTTGTTTGTATTGGTGAAGCTCAGGGGCACAGTTTCGAGCGATCGCGACAATGTTTCGCCATACTCTCCAGCGTGGTCACAGTTTTATGGTCTCCCTTTTTTGTCCGTAAAGCGATCTGACGACCGCCAAGTCCACACGGTCAATAATTTCGCCAATGGTCACAACGGATGCACAGGCTCAGGCACCATCAGCGCACTGCCCGTCAGGAAGCGGGCCATTCGCATCGACGCGAGCCAAAGCCCACTTACCGCCAACTTCAGACCTCTCAGGCGTTCGCAGCATGCGTGATCGTCCTGTTCTGTTCTTCCGTGAGGGAGAAGGCTGTTCTCGCCAGGGCGTCGAGAAAGCTCTCGCACCAGGAGTGAATGTCATGGCGCTTGATACTGGCCATGGCCATAGACCAGCGCTCACGACGCTCCTCTAGCGACATAGTCATGGCTTGGTGCAGGGCGTCAGCCACGCTTTCGGTATCATGGGGATTTACGATCAAGGCTGAAGTAAGCTGTTCGGCCGCCCCTGCAAAGCGAGACAATACGAGCACCCCTGGATTGGACGCATCCTGAGCCGCTACATACTCTTTGGCGACCAGATTCATTCCATCGCGCAGGGGCGTTACAAGGCCGACCCGTGCCAAGCGGAAGAGAGCGGCAAGTTGTATTTGGCTGAAGGTTCGATTGATAAAGCGGATCGGCGTCCAGTCGGCCTCGCCATAGCAGCCGTTGATGGTCCCCGCGAGGGTCTGAAGCTCCAGTTTCAGATTCGCATAATCCTGGATGATCTCCCGCGAAGGAGCTGCCACCTGAGCATAGAAGGCTCGGCCATGATAGGATGGATGGCGCTCCAACATCCATTCGAAGGCGCGCATGCGTTCCGGCAAGCCCTTGCTGTAGTCAAGCCGGTCGGCCCCAATGACACTGTAACGATGGCGAAAGCATGGCTCCAGACGACGCGACAGCTCATGAACCTCGGGCAAGCATGACAAAGTGCTGGAGCCTTGTGGATCGATACCTATGGGAAAGACACCTGCCTGGCTCCTGAAGCCGCCGGCTTTCACTTTCCCTTCGCGTGAAACCGTGCCGCCTAGATGGCGGACGACATAGTCCGAAAAATTGGCAAGGTCATTGCGACTCTGAAATCCAATGAGATCGTAGGCGAGCAGCGCCTCAATAAGTTCCTTGTGGCAGGGCACTGCCGACATGGCGTCGGCCGAAGGAAAGGGGGTATGGAGAAAAAAGCCTATGGGTGCCGCGATCCCGCGAGCGCGCAAATTTCGTCCTAGCAGCAGCAAGTGATAGTCATGGACCCAAATCGCGTCCTGGGGCCGATAATGTGCTTGAACCTGATCTGCATAGGTCTCGTTGACCGCTGTGTACGAGGCATAGTCCTCGGCCTTGAAGCGAATCAAGTCGGTGCGACCGTGCAGCACCGGCCACAGCACCCGGTTGGCGAAACCAATATAGTAGCCCGCGTGCTCTTGCTCGCTCAAATTGAAGGCTGGGTTCTTGAATCGGTTGGATCGGAGTATTTCGCAGCCCTCACTGCGATCGTCGGCCACGCAGCCGCTCCAACCGAGCCAAACGCCTCCCCTCTCCTCCAGGATCGGCTTCAGGCCGATCGCCAGGCCACCTGCCGCCGGGTTGGCGTCATCAAGCGTGCAGCCGCGATTGGAAACAATAAAAAGACGGGGCATCGAGAGTTCCTCAAATAACTGCCACTCCGCTAAGGCACTCTTGAGGCAACAAACCCAAGGCAGCCGGGGAGCAATTCAGATTTTGTTAACTTTTAACCCCCGGTGCATTGATCTCGATCAACCTACGATACAGGTGCAGGCGCTTGTGGAAAGACCTGCATCGATTCTGGCTGCAAATATCTGGCCGAGAATACGTTGAATGATATCAACTCTTTGAATTCATCGATGTATTGGAGCAGTCGTGAAGCTGCAGTATGTGAAGCGATCTCACCTGGAAGCCGTTTGCATACCAGGAGTCGCACTGACCTAGCTGATGTTCAGTCCCGGCATGTGGTGGATCGGGTTTAGTTTGAATCGTTGAGGCTGTGACGTCCAGGCTTTGCAGATGAATTCATAGGGCGTGAGACCACCCAGTGTCTTCAGCCTTCGTGCAAAGTTGTAGGCTTTCACGAAGTCGTCGAGATGGGCATCCAGCTGACTATGACTGTCATAGTGGAAGCGCTTGACGGTGGCGTCCTTGATGGTGCGGTTCATGCGTTCCACCTGTCCGTTCGTCCAGGGATGACCGATTTTGGTCAGGCGGTGCTCGATGCCGTTCTCGGTGCAAACCCGTCCGAAGATATGGCCGCTGTCATGGATGTCCTGGGCACGCAGGCTG
>NZ_JMLV01000024.1 GCF_000686045.1 Fodinicurvata fenggangensis DSM 21160
ACCCAAAAGCTCTCCATGAATCTGCCTGATCGAAGGTATTGAGCAGCGTTCATGCCTCAGCTCAGTGCCAAGCACCTACCGCGCAAAGGTCTCCATACTGAGGAGCATGGCCCGAAAGGGCATGCCTCGAAGTATCGCCGCAGGCGGTGGGGCCTGGAAGAATGCCAACGGCGCCGTTTGTGATGAGGCGGCTGCCTCGCCCCTTCGCTTGATGCGGGGTCGATGCATGATCGCCCCAAAGGGAAGGGGAAGGCAGCCGATTGAAATTATAACAAGGGCCGCTTTCAGGGAAAACCCCGTCACGGCCCCGTCAGCGCGACCTGCAAGTCCGGTGACAGCCGGCGCAGGCTGCGGTCCGCTTTCTGCCGCCATGAGGGCCCGCGCGCCCTCAGTTCGCTCCAGGCATCGCGCAGGTCGTCGGGGCGCGTTTCGGCCAGGATGGCGATCAAGGCCTGTGCCTGCTCCAGGTCCTTGCCGGCCTTGGCCTGGGATCCAGCACTGGCCTGGCGCAATTGCGCCACGATCAGTTTGTGCAGGGCATAGCGTTCCGGTGCCGGCACATTCACGGGCACGCCGGCCCCGTGCAAGACCACGGCATTCTGTTCCTGATAGAGCAGATAATCGAGAAAACGCATCAGGTGCGCATCACTGCGCAGCGCCCTCAGGCGGGTCAGCCGCCCGCGTTCGGGTCCACGCAGGGGCGACAGGATGTCCAGGGAATAGGTTTCCTGTCCACTGACCTCAAGGACGTACCTGAGCGTGCGGCCTGATTCGAAGGGGTCAAGCACGGCACGGAACCGCCGATCCACCCGTTTCAGCAGGCTTTCCAGGTTCTCCTCGATGGAGTCTTCGACGGCCAGGGCGATGGAATGAAACTGGGCGATGTTCACATCCCCCGTGCGCGACAGGCTGGCCGGCAACCGCACCCCCAGCAGGCCGGCATAGCATTGAAAGGCCACCGATCCGATCAGGGTGGCGCGCAGGCGAAAGGCACCGGCCTCGGCCAGCGCAGCCAGGACATCGCCGGTGCGCGGATCCGGGACGGGCAGGCGCGCTGCCCGCAGGGCCCGTACCATGTCACGGCGGTCGCGGCGGCTTTCCACCTCGTCCTTCAGCCGGTCAATGCGGGCCAGGACCTGCTCGCTTTCGGGCCCGATGTATCGCGGGGCCGGCCGTTCCCCATGCTCCGTCGGGGCACGCCAGTACCAATAGCGCCGCCCCTTCACCTCGCGCGCATAGGCACTGCCCCCGGACCCCGCCGTCAAGGCCTCCAGGTTCCCGGTCCAGGCCCGCTCGTTCAGATCCGCCCAAAGAGTCTGCGTTGCAACAGGCAGGTACTCAACCACTGGCTCTCTCCTTACCCTGACCCTGTGTAGGGTGCGTTGTAGCCATTATCATGAACTTGGCTACAACGCACAAGGCACCCCCCTTGCCACGCAACAATTTCTCTGTGTGGCAAACGGCAGGAAGACCGCCAACGGCGCTGCCTGAGCTTGTGGCCTGATCCTTCGAGACACCGCCTTCGGCGGCCCTCAGGATGACACCATGGATGGTAACTTATTGCGGAAAAACAATAAATAGACGTCATGCTGAGGTGGGCCGCGCCAGCGGCACCTCGAAAGCCTGTCCTGAGCCTGTCGAAGGGCACGCTGGAACCAGCGGTTGGGCCGGGAAAAACCCTCTAACGCCACCCCTTTCCTCCGCCGCCCGGCCGGCGTAAAAAGCGGGCCGATGCAACCGGCCTCCGCGCAGCCTGCGCGGAGGCCGTCACAAGGGAACTGTCGCATGAAGATCACGATGATCGGCACCGGCTATGTGGGCCTGGTTTCGGGGACCTGTTTTTCCGAGTTCGGCTGGAACGTCACCTGCCTGGACCGCGACGCGGACAAGATCGCGGCGCTGCAGGCCGGGGAGGTCCCGATCTACGAGCCGGGGTTGGAGCCGCTGGTGGCGCGCAACGTGCAGGCCGGGCGCTTGGCCTTCACCACCGACCTGAAGGCGGCGGTCAAGGACGCGGACGCCGTCTTCCTGGCCGTTGGCACGCCCAGCGACCCGCATGGCCGCGCCGACCTGTCGTACGTCTATGCCGCGGCCGAGGAGCTGGCGGACAATCTTGACGGCTTCACCGTCATCGTCACCAAGTCCACCGTGCCGGTGGGCACGGGGCGCGAGATCGCCCGGCGCATCCGCGAACGCCGGCCGGATCTGGACTTCGAGGTCGCCTCCAACCCCGAATTCCTGCGCGAGGGCGCGGCCGTCGAGGACTTCCTGCGCCCCGACCGCGTCATCCTGGGCGTCGAGGGCGAACGCGCCGCCGAGCTGCTGCAAACGCTCTATCGCCCGCTGGCCCTGCTGCAGAAGCCCATGGTGGTCACCGGGCTGGAGACCGCCGAGGTCATCAAGTATGCCGCCAACGCCTTCCTGGCCACCAAGATCACCTTCATCAACGAGATCGCCGACCTCTGCGAACAGGTGGGCGGAAACGTGCAGGACGTGGCCCGCGGCATGGGTCTGGACGGACGCATCGGGCCCAAGTTCCTGCACGCCGGGCCGGGCTTCGGCGGCTCGTGCTTCCCCAAGGACACCCGCGCTCTGGTCCAGACCGGCCAGGACGCCGGCGCCAACCAGCGCATCGTCGAGGCCGTGGTGGCGGTAAACGAGGCGCGCAAGGCGGCCATGGCCGACAAGGTGGCCGAGGCCTGCGGCGGCGCGCTTCAGGGCAAGACCATCGGCCTGCTGGGCGTCACCTTCAAGCCCAACACCGACGACGTGCGCGAATCCACCGCCCTGGACCTTGTCCCGGCCCTGCAGCAGGCCGGCGCCCGGGTGCAGGCCTTCGATCCCGTGGGCATGGACAACGCCAAACCCCTGCTGCCTGACGTGGACTGGCGCGATGATGCCTATGCCGCGCTGGACGGCGCCGACGCCCTGGTCCTGCTGACCGAATGGAACGAGTTCCGCGGCCTGGATCTGCCCCGGGTGAAGCAGCTCCTGGCCCAGCCCGTGGTCGTGGACCTGCGCAATATCTACACACCCCAGGAAATGAACGCCGCCGGCCTGAACTACTACAGCATCGGCCGCCCGCCGATGCGGGTGATCGAGGGGTAGGATGCCTCCTGGCTGAGATGGCTTGACTCCAGTCAGGCCCTCGAAGCACGCCCGCAATCGTACGCCAAACGCGGCGAGAGCAACGGAACGGCTTCCCAGCTCTCGGGAAGGGACTGCACGGCCATGACGATGGCCTGTCTCTTGTCTTCCGTCAGCCGATCCGGTTCGTCGATATCCGAGAAGTAGGTCAACGCCTTGAGGGTCAGCATTGTCGGAATGCTCGATCCGAACAGCGTCTCACGGATTGCCAGGCCGCGGGCAAGCGGCTGCCCGTTCATCAGCATGACGGCGATGTCCTGATAGTCCCTGCCTTCCGCACGATCGTGAATGGCCTTGAGCTTGTGGCCGAACAGATCATCCAGCGAGGCCACACAGGCCACGCCATCCTGGGTGCGGTCTGGCGCCGCGACACACCCGTTTGCCAGGCCACCGAAGAATGACAACTTCACGGGATAGCCGCTCACCCTGGCAATGAAGGTAAGGGTGTTGCCTTCGTTCTGCAGGATCCCGTCGACATCGAACAGACCGAGGATCACCTGCTTGCCGGATTCATCCAAGAGGACGTCGGAAAAAAAGTCAAAGTCGACGGATTGCCTGTGACCCAGCCGCAGGGCAATCGCAGTCCCGCCATAGAGGACAAAATGGGACGGCAGCCTGGCCAGCGAAGGCCACAATCGTCGTTGTGGATCGGGCAGACTATCGAGAATGGGTACGAACATGGACTGTTCCAGATTACTGGAAAGCACGCCTGGATGCCGTGGGCGGATCGCCGGGCAATCCCAATCTGTAGTGCCAGAAAGCCAGGGATTTTGAAGAAATAATCCCCGCGGGCGGCGCCCTCAGAACCGACAGAAAGCGCTCGGGGCCGATCTCATCCAGCAATGCGTTTGCATCTTCCCATGTCCCCATCTCCATGACGTTGACGGTCAGCTTGCCCAACTGCTCCGCCATCACCTTTTCTGGGGGGTTCCACCAGACGTACTTGGCAGCCAGATCGCGGAGTTCACTGTGGTTTGAGGACATCGTCGCGCCTGTTCAAATTCGCTCGGTGACGGGCCAGCAACACATGGATCACGGTCGAGGCACAATTATCCACTCTGCAGAGTCACGTTAGTCTGGCTGAGCGTAGCTGTAAAGCGGGTCACCGAAACTGTACAGGCCGCGTTTTCGTCAGGTTCAAGATAAGGTTTTTGTTTGTTTTCAGTAAATTATAGTCCCCTCACACCTCCGGATAGCCGAAGGCGGGCAGGAAGGGGCGAACCTGCGCGATCACCGGGGCCAGGTGGTCGCGGTAGCGCTCCCAGCGGTAGCGGGCGCGGTCGTAGAGGCCTTCGGTGACCTGGCTGTAGCTTGGGGTGTCGATGCGCTGGCGCTTGCGCGCCGTCTCGGCGAAGTCGCGCACGCGCTCGTCCCAGTCCAGTTCCAGAAAGTCCAGCAGCTGCCCGACCGTGCCGTCGAAGTCGTCGATCAGGTCCTCGTAGCGCAGGGCATGGACGTCAAGCGGCAGGACCTCGCGGACGCGGCGATAGAGCGTCATGGTCTCGGCATAGAAGCGGCCCGTTTCCTCCAGGTCGGTGAAATGCGCCATGGCGTCGTTCAGGTCGAAGTTCTGCATATAGGCGCTGAGGCAGACGTCGCAGGGATGGCGCAGGGCCAGGATGATCTTGGCCTGCGGATAGAGCCGGTGGATCTCGCCCAGGCGCAGGATGTTGAGGGGCAGCTTGTCCACCGTGCGCGCCTCTTCCCCCGTGTGCACCTGCGGCTTGTCGGGCAGGCCGGCGGTCAGCGTCTCCAGATAGGCCTGTCGCGCGGCCTGGGCGGCTTCTTCGTCCAGGCTTTCCAGGCGGTCCAGCCACCCGCTGTAGTCATCAGCCCCCTTGTGATCCCCGACCAGAGCCGTCTCGGCGGACAGCAGGGCCTCGACCTCCTCGGCCACGCGCAGGCGCGGATGGCTTTCCAGCACATGATGCAGCAGCGTGGTGCCCGAACGCGGGAAGCCCACCAGGAAGACCGGGCTGTCCTCGGCCGAGGGCGCCGTAATGGGCGTCCAGTTGGCCACCCGTTCGGGCGTGATGCGCGCGCTCAGGGCGGCCATGCGCTGCCGCGTGATGCCGCGCGGGCGTGAACCGGGCGCGGAAAAGCGCTGCTCGGCCAGCTGGCGGGCCAGCCGGTTGCCGGCGTGGAAGGCCGCCATGGCGGCGTCCGGCTCGCCCTGCCGGTCGAACAGGCGCCCCTGCTCGAAATGCCAGTCCAGGCGCAGGGGCAGGGACCCCTCGGCCGGTGCCTCCAGGCCGCTGAAGCGCTGCAGGGCGGCGTCGCCCCGGCCTTGCCGGCGTTCCACCTTGGCTGCCGCCAGGCGCAGCCAGGGGTGCTCCGGTGCCTGTTCCAGGCCGGCCTCGGCCTCGGCCAGCGCGTCGTCCAGGCGGCTGGCATGCTCCAGGATCAGGGCCAGGTTGGCGCGTGCATCCACGTCCTGCGGGTTCAGCTCCAGCGCCCGGCGACAGGCGGCTTCGGCCTCGTCCGGCCGGCCCAGCTGGTTCAGCAGGCTGCCCAGGTTGCTCCAGGCATCGGCGAAGGAGGCGTCGATCTCCAGCGCCAGGCGCAGGGATTCGCCGGCGGGCTCCATCTCGCCCTGGCCCACCTGGGCCATGGCCTGGTTGTAGTAACAGCGTGCCAGGTTGTGCAGGGCCTGAGCATGATCGGGCTGCTGCTTCAGCAGCTTGCGATAGGTGGCGATGGCGGCGTCGAACTTCTGTTGCCAGGCCTGGGCATTGGCCAGCTGCAAAACGACATCCGGGTGCTCCGGCGCCAGCTTCAGCGCCTTGCGGCAGGCGCGCTCACCGGCTTCGCCTTCGCCCAGGGCGGTGCGGCAGGCGCCCAGCAGGGCCAGTGCCTCGGCATCGCGCGGCGCCAGCTTGACGGCCGACTCCAGCGCCTCGGCGGCGGGTTGCAGCTGGCCGGCGGCATAGAGGATCTTGCCCAGGTCGCGCTGGGCTGCGGCATTGCGCGGCTTCACCTTCAGGGCGCGCTGCACCAGCTCGATTGCCGCCGGGTATTCCCCGGCCTGGGCCGCCAGCAGGCCCAGATTGTGCAGGGCCTGGCTGTTGTCGGGCTGGCGCTGCAGCACCGCCTGATAGCCCTGCTGCGCGGCGGCCAGGTTGCCGCTGCTGTGCGCCGCCAGCGCCTGGGCCAACTGCGGGTCGTTGCCGCCAGCTGCAGCCTGTCCGGGGGCCCCGCCCGTACGGGCTTGCGCGCGCCGTTCCTTGCGATTCATGGCCGTCTGCCACTCCTGCCGAATGTTTTCCCTGTGCCGACCTGTTTAGCAGCCAACGGGCCCCTTGGACAGTCCAGCGGGTGCTTGACAGGACCGGGCGCGCGGCTTTGGCTCTGATGGTCAGCAAGCTGGAAATGCAATATGGAAGACCAAACAGAATGAATGAAGAGCTGCGTGCGGCTGCACGGGACCACATGATCCGCTATGGCGGCGATCGTTTCGAGAACCTCTTCACCCGCGCCAAGGGAGCAAAGGTCTGGGACGACGAGGGGCGCGAGATCCTGGATTTCACCTCGGGCCAGATGTGCGCCACCATCGGGCACAACCACCCGGCCATCCTGCAGGCCATCCAGCAGGCCGGCGAGGACGCGCTGCATCTCTTCAGCGGCATGGTGCCCGAGGCCGTGGCCGAACTGGCCCGCACTCTGGCCACCGACTGGATGCCGGCGTCGCTGACCCGCTCGCTGCTGATCAACACCGGCAGCGAGAGCAACGAGGCCGCCCTGCGCCTGGCCAAGCTCTACACCGGCGGCTACGAGGTCATCGCCATCGGCGGCTCCTGGCACGGCGTGACGGGCGCGGCCTCCTCGGTCTCCTTCGCCAGCGACCGCAAGGGCTATGGCCCCGGCGTGCCGGGCGTCTTCCCGATTCCCGAGCCCAACGCCTACCGCCCCTGGATCCCGGGCGGCAGCGAGGCCGAATCGGCCCTGGCCGCCCTGGAGCTGGGCCTGAAGATGTTCGACATGCAATCGGCCGGCGCGCCGGCGGCCATCATCGTCGAGCCGGTGATCAGCGCCGGCGGCGTGCTGGTGCCGCCTCCGGAATACATGCAGGCCCTGCGGCAGGCCGCCGACGAGCGCGGCATGCTGCTGATCTTCGACGAGGCGCAGACCGCCTTCGGCCGCATCGGCGCGAAGACCGGCGCCGAGCACTTCGGAGTGACACCCGACATCATGACGGTCTCCAAGACCCTGGGCGGCGGTCTGCCGCTGGCCGCCACCATCACCAGCGACGCCGTGGAGGCCCGCGCGCACGAACGCGGCTTCACCTACTACACCAGCCACGTCTCCGACCCCTTGCCCGCTGCCGTGGGCCTGGCCGTGCTGAAGACCATCCAGGAAGAACAGCTGATTGCACGCGCAACGGAAACCGGCGCCTACCTGCGCGGACAGCTCGAGAGTCTTCAGCAGCGCTACGAGGCCATCGGCGACGTGCGCGGCCTGGGCCTGCTGCTGGGTGTCGAGCTGGTGAAGGACCGGGAAAGCCGCGAGTCGCACCACGAGCTGGGCGCGCTGACCACCAAGCGCTGCTTTGAGCTGGGGCTCAGCATGAACATCCGCCGCCGCCCCGAACGCGGTGCCGTCTGGCGGATCGCCCCGCCGCTGACCGTGGAGCGCGACGAGATCGACCGCGGCATCACCATCCTGGACCAGGCCCTGGGCGAAAGCCTGGACGAACTGGCACGGCGGAAGGAGTAGGGCGCACCGCCTGGCCTTGTGTCAGGTCCTTCGAGGCTTCGCTCCTCAGAACAAAGTTTTTGTTTATTTACAACCCACTAAAAGACCTCATGCTGGAGACCTTTGCGCGGTAGGTGCTTGGCACTGAGCTGAGGCATGAACGCTGCTCAATACCTTCGATCAGGCAGATTCATGGAGAGCTTTTGGGTGATTTGCCCTTGTTTGGGGTTTTTACGGGCAGGTTCGGACAAATTCCGGACAGACTCAGCCTGCAAGCAACCTGTCCAGGCGTCTGAGGTTGTAGGCAAAGCAGGCCAGCGTAAGGCAGGCCGTGTTGCGCGCCAGCGAGAAGTGCGGCAGGCGGTTCAGGCGATAGGAGCGTTTGAGCGTCCCAAAGACCTTCTCCACCGGCCGCCTGGCCAGGACCAGGGCGTAGTTGCGCAAGGTCTCCATCTGGTTGAG
>NZ_JMLV01000025.1 GCF_000686045.1 Fodinicurvata fenggangensis DSM 21160
CTGTTTTCTCGCACATTCTGGCACGCAACCAGTCAGATACCTCGCTGAGTTTACCCCGCCCGGGATTGCCCTGGCGCTTTGGCGCCAGCCCGCCCGTCTCGCGCTTGAGCTTGACCATGTCGTTGACGAACTTGATCGAAACCCGGAAATGCGCCGCCGCCCCACGGTGGGTATGACCCTCCTCGACAAACTCGACAACACGGCGGCGAAGCTCAAAGGGATGTGGCTTACCCATCTGTAACCCCCTATATCTGCCATACGCAGAGGGAATCACAGATCAATTCTCAGGGGAATCCCGAATCTGATCTACGCCGACACGCTCTAGCGTTACGTACGAAGAGCTTTACGGCTATGAAGGGAATCAACGTTGTATCGTACAACGCGTGTTGCAAGTACTTGGGGCGCCTCAAAATCAAGTTAATAATGCTATTTCCAATTATCTTACTCCAAATAAAAAATATAAATCCGACAATTACTACATAAAAACTGTGGAAAATTACCAAGAATTACGTCAGCGCTTCTATTGAATATTATTATATAAGATAGTTAATGAAATTTTGGAAGGTCATGTTTTTTAGTTAAGAATAGCTTTAGATGAATCAATCAGTGAGTTTAAAGAAAGGAGGAATCATTAACAAGAACAACATAAGTTCGCTGGACAATCTCATCGGCATTGATGATGGCGCATTCAGCACCATTTGGCCAAGATCGTGGTGCGGCGGCGTAAGGACTATCTTGAATATTTTCTGGGCACTGAAGGTTCCCAAAAAATTCTGTAAATTGTTAAAAGCGCCTGAAAATCAAGTCATACTGGCGGTCCCTTTTAAGTAGCTGAAGCGCTGTGGCCTATCGGGCGCCACGCCGTCAATCTAGGGGGCCTACCAAGGCTGGGTGGAGAGAGTTAAGGTGCTTTTCCGTAGGGGCAGTGTTGCATCATCCACTGGTACCACATTGTCTTCTCAAATATGCCAGCAGTGAGGGTGCGCGAGATCCGGCGAGGAAGCAAGGTAGTAGCAGCCTTTCTCGACGGCGAAAGCGCACCAACGTTAGTTTGGCAAGGTTAAGGCAAATTTCTGGGGCTTGGACTGCTATCTAGACATGAAACCCTGTTCCCCAGAATGAGGAGCAAACATCCTAACCGGACAGACTACCAGCCCAAAAGAACCAAAAATTCCGGATGCTACCTATGAATGGCCCCGAAACAACCACGAACGTTGATCTCTCCGTTATCGTTCCGATCTACAACACAGCCGATTACCTGGAAGAGTGTATCGAGTCCATCTTGAGGCAGAGCCTGGTTTCCTGGGAACTAATCCTGGTGGACGACGGCTCGACGGACGGCAGCCGGAAGATCGCGGAGCGCTATGCGCGCGCGCATGACGAGATCACGGTCCTGGCCCAGGAGCACAAGCGCCAGGGGGCGGCTCGTAACCTGGCCCTGCGTCATGCCCGGGGGCGGTACGTCACATTCCTTGATTCCGATGACACCGTGCCGGGGGACGCCTATCGCCAGATGGTGGAGGCCGCCGATCGTTACGACAGCGATATGGTGGTCGGAATACAGCAGTCCTTCAATGAAACACGCAGCTGGATCGGAGTGCCGGTTCACCAGCATGCCTTCGACCAGCTGATTCCCGCCACGGATATTTCCGGCATGCCGGCCCTTCTGGAGGATATCTCCGCCTGTAATCGGCTGCTTCGCCATAACCTGATAACCCGTAATGGCCTGGCCTTTCCCGAAGGCAGTGCCGGGGAGGACCTGGATTTCGTCGCACGGGCTTATCTGGCGAGCCGTTCGATCACGGTTCTGCCGGAGGTCATCTATAACTATCGGGGCCGCCCGGAGTCCAGAACCGGTCAGATCTCCGCCGAATTTTTCCGCGACAGGGTTGCCGTTGCGGAGGCCTTGGAGGCGCAATTCGATGCCAAAGAGGTGTCCGAGCTCTATCCCTGGCTGTTGCGTTCCGAAGTGCGGAAGCTGGTGGGAAACCGGTTCCTCAGGGTCATCGAGACCGCCCCCTACCCCGAGCAGATCCGAATCTTCGAGACGATCGCCCGCCTGGTCACGCGCCTTTCGGAGCCGGACCTGGATGCGCTGTCCGAAGCGGGCCTGCGACAGCAGATACGTGCGATCATGCTCTCCGAACGAGAATATGAGGCGCTGATCGCCTATGAGAATGCGCCGGGATCGCTACGCTTCCTGCCGCTTCTGAAATCGCCGGACACACGGGCGCGATTGCTTGAGCCCTTGCTGAAAGCAAGGCAGCAAAGGATCCCGAACGGGACCGGAGCAGGAAAGAGCTGGAAGCTGAGGAAACTTCCCAAGAGGCTATTGAAAAGCTTCGGGGAATGGAGGACTCGACTTGCCGGCGGGGATCGAAAGAAGGCAAACAACACCAAATACAGGCTTGCGCGTCCTGTGGCAAAGCTGGCGAATGCGTGGAGAGGGCGCAATATCTGGCTGATGGATGAACGCCTGTCCAAAAGCGCCGAGGACAATGCCTTTTTCCTGTTCAGATACCTGAGAACTCAAAGGCCGGATATCCCCGTCTATTACGTGTTGTGCCGCCAGTCCTCACATTGGAGTTCCGTCGGCCCCCTTGGAAATGTCATTCCTCAGTATTCCTGGAGGCATGCCTATTACCTCGCCCGTTCCGGGGTTCTTGTGTCAACGGACACCTTTCACAGCTTGGCCTATCCTGATGGCGCGCGCAAAAGGGCGGAGAAGAAAAGCGTGAACGTCTTCCTGCAACACGGGGTGTCCGGGAACAAGACCTTGAGTTACAGGAAGGAGGCTCATCGGTACTTCAATTTTGTCGTGGTTTCGAATGAGAGGGAAAGAGTCGTCTTCAACAAGGTGTACGGTTTTCCGAACGAGCAGATCAAACTGACGGGGTTGCCCCGTTTCGATGCGCTTCCTACGGTTCGGCCCTCACGACCGAGCCGAAAGCTGCTGGTCGCACCAACCTGGCGAAGCTGGATTCAAAGCGAAGCACAGGTCCGGACCAGCCGCTACCTGCACGAATGGAGCGAATTGATCCTCAGTGACACGCTGGAAAAGCTGCTTGAGACGCATGATTACCAGCTTTGGTTTCGTCCCCATTTCCGCATGATGCCCTATATTTCTGCCTTCGAAGCGAAGAGTTCACGTATTCACATTCTGCAGGACAAGAATACGCCCCTGCACAACCTGATCCACGAGGCCGATCTGTTGATCACCGATTATTCCAGTGTCATGTACGACTTTTTCTACCAGGAGAAGCCCGCATTGGCCTTCATGTTCGATCGCCTGGAATGGGAGACTCAGCCTCAGGGCCCTCCGCTTATCGATTTCGATCGGGACCTTGCCGGGGAAGTTGTGGATTGTAGAGAGCGCTTGCTTGAAAGACTTGCGTCATACCTTGAAAATGACTGCACGATGCGGGAAGAGCACAAGCTGCGGCTGGAACATCTCTTCGCTTTCCGGGACCACCAGAACTGCGAACGCGTTTTCAACGAGATTGTGAGCGATCTGGAGAAGCGCAGCATGGAACGCCGATGGGGAAAGTGATGCCCAATAAGTTCATTGTCACCGGCCTGGGGCGTTGCGGCTCCAACCTTCTCAAATTCGCCCTGAAGCAGAACCCTGAGCTTCACATGGTCGGCGAGTATTACAATACGAATGTCTACGGCGACATTGAGGAAGAAGATGGAGCCGCAAGAGCGAAGGCTTTCTTTGATGACCAGAATAACCGATACAAAGCTATCGGCTTCAAGATCTTCCTGCATCAGGGGCGCAAGGAAGGGCTATCGACTGTATGGGATTACCTGGCCCATCAAACGGAGATAAAGGTCATTCATCTCTACAGGGAGAATCTTTTCGAGCGCCAGATTTCCCTTCAGGTGGCAAGGAAAAGCGGTCAATGGATCGGTACCGACAAGGAAACAGAGGATATTACCTTTGCGAAATCTCCCAAGTGGTGGGAGAGAAAGCTCTCCAAGGATCTGGAAGATACAGCCCATATCGATTCCCTGTTTGCACAGCACCCCTTGTATCGGACCTCTTATGAAAGCCTTGTGGAAAACTGGGAAGAGGTAACGCGCGATATTCAGGAATTTATTGGTGTCTCTCCGATGCCCGTAAAGCAGAAAACGGCCAAGCAGGAGATCATGCCCGCTTCCGCAAGATGTAGGAACTACAATAAACTTGTCAGTTATTTCCACGGAACGGAGTTTGCGTGGATGTTTCCAAAGACTTGATCAAGTCTCTATTTTTTCCTGTCTTGCAGGTGGGATTTGAGTCGCTTCCCAATTCGCAATGGGAAGGTGAGATCCCACCAGAAGGAATCATAGACGGCCTGAATAATCTCATCGGGCAAATAGTAATCCCGATAATCCTCCGGTACTTGGCGCCGATCTATCCAGCCCTTTCTGTGCAGCCAGCGGCGTATCCCACGGGTTGCCTTCCAGGAACTCTTGTCTAGCAGGCGGTCAAGCTTGCGCTCGATGCGCCGCTCCGCATGACCCTGCCGGTACTGCCCAGGGTGCTGGGACGCGTCGGGGTTTTCGGAAAAGGCGCTCATGGTTTTTTGGGGCAACAGGTTGATCAGAAATGGCCAACTGCGCATCAGGTCCGAATAGCTGCTGTTCCCGTAAAGGCGAGAAAAGCGCTCTTCCGCTCGCGTCTCCCCATTGCCGGGGGCACCGGATCTTTGGTGGAGGTGGACCAGGAAGGGTTCGGACAACGTGATCAGGCTGTGGTTCAGCAGGTCTTCCGTCGTGTCAGTGCGTACGGACACATGCGCGTCATAAAAGCTGAAGTCGGGATCTTCCCGGATGGCTGAGAGGTAGCGCCGGTAATGGGCGCCGTCGCTGATCCGCTGTCCGCGCCCGATCTCTCGTTCCGCGAACTCGGGGAAGTCCGAGAGGAACTTGAAATGGAACAGGGCACCCGTGATATCGGCCAAGTATAGCGGCGTACAGTAGTGGCGAGAAGCCAAGTAGGCGAAATCTTCATGCCACTTGACCAGAGGGACCTGGGAGATCAAGGGAGCGCCTTCCTTCTTCTGCCAGAACCTGCGCGCACGGGGGCCACCGATAATCTGGAAATAGGGAAAGTCGGGATGGCTATTCAGGTGGAAACTCTCCGCACGATCCGTGTAGGGGCAGAGCTGGAAGAGAGACTCGCCTTCTGAATAGACGGCGTCTTTCATCGGACCCTTGCTGTAACGATCACATAGCAGGCAGAAGAGCCCCTGAAATCCGCGCTGGTCCAGATAGTCGGTCAGGGCTGGCAGGCTGAGCCATTCATAGTGCGGATAGGCCAGGAACTCGTCGGCATCGACGTAGAGGCACCAATCGCCCATGCCATACACTTGGCAAAGGTTGGTGATCCAGAGGCGGCCCGCCTGGCTGGCGCGAAAATCCTGGTCGGTCCAGAAGAGGTGCAAGTCCGGCTGGTTCAATAGGTACGCATGGGTGCCGTCATCGCTGTTGTTATCGATGATATAGAAATCCTCGACGCCCAGCCGGCGATAATAGGTCAGGAAATCCGGTAGGCGTCGGCGTTCGTTGAAGACATTCGCGACCAGCTTCAGGCTGCCTTTACGGTGCGGGTACGACGTTATCTCTTTCAGGGAAGGCAGCAACTGGGGGGTCATGAACGCGTCCGCATTGATCAGGCCTTGATGACAGTTTAATTACGCCAAGGCGCAGCCATTGGACAGCCCTGTTACCGAAAAGTCACAATGCTTGCAATGGAGTCTCGTTGGCGGCGGGCAGGACAGAAATACATCTTTTCGAGCCAGCGTCTCCTTGGCAATAGCTTGGCGCTATATCAGTAGTAGTAACCTTAAGTTGCGTCTTATTATATGCTTCAGTCTGATTATGTCATACTGTACTTACGAATCTCCTTGAATGAACAAAATGCGAGCACCCGATTCGTATGCCAGTGAAATTTAATACCTGCATCCTGCATATCGGAACAGAAAAGACTGGTACCACCACACTCCAGCACTGCATGAAGGCCAATTACCCGAAACTACTAGAGCACGGTTATCTCTTTCCATCATCGCTCGGTTTCGGGCAACATTCCTACATTGCCTTCTATGCCGCCGATGGAAACAGAAGGGTGCCTAGAAGCAATCCCGCGCTCAGGGAGAATATCAACGCCTACCGGAACGAGGTGACCCGGGAATTCGAGAAGGAAATCACTGCGATGCCCCAGGGTTTGGACCTGATTATCAGCAGTGAACGCTGTCAGAGCATCCTGCGCCACCCCTCCGAGATCGAACGCCTTGCGGGCTTCCTTGAGCGCTATTGCAATAAGGTAAGGGTTGTCGTTTATCTGCGGCCACAGCATGAATTGGCCATCAGTGCCTACACAACACAGTTGAGGCACGGTGTTACACGCTCAACAGTCCTGCCAAGACAGGCGCCGCCTTCTTTCGATTACGATGCCCTGCTTGATTTATGGGCAAATGTGTTCGGGAAAGAGAGAGTTATTCCGAGGCTATTCTTACCCGAGGCGTTGGAGGGAGGAGATATTTGTCAGGATTTCCTGACCATGCTTGATCTCGACATCAAGGAATTTGAGTTCCCCGAGCGGACGAACGAGAGCTTATCTGCCGAGGCGCAGATTTTTCTGCGCTACATGAACCAGCGCATCAAGACCCGTAAGAAGCTTTTTTCATTGCTCCATCGTTTCCGGCAAGGACGCGGCTTGCTACCCTCACGTACGGAAGCTGAAGGCTTTCTTGCCCAATTTTCCGAAAGCAATGAGCGCGTACGGCAAAAGTGGTTTCCTCAGCGTATCACGCTTTTCGATCCGGACTTCAACAAGTATCCCGATCAATCCCCAGACACAGACCTGAGTATGGACCAGGCCCTTGATATCTTTGCCGAGCTTTGGGAAACCACACAAGCAGAGATTGAAAGGCATAAAGCCGCTTCCAAGAAAATAAAGTGAGGGCTCCTTTAAGGGAAATTCTATTTTCCGATACCATGTTGAAATACCTAAATAAAATACATCACGAAATCCGAAGGTTTTGATACATTATCTCCCACCACCCATTACCTGCAACGACGATGGCTATGACAAGCATCATAGCGACATCGGTGCCGGGGCCTTCATCGGGTCCAACACAGCCTTGGTTGCGCCCGTGCGTATCGGGACGAACGCCATCGTGGGCGCCGGCTCGACCATAACAGGGGATGTCCCGGCTGACGCCCTTGGACTGACACGTGCGGAACAGACGGTGCGTCCCGATGCAGCCGCCCGCTTTCGGGCGCAGCGCAAGAACAGCAAGGAGACATCCTGATGTGCGGTATTATCGGCATCCTGGGCCAGAAAGCGGTCACGCCCCTGTTGATGGATGGACTGAAACGCCTGGAGTACCGCGGGTATGACTCGGCTGGCGTCGCCACGCTGCGCAACGGGCAGATCGACCGCCGGCGGGCCGAGGGAAAGATCGTCAACCTGGAAGCCGTGATCGACAGGGAGCCCCTCGAAGGAACAGTGGGCATCGGGCACACCCGCTGGGCGACCCACGGCCGTCCCACCGAAATGAATGCCCACCCCCATGCCAATGGCGAAGTGGCCGTGGTACACAACGGCATCATCGAGAACTTCCGCACGCTCAGGAAGGAGCTGGAGGCTGCCGGCCACAGCTTCGAGACCGAAACCGATACCGAAGTGATCGTTCATCTGATCACGGATTACCTGAAAAGCCAGATGAGCCCGGAAGACGCCGTGGCGGCGACCCTGAAGCGGCTGCATGGCGCCTTCGCGCTGGCCATCATCTTTGCCGGCCGGCACGACCTGATGATCGGGGCGCGGCGCGGCAGTCCCCTGGCGCTGGGGTATGGCAACGGAGAGCTCTACCTGGGCTCGGATTCTTTGGCCCTGGCACCCTTGACCGACCGGATTTGCTTCCTGGAGGAAGGGGACTGGGTTGTCCTGAAGGGGGATGAGGCCCGGATCTTCGACCAGGAGGATGCCCCGGTCGAGCGCCCGGTCACGCGCACCGTCATGTCCGGCGCCATGATCGGCAAGGGCTCCTATCGCCATTTCATGCAGAAGGAAATCTTCGAGCAGCCGGTTGTCATCGGTGACACGCTGCAAAGTTATGTCGACCCCTTGAGCCGCCGGGTCACCCTGCCGGATATGCCGTTCGATTTCGCGGATA
>NZ_JMLV01000026.1 GCF_000686045.1 Fodinicurvata fenggangensis DSM 21160
CCTCGTCCTTGTCTGTCGGCGATTTGTTATCAGGATAGGGGGCGGGTCGGAGATCGCTCTCGTCCTCGAACCTGAAGTTCGTACCTCAGCAAGGATCCCGACCCGCCTGATCAAAAGTGAACCCGAACGGTTGCCAGAGCCCGGCCTTGCACCGGAGCTCCCATCGACAAGGAAGGGTCCGTGATCATGATAGCAACATCCATCGCCGGAATCGATATCGCCAAGCATCACCTGGATGTCCATCTCCTGCCGAGCGGCAAGCGGCGGCGCTTTCCTGCGAACAAGCTGCCCCAGTTGGTGGCCTGGCTGCAGCAGTGCGCGGTGGAGCTGGCCGTGGCCGAGGCTACGGGCGGTTTCGAGGTTGAGTTGATCGAGGCCTGCCAGGATGCCGGCCTGGCGCTGGCCGTGGCCAATCCTCGCCATATCCGCCATTTTGCCCGCGGCATGGGCCTGTTGGCCAAAACCGACCGCCTGGATGCACGGGTGCTCGCGCTCTATGGCGAGCGCGTGCAGCCGCAGCCAACAGCGCCACTGTCGGCTGACCGGCGGCGCCTGGTCGCCCTGCTGCGCCGGCGGCGCCAGCTGACGGCCATGCGGACGGCCGAACAGCAGCGCTGGCACCAGGAGCGTGAGGCCGACCTGAAGGAGGAGCTGGAGCAGACCATTGCCCAGCTGACCGCCCGGGTCCGCACGCTTGAGGCCCACATCACCCGGCATATCCGGCAGAGCCCTGAGCTTGCTGCCGACGCTCAACGCCTCAGCAGTATTCCCGGGATCGGCCCGGTGCTGACGGCCACGCTGCTGGCCGGCATGCCCGAGTTGGGCCAGGCCTCGCGCCGCCAGGTCGCCACCCTGGCTGGTTTGGCTCCCCATGCCTGGGACACCGGCACCCTGCGCGGCCAGCGCCGCATCTGGGGCGGGCGGCAGATTGTGCGCAACGCGCTCTACATGGGGGCTGTGGCCGCCGTTCGAGGCGACAACGCCATGCGGCGGCGCTACCTCAGGCTCAAGGAGAACGGAAAGTCCGGCAAGGCCGCCCTGGTCGCCGTCATGCGCCATATGGTGATCGTCGCAAACGCCATGCTCCGGGATGGAACCAACTATCAGCCAGTGTGATAAAACACGGTTGCTGAGGTGCGTAGCGCGTGAGCGCAAAGCCTCGAAGGGCCGGGCCACAGGGCGCAGATGGCGCCGTGAGCCTTCTCCCAGCCTCAATCCCCCGGCCCAGCCGCCCGTGTCGGCGAGTCTCTTGGTCTTGACCGGAGTCAAGCCCTCTCAGCAGGAAGGAGTTTTATTGTGCCAGCCCCTCCCGGCAAAAAGGCACCACAACGTGTTAAAAGAGGAATTACGCATAAAAACAACTGCTTATCCAAAACCCTTCACCTGGTGCCTGTGTTCTTTTCGCAACAGCTGTGCAAATCCGTCACGCTGAGGGGCTCAGGTCGATTGACCCTTACAGCAGGTTAATGTTTTATCACCTTGGAAGCGGGGGCCATGCCCCAGATTCCTTGTTCAATAATTCGATCCGCACAACGGTTTTGGCTTCAGGGCCGTGAAGGCGGGTCTCCCTAGCAGATGAGGGGGATACTATCATGAAAAAGTTTTTGATGGCAGCGACAGCTCTCGCCGTCTCCGGTGGCGCCTTTGCCGCCGCGCCGGCCGCCGCTGACGACCACGCCGGTGAGGGCTTCCAGCTCAAGATCGGTGGTTTCTACAACGCCCTGGCCATCGTCCGTGACCAGGACGATCCGGTGGCTATCACCACTGACAATACCGGCGCGCCGGTTTTTGGCAAAACCGACATTCGAAACTACGACTTCAGCCAGCGCGGCCGTTACATCATCACCGGCTCGCAGACGCTGGACAATGGCCTTGAATTGGGTTTCACGTCTCAGCATGAGATCACCACGAACTTCGGTACAGATCGTGCCTATGTCTTCGCCTCCGGTGGTTTCGGCCGCGTGCACTTCGGTGCCGACCGTTCGGCCATGTATCGCCTCTACGAATGGACGCCGACCGCCGGCTGGGGCATCGACTTCACCGGTCATGATGATGGTGTGGCCGGCATGAACGGCATGGGCTATCCGACAGCAGCGCCCTTCATCGCCAACAACGATCTGATGCTGACCTACATCACCCCGCGCTTCTCGGGCATTCAGGCCGGTGTCTCCTTTGCGCCGGACAACAGCAACAATGTTGGTGGAATCGGTGGGTCGATGGCTGGGAACAACCAGCGCTTCATCACCAACGAGGACACCCTAAATGGTTACGAGAACATCCTTGAACTGGGCCTGAACTACAGCCAGTCCTTTGATGGCTTTGACTTGGGTTGGTCCGGTGGTTTCGGGACGGCCAAAGCAGTCGGAGCAACCGAAAGGGCACTTAGCGATGACCGTCGCTATGTCTACTCCACGGCTCTCAACCTTGGCTTCGGCGGTTTGAACGTTGGTGTGGCCTACAAGTTCGACACGCACGGCAGCACCGGTAGCCTCGTCCGCGGCAACATCCGTGATGCGGGCGGTATTACGCCAGCGATGATCGATGCCAACTATGGAACATCGTTTGCGGGTGATACTGTCGGCGGTAAGAACGAGCATGACGTGAATGCCGGCATCACCTACACGACTGGCCCCTGGACTTTCGGTCCAAGCTTCGGCTGGACACGGGAAACCGCTGGCTTTGAGCGTGAAGTCTGGCTGGCCGACATGGGTGCCCGCTATGCCTTGGCCCCGGGTGCCGATCTGGTCGGCTCCATCCAGTACATCGACTATGACGAAGGCGAGCTGCCGAATGATTTCGGTGGTGACGGCTTCGCCGGTATGTTCGGTATCCAGCTGAACTTCTAAGGCTCAAAGCGCCTTCAGATCCGCAAAGGGGAACTACCCCGGCGGGGATCACCGGAAATCAAGGGAAGGGCGGTCCAGTCGGGCCGCCCTTTCTCTTGTGCGACGGTGCGATTGTGAAGTAAATCAGAAGTGAATGAGAGTCACCTGCGGGTTCGCGAGTCGCACATGAAGACAAGATCCATGGCTGCCGGGGTGCTGGCCCTTTTCGGTGGCGCTTTGGCCGCTGCTCCTGTGTTGGCAGAAAGGCCGTCCGAAAATTCTGGGTTCCGCTTGCAGATCGGCGGGTACTACAATGCCTTGGCCATCGGGCGCAGCCAGGATGATCCTGTGGTCGATGCCGCAGGCAACACGGCGGATATTCGCGCTTACGACTTCAATCAGTACGGGATCTACAGCATCACGGGCGCACAGACCCTGGACAACGGACTGGAACTGGGCTTCGTGACGGACTATGAGTTCCAGGACAACTTCAACAGCGATGCCGCCTATGTCTATGCCGCGGGCGGTTTCGGGCGCCTTCATTTCGGCGCGGACCGTTCGGCCATGTACCGCCTGTATTCCTGGACACCGACGGCTGGCTGGGGCATCGATTTCGCCGACCATCAGGAGGGCGTTGCCAGCCTGAACGGCCTGCCCTATCCGACAGCCGCCCCCTATATCGCCAACCAGGAATTGATGCTGACCTACATGACGCCGCGCTATTCCGGATTGCAGGCGGGCATCAGCTTTGCGCCTGATACGGGCGCAAGGGCGCGGGCCGGTTCGGACCAGCGTTTCGTCACCGACAGTTCGTCCCTGGACAATTCGGCCTATACGGAGATCGTCGAAACAGGCCTGAACTACAGCCAATCCTTCGGCGCCTTCGACCTGGCCTGGTCCGGCGGCTTCGGCACGGCGCGGACGGCGGGGCAGACGACGGCGGACGACCGCCGCCGCTATGTCTATTCCACCGCCTTCAGCCTGGGCTTCGGTGGCTTCGATGTGGGGGCTAGCTACAAGTTCGACAGTCACGGCAGTCCTGCCAACTATAGCGCTGCCAATCTGCGTGGCCCGATCCTTGTCGGCGAAGGCATGAAGAACCAGCATGATGTGAATGCCGGCCTGACCTATAGCACTGGCCCCTGGACCGTGGGGCCCAGCCTGGGCTGGACCCAGGAAAGCGCCGGTGCCGAGCGGCGGATGTGGCTGTTCGACTTCGGTGCGCGCTATTCCCTGGCGCCCGGCGCCGACCTGGTGGGCTCGGCGCAGTACGTCGACTATGACGAGGGAAAGCTGGACGACGATTTCGAGGGCGATGGCGCGGCCGGCCTGCTGGGCATCCAGCTGAATTTCTGAGGAATCGTTTCCCGGATTTGCCTCTGCAGTCATCGACGGATTCAGGGCAGGGCTGTAGCCTTGGATGGCGCTGCGTTTAGCGTCCTTGACAGGAGCCTGAACGTTTCCATGACCAACCTGCTCGTCCTCGGCTCCAAGCCGGATCCAGTCCTGCCAGAGTGCTCGCAGATCGATGCCGTGGCTTGCGCCAATGCGTCCGCCTGGTCGGCACGGTCGGCGGGACTGCCGGTGCCACGCTTCACGGTCATCTCTGCCGTTCTGGGGGCCGGCACCGTGCGCGACAACAGCGGCAAACGGCAGGCGAACCGCATCGCACTGGAGACACTGCGTGGCCTGTCCAGCGACGAGGTCTGGTACCTGCCCCGCCCGCCGGCGGAGGGATCGCTGCCACGCCGCCTGATCCGCGAGGCCAAGCGCTGGCGGATGTCGGCCTGGCACCTGCGCTGGGCATTGCGCCGGGCGGGCTATCACTACGGGCGCTTTCGGGCACCGTCCTATGATTATTTCACGCAGTTGCTGCAGCGTGAAACGGGGGACGACCCGGATGCTGCGGCGGCCGTTGCCATCAAGCAGCCCTCCACCGGTGTCTTCGCCACCCTGCTGGGGCTGGCCGATCCGGCCTGGGACCGCGTGGTGCTGGCCGGCATCTCCTTCGAATTGACCCATGCCTATGCCGAAAACCCGGCCATCGCCGCCCTGGGGACCACACGCAGCAAGCATGCGGAGACCGATACCACCGTCCTGAGCGCGCTGGGGCGGCAGCATCCGGGACGTCTGGTCACGAGCGAGCCATTGGTGGCGGAGTGTTGTGGGCTGCCGCTGGTGGCGGGGGAGGGCTGACGGTGCCGCCTGGCCCTGCTCCTTCGAGGCTACGCGCTTACGCGCTTCGCGCCTCAGGATGAGGAAAATATATTTTTATAAGTAAGTTATGCACATCTACAACCTTCCTCATACTGAGGTGACTTGACGTCCTTCGAGACACCGCCTTTGGCGGCCCTGAGGATGAGGAGCCAAGCCCTGGAAGCAGCTTGGCACAGGCGGCGCGGGGCCGGGCGCCGCCTGCGACTTCCCAAGGCCCGTCGTTCCTGCTACCTGTTCCCTTCCCGATCAAGCAGCGGAGTTCGGTGGTTCATGGGCGGAAAGATCCTCAAGCGACAGGTTCGCAGCGTTCGCCGTTTTTTCCGGCCCGGTGGCAACTACATCATCTCTTTTCCCAAGTGCGGACGGACCTGGCTGCGTCTGATGCTTGGGCATTACCTGGCGCATCAACACGGCATCGAATCACAGGATTACCTGATGACCGGAGAGCTGCTCCGGCAGCCGGGCGTGCCGCAACTGGTCGCCTATCACGATGACAAACCCTACAAGCGGATCCCGGAAGAGCTGGAGCGCAGCAAGACCCACTATCGCAAGGACCGCGTGCTCTTCCTTTGCCGCGATCCACGGGACGTCCTGGTTTCGCAGTACTATTCCCTGCGCTATCGCGCCAGTTCCCACGGCTATGACGGTGCTTTGGAGGATTACGTCTATGAGGCGCGCGGGTCACTGGCGACGATCGTTGCCTATTACAACATCTGGGCCGATCAGCGACATAACCCGCGCGATTTCCTTCTGCTGCGCTACGAGGACATGATCGCCGATCCGGCAGCGGCCCTGACGCGTGCGCTGGGCTTTTTCGGGGTGAGGGAGGTTCGTCCTGACCTGGTCGCGCAAGCCGTGGACTATGCCAGCTTCGACAACATGCGCCAGCTTGAGGAAGCCGATGCCTTTGGCCGCAAGACGCTGCGGCCGACGGAGAAGGGCGACCTGCGCACCTACAAGACCCGCAAGGGGGTGGTAGGGGATCATCTGGAGGCGTTGGCCCCGCGTGAACTTGCCCATGTGAATGCCGTCGTCGCACGCGAACTGGATCCTTTCTTCGGGTATGGTGAGGTGAGTGCCGCCGTACCGGAGGAGGTGGGGTAGGACCGGGGAGAATGCCCGCGGCGCCGTCTGTGAAAGCCGCCGATCCTTCGAGTGCGCTGCGCGCAGCCTCAGGATGAGGTTTTTCGCTTAATTTCAAGGCATTTACGTGCCTCCCACCTATCTCATGCTGAGGTGGCTTGACGCCAGTCAAGCCCTCGAAGCATCCCGGCACAGTCGGTTAGGCCGGGGAAAACGCTAACGGCACCGACTGGGCAGGCCGCCCCTCCTTCGAGGCTCCGCGCCTCTGGATGGAGACCTTTGCGCGGAAATCAGAGATGTGATTCAATTTTGGAATACACATTGCTGATTGGGGGCGGTTATGGCGCAGAAATCGGTTGGTCAGCTGGGTTTCGGAGATGCCATGGTTGAGGAGAGCCGTGGCCAACGTGAGGATCGCCTTGGCCGGATCGATGGGCTCCTCGAGTGGTCCCGCTTTGAAGCTCTTTTGTCGGGCCTATATCCCTCGCGCCGGGGCGAGCCGGCCTATCCACCGCTTTTGATGTTCAAGGCCTTGCTGCTGCAGCGCTGGTACGGCCTGTCGGATCCGGGCCTTGAGGAGGCTCTGGACGACCGTTTGTCGTTCCGGCGCTTT
>NZ_JMLV01000027.1 GCF_000686045.1 Fodinicurvata fenggangensis DSM 21160
CCCGCCTATGACACCGTGTCCAATTCACCGGAAACCGACCATAATGACGTTGGGGGGCAGCCACGAGGCACCTCGATCGAAGGCTCCGAGAACATTGATGTCGAGGACGGCGACAATAATGCCGCGATGGGAAGCACCAGCTCTGTTGGTGATAGAGATCTTGTCGACGAAGACAAGGACGAGAACATAACTGAGTAATAGGCTATTCAGTTGTTACTTACCTATAAGCCCCTGCCGTGCACGGCAGGGGCTTAACTGTTGCTGCATCTCCCAGCCCCAAAGCGACCTCTATTCCTGCTCTGACGAGCTGTGGTTCCCTATCCGCAGAACGGATCAACAACACACACACACCGACCGTCGCTATACTCGCGGATCATGTGACCCTCGGGCAAATCATCGACCCTATAAACGATAATATATTGATCGTCCTTGAGGCCGGCGCACACTTCCGCGCCTTCCCCAACCGGAAACTCTTGGCTCTCCGAGATAAGGCGTTCAACAGCAATAGCCTCATTCGGGTCCTGGGCAGCCTTGCCATGGCGTGTGTTCTTATCGCTCATGCTCAATGCCTCTGTCCTGAGATCCACGCTGACGGTGCTTGGAAAGTACCTGGTCGCGGATTTTCGCCATATCAACGTCGCCGGCCTTGCCGGCGATCTCGCGCACGGCCGCAAGGTCTTCCTTGGGAATGTCCGGATCGTTCTTCGCCTTCTCGGCCAGGCCGTCCAGCTGGCGCCTCACCGACTGCACGTCCCGTTCCTCCTGAGCTTTACCCTGGGCCTTCTGTACGGCCGCGCGGATCTCCACCAGGTCATACCGTTGCTCAGGCGTAAGGGGCTGCTGTGGCCCTTCCTCCTGCTCTGTGTTCAGCTTGCGCACAAGACTTGTGAGCCCGCGGCCGTTGAGTGCCGGCCCGGCGCGCCCGCTCGTCTCTCCGAAGGCCTCCGGGTGCTTATTGGCTGACCAGACGGCGAGTTTCGGGCTCTCCCGGTACATGGCAACGAAGCTGTGCTTCGCGGCCTCCGGGTCTTTGTGCGTAACCGAGAAATGCCGGTCCAGCCGGTCGGCGCTCTGCGCCGCCGGCTTCGGGGCGGTTATGGCCGGCTCGGGCTGCTCCTTCCGCCCGAAAAACCGCCCAAGAAAGCCCCTGCCCTCTTTCTTCTGACCGGCCTTTGCGGGATCTTCGGTCTTCTTCGGCTCTGGCGCATAGCGCGCCAGGCGGCGGCGCTCGTAGTCGCCGCCGTGCTGTTCGTACCAGTTCGGGCATTTCAGTTCGTAAATCTGGCCTTGCCGGCTCTGGCGCCAGATTTTCCCGCGCGTGCGGTTCTCGTGTAGCTTCTCGCCCTTGCGCAGATTGTCGCGAACCTGGGCGCGATCTGCTGCCCGTGTGGCGGTGACATGGATTCCGCGCTCGCGGCACTTCTCGGCCATGATCGAGCGCATGGCCTGCAATTCATCGGGCCCAAGGCGCAGCTGCTTGGCGCGCTGCCCTGGGGCACGCTCGGCCGTCGCTTTCGCGACGACATGGGCATGGGGCCGGTCAGAATGATCGGTGTGGATCGTGTAAATATACCGGAATCCGCCCTTGCCCAAGGTCTCCTGCAAACCGTCGCCTACGGCTTTTTCCAGGTTCCGGTGATTGGCCCCGGCCTTCGCCGGAACGGAAAAGATCAGGTGCGCAGACTGGCGTTTGTCTAAAGCCTGATTGGTGTTCATCAAGCTGCGGCTCATCTCGTCGGCCTTGCGCCAGGCGGCCGAACGATTGTCCTGGGCGCCTTTCAGGCTCCAGCTGTCAATCTCGGCCTGCTTTTCTTCCTTGGTGTGCAAGGCTTCGCCCTGCTCGTTGTAATGCACAAGCGGCGCGCTCTGCTCGTCGCTCTCACGGCAACGGCCGGTATAAAGCGCCTGGTTTTTGGCGCTGTGCTTCGTCTTAGACCAGTTGATGACCTTTAGAACGGCCTCTGAACTCGACGGCTTGCCGGTGCTGGACAGCCGCGCCGACCGGCCACGGCCGGGACTGGCGCTAAGGACGTTTCCCACGCGCGCCTTTACGGCGCGCTCGTGCTTCTCGCCCTCACTGACGATCCGGCCGCGCTTCTCATATTCGAAAGAGTCTCGATTCAGCATCACGCGTCCATCTGTAGCAGCTGGCGCAACCGGGTCGTCGCGGCTTTGAAGTCGGTCTTGATCGAGGGCAGTTCGGTAAAGTCCGGCGCGTCCTTGTGACGGCCGCTCTCATAGGCCGCCATGTCGCGCAAAAGGATATTCAGGTTCACGCCGGCCCGTCTGATTTGCTCGCGTACCTGGTCCAAGGCCTCGATCTCATCCGGGCGAAAGAACGGCCGGGCCTGGGCCTGGTCGAGTGCCGCCCGGCGAACATAGTTGCTCAAGGTGTTGCCGTTCTCGGCGGCGGCACCTTCCAGAATGTGACGCTCGGCCGGCGTCACTCGTAACTCGATCTTGGCTGTCTTGTTCATGCCATCTCCACCTATCAGCAGCCCCACCATCGGCGGGGCAAGCTAGCCCGCTTGTCGGGCTTTTCGGCCTTCCGGCCGTCATTTTGTCATGACAAAGTGCGTATCCTGCCCCACAATCCTCATAACATCGCTCACCATAGATCAAAGACTTAGCCGCGGTAAATCGAAAACAGCGGGGTTCAAAACGCTCAAATGCCATCAATCGCAGGGGTTCACCGCCAAAAAGCCGGGGTTCACGTCCAAAATTCTGGGGTTCATGCACAAAATCAAAGGGTTCACGCGCTAAATTCGGGGGTTCACCCGTAAATTATGCAAGGACGCAACATTGCCAAAATGCTCCGGAAGCTAGGGACGCAGGCCTAAAAATCAGGCACGCACACCGAAAAACGAGGGACGCAGCAAGAAATTTGAGGGACGCACGCCAAATGCCAGCAGGGACCCAAAACCCTAAAATGCTATCGACCCAAGGGACCCACCCTTAAAAATGAGGGACCCAGGCCGAAAAAGTCGGGACCCACGGCAAAAATCATGGGACCCAACGCCAAAAACGAGAGACCCACCCGAAATGCGGCATCCCGCCCCTGGCCGGTCAAAGAGAAAATGCTGTGGAACATCGCGCAAAGAAAAACCCGGCCGTAACCAGGCCAGGCGCGTACCAGAAAAGGACTGTCAGGGATTAAGCGTTTACAGGAAGGCGGACAGCTGTAAGAGCACGCCCCATACGCCGTGCATTAAACCCTGGCCAATAAGAAGCGGCATCCCGCGCCTACCGACTGGCCCCACCAAGGCGGCGCAACAACCATCCTGGTTTTGGCTCTTTGGGCATATCCTCGGGTCTATGGAGTTCGATGCCATGGAGATCTTCGATCTGGGCAACATATTCGGAGCGGGCTTCAGGAGAGTGTGTGCGCGCTCCCAACCAGTCAAAGTAATCCTCTGCACAGTGCAGAACTGCCGTCATGGAATAGCCGGCCATGAGAAGCTCTTCCGCACACCGCTCGATCATTCGGGCATAGAGCGTGTGACAGCCGAAAAAGAGTCCGGACTCGAGATCCAGGCGCTTCATGTCATCGTCATTGGGATAGATTGCCAGAACTAGGCCTTCTGGGGGATCGTCGGCCTCTTTCAACATTTCCAGCAAATAGGCGGCACGCTGCTCGATCGTTGTATGAATCTCCTCCATGCGCTCGCGCACGACCGACGGGGGGGCCTTCTGACCGGCAATCCAGGCCCGTGCTTGTGGGACCGGTACTGAAATAACGTTCTGAGCAAGTCCATAAGGGGATAAGCCCAAATCGGCCATCATTTGGGAAAACGTCAGAGACATTCAGCTCTTTCCCTGCAGTTGTTTACTGAGGATCAACAATCGAGACCGTAGAGGACTCCAGGCCCCAAATTTTCCCTTGGCTTCCTTGCCAAGCATAAGGCGCTGCCCTTTCATCTTGCTAGATGCTTGTTCTTTTGAGCTCTATCAGAACCGCCCTTATCTATGTCTTGTGCGCCGATGAGGCGCACGCCGATTTGTAATTCTAAGGATTGAGTGCGCACCGTTAGGGGCGCTCCGTTTAGGCACTTCAGGTATCGTTCATCTCAAAGTAGGCATAGGTGCTCTAGTGTTAAATAAAGTGTTAGAGTCTGTGTTAAGCTGTGGATGAATTGTCATAAGTGCTTGAATAGTATAAGAGAAAATCAGTCCCCGGTAACTGATACCACGAATCTCGGTAACTGATACCACGAACTTTGGTAACTGAAACCACGAATCTAACTAGCTATTGACGATTGGTAACTGAAACCACGAATATAGCCCCATGGTAACTGATACCACGAATCGAAGCGGGCAACTTCTTCCCGAGCGCCACCCGCAGCATGACCTGTTCATCTGCGATGTGGCCGATGCCATCCTGAAGGATGTGATGGCTCAGATGGAACACCCCTTCTATTCGCTCTCGAAGAAGCCCGAAACGAATATCAGGCGTTACGAACACAATGGGTATTGGCTGCAGGTCACACCGAGCGTGAAAGGCCTCGCGACAATCTACGACAAGGACATCCTGATCTATTGCATCTCCCAGGTGATGCATAAGCTCAAGAACAATGAGCCCGTCTCCAGGCGTGTTCGCATCAACAGTCGCGATCTGCTGATATTCACCAACCGCGGCACATCCGGTCGTGATTATATGGCCCTACAAGAAGCTCTCGAGCGCATCCGCGGCACTACAATCTCAACCAATATCCGCACGGGGCAAGAAGAGCAAATAGACACCTTTGGCCTGATTGAATCGTCTTCTATACGCCGTAAGCACGGCCTCGACGGTCGTTTGCTATGGTGCGAAATCACGCTCTCAGAATGGATTTTCAATGCGATCCAGGCACAGGAGGTCTTAACCCTTCACAAGGACTACTTCCGACTGCGCAAACCTCTCGAGCGCCGCATATATGAGCTGGCGCGGAAACATTGCGGTCAACAGGACTATTGGAAGATATCCCTCGGCCTTCTGCTCAAAAAGACAGGCTCACAAAGCCCCGACAAACGCTTCCGACAGATGGTGCGGGACCTGGCCGAGCACGACCATTTGCCAGACTATCGGGTCACCTTTGATGAAGATGAGGATATGGTGATCTTCACAAACCGTGGCTCAATGATATCAGCTGTTCCCCTTCCCTCCTGGGATGGTCACCTTGACCCAGAGGCATTTCATGATGCGCGTCAGGTAGCACCTGGATGGGATATCTATCGCTTGGAAGAGGAATGGCGGAAATGGTTAGGGGAGAACGAAATTGAACCTAAACATCCCGAACGGCACTTCATCAAATTCTGCCGGAGTTGGGCCGAGCGCCGCTCAGATACACAAATGCGTATACCCACATTTTAACATTTTCTGAACAGCTTCAGTTAACCCCCACTCATTTCCTGGTTAGGCCGGCTTCGTCCTCCAACTCAGCTGTTCGCTGTTCTATGAATCTCTGAAGCTCGCCACCCATTTTTCGGCCGGTGGCACTACAAGCTGTTTTAAAGCGCGTGTGGAGCGACGCGGGCAAATCGAGACTGAGCCTCTTGGTTGGTTCTGTAGCTTCCTGGTGCGCTTTGTCAGAGGTGTTCTTGCTGTCGTGCCCCGCACCTCCTGTTTCATAGGCGCTGATTTGCTCGTCCGATAGTTTTGGCTTGGGAGCCGTTGCAAAGGTCTTCTTAGGCATGGCTGAGGATTTCTTCAGTTAAGCGTTCAATCTCTGCAGCGGCAGGGCTATCCGGGCTCCACTCGAAAATGGTGTTTCCCATTGTCATACTCTCTGCAAATGCCACCCGCTGCTCGATTTCAGCATCCAGTATAGGAATGCCTGTTTCAGCAGCCATTGCCCGGATATCTCTACCTATAACAGTCTTCCCTATTTTGCGGGAAACCACAAACCCACATTTTAGGTTATCCTTATAATCCTGTGCTTCCTGGACTTGACGCACAGTCAGATTAGAGGCCCAGGTTGAAAGTCCAGAAGGCTCAATCGGTAATGCGACAAAATCAGAAGCAATGATGCAGGAGCGAGCGAGCTGCTCCGCATGGGGAGGACCATCGAGAATGGTGTGGTCATAGCTTTCCGCGAGACGGATCGCCTCCTTAGCCATATTCTCGCGTGCCATACTGACCACCTGAAATGCAGGCTCATTACGTAGACCAGCCCACGCGGTCGTAGATCCTTGCTTGTCCGCGTCGATCAGGAGCACGCGGCGGCCCTGCTTAGCCAACGC
>NZ_JMLV01000028.1 GCF_000686045.1 Fodinicurvata fenggangensis DSM 21160
CCTCCTCAAGGCCCGGATCCGACAGGCCGTACCAGCGCTGCAGCAGCAAGGCCTTGAACATCAAAAGCGGTGGATAGGCCGGCTCGCCCCGGCGCGAGGGATATAGGCCCGACAAAAGAGCTTCAAAGCGGGACCACTCGAGGAGCCCATCGATCCGGCCAAGGCGATCCTCACGTTGGCCACGGCTCTCCTCAACCATGGCATCTCCGAAACCCAGCTGACCAACCGATTTCTGCGCCATAACCGCCCCCAATCAGCAATGTGTATTCCAAAATTGAATCACATCTCTGATTTCCGCGCAAAGGTCTCGACGCTGAGGTCCCCGACCTGCAAGGTAGGGCCTCGAAGCGCGCTGGCACCAACGGCACAGGCCTCACCGAACGCCATAGAAAAAGGGCCGCCCCGAAGGACGGCCCCGTATCAGGTCCCGAAGCTCAAGCGCCTCAGGCGATATTTTCGCTGTTGTTGTCATCGACATAGACCTGGGCATCGGACACCCCGCCGCCGCCACTCTCCGTGACTTCGGCCACCTTCACGGTCTCCTTGTTGCCCTCCTCGTTCCGGACATCGACGGTCAGGTTCCCATCGTCGTCCATGTGGACATTGCCGATCAGGTTCTCCTGATCATAGAGCACGTCCGACAGGGCCGAGAGGTCGATGGAGTCCTCACCCGTATCGAAGTTGTTGATACTATCGGCGTTTCCATCACCGTTCGTCAGCAGGTCCGCCAGGGCCTCGTCGTCGAAGACGAAGGTATCCTTGCCGTCGCCACCGTCCATGGTGTTCTTGCCGGCTCCGCCGTTGAGGATGTCGTCACCGTCATTGCCGTAAAGATCATCATCTCCCTTACCGCCGGCTAGGAGATCATCGCCGCCGTGGCCTTCAAGGAGATCATCCCCATTGTTGCCGATGAGAACATCGTTTTCCCCACGACCGATCAGATGATCGTTATCCCCCAACGGCTTGCCATCTTGGGCCTCAATCCGATTACTTTCATTGTTATCCCCCTTATATTCACCACCAAAATCATCATTCACATAAACCAAACCTCTATCATCATCCACATTCTTGAATCCACCGACATAATCATCCTGGCCGATTGACCCGTCTTTCCGAACATCAATCGTCAGCTTGGCAGACTCTTCACCGTTATCGGTTTTCAGGGTGTAATCGAAGACTTCCTTGCTGTCCTGATCGAGCCCGGAAGACGCAACGTACTCGTAGTCGCCGTTCTTCCAGATCTTCAAATAGCCGTTCTGATCGCCCAGCTGACTGTCGATCCTCAGGAAATCACTGGCACCAGAAGGAACGTCGAAAGAGCCTTCTCCATCCCCTTCGTAATCGACCTTGCTGATCCAGGAATTCTGCTCTGTCGCATCAGGATCGTTAGAGGGAATGTCCTGCTTTCCGTAGTTCTCTATATCATTCGGATCGTAGTTGGGGTCGTAGATGACGTTACCTTCAAGAGGATTTGAGATTAACTGTTCTCTACTTATCTCTAGATCCCAGATAGAAAAACTCCCCCACCCAGGATTATCTTGAGCAGCATTGATTGTATAATCACCCGTTCCAAGGTCAGGAAGTTCAATCGTACTACTCGGATGCCCTATCACACCAGATGATGTTACGGGTACTTCTGCAGAACCATTTGGACCAACGATATCCAAGTATGCATCACTGAACTTGAGGGAAAATCCCTTCAACTCAGAGTCAGCATCCCATGTGAAAGAGATAGCATCACCTCCATTTGCTTTGAATGGCTGCCCCTCTTGAATTGGGTCCCAAGTCATCGTCTGTGTAGATTGCCCAACAACAGCTGAATTGTTGTAAGCAACTGGATCAGCAGATTCGATATCTACGGTCAGTTCGGCTGTCCTTGTATCGCCATCACCGTCGATGATCTCGTAGATGAAAAGATCCTGCCCGCCGTCGGATGCCTCATTGCTTGGCGTATAGGTGTAGCTGCCATCGCCATAGACCACGAGCACACCATGGTTACCCTGCACCGTGAAGGTGCCATCGTCCATCTCGACAAAATCGTCTGACCCGGACAGCTTGACACCTTTCACCACGATACCATCGGCCCCGGCGGTATCGTTGCCGAGGAGATTGCCCGTCACAGGCTCGCCATCGACTGTGGCAACCAGTTCCTGCTCCAGGTTCTCGATGTCCTCGACGTTGAGAACCTCCTTGCCTTCACTGTCGAGCTCGCCAAGGGCAGCCTGAGCATCTGTGCCGGCGTCGATGCCAACGCCAGTAACGTCGAGACCGTGTTCCTCCACGAAGCTCTTCCACTCGGCCGGGACCCCCACATCCGTTGAGCCATAACTGTCATCCGCATCCGACAGGAAATAAACCTTCTGAAGGTAATCCTGGAACTCAGGATCGTTCAGGTCTGCCTGGATCTGCTTCTGAGCCACTTCCAAGGCATCAGGGAAATCCGTTCCGCCAGCAGGCCCTGCCATATTGGCGATAGCATCCTTAGCTTCCTCGATATTACTTCCATCATACTCAATATCGGCACTGTAGCTGAAGCTGATGACATTCAGCTTCAAGGCAACCCCCGCCGCCGCAAACGTGCTGATCAAGGATTGAGCCGCGGACTGCATATGCTCGAAGCGGTTCTTGCCCGTTCCGTTGACATGCTCCTCCATCGACCCTGAGCGATCGAGTACGAGCGTCAGGTTGACCGGCTCCTTCAGTCCCTTGCTGGCCGAGGCGTCGTCATTCTCAGCCGCGGGCACATCGTCCTCGACAGTGACCTTGAAGCTGCCGACCTGGCTGCTGCCGTCCTTCTCGGCCTTGAAGTTGAACATCAGGTCAAGGTCATCGCGGCCATCGTCTCCATAGTCATGGTCGAGATTGCCGTGCAGGTCGAACGAGTAGGTTCCGTCATTGTTGAGCGTAACCGTGAAGACATCCTCTCCATCTGCCACGCCTGTCAGAACATTCCCGGCGATATCAAAGGTAACCGGCTTGCCTTCGGATGTGAGGCCAATCTGGGCCGGCTGGTTCTCGCTAAAGGAGAGCGACGTCTCACTGGGGTTCGTCACCCCCAGATCACCGCTATCCGTAATCAAGGCCGCGTCGGTATCACTGCCGTCTCCCAGGCCCTTCTCGAAAACCTTTCCATCGTCCGGAGTGCCGAGATCGATCTTGCAGCTGCCATCGGCCGGGTCGATCGTAACCGTCGCGGGATCACTGGTCAGGCCACCTTCATCCTCGACTTCGTACTTGAAGCTGGCGGGCATCTTCTCAACAGGAACGAAACTGAAGTCCTTGATACCGAACTTGGCAGATTCGCCGTTATCGCCCTCAGCCGGACCGATCCAGATCTTGTGGAATGGCTGGTCTGACTGGAAATCGAAGATGGCCGTGCTGCCATTCGGCCCATCAGATGGATTGTCGACACCACTATCAATCTTGGTGCCATCTTCATCGAAGATGGTCCATGCGATGCCGTTCTCTTCTGGCACCCCATTGAACGGCTTTAGCGTAAACTGTGCCTGATTGACTGCTTGATTGAAGTCAAACTCTATACGCTCATCGTCATCGACCTGCGCTGCGGCACTGTCACCCACAGCAAGACCAATTCCATTGTTATGTCTTAATCCTGACTCAATCCAGTCGCTTCCATCCTTCTTGAGGCCGCGAAGGTCGACTTCTCCCGAACCATCGAGCTCCCAGGTGTCAGTATTACCGCTCAGCGTAGGTGCTTTGTCTGGGTCGGTAGAGGTCTCCGTACCTTCTTCATAGACATCATCCTGCTCACCCAACCACCAGACCTTGGCAGTTGAAGAGAAGGTGGAATTGCTGTCATCCGTAAGGTCAGTGGAGTCATCGATGATGCTGTAATTGCCATTCTCATCTTCGACCACCAGGAAACCGCGATCGGGGGCTTCCGTGATGCGGAAGGTGAGATCGGCCAGGTCGGACTCCGAGTCCAGTCCGCCCAGAGTGACGTCGTCATTACCTGAGTCCTCACCATCGATCATATCGTTGATGGTGAGAGGACGTGCCGCCACGACATCGTAGTTACTACCCAGGTGATTGATGATCCCTTCCAACTGATCAGCTTGAGCTCCATCGATCTCGCAGACCGCCAAAGCCTGGGTATCCACACGATCCGCCTGCGGCGGGGTATTGGCAGGCTCTTCAATCTGGAAACCGATCTTGTCCGATACGGTTGCGGTCTTGTCGCCGCAATCGCCACAGATCTCCTGCCAATCCGAAGCAAGCTTTCGCTCACTCAGGTCATCGAAGGCGTCATCATCGAATTCGGTCGTGGTTGTATCGATATTTAAAGTGAAGTCACCGCTATAACCTTCAGGCGGTTCAAACTTAAACCCATCATCGGCCAGATCCACTTTCTCCGGCCCGGGATAATCACTGCCATCCAGTTCCAGAACAAGCTGGTCGCCGCTGACTTCCTTAATGTTAAAGGTGTATTCCTTGTCGGTTTTCTGGTCGGTTAGCTCAACAGATGTATCCGCCAGAACTTCCTGACCATCCTTGAGCCACGTTACACCAAGCAGGCCGGCACCAAGGCTCAGACTTAGCCTGGTAATACCCTCAGAACCGTCATCATCCTGTGTTTTCGCAACGTGGTTTAGAGGAATCCGGAGAGCATCGTTCTCTCCGGATAGAGATTGATACTCCGAATCTCCGGCGAACCAGGTTTTTGCCGCTCCGGCAACGCCGTCCACGCGGATCTCGATCGAGTCCCAGCCGCTCTTGGCTTCCTCGTCCGCACAGTCCGCGCTGATCTCTTCCCAATCACCCGTCAGCGTGCGGTCGCCGAGGTCCTCAAAGGCATTGTCGTCGTACTCCCGCGTCCAGGCCTTGCCCTGCAGCGTGAAGTCCGTGCTGTCGTCAATGTCCAGCTTGACCCCGATCACCTCGGAAAGATCAACCGACGTCGGCGCCGCAACATCAAAGTCGCCCTGCGCGTTCTCAGCCTCGTCGTAACTCAGAACCAGCTGGCCGTCCTCGTTGATCTCGACACCCCAGGTCTGACCGTCAATCTCAACGCTGTCGCCCAGAGCCGCGCCCGCGGCATCCGTCCAGGACCCCTCGCTGTCACCCTTGTCCAGCTTGATCCGGAAAATCCCCTCGGACCCGTCGTCATCCTGCGCCGTCGCTGAATACTTCACAGGAATGACAAGGCTGCTCTCGTCAACCTTGTAGCCATGCTCGGACGACGACTTCTCGCCATCCTCCGAGAACGCCCAGCCCGCAAGCTCCGCCTTCTCGTAACTCAGTGACTGCAGGAACAGGTCGCTCTGGGAATTGTTGTCACCCGGCTCTCCGGCCTGGAACTCAAGCGCCTTGATCGCACCCTTCGTGTCCAGGTCCTTCTGGCCAATCGACAGGTCCAGCAGACCCGCAGAGTTCGGGTAGGAATCCTGCTCGCCGCTGATCTCGATCGTGCCCAGAACCTCGTCGTTCTCGCCGTAGACCGTGATCGTGCCCTTCTCGGTGCCGATATCGCCGCCGTAGAACATCGACAGACCGACATCCACGCTCGCAGCACCAGGGCCGTCAAAATCAACCCGCAGTATCTCAGGACCATCAACCTCGTCGATGCTGCCGCCGTTCACGCCAACACCAAAGGCACCAGGCGCACTCACCTGGTCGTTCGGGCCCGTGTTGGGACCGCGGAACACAACATCGCCGCCCGTCGCAGACAGACTGATCCCGTCAACATCCTGCCAGCTCTGCTCGTAGGCCGCCCAGGTCCCCGGCCACTCAGAGGCGCCCGCAGACACCGCCTCGCCGCCGACAATGATCGGCGCACAGGCTTCGCCATAGGACCCAAAGCCCGTCTCCGCCTCGGCCACAACGCCCTCGACCTTGAACGACACACTCGACTCCGCCGTCCACTCGGTCTTGTCGCCGCAGTCGTTGCACTCCTGCCAGCCATCGATCAACTCGCGATACGCGCCATCCTCGGCAAAGCCGTCGTCGTCATACTCCTGCGTCTGCGCCTTGCCCGTCAGCGTGAAGTCCGTGCTGTCGTCAACCGGCAGCTCAATGCCAAGCTGGCCAGCCAGGTCCACAGACGTCGGACCGGCATACTCGCCCTCCTCGGACTGACCCTCGTAGCGCTCAAACGTCAGCGTCAGCTCGCTGCCGTCCT
>NZ_JMLV01000029.1 GCF_000686045.1 Fodinicurvata fenggangensis DSM 21160
GTCCCTTTCTGCTCCATATCCTCGGCTGAGCTGGGTCCGGATTCTTCCGAGCTTGTTTGATTCTGGGCGAGCAGGATAGGCGTATCGGTTTCATCAAAGGAGCTCGCAAGGGCTGCACCAGAAACCATCATGGCGATAAAGGTAATTGGTAAAATTGTCATTTTCAGGGGTTTCATGCTATACTTTCCTATACTTGATTGGTGCCAATCCCCTCGCTTTCCTGAATGGTGGACAAAGGGAAGCGAGGGGAGCCAGCTCTTCAAGAAGTGGCGGGTTTGCACTCAAGAATCATGCTCGAAAATTATTCGACCATGACTTCCTGCATCACGGGCGTTTCACCCTCAAGAACCGGACCATCGGCCCCTTCGGTTTCAGGATACTCAAACGTACCCATCTCACCTGTGTCCTTGTGGAGCATGGCAATAACACTGTCACCGGAAGCGACCTCCTGGGACAGTTCGACTTCGACGTTCATGTTCTCGCCCTCTTCGAGCGGAGCATGGCCGATCGGGTCGGCATAGGTGCCCTCTTCCATGGCATGAACAACGAGATACCCATCCCGGGGAGAGGTAACTGACTCGAGGGTCAGGGTCATGCCGTCAACCATCGCGTTGTCCGACGTCGAGAAATCGCCTTTCCCCATGCTGTCATCCCCGGCTGCTGCGGGCAGTGCGAGTGCGAAGGCGGCAGCTGCACCGAGCAGCGTGGTTTTCAAGGTATTGGTCATTGAAGAAACTCCTCTTGTTTGATCTGGGCAGGCCAGATCGCACACTTCATCAGTGTGCTCTAATCGTTACGAAGCCAGTGGAGTATTGGTTCACCAATTTTTCGAACATGGCCGAGAAGGCGAATATCCGTGACCAGGTACTTTCCAAGCATCGTCAGCGAGGATCGCAAATCAGAGGTATCGAGCATGAGCAATAAGACCCAGGAAGAGCTGGATCGCGAGGAAGCGGCCGCGCTGTCTCAGATGATCGAGGAGACCGAGGATCTGCCGCCCGAGGACGGCGAGGTTATGCGGGCCATTCTCTGCGCCGTCCGTGATTCTGGCGAGGCCGCAAAGGCGCATCTACGCGCCGGGCGCTCCATTGTCTATTCCGAGCGGGACACGCCGCGCGGCTGCCTGATACGGAAGTATCCTGACGGCCGGCGGGAGCTTTTCCGGGTTGTTGACGGTGAGGAAGTTACGATCCGCGAGCTGGATTGATGGGCAGGTAAGACTCAACGAACCAAGCTGGTTCGTAACCTAGAGGGAATGATTATGAGCGATAAGAATACACCCCACGGTACCCCTATCCAGGATCCGGACGAAGCTGTTGCCGTTGAGAGGCTTATTTCTGAGAGCAGGGACTTGCCAGCTGAAGAAGGCGCGCTCGTGCGGGCCTTTCTCGGCGCTTTGAGGGAGACTGGAGAGACCGTGCGTGCCGGTCTTCAGCCCGATCAGTACATTGTCTATGGGGCCGATGATCTGCCCGAGGATTACATGATCCGCGAGTATGGCGATGGCCGGCGAGTGTTGATCCGCTATGTAGACCACGAGCCGCAGGTTGTCCGAGAGCTTGAGTGATCGCCTTAGTAAGGGCGTCAGTTCTCAGCTGAGCAGTGAGGCTATCTCATTTGGGATTGTTGCCAGGGCAATGCCAAGAAAGAGATAGGCTATACCGGCTAGTTCTATATGGATGCCGCCGATCGCGGCTGTTTCGATCTGTTCCCGGATTTTCAGGCTGTCCGATTGTCGCTCTTGCTGCTCTTTGGCGAGTTCTGTTTTAAGTTCCTTATCCCGCTCTTGCAGGTCTTTCTTGGTCTCCCATAACTGAGATTCAAGCTGTTCCAGCTGGTCTTCTAATCTTTGTACTCGTTCATCGAGACTCTTTTCCGAGTTGGATACAACAGTTCCCTTCCCGGTACCTTCGACTGATATAGCAGCCGTTCCACTGCTTTTAACCTTCACTAGTTCTTTTGGTTTGATGATGTAACGCGCTTCTCCAAGCCAATTGAGAATAGCTTTCCAAATTGGGTCTCTATCAAAAAGCTTTCTCGAGGAATTGAGACCTACAATGACCGTTAAAAGCCCCGCAAATTGGAAAACCATTCCAGACCATCGTAGGCGGTTTGGAAGTGGGTGAGATATTTCAGTTATCGAATCTGCCCAGACAGGGCCAAATAAGAAAACTGCGAAACACAGCCAGAGCCATAATGGCTTCCCATCATGCAGCCAAGCTTTGCCAAACAAATAGCGGCGCTTTATTCCTTCGCAAAAAGTTCCCATTTCTAGGCTCTAAAATATGGTCCCGCTGTAATAAGATGGCCGTCATACTGGGCTTTCATAAAGCAGCTTCCAGAAGCGAGACTTCTTCTTCCGTGAGCTCGAAGAGATCATAGACGATACTATTGATCTGGGCCTCAACTTGAGCAATCTCGGCTGTGAGGCGCGCGATCTCGGCGCGGTCCCGATTGATCCAGTCTTCCCAGTCGGAACGATCGGCCAGGGGGATGTCAGCCTTGAAGACCTTTTTCACCTCGGTCCGGAAGGTGGCGAAGTCGGGTAGGGTCCACCATTCCTTGAGCTTGGTGTTGAGTTTTGGTTCGCGGTCAGACGGGCAAAGGTCGGGGATGCGGCGAGTGAGAGCGGTTTGGATATTCAAGCGTTTTTCCACTGCTTCCTGTGCAGATCGCGCAAGTTCGCTAACCTCGGATTTTTGCTCAGAATTGGCGGGCGCAATCGGAAAGTTGCCAAGGCCACCGGGCTGAACCTCAAAGAAACCTCCTGACTTCACCACAAAGATACTCTTGAAGAAAAAGTGCCCTAGTTTCGAATTAAGCAGTGAAACTACAAATTCATTATCCGTTTCAGCATCAATCATATACGCAGTGTTGCTCAGAGTTGAACCTGATAGATCAACGGAAAAAGTTGGCTGTGATGAGATTTTGGTGGAGAGTATCTTGGGCGCGGCGAAGTACGGGACGAAAGCCTCTTGCGCTTGCTGCAATTCGAACCATTCTTGCTTGGTCGCTCGTTTCTCCAGATTTCCCTTGAATGGTAGCAACCAATCCCGGATGGCGGGGTAGTCTTCAATTTCGATCCGGTTCTTGGGGATATAGATCAACCAAAGGCTGCGAGATTCGGCGCGCCAGCGTTTGAGGTCCTTGCCTTCCAGATACGGCTTCAGCAACTCAGCAGATCGCGGGTCCTCAATACATAGTCGTTCTTTGGTAGCTGCGTCGATCACGAAAGCTGCGTTGTAACCCGTTGCCACCCCACGCATCGGTGATCCATAGACCTCTTTCAAAGTCTTGTACCCTGTCCTGATCTTGTCCCGTAATGTCCGCAATGCCGGATTTTCTAATTCCCATGGTCCGGCCCCAAGCGCGGTTTGCGGATAGGGGCCTTGGGCCGCTTCCCACTTCGACTGGAAGTTCGATTCTGATAGCGCGTCGACTTTCCAGAACCGCAAATGGTGGTCTTTGGGGGCTGCCCCGTTTTTAAGTACGAGGATCGCGGGATAGGTCGTCACACCCTCGAACACTTGAAGATCGCCAAAATTAATCACACCCTCAATAGTCGCATTTCTTAAAACGTATTCTCGCAAGGGATTAGCCGATGCTGTCTTGAAAAAGGTATTCGAGGAAATGTAGCCCAAGCGTCCGCCCGGCTTGAGAAGGCGCAGACCACGTTCGAAAAAGTAGCAATACAGGTCAGCTCGGTCGGAAACCACCTCGTAGCGTTTTTCCAGATAGGGTTTCAGCGTCTTCAGATGTTCCATGCGGACATAGGGCGGATTGCTCAGAACCACGTCAAAGCCGCCTTCGGCGAAGACGCTGGGGAAGGCTGTTTCCCAGGTGAAGGCGTGATCGAGATAGGCGAAGTTGCTGTCCTCGATCAGGCTGTCGCCGACGCGGAAGCTGCCCGAGAGGCTGTCGAGAACCTTGCCGCGCCGGGCGGTCTTGATCCAGAGCGACAGCTTGGTGATCTCGACGCTTTCCTCGTTCACGTCCACGCCGAAGAGGTTGTTGGTCAGAATTTCGCTGTCCGGGATATAGTCGAGCAGATCGCCAAAATGTTCGGTCTTGGGCAGTAGGTCTCTAATCTTGTCGTTCACGCGGGTCAGTTCGGCCTTCATGAAATCGAAGGCCATGATCAGGAACACACCAGAACCACAGGCGGGATCGACAATACGCAAGGATTTCAGGCGATCGCGATAGGCTTGCCAGGCTTCCAGCTCTGCCGACTTTTTCCGCCAGGGGATGTTTTCGTAGTCGGTGACATCCGCGCCTTTTTTGGCGTGGCCGCGCAAGGTGTCTTCGAAGATTTCCTGCAGATGCGTGCCCAGGGTTTCGGCAACGATGAAGCGCGCGATGTAATCCGGGGTATAGACCACCCCGTCACGCTTGCGCCGCCCGCTTGTGCCGGAGGTTTTCTCGGGCTCTTCCTCTTCACCGCGCGCGATCGCTTGCAGGCGTTCTACGTCCGCGATG
>NZ_JMLV01000030.1 GCF_000686045.1 Fodinicurvata fenggangensis DSM 21160
ACTGTTCAAAAATGTGCCCCAGAACAGTGACAGACACTTCGGAGGCGAAGTCATACTCTCCGATCTTTTTGAAGCCCTCACAGACCTCATCGGGCAGAACCAGGGCATTGATAGTTTCGTCTGTCGTGAAGAGCCCGCCGTTATATCGGGGGATCTTGAGCTCGTCGTTGCCCTGGTCGATGGCCTTGAATAGCCCTTTGAAGTTGTCCCACACGGGCCGAGGGTTGTAGGGATCTCTGGTCTCGAAGGCCTGTGCGAGGGTTTCATCGGGCAGAAGCCCTGTGTCTTCAGAGAAGGCGATGAAAAGCACACGGTCGAGGATCTTCTGTGCAACAGCGATGGCGTCGAGCGCTGTGATTGCTTCGTCTGCATCCTGGACAGCTCCAATCAGTCTTTGCCTCAGGGCCTTATAGTCGCGGTACAGGTTATCCGTGATATCCTTGTCTTCGCGGCGGCTCTCCTTAAGCAGGTCCAGTGTTCGACCAGACAGCAGATTCTCAGCTGATAACAGGAGCATGAAGCGCGCGTATTCTTCAGGCTCGTCCAGCCGATCCAGTCTGAAGGTTTCGTAAGCGGCCGTGCCTTCTCCAAATCCATAAAGCCGCAACTCTATGTAGTTGGAGACCAAGACCCACTTCACGCCCCGGGCATGCATGGCATATTCCCATGCCTGCTGGACTGGGCTCTTGTTCCGCCCTGGCATGATGGCATCAAGGTCGCGGGTCTCAGCGCCCTTGAGCTCCAGGGGAGCCACGATATCCGGAGTTGTTCCGCCGAAATGCCCGAGGGCGAGATCTACACTCCCTCTCAGGATCACTTGCTCGGCAGAGACGGTATATTCAGCGCTCTGGGAAGGCCCTTTGTAGCCGAGTATCCCTTCAAGGATCTTCGAGGTGAAATCCCCATGTAGAGCTGTTTCTTTAAGGTCGTAGATCCGTTTGGACCGGATCATTTCGTTCCATGCATTCAGGATAGCCGCATGCTCAGCGGGTATAGGTATATCCTGTGTATGCCGATCTAAGGTCTTTCTATTGAACAGATTCATAAGCTCAGGATTATTGCTTTGGAGATGGCCAAGGAAGCGACAGATAGAAATCGCGGACAACTGCGAAACGCTCTTCAAAGGGCGGCAGATCACCCAGTTCGAGCGCAAGGGACTCCCAATCCTGTTCAGCCCGTCGATAAACTTCCGGGTTGTCCATTGAATCAGGCGTGGGCGTAATCCCTCGACTGCGGCATTTCTCAATCAGAGTGGCCAGAATGACCCTTCTGGCTTCATCATCGAGGGTCTGTCCTTCGACCAGGTAAGAGATGTCGTAGATATCCTGGCGCCGGTTCCGGTTTCGGATGGGCTGTTGCAGCAGGGCTCGCAGTTTCTCTGCGATAACCTCGTGTAAGGTGAAGGCTCTCACAGCTACATTGGCGCCGGTAAGATTGAGCTCCTGGAAGGCATAGACCTGGTCACGGAAGGTGATTTCGATATCCAGGACACGCGAAGCCATGCCTCTTTCAAACCGGCGCTCTTCGCCCGTCCCGCGCTGGGCCGAGCCAATCCGAAGAAGCAGAGCGGGAAAGTCTTGCTCTTCGAAGTTCTGTGGTCGAGGTCGCTTTTCTACTGTTTGAACCCGGCAGAGCAGATCCAGATAGCCGAGCCTAGTTGCCGTGCGGGGCAGCACAGCGTTGAGATCCTCTGCAATCCTGTCAGCGAGATCCGTAGGCTCAACCGTTGCGGTGAAATCTACATCAGCTGTGACCCGGCTGCTCTTGAAGGCAAGCGCCATGACGGCACCGCCCTTGAGAACAAGGGTGTCATGCAGACTGGGGGTCAGGCCGATAGCGGTCAGAACAATCTCGGTCACCTGGCGATCCCGATAAAGGGTTGGGTCTGCTCTTACCGACTCAACCCAGGCCCGGACATCAACATCAACAATGTCCGGCGCTGGTGCGCGCTCTTCCGGATCGAGATCAGGCATTCAGTGAGATCATCCACTTTTCAGAGAAAACGGGGGCATAGTCCGCCTCCGGGTCCAGTTTCCGGGACCCACCTCTTTGCGCATACTGCTCCCAGTTGTGGATGACGGGGTGAGAAATGTCCATGACCTCTGACAGGATATAGCCGGCGCGCACCTTGGCGATCTTGCTGTCGAGCTGATCGACAGCTTCCACGATTTCCGGGATCCAGGCCTCGACTTCCCTTTCCCACACCTCGAGGACATGGCGCATGCCGCCACAGAGTTCCGGCTCTGTCAGCATGTCAGCAAAGGTCCGGCCGATGGAGGTGATACGGGTCTGCTCTCCGCTTATGGCAATCGGCATTGCTGGATGACTTGATTCATGAAGGACCACAGGCCGCCGGCGGATGGTGGAATTAAAGCCGGGTCGAACAAGGGGTGGCCGCTCAGTCGTGGGGATATGCGGCATATCCTTTTGTATTTTTTTATCTCGTAGCTGGGTCCAGAGCTTATGGGTTGGTCTGGTAATGTGTAGTGCTTTGGGGCTTCTGTTGGTGAGATTATATCTCTGCATTGCCGAGAGATGAGAGACATAAGCAAAGGGATCGGCCAGGCAGGCAACTTCTTCGGCAGAGCCGGCGCGTGTGGCTTCGATGACGCGCCAAACGTTGGAGCGGAAATCAGAATCCCTGGTGAGGACTTTGGTCCTTTTGAGTCTTCCAAGAGCACGTGACGTGCGTGTCAGATCCCATGCCTTTGGCATGTATTTCAGGCGGTCGCCTTTCCAGGAGCCTTTGGAGAAGAGCTCGTATCCAAGGAGGAAGAGTTCGTAATAGGTGATGATGGGGAGGTCACGTTCGAAAAGCGCCTGCTTAAAGGCGTCATTAAAGTTCATCTAACAGCCTCCCGTATATGTCCTGAGGACATATACGGGAGGCTGTTGTATTTGTCAATCCAATCGTATCCTCGCAACCTTGCATTAGTTGACAGTCAATAGACCTTGCCATATGTCCTGAGGACATATGGCAAGGTCTATTGTAAAAAAGTCCACACAACAGATTACAATTAGCCACACCCCACATTCTCAAACTTATGCTGAAGCATAATAGACAGGGGTGTTGGAGAAAGCTGTTGCCCGATCCCAGTTGAAAACAGCGCGCTTCTTTCGATTTTAGCTAAAATCTGTTATATTGTAGGTAGTGTGGAGTCGCACACGCTATGTAGTAGGAGGTTTTCAAATGGCTGATCGGAAAGTCACCGCATCTGGCAAGGACAAAGACGGTGATATCACCAAGCTTTGCAACAGTGGCGGG
>NZ_JMLV01000031.1 GCF_000686045.1 Fodinicurvata fenggangensis DSM 21160
CCACAGATAATTCACCGCCAAACCCCGCCTCAATAAAATCAACCACTTGGCGGTCAATTCCGCGCCAAATCGACGTCCAACTGTTCAAGTTGGGCTAGACCTTCATCGCCGCCTTGCGCCGAGACCTCGTCCACGACACTTGGGTCATCAATGGAACGATGAACCGCAAGCAGCTCCGAGCGTTATGTTGAAATGCAACTCGCACCTAGCCTGCAGCCAGGCGATGTGGCCGTTCTCGACAACCTATCTGGCCACCAAAGCCCTAAGCCCGCCCAAACAATGCGCGCTGTCGATGCCTGTTTCCTCTTCCTGCCGCCCTAAAGTTCCGATTTCAATACCATTGAGATGACGTTTTCCAAGCTGAAGCCCTGACCTGTAAGACCGCCGTACGTTCAAGGACGAACTCTGGCAGACCGTCTCCCATATCTGTGATCTCTTCACCAAGCATGCGTGTAGAGGCATGATCGGCACCGAAAGTAAGATTGGAATTCATTCTATACGAGCTTCCGGTTTTTATATGAACCTGCCTGGGAGATTTACTGGAGGTCATCTATTGTCCGGGCAAAAAACAAGCTTTCGCCTTGGGAAACGCTATTTTCTATGAGTCGTTTTACGTGTTCGGCGATTGTGTCGTCTGTCGGCTTAAAGAGTCCGCAGCTTGCCATGGCTGTCTTGACTGAAAGTTGTTTGTCTGCACTAACCAGCACTACGCGACTCGCAGCAGGTTGACGACGACTGCCAGCAGAAACACCCAGACTTAATCCGGTCAAGATTCGCGCCGGGTACATGTAGCTTGGAAAGTACACGGAATACGAGATTTCCTTTCGAGATAAGCGTTCGTACTCTATTGTAAATAACCGGTCTCCAAGGAATAATACATCACCGTAGTATTTGCAGAGACTAGCCATTCCTGAATGAGTCAGTTCTCTTCCTGCCGGCTCAATACATCTTATGTTGCTACTATTCTCAGATAAAGAAATCGACACCAATGATTTTCGAATAAGACCAGGTATTGAAAGAGAGTAATAATACTTGAAATAAATTCCCTCGTATTCCTTCAAAGCGTCTTTAGATGAGGCTTGAGCAAATTTCATAAAGGAAATGAAACTTTCCTTCTGGGACAAGTCCTTACCCTTCCTATGGGGCAATTTAAACTCTGATTCTGGGAGGAAAAGGTCACCCTCTGAAATTCCAACATACTCGCAAATTTTCCGGAGATTCCGAGGCGAAGGCAGAGATTGTCCACTTAAATATTTATTGAATTGTTGACGATTTATATCAACTGCCCTGCAGAACTCAGAAATCGAACTGTGTGAATCGGCGATATGACGAAGATTCAGCTTTAAATGGATATTCATGCTCGCACTTACTCAGCCTGGACGAAAGCTCGGCGGACTGTAGGGCAACTTTGATCATAAGCTAACTCGCGTTTCTCACAAAGCCTAGATTGGATAACTTGAGCGTACTATCTGCGTGGATATTGCTTGGTGGCGTTGTTTGGTCCCAGGGTTTGATGGTGGATCATGCATCTACGAAGAAAGGAAGGATGCACAAATGGGCAGTACGACAAGAGAGCGTCCGCACGACAGTGGCAGTCCGCCGAGCGATGCTGCATAGCCAAGAATGCCTGAGAACACTTTCGAAGCGAGACGGGGTTAACCCGAAGATCATGGCCTAATGGAGCGGTTGGGCTGAGACCACTGATTATTGCACCGGCCCGGCGCTCGGCAGCAGTTGCCGAAAGAAAATCTATGTACTTCCTAGCAACTGTGTTTATGCACAGACCTGATGGCGCCATGGGAGGCCTGATTTGAGGATTGCGTTTGCAGTGGTAATCAGGCGCCGAGCGATGGCGATGATGACCAGCTTGTGCGGCTTTCCTCGTTCCTTGAGGCGCCTGGCGACGGATTTCAGGACCGGGTTGTGGCATGCGGCGGCGAGCGCTGCCTGAAACAGCACATGCCGCAAGGCGCGTCTTCCTCCAGCGATCATCCGGCGGCCACGTTTCGTCCCGCTGTCATGGGATACAGGCGCGAGGCCAGTCATTGCGGCGGCCTCGCCGGACGTCATCCGTCCGAGTTCGGGCATTTCCGC
>NZ_JMLV01000032.1 GCF_000686045.1 Fodinicurvata fenggangensis DSM 21160
CCCCCTGAAACAGAACGAAAACCCGCCCCAGACGCGGACAGGTGCGTTCCTTGATGCAAGCTTTTCTGCTAGAATCGCCCAATAGATCGCATAGGAGTGGGCCATGGCGGCAGAGGCACAAAGGGCGTGGAACAAGGGCAAGGTCGTCGGCAAGAAGCCGCCACTGACCCCCGACCAGGTGAACCTGATCCGGCTTATCCTGCGCCAGGAGAAGAACTGGCGTGACCTGGCGCTCTTCAACGTGGCGCTCGATACCAGCTTTCGGGGCTGCGACCTGGTGCGGCTCAAGGTCTCCGACGTGGCAACCCCGGCCGGCATTCGCGAGCTCGTGGAGATCCGCCAGAAGAAGACCGCCAAACGCAATCCAAGGCCGGTCCAGGCGCGCCTGTCAGAGGCCACACGCGACAGTCTGCGGGTCTACCTGGCCGAAACCGAGAAGTCGGCACACGCCTGGTTGTTTACAGGGGAGGGGGCAAGGTGGGCGCACAGCCACCTCAGCGAAAGTCAGCTCTGGCGGCGCTTCAAGGGGTGGGTGGAGAAAGCGCACCTGGATCCTGCGCTCTACGGCCTGCATTCACTCCGGCGGACCTTTCCCACCTACATCCATCAGCAGACCGGAAACCTGCGCGCCGCTCAGCTCCTCCTGGGACACGCCAGCATCGAGAGTACCAAGGATTACATCGGCACCGAGCAGGCCGAAGCCTTGGAGATCGCCCGGAAGTATCATCTCTGAACGATCTACACGCCAAAGAGCTGGGACAGTCGCATCCTACCTATAATAACAACCCTATGTCGTATTATCTCAGAGAGTTCAGAATCGCGATCCAAGCATATTGTGGCAAATTGTAACCAATAATTGATATTGAGAAACACTCACAACGTGCTACCTATTCCCATAGAAACACTGTTGTTATTTCCACTTATGAGATTGTTGATGGCCGATATCATAGTTGCGGACGATGAAGAAGCCGTGCGTACATTTATCACTCGCTACCTTGAACAAGCGGGACACCATGTCATTGCAGCACGTGACGGAACCGAAGTGCTCTCAATCATCGAGAGCCAGAATGTGGATGCTGTCATCCTCGATATCCTGATGCCCGAAAAAGAAGGCCTGGAGACCCTTATAGAGCTGAGACAGCGCGGGAAAGCTTTCCCCATCATTACTATCTCTGGCGGAAGCGGCTCGCAGAACAGCGACTATCTTGAACTGAGTGAAAAGCTTGGTGCCAACTGCTCCCTGCAGAAACCTTTCTCAGGCGAAGCCCTGGTGACCGCCCTGGGGCAGCTGCTGCTCCAGACGAAAGACAGCGCGGAAGAGCCAGCCTAAAAGGAATAAAGCGCAGCCAAGTGTGCTTACTTGATCTGAAAGCGACAGATACCAGTAGCTAGAGGATCAAGATTCCTTAACGGTCGTGCGAGGATTCCGGTTGGCTTGATTCTCCGTAACAAAGCGCCCCGTCTTGGCGCTTCGCGCCGATCCGGTCGATCCACCGCCGGTCTTCTCGTGAACAGTGGTATTGGGGCTGCGCTTGCCGTGCGCATTGGTAACGTAACGCCCGCTGATCGCACTGCGGTAATGCCCGCCACTGCCTGATTTCTTTGCCATGATCCGACCTCTTATTCAGAAATCTGCCCTTCGCTCCTAACAGTCGGGCAGGTTATCCAGGTTGTTCTTTGAGTTCTTATCTGCGGTCGTCCGCAGATGCTTTTTCCCGCCAACATTCACTACATGCACGTCCGTACGGTCCCCTGCACGATCCACGTAATAGCTGTGAGTTTTGTTCTCGATATCCCGGATTGCATCAGCCTTGGAACGGGGTGACCAGG
>NZ_JMLV01000033.1 GCF_000686045.1 Fodinicurvata fenggangensis DSM 21160
ATGGTCAAAGCTACATCGACTTCTCGGATTTCACTTATGACCGTGAGTCGGCCTATGGCGATGTTTCAACCACTGTTCTTATAGAAGTCAGTGATGGTGTCTGGGAGGAACAGACCATCAATGTCTATGATTCCGTATTCAACGGGGAAGCCTACAGTTCAGACAGTGGCATCAATGGCTTTTCCCAAGCTGCCGATGATGCCCTGCAGGTGATCGAATACGTACATGAATTCGAGGTGCCCGCCGGTTGATCCTCGAAGGGTCATTCGAATTCGGGAGTCGAGGACATGCGTGAAAACCTTGATGTAGGCGCCTTGGCACGCATTGGCTTTGTCCAGCGTTTCCGGTGGTGCTGCCCAAGGTAACGGAAACGGTTCCGATTGATCGGACCGGGTTTGCACTCTGATTGCACATGCCAGCACGCGAAGGCCTTCTTTTGAAGGCCTTCGCGTTGTTGTGGCGCAGGAATACGGGGAGGATTCCCTGTTCGATGGTGGGTGTCGTGCCAGAACTATTTCAAGGGACCGCCCGGCACCCAGCTCAACGCCCTGCGCAGCGCCTTCGGCCATAGTTTCCGTCTCATCCTCAAGTGGGTGAGTTTCTTGTTGCGCCAAATCTACAGTGCGATTGTTGGAATTTTGATAACTGCAGCTGCGCCATGATCGCCTATGCGGAAAGCTTCTCAACGGTCGACAAATTCAATCCGACCCTTGATGTGGATTAAAAGCACTGCGTCATCTCCATGCTACATCCAGCCTGAAGTTCTGGTTCACATTGGAAGCGCGGACTGCTCTCTCTCCTATGGTCATGGTCGAACTTTCATTCAATCAAGTAAGGGTATTCTGAAGATGAAGTACACTTTCAAGCATACAATTCTTGCTGGCGTGGCCCTAGGTGCGCTGGCGTTCTCCGGTTATCTGCTGCAGGAGGTCACGTCAGGTGGGAAAGCTGGTACAGCCCATGCAGCCTCCGACAAGGCAGGACAGGGACACGGTGGCGGACAAGGCGGGAAGGCCGGTGCCGGCAAGGGAGCAGGCGGTTCACAACAAGGCAAGGGAGGGCGTTCTCTGCTGGATGATGTCCTGAGCCCAGGTCATGATAAGGATCAGGAAGATCATGATGATGAAGGCCACGAGACTGAGGACGATTCGGATCGTCCGGATTGGGCCGGCCAGTCGGGCCGCGACGGCAAGCCCGGCAATCCGAACCAGACGCCGGGCTCCTCCAAGGGCGGCCTCTATGGGGATCTCTTTGCCATCCTTCGCGACGACAACGGCGTTCCCATACTCTATGTCTGGGAGGATCAGGATGGAGACGGTGTGCCTGACACAGCGGTCCAGTCTGATGACGGTTACCCGCAGCCAGTCGATGCGGAGGGCAACCTTATTCCGCTGAGCGAGGAAGGCGAGCCGGTCAGCGATGAGAACGTTACTGAAATCGAATTCAGCCGGCTGAACGTTGCCCGCTCGCCGACGCGGGTTCTCTCCAGCCGCTATCTTGAAGCCATCACTTCGATCAACCAGGCGGACGAGCTGTCCCTGGACAGCGCGGGGCGCCTGGTCATCACGGTGGACGGTGAATCCCGTACCATCGACTCTCCGCTCGAGAATCTCGCCATTTACGTCGAACTGATGAACACCGGCACTCTCGATGGCGTGACACTGGATGCGGAAACACTTGGTGACCTGGCCTT
>NZ_JMLV01000034.1 GCF_000686045.1 Fodinicurvata fenggangensis DSM 21160
CCGACGCGCACGTCCAGAGAGCTTTCGGTGACATGCTCGCTGTCGGCACACTCCGGATCATCCGGATTGAACTCGTAGCCGTCCTTCAGTTCGCGTGTCTCAAGGTTCGCAAAGGCGTCATCGTCGTACTCGCGGGTCGTGGTCGCGGCATCAATCCGGAAGTCGCTGCTGTCGTCGATCGGCAGCTCAACGCCAACCAGGCTCGAAAGATCGACAGACTCCGCCCCCGGATCCGCAAACGACAGAACCAACTGGCCATCTCCATCCACACTGGCCGTCGCCGTGGTCGTACCGCCGGCCTGCGTCGGAACCTCAACCTCAACCGGGTCATCACCCTGGCCCAGGGCACCGCCGGCCACCTGCCAGGTCCCGCCGTCGCTCGTATTCGACAGACGCACCTCGACAATGCCTTCGGAGCCGTCGCTGTCCTGCGTGGCGGCCATGTAGTTCACCGGAACAACCAGCGGGCTCTCGGTGCTGTCCGCACCGTGATCTTCCGCCAGGCGCTCGCCGTCCTCGACATAGGTCACACCCGAAGTCGTCTGCTCGGCAACCCAGTCGCTGTCACCCAGCTCGAATAGAGCCGGCTCACCAAGATTGTTGCTGGTGTTCTCGTTCCCCTCGTAGCTGAAGGTCACGTTGCTCATGTTGGCCGGCAGGTCCACCGCAACCTTGTTCCAGCCCGGAGGCGCCTCAAACGAACCACTCTGGCCGCTGCCGGCATCCTCCCAGGTGTAGGTGATCGCCTCATCGCTCGGGTTCTTCACCGAAATGAAGTAGTCGCCTTCCTCGTTGACCTCAGGCGCACCCTCGGCGTTCGAGACAAAGGCCGCAGAGAACCCTTCAAAGGCCGCATCGACACCAATCACCTTCGTGACCGTCTCGACAGAGCAAACCTCGCCACCTTCCTCGTAGGCAAAGCCCGTCTCAGCCGGCCCGGCGACGCCGCCGATCTGGATCGGCAGGGAGTCGGAGACCGTCTCGCTCTCCTCGCCGCAATAGTCGGGAATCTCAGCCTCGGGGTTGAGCTCGCGATTGGCAAGATCGCTGAAGCTGTCGTCGTCATACTCAAAGGTCGTGGTGTCGACCTCGAATGTGAAATCCGTGCTGTCGTCGATGGGAACCTGCAGATCGAGGACGCCATCCAGGTTGATGGATTCCGGGCCCGGGACGGAGTTCTCGTGCAGCGTCAAGGTCAGGCTGCCGTCCTCGCCCTGGGTTGCGACAAAGTCATAGTCCTTGCCGTCGTCGCCCTGGTCGGTGAGCGTAACGATCACCTCGCCTTCGCCGGCCTCGGCCTGCCACTCGGAGAACAGCTTGGTCTCACCGCCCTGGGTGATCTGCCAGTTCTCGTAGG
>NZ_JMLV01000035.1 GCF_000686045.1 Fodinicurvata fenggangensis DSM 21160
CCGCCTCGGCCACAACGCCCTCGACCTTGAACGACACACTCGACTCCGCCGTCCACTCGGTCTTGTCGCCGCAGTCGTTGCACTCCTGCCAGCCATCGATCAACTCGCGATACGCGCCATCCTCGGCAAAGCCGTCGTCGTCATACTCCTGCGTCTGCGCCTTGCCCGTCAGCGTGAAGTCCGTGCTGTCGTCAACCGGCAGCTCAATGCCAAGCTGGCCAGCCAGGTCCACAGACGTCGGACCGGCATACTCGCCCTCCTCGGACTGACCCTCGTAGCGCTCAAACGTCAGCGTCAGCTCGCTGCCGTCCTCAGAGACGCTCCAAACCGAACCGTCGCCAAGCACAAGCTCCCCGCCAAGCGCCTGCGTCTCACCGGTCGTGTCCACCCAGGACCCGTCGCTCTCGCCCTTGTTCAGGACAATCTGCGTGATGCCCTCGGACCCGTCATCGTCCTGCGTCGTCGCCGCGTACTTCACGTCAATCAGGCGGGCCGTCTCCGAGTCCCCGCCATGCGCCGCGGACGAGGTCTCGCCGTCCTCGGCAAAGCGGTACTCCTCAACAACCGCCTTCGTGTAGTCGAGCTCGCGCACAAAGTAGTCCGAGCTGTCGCTCGCCTGGGCGTCACCTTCCGAGACAGCACCGCCATACGGCGCCGCCTCGAACGCCAGCGCACCAATCGCATCGCCCTCGCAGAGTTCCGAGGCCTCCAGCGTGATCGTCCCGACGTTGTTGCTGCTGCCGAAATCAACCTGCTGGTAGACGCCGTCGTAATCCCCAGGCGCATCCGGCGACGAGCCAAACAGAACCGTCCCGAGCGCCTCGCCGTCCGGGTTGTACAGCGTCACCTGGCCGTACTCGCCCTGGTCCTCATTGTTGAACAGGTTCGAAACCGTAACCGTCACCGAACTCGCAGGATCATCAAGCGTGGCAACCAAAGCCTCGCTCGAACCACCCTCACCGTCCGGATCATGATTGATCTGATCGGGAACCTGCAGGCCGCGGTCCTCACCATCAACCAGGACACCCGCACCGTTCGGGTCAAAAGTCACATTCTCACCCGCAGCCAGGCTCTCCAGATCCAGGGACTCACCGGCCGTGTAGGCGCCAAAGGCCAGACCCGTCAGCTTCACACCCGTCTGAGACCCATCGTCGCTCAGATCAGAAACAACGGACTCCGAGCCCGCACCGTAAACCGGCAGGCAATCCCCATCGTACTCACCAAAACCAGCATCAGC
>NZ_JMLV01000036.1 GCF_000686045.1 Fodinicurvata fenggangensis DSM 21160
ACCGATTTCTGCGCCATAACCGCCCCCAATCAGCAATGTGTATTCCAAAATTGAATCACATCTCTGATTTCCGCGCAAAGGTCTCCATGCTGAGGAGCTCGACCCAAAGGGGCGAGCCTCGAAGCACGCTGGCACAGGCGGCCAAGCCTGGGAGAATTCGTAAAGCTAGAATCCATCCGGCCAGAGTTGCGCACTATGCAATATCCGCAGAATCCGAATGCGGTCTGCCTCGACTCTATAGGCGGCAATATAGGCGGTCTGGGCAATAACCAGTTCACGCGTTCCCTGGACACGGCCGCTACGGCCCAGCTCAGGATTCTGCCGCAAGCCTTCAAGCTGTTCTTCGATCCGTTCATCCAGAGCCGCGGCCGCAGCAGGGTTATCCTGGGCTATGTGATCCAAGATCCGCGTCCTGTCCTCGAAAGCCAGCCGGGACCAGGACAGCCTCACGCCTCACCCTCAGGTGTCTTGTGCGGCGGCAGTCCGGCGTCTTTCGAAATGCTGCCGCACCTCCTCATCCGAAAGGTCCGCGCGCGTGTCGGCCAAGGCGTCCTCGACGCGGGCGCGGAACCAGGCATCATGCTCTGCCGGATCCGTCGTCAGGCCGGGCGGCAGGGCCCCTTCGGCGGCCACCCGGGTCAAAAGAATGCGCACGGCGTCGGAGAGCGTCAGCCCCATGCTGTCCAGCACAGCGCTGGCCTTGGCCTTGACCTCGGGATCGATGCGGGTCTGCACCAGAGAATTCTGTGTCATGGGCCTGCTCCTGAATAGCCGCTCCAGTGTCATGTTATGTTACACAATGTAATGCAGCTGCATGACAATTAACAGCCCGATTGCCGGCACAGGCGGCGGGGAGGGAGAGGGGCTATCGCAGGCCGCCCATCCTTCGAGGCGCCGCTTCGCTCCGCAGCTCTGGATGACGCCGTATTTAGTAAATAATTGAAGTAAAATAAAAATTGGCGTCATGGCGCAGGTAAGCGCACCCCCGTGCGCCCTCGAACCACCTCATACTGGAGACCTTTGCGCGGAAATCAGAGATGTGATTCAATTTTGGAATACACATTGCTGATTGGGGGCGGTTATGGCGCAGAAATCGGTTGGTCAG
>NZ_JMLV01000037.1 GCF_000686045.1 Fodinicurvata fenggangensis DSM 21160
GCAGCGACGTTAACTGCTAGGGTGGTTTTACCCACACCGCCTTTTTGATTAAGGAATGAGATAATCATGAAAACATATTACCACATTTGGGCATTAATAGAAATGAATTTTCCATCAAAATTACAAATGTGGGTTTGTTGGAAAGAAAAATAACGCGCATTGAGCTCATCCGAGGATGTTTTCATAAGTAGGCACACCGATACGCTTGACGTATCGCGTACCACGTATTACGCTAATCATATGATCCGGAGCTATCATGACAACAAGACAGAACGCTTCGCCGCCGGAGAAAGAGTAAGACAGTTCGAGCCCTTCCGACGCCAAGCTGAAAAGCGGCTCCGGCTCCTAGAGGCTGCAAAGAGCTTGACTGATCTGCGCCAGTTGCCGGGCAATCGCCTCGAAGCGCTCAAAGGCGACCGGCAGGGTCAGTACAGTATTCGGATCAACAACCAGTGGCGCATCTGTTTTGAATGGTCGGCAGAGGCGGACGGGCCCGAAAACGTTGAGATTGTGGACTACCACTAGGAGGACGAATCATGGCACGCACACCCATCCATCCAGGCGAGATTCTCGCCGACGAGCTAGAAGAACTCGGTTTCAGCGCAGCCGAACTGGCACGCTTGATCGACGTGCCGGCGAACCGGATCAGCCAGATTCTGGCTGGAAAGCGCAATATCACGGCCGACACGGCGTTGCGCCTCGGTCGGTATTTCGGCACGTCACCTGATCTTTGGATGAACCTTCAAAAAGCCTACGAGCTTGACGTGGCGCGCGCCGAGCTCGGTTCCGACCTCGACCGTCTACCACAGCGGCCGCAGGCCGAACCCACCGGCGAGGTAAGGCCATGAATAACGTCATGACCATAGACGGTTATCGCGCCGTCATTCAGTACGATACCGAAATTGAAATGTTCCGCGGTGAATTCACCGGCCTGAATGGTGGTGCTGATTTCTACGCGGACAGCGCTGCGTCACTACGCCAGGAAGGGGAGGCTTCCTGGCGGATCTTCCTTGAGACATGCCGGAAGAAGGG